>NZ_JAEKPD010000049.1 GCF_016412875.1 Palleronia pontilimi | reverse complement strand
TGAACCGCGCCGGGTTTGCCGGAGGCTCCAACTCCTGAGTAGGATGGAGCATCATGAGCAAGACCACGAATAAGTTTTCCCCTGAAGTGCGAGATCGGGCCGTGCGGCTGCTTCTCGAGACCGAGCGTCAGCATCCGTCGCGCTGGCAGGCGGTTATGTCGATCTCGGCGAAGATCGGCTGCACTGCGCAGACCCTAAATGAGTGGGTCAAGAAGGCGGAGGTCGACAGCGGCCAACGCGCAGGCATCCCGACCGAGATGGCGGAGAAGATGAAGGCGCTCGAGCGGGAGAACCGCGAGCTGCGCCAGGCGAACGAGATCCTCAGGAAGGCGTCAGCGTATTTTGCGATGGCGGAGCTCGACCGCCGGTCGAAGTGATGGTGGATTTCATCGAGGCGCATCGTGATGCGCACGGGGTCGAGCCGATCTGCGCTGTGCTGCCGATCGCCCCTTCCACCTACTACGATCACCTGGCGAAGCGGGCCGATCCGACGCGCCTGTCGGACCGCGCCCGCCGCGATGAAGCCATGCGGCCCGAGATCCGGCGCATCTTCGAAGAGAACTGGCGCGTCTATGGCGTCCGCAAGATCTGGCACCAATTGCGCCGCGAGGGTTTCGACGTCGCCCGCTGCACGGTGGCCCGGCTGATGAAGGACATGGATATTCAAGGCATCATCCGCGGCAAGCCGCACCGCACGACGATTCCGGACAAGAAGGCTCCGTGTCCGCTGGACAAGGTGAACCGGCAGTTTCGGGTGCCCGCGCCCAACGTGCTCTGGGTCAGCGATTTCACCTACGTCGCCACCTGGAAGGGGTTCGTCTATGTCGCCTTCGTCATCGACGCCTATGCCCGCAAGATCGTCGGCTGGCGCGTCAGCACGTCGGCGCATGCGGGTTTCGTCCTCGATGCCTTGGAACAGGCGGTGCATGATCGCCGCCCCAGGAAGGGAACGG
>NZ_JAEKPD010000048.1 GCF_016412875.1 Palleronia pontilimi | reverse complement strand
CTCTGACCCTGTTGTTGTTGTTGTTGCTGCTGCTGCTGCTGCAGGATGATAGAGTAGACGATAGCACGGATTGACTCATGGCGGGATTGCTCGGGGATTTGCCGCAATTGCTGGCAACATTGTTGCTGCATCACATGGCAAATGCTCTGCTGCAACATTTGTGACCTAGCAAGACATCGCTGCATTGCCACAGGGATGCACTGCTGCTGGAGGAATACCTTGCATGGGTTTAGCTGCTGCAGAACAGATGGATGAATAACTGGTATTTGTTGTTGCTGTGAAAATGGTGGTTGTTGTTGCTGCGAATATGGTGGCTGTTGTTGCTGCGAAAATGGTGGTTGTTGCTGCTGTGAAATTGGTGGTTGTTGTGAAAACGGTGGTTGTTGTTGTTGTGTGAATGGTGGTTGTTGTTGTTGTTGCTGCTGCGAAAATGGTGGTTGTTGTTGCTGCGAAAATGGTGGTTGTTGCTGCTGTGAAATTGGTGGTTGTTGTGAAAACGGTGGTTGTTGTTGTTGTGTAAATGGTGGTTGTTGTTGTTGTTGCTGCTGCGAAAATGGTGGTTGTTGTTGCTGCGAAAATGGTGGTTGTTGTTGCTGTGAAA
>NZ_JAEKPD010000047.1 GCF_016412875.1 Palleronia pontilimi | reverse complement strand
GAAAATGGTGGTTGCTGTTGCTGTGAAAATGGTGGTTGTTGTTGCTGCTGCAAAAATTGTGGTTGTTGCTGCTGTGAAATTGGTGGTTGTTGTGAAAACGGTGGTTGTTGTTGCTGCGAAAATGGTGGTTGTTGTTGTTGCGAAAATGGTGATTGCTGTTGCTGCGAAAATGGTGGTTGTTGTTGCTGTGAAAATGGTGGTTGTTGTTGCTGCGAAAATAGTGGTGGTTGTTGTTGCTGTGAAATTTGCGCAACGGCACTCGCCGCCGCAAGAGCGAGGAGGGCAAAGACGAGGAAGGTCTTCATTGTGGATTGGTGTTAACTAGTGTTGCTTGGC
>NZ_JAEKPD010000046.1 GCF_016412875.1 Palleronia pontilimi | reverse complement strand
TTCAGATGGCTGGACGTAAAATGAAGGAGGTGCAGAACACTGAAGGACCGCTGCGCGCGGCGCTTTACATGCGCGTGTCGACCGGGGCGCAGGCAAAGCGCGAGCTGTCGATCCCGGACCAGCGCCGAGCGCTTCACGAGTTCTGTGCCGCGCGGGATCTGGTCGTGACGGCCGAGTTCAAGGACGCAAGAACCGGTAGGGACGAGAACCGGCCGGGGTTCCAGCAGATGATGGACGCCGCGCTTCACGGGGAAGTGCCTTTCGATGTCGTCGTCGTTCATTCCTATAGCCGGTTCTTTCGGAACGAACTCGAGCTGGGATTGCGTGCTCGCGCGCTCGAGAAGCGCGGCATCCGCCTCGTCAGTATCACCCAGGAGGTGGGGAACGATCCGGCGGGCGTGATGCTGCGCCAGATCCTCGCTCTCTTTGACGAGTATACCTCGTTGGAGACCGCCAAGCATGTTGCACGCACTCTGGCGGAGAACGCCCGGCAAGGCTTCTTCAATGGTGGCACGGTGCCCTTCGGCTTCAAGGCCATCGAGGCCGAGAAGCGCGGGAAAACGATCAAGAAAAAACTTGTGCCGCGAGAGGACGAGGCGGAGGTCGTCCGCCTCATGTTCCAGCTCTATCTCAAGGGCGACGGATCAAGCGGCCCGTTGGGCGTCAAGAGGTTGACCGAGTGGCTCAACGATCATGGCTACCGGACGCGCAAGGGAGCTAAATGGGGCATAGGACAGATTCATCGGGTGCTCGCCGACCCTATCCACAAGGGGGAATACTGGCGCAATCGGAACAGCGAGACTTCGGACCCCATCCTGATCCCCGTGCCACCGATCATCTCCGCCGATGACTTCGATCAAGCCCGGCGCACCCTCGAATCCCGCAATCCAAAGAATACGCCACCCAGGACCGTGAGCAGCCCCGTTCTGTTGGCCGGCCTCGCCACCTGTGCAAGCTGCGGCAGCGGCATGCTTATCAGCACCGGCAAGGGCGGAAAATACCGCTACTACGCCTGCGGTGGCCGCATGCGGCAGGGCAAGGGAACGTGCAAGGGCCGACGAGTCCGGATGGAAGAGACCGATGACCTCGTTCTGGCCGCCATCATGGAAGACCTGCTGACCCACGACCGGATGACCATGCTCCTTCAGGAGCTGCAAGAACGGCAAACCGAAAGGACCGCCGATGCCAGCGACAGCCTCGCGAAACATGAAGCCAAGCTGAGCGACACGAAGACAAAACTGAACCGCCTCCTCCAATTGGTCGAGGAAGGCGTAATGGAAAGTTCCGACCCCAGTCTCGCCGAGCGCCTCAACGACCTAAGGACCCAGCGCGACATCGCAGAGAAGGCGGCG
>NZ_JAEKPD010000045.1 GCF_016412875.1 Palleronia pontilimi | reverse complement strand
AGTGTTCTGCACCTCCTTCATTTTACGTCCAGCCATCTGAATACTCCCTTCGAACCGTCATCATAGCGTCAGAGCAGCTGGCTACCAACAAGATGCAGGGCGAGGCAGAGATCAGCCCGTCTCGGCGTGAGCTATCGCGAAAGCGAATCGGTAGGCCTATCGGCCACGCGACCTCCTCTCATCCGAGAGGTCTCGTGGCGATTTCGCCACATTAAATCGAAGTGAATTGATTCTTTGACCCCAAAAAAATCTATAGATGTCTGTGATTACATCTCGGGCTGGCGATAAAACAGCCACAATCGGGCGGCGGAAAAGAGAAGAATATTGACCAAATCTATTGGGGGCGAAGGCGAAAGAATAAAATAAAGAAGTTCACTCCGATCGATAATTCAGTAATATAACTGTTATTCACGGCGCATCACCGCCGCTTGACGACATCATTGAAGATCCGTCCGAGGTGCGATCGTATCGCGCAGACAGATGGCCGTGAGTAATATGGATCTGAAAAATCTAAGATCAGGTGTGAGCGCAGAGCAGGGTGTAACCAAAAGCGAGACCGACACCAACCGAAAGTCCGGCAGTGCGGGCCAAATTTCCGAAGAGGAACTTCTGGTGGTGGAGGGTTTTCTGCTACCGCAGGTCCTCAAGATAATCCGCGGAAAGTAAGAAATCGTGATCTTTGGCTGACTTACCTGAGGAATTGGATAGCCGAGATGGCAACCGATGGAATACACGAAACAAAGATGGAAACGCTGATGAGTAGAAAAGAGAATCCGAGGCATGGTAGGAATTAAAATGAAGCCCTGTCGCATGCGATCCGGTCGGTCGACACGACTGGTGCAGTTCCCAGAGTGGCGATATACATTCCTCATGCCTCGTAGGCTATGAGCCGGCCTTCAAAATATTGCTCTCGCTGACCCGCGAGGTGACCAGAGAGTATTTCCGAAGCAGGAAAGAAACCGCGATGCGTCTAAAGGTGACTGCATTGCGCGGTAAGAGGCAGATCCATTTCCTGTTTTGAAAAAGAGGCCAATCTTGTGTGCGCTCAAAAGCAAAGGAAATGGTATGCTCGATCATATATCAGACGGAACCGTTCGCTCCTGCTTGGAAGCTCTCGTGCGACTTAACCAAGAGGGCGACGTAGATGCAATCCTCTCTTTCGTATGCACACTCGAAGAAGCCTTGCTCAATCCCTTTGCGGAATTGCTGCTTTCGGCAGCCGCACAGGTAGGAAGGATGCCAAACCAGAAGCGCGAGTGACTGACCCAGTTTTGCATTCCCAGTCCGGTTCATCACATCTGAGCTGGACCGAAGATGCTGCGAACAGATACAAGAATAGATGGTAATGAATGGCAATCGTCTTATCATCAGGAGTTGCTTCATCGGAGCTGGGTGAAGGATGGTCAATATATCTGATCCAAAATTTGAAATATTAATCGAGAGCGGAGATTTGATTTCGCCTCTATTTCTCCAGCGGTTTCTCCGCATTACTTCGATAATGCTCAATGGTGCGTAAAATATAAGTTCGCCTCAGGGAATAGCGTTCCAATGGCGATTCCGATGCAGTGGACTCAGAATATTGGTCAAGACTTTGGCTGCATTCCATTAAACTTACTACAAGGAGTTCAGATGGCTGGACGTAAAATGAAGGAGGTGCAGAACACT
>NZ_JAEKPD010000044.1 GCF_016412875.1 Palleronia pontilimi | reverse complement strand
TCCAGTTCGCAATGGCCCGGATACCGGGGAGAAGGTCACCACTACCATGTCGATGTCCGAAGTTGACAATGGCTGGGTGCGAGTGTCGGGTTGGACTGGCGTTGCCCCCTTGCTGCGCACTGTGTGCAGGACCGGTTCGTAAAGCCTGGCAGGCTGAGTTGAAGCCTTGCAAATAACCCCAAGACCCGCGCTTAGTCGTCCACTAGGGACCAAAACCCGTATTTGCGGCCATGTTTCTCCCTAAGAGCTCCGACGAACCCCTCATGCGTCAGGACTGCACCATAGTCGGTAATCTCCTGCTCCGACGCCTGGCATTCGGCCAGATGGCGCGCGGCATGGCGGTAGCGCGTGGATTTCGCACCCTTCAGCGTGTCCTCGACCATCGCGCGGCGCAGTAGCGTCGCGGCCAGCGGGTGGCGCGCGTCCAGCGCCTCTGCGGCGTGGCTCAGCGTGGTGTAGTTATCGCCGTCCAACTCATCGGAGCGCGCCAGCGCAATCCGTGCAGCTCGATCAAGCGCAGGCCAGTCGACCAGGAAGCTGATCGCCGCGGCAAGGCGAGGATAGGTTTCGACAGCATCGAGCGCTTTTTCCTCGGCCTCGACATCGTCAAAATCAGGCAACAGTTTGAGGTATTTGCGCAAGGCGCGCGCGCTCAGGCCCTGCTCGAACGTGGACCAGAGATGCACCTTCAGATCTTCCACCTTCCCCAGACGATTGAGGCAGTCTTCGTAAACCTCATCAAGGTTGGAATTGAAGCTCCGGAAGGGGGTATCTGCCTCACGCGTCATGCACCGTCGAAGAATGTCATAGGCTTTCTGAACGCGCCCCGCGTCGATCAGACGGCGCGCCACGTCGGGGGCGATGGTGCCATAGGTCAGTTGCTCGGCCGAATAGCGGGCCATGTAGGCATCGACGTCACCCTGCGCATCGGCCACATCAGCAAGGATGATCGAGCAGGTCGACTGCTTTGCGCGCCGCACGGAGTCTGCGGGCGACGAGGACAGACCAAAGCGTTCATACGCGGCCAGTTCTTCAGGCGTTGGCGGCGTGTCGGCCCATGTCTTGGTGATCTTTGTGAGATGCTCCAACCCGTCCGGACCAAGCGCCTCTGCCGTCTCCGGGATGATGCCGTCAAATTCGCCATAGCCGGCATCGGCGACAGCATCGAGGATCCGCTCGGCCAGCGTCTGCGGGTTGATCGTGATCCTGGGCGCCACCAACCCGATCATCGTAATTGCCTCGCAAAACACGTCGCCAACAGAGCCGTTGCTGTCATCGGTGCGCTCATGGATCGACGGGGCAAGTTGCAGGAAGGACCAGAGAAGCTCGAAAGCCTCGTCTGCATCCTGCGGCGCGATCACCGTCTCGATCTGGGCCAACAGGCTGTTCAGATCCTTGACCAGCACACGCTGCTTTCGCCAGTCGACATAGCTTCGCGACCGACGCAGAGATGCAAACCGCTTACGCAGATCCGCGGTCACCTCCCTGGGGCCCTGTGCTGCGCTCAGTTCCATCCTGGCGCGACGCTGCAAGGCCGCGGACCCCTGCACCAGCTCCATCACCAGCTCGGCAAGCTTGGGGGCGCCAAGCCTTTCGAGATTGGCTTTGTTCAGTGTTTTCTTGGACATCGCGGTCACTCGGCATCAGTTTCAGAAAACCGTATCCCCAAATCGCTCGCGATGACAGAGCGCTCGGCGTCGAGCCGTGGCGTTGATTTCATTGAATATTTGTTATGCGACTCGTCAAACGTTGACGTGGCGTTGACGTGGAATGCGGACAAGCAAAAAGCCCCGCGTGATGCGAGGCCTAAGGCTTTGGTATTGTTGTGTATTTTTGGTTGCGGGAGTAGGATTTGAACCTACGACCTTCAGG
>NZ_JAEKPD010000043.1 GCF_016412875.1 Palleronia pontilimi | reverse complement strand
ATCAAAACCAAGCAACACTAGTTAACACTAGTCCACCATGAAGACCTTCCTCATCTTTGCCCTCCTCGCCGTTGCGGCGACAAGTGCCATTGCACAAATGGAGAATAGCCACATCCCTGGTTTGGAGAGACCATCGCAGCAACAACCATTACCACCACAACAAACATTAACGCACCACCAACAACAACAACCCATCCAACAACAACCACACCAATTTCCACAACAGCAACCATGTTCACAGCAACAACAACAACCACCATTATCGCAACAACAACAACCACCATTTTCGCAGCAACAACAACCACCATTTTCACAGCAACAACAACCAGTTCTACCGCAACAA
>NZ_JAEKPD010000042.1 GCF_016412875.1 Palleronia pontilimi | reverse complement strand
ACCACAACAAACATTAACGCACCACCAACAACAACAACCCATCCAACAACAACCACACCAATTTCCACAACAGCAACCATGTTCACAGCAACAACAACAACCACCATTATCGCAACAACAACAACCACCATTTTCGCAGCAACAACAACCACCATTTTCACAGCAACAACAACCAGTTCTACCGCAACAACCATCATTTTCGCAGCAACAACTACCACCATTTTCACAGCAACTACCACCATTTTCGCAGCAACAACAACCAGTACTACCGCAACAACCACCATTTTCGCAGCAACAACTACCACCATTTTCACAGCAACTACCACCATTTTCGCAGCAACAACAACCAGTACTACCGCAACAACCACCATTTTCGCAGCAACAACTACCACCATTTTCACAGCAACTACCACCATTTTCGCAGCAACAACAACCAGTACTACCGCAACAACCACCATTTTCGCAGCAACAACTACCACCATTTTCACAGCAACTACCACCATTTTCGCAGCAACAACAACCAGTACTACCGCAACAACCACCATTTTCGCAGCAACAACTACCACCATTTTCACAGCAACTACCACCATTTTCGCAGCAACAACAACCAGTACTACCGCAACAACCACCATTTTCGCAGCAACAACTACCACCATTTTCACAGCAACTACCACCATTTTCGCAGCAACAACAACCAGTACTACCGCAACAACCACCATTTTCGCAGCAACAACTACCACCATTTTCACAGCAACTACCACCATTTTCGCAGCAACAACAACCAGTACTACCGCAACAACCACCATTTTCGCAGCAACAACTACCACCATTTTCACAGCAACTACCACCATTTTCGCAGCAACAACAACCAGTACTACCGCAACAACCACCATTTTCGCAGCAACAACTACCACCATTTTCACAGCAACTACCACCATTTTCGCAGCAACAACAACCAGTACTACCGCAACAACCACCATTTTCGCAACAACAACAACAACCAATTCTACCGCAACAACCACCATTTTCGCAACAACAACAGCCAGTTCTACTGCAACAACAAATACCATTTGTTCATCCATCTATCTTGCAGCAACTAAACCCATGCAAGGTATTCCTCCAGCAGCAATGCAGCCCTGTGGCTATGCCACAAAGTCTTGCTAGGTCGCAAATGTTGCAGCAGAGCAGTTGCCATGTGATGCAACAACAATGTTGCCAGCAGTTGCCGCAAATCCCCCAGCAATCCCGCTATGAGGCAATCCGTGCTATCGTCTACTCCATCATCCTGCAAGAACAACAACAGGTTCAGGGTTCCATCCAAACTCAGCAGCAGCAACCCCAACAGTTGGGCCAATGCGTTTCCCAACCCCAACAACAGTCACAACAGCAACTCGGGCAACAACCTCAACAACAACAATTGGCACAGGGTACCTTTTTGCAGCCACACCAGATAGCTCAGCTTGAGGTGATGACTTCCATTGCGCTCCGTATCCTGCCAACGATGTGCAGTGTTAATGTGCCGTTGTACAGAAC
>NZ_JAEKPD010000041.1 GCF_016412875.1 Palleronia pontilimi | reverse complement strand
ACGACCTAAGGACCCAGCGCGACATCGCAGAGAAGGCGGCGCAGCAAGCTCGAAAGAAGCTCGTGCCGGACGAACGGATCACTGCAAGGATGGTCGCCCAGTTCGATGAACTTATGCAACATGCGCTCACGCAGGACGATCCGCCGCTTCGGCGTGCATACCTCCGCGCCGTCGTTGGAAAGATCGAGATCGACGAAACCGAGGTCCGGATTCACCCTCGGGGCAATCCGAATTCTACAAGCGCTTTCCGGGCACGGAATGGCACGAGGCTCCCAGCCGAAACAACTCCACGCAGAGTGCAGCTGCCTGCTCCGATGAAAGCGCTTGGCAAGCAAAGAGCTGCGGCCTAAAAAATTCGGTTACATTTGTCATGTTAGCGCTGCGGTCTTCTTCAGCATTGATGCCGACAGCTTTGCTTAAATCTTGGCAATCGAATGATTCTCAGCTGTAAAAATATTTCCCGCTTATCCACCAAAGAAAGCAACGGCATCAGCACTCAACCCTTCTGTCCTGAAAGTCAGCCGTGCAGACTCTGCTGCCGTCAGTGGTTGTCAGCTTGCCAGGGTTGCACGAAGGAACTCGATGTCCCGTTCCAACGCCTGTCTCGCACTCGGTGCATCAAATTCGGCGCTTCGGTCTGATTCCGCAAACCAATGCGTCGTGCCCGGGTAGTGATGGCTTTGGTATGCACAACTGGACTTGCTGATGGCGCGTTCCATGTTCTTGCGTGCATTCGGCGGGACCCAATCATCTTTCTCTGCAAAATGCGCAAGAATGTCGGCCTGACTCTGGTCGAAACTACCTCCTCGCGCCGCATAGTAAAGAACCGTGGCTGAAATCCCGTATTCTGGTCGCTGCGACAGCCAAACCGCCCAGTGCCCGCCCATCGAGAAGCCGACGACACCGACCTTGAGGTCTCCTCTCCCTGCGCAGCGCAAGGCTCCGATGTCAGCGGCAAGGCTCTTATACATCGGCGTGCGACGTGGACGCCCGCGCAGCGCCCTTGCTTGTGCCACTGTCTTTGCAACACGTCCGTCGAAGAGGTCAGCGAGCCCGGTCACGAAGCCCGCGGCTGCAAGCGCATTCCCGTATTGCCGAAAAGAGTCCGTTAACCCCCACCATGAGTGGATGATAAGAACGGCGCCCAGCGGACGATTTGGTGTTTCCAGCACTTGCATGGTATCAACATACCAAGAGAGAGAGGTGCTGTCTTGAAACGACCCGCACACCCAATGCCCGATTTCGTCCGGAAGGCACTGGAGTCGGCAGGTTTGAAAGACCGCTATGATCGGCGCCCTTGGTATCAGCGAAATGACTACCTCGGTTGGATACGCAACGCGAAACGCGAAGAAACGAAACAGAAACGTCTCGACCAGATGCTGCGCGAACTCAAAGCGGGCAACGCCTACATGAATATGAATTGGCAACCCGGGTCGAGTTCAGACCAGTAACAGAAGGGCAAGGAACGGCGAATCTGGGCTCGAAGTCGACATTGCGCTTCCGGTCTCTTAAACGCCTATCTGAACTACAAATGCACCGGGCCGCCATCAAGGCCAGCATAGCCCGTATTCCTTTGAA
>NZ_JAEKPD010000040.1 GCF_016412875.1 Palleronia pontilimi | reverse complement strand
ATAGCCCGTATTCCTTTGAACGCCGGAGTTGCTTTCCGACCGCCCCCTGAAGCGAGATGCGCATCTGGTCGACCACTGGGATCGGCTTCCAGATCGTCGTCGTTTTCTCCCGCTCGACACCGGCTTTCGTGGTCCATTGCTTGACCATTTCCCGGACGGGGTCGCGATGATTCCATCTCCAGACGATCTCATCGAGGTATCGCTGAAGGTGCTGTCGACCGAGGTTGTGGTAGACCCCGACCAGAGCGCGCTGCACCTGGGAGATCACTGCCTCGGCCGTGTTCACGTGGGCACCGGTCTCCGGGTTGGCATATTGCTTCTGGCTGTGGATCACATACTGGTGGTCGGCCATGGTCTTCCCCAGGCCCCGGTAGCTCTTGCTTCCATCGGTCATTAAGCTCGTCTTGTCGGGGTCAATCCATTCCAGGAGAACCGGCTCGAGCGTCGCCCTTTTGTCATCGGAAACGACCCTGGCGCGTGCCTGTCCGTCGCGAGAGGCCGCCACGAAAATCATAGGCTTTCCAGTGCCCTTGCCGCGTGGATTATACGCTCCCGACAGGGATTTCGGGGCTCCCCCGACAAACGCCTCGTCCACCTCGAC
>NZ_JAEKPD010000004.1 GCF_016412875.1 Palleronia pontilimi | reverse complement strand
GCGTGACAGGCCGGTACTCTAACCAACTGAGCTACAACCGCCCATTGCCCGTCCGGACCCCGTCCGAACGTGAGGGGCGTTCTAGGCACGCCTCCGCTGGGCGTCAAGCGCGATCGGCCGCGGGCTATGCGTTTTTCGCAGGTCCTTGCGTCAAACGGTTCCAGATCACCGGGCGGGTGACGGTCGGATGGGACAGAACGTCTTCGACAATGGGGGCGCCTTCCCAGCCGCCGTGGCGCCGGTAGAAGCTGCGCGCGCGCCGGTTTCCCGCGATCACCGTCAGCCAGACGCGCGCCCCGCCGCGCTCGGCCAGCCGCTGCATCGCCGCCACCAGCAGGACGCCGCCGATGCCCTGTCCGCGCAGGTCGGGCCGGGTGTGCAGATTGTCGATGTAGGGCCAGCCCTGCCGCGATTTGATCCGCACGAACCCCGACAGCGCTCCGTCCTGCCAGAGGCACAGGCAGCCGGACGGCAAGCGCGACCAGCGCTGCGCCATGTGGGCATCGAGGCGGCCCAAGGCGTCATCCGGCACGAACGGCGCGTAGGCATCGCGCCAGCTGGCCGCATGCAGGTCGCGGATCTGGTCCAGATCGTCGGGATTTGCATCGGCGATGACGCGCATGGCCCATCTCACCTTGGCTCAAGGCGAAGCGCAAGCCGTCCCCCTGCCCGCGGTCGCCAATCGTGGCAATTGAGCGGGAAACGTTAGAACAATCTTAGCCTAGCGGCGCTACACAGCGTCCGATCCGGGCCCGTGCGGGGATGTCGCTGTCGCCGCGCGCGCGACGTCCGCTCCCCGACGATCGGCAATGAGACGAGGCCACATGAGCTTTTTCGACAGTATTCAAACCTGCCTGACCGAGCAGCACGACCCGCTGTCGCTGGTCGCGTCCGTCTTCATCTGCGGGCTGGGATCGTTTTCGGGCTACGCGCTTCTGACCGAAACGGACCGCGCGTCGGGCAAGCGGCGCAGGCGGCTGTTCGTGCTGTGCGTCGCAACCCTAGCCAGCACCGTCTGGGTCACCCATTTCGGCGCGCTGCTGGGCTATTCGGACGGGATCGAGCTGCAGATCTCGGTGGGCTGGACGCTGCTGTCGCTGGGCCTTGCCGCATTGCTTTACGCGGCGGCGGCCTTCCAGCTTCTGCACGCCCATGCATCACCGCTTCGCGCCGCGCTGGCGGCGGTGACGCTGACGGGTGCCGTCGGCCTCATGCATTTCGCGGGCATCCAGGCCTATCGGACCAGCGCGACCATCCTGTGGCAAACCGGTTTCGTCGCACTGGCGGTGGCGCTTTGCCTGGGGCTGAGCCTGGTCGCCTGCCTGCTTTACGCGTGCTTCGACGGGCTGATCCGGACTCTCGGCAGTCCGATCGTTTTCGCCCTGTCCATCGCAGCGCTGCACTTCACGGCCATGTCGGGCATGACCCTAGTGCCTTTCGGCACGACGGCGCCCGAGATCACCGGTTCAGCATGGCTCCGCCCGTTGGTAGAGGTCGGGATCGTGGTCATCATCTGCGGCGGCAGCTTCGCGGTCGCGATCTGGGACCGACGCCGGATCCGGCTGCGCCATGTGTGACGCGCGCCTCCGCCCCCGGCCCGGATCCAACCCGCCATCGCGCCCGCGCGACCTTGCCTGGGGGGTCACGTGATGTGGCAATACCTGTTCAACGAGATCGCTGTGCTGGCGATCCTGATCGTCTGCATCTCGATATTCTGGGGCTTCCTGAACCCCGAGACGTCCCGCAGGGGCCAGGTCGGGTACGGCATCCTCATGGGCGCGGCGGCCCAGGTGTCGAAACTGGGGACCGTCGTCGTCGTCGGCGGCTACACGCTGGACCTGGTGGCCGCGCTGTTTGGCTGCGCCGCGTTCTACGGCGGCGCATTTGCACTTGCGGCTGCCGCGGCGATCATCCTGCTGTCGGAGTTCTTCTATTCCGGCTCGTCGCTGCTGGTCGCCCTGCCCCCGGTTCTGAGCATCGGCGCGCTGTCGCTGGCGCTGCGCAAATTGCTCAGCGACAAGCCCCCGACCTATGCCGACTGCGTCCTTCTGGCGGCGGCGACGACGGCCGGTTACCTGATCGCCTTTATCGTGGTGCCGATCCTGGACTTTCGCGATGTGGAACAGGCCGCGGCCCTGCCACCGGCCACCCTTTTCATTTTCTTGGGGACCCTGCTGGCGGGATCGTTGCTGCACCGCGAATGGTTGCGCCGTAAGCTGGAGCGGACGAACCTGATCTATCGGCGCATGGTCGAATCCCTGCCGGACCCGATCTACGCCAAGACGCTCGATGGCCGTTTCCTTGCCGCCAATGCCGCGACCGCCGCCATGATGGGCGTCCATGCGCGCGATCTGATCGGCCGAAGCGAGGCCGAGATCCGACCGTCTTGCGAAGCGGAAGCGTCGGCCGCGCAGGAAAGGTCGGTGCTGGGGGCGGACAAAATCGCCTATTTCCGCCGCGAGATCCACGTCGAGAACGCGCCGTCCCGCGCCATATCCTCCGCGAAGGTTCCCATGCGCGACGACCGCGACCGGCTGATCGGCCTGATCTGCCACGATCGCGACATCACCCGCGAAGAGGAAATGCTGCGCGCCAAGGGTGAATTCGTCTCGACCGTCAGCCACGAGCTGCGCACGCCGCTCACCTCGTTGCGCGGCTCGATCACGCTTCTGTCCAACCAGATCGGCAGCGAAATCCCGTCCGGCATCCTTCAGCTGATCGACATCGCGAAGCGCAACAGCGAGCGGCTCGGGCACCTGATCAATGACATTCTGGACGCCGAGAAGATCCAGACCGGCTCGATGCGGTTCGTGCTGGAACCGGTGAACGTCGCCGACATCGTCGACACCATCGTCGAGGACGCGTCCGACTACCTGCCCGAGCAGCGGGTCACGATCGTCAAGCGCATCCTGGCGCCCGACGCCGTGGCGCAGCTCGATCTGCACAGGGCCGAGCAGATCCTGAACAACCTGCTGTCCAACGCCATCAAGTTTTCGGCCGTGGGCGGCACCGTCACGGTCGAGCTGCGGCGCGAAAACGGCGAGGTCATCCTGGAGGTCGCCGATCAGGGCTTGGGGATCCCCGAAGACTACCAGCCGCGGATATTCGAGCAGTTCCTGCAGGTCGATTCGTCCGATACGCGCCGCAAGGACGGCACCGGGCTTGGCCTGCACATCACGAAAGTGCTGGTGGACGGGATGGAGGGCCGGATTTCGCTGGACAGCACGCTTGGACAGGGCACGACCTTCCGCGTCGCGTTCCCGGACCGCACCCCGGCATCGCGCGACGGGACGCCGCCCGGCCCGGAAAAGGCCCGGCCGCGCGTTCTCTATGCCGAGGACGATGGCAGCCTGGGGCAATTGATCGCCCACTCGCTTGGTCCGGAAATCGAATGCGTGCAGGTGCGATCGGCCGCGGCGCTGCGCCACGCGCTCGACACCGAAAAATTCGATCTGCTGCTGCTGGATTTCGAATTTCCCGACGGGGTCGCCGAAGATGTCATGGCGGCGCGGGAATTGCCGACGCTGCTCTTCACCGGAAAGGACGTCGACACGGCCTATGCCGAGCAACTGGATGGCCACTTCCTGAAATCGGTGAGTTGCGAGATCGAGCTGATCGACGAGATCCGCGCCCGGCTGGGCCTGAATGCGCCGCCAACGCGCCTGGCGGGCTGATCCCCGGCAATCCATGTGTGGCCACGGAAGCAATGGTGGGCGATGACGGGCTCGAACCGCCGACATCTTCGGTGTAAACGAAGCGCTCTACCAACTGAGCTAATCGCCCCCGGACCGCCCCTTACACCGCCCGGCCCCGGCACGACAAGTCGCTATTGCGGCTTGCCCCGACGTCGGCCCGCGGGCCACATTGGGCGGGCCCTGCCGGGAAGGACACGTCATGCCCACCGAACGCCTGACCTTTGAAAACGTCGCGGGCCAGACCTTGGCCGCGCGGCTCGATCGCCCCGACGGCCGATTGCGGGCGACCGCGCTCTTTGCCCATTGCTTCACCTGCTCGAAGGACATCCCCGCCGCGCGCCGCATCGCCGGGCGGCTGGCGGCCGAAGGGATCGCCGTGCTGCGCTTCGATTTCACCGGGCTCGGCCATTCGCAGGGCGAATTCGCGAACACCGATTTCACGTCGAACGTGGACGACCTGGTCGCGGCGGCACGGCATCTGGCGTCCATGGACATGCCGCCGCACATCATCATCGGCCATTCGCTTGGCGGCGCAGCCGTGCTGAAGGCGTCGCCCCAGATCGACAGCCTGCGCGCCGTCGTCACCATCGCCGCACCGTTCGACCCCGGACATGTCACCCACAATTTCGAGGGCGCCCTGGACGCCATCCGCGAACACGGCGAGGCCGAGGTCGATCTGGGCGGACGGCCGATCCGCATCGGCCGCGCTTTCGTCGAAGATGTCGCCGCGACCGAGTTGCAGCCGATCATCGCCAACCTGCGCCGCGCGCTTCTGGTGCTGCACGCACCGCGCGACCAGACCGTCAGCATCGAGAACGCCGCGCAGATTTTCATGGCGGCCAAGCACCCCAAGAGCTTCGTCACGCTCGACACCGCCGATCACCTGATCACCGATCCCGACGATGCGGAATACGCGGCCGACATCATCGCGGCCTGGGTGTCGCGCTACCTGGATCCGCCCCGCCCCGAGACCTCGGCTGCCGCACCCGAGGGCATCACGCGGGTGTCCGAGGCCGATACGGAGGGATTTCTGCAGGACATCTCGACGGGCGGCCACAGCCTGCGCGCCGATGAGCCGCGCGACCTGGGCGGCACCGATCGGGGGCCCACGCCCTACGGTCTGCTGAACGCGGCCCTTGGCGCCTGCACCTCGATCACGCTGCGCATGTACGCGCGGCGCAAGAAATGGCCGCTGAAGCATGTTCGCGTCGATGTCAGCCACGAAAAGCGCCATCTCGAGGACACCGCCGCGGCGTCGGACGGCAAGATCGACAGCTTCGCGCGCGAGATCACGCTGACCGGCGATCTGGACGATGACCAGCGCCAGCGCCTGCTCGAGATTGCCGACAAGTGCCCGGTCCACCGCACGCTGGAGCGCAACGCGACCGTCACGACGCGCCTGGCAGACAGAGTGCCGTCATCCGGGGAATTCTAGCCGAGCCGCGCCTTCAGGGCGCGATGCACCGATGCGGGAACGAAGTGCGAGACGTCACCCCCGAGCCGCGCGATTTCCTTGACCAGCTTGCTCGCGACCGCCTGGTGTTCGGCATCGGCCATCAGGAAGACCGTTTCGACCCGATCGTCGAGCACACGGTTCATGCCGACCATCTGGAACTCGTACTCGAAATCCGCCACCGCGCGCAGCCCGCGAATGATCGTCTTCGCCCCCACGTCGTGGGCGCAATCGATCAGCAGGTTCTCGAAGGGATGGGCGCGGATCTTCACGCCGGTCTGCTCGGTCAGCGGGCCGCATTCGCCTTCGATCATCGCCACCCGCTCTTCCAGTGAAAACAACGGCGCCTTGTCGCGGTTAATCGCCACCCCGATCACCAGCTCGTCCACCAGCGACGTGGCGCGGCGGATGATATCCATGTGGCCCAGCGTCACCGGATCGAAGGTTCCGGGATAAAGTCCGATGCGCATCAAGGGTCTCCGGCGGTCAGGTCGCGCTACGCAACATTATTGCGCCGCCGATTGCAAGAGCCCGTCAGTAGCCCCGGACCATGTCTTCCAGCGCGTCGCGTTCGAGCTTCAGTTCGGACAAGCGCGCCTTCACCACATCGCCGATCGAAATCAGGCCGATCATGTGGTCCCCGTCCATGACCGGAATGTGGCGGAACCGTCCTTCGGTCATCTTGGTCAGCACCGCTTCGGCATCGTCATCGGGTGCGCAGCCGACAAGGTCGCGCGTCATCATTTCGTCCACCGTCTCGTCCAGGCAACTCGTGCCGCGACGCCCCAGCTCGCGCACGATGTCGCGTTCGGACAGGATCCCGTCGGCCGCCTGGCCATCGGGCGACACGATCAGCGCACCGATCCGTTTTTCGGAAAGTATCTGTGCTGCGGCCGACACGGTCGATCCCGGTTTGACAGTCTCGACACCTCCGCTGCCTTTGGATTGCAAGATCTGTTTCACCTTCATCGCGCATCCTTTCCTTGAGCCGCCCTTCAGCGTCGGCGCGCAAGGCCTTTGCTGTCAAGAGATTAGCGGGCCGGGCGGCACGAAATTCCGGGCGCACCCAAAGTGGCGCTTTCCGTCACCCACGCGCTTCACTACCCTGCGCTCGAAATCGAGACCGCGAGGGAGAGACGCGATGACCACAGACCTCAGCCACTGGATCGACGGCGCCCATGTCAAAGGCGGCTCGGGCCGCTTCGCCGACATCTACAATCCCGCAACGGGCGAGGTTCAGGCCAGGGTTCCGCTTGCATCCGTCGACGAGGTGAACGCCGCCGTCGCCAGCGCCGCCGCCGCCCAGCCCGACTGGGCCGCCACCAACCCGCAGCGCCGCGCGCGGGTGATGATGGAGTTCGTGCGCCTGCTGAACCGCGACATGGACAAGCTGGCCGAGGCGCTGTCGAAGGAGCACGGCAAGACCTTCGTGGACGCCAAGGGCGACGTGCAGCGCGGGCTCGAGGTGGTCGAGTTCTGCATCGGCGCGCCGCACCTGCTGAAGGGCGAATACACCGACGGCGCGGGTCCGGGCATCGACATGTATTCCATGCGCCAACCCCTTGGGGTTGCGGCCGGAATCACGCCGTTCAACTTCCCCGCCATGATCCCCATGTGGAAATTCGCGCCCGCCATTTCCTGCGGCAACGCCTTCATCCTGAAGCCCTCCGAGCGCGACCCGTCGGTGCCGCTGATGCTGGCGGAATTGATGAAGGAAGCGGGCCTGCCCGACGGCATCCTGCAGGTGGTGAACGGCGACAAGGAAGCGGTGGACGCGATCCTGGATAACCAGACGGTGCAGGCCGTGGGCTTCGTCGGATCCACCCCCATCGCCGCCTATATCTACGAGCGCGGCTGCGCAAACGGCAAGCGGGTGCAGTGCTTCGGCGGCGCCAAGAACCACATGATCGTCATGCCCGACGCCGACATGGACCAGGCCGCCGACGCGCTGATCGGTGCCGGCTACGGGGCCGCGGGCGAGCGGTGCATGGCGATCAGCGTCGCGGTGCCGGTGGGCGACGAGACCGCGGACCGGCTGATCGAGAAGCTGGTGCCTCGGATCGAAAAGCTGAACGTGGGTCCCTGGTCCGACGAGGGCGCGGATTACGGCCCGGTCATCACCGCCGCCGCGCGCGAAAACATCCACCGGCTGGTGCAGACCGGCATCGACGCGGGCGCGAAGCTGGTCGTCGACGGGCGCGACATGGCGGCCCCCCAGGGCTACGAGGGCGGCTTCTGGGTCGGCCCGCATCTCTTCGATCACGTGACGCCCGACATGGACATCTACCGCAAGGAAATCTTCGGCCCCGTCCTGTCGACCGTCCGCGCCAAGTCCTACGAAGAGGCGCTGGGCCTGGCCATGGACCACGAATACGGCAACGGCACCGCGATCTTCACCCGCGACGGCGACGCCGCGCGCGATTTCGCCAGCCGCATCAATATCGGCATGGTGGGCATCAACGTGCCGATCCCGGTGCCGCTGGCCTATCACACCTTCGGCGGCTGGAAGAAGTCGGGCTTCGGCGATCTGAACCAGCACGGCACCGACGCCTTCCGCTTCTACACGCGCACAAAGACGGTCACCGCGCGCTGGCCGTCGGGCATCAAGGAAGGTGGCGAGTTCAACTTCAAGGCCATGGAGTGAGCATCATCCCGGAACGGCCGACACACTTTCTGTGGATTGGCAATGAGAGGCGTGGGCAGAGCCCGCCACGCCACGAGCCCGTGCGGCCTTTCCTTAATGCCAGTCGAAAGAAAATTTCTCGCCGTAACCCAACTCCGCGATGCGAGCTTCTATGCGCGCGCGATCTTCGGCTAAGCCGGGAATACGGTCCTCGTGTGGTTCAGCCCAGACCTTGCCGATCAGGTCCATGGCGGGGCTCTCCAGGAGATCCGCGATTACACGGTATTCGGCGCCCTCAATGTCCATCTTTATCATTGTTACTGGCTGGTCGAGTGACAGAATGAAATCGCTCAGCCGGACGATCTTTACGTCCGTTCCTTGTCGATCCTTCACATTGCTCTTGTTCTCTATCAACGTCGCTCCTTGCGAGAACGGCTGTTCTTCGCTCACATCAAAATAGAGTTTCGCAGTCCCCGCCGTGGCGTCAACGCCAGCATTGATCGGAGTGATCCGGCTGTAATTACGAGTATTGTGGCAAAGTTGCTGGAACGTCGCCGGGTTAGGTTCGAAGGCATGAACGTGTCCTGCTCGGCGCGCGAATTCCTGAGACATCAGCCCGATATGCGCACCCAGATCTATCACTATGTCGCGCCGCGTCAGACTGTTTGTTACATGCCGCGCGAACAACTCTTTCTCGCGCAGAAGAAACCGCGGCAATGGATAGCCTCGATCCCGCAGAAAAAGCCGTGCTCGTTTTCTCAGCCCCATCCGGTTTCTCCCATACCGCAGCGTCTTGAGCCGACCCGCCTTCCCGTCTAGCTGTCTTCTTATCGGCAGACCGATCCAGGCGAAAGGCTACGAACGATGCAGATCCATGGATGATACCACGGCGGCGATCGTCGTCGGCACCTACCACATGCCGGGGCAGACCTTCGTGAACCGGCACATCCAGCACCTGTTCGGCGGCCGGACCTGCGTCGTGGCCAATACCGTCACCGGCAATCCCTATGACAAGCCGGTCTTCGACCGCGGCACTTTCACCGGCACACCCGGATGGAAGGCGGCGGCGCCCTTCCGCCGGACCCTGCTGCGCCTGCGGGAGGGCACCGGCAACATCCCCTACGGAGCCGAGAAGGCGTCGATCAAGCGGTTCCTGCGCGACAACGGCGTGTCGGTCATCCTGTCGGAATTCGGCACCAAGGCGATCCTGATGACCGATATCGCGCAGGAGTTGTCGCTGCCGATCTTCACCTATTTCCGGGGGTCCGATGCCAGCTACGAACTGGGCAAGTCGCGTCGTCGTCAAAGCTATGCGCGCATGATGCCCCGCCTCAGCGGGGTTGTCGCGGTCAGCCGATTCCTGCTCGACAACCTTGCAGCACACGGCCTGACGCATCCCAACAGCCATGTCATCCCCTCGGGCGTCGACACGCGCCGGTTCACGCCAGGCCGGAAGACGCCGCGCAGCTATCTTGCGGTGGGCCGCATGGTGCCGAAGAAGTCGAGCCTGCTGACATTGCGCGCCTTCGCCGAGGCGACCCGCGATGCCCCCGATGCTAGCCTACGGTTCATCGGCGACGGGCCGGACCGGGCCCGCGCGCAGGCGCTGGCCCATGAACTGGGCGTCGCCGACCGGGTGCGGTTCGACGGCGCGCAGCCCCACGATGTGGTGCGCGACGCGCTTGCCACGTCGCAGGTGTTCCTGCAGCATTCGGTCACCGCTGCAGACGGCAATACCGAGGGGCAGCCGACCGCCATCCAGGAGGCGCTCGCGGCCGGATGCCTGGTGATCGCCACGCGACACGCGGGCATCCCCGAGATTGTCGAGCACGGCGTGAACGGCTGGCTGTGCGACGAGCACGATGTCGACACCTATACCGGGCTTATCCGCGACGCGCTGGATGCGGATTGCGCCAGCATGGCCCGCGCCGCGCGGCACACGGCCGAGACGCGGCTGGACAACGCCATGCTGCTGACGCGGCTGGAGCAGGTCTTGAAAGGATCTCCCCCATGACCGATGCCCCCTTCACCATCGGGATCGAGGAGGAATACCTTCTTGTCGACGCCGACACCCTGCTGCTGGCCGACGCCCCCGACGAGATGCTCGACGCCGCGTCCGAGGCGCTGGGCGACCAGGTGGCGCCCGAATTCCTGCGCTGCCAGATCGAGATCGGCACCAAGGTCTGTGCGTCGATCGACGAGGCGCGCGCCGATCTGACCCATCTGCGCAAGACCGTCTCGGACATCGCTGCCGATTTCGGCCTGAAGCCCATCGCCGCCGCCTGCCATCCCACCGCCGACTGGGCGCACCAGCACCACCGCGACCGCGAGCGCTACAACATCCTGAAACGCGACCTGGCCGCCGTGGGTCGCCGGATGCTGATCTGCGGGATGCATGTCCACGTGGGCATCCCGGACGAAAATGACCGCATCGACCTGATGAACCAGGCGGTCTATTTCCTGCCGCACCTGCTGGCGCTGTCGGCGTCGTCGCCCTTCTGGCAGGGCCGCGACACAGGGCTGAATTCCTACCGGATCGGGGTCTTCGACAACCTGCCCCGCACCGGCATGCCCCCCCGTCTTGAAGGTTGGAGCGCCTATCGCCGCTCGGTCGACACGCTGATCGACACCGGCCTGATCGAGGACGGATCGAAGATCTGGTGGGACCTGCGCCCGTCAGCAAATTTCCCCACGCTGGAAACCCGGATCTGCGACGTGATGCCCCGGCTGGACCACACGCTGTCGGTGGCTGCCACGATCCAGTGCATCTTCCGGATGCTGTGGCGGCTGAAGGAAAAGAACCAGCGCTGGCGGATCTACGACAACTTCCTGCTGAACGAGAACCGCTGGCGCGCGCAGCGCTATGGCTGCGACGAAGGGATGATCGATTTCGGCCGCAAGACGCTGGTGCCCATGGGGCAGTTGGTGGACGAGCTGATCACGATCCTGGAAGAAGACGCCCTGGCGCTGGGCTGCGCGGACGAGGTGGCGGGGCTGCGCGACATCCTTGCGTCGGGCAATTCGGCCACGCGCCAGCGCGCGACCTACCAGTCCGCCATCGACGCGGGCGCCGTCGAAGCCGACGCGCTGATCGAAGTGGTGCGCATGTTGACCGAAGAATACCTGCCAAAGACCTAGGACAGACCATGGATTTCGCGCTGGGCGACGAACAGACCGCCATCTTCGACATGGCCCGCGCCTTCGGGCAGGATCACATCGCGCCCCATGCGCGCGCGTGGGAACGGGACGGCACCATCCCGCGCGATCTGTGGCCGAAGGCCGCCGAGCTGGGCTTCGGCGGGCTTTACGTCAGCGAAGATTCGGGCGGCGTGGGGCTGACGCGGCTGGACGCCACGCTGGTCTTCGAAGCGCTGTCCATGGCCTGCCCGTCGGTCGCATCGTTCCTGTCGATCCACAACATGTGCGCGTCGATGATCGACCGCTACGGATCGGACGCGCTGAAATCGCGGATGCTACCGGGTGCCATGACGATGGACAGCGTGCTCAGCTATTGCTTGACCGAACCGGCCTCGGGCTCGGACGCGGCGGCGCTGAAGACGCGGGCCGCGCGGACCAATGACGGCTACACGCTGAACGGCACCAAGGCCTTCATCTCGGGCGGGGGCTATTCGGATGTTTACGTCGTCATGTGCCGCACCGGCGAGGACGGGCCCAAGGGCATCTCGGCGGTGGTGGTCGAGGACGGCACCCCCGGCCTGTCCTTCGGCGGGCTCGAGGACAAGATGGGCTGGCGGTCGCAACCCACGCGGCAGGTGCAATTCGACGATTGCAATATTCCGGCCGAAAATCTGCTGGGTGACGAAGGCCAGGGTTTCACATACGCGATGTCGGGGCTGGATGGCGGACGGCTGAACATCTCGGCCTGCTCGCTGGGGGCGGCGCAGGCGGCGCTGGACCAGACGCTGACCTACATGCGCGAGCGCGGCGCGTTCGGCCGCAAGCTGTCCGACTTCCAGGCGCTGCAGTTCCGGCTGGCGGACATGGAGATCGAGCTTCAGGCCGCCCGCACCTTCCTGCGGCAGGCCGCGTGGATGCTGGACCGGAGCCACCCCGACGCCACCAAGCATTGCGCCATGGCCAAGAAATTCGTGACCGAAGCCGGCTCGAAGATCGTCGATCAATGCCTGCAACTGCATGGCGGCTACGGCTACCTGGCCGACTACGGGATCGAGAAGCTCGTGCGCGACCTGCGCGTGCACCAGATCCTGGAAGGAACCAACGAAATCATGCGCCTGATCACGGCGCGCCATATGCTGAAGCCATGACCGACACCGATATCCGCATCAAGGGCCGCGCGGGCCGCATCACCCTGAACCGCCCCGCGGCGCTGAACGCGCTGACCCATGCGCAATGCCTTGAGATCGAGGCGGCCATCGACGGCTGGGCCCGCGACGACGCGGTGGCGCTGGTGGTGATCGACGCGGTGGGCGAAAAGGCGTTCTGCGCGGGCGGCGACATCACGTCGATCTACGAGGACGCGAAGGCGGGCAACCTGGACGCGCCGCGCGGCTTCTGGCGTGACGAATACCGCCTGAACGCGAAGCTCGCGACCTATCCCAAGCCGATCGTGACGATGATGCAGGGCTTCACCATGGGCGGCGGCGTGGGGCTTGGCTGTCACGCCAGCCACCGCGTCGTGTGCGAGAATTCCCGCATCGCCATGCCCGAATGCGGCATCGGGCTGGTGCCGGATGTGGGCGGATCGCTTCTGCTGGCGCGCGCGCCGGGCCACGCGGGCGAATACCTCGGCACGACCGCCTACCGGATGGGGCCCGCCGACGCGCTGTGGGCGCGCTTCGCCGACACGTTCGTGCCGCGCACGGACTGGGCGGGGGCCATTGCGACGTTGGAAGACAGCGGATCCCCCACGATCCTGTCGGAGCTGTCGGCCCGGCCCGGAGACAGCGCGCTGGCCAGGCTGTCGGGCGACATCGACACGCATTTCGCGGGCGCCAGCCTTCACGAGATCCTGGCCAGTCTGAACGCCGCGGACACGCCCTTCGCGCTGAAGACCATCGACGCGCTGGGGAAGGTGTCGCCGCTTTCGGCCTGCGTCACCATCGACCTGGTGCGCGACGTGCGCGGCGCGGGCACGATCGAGCACGCGCTGGCCATGGAGTACCGCGCCACCCACCGGGCGATCCCCATGGGCGATCTGGTCGAGGGCATCCGCGCGGCGGTGATCGACAAGGACCGTGCCCCGAAGTGGAAGCACGCGGGCATTGCCGACGTGACGCAAGCCGAAATCGACGCCATGCTCGCGCCGCTGGGCGCGCCTTTTGACTGAAGGAGACAGGACATGAAAATCGGCTTCATCGGGTTGGGCAACATGGGGCGGCCCATGGCCGAGAACCTGGCGGATGCGGGCCACGAGGTCCAAGCCTTCGACGTGGCGGGCGTGGGCTCGGACAAGCTCGAAGAAGCGGGATCGGCGGCGGACGCGGCACGCGGCGCCGAGGTCGTGGTCACCATGCTGCCCAGCGGCGCCATCCTGCGGGACGTGGCCGCCGAGATCATCCCGGCCATGGACGAAGGCGCGGTACTGCTGGATTGCTCGACCGTCGACGTGGAAAGCGCCCGCGCGGTGGCCGAGGACGCGAAAGCGGCGGGCCTGCTGGCGCTGGACGCGCCGGTCTCGGGCGGCACCGGGGGCGCGCGCGCGGGCACGCTGACCTTCATGGTGGGCGGGGATGCCGACGGCTTCGCCAAGGCCAAGCCGCTGTTCGACGTGATGGGCCAGAAGGCGGTGCATTGCGGCGGATCGGGCAACGGGCAGGCCGCCAAGATCTGCAACAACATGATCCTCGGGATCACCATGATCGGCACCTGCGAGGCCTTCGCACTGGCCGACAAGCTGGGACTGGACCGCCAGGCGATGTTCGACGTGGTCAGCACGTCGTCGGGCTATTCGTGGAGCATGAACGTCTATTGCCCGGCCCCCGGCATCGGCCCCGACAGCCCGGCGGACCATGATTATCAGCCGGGATTCGCGGCCGAGTTGATGCTGAAGGATCTGCGGCTGGCGCAGCAGGCGGCCGAGGCGGCGGATGCGGACACGCCGCTGGGGCTGGCGGCGCGCGATCTTTACGCCGATTTCGTCGAGCGCGAGGACGGGGCGAGCAAGGATTTCTCGGCGATGCTGCCGCGGTTCGAGACCCGGGGGCGGTAGGGGGACGCGGTCCCCCTCTTGGCCTGCGGCCAATTCACCCCCCGAGGTATTTCGGGAAAGATGAAGGCAGGGAACGATCCATGGGGCGGGCGACGCGATGCGGCTGATGATCTCGTTCGCCGCGCTGTTCGCGTCGGTGATCCTGCTGCAGCTGGGCTCGGGCGGAATCGCGCCGCTGGACGCCATATCGGGATTGGGCGCGGGCTTCACTGCGGCCGAAGTCGGCCTTCTGGGATCGGCGCATTTCGCGGGCTTCATGCTGGGCTGCTGGTGGTGCCCGCGGTTGATGGGCAGCATCGGCCATTCGCGCAGCTTCGCGGCCTTCACCGCGCTGGGCGTCATCGGCATCCTGGCCCATGTACTGGTCGAAAATGCCTATGCCTGGGCCGTCTTCCGCGTGATGTCGGGCCTGTGCATCGCGGGCAGCTACACGGTGGTCGAGGCCTGGTTGCAGGCCAAGGTCACGAACGAGACGCGCGGACGGACCACGGGCATCTATCGGATCGTCGACATCGTAGGCTCGCTGGGGGCGCAGCTTCTGATCGGCGTGCTGACGCCCGGCGCCTATGTGAGCTATGCCCTGCTGGCCATCTTCTGTTGCGCGGCCTTGCTGCCCCTGACCCTGACCCGCCTGCCCCAGCCGCCCGTCGCGGGCGCGCCGCGGTTGCGGCCGCGACTGGCGTGGGACCGGTCGCCGCTGGGGGCCGTGGGGGTGGTCGTCGCAGGGCTGACGGCGGCCGCCTTTCGCATGGTCGGGCCGATCTACGGCGTGGAGGTGGGGCTGAGCGCGGACCTGATCGCGCTGTTCCTGGCCGCCTTCGTGCTGGGCGGCGCGCTGAGCGAGTACCCCGCGGGCTGGCTGGCGGACCGCTTCGACCGGCGCCACGTGCTGATCGGGATTTCCGCTGCCGGGATCGCGGCGAGCGCGGCGACGGTGGCGCTGGCCCAGGGCGGCGTGGCGGCGGTGATGCTGGGCGCGGGGCTGTTCGGGCTGGCGACGTTTCCGATCTATTCGATCTCGCTCGCCCACGCCCATGACTACGCCACCGACGACGAGCGCGTCGAGCTGAGTGCGGCGCTGATGTTCCTTTATGCCTGCGGGGCGGTCGTGTCGCCCTACCTGGTGTCGGTCCTCATCGGCGCGTTCGGGCCCGCGGCCATGTTCGTGTTCGTGTCGCTCGTCCACATCGGCCTGATCGTCTGGGGCGTGGCGCGGATGCGCGACCGTCCCGCCGCGACGCGCACGGCTTTCGTGGCGACCCCGCGCACGTCCTTCACCATCGGTCGCCTGATCCGGCGGCGCAGGCGCTAGCCCTTGACGCGGTGCTGGGGTATGAGGCGCGACATCCGCCAGCCACCGGAGCCATCATGGACCGCATCCTGATCACCTCGGCCATACCGTATATCAACGGGATCAAGCACTTGGGCAACCTCGTGGGCAGCCAGCTGCCCGCCGACCTCTACGCGCGCTACTGCCGCGCGCGGGGCCGCGAGGTCATGTTCCTGTGCGCCACCGACGAGCATGGCACACCCGCCGAGCTGGCGGCGGCCAAGGCGGGCAAGCCGGTGGCCGAATACTGCGCCGAGATGTGGCAGGTTCAGAAGGATCTGAGCGACGGGTTCGGGCTGAGCTTCGACCAGTTCGGACGCTCGTCATCCGAGCAGAACCGCGACCTGACGCAGTATTTCGCGGGTCGGCTGTACGAGGCGGGCCTGATCGAGGAGCGGTCCGAGACGCAGGTCTTTTCCAAGGCCGACGGGCGGTTCCTGCCCGACCGCTATATCGAGGGCACCTGTCCCAATTGCGGCTACGAGCGGGCGCGCGGCGACCAGTGCGAGAACTGCACCAAGCAGCTGGATCCCACCGACCTGATCGATCCCCGCTCGGCGATCTCGGGGTCCACCGACCTGGAAGAGCGCGAGACCAAGCATCTGTACCTGAAGCAAAGCCA
Source organism: Palleronia pontilimi (assembly GCF_016412875.1). GTDB lineage: Bacteria > Pseudomonadota > Alphaproteobacteria > Rhodobacterales > Rhodobacteraceae > Palleronia > Palleronia pontilimi. The sequence goes on along the minus strand of NZ_JAEKPD010000004.1, from coordinate 24,326 downwards.
GATGCGCGATCAGTTGCGCGACTGGATCAATTCCAAGACCGACTGGCCGGTGCTGACCACGTCCATTGCCAAGAAATGGCTGGACGACGGCGACGGGCTGCAGGATCGCGGCATCACGCGGGACCTGGACTGGGGTGTGCCCGTGAAGCGCGGGACCGAGGACTGGCCGGGGATGGAGGGCAAGGTCTTCTACGTCTGGTTCGACGCGCCCATCGAGTACATCGCCGCCGCGCATGAATGGGCCGATGCGCGCGGATTGTCGCAAAAGGACTGGTATCGCTGGTGGCGCACCGATGCGGGCGCCGAAGATGTGCGATACGTTCAATTCATGGGCAAGGACAACGTGCCGTTCCACACCCTGTCCTTCCCGGTCACGATCATGGGCGCGAACAGTGTCGGCCGCGAGCAGTGGAAGCTGGTCGATTACATCAAGTCGTTCAACTACCTCAATTACGATGGCGGCCAGTTCTCGACCAGCCAGGGGCGCGGCGTGTTCATGGACCAGGCGCTGTCGATCCTGCCCGCCGATTACTGGCGCTGGTGGCTGCTTCGCAACGCGCCCGAGACCAGCGATGCCGAGTTCACCTGGGACAGCTTCCAAGGCGCGGCGAACAAGGACCTGGCCGACACTCTGGGCAATTTCGTGAGCCGGGTGACGAAGTTCTGCCGGTCGAAATTCGGGGAAGAGGTTCCGCAGGGCGGGGTCCCTGGCCCGGCCGAAGAGGCGCTGATCGCCGATCTGCAGGTCCGGCTGGAAAACTACCAGGCGCATATGGAGGCGATCGAGGTCCGCAAGGCGGCGGCAGAGCTGCGCGCGATCTGGGTCGCGGGCAACGAGTACCTGCAATCCACCGCGCCCTGGGCCGCCTTCAAGGAAGATCCGGACCGGGCGGCGGCGATCATCCGGCTGTCGCTGAACCTGATCCGGCTTTACGCGATTCTGTCGGCGCCGTTCATCCCGAACGCGGCGCGGGCGATGCTGACGGCGCTCGACACCGATGATGCGTGGCCCGGAGACGTGGCCGCCGCGCTGACGCATCTGCCCGCGGGCCACGCCTTCAGCGTGCCGGAGAATCTGTTCAGCAAGATCACCGACGACCAGCGGGCGGAATGGGCCGAGATGTTCTCAGGCGTCCGGACCTGACTGCCGATCCGCTGCGTGACTTTCGCGCAGCGCTCGCGCGGTAATCCTGCCTGCTGGCTGGACTGCAGCTCTTTCGGTCGCTTTGCTTGGGGCTGTTGAAGTGCACTCGGCGTGAGGTCCGGCCATGAAAGACTTCCTTGGCGTTGTTACCATGGCCTACCAGGACTACGATCTTGTGCGCAGATGGTACGACTATTGGTCCGTACAGATCGGACCCGAGAATCTGTATCTGCTGAGCCATGGGAATGATCCGCGCCACCGCGAGATTGCCGCGAAGGCAAATGTGATCAACCTCCCGCGCGATGGGAAAATGTACAAGTTCGAACGGCGACGGTTCCGAGCCATGAGCAGCGTCGCCTCGGGACTTCTGGAATTCTTTCACTGGATGATCGTCAGCGACGTGGATGAGATCGTGATCGCGGACCCCGACCACGCGGTCAGCGTGCCTGACTATGTGGCGAAGACCTATGGGGACGGAACCAAGGGCCCGAAAAACATCTCGCCGCTCTGCCTCGAACTCGTGCATCTGCCCGAAATCGAGCCTCTGCCTTTGGGTCCCGATGACAAGATCCTTTCGCGAAGGCGGACGTTCCGGCCGAATGCAAATTACAGCAAGCCCGTTCTGGTCGCCTCCCCGGCCACTTTTGCTCCCGGCGGGCATCGCAATTCGTTGGGCCCACGGACCTTGCCCGACGGTCTGTTTACTTTGCATCTCAAGTATTGCGACGCCGACACCATCGAAAGATATGCCGCCAGCCGTCGCGCACTGGTCGAAGACGTGGTGGCGCGCGACGGGCACTTTGATACCGATCACGGCTGGTACAAGACGCTCGACAAATATCGGGACATCCTTGAGCAGAACACGCTCGAAGGTGTTGATGTCGATCTACCTGCGTTCCGCGCGAAGATGCTGGAACAGCGAGAGAAGTTTACTAATCAGTATATCTGGGGTCCGGCGAGATCCGACAGGCTTTACCGCATCCCCGAGCGGTTCAGCGACGTCTTCTAGGGCGGTATCACAATCAGAGATAAGAGAAACGGGGCGCCCGCAATGTGGCGCCCCGCTTCGGATTTCTCCGTCATCAGGCGTCAGGCCGCGCGGGGCACGCGCACGTTTTCCACCATGTCGCGGATTTCCTGCGGCGTGTCCTCGGTCTGGGCCGAGACCACGAAGGCCACGATGAAGTTGATCGCCGCGCCCACGCAGCCGATGGCCGTGGACTGGATCCCGAACAGCGCGCCTTCGATCGTGTCGGCGAACTGGTTGGTGTCCGGCACGAAGAACCAGCCCTTGTGCAGGAAGATGTAGACCACGGTGAAGACCAGGCCCGACACCATGCCCGCGACGGCCCCCTTGTTGTTCACGCGGTGGGTGAAGACCCCCATGATGAGCACCGGGAAGATCGTCGCCGCCGCGATCCCGAAGGCCAGCGCCACCGTTTGCGCCGCGAAGCCCGGCGGGTTCAGGCCCAGCCACGTCGCCACCGCGATCGCCGCAGCCATGGATCCGCGCGCCCACATGAGCTCGGCCTTGTCCGAGATGTTGGGATTGATCGACCGCTTGATCAGGTCGTGACTGACCGCTGACGAGATTGCCATGAGCAGGCCCGCCGCCGTCGACAGCGCCGCCGCCATGCCGCCCGCCGCCACCAGCGCGATCACCCAGGATGGCAGGCGCGCGATCTCGGCATTGGCCAGCACCAGGATGTCGCGGTTGAAGTTGGTCAGCTCGTTCTCGTCCGATCCGCTGGCCACGGCCACCGGCGGCAGCGTGTCGCCGTCGCTGTCGAAATACTGCAGCCGTCCGTCGCCGTTCTTGTCTTCCCAGCCCAGCAGGCCGGTGGTGCCCCAGTTCTCGAACCAGGGCGGCAGCGCGTCGAGCTCGATGGCCTGGGCGTTTTCGCCCGTGCCGCCGGGCCAGATCGTCGACATGATGTTCATCCGCGCCATGGCGCCCACGGCCGGAGCCGTCAGGTACACGATGGCGATGAAGACCAGCGCCCAGCCCGCCGACAGCCGCGCGTCGCTGACTTTCGGCACTGTGAAGAAGCGGATGATCACGTGCGGCAGGCCCGCGGTGCCGATCATCAGCGTCAGGGTGAACAGCGTCATGTTGATGATCGCCGAGGGGTCGCTGTCCTGCTCGGTGTAGGACGCGAAGCCGAGATCGGCGAGCGTCTTGTTGAGCGTGGTCAGCAGCGGCTCGCCGGTCGCCTCGAACTCGCTGAACAGGCCCAGGCCCGGGATCGGGTTGCCGGTCAGCTGCAGCGAGATGAAGATCGCGGGCACCGTGTAGGCGAAGACCAGCACGACGTATTGCGCGACTTGGGTGTAGGTCACGCCCTTCATGCCGCCCAGCACTGCGTAGAAGAACACGACCCCTGCCCCGATGAAGAGCCCGGTGTCGTTTTCCACCTGCAGGAAGCGCGAGAACGCGACGCCCACGCCGGTCATCTGGCCGATTACGTAGGTCAGCGAGGCCACGATCAGGCACAGAACCGCCACCAAACGGGCCGTCCGCGAATAGTAACGGTCGCCGATGAACTCGGGCACCGTGAAGCTGCCGAACTTGCGCAGGTAGGGCGCAAGGCAGAGCGCCAGCAGCACGTAGCCGCCGGTCCAGCCCATCAGGTAGGCCGAGGCCGAGTAGCCGTTGAACGCGATGAGACCGGCCATGGAGATGAAGGACGCCGCCGACATCCAGTCGGCCGCCGTGGCCATGCCGTTGGTGACGGGATGAATGCCGCGTCCCGCGGCGTAGAATTCATCCGTCGATCCGGCCCGCGCCCAGACGGCGATGCCGATATAAAGCGCGAAGGAGCCACCGATGGCGATGAGGTTCAGGTAATACTGGTCCATGCTCTCAGTCCTCTTCCACGCCGTATTGACGATCCAGCTTGTTCATCCGCCAGGCGTAGAAGAAGATCAGGATCAGGAACGTGATGATCGAGCCTTGCTGGGCGAACCAGAAGCCCAGATCGGTGCCGCCGAACTCGATCCCCGCCAGCGCCGGGCGCAGCAGGATCGAGAAGCCGAAGCTGACCAGCGCCCAGATGGCAAGACAACCGAGGATAGTACGGACATTGGCCTTCCAATATCCCGGTGCGTCGCTTGGTCTTCTGGGGGTATCGTTCATTTCGTCTCTCCCTTGGCGTCTGTCCCTGAAATTCGTTCGCCGATCGCGTTAAGATCGTGCAGGACGCTGAAATTATCTACATTTTTACCGAAATAGACCGGAGGCTGCGGCGGGCAACCGCTGCATCGGCAGCAATTCGGCGCAGGCTCTTTTCGCGGAGCTTCGCCTTCAGGTTGATTGCCGTCGCCGCCAGGGTCAGCTGGGCCGTGGCGTCCGGGACGGTGGGATGGGGAAAGGTCCGGCAATGCACGGTGGATTTGACGCAGCCGACGCGCGGGGTCCCACGACGCTGGGCGCGGCGATGCGCGGCGCGCAGCAGGAGCTCCCGCGATCCGGCGTCGCCGGTCGGGCGGGTGCCGGGTCAGGCCACGTCGAACCAGCCCATCATGCCCGATTGCTGGTGTTCCAGCATGTGGCAATGGATCATCCAGCGGCCCGGGTTGTCGGCGACGAAAGCGACTTCCAGCGTTTCATCCGGGCCCACCAGCGCGGTGTCGCGGATATCGCCGTGGGTTTCGGCCGTGGCGGTCTTCGACTCGATCCGGAAATGGTGGCCGTGCAGGTGGATCGCGTGGGCGAAGGCGGTGCGATTGGTCATGCTCAGATGGACGGTGCGACCGCGCGGGGCGCGGAACATCGGCGCATCCATCCCGTGGGCGATGCCATTGAAGGCCCAGACCATGCCGCGCGACGCCAGCTCGCGGAAACCCAGGGTCTCGCCGTCATATGTCGCCTCGGAAAAGCCGCGCATGGCGCCGCCTTCCATCAGCAGCGTCTCGCGCTGGGGATCGGCCAGGTCAGGGGTCGGCAGGTTGCCCCACGCAGGCAGGGGCCGCACATCGTCTTGCGTCCCCGCCATCGGATCGCCTTGGTTCGGGAAGCCCGCCACCTCGACCGCGCCGCCATTGCCCGGATCGAGCAGCAGGGAACCCCGCGCATCCTGCGCCGACGCGGCGTCGATCACCACATCCGCCCGCTGCGCGGGTCCCAGAAGCACGGTATCGACCGCGCGGGGGGCGACGGGATGCCCGTCGAGCGCGATCAGGCGCGCCCGCAGGCCGCCGAAGGAAATCGGCATCACCCGCGCGGTCGCCGTATTGATGAGCCGCAGGCGCACCCGTTCCCCGGGACGCAGGGGAAGGTCCGGATAGGCGGTGCCATTCACGGTCACCGTGTTGCCCAGCCGCCCGGCGTGCGAGGCCGCGTGCAGGCTGTCGAAATTCTCCACCAGGGCGGCGTCGGCGTTCAGCAGCCAATCGTCGAGCACCAGCGTCATTTCGCGCGTCGCGGCACCGTCTTCGCCCAGCCAGGGGGTTCGATCCTCGACGATGAGCGGGCCCGCCAATCCGCGGGCGACCTGCTCGTAGCCGCGATCGTGGGAATGGTACCAATAGGTTCCGGGATCGGGGGCCACGAAGTCGTAGTCGAACGTCTTGCCCGGGGGCACGGGGGCTTGCGTCAGCGGTGCGGCCCCGTCCATCGCGTTGTCGATCCGGATGCCGTGCCAGTGCACGGCGGTCGATTGCGGCAGGTCGTTGACCAGGCGCCGCGTGATCCGGTCGCCCGCTTTCACCCGCAGCTCGGGGCCCGGGACGATGCCCGCGCCGTCGGTCGCGTAGGACCAGACCGGCGTCGCGGGATAGCCATCCGGGGCCAGTTGCGCCGTGGACGGCACGGCGCGCAGGATCGACGGCGTCGCCGCCCGGGCGGTCGCGGGTCGCGTCAGGCTTGCCGCAAGCGCAGCGCCGCCTGCCAGAACGCCGCGTCGGGTCATGGGCAGGGAAAAGGTCATGGGCTCACCGGGGGACTGGATCGGGGTGTCGGAGTCGCCGTGATGGCGGGATTGCGTGACGGAGCGGTGGGACAGGCCCGGGTCACTCGCGCGGCTCGCGGTCATCGTGCATGGCCCGGATCTCTTCCGGCCAGGTGGACTTGATGTACCTGAGGACGGCGACGATGTCGTCATCCGTCAGCACGTCTTCGTAGGCGGGCATGTTCGACGCATAGTCCGGATCACCGATCATCCGGGCGACGCCGTATTTGGTCAGCCGGAACAGCGTGTCCGCGTCGTGGTGCCAGGTGTGCCCGCTGGCATCGTGCGGCGGCGCGGGCAGGCGTCCGTCCGGGCCGCGCGTTTGCCAGTCGGCCTGCCCTTCCAGGTCCGCGCCGTGACAACTGGCGCAGTGGGTCGCATAGATTTCGGCCCCGCGCGATACGACCCCGGGCGCGTCCGCGCGAAGGGCCACGCGATCTGGCTGGGACGATCCCTGGGACAGCGCCGCGACGGAGCCCGCGACCACAAGCGACCCCGCGACGCCGCATGCGAACCGGGTCATCGGCTGGGCCCGCAGACGGTCGTTGCGCCGGTGGATGCACGGGTGTCGGCGCGCGTGGTTGGCCCCCTGTCGTCGGTCGCTTGAGGTCCCTTGCCACGGCCCGTGGCCATCGCCGGTGAGATGGATGCGCGCGCCGTTTGGGGGGTGATGAAGTCCTGCATGATCGACACTTACAGGGCGCCCGGCGCGCTTGGCAAGCAGCGCACCGGGCGTTGCAATCACAACGGCGTCAGGCGCGCGACGGCCCGGGGCGCCCGGCGATCAGCAAGCGATCCCAGGCACTTGCAGGGGATTTCGCGCGAAAGCCGACCCCCGCGCCTGTCGCGATGCGCGGTGGGATGCGGATCATGGATCGCGTCCCGGAACAGCCGCAGTTTCGGGGGCGATGAAGGTCGAAAGACGCGTCGCGATCTCGGCGTCGCGACCAAGCCAGATATGCCCGCCGGTGGGATACACGACCAGCTCGGGGCCGGGAATGCGCCTTGCCAGATGCCGCGCCGTGTCGGCGGTGCCGAAGAGGTCATCCGCGCAGGAGACGATCAACGTGGGCACCGCGATGCGCTCATAGGCCGTGGGCGAAGGCGATCGGGCCCAGAAGCCATCGGTCCGGAGGCCGTGGATCTTGCGACTGACGGGAAAGATCTGGGCCAGTATGGCCTGCGCGCGGCGGCGTTCGTCGGCGGCCACTTCGCCAAGAAGCGCGGGATCGGTGGCGAGCAGCGTCCGCATCATCTGTCCGGGGGCCGCGCGCATCAGCGCCCAGAAGCCCAGATCCGAGCCGAGGACGACCCCCGCGGCGAACCGCTGCAGCGCCGTGAATTCGACCGGATCGCGCCCGGTCAGGTTGGCCGCCGGAACCAGAAGAGCCAGGTGCGAGCAGCGATCCGGATGTCTTAGGGCGAATTCGGCCGCGCTCAGGGCACCTGCCGACCCGCCGATCACAGCCAGACGCTCGATCCCCAGATGGTCGAGCAGGTCGACCAGCCTGTCCGCCTGGTGCGCGGGCGACGCGTCATCGGGGTGGGCGCTGCGCAGGTAGCCGAACCGGGACGGCGCGACGATCCGGTGGCCGCGGCGGCGCAATGCCGCCGCGAACAAGAGACCCTGGTCGAAGCCGCCGCCGGCACCGTGGATCATCATGACGGGTGGCCCATTTCCGGCAACCGCGTATTCGAGTGCGCCCGCGCGCGTCTCGATCAGGTCGCTGCGCCCGAAAAGCCGGGTGTCGGCTTGCGCACGGGCTTCGCGGAACGCCCCCGCCGAATAACCCGCGGTCCCAAGTGCCAGGCCGCCCAGCCCCAGAAGAACCGCGCGCCGCGTCCTCATCCCGGTCGGCCTCGGGAATTTCCCGGCGAGGGCGTGAAGGTCGGGCGGTGGGGCGGGCCTATGTCCGGTCCATGGCGATGCGCAGACGGATCAGCGTCGACGCCCGAGGTGCCGAGAGAGAGTCCCTGGAGAAGATGTGCCATGCTGCGAAACCCCGACGCGATGCCCGAACGCAGTCTGGCCGTGTCTTGGCGCCTTTGGACTTGATCGAAAGCAATTGCCCTTGCGGTCGTTGCGTCTGCCGGGACCGGGAAGGCGCCATGACGCACGGACGGCGTGGCGCAGCCGACCCGTGGGCGGATGATGTCAGCCATTGAACTGCGGCGTGGGGTGGCGGAATGTAGGGCAGGCCAATCGCCTGGGACCCAGGAGCCGTATTGAGTGCTGAACATCTTCAAAAGACGTGGCCCGCCCCCGCCGCCCGATCATGTCCCGGACGCAGCCCTTCCCGTTGTCTGGCTGCTGGGCAAGACCGGCGCGGGCAAGTCGTCGCTGGTGCGTGTGCTGACCGACCAGACCGATGTCGAGATCGGCGACGGCTTCCGCGCCTGCACGCCCCGGTCGCAAAGCTACGACTTCCCGCCCGACCAGCCGCTGGTGCGGTTTCTCGACACCCGCGGCCTTGGCGAGGTGGGATACGATCCCACCGCCGATATCGCCGAGTGTCGCGGGCGCAGCCACGTGGTGCTGGTGGTGTGTCGGCTGGACGATCCGGTGCAGGGCGCGGTCGCCGATGCCCTGCACGAGGTCATGCGTCAGGACCGAAAGGCCCCGGCGATCCTGGTCCTGACGGGCACCGACCTGATCGCCGACCCCCAGGCGCTCGGCCGGGCGCAGGCGTCCATCAAGGCCGCGATCGACAGGGCGGCGGGGCGCGACCTGCCGGTGGCCGCGCTGTCGCTGGCCCCGGAGACGGGACCGGACGCGGAAGATCTGGACCGGCTGCGGGCGCTGCTTCTGGACGCGCTTCCGGCGGCGGGCCTGCTGCTGGCGCACGACAGTGCCGCGACCGCCGAGGAAGCGGCGTTTCTGAAAGTGCGCAGGCGGGTGTTGTTCTATTCCGGGGTCGCCGGATCGTCGGACGTCGCCCCGCTGATCGGCGCGGTGTCGGTCCCCGCGACCCAGCTTGCCATGCTGCGCGAGCTGGGCCAGCATTACGGCGTCGCCTGGGACCGCAAGACCGCGGCGGCGTTCCTGGCGGCGCTGGGCCTGGGGGCGGGCGCGCGCTTCACGCTCAGCTACGGGGTCCGGCAGCTGACCAAGCTGATCCCGGTCGTGGGCCAGACCGTCGGCGCGGCGGCCGCGGGGTCGATCAGTTTCGCCGCGACCTACGCGCTGGGGCGCGCGGCCGCCTATTTCCTGCACGGCGCGGCCGCGGGATCCCCCCCGGACGAGGCCGCGCTGCGCAAGATTTACGCCAACGCCTTCAAGCGGTCGTCCCATGACACGGATTGAGCGGCTTCGCACCTGGCTGCTGCGGCTGGACAACGTCCTGGCGCTGGCAGCGCTGGCCCTGCCGTTCCTGGTCGCCCTGGTGGCGGGCTTCGCCTGGATGGTCGAGCACGGCTGGCTGATCCTGTTCATTGTGACGTCGATCAGCTTCGGCGGCGCGCTGCGGCTGGTGCGGCTGGCCCTGGCGTGGTGGCAGCGTCGCCGCGCCGAGCCCGACGCGCCCCCGCCCGAGAAACTGCGCGCCCGGATCGATCCGGACTGGTCCGCAAGCGACCGGCGCGCCTTCGAGGCCGCGCGCCTGTTCATCGACGAGCGGACGTCCGAGCCCCTGCCCTGGGACCAGCTTCAGCCCGTTGCGCTCGAGGTCATCCGCCGGGTCGCCGACGCGTCGGGGCACCGGGGCAAGGGGGTGCTGGACTTCTCGGTGCCCGAGGCGCTGTTGCTGGTGGACCGGGTCGCCGTGCGCCTGCGCGCCGATCTGCGCGACCGCGTGCCCTTCGTGGACAGCGTTCGGGTCGGCACGCTGGTGCGGCTGTGGAACTATCGCCACGTGGCCCGGCACGCCGCCGTCCACGGCAGGACGGCGTGGCGTGTCTATCGCGCGGTCAAGTCCCTGCCCGTCGCGATCCTGCGCGAGGTCGAGGGTGTGATCGCCGAAGGCCACGCGTCGCTGGTGACCGAAGAGGGCACGGCGGTTCTGCAGGGGCTGCTGCTGGAAGAGGTCGCGGTCGCTGCGGTCGATCTTTATTCCGGGCGCTTGCGGTTCTCGGACGCCGAGCTTCTGGGCCTGCGCCGCGCCGCGGGCGAGGCGGATCTGGACCGCCTCGCGTCGCCGGACAAGCCCCTGCGGATCGCCGTGGCGGGACAGGTCAGCGCCGGGAAGTCCAGCCTTATCAACGCGCTGGTCGGTGCGGACGTCGCCGAAACCGACGCCGCCCCCACGACCGAGCACGCCCGGACCCATGTGGGCGACATCGACGGCGTGGCGGTCCTGTTCCTGGACCTGCCGGGACTGGACGGCACCCAGCGGGTCACGGACGCGGTGCTGAAGGAATTGGTGGCGGCCGACCTGGTGCTCTGGACGATCCGGGCGAACCGCCCCGCGCGCGAGATCGACCGCGCCACGCTGGCCCGGTTCTACGATCATTTCGCAACGCGTCCGGCGCGGCGCATGCCGCCCGTGATCCCGGTCGTCACCTGCGTCGACGCCATCGTCGCGGGCTGGCCCTTCCCCGAGAACCTGCTGGACGAGGTCGCCATGGCGCGTGTGACCGAAATCGTCAAAGCCGTCGCGCGCGAGGTCGCGGATGGCGGATTGCACCCGGTGCCAGTGTCGCTGGTCGATCCCAGTTGGAACCTGGACGCCCTGCGCCACCGGATTTCGGCCCAGCTGGGCGAGGCGCTGATGGCGCAGCGCAACCGCCTGCGCGTGGAAACCCGCAAGCCCGGGATCCTTGACGAAGCGCAACGGGCCGGTCGGGGCCTGCGGCAGGGGCTGTCGTTCTTCAGGCCGCGCGAATCCGAGGATAAGGACAAGTCCTAGCGTCGAAGACATCAGTTCCAGAGCCATCCTACGGCAGACCGGAAACGATACGACCGCTAGCCGTCGCGTGATCGGGAACGGCACCGAACCCGACGGTCAGCCCTACCTTGCCCAGGGCCGACGCTATGCTCGGGCGCTCTTGGATAAGCGCGGTCCCGTCTTCGAGCCGTGGTCCCAGCCGAAGGGGCCGCGCTTGCCGGTGCCTGCGCGGTCCCCATCGAAGCTGATCCTGTCAAAGCCCGTATTGCTCGCGCGCGAAATCGCCCAGACCGACGGCGTCGAGCTTGGCCAGCGGCGCCAGGAATGTCACCTGGATGACGCCGGGGGCGCGGCCGATCTCGATCGCGCCGTTCACCGTCGCGCGGTTGCGGATCTCGGCCACGGTGACATCGAGCAGCTTGGCCGCCCGTGCCAGTCCGTTTTCGATCGCATCGTTCAGGTTGGCAGCGGTCCCGATGACCGAGATCGGGGCCAGTGCCTCGATGTCGGACACGCCCCATTTCGCGGCAAGGCGCTGGCCCTTGGCGCGCTCAATGTCGGTGAAGGGCTTGGCAAGGGGTGGCAGATCCTCTTCCAGCGGGAACAGCACCGGGCCGTCCAGCGGGTAGTTCTTCACGACCTCGACCTGCAGGGTCACGCTGCCCGACACGTCCATGGTATGGCCCGCGATCTCGCCATCGCCCTGCCCCGCATGCATGTCGCCCATGTAGACGCCGGCCCCCGGCACCTTCACGGGCGCGACAAGGATCGCGCCCGCTCGGACCGCGTCGATATCCATGTGGCCGTCCGTCTTGTGCTCGTTCAACTGCTCCAGCGTGATGGCGTAATCATGCGGCGCCCCCACGAGGAACGCGCCGAAATCGCCCGCATTGTGGCTGTCGGGCATGGGCATCGACGGACAGGTGCCCAGCTGGCCCATGAAGGGGCGCAGCCGGACCAGGGTGCCCGGCATGTCGTGGGGCGCGTAGTTCAGGATGGAATGCTGGTGACTGCCGTCGGGAAGGGCGGCGTAGTGATCCGCCCGCCGGGCGATATCTTCGGCAGCCTTCCGGGGCAGGGTCAGTCCCACGCTGCGGGTGTCGTCGAAGGTCACGGTGTACCCGTGCACGATCTCGAAGGGCGTGACGGCGTTGCCGCAGCTGTCGCATTTGACGGACGCCTGCCCCACCCCTTCGATGTGAGTCTCGGGCCAGACGGTGTCGCAGACCGGGCAGCGCGCGGCGACGTAGGGATCGCCCAGGCAAAAGCCTTCAGGCGAGCTGTCGTGCCCGGACGCGGTCGCGGTCGAGGTTACGGTGATCTCGCGGATGCGGATCGCGACCCCGTCGCCCACTTCGGCCCCTTCGACGAAGACGGGTTTCGTGACCTCGTGCCCGCCGCGCAGGCTGGGCGTGATCATCGGCCCCCAGCAGCCCGGCGCGGTATTGGCGATGATCGTGCCGCCGTCCTCGATGGGGCCGAGCATCGGCTCGGCGGGATCGAGCACGCTGTTGGTGAAGTCCTGGATGACGATGCTGCGACGCGGCGCCGCGGTCGATTTGCTTCCATCGGGCATAATGCTCTTCCTCGGCTGGGGTTGATCCGACATGAACGTTACTGGATCCCCTCGGGTGTTCAAGCGGCGCGCTGCGCGGCCTCCGCGCGGGCTGGGCGAGAAGCGGGTTTCGGCCGGGGGGACGGGCATGGAAGACGGGACTGGCATCGGATGCGGATCACGGCGCTGATTTGGCGGCACTTGCGTTGTGCAGGGAGAGCGGCCGTCGAGGACTGGACCGCACGGTTTGCGCACGCTCCGGTGGGCTGAGGCCATGAGCAAGACCCGGACGCCCCCGAAGACGGACGTGGCCATCGTCGGCGGCGGTCTGTCGGGACTGGCGCTGGCCGAAATGCTTCATCGGCACGGCGTGGATGTGCAGCTGTTCGAGGCGCGGACCCGGCTGGGTGGGCGCATCGACAGTTTGCGCGCCCCGGACGGGGCCGTGGATCTGGGCCCATCGTGGTTCTGGCCGGGCCAGCACCGGATCGCCGAGCTGACCGCGGCCCTGGGATTGCGCGCGTTCCCTCAGTTTGCGTTGGGAGACGTGTGTGTCGAGGACGAGCTGGGCCGCGTGCAGCGCGGTCGGGGCTTTGCGTCGATGGAAGGCGCCTTTCGCCTGGCGGGAGGGCTGACCGGGCTGATCGAAGGGCTGGCCGTGCGCTTGCCACAGGACCGGTTGCACCTGGGATGCCCCGTCGTCGGCCTTGGGCGGGACGGGACCGTCAACCTGGCGAACGGTGACATCTGCCGCGCCCGGCAGATGGTCGTGACCGCCCCGCCGCGGGTTGCCGCGAACCTGGGTTTCGATCCTGCGCTTGCACCCGAGACCATGCGCGCCCTCAGCGCCATTCCGACCTGGATGGCGGGACACGCCAAGTTCGTCGCCGTCTACGACCGCCCCTTCTGGCGCGATGCGGGCCTGTCGGGCGACGCCAGCAGTCGGCGCGGTCCCTTGATGGAAATGCACGACGCGTCCGGGCCGGAGGGCACGCCCGCGGCGCTGTTCGGCTTCCTCGGCATCCCCGCGGCACAGCGGGCCGGTCGGGCGGACGACATCACGGCGGAAGCCCTGCGGCAGCTGGGCCGGATCTTCGGACCAGAGGCCCTGCATCCCGGCACATGCAGCCTGAAGGACTGGTCGCGGGATCCCGAAACCGCGACGGATCTCGACCAGCTGCCGACCGCCGGGCACCCGGCCTATCACTTGCCGACGGCCCTGACCGGCCTTTGGGACGGTCGCCTGCATTTCGCCCAGACCGAGACGGCCCGGGACATGGGCGGGCTGATGGAGGGCGCGCTGGACTCGGCCGAGCGGGTGGCGGCGCAGATCCTTGGGCGACCGGCCGAGCCTCTTGGCCTGGGGTGAGACATCGCCGACGTGGGCACTGAGCCGCGCCTCAAGATGCCGCGCCTCACGCGGATGGACCCTGCACCCACAGACCACCCTGGCGTCAGGCCGGTTCGGTCGCCTCTTCTTCTTCCGGCGTACGCTCCCATTGCAGCAGGTCGTAGAGCACCGGGGTCAGGAACAGGGTCAGCAGCGACGCCGCCATGAAGCCGCCGATGATGACCAGGCCGATCGAAATGCGGCTGGCCGCGCCCGCCCCGCTGGACAGGACCAGGGGCACGGCGCCAAGCACCGTCGAGAGGACCGTCATCAGGATGGGTCGCAGGCGCACGGTCGCGGCCTCGATCACGGCTTCGCGGATGGCGTAGCCCTCGTCGCGCAGCTGGTTGGCGAATTCGACGATCAGGATGCCGTTCTTGGCCATCAGGCCGATCAACATCACCATTCCGACCTGGGTGTAGATGTTCACCGCCTCGCCCACCAAAAAGAGCGTCAGCAAGGCCCCCGCGACGGCCAGCGGCACCGACAGCAGGATGATCACCGGCTGTATGAAGCTCTCGAACTGCGCGGCCAGGACGAGGAAGACGATGAGCAGCGCCAGCCCGAACGTGACCGCGAGCCCGCCGGACGTTTCCTGGAAGCTTTCCGCCTGCCCGGAATACGAGATCTGCATCTGCGGCGGCAGGTCTTCGGCGATCCGTTCGACCGTGGCGATGGCCGTGCCCAGATCGACACCTTCGGCCAGGGACGCAGAGATCTCGACCGACGGTTGCCGGTTATACCGGTTGAAAGCGCGGACGGACGCGCGACGCTCGAGCGTCACAAGGCCGTCCAGCGGGACGAGTTCGCCGTTGCCGGCGCGGACGTTGATGCCACGCAGATCGGTGACGGCGGCGCGCCGGTCGTCGGGCGCCTGAAGGATCACCGGGTATTGGCGGTCGCGCGAAATGAACTCGGTCACTTCGGCCGACGCGAAGAAGGTGCGCACCGCGTCCGAGATCGCGCGCACGTCCACCCCGATTTCGCGCGCCATGGCGCGGTTCACGCCGATATCGTAGCCGGGCGTGTTCACCTCGTAGGCGCGGCGCACGCCGACGATATCGGGATCCTCGCGCAGGCGCTGGGCCATCTGGTCCGAATACTCGGCGGCATCTTCGAAGCTGGGCGCGGTGACGATGACCTCGAGCCCCGAGCCGCCGCCCGCATCCAGCCCCGAGGGCGCGAAACTGCGGACGCTGGCCACGGTGATCTTGCCGAATTCCGGGCGCAGTTCGGCCAGCACGTCACGCGGGCCCATGTCACGCGCGCCCCAGGGCGACATGACCGCGACCACGAAAGCGCGCCCCGTCTCTCCGTATTGGCCGACGATCGAGATCACGTCGTCGACCACGCCATCCTCGCGATAGGGCGCGATCAGGTCCTCGACCTGTCGGACGGCCGCATCGGTCAGCCCCAGCGCCGAGCCTGCCGGGGCGCTGACCGACACGAAGAAGATGCCGCGATCCTCGTTCGGGGTCAGCTGCGACGGCAATTGCTGGTAGAGCGTCCACGACATCCCCGTGAGCGCCGCCGCGATGCCCAGGATGATGACGGGTGTCTTGATCGCGCGGGTCAGCAGGCTGCGAAAGCCGCTGGACAGGCGGTCGGTGGCGCCCTTGACCATGCGCGAGAAGCGGCCGTCGTTCATGCCCTTCTTCAGCACCAGGCTGGCGATCACGGGGCAGAGCGACAGCGCCACGAAGGTCGACAGGGCCACGGCGATGGCCAATGTGATGCCGAATTCCTGGAACAGCTTGCCGATCTCGCCCTCCAGGAAGGACAGCGGCACGAAGACCGAGATCAGCACCGCCGAGGTCGACACCACCGCGAAGAACACCTGGTTCGCGCCCTTGCGCGCCGCCTCTTTCGGGTCGTCCCCGTTTTCGACCCGGCGTTCGATGTTTTCCAGAACGACGATGGCATCGTCGACGACCAGCCCGATGGCCAGGATCAGGGCGAACAGGGTCAGGATATTGATCGAGAACCCGGCGACCGCGATCCCGGCGCAGGCCCCCAGCAGGGCGATGGGGATGGTGATCGCGGGCACGATGGTCGCGCGGATCGAGGTCAGGAACACGAAGATCACGGCCACGACGATGGCGACCGATATGCCAAGGGTCGTCAGCACCTGCCGGATCGAGTTGCGGATGAAGTTGGCGTCGTCCGACGTGATCTGCAGGCTGGTGCCGCCCGGCAGCTCCGACTGGATTGCCGCGACTTCGTCCTGCACGGCCGCGGATATGGACAGCGTGTTGGCCGACGACTGACGCAGGACGCCGAGCCCGATGGCAGTTTCCCCGTTCGAGCGGAATTCGCTGTCGTCGCTTTCGGTGCCGATCTCGACCCGCGCCACGTCGCCCAGGGTGATGCGCCCCGCATCGCTGGTGGTGACGATCAGGTCGCGGAACGCCTCGACGCTGGACAGCCGCGTTTCGGTCCTGAGCAAATAGGTGCGCGAGCTGCTTTCGATCTGGCCCGCGGGTAATTCCAGGTTGTTGGCGCGCAGGGCATCGGCGATCTCGGTCGCGGTGACGCCGCGGGCGGCCATCGCTTCGGGATCGAGCCACACCCGCATTGCGTAGGGTCGGTCGCCATAGACCTGGACGGCGGCCACACCGGCCAGCGTTTCCAGCCTGTCGGTGACGAAGCGGTCGGCGTAATCGGTCAGTTCCGGGGCCGACAGCGTGTCCGACGTCATGGTCATCCAGACGATCGGATCGCCCTGGCTGTCGTTCTTTTCCACCTGGGGCTCGTCCGCCTCTTCCGGCAGGTCGCCTGTCACCGCCTGCACGGCGGCACGGACATCCGACGCGGCCTGATCCACATCGCGTCCCTGGCGGAAGGTGATGACGGTGCGCAGACCGCCCAGCTCGGACTCGGTCGAGATGCTGTCGATCCCGGCGACGGTGGAAATCGCGCCCTCGATCACGGTGGCCAGTTCGCTGTCGACCACGCCGGGACCCGCGCCGGTATATCCGACGCTGACGGTCACCTGCGCGGTGGAGATGTCCGGCAGCTCGCGCACGGGCATGCGCGTCAGCCCCGCGATCCCGAGGATCACGATCAGGATCGACATGACCGTCGCCAGGACGGGACGGCGGATGCACAGGTCGGGAAGCGTCATTCCAGGCCCTCGCGCGCGTAGTCCTGGTCGATCTCGACCGTGGCGCCATCGCTGAGCTGGTCCCAGCCCGCGACCACCACGCGGTCCTCCATCTCCAGACCGTCGCGCACCTCGGTCAGCGCACCCAGGGACGCACCAACGTCGATCTCGGTGCGGGCCGCCTTGCCGTCCGCGACGGTATAGACATAGGTCGTCAGGCCTTCGCTGATGATCGCGTCGTCGGGGATGGCCAGGCCGTCATAGGTGTCCAGCACGATCCGTGCATTGGCGAACATGCCGCCTGCGAGCTGTCCGTCCGCATTGTCGAAGCGGGCGCGGATCTCGAAGCTGCGCGAGCCCAGATCGACCTGCAGCGCGCGGACCGTGACCTGGCCCTGGAACTCGCGGTCCGGGTAGGCGGGCGTCGTGATGATCATCGCCTGATCGGCCGTGATCGAACCGAAATATCGTTCGGGCAGCGCGGCGGACACTTCGACAATCGACAGATCCGATAGCGTGGTCACCGGGACGCTGCTGTCCAGCATCGCCCCCTGCTCGATATCGATCAGGCCTAGGGTTCCGCCGAACGGGGCCGTTATCGCGCGGTCCTCCACCGCGGCACGGGCCGTGGTCAGCGCGGCCTCGGCCCGCAGGAAGGCGGCGCGCGCCTGCTCCAGCCGGGCCTCGGCGGACACGTTGCGCTCCTGCAGCTCGTCGATGCGGTCGAGGTTTTGCTGCGCCTCGCTCAAGGTGGCCTCGGCTTCGGTCACCGCGGCCCGTTCCGCGCGGTCGTCCAGTTGCACCAGCAGGTCGCCCGCATCGACCATTTCGCCCGACGTCACGTTGACGGCGGTCACACGGCCCGACGCGTTGGGCACCAGCATGACCGAGCGGATGGGCCTGATCGTGCCCACGGCAGACACTGTGTCCTCGACCCGTTGCATGCGCGGGGACGTCACCCCGACGCGCGTGGCCTGCGCGCCCCGGTCCTGCCCCTGGGACGACGGGGCGAGTGCGGCCAGCAGTTTATCGGTGCCGAGCAACCCGACGGCCCCCAGCGCGAGGACGATCAGACAGCCGACGAGGATCTTGAACACGCGCATGATGTGAACTCTTGCTTAGAAGGGCCTGAGGATGTCCCGCGCCGCCCGCATTTCAATCCGGCAGCGGCGTTCAGCCGCAGCGTAACGGCCCTTCCAGTCCCCGCGACCCGCGGCGCTTGCCCGGAGTCCCCGGCTGGCGAAACAGCAGAGGCCGGATCTTTCTATCTCCGCCACACGGCGTCACGAATAGTGGATAATGCCGCTACCAGACTCGGATCTGGCCGGAAGTCACGAAAAATACAGCTCTTTGGACAATCTGCACGAGGCGTAGAACATGCTTTATTGTTAATGCGCGCAGCGCGTTGCCTCTTCCAGCCATTTGCGCAAGATGGGCATCGGATACCCCATTCCGTAGCCGTGACCGATACCGCCGGTTTGCCAGCCACCAATCTGATCCACGAATTCTGCCGGACATTCGACGGCCCGTAGCCGATCCCGCATCGAGTGCCGAAATCTGTGCATCATAGCGCCTTCTGGTGCGTAAGCCTTTAACCACTTGTTCAGCGCGGCACTGGCTGCGTTGGCGTTCGTATTCTCGGCCATATTTTATCGCGGGAACGCGAACTCAGGATCACCTTGCCAGTCCATGATCCTTTTGGCAGCCCACAGACTCGAGCCAACGAGCAGAATTTCACGCGCACTTCCAGGCGTCTTGAGGCGACGCCAACGGTGCGGCTGAACACGGACATAGTGACCGCCATCAGCATCTTGC
This sequence comes from Palleronia pontilimi, assembly GCF_016412875.1. Classification (GTDB taxonomy): domain Bacteria; phylum Pseudomonadota; class Alphaproteobacteria; order Rhodobacterales; family Rhodobacteraceae; genus Palleronia; species Palleronia pontilimi. Next base: position 5,547 of record NZ_JAEKPD010000004.1, on the reverse strand, counting down.
TGGAAGTCGTCTCGATGCAACCCCGCCGCTTCTGAAAGGCGCATTCCCGTATCTGCGACGAGTGCAATCAACCAACGCAATTCATCGTCCTCTTCCACGCATTTATCTTGAATAAGACGTATCGCATCAAATGGTATCGGTTGCCGTTCCTTCACGCCTTAATTGCGGTCGAAGTAAACCTTGCCGAACGGGTTCCGGATATCCAAGCCCTCTTCAGCTACGGCAAAGTTAATAACAGAACGCACTGTTCCGAAGATACGGACGATACTGCTGCCAGCCATACCCCGTTCGATCAGATTGTCACGAAAGGCGTTTGCATCCTCCTTCGTGTATTCGGAGATTGGCTTGTCTCCGCAAAGGTCAATCACATGCGCGCCCTGTTGATATCAATGCTCAAGCGATCCTTGCTTTCATATCGACCGAACAGCCGCCAGGTAACCAAATCGCGCATTACTTGAAGTCTCGATTTGAAGACTTCTCCGGGGGAGCGCCCCTCATCAACGGCCTTTTTCCAGACGTCTAAGAATTGATGCGCGTCCAGTGGTTGCTGGATTAGACCTGTAGAAAGATGGGTGTTCACGGCATTAATGAAGTCCGTGGGTTCCACATCGCGAGAAACAGCAAGTTTCTCAATGTCCCCGGTCACCAGCGGTGCGAGACGATAAATTTTGTGTTTCGGGCCGTCTGCTCCCAAGTCCCGTTTGGCATCTCTTGTCTGCCTTATGAAGCGAGTCAGCCGTCTTATGTCGCCGTCCCCAAGCCACTCGCTTGGGCGGCTGGTAACCAAAACATGCACGGGTTCCTGTCGTCGCCCGATCTCTCGTGAGACAATGTCTAGGGCTTCTTCTAGCGCACTTTCATTGCGTAAAGACGGCAGGCGCGCCTCGTCAAGAGCGTCAAAAAACAGAAATCCGCCTTTTTTTGACCGCTTCCATTTTTCAAAACGCTCAACTTGACTTTCCAATTCAAAGTCGAATGAACCAACCAAGTTCCCATCTTGTAAAGCCTCCAAGCGCAACAGAAACGCGTCTTGCCCCGCCTCAAGGTGTCGGGTCACTTGCTGCCGAACTTCGGTTGTTTTTCCCGAACCAGCGGTGCCAAGGAGAACGGATACATCGTTCGAAAGAATATCCTCCCACGTTTTTCCCATCTCACTTGTCGAGAGCAAAGACCAAATGCTTTCAGACTCGTTGTCGAAATCGCCAGAGGTGACTTCCAAAAATCGCCGCGACAAAGAAACATAATCGGATGTCAAAAGATGAATACTCTCTTGCTGGTCCTAATTTCTGAGCAGTCTTAATGCTAGCGAAATCGGGCTTCGCTTTCAGACCTGAACCAATCTGCCAATGGTTTGATACGGTCATCCGTAATAGTCAAAATTGAGGTTCTATTGCCTTCAGAACATATCATTTGCCCTGCGAAATCTGGCAGATCGGATGGATAGCCTGCTTCGCGCAATGGCTCTCTGCTCCGAGTGGCGTAGGTGAGTTTACCATCCACGAATATTACAAGTGCGATACCAGCGGAGGTGGCAAACTCGATAGCCCCTCTCTGAAAACCCGAAGTTGTGAATACAATGGACTTTTGTGCACCAATGGCTTGGGCTTTTGCGTGCACACCCAGAATGACATCTCGCTCTACTGGCCGTCTGTGCCTTTTACACTCGACCAAGACACAGATCTTTGTGCCCCCAAAAATCTCAAACTCCGCCCAGCCATCAATGCTGTATTCGCCACCATTCCCATGTATCTTTTCTAGGTGACTGACAGTGAAACCCTGAAGCTCTTGCCCCGCGGATCGCAACCAAGAAACAACCTGTTTTTCATAGACTTCTGGCGCAATCTCGATGGGATTGTCGGGGTTCCACCTCGGGTTGGTTACAGCTTTCAACTATCAAGTCCTGAAAAGTTTGGCCTAGCGGAGTATGTCTAGCGCCGGGTACGACAACAAGACCATTCGCCCGTATCATGAGCTATTGGGATCAATGCCCGCTATGTGGGCTGCGAGTGCAGCATCCCGTTTAAGTCTCGAAGGTCGTGAATGGGCCGTGAACGACACCTGGACGGCTTCGTCTCGACGCCCCCCCCCCCTCGCCGCAACACCGCATGTCCGCTCCGCGTCGGATCTGGTGTGTTGTTGCGCTCTCGCCACCCTTCGCTAAACTGAGCTCAACCGGCGACACTCCGGTCGCAATCCGATCCGTCCCGGAATCCCATGAGGACACAAGGAGCGACGATCATCACCGATCTCACCCAACTTATCTATGTTTCACAGCCATTCGGGTACGAAAGCATGATCTTGAGCGGCATCTTGAACGATGCACGTAGGTGCAATCTGCGCGATGACATCACCGGCGCCCTTATCTGCCGACACGACATCTATCTTCAGTTGCTCGAAGGTCCGTCCGAACGGATAGACGCGACATTCACACGCATTTCTCACGACGACCGCCATCTACAGGTCAACACGCTCATCAGGAGGCAGGTCGCAGACCGAATGTTCGGGAATTGGGCCATGCTACACGATCCGGTGGAATCGCTGATATGGACAAAGGAGCAGATCGCCGACGGCGTTCTTGACCGACTCTCTCCGATCGAGATCATTGGCATGTTCGAGAGCGTGTCCAGAAATGCGCGACCAGAACACGCCAACTGATCAGTTTCGGTGCCGATAGAGGCTTTTTTAGTCGGCGAGCAGGGATAAAACCTTCGTCCCGCACAGCGCCCCTCGATCGTTCAGGCAATGCACGCGCCGCGAAGGTCCGGTCTGGCAAAGCGACACCGCAGCGTTTACGGGGATGGCCAATGTCCACTCCGTGCCGCAAGTGAAGGCGACCCGAAGTTGCTAGATTTCAGTGGCCTCGGCGATTGCTAACGGATCCTCAAGCTCGACGCCTAGGTACCGCACCGTGCTGTACATCTTGGTGTGTCCAAGCAAAGGCTGCATCGCCCGCAGGTTGCCTGTCTTCTCGTGGATCTGCGTCACATTCGTTCGCCTCATCGAATGCGTGCCACAGGCGCTTGCCTCTAGACGAACGATGTGACCCAATCGCGGACGGCCCGCGTACAATGGCGTGTCGAGATATTCAGGCGCTCATGAAAGCGGCCAAGCTGAAGATACTTGGAGCCGACCATTAGCTCGTCTTCCATCCACTTCTCGACATAGGCTCGCTTACCCTCGGATATCTCGAACCGCACACGCTTCTGCGTCTTGCTTTGCAAGACCGACGCGCGCTCCTTCATCTGACTTGATGCCATCACGCCAACGGCCTTCATCTTTACCAGATCACATCCGCGCAGATTACTGGCGATCGCCATGTTGAACAGAGCGAGGTTGCGGTGGTTCAAAGCCAGTTCGAGCCGGACGCGGATTGCCCAGACATGCTTTGGCTCAAGTGGACGTTTCTGACCGACAATGCGCCCCTTGTTCCAGACAGGGCGAAGTGCGCGAATGGCCGGAAGGTTTGGCGTTTCCATGACTGATCCTCCGATCCACCATGCCCTCCACAACAAGAACCCGACGCTAACAAGGCACCATATCACGGTTTTTTGCCGCGCTACCGCAAGTCCGCTTCGAGCCCAAAGCGGACCTGCAGAAAGCACTTCTTCGACTTCCTGAGTCAAAGCGCAAACGCTCGTCGTTCGATCTGCACCGAGAGTGTCTACCACCAGATGTATCTTCACATTTCATCCTAATGACGTATCGTCATCCGATGAGTTTTGACATCGCATTTTGGCGCTACAGCGACACGCTTGAACACGACCACGCCGCAGTTCATTCAGCTTTGGCAAATGGCAACAAGCTGGATGGCCTCGCGGAGCTTGATACCAACGCCATGATTGAGACTTTGGCGGAACTTTTGTCGGCTTGGGAGCGTATCGATGAGCAAAGATGGGAGAGGCCTAAGCAGTATCTCGAAGCGTGGGCCTATCCTCAGTATCTGTCGATCAACATGAGTTTTGGGGCTGCACGCCCTGTTCTCCTCAAGATCACAACACCAATGCGTCGATTTGGTTGCGGCCTATGGAACCCGCAGACGAACCAGCGCTTGCCCGGCTACGAAGAAGCGGGCGCGAAGGGCGAGAAGTGATTTGCCCCAAATTTTATTTTGGGTCTTCGTCGGTCGCACGCGAACATCTTTAAGCCCTCAACTAATGTCCGCATAGTCCGCATAGCTGACCTCCGCGGGCCGACCGATGCTGCGCGACGTCACCAACGTCTGCTTTCGAGACGCGGCACCGCGGCGTGGGCGACTCGCATACAGGTCCGCAACGGGCCCAGAGCGGCGGGTCTTTGGGTGGCCGCGAGTTGAACCTCCTGCGCCGCCGTAAGTCCACTTCGAGCCCACCTCAGCCTATGCACAGCCTCGAAAGAACGGCTGCTGCACTGGGACAAGACGCATTTGCGAGCACGAGTGACCGCGCCGCCAGGCCCTCCAGCTGCTGTGTTCAGGACGTGACCGGCGCGAGCGCTTTCCACTTCTTGCGGTAGGCGGACGCCGAGATGCCGACGCGTTTGCGGAAGGCCGACCGAAAGCTCGACGGCTCCGAGTATCCGACCTCGGCCGAGATATCCTCGATCGACATCCCGGTCGTCTCGAGCAGTTGCTTGGCCTCTTCGATCCGAAGCGTCTGCACGTAGTCGGCTGGCGCCTGCCCGGTCGCCTTCTTGAAGCGCCGCAGGAATCCACGCTCGGTCATCTGGGTGAGCGACGCCATGGCGGCCACCGGGCTGGGCGAATCGTAGTGTTGTGCTGCCCAGACCTGCGCCTCGGCGACCAACTGGTCCTCGTGCTGCCGCCCCGAGGTCAGGGACGCATATGTCAGTTGGCCCTCGCTATGCGGGTCGATCAGGTAGATCTTCGCGACACGGCGCGCTTCGTCCGCGCCCGCGAAACGCGCGATCAGATACAGCATCAGGTCCGCCCAGGCCGAGGCACCGCCCGCGGTCACGACGCGGTGGCCTTCGCCCGCCGGAACCAGGATGCGTTCGCGGCAGACCTTCACGTCCGGGAAGTTGCGGCCGAGCATGTCGGCGTAGCCCCAATGCGTCGTGGCCTCCTTGCCGTCGAGCAGTCCCGCCCCGCCCAGCAGCACGGCGCCGGAGCAGACGGAGGTCACGATTGCGCCGCGCGCATGGGCGGCAGCGATCCAATCCGCGATCGGCTGAAACTGCGCCGGAAACCCTCCATTCGGGTCGAAATGCATGTCCGGCACGATCACGAGGTCCGGCGCCGGGTCCTCGTCGAGCTTCGCGTCCGGCGTGATCTTGCGGCCGTTCACATCCCAGTAAGGCGCGCCGTCAGCGGTTCTGAGACTGACCTGAAACACCGGTGCCTTCATCGGCATGCCGTGCAGCATCTCCCAATCGCGACCCACCGACGCCAGCACGTCGAGGATCGAGAACAGGACGGATGTGCCCGCGAGAGGGGATCCGATCACGACCGTTTTGATGCTCATGGCTCCAATTTTCCCTACTGAACGGTCCGATAATCACCGTTCCCTTCCTTTCAGCTTCTAACGCGAATCGACGCTCGGGTCCATCACC
>NZ_JAEKPD010000039.1 GCF_016412875.1 Palleronia pontilimi | reverse complement strand
CCGGTTTCAAGGATGTGGCAGCGATGGGTGAGGCGATCGAGGGGTGCCGTGGTCATCTTTGCATCGCCAAAAACGCTGGCCCACTCGCTGAAGCTGAGGTTGGTGGTGATGACCACACTGGTGCGCTCGTATAGTTTGCTGAGAAGATGGAACAGCAGCGCACCGCCCGAGGCACTGAACGGCAGGTAGCCGAGCTCGTCGAGGATCACCAATTCGGTCTTCACCAGCGCCTCGGCGATCTTTCCAGCCTTTCCCTGGGCCTTTTCTTGTTCCAGCGCATTCACCAGTTCGACGGTCGAGAAGAAGCGCACCCGCTTGCGATGATGCTCAATGGCCTGAATGCCCAATGCAGTCGCTACGTGGCTTTTCCCAGTTCCGGGTCCGCCGATCAGGACCACGTTCTCGGCCGCGTCCATGAACTCGCACCGATGCAGTTGGCGCACGAGGGCTTCGTTGACCTCGCTGGCGGCGAAGTCGAAGCCAGAGAGGTCCTTGTAGGCCGGGAAGCGCGCGGCCTTCATGTGATAGGCAATGGAGCGCACCTCGCGTTCGGCCATTTCAGCCTTGAGCAGTTGCGACAGAATCGGGATTGCCGCGTCAAATGCAGGCGCGCCCTGTTCCATGAGGTCATGCACTGCCTGCGCCATGCCTGGCATCTTCAGGCTGCGCAGCATGATGACAATTGCGGCCCCGGCGGGATCATGACGCATGGCGTGTGCCTCCCCGCAGTCCATCGTAGCGTGCAACGTTGGCCTCAGGCTCCTTCTTCAGGGCGAGGCTTGCGAAGTCACATCGGGCTGGTCAGTTGGTGTGCCATCCACCAGCCTATGGAGCAGGTTGAGCACATGGGTCTTGGTCGGCACGCCCGCCTCCAGAGCCATTTCCACGGCGCACAGCACGTCCTGTTCGTCATGATGCAGCACCAAGGACAGGATCTCGACCATCTCGCGATCGCCGCCGGGCTTGCGCAGCATCTGCCCCTGCAATTGACGGAACGCCTCTGGCATCTCGACGAAGGGCGCACCATTGCGTAGCGCGCCCGGCTTGCGCTGGACCACGGCGAGGTAATGTCGCCAGTCATAGATGACGCGGCCAGGTTGCCGGTGTGACCGCTCAATGATGCGCTGATGCTCGCAGACCATGTGCCCTTCGGCGTCATGCCGCAGGCATGCTTTCAGCATGACGATCACCAGCCGTTCAGGGTAGATGTGCAGGCTGACGGGGCGGTTTGCGAAGCTGGCAGGCACAGAGTAGCGATTGCGGTCGAAGGTGATAAGGCACGTGGGCGATACGCGCTTGCTCTGTTCGACAAAGCCATCAAAGGCCGTAGGCAAGGGCATCAGTGCCGACTTCTCAGCCTCCCAGGCATCGGCAATACTGCCAGACAAAGTGCCATGCGCAGTCTCGGCCCACAGAACCCTGCAGCGCTCTTCAAGCCAGCCATTCAGCGCATCGAGATCTGGGAAGGCTGGCATCACCTGCCAGAGCCGATGGCGCGCATCGCGGACATTCTTCTCGACCTGGCCACTCGCCATTGTCCTCGGACCAATGGCGGACAAAGGCTCGTTCCCAGCCCGCTGCCGGATTGCAAAAATTGGCCTCAAAAACGTAGTGGCTGGTCATGGTCAGGAACCGCGCATTTACATCGCGCTTCTTGCCCGCGCCCACGCGATCCACCGCCGTCTTCATGTTGTCGTAGATCCCGCGGCCCGGAACGCCCTCAAAGACCCGGAACGCGTGCCAGTGCGCGTCAAACAGCATCTCATGCGTCTGCAATAGATAGGCCCTGACCAGAAACGCCCGACTGTGCGACAGCTTGATATGGGCCACCTGTAACTTGATGCGCTCGCCGCCGACATGGGCCCAGTCCTCGCTCCAGTCGAACTGGAACGCCTCGCCAGGCCGGAACACCAGCGGCACGAATGTCCCGCGATCGGTCGTCTGCTGCGCACGTTGCCGATCCCCTCTCCATGCCCGCACAAAGGCCGCGACCCGCTCACACGAGCCGTCACAGCCAAGCTGCACCAAATCAGCATGCATCTGCTTCGCGGTCCGCCGATCCTTGTGCGACTTGCGCTGCTCCGTCACCAGCCAGCCTGTCAGCTTCTCTGCATACGAGTCCAGCTTGCTTGGCCTTGATGGCGCCTGAAACTTGGGCTCAACAGTGCCCGCCCGCAAATACCTCCTGATGCTGTTGCGAGACAGCCCGGTCCGCCGTGAAATCTCGCGGATGGG
>NZ_JAEKPD010000038.1 GCF_016412875.1 Palleronia pontilimi | reverse complement strand
TCCAGTTCGCAATGGCCCGGATACCGGGGAGAAGGTCACCATCAGGATGCGCGCCGCGAAGGCGTCGCGCCCGTCCGCGAGCGGCTGGATACCGTCGAGATCGGGATGGCCGACCATCAGTGTTTCGACCCGCGCGCCGAGCGTTGTCTCGGCGCTGATGGGGATCGCCCGGGTGGACGGTGAATCGTCGCGCTGGGGCAGCGCGTAGACCATGCGCAGGACACCGATCGAAGCGGCGCAGAAGAGTGCGAATGCGATCAGGGCCATCGGGACACGCAACGGAACGTCCATCTCAACCGGGTTCGGAACGGTCGAATTCTGCGCAGAGGACGGCGCATGTTCAAGCGCGGCCGCTCACTCGGATGCTGCGGGCAGACTGTCCATGATGTACGCGCAGCCCGCGGCGCTGGCGGCGGTCCTGTCGTCCGGGGCGACATCGGACCTCATCGCGGGCCGGGCAGTCCTGCAGATGCCGGTGCCGAGAGCCCGTGGCGCCCCCCATGCCCGCCACGCCGCAGATCGGGACCCTGCAGGTGGCGGCGCCGATCGCACACCCCGCGCGACCGATCAGGATATTGCCCATGAGAAGTCCTCCGAAGGACGATGTCAGCGCGCCCTGCGGATGCGGCACAGGGCGACGATGAGGGCGAGATTGATGCCCGGCGCTAGGATCGCCCAGACTGCGCCGCCCATGGGCAAGAGAGCCCATGGAAGCCCCAGCGGCAGCAGGAAGACAGCCGACAGGGGATCGCGCTCCTGCCCGAACAGACCGAACGTTCCGATGACGAGGATCGCCACGGCCAGCGCCCAGAGCGCCGCGAACCCGATGATGAGCGCGCGGCACAGCCGACTTGGGCTTGTCCCGCGCGCGGTCATCACAAGAAGCCTTCGCTGCCCTGGAATTCGACCGACGGATTGCTGCCGTCATCGCCGACCAGGCACCGCCACGGCGCGCCGTTCGACCCGACCCGCATGTAGACCGCGCTGTTGGCCTGCGAGAATTCCGACCCGACTACGGTCACGCCGCCGGTCACCTGCGCTTGCAGTGCATTCCGGCAGGCCGAAACGGCGGCATCGCTCGCGCCGAAGCTGCCCTCGATAAACGGGGCGCTGCCGGGCGCAGGCAGCATCATGGCGCTGCCGCCGCCGGTGTCCTCGACGCATCCCGATAGGGTCACCATCGCAGCTGTTGCGAGGCCGAGCTTGATGAAATGAGTCATGGTCTCTCCTGTCCCTGTGGTGGTTTCTTCGTTTTCCTTGGCGTCAATCGATCCCGACGATGACGTTGAAGGTCTGCGCGGCACCGCTGCGGTTCACCACCTCGAGCCGGTGATCGCCCGACTGGAAGAGCTGGCCGCGGTATTCCTTCGACGGCGCGCCCTCGTCGAGCAGCGATCCGTCTGGGTTGTAGAGCCGCCAAGCAAGGCCCGATCCCGGCGCCGCGACGCGCGTGTAGAGCATCTGTCCGTTCCCGGCGCCGATCAGATAGGTGACGCTCGTGCCCGCGCCGAGCTGGTCGGAGACTTCCGCGCCCGACGCACCGGCGTCAAACCGGACGCGTTCCATGCGGGCTGCGCTCGGCAGTTGCGTGGCGCTCGGGCCGTTGCCCACGATATAGCGCGCGTTGATCCAGCCCCGTCCGCGCATGTCGGTCATCATCTCGATCTCGCACCAGCGGGACCCGGCCTGCGGCTCGCACCGAAGTTCGCGGACCTGGGTGTCGTTGCTCAGCGCGCCGACGATGGCCTCTCCGGTGCCCGGACCGCTACGCACGTTCAACACGTCGCCGTCGGGAACCCCCGCGATGGTCACGATCCGGCCCGTGGCGCCAGAGGTCGTTTCCGGACTCGGCAGGGCCAGGAAGCGCGCCGCGACCCAGCCGCGCGCGCCTCCCCCCGCCGCCTGAACCTCGCACCATTGCTGGCCATCCGACATCGTGCAGCCGCCGGCATTGGACACCATTGCGCCGTTCGGCAGCGTCCCGACCAGGCGGCCCGATGGCCGTGGCGCGTCCCGCACGTTCAACTGACCGCCGGAACTCGACAGTCGGACGATGAAGAGGTCCTCCTCCGGCAACAGGTCCGAGCCCGCGGCAGAGCCCACTCCGGCGCTGCTGGAGTCCGATGCGATCGAGATGTCGAGCGAGTAGCCGACGGTGCGTCCGGTATCGCGGTCGTTGCCCATCAGGTAGACGCGGATTGCCCAGTCGCCGCTGTCAGGCAGTTCGACCGATGCGCGATTGTCGTCGTCCATGCTGCCATTGTAGATGGCCGGATAATCCTGCCCGGCCGGGACGATGTTGAACATCGCCGATCCATTGCCGTTGGTCCCGGTGACCGCAAGCGCAACCGCGAGTGTCTGTCCTTGTCGGGCGTTGACGACGTAGTCGACATGCGTGTCGCCGACGACCTTGCCGTTCACGGTTGCGCCGAAGGCACCCGGAGCGAATTGGATCGCAACTGTCTCTTGAGCGACAAGCGGATTACCAAGGGTGAAGATCGCCAATGCAACCCATGCAACGTAGGACAATCGGCAAATACGGCAGCTCATCACCGTCCTCCCCAAGGCGCGATTCTCTTATAACGTTACCACGTTGAGTTGCGCAGTCAGCTTTTTGGCGTGATGATCCGCGTACTTGGAAGCCCGCAGTCCTGCATCTGCCAATTTCAACCGTCGCACAGCCAGCCATGCTGAATCACGGCTTCTTTAATCTTCCTTCAGGCGAACTGAGCGATCGCGTTGCGGCCTCGACGCCCGCGCCGGAGAGGCCATTGTCCGAATACCCGCCCTGCACAACCCGATGTGCTCCGTCTTTTTGGAAACGATCACTTCGCGCAACCTGTGCCGCAGAGAGAGTTTATTGACCAATGTCCGATATGGCCCGTGAACGCAGAGTTTGCTGGACTCGCAATCCCAGATGCCGCGCACGAGTGACCGCGCCGCCAGGCCCTCCAGCTGCTGTGTT
>NZ_JAEKPD010000037.1:2500-6152 GCF_016412875.1 Palleronia pontilimi | reverse complement strand
CGGGAGTAGGATTTGAACCTACGACCTTCAGGTTATGAGCCTGACGAGCTACCGGACTGCTCCATCCCGCGACACTCTTTTATGCGCTGTTGCCTGGTGGCTTGCGCAATGCCGAGACGGCGGTGTGTGGTGGCCCGAGGCGCCCTGGGGGGCGGATCGCGGCCGATCATCGTGTTCGAGAGATCAACGAGCTGCTTGTTAGGTTTGGCGGTGACCTACTCTCCCACGTCTTAGGACGCAGTACCATCGGCGCAACGGCACTTAACTGCCGAGTTCGGAATGGGGTCGGGTGTTTTGCTCGCGCTGTGACCACCAAACCGAACAAACAGCTCGTGTTCCGGGCGTCTTTGCCCGGATTTCATCGTTTTCCAAGTCAAGCACACTTTGGGTTGTGCATGCTTTCGATCTTTTCCGGTTTGGAACGGCAGAGCCATTCTTCTACTGGATCAAATCAAGCCTATCGGACAATTAGTACCGGTCAACTGAACGCATTGCTGCGCTTACATCTCCGGCCTATCGACGTGGTGGTCTACCACGGTCCTCAGGGATACCTTGTTTTGAGGGGGGCTTCCCGCTTAGATGCCTTCAGCGGTTATCCTTTCCGATCATAGCTACCCAGCACTGCCATTGGCATGACAACTGGTCCACCAGTGGATCGTTCACCCCGGTCCTCTCGTACTAGGGGCAACTCCTCTCAAGTATCCTACACCCACGGCAGATAGGGACCGAACTGTCTCACGACGTTCTAAACCCAGCTCACGTACCTCTTTAAACGGCGAACAGCCGTACCCTTGGGACCTGCTCCAGCCCCAGGATGAGATGAGCCGACATCGAGGTGCCAAACGGTGCCGTCGATATGGACTCTTGGGCACCATCAGCCTGTTATCCCCGGCGTACCTTTTATCCGTTGAGCGATGGCCCTTCCACTCGGGACCACCGGATCACTATGGCCGACTTTCGTCTCTGCTCGACTTGTCAGTCTCGCAGTCAGGCTGGCTTCTGCCATTGCACTCAACGAGCGATTTCCGACCGCTCTGAGCCAACCTTCGCACGCCTCCGTTACTCTTTGGGAGGCGACCGCCCCAGTCAAACTACCCGCCACACAGGGTCCCGGATCCGGATAACGGACCGCGGTTAGACATCAAGCGAAGCAAGGGTGGTATCTCAAGGATGGCTCCACAGCCACTAGCGTGACTGCTTCAAAGCCTACCACCTATCCTGCACATGCTTGGCCTGATGCCAGTGTGAAGCTGTAGTAAAGGTGCACGGGGTCTTTCCGTCTAACCGCGGGAAGCCTGCATCTTGACAGGCAATTCAATTTCGCTGAGTCGATGTTGGAGACAGCGGGGAAGTCGTTACGCCATTCGTGCAGGTCGGAACTTACCCGACAAGGAATTTCGCTACCTTAGGACCGTTATAGTTACGGCCGCCGTTTACTGGGGCTTCAATTCAAGGCTTGCACCTCTCCTTTTAACCTTCCAGCACCGGGCAGGCGTCAGACCCTATACGTCGTCTTGCGACTTCGCAGAGCCCTGTGTTTTTAGTAAACAGTCGCCACCCCCTGGTTTGTGCCCCCAGCCTCCAGTTGCCTGGAAACCGGGCCTCCTTCTCGCGAACTTACGGAGGTATTTTGCCGAGTTCCTTCAACATCGTTCTCTCAAGCGCCTTGGTATTCTCTACCAGTCCACCTGTGTCGGTTTAGGGTACGATCTAGCGATGGAGCTATTTCCAGGAACCTCTAAGCGGCCCGTTCAATCCGATAAGAACGAACAACCCTCGAGATCCGTCACTTCCATCTGGCCCAGGAATATTAACCTGGTTCCCATCGACTACGCCTTTCGGCCTCGCCTTAGGGGTCGGCTTACCCTGCTCAGATTAGCTTTAAGCAGGAACCCTTGGACTTTCGGCGACAGGGTCTCTCACCCTGTTTGTCGCTACTCATGTCATCATTCTCGCTAGTGATCTCTCCACCGGATGGCTCACGCCCCGGCTTCATCGAAAGCCTCTTGTGTCCAATCCGGGCAAGCCCGGTAAGGACACACGAGACTATTTCACACTACGCTCCGCTACCACGTATCTTACGATACATCCTAAGCTTCGGCTCATGGCTTGAGCCCCGATACATCTTCGCCGCAAGACAACTTATCTAGACCAGTGAGCTGTTACGCTATCTTTAAAGGATGGCTGCTTCTAAGCCAACCTCCTGGTTGTTTTGGTCGTCTCACATGCTTTCCCACTTAGCCATGAATTAGGGGCCTTAGCTGTAGGTCAGGGTTGTTTCCCTCTCCACGACGGACGTTAGCACCCGCCGTGTGTCTGCCATCTAGTACTCCTCGGTATTCGGAGTTTGGTTAGGATCAGTAAGCCTGTGGGGCCCCATTACCCATCCAGTGCTCTACCCCCGAGGGTATTCGGATGACGCTCTACCTAAATAGATTTCGCGGAGAACCAGCTATCTCCGAGTTTGATTGGCCTTTCACCCCTAGGCACACCTCATCCCGACCTTTTTCAACAGGTGTGGGTTCGGACCTCCAGTAGGTGTTACCCTACCTTCATCCTGGACATGCCTAGATCACTCGGTTTCGGGTCTGATCCCACAAACTCATGCGCCCTATTAAGACTCGCTTTCGCTGCGCCTACACCTAACGGCTTAAGCTTGCTTGTGAGACCAAGTCGATGACCCATTATACAAAAGGTACGCCGTCAGGCCTCGAGGGCCCTCCGACTGATTGTAGGCGTTCGGTTTCAGGAACTGTTTCACTCCCCTCGTCGGGGTGCTTTTCACCTTTCCCTCACGGTACTGGTTCACTATCGGTCAGCAAGGAGTACTTAGCCTTAGAGGGTGGTCCCCCCATGTTCAGACAGGATTTCACGTGTCCCGCCCTACTTAATACGTCCGATCGAGCTTCCCATACGGGGCTATCACCCGCTATGGCCGACCTTCCCAGGTCGTTCTGGTCACTCTCACGGCTCGGCTGGTCCCCGTTCGCTCGCCGCTACTAGGGGAGTATCTGTTGATTTCCTTTCCTCCGGGTACTTAGATGTTTCAGTTCCCCGGGTTTGCTCTTTTAACCCTATATATTCAGGTCAAAAGTACCTGGTTAACCCTGCTATTAACTGCGCCGCTACGCACCCAGTGCCAATTCCCGAAGGAATTGGTGTACCGAGCTACGCTCGGCACGGAGTGCGTATTATTGCGAAGCAATAATAACAGAGTATCAGGTGGGTTGCCCCATTCGGAGATCGCTGGGTCAAAGCCTATTCTCGGCTCACCAACGCTTATCGCAGAGTATCACGTCCTTCATCGCCTCTTGCTGCCAAGGCATTCACCAAACGCCCTTTTCGCGCTTGATTTGATCCAGAAGAAGCATGGCTCTCGTTTCATGGCCTACCGCCTGTCGGCTACTTGAGGCCGCTTGCGCGACCTCAACCATCCAACGGTCGAAAGACCGAGAACAATCCATTCCTCTGCACCCATCGGCCTTTTGTGTTTCCGATGGGCATTGATCAAAAGCATACTTTCCCGCCCTTCCACCTGGTTCAAAGTATGGAAGGGTTTGGTCGATGATCTTGCGATCATCATGATCCAGCCGTCCGTGCGGGCGGACTGGATCGGGTTAGTGTACTTGACTTGGAGTTTCATATCCTCGGG
>NZ_JAEKPD010000036.1 GCF_016412875.1 Palleronia pontilimi | reverse complement strand
TGCGGACCGCTTCGTCGGCACGTTGAACGAGGCGGCGCTCGCCGTCATGACCTCGCTCGGTCACCGTGCCGGGCTTTTCGATGCGCTCGCGGCCAATCCCGCCGTCACGTCGCACGGCCTTGCCGAGCGGGCCCGCGTGAACGAGCGCTACCTGCGCGAGTGGCTTGGCGTGATGGTGACCTCTGGCGTCGTCGTCTTCGACCCCAAGGGCTCGACCTATACGCTGCCACCGGAACACGCGGCGTTCCTGACCCGTGCGGCCAGTCCCGACAACATGGCGGTTACGACCCAGTTCATCTGCCTCGCAGCCTCGGTCGAGGACAAGCTTCTGGAGCGCTTCCAGACGGGTGAGGGCCTTTGCTATCACCATTTCGACCGCTTCCACGAAGTCATGGCCGAGGACAGCGCACAGCTGGTCGTCGCCAACCTGACCGACGCGATCCTGCCGGTCGTGCCGGGCCTGATCCAGCGGTTGCAGGACGGCATCGACGTGGCCGATTTCGGCTGCGGCGGCGGGCGCGCGATGATGGCGCTCGCCCGGGCGTTTCCGGCCAGCCGTTTCACCGGTTTCGACCTGTGCGAAGACGCGTTTGCCGAAACCGCGGCCGAAGCCCGGTTCAAAGGACTGTCGAACCTGCACTTCGTGGCCTGCGACCTGTCGGCGGCCTCGTTGCTGGGTTCGTTCGATCTGGTCTGCGCGTTCGACGCGGTCCACGACCAGGCGGACCCCAAGGGCTTCCTGCGTCTCATCCGGCGCTCGCTACGCAAGGGCGGTGTCTTCCTGATGCAGGACATCGGCGGGTCGCGGGACCTCGAAAAGAACGTCGAGAACCCGTTCGCGCCGCTGCTCTACACGATTTCGAGCATGCACTGCATGCCGATCTCGATCGGACAAGGCGGGCCCGGCCTTGGCGCGATGTGGGGCGTGGAGACCGCCGAGGAGTACCTGGCGGAAACCGGCTTCGAAACCGTCGAGACCCACCGCCTGCCGCACGATCCCATCAACGCCTATTTCGTCGCCCGCGTCTGAGCGGGCTCCAGAAAGGAGCATGACCATGAGCATGATTTCCTCCCGTCCCGGTGCACGGCGCCGACCCTTGATCAGCCTCGCAGGCACCATTCGAGGCTGGATCGTGGCGGCCCGAGAGCGCCGCCGCTTCCGGCGCGAACTTCTGCATCTCAGACGGCTCTCACCCCACCTGCGCCGGGATATCGGCCTCGAGGACCACCCCGCTGCGCACGACCGCGCACCTTCGCACCACTGGCGATAACACGACGAAAGGACAAACCATGAAGACGTACAATCACGGCAGCACGCTGGTCATCGGCGCCGGGCTTTCCGGCCTCGCCACCGCGCGTGCCCTGAGCGAACGCGGCCTGCCTGTCACCGTGCTGGAAGCGCGGGACCGGGTCGCAGAACCCTGGCGCAGCCGCCACCCGGCGCTGCGGCTCAACATTCACCGCCGTTTCGCAGGCCTTCCCGGTCAACCGGCGCCGAAGACCGATGGCGTCTACCTGAAACGCGACACCGTGGTCGCGCATCTGGAACGCTACGCGGGCGCGCTGAAGGCGCCGATCCATTTCGGCTGCAACGTGTCCCGCGTCGCGCGGACCGATGCCGGTTGGGAGGTTGCGACAGATAAAGGTGTGCACCAGGCCGACAACCTTGTCATCGCCACCGGCCGAGAGAGCGAGCCGCACATTCCCGACTGGCCGGGACGCCGCGACTTCGAAGGCGAGCTGCTGCACGTGGCCGACTTGGGCGACGTGTCCCGCTTCGACGGCAAGCACGTACTTGTCGTGGGGGCCGGGAACTCGGGCACCGACGCGCTGAACCACCTTGCGCGGCATCGCCCCGCCAGCGTCAGGGTGTCGGTCCGGTATGGCCCGGCGGTCGTCCCGAAGCGGATTTTCGGGTATCCCCTGCACGGGCTGGCGCGCGTCTTCGCGGCGCTTCCCGTCAGCGTCTCGGACCCCGCCTTCCGGCTGACCGAGCGATTGTTCCTGGGCAACCTGCGGCGATACGGGCTGACACGCCATCCCGATGGCGGGGGCACCCGCCTGCTGCGCGACGGCGTCACCTTCGCGATCGACGACGGCTTCGTCGCGGCACTGAAGGCCGGGCGTTTTCGGGTCGTCCCGCGCGTCGAGCGGTTCGAGGGGCGCGCGGTTCTCTTGGCCGACGGATCGTCTTGCGTGCCGGACGTCGTGATCGCGGCGACCGGGTATCGCACGGGGCTGGAGCCGCGGCTGGGCGATCTGGGCGTCCTCGACGATGCCGGGCGGCCGCGCCACCCGATGGGCGAGCGCGATCCGGACAATCCAGGCCTCTGGTTCACCGGCTACAAGCCGATCTTCACGGGCTTCTTCGATGCCGCAGGCATCTCGGCCGAACGCATCGCGACCGACATCGCCGCCGACGCAAATCGCGTTTCGGTTCCCGTAGGTCCCGGCGTGCAACGCCCGCACGCCGCAACCCCGCGCCCCGCACCTGCGGACGCATCCCTGTCGTAACCCACTTGCTGGAAGGACAAATCCAATGAAACCGACCAACCTGTTCATCGCCGCGATCGTCGCGGCCACCCCGCTCGCGGCCCATGCCGAACCGCGGGCCGCTTTCGACGTGGCCGAGGATATCTCGCGCTTCGTCCATGCCGGGGCACCCGTTTTTGAAGACGGCATGCCTGCCTATGGCAACGCCTTCGTCACGCAGGGCTACATCTATCCTGCCGGGGCGCTCGACGGCGGTGTCGAAGGCACCTTGCCGAACGGCGACCCGGCGTTTCCAGACCTCGTGATCGGTGAATGGACCTGCGACGGGTATTTCATCGCGGAAGGCATGCGCACCGAAACCGGCGCCATGGTCATCACGCGACAGATCTACCGCTTCGACGACGGCGACCTGCTGGTCAGCCACGGTGTCGAGCTTGCCGATCCAGGCGTGACCGTCACCCGGGCCATTACAGGCGGAACGGGCGACTACGCCGATGCCCCTGCTGCCATGGAACAGGTCATGCTGGGCATGAGCAAAGGCTATGGCGTGCGCCTGCAGATCCAGATCGATGACGGGACCAGCGATCCCGTCGTTGAGGAACGCGATCATACCGAGTGGGACTCGGACGCCCGCGTGGGGCCCGCATCGGTCCCGGAGCGCAAGGCCGAAGGCTGAGTTCTGCGCAAGCCCATGCACATGCGTGGGGAATGTCGCAAAAAAAATCGCGGCGGGGCCTGATTGCAAGGCGCCGCCCCATCAAGCGCAGCGACCGTCATACAGGATCGAAGCCAATGAAGTTCGTCAAGATCATCGCAAACGAGACGGGCACGTCCAAGCTTGTGGATGAGCGTTGGAGCCTTCTGACCGGAGATTTCACTCCGCCATCGCCCGCTGGCTACAGGATCACGGAAACCCTTCGTGCGACGGGCCTTCTGATGATGCATCACCCCGCCGGTTACCGGGACGCGTGGCATTGTGCCCCTCAGCCTGTTCTCGGAACCGTTCTGTCCGGAACGATACGCATCGAAACGAGCGACGGAGATGTCAGACGTCTTTCACCCGGCGACCAATTCCTGGCGGCCGACCTGCAAGGGGCCGGACACAAGATCGAAGAGACGAGCGGCGCGCCATACGATCTTGCCCTCGTTCTGCTTGATGGCGTTCCCGAATCTACAGACTCAGGGGCTCAAGAATGAAACTCTATTTCATGCCTGGCGCCTGTTCTCTCGCGCCGCATATCGCCTTGCGCGAG
Organism: Palleronia pontilimi; assembly: GCF_016412875.1. GTDB lineage: Bacteria > Pseudomonadota > Alphaproteobacteria > Rhodobacterales > Rhodobacteraceae > Palleronia > Palleronia pontilimi. Next base: position 6,704 of record NZ_JAEKPD010000036.1, on the reverse strand, counting down.
GCGGGTCTTCGGTTCTCGTTGGTCGAAGTGGACTACAGGTCGAAACGCACGTCGGACGGGCGCGACTTTCACGAGATCAATCCCAAGGGCTATGTTCCGGCCCTTGAGCTGAACGGTGGCGACTTGCTGACCGAAGTCCCGGTCATCCTGACCTACATCGACGAGATCAGTGGCCAGAAAGCCTTGTTGCCGAGGCGCGGGTCGGATCGCCTGATCGCGTTGGAATGGCTTAACTACATCGCGACGGAGATCCACAAGAGCTTCAGCCCGCTGTTTCGCCCGAGGACGCCAACCGCATTCCTGGCGCCGGGGCGTGCGCACCTGTCGCGACGCCTGGATTTTGTCGAACGCCACCTGCAGCACCGCGAATACCTGTTGGGGCCAGGGTTTTCCCTGCCGGATATTTATCTGTTCACCGTCTTCCGGTGGCTCGACGACCAGGAGCTTTCACCCACAGACTGGCCTGCCTTGCAGCGCCATTCGGAAGCCATTGCCGCGCGTCAGTCTGTCAAAGACGCCCTGGAGCAAGAAAGCTTGGCCGCGAATTTCGCTCACCGACGGAGGATGGATCATCCACGCCGACATGTGCGTCGACGACACGGCCGAATACGATCGCCTGGTCCCGATTAGGCGCGCATACGCAAACCTTGTCGGCGTATCGCCGGGAGCCATGCGCCTGGAATTCGACGCGATCCCGGACCTGATGGTGGCGTCCGGCGCGCGTACCCGTGCGCTGTTCCTGGAAGCCGGTCTCATCGAGTCCCAAGAGGTGTTCCGGACGCCGTGGTATAGATGCTGGATCAGTCGAAGCTGCCCGTCCTGAATAAAGACCTGTTCCCCGCCAACCTGGATGTCAGCCATGATAGATATCGAAAAAGCCCGATCCGATACCCCGCAATGCAAGACAGTCCTGCATTTCAACAACGCGGGTTCGTCGCTGATGCCCGCCCCGGTTTTCGAGGCGCTTCAGAAGGTGCTGCGCGACGAAAACGAGCTTGGCGGATACGAGGCCGAGCGGCGCGCGCAAGACGACCTGGCGGCCTTTTACACCGAGTTCGCAGGCCTTCTGAATGCGTCCCCGGATGAAATCGCCTATGTCGAAAACGCGACGCGCGCCTGGGACATGGCGTTCTACGGTATTCAGCTGAAGCCCGGCGACAGGGTCATCACCCACAGATCGGAATACGCGTCCAACTACCTGGCGCTCTTGCAGCAATCACGGCGTCTGGGGTTCGAAATCGATCTGGTTCCGTCCGACGAGTTCGGACAGATCGACGTCGATGCGCTGGACCACATGATCGGCCCACGGACCAGGCTGATCGCCATCACCCATGTGCCGACGCAAGGGGGTTTGGTGAACCCTGCTGCAGAGGTCGGGAAAGTCGCCCGCAAGCACGGCGTTCTTTACCTTCTGGATGCGTGCCAGTCCGTCGGGCAGATCGATGTGGATGTTGCCGAAATCGGTTGTGATATCCTGTCCGGGACGGGCCGCAAGTTCTTGCGCGGGCCGCGGGGAACGGGATTTCTCTATGTGCGCAAGGACGTCATTGACCGCATAGATCCTCCTTTCATCGATCTTTCATCGGCCACACGGACCGCGGCGCATGACTTCCAGCTCGTCGAGGGCGCGCAGCGGTTTGAAAACTGGGAAAGCTATGTCGCGGGCCGTGTCGGTCTGATGCGGGCCGTGCGCTACGCACGCGACATCGGCCTCAGGAACATCGAATCGCGCGTCATCCAGCTCGCCCAGGACCTGCGTGACGCGCTGTCACGGATCAACGGCGTTTCGGTGCACGATCAGGGGCAGCGCAAATGCGGGATCGTGACCTTCACGAAATCCGGTGTCGATCCGGCCGACTTGGCAAACCAGCTTCGTGCGCTCGGGAGTCATGTGTCGGTCTCGGCGATGCCCTATGCGCGCCTCGATCTTGAACCGCGCAACTTTGCGGCCTTGGTCCGGGCATCGGTGCATTACTTCAACACAGGGGATGAAATCGCTCAATTCGTCGAAGCCGTGGAGAATTCCGAGCATGTGCGAACCTCCGGTCTGCATGCCTGAACGGCAGCACAGTCCCGCCACGCCTGAGACCGGCCGACCACAGATCCGGCAGTCGCAGCGAATGGCTGTGATGGCGGCTCACAACGCAGCAACTCGAACGCGAGGTCCATGTCCGGTTTGGGCCGATAGCTGCCCAGGCGACTGCACCTACGCGAGGGGCGGGAAGCGGACGAGCCCGATGTCTCGCTCAGTTGCTCCGGCACGATCTACGAATCCGCCGCTTCCGTGCGTGTCGTTAGGGGCAAGGAACCATTCTAGATCGCGCCCGGTCTACCTCTTCCATGCGGTAATCCAGAACCTGGCGGAACCGGATCCTCGCGGAGGATTTGCATCATCACCGTGCGCCAGCGCTGGTCGAACATCCATTTCGGCAGCAATTCGTCCAGGAGCTCGGGCGTCATGATGGGATAGGCCGCGCGCCACTTGCGCCCCGCTTCCATCGCCTCGTCGTGGTAGCCCGCGAGCCAACAGGTCGCAAAGAGCATTCGGTAGGCCCAGACAACCCCCGGCCCGGCGCGCAGGCCGAGTTTGATGAGGTCGATTGCCTCATCGTGGCGATCCAGAAGACGCAGCGCGGCGGACCGACCGAACATGAAGTTGAAGCGGAAAGGGTCGAGCGGGCTGAGCGCGTCGGCGCGATCGAACGAGGCCAGCGCAGCCTGTGGCTGGCGAAGGTAGACCTCGTTCCATCCCTGCCGCATCCAGCCCCACGCGTTGTTCGGATCCAGAGCGAGGGCGCGCCTGGACAAGGCTATGGCGCGCTCGCCATCTTCAGGGCCAAGGGCCGCGGCGGCGGACAGGGCCGTGAGCGCGGCGGGGTCGTCCTGCACCAGTGGCTCTGCCCGGTCGAGTGCCGCGCAGGCGGCCTCGAAATCGCCGGCCGGATCGCGGCTCCATAGATATGCGCGCTGGTTGGCGTGGCACCATGCCTTGTAGGCGAGAGCGGGGCCGTAATCTGGTTGCACCTCCAGCGCCTGATCGAGATGGGCAATGGCAAGGCCGGTTTCTTCGGCCCGGTGCGCCCAGATATGCGGAAGGGCGGAGAGCACCAGTTCATAGGCCGTCCGGTCAGCCTTTGGCCGACGGTGGGCGCGTGCGATTTCGGCCGCGCGCAGCGACGGGGCGAGCTGGCCCGCGACGTGCATCGAGATGCGATCCTGCAGATCGAACAGGTCGTCGAGCCGGTCATCGAACTGTTCGGCCCACAGGGTGCGCCCTGTCGCGGCCTCGACGAGCTCGACCGACAGGCGGACGCGTTCGCCCTGGCGCTGGATCGAGCCCTCGACCACGTAGTCGGCTCCGAGCCGTGTTCCGATCGCCGCGATGTCGAGCACTTCTCCGCGCAGGGCGAATGCGGATTGCCGGGCGATCACGTGGAACTCGCGCACGCGGCTCAGCGCAGACGTGATCTCCGAGACCACGCCGTCGGCGAACATGTCGGCCTCGCGCGCACCGAACTCGTCAAAGGGAAGGATGGCGAGGCTCGGGCGATTGCGCCGCGCGAACGCCTGGGCGCCGCCTTGGGCGGTTGTTGCGGCGGTCTGGGACGTCGGCTCAAGCTGGCGCATCTCGCGCAGCCAATCCTCGAATCCCTCGGAAGCAAGGTCGAACCCGTCGAGGAACGGAGTCGCGCCGTCGCGGACGACCTGGACTTTGTCCTCGTCCAGCCAGACCGCGCGGCGATCGGACAGCAGCGTGCTCTCGGGCAGCGCGCGGCGCAAAACCGACAGCTCCTGACGAAGCGACGCACGGGCTTGCCCGGCGGCGCGGTCTGTCCAGAGCAGGTCCGCGAGCCGCGCACGCTCTGCCCGCAGTCCGGGTTGGGCTGCGAGAAACGCGAGCAGCGCCTGCCCCCGGCGCGACAGCGTGTCGGGGATGGCGGGTCCGCCAATGCGGAAGGCACCTGACAGATGGATTTTCAGCACCGTTAAAGCTTTCTCTGCGGTTCTCCTTGCGGAGCTTAGCACGATTTTACGGAAGTTTTACGATTGCGCTCTTACCGATTTGCGCGGGCGTGACGCGGCGCGCACGGTGCGTCCGGCAGGATGAGATCATAGCATTGAACCCCAGAGGACGACGCCATGACCGAAACGCTTTTTCACCCCGCCCGCACGACGCCCCGCCGCGGCTTGCTTGCGATACTGCTTCGCCGCCTCGTGCGCTGGCAGGCGGCCCATGAAGAGGGGGCGCGTCTTGCCGACCTGACCCCCGAGGCCCGCCGCGATATGGGTCTGCCACCGGCCCCCGCACCGAGACCCGCACGCCCGGTGGAATGGTAGGACGGCGGCCCGGATTTGACGCTTCTCCCTTTCCCTGAAGTTTTCCTGAATAGCGGCGGATTCCGACCGAACATGGAACCCTTGCTCCTTACAGGGCGAGACATCGGGTCGGCGGAAACGGTCGACTGATCGCTTCGATCAGGGAGACAACGCTGGGATTTTTTCTCTCATCCGCAGTGCAGCCCACAATCTGCCGGACGATGCCGAATTCGGCAATTACGATCGCTTCGGGCGACCTGCACCGCCGAACCGGCTCCGGCGGGAAGGACAGCTTTGGGCCGTGAGCGGCTAGAGGTTTGGAGAGACTATGCGCTCGGGCCGCGCTCTTCCACGACCACACTCGCAGCAAGAGTGCACATCAAAACGGCCTCGGTAGACAATCTGCGGCCAGATCCTCTTCGATCTCTCACTGGCCTAGAGGGCACACTTCCCCGTCTCGCAGGCACCTGTGAGTGCTTCATGAATTCCTCTCTGAATTCAAACGATCAGGGCCCTCAAATCGCCATCTCCGCGACGCGCATCTGTCGAAAGTAGCAGGATTCCGGGGCCGTGAACACGCGCTTGGGAGATGCGGAAACGATGAAAAAACTGTTGTTAAGATTTGGCGCGATTGCGTGCACATCGGGTCTTGCGGCCTGCGGAACAGTGTATGATTTGCCCGATGTGACTGATGCGTCTAGCGCAGAGGCCAAGGCGATGTTCGCCGAAGAGCGGCGTGTCTCGACACGGCGGGCGACCTCATCAAATGTTGCCGCAGCACGCTTCAAACGCGTCGTGTCGCGCGTGAAACCCGTCGCTATATCCCTCTGCCGTACTCACTCCGACGCCGAGGCGGAAAAGGCCTGTGACCTGCCAGTACTCGTAGACACTGATATGCCGGTGGCCAACGCATACCAGACCCGAGATGCACAGGATCGTCCCTTCGTCGCCTTTACCATTCCCATGTTGATGCAGATCGAGAGCGACGACGAGATGGCGTTCATCCTCGGCCACGAGTATGGCCACCATATCGCGGATCACATCTAGAAGGGCCGTCAGCAGGCTATGGCAGGAGCTATTATTCTAGGTGCGATCACGGCGACAAGCCAAGCTTACGCCACCCAGGCCAACCCATACCGCTATACCGGTGCCGACAGCGCTGAGATGCGACGGAACATGGAGCTTGGAGTAGCGATTGGGCAGAAAGCTTACAGCCAGTCTTACGAACTCGAGAGTGATGTGATCGCTACCTACATCACCAAGAATGCCGGATACGATCCCGTGGAAGGCGCCAAATTCTTTGCTCGACCGGCCGCGGCCCGGACCAGCGCTGGTAACTTGTCTTTCTGGGGCACCCACCCTCCCGACGCAAAGCGTCTCGCGACTGTGATCGAAACAGCCAAAAAGGCTGGATCTGGTCAGATGCTGGTTCCAAAAGACTAGACCCTAACATCAGCGATCAAAAGGCAGCTGATCCGCGTTTCTGTACTTCGATCGCCGAGAGTGCTGCATGACACCCGAACGGTGGGTTTCGTGAGCCTGCACAGCGGCGTCAGAAGCCTGATTGGATCGCCGGTCTAGGCCGAGAAAGACCTCGCTACCGCACATAGGCGGCAATTCTCGGCTTGCCGCCGCCAACTCACTTCGATCTTTGCACTCTCGATGACGAAGCGAACGGCGTTGTCAGGGCTGCGGAGCGGTCGCTGATCGACGCCGGTGCCCTCACTGAACAGCAGGGAAGCTAGCGGCACCGAATGATCCCTCGGCAGCAATTGGCGCAAAGGAGCTGCACTCCAGAACCATCCCAGATAGCCATTGCGGCTTTACGTTATCCATGGCGTCCGACTCGGGCGTTTCGGAATTTTGCCCCGCATGGCCTTCGTCCCGGGGAGGTAGTCAATCGAGCCCGGAGTCCCAACGCGGGTCGATGCCCCCGCCCCCCCCCGTCCGCGCTCACGTCGTTCTCTGGCCCGCCTGCACACACTCGTCCTGAAAGGAACTTCTTGGGGTGACGTCGATCCGATCTCCTCAAACGATCACGGCAAGACGCCGGGATCCCAACTGGAAGGACACACCGTGAAGAACGAAACTAAAAAAACACCGAGTGGGACAGCGAAATCTACTTCGCGCATGATCTTGGTCAATCTGAGCTGGATGCCATCGCAGTTCTGTCCGGCGTGCACCCCGACGCCGAGTTCGAAGCCGGTGGCGAAGAAGACGAGCGTGGGCGAGAACTGATGCACTTCCTGACGAACGCCGTGATCTTCTGGCGGCGTGGCGGCTTCGACGCGAATGAGATCACTTCGTTCGCGGACCTGTCGACCTTCGGCGACTACTTGCTGGATATGACCTTCCCCCGCGGTTAGGGCCGGTTTGATCTGGAATCT
>NZ_JAEKPD010000035.1 GCF_016412875.1 Palleronia pontilimi | reverse complement strand
TCAGGGCTCTCCGCTCGTTCCGCCAACCGAGCAATGTTGGCGAGGAAGTCGAATTCGAAAGGAGAAGCCTGAGGAAAAAGCGCGAAATGCGGCGTCACCAAGGAAAACCTACGCCTCTTCAAGTGATTGGCTCACTCTGTGCTTTTTCTGGTGGATAAGCGGGAAATATTTCGGCTAAGAAAATCAGCTTTCCTGTTCGCGGGCCTTTGACCAAGCTCTTTGTGCTAAGAGCCTCATCAGTCTTCTGTGGTTGCTTTCGTTCAGGCGGGCGTCCAATTCCGCTTCCGCAAAGTGAATCCATGCGGACATGCGGGGGTCGAGAACCAAGACCTCGAGGATAACGGCCAAATCGGCGTCCGAAGCACCCAGCATCGGCTCATTTCCTCTCTGATTGCAAATGGCTTGGCGGAAAAAGCATTCGCATCCGTGCCACTTGAGTATCGCGAATAAATGGGTCTCCCATGCCGTCGTATCGACTTTTATCGCGTCCGAGTTGGCTCCGAGACGAAAGCGTAGATTAGTTATTGTGCCGAGCGGCTCCTGTCGCAAATCAGGCCAAACCAAAATGTCCGGTTCACACAAGCGCTCGCGACGCATCTGCCGAAGCCGCCGGGCGCATGCAAGTGCTCGGCGTGTGATGCGACGCTCAAGGCCTTTTGGATATGTAATTTCCGGTGGAGTAATCATGCCAGTCTTTGCCCTTGGATATAACGAGATTGGCCATTTTATCATGATGCGAAAAAGGTTCGCTAAGTCGCTATCAACATTATTGGCGTCGGCGTTAGAACCGAGGGATGTCCCTCACCTACCAAGCTTCGCGGGCGCGGGCAGACTGCGCTGCGTCCTTCGCTCCCAAGTCTTGATCAGGAAGAGCGCGACGGTGCTCGCGGCGTGAATGGCGATCCGTCCGGATCGGGGCCGCTGCGTCCCAAGCTGTTCTTTTGAGACAGTCCCTGAGGGGCGCAAGCCGGAAATTCACGGCGCTCGGCATCCGATGCAAGCGGTATCGGGAAGAGGCCCCGCCCACGTGGCCGGGACCTCCAACCCGCCTCAGGCCGCCAAGGCGCGATCCACGGTCGCCAAGACCTCCTCGACCCGCGCTCCGGACCAGCGCACATGCGTGTCGACCGCGTCAGGCCCCGGGAGACCCCACGCGGTCTCGAGGAAGCAGCGGCTGGGAAGGGCGCGCAGGGTCTCGAGCAGGACCTCGAGAAATGTCCGGGCGTCCTCGAGCAGATCCCGGAGATCTTCCGCGGTAGACTCCGGTTCGAGATGCAGCTGGTCCAATGCCTGGAGCGCGCTGGCGGCCTGTCCCAGGCCAACCTGGGCGAGCACGCGGTTGAGCGTGTCCCGCTCGGCGTCGAGCCATGCGCCGAGGCGATCCAAGGCGAGGTCGAGGGTTGATACGCCCTCCAGGGGCGTGGCGAAATGCGTGAAGACGATCGAGTTCATGGTGAACCTCCGTGATCGAAAGTCCGGGGCAGTTGTGCCCAAAGGCCGCATCGGGGGGGACGGCGAGATCGCCGCCGCGGCCGTCAAGGAGATCGAGAGGGGTTGGGGTCCTGTATCTGCGTTCGAAGTTGATATTGGCCGCTGCCCTAAACGACGAAGAAAAAATATCGAAAAACTCGTCCAGCACTCCCGGTTGGAAGCGTCATTAGGCCGAGATGGCGATCTTTGAAACATGGATGGATTTTGTAAACCGCGCCGCCGTCACTCAGCACTGGGCTGGGAAAGCCCCGTCGCATTCGAACGGAAGATGGCAAAACGAGCACTTGTAGCGGCACAGAAGCGCGAGGGGTCCTTTTTGCGAACCCGGCAGTTACGGTCTTCAAGAGCCTGTTCGTCAGCCCGGCGCGCGGGCAGGGATATCCGTTCGATCGGAGTTCCCGTGGACCCAGGCTACCAAGGCTGAAAGGCTTGCGTCGCGGTTATCCTTTTTGAGAGCGCACTCCCACACCACCCCAACTCGCCAGCCCATGTGGAGGAGCGTTGCTATCGCTCTCTCGTCACGTTCGACATTCCTCGCGAATTTGGTTGTCCAGAAGGCTTGGTTCGACTTCGGCGTCGTGGCAAAACGGCAACCTTGGTGCCGGTGCCAGTAGCAGCCGTGCACGAAAATAGCGGCCCTATGGCGGGCGAGCACGAGGTCCGGGCTGCCGGGGAGCTTGCGGACATCGAGGCGGAATCTCAGGCCCCGTGCATGCAGATGGCGGCGAACCAGCAGCTCCGGGCCGGTGTCCCTCCGCCTGTTCGCGGCCATCATCCTGGATCTGACCTCGGGTGAGACTGTATCAGCCATAAAATTGCCTCGGCAGCACCTTTGCTCCTCCGACAAAATGGTTCAGTGTGCGGAAAATGAAAGAAGCTTTCGGAATCGTTGATCTATTCTCGGGCCCCGGCGGCCTTGGCGAGGGCTTCTGCGCCTTTCCAGGCAGCCAAGGCGGGTTCGAGATTGACGTCTCCGTGGAGAAGGACCCCGTGGCGCATGGAACGCTCAAGTTGCGTGCCTTCCTGCGTCGCTTTGGATCTCAATTTCCGCCCGAATACATTGACTTCATGAATTTTGGCGGTCCTGAGCCGAATTGGTCGGAGCTTTACCCGCGCGAATGGGCTCAGGCTGAACGGGAAGCTCTGAACCTGACCTTGGGAGATCCAGAAACCGAAACGATTTTGGACGAACGCATCGCCGACATTCGGCGACGGCGCGGCGATCGGGTTGTTCTCATCGGCGGCCCGCCGTGCCAAGCCTACTCGCTCGCCGGCAGGGGCAGGAAGCCAAGCGACCTCGGATACGTTGCGCACGATGAGAACCGCCATCTCCTTTACCAGGAATACATCAACGTCCTGAGGAAGCTGCGTCCGGCCGCTTTCGTCATGGAAAACGTCAAGGGCATGCTTTCGTCGAGTATTAAGAAGCGAAAGGTATTCGACTTGGTCACCGAGGATCTGAGATCCGGGGGCGGTTCTGCGGAATACGAACTATTTCCATTGGCCGGCAGCACAGAACTTCACGAGTATGCACAACCGGAAGATTTTGTCGTGGCGGCGGAGGACTATGGTGTCCCTCAAACGCGCCATCGGGTCATTATCGTGGGCCTCAGGCGAGACCTGTTGTCGACGATGGATCACTTCGAGCCGCCTCGCCTCGATGCAGCTTCCCGCCGAACTACTGTTCGTGACGTTCTATCCGCAATGCCAATGCTTAGAAGCGGGATAAGCGCGCGCGACGGTCTTTGCGACAATGTCGAAGACTGGAAGCGGATTGTCGCCTTGGGGGCGGCCAAAATAGCGGTCATGCCGAATGACCTTGAGGGAAGAGCTGCACAAAAGTTTTCTGAGCTTCTTAGCGCCGTCGATAGGTCGCGAAAGATCATTGTCGAAAAACGCATGGGCGCAGCCGATGGCACGAAGCTGCCTGACAGCTGCCCCGATGACCTCAGGGATTGGTTGGTAGACGATCGGTTGACCAGGCTATCGCTACACGAGACCCGCGGACACATGGCCGGCGATCTCGAGCGGTATCTCTTCGCATCCTGCTGGGCGGCCGCGACCGGCTGCTCTCCCAAGGCGGCAGACTTCCCGGATGGCCTCGCCCCTAAACACTCCAATTGGAAGTCCGGCAAGTTCAATGATCGCTTTCGGGTCCAGCCTTGGGATCTTCCGTCGTCTACCGTTACTTGCCACCTTTCGAAGGATGGACACTATTTCATCCACCCCGACCCTTCCCAATGTCGCAGCATGACGGTGCGCGAGGCCGCGAGATTGCAAACCTTCCCGGACAACTATTTTTTCAGGGGCAACCGCACGCAGCAATACATCCAAGTCGGGAATGCCGTCCCACCATTCCTCGCATCGAAGATTGCCGCCGCCTTGCATCCAGTGTTGATCCAGATTTTCGGTGCCGCGACACCGAGCATCGATAAAATCAAAATGGCCGCGATATCGGCATGACAGATCGACCCTGCGACGGAGAAAGTTCGTATCACGAGGTCCGGCCGAACGCCGGGGCGCTGATCGAAAGCCTCCGAGACATCGGCTACACGATGTCGAGCGCATTGGCCGACATCGTCGACAACTCGCTGACGGCCGAAGCTACGAAAATCTCGATCAGAGTTCGATCAAATCCAGATGATGCTGCCATCGGCATCATTGACAACGGAGTCGGGATGTCACGGTCGGAACTACTCGAGGCGATGCGCCCCGGGTCGCGCTCGCCAACTGAGGCGCGAAGCGCCGACGACCTGGGCAGGTTCGGCCTTGGGATGAAGACGGCATCCTTCTCGCAATGTCGACGATTGACGGTGGTGACCCTCCGTGACGATGCCGTTTCAGTGGCAATCTGGGATTTGGACGTTGTGGTCGCTCGGAACGCGTGGGTTGTCGAAACTCGCCAGTCGGCGGATGGCATTCGCTTCGCCGACCTTCTGAGGCACGACGGCACGCTCATTCTCTGGGAAAAGCTCGACAGGGTCGGCCTCGAACTGGGGAGCCAGAATTTTCTGAGGATCATGGACGAGACGTCTCGGCATCTCGAGCTGGTGTTTCACCGCTTTATGAAATCGGAGAAGGGACGGAAGGCCGTCTCGTTCGAAGTCAATGGACGGAAACTTGTGCCCGTCGATCCGTTCGCAGAATGGCACGATGCGACGATCAGGCAGGCGGAGGACCGTCGCGTCGTAGGTGGTGGCACCGTAACGATCCAGCCCTTCATCTTGCCGCACCGCAACAAGGTGGCCTCCGAGGCGGAATGGAAGAGGATGGGCCTCCGGGAAGGCCACATGAAGTCGCAGGGCTTCTATCTCTATCGGAACAGGCGTCTCATCCGACACGCAACTTGGTTTCGGATGGCACCTCAGCACAGGTTGACCCAACTCGCTCGTGTGCGGATCGACATCGGCAACGAGAGCGATGTTGCGTGGAAGATCGACGTGCTCAAGGCTTCCGCATCACCACCGCCCGCCCTTCGAGATTACCTCAGGAGGCTGATCGAAGGCCTCGGCGGAAAATCAAAGCGCGTTTATCGCAAGCGCGGTGCGAAACTGACAGACGAGAACCCCCTTCCGCTCTGGCAACGAAAAAAGACCGACAACCGCATCAACTACGCGTTGAACGAAGATCATCCCTCGGTGGCGGCGTTTGCGTCCACCCTGACGGAAGAGCAGGAAAACGCATTCGGCGAGGTCTTGCGTCTCATCGCGGCTGGCTTGCCGGTCGAGGCGCTCTACCACGACATGGCTGAAAATTTCACGGACATCAGGCAGGAAGGTCTCGACGAGACTGAGCTTCGAGAAAATGGTCGCAAATTGATCGATCAACTCCGTGAGATGGGACACGAAGACGGTGACATCGCGGCGATGATGAAGGTTGTTCCACCCTACGCCGGGAACGAGCAGGTAATCAGCGAACTCTTGGTTCAGGAAATGGCGGCACCATGAATATCCTCACGTTGGAAAACATCCGCGCTTTGATCCGCGACTTCATGATCGAGACATACAGGACCGAGGAAGACCTGCGGGCCGAGATCGAGAAATATGCACCGCTCGCGCGTGCGGAAGTGACACGCGAACAACTCGATGAACTCTACGACGAAATGCGCATCCGCCACGGCGTCTTGGTCGAGACCGGAGCCGCACTTGTGGCACCCGGTTTCACGCCTTGGTTCGATGCGAGGCGGCGGGAGGAAACCGACTGGTTCTACTGGACCCGCTATCGAACACAGCTTGCCAATTCGGGCTTTCCAGGGCCGGTGCTGGAGGCGATGAACGAGAAGACTAACCGGGTCATCGAGCTTTGCGGCGATCCGCAAGCGGACACCCCGTTCGATCGCCGCGGCATGGTGATGGGGGATGTCCAAGCAGGCAAAACGGGCAACTACACCGCGCTCGTGAGCAAGGCGGCCGATGTCGGCTACAAGGTCATCATTATCATTGCCGGTATCCATGAGAATCTGCGGAGCCAGACCCAGACACGTATCGACGAAGGGCTGATCGGACGGAACAGTGACATCTCACGGTTGGAAAATGTGCGGGATGACGGCCGAGTGGGCGTCGGATTGATTGATCCGTCACGTGAACCGAGTGCGATGACCACGCGCCAGGCAGATTTTCGGAAGGGGCAGGCAGATCAGCGAATTCCGCTCGTTAACATGGAAAAGGAGCCGATCGTTTTCGTCATCAAGAAGAACGCGAGCGTCCTGAAGAATTTCCTGACATGGCTGAAGGCGTCCAACCTCACTCGTGGCGGCGTGACAATCGATCAACCGATGATCCTGATCGACGACGAAGCCGATAACGCCTCGATCAACGTCGCTAAGGGGCCGGAGGCGGTTTCGCGGATCAACGGTCAGATTCGTGCGCTTCTGAACCTCTTTAGCAAGAGTTCTTACGTCGCGTTTACTGCCACGCCCTTCGCCAACATTTTCATCGACCCGGATCTCCAACACGAGGAGGCCGGGCGCGACCTGTTCCCAGAACACTTCCTTATCGCTCTGGATCGGCCCGGGAATTATTACGGCGCAGAAAAGGTCTTCCTCGGCGAACCCGATGAGCAAGCCGACCGGCCCACACGCAACATCGAAGACAACGAGCCCCACCTGCCGTTGAAGATGCCCAAGGGCCAGCAGGTCCAGGATCTTCCGGAATCACTGGTGACAGCAATCCGGACATTCATCGTCTCCGGGGCGATCCGTGATCTCCGCGGGCAACGAGACAAGCATCATTCCATGCTGGTGAACGTCTCGCACCTCACGTCTGTCCAGACCGATGTGGCGAACCTCATCCGGCACCGCATGAACGAGATCATCCGCCCGGCATTGAAACTGCATTGTTCTCTCCCCCCTGACGAGGCCGCGGCGAATGCCGAAGCGGCCGCAATGAGGGATGTCTTCGACGAAGAGTATGCCGATGCAGGAGTCGATTGGGAGGACGTTTTGCCGCTCCTTGATCGGGTGGCGGGACGAGCCGCTGTCTACGAGGTGAACAGCAAGTCGGGCGAGAAGCTGGAATATCCGGAAATCAAGGATTCCGAAAACGATCAGGTCACGGCGATCGCGGTCGGTGGATATTCCCTGTCTCGGGGACTCACACTCGAAGGGCTGACCATCAGCTATTTTCTAAGAAACTCCAAGGCTTACGATACTTTACTACAAATGGCCCGTTGGTTCGGTTATCGCCCAGGTTACGAGGATCTCTGCCGGGTATGGATCAAGGATGAGGCCCGCCGCTGGTATTCCCATATTGCCGAGGCATCTGAGGAACTGAGACAGGATTTGCGCTACATGGCCGCGTCCGGAGCGAGCCCGCGGGAATTCGGCCTGCGTGTTCAGCGCCATCCGTCGGCCTTGGAAGTGACGGCACGCAATAAGGCCGGGAGCGGTCAGGAAGTGATTGTCGACATCAGCCTGTCACGCAGCCGTATTGAGACGACGGTCATTCATGACAACGGTCCGGGCGATGATGCCGAGGAGAACCGGCAAGCGGCGATCCGGCTCCACGACCGGCTTTCAGCCAAGTCCCGCAAGATGGATGGCGAAAGCAAGCTCTTCTCTGCCGTCTCCTCCGATATCGTCAAGGAGTTTCTCCAAGACTTCCGAAACCACCGGGACGCCGAACGGACGCAGACTGAACCGGTGATCCGATACATCGAGGAGCGCGAGGACGAGAACCTTGATGAATGGGACGTCGCGTTTGTCGGCAGTGAAAAGGCCGATGCTGCAACTTTTGATGGCTTCGGATTCCCCTTGCGCATCCAGACCCGGACGCCAGCCGCACGCGAGGATGGCAAGGTAATCGCGACCAGCCGCCGGTTCTCATCGCGCGGGGTCGTCCGGTTCGGCATGACTGATGATGCCCTGGCGGAGGTGCGAGCGGAAGCCGCAGCCGAAGGCACGAAGAACATCGCGGACAGCGCATACTTGGCGAAGCGGTGCCGTCCGATATTGGCGGTGCATGTTATTGCGCTTCTTGATCGGGAGACGGGGGAATTGACCGAAGAGCCTCCAGTCACCGCGTGGACCATCGGGTTCCCGACATCAGAGAAAAAGGGAAAGACGGTGAGTTATCAGGTGAACACGATCTGGTGGCAGCAGAACCGCGGCGAGATCGACGAGGAAGTGGGAGAGGCTCTTGACCGCGAAGAGTGACGATCCATGGTCAGAAATTCAGGCTTCACCGCCTGGCCCGCGCTTGAATGGGCGTCTGGTCGCGGAAAGTCGGCCTTGGGAAATATTTCGCGCGCTTGACCATCTCGGGCGACGCATCCTGTTTCTCGTCCATGCACGTGCCACTACCTCTGGGATCGCCCTCCCCAAGATCGCAGGCCTTGATGTCGAAGCGCGGGTGCGAAGTGAAGACGACAAGGGCATCCTGTCGGTCACGTTGGAAAATGCCGATGACGCGGACATCTTCACGCGATTCACGGATGACATCATCGAGACGGTTGCGGCGGCTCGCGACGAAGTGACGGCCGTCCAGTCCTTTGTTGGCCGAATGTGGAAATGGCACGCTCTCCTCAAGGGAGGCAGGAAACCGACTCTTAGTCGAGAGGTGCAGCTGGGCCTGATTGGCGAGCTGTGGACGCTCTTGAATATCGTCGCGCCCTCGAGGGGACTCGATACAGCGGTAGTGGGTTGGCGGGGCTCCCAGCGTGCGCCGAAGGATTTCGAACTTTCCGAACTGTGCATCGAGTGCAAGGCGCGTGGCGCGGCCTCCCGGAACAAGGTCCGGATCACATCAGAACATCAACTCGACGATGTGCCCGGCCATCAATTGATCCTGCTCGTTCACACTTTTGCATCCACGGGTGAGGAGGATGTGGGAGCCCTCGATCTCCACGAGATGGTGGGGCAGGTCCGCTCCGCGATTGCTTCAGACGCACCGCACGCCTCGAAGGCGTTCGAAGCGGCGCTCGAAGATGCCGGCCACGACGACACCCACGAATACGAGGTAATCGTGCTGCACAGGGCTTTCGATGCCTACAAGGTCCAAAGCGGCTTCCCGAGGATAGTTCCCGGCGCCTTTCCCGATGGCCCGATCGAGGTGGCGTATGACCTCCCTCTCGCTGAACTTAGTGTATTTCACATGAGCGAACGCGATTTCAATGACCAGCTTGCAGGCGAGGGATGACGATGGGCGAAGATGCACAGTATGCCGACATGCTCCGAGAGGATGTCAGGCTGCTTTCCGAAGCGAATGGCACCTCGATGGAGGAAGCATTCTTCGCCAGGGTATCAGACACGATCACCGGTTCCGGGGAGATCGACGACTTGGAGTATTTTCACCACCGGGGCACCCAGCAATCCGGCATCAGAGTGGACGGCTGGGGCGGTGATCCGCGGAAATCCAAGCAACTGTCGCTTCTTGTCGTTGACCACGCTGACGATCAAGGCGCGCCGACACTGACCGGCACGGAGTTGAACAGCCAGTTCAAGCGCCCCCTGCGGTTTCTGAAGGCAGCGCTCGACGAGGATTGGCGCAACAGGCTCGAGGAAACGTCGCCGGGCTTCGAATTGGCCGACATGATCGCCGCGCGATGGTCATCAGTGAAAAAGATCCGCCTGCTTCTGCTCACTGATCGCAAGCTCAGCAGCCGTATCGATGGGCGCGATATGACCGAGTTCATGGAGCGTCCCGTCAGCTACAGCGTGTGGGATGTCACCCGTCTCGAGCGGATCGAGAACTCATCGATGGGGCGGGAGGATATCGTTGTCGATCTTGATCAGCACGGAGGAGCGATACCCGTTCTTCCAGCTCACATGCCGGATTCACCATACGAAGCATATCTTGCCGCCCTCCCGGGACCGGTCCTCGCGTCGATTTACGACCGGTGGGAGGCACGCCTTTTGGAGCAGAATGTGCGGGTTTTCCTTCAGGCGCGAGGTAACGTGAACAAGGGAATTCGGAAGACCATCGAGGAAGACCCGTCGATGTTCTTCGCCTACAACAACGGGATCACCGCCACAGCCGAGGCGGTCGAGATCGAGGAGCGGGCCGGCATTCCCGTGATGACCCGTCTGACGAACCTCCAGATAGTGAACGGAGGGCAGACCAGCGCTTCCATCCACGCCGCCCTGCGAAGCGGGAAGGACTTGTCGAAAACTTTCGTCCAAATGAAACTTTCTATCGTCGATGCGGATAAGGCCGAAAAAATCGTTCCGGATATTTCTCGGTATGCGAACAGCCAGAACAGGATCGCAGCCGCCGATTTCTTCTCGAACCATCCCTTCCACGTCCGGATGGAGGAAATTTCGCGAAGGCTTTATGCGCCAGCGAAGGAGGGAAATTTCACACAGAGCCGCTGGTTCTATGAGCGCGCTCGTGGCCAGTTCGCGGATCGCCGCTCCAGCCTGACGCCGGCACAGCGGCGAAAATTCGACTTGGAGCACCCAAGAGCGCAACTCTTCACTAAGACCGACCTCGCCAAGGCGGAGATGACCTGGCGCGGGCGGCCTGAATTGGTAAGTCTCGGAGCACAGAAGAACTTCGCCCATTTTGCCCATGCCATCGGCAAGGAGTGGGAAAAGCGAGATGAAACATTTTCCGAGGAGTGGTTTCGGAGCGCGATCTCGAAGCTGATAGTCTTCCGGAAGACGGAACGCATTGTCTCGGACGCGACTGGTTCGTGGTATACTGGCGGCTTACGCGCGAACACAGTCTGCTATGCGATCGCCAAGCTGGTCCACGATGTCGCCCAGCGAGGGCAGTCTCTTGACCTCAATCTGGTCTGGAACAGTCAGAGCTTACCTGAACCGCTGATCGATGTCCTCGACCAATACGGCGAAGCCATGCACGCGCACCTGCTATCTCCGCCAGCCGGCGGGAGCAACCCGACGGAATGGGCAAAGAAGAAGGCATGTGTTGAGACCGCGATGAAGACCGAAATCGAGTTCCGCAGTGATCTGTCGGACATGCTTATCGGCACTGCCGAACGACGCCAACGAACGGCGGAGGGACGTCGCGATCAACGCGTGGTGAGCGGCATCCAAGCCCAGGCCGCTGTGGCCGAGATTGGATCGGCTGAGTGGCTCTGTCTCAGGAAATGGGTCCGAAGCTCGGGGATGCGACTGACGCCCTCTGAAGACGGCATACTCGAGGCGGCCACTCGTCTCCGGCTGCGGCCGCTTACAGAAGCTCAGTCCGTTAAGGCGATGGCCGTGATGGAGCGGGCGCGGAACCAAGGGTATCGATCGCTTGATGCAGGGCAAATTGCAAATTGACGGTGTGTCCGAATACTATGATGCTCAGCAAACTCGGGAAGTCCGAATGGTCACATCCTCAAAGTTTTTTCAACTTCTCAATTTCGCGAAGCGCGACACGTTCAAAGCGCTTGATTTGCCTGGATATTTTTTCGTCTCCGCCGAACGCGGCGGCGCTGCGCCGCCCGTAGGAGGAGAAATTTCGAACGGTCCTAACACCTTCATTGTCGCGCACCTTTAAGTGGGTGAAGCGGCGATAAAGTCGTTTCGTATGTGCCTTGGTCGACTTTCCGGAAGCTATGTTAAGCTCGGCGATCTTGCGAGTTCTACGCATCGCCCTTCGCATCTTCCGCCACTGGCGCGCGAGTGAGCTATCTCGAATGGCTGGTCCTGCCTCGTGTAGCGCGAAACCGAGGTATTGCGCCGCTTTACCCGCAACGGAGACTTTGCCCGTGAATTCAGTCCTTTCGGTCTTGTGCGGCGAGATCTCCAGCTTCTCTGCCTTGATGAGATCCATTATCTTAGCTTCGGCCGCTGTGGCGTGAGCGGGGTCGCAGACGACCAAGATGTCGTCCGAATACCGTCGATACAGCGCGCCGACGCTGTCGCAGTAGGCGCGTGCAGCCGCGTCGAAATCAATCATGTAAAGGTTCGACGCTGCTGCGCTGATGGGAGTGCCCTGGGGGATGCCTCGTCGATGCCCCTTTGCCAGTTCGGGGTTTGGGTGGAACCTGATGCCATTGGCTTTCAACTCTTCGACGCTGGCGATCCGGTCCCGGCTGTTCTCCTTCAGCCGGGCAGAAAACGTAACGTTCGCCTTGAGTTCTTCCATGTCGACGTAATGGAAGGCGGTAATCGCCCGAAACACGCGCATCCAATGTTCGGGGAGCGACGTCACGCCCAACACGGTTTTTAGACGGCGCTTCAGGAGCGTGTGGTCAAGGTTGTCGAAGAAGCTGCTGACGTCGAACGCCAGTATCGTGACGGGGGCATTGATCTTGGCAAATGCAAGCACCTCCGCCGAAAAATCGTAGTTACCGCGTCCAAGAGCACGATAGGCCAGAACGTTATCAGACAGGCCTTCGGCGTCATAATGGGCGTCCAGCAACGTATTCATCTCGCTGGCGTAGAACGAAAGTAGGTTGACCTTCCCCCGCGGTTAGGGCCATTGCGAACTGGACTTTTCCACCTTTGAATGGACGA
>NZ_JAEKPD010000034.1 GCF_016412875.1 Palleronia pontilimi | reverse complement strand
CCTGAAGGTCGTAGGTTCAAATCCTACTCCCGCAACCAAAATTAACCCGCCAAACCATCAGGTTGGCGGGTTTTTGTTTGGCCAACGATTATTCCTGTCAGCCCCTCCGGAATCATGCCGGAATCATCTGGCAGCGGGCTCTGGCGTACTTCTGGCCCGTTGAGGCGCCGCGGACGCAAACCTGCTGCAACAGCGACAGCAGTTTGCTGTTCTCTTGGGAACCATCCGCCCGTGGCTTGGCGCTCCCGATTGCTAGGACATTCCGAGTAGGTCGTCAGGACGGGTCACGGGTCAACAGCCGGGAAGTCTGTAGACCGGCCCGTAGAATATATGGCGGAAGCGAAAGGGAGTAATGACCGCAGTTGAGCTCTAGGACACTTGGCACGATCCCGGCGCTTCTGAGGTTCGAAATCAGGCCCTTGGATAGTTGAGGCAAAACCACGGTGTCTCTCTTGGCCAGGATGATCAGAAGGTCGAGATCAGGCCGCGCAAGTTTATCCGCGTAGTTTTCAAGATCGAGCGGAGCCCACGCCCGACGCAGGTCGATCAAAGCTATCTCATCTTCGAGGCTCGCGCGAATGTGTCGCGTGGCGCGACCGGTCCAGACCATATCCGCGAGGCTTCCTGCTGTCAGAAATAGCGCAGCCTTTCCCACAGTCGGATCATGTGCCGAAATCAGGCCCGCAACCCAGGATCCCAAGCTCATGCCGAGGACCGAAATACGTCCATAACCTTCGCCCCTGAGAATCCGTATCAGCTTTCGACCGTCCAGAACCGCTTGGCGCATGGACTGGACCGTGCGTCCGAGGTTCTGGCTGAGCATGTAATCGGCGTGTTTCGCGTCAGGACGCCTTCGTTCGAAGTGATACGGCATGGCGATCTCGACCGCCGTGACACCACGCCAGGAGAAGAAGTTTGCGATCTGGGGATAGCGAGAGGATGCATTCCAATGGTGGAAGATAACGAGGGCATGGTCAGACGGCCGTCGCTCGGTCACTTTCGCCCAAACGAGGTCGTTCTTTTCGATGCCAGTCGAGACGCTTGATCGGAACCTGATGCAACTGTTCTCCCATACGTAATCCAGATCAGAGTTGTCGTCGTCTGCAAAGAATGCCGGGTCCGCTACGGCTTGATCTGCATGCCTGTGAAACATGGTGAGATCGTCCGCATCACTCGCACCCGGAAACGCGAGGCCCGCATCGATCGCGAGAGCAGCCTCTTCCTTCAG
Organism: Palleronia pontilimi; assembly: GCF_016412875.1. Taxonomy (GTDB): domain Bacteria; phylum Pseudomonadota; class Alphaproteobacteria; order Rhodobacterales; family Rhodobacteraceae; genus Palleronia; species Palleronia pontilimi. The sequence goes on along the minus strand of NZ_JAEKPD010000034.1, from coordinate 14,201 downwards.
ATAGTCACTACGACGCGCCCGCCGTTCATCATATCGATCGAGCCATCCGTGATACATTTGCGTCATCCCCTGCTCAATGCGTTGTTCGAGATCCAAACGCTGGGTCAAACAGCCCGTAGACTGCCAGCAGAACCGTGATCCACAAAAAGATCGAGAAGCCGCTGAACGCACCAATGGTGAGGTAGCCGATGCTCACCACAATGACTGCGGCGGCCATCCTTTCAAACGATGAGTTGGGTCGACTTCCGATAGCGGTTCGCAGGAAGGCGTATAGAAAGACCGTGCAGGTCAACATTGCTATCAAGAGGCTGGTGTAATGGGTGGGCGTTCTTACGCTCGCCTGAGCAATTTCGATGTCATTTCCGGACAGGAGCGATAACGAATCGCTAACAAGCCAATCCAGAATGTCTTCTGCGTTTGTCGCCAGATATGAACTTTGTAGCTTCATGCAGATTGCAATCAACAAGCCTGAGACGGTGCATCTGAAAATTCCGTCTACCACCCTGCGCCGGACTTCCGCGATTTCGGATGGAGTTGCTTGATTGCAATAATCTTCGGTCTCTTTCTCGATCTCCCAGAAATCATGAGTTATTGTGAAGAGCAATATGAGACCGACGAAGAATATGTAGAAACAGAGGCACATAAAGAGATAAGCCAAACCGGTGAAAGCGATCGCCTGCGGGACCGAAATCATGTCAGGTCGCACAATCGCCAGAGAACCCCAGTCTGCCGCGTATTGGCCGCCACCTTGCAGCAGCGGGATCAACCGCCTGCTGATCCATTGAAACAATCCAGCGAAGCCAAGGCAGACTATCAGGGCTGTCCAATATGTGTAGGTCGAGGCCTCGACTTTGCGCTTCCAGCCACCCTTGCTCCCGGAGCCGCCGATTGCAGTCAGGAGTTTTGAACGGCCCTCGCTTTCCCAGAAGGTCAAGAGGTCCACCGTGAAGGCGAAGAAGAGGGGCATGAAAACCATGAACAGCAAGGTCCAGTTGGGAGCCCAGAGAAAACCCGCCTGCTTGGTAACACCGTCTTCCCTGAGGTAAGTGACGTTATGAATGCCAAGAAAGTAGGACCAGAACCCTAGCGCGACGGCCCCGGCAAAAACGGAGGCGGGAAGGTCCAATGGCGACCGGCGTGCAAAGAGTTCGGCGGATCTCTGCGCAAGGTCAAAGCGTCTCGCCGACTCGACAGGTGCCTGCGGTTGTGCCGCCTCGACCGGATGCAGGTTCACGTCATCTAAGGTGGGTAATCGTGCGGCATCGGAGGGGAGTGGCGTGGTACTGCGGTCCGCCGATATACGTTGCCGCCGCCTCCTGGCTGTCAGGCGCGCCTGGGCGGCGCTGAGCGTTGCCTGCCATTGGCTTGTGGCCTCTGGGTCATCGCAACCGAAAATTCTCGCGAGCCATCGAATGTTGTCGGAGCTGATACCCTTTTCGTTGTCTTGGAACCAGTGCTGAACGGTACGCAGTTCGATTCCGGATTGGTTCGCGTCGGTCTGCGAGATGGCTTCGGCGAGAAGTTCGGGCGTCCACGGCCCTTGCGGGATGCCGTTGTCATCCACAGGGCGACCGGCACCGGCGGATGCAAGGCGCCTAAACAGCGTTTTAAACTCGCTGCTGTCCCCCCGTGCGGGGACAAAATATTTGCCGTTCTTGATCAATGCTTTGCAAAGTTTGGTTTCGCTCCGTTTCGTCGGCTTTCGTATCATACCGTGATTCCTCTGAACCTTAGGGTGTAAACGTCTCCTATGCGCCTTGGCTCGGCGGAAACTCGCGTTAAGGGCGAGTCGGACTTGGGTCGGATCCTTCGCGCTGAGCGGCACTTCGGTCGAAGAGTCCGAGCTGACCGGAAAAATTGGTCAGGAAATCCGGTCATTGGCTGTGAGCAGTCGTCCGACCGAAATGTGATCGGCAGCACCACAGTCTTTTTTGGAGGACTGCGTTTGAGACAGTTGAACAGCCAAGGACATCCGCAGTCGCGCGCCGACGCCTGTGGAGATGGAATGCGTCGCGAGTTGCCTGATCCAGACGACAGGTTTCTTCGTGATCTCTCCTTCGGTGACCTGAGGACGATTCTAGCGGTCGCGGAGATGGGCAGCTTTCGGCGCGCGGCGGTGCGGCTTGGCGTGGGGCAATCCATGGTCAGTCGGAGAGTGCAAAAGCTCGAGGATGAGCTTGGAGTTTCGCTGTTCGAGCGGAGTTCCTCCGGAACTCGTCTTACGGTCGCGGGCCGTGGATTTATCTGCAGCTGCCGCACGATCCTGCAGCAGGCCCAAACGGCTTTCGCCGATGCTCGATCTGCAGGTGTCGCCACAACGGGACGTCTTCGGATCGGGCTGGTCGCGTCGATATCAGAAGGTGGCCTGCGAAAAATCGTGGAGGCTTTCGCGATGCAGCATCCCTATGTTGACCTGTCCTTCTTCGAGGGCGATCGGAGCGATGTATATACAAGGCTTAGCCATCGTCGGATCGACGTGCTGTTTGCTCTCGGGGAACCGCGCGATGACGACCCGGAGACGATGCTGGTTGGGAAGGAGCGGATTTATCTGGCACTCCCCGCCAAAAGCTCGAAGGCCAAGATCGGTCGTCTGTCGTGGAGGGGTGTCGCGAACGACACGTTTTTGGTTGGAACCGGCGACTCGGGTGATGAGATACAGAACTACATTTTGCGAAGCGCCGGAGATTCGCGCGTCAGGGTTGCGGTGCGTCGGATGGATTTAGGCCGAGAGGGGATCATGACGCTGGTCGGTCTGGGGTTTGGCGTGAGCGTCGTTTCAGAGCACTGGCGCGGGGTGTCCTACCCAGGTGTGAGCTTCGTCCCGTTGGGAGAGGAAGACGAACGTCTTCCGTTCTTGCTGACCTGGCGACGGGAGAATGACAATCCTGCGCTGAGGCGATTTCTGAGCCTCTCGCGGATGCATGCTCGCGGTGCTATTTTGTCTTACGGGCTCTCGCAAACGCACGGTCCGTCGCCATGAACCGCGACAGCATTGGGGCGACAAGCTTTGACGGTTCGTGCGTCTGACCGGTCTCGCGCGCAAGGACCTCGGCGTAGGCGGCGAGGTCGTTGTGCAATTCTGCGGGCAGGTCGATCGTGAGCTTGACGGGCTTGTCGTCCGGGATCGCACCGAGCTTGAGTTTGGTCATCAATTCTCTCCGTAAGGTTTAAGTACGAGGTCCCGGGTGACCATCACGCGGACCGGAAAACCGGGGCGGATCGTCAGCGTCGGCGGCAGGTCGATCTGTCGGCGAACGATTTCGTCGCCCACCCGACCGATAGTGTCCTGCGTGCCGTCGCGGATGGCTCGGGCGATGTCGTCGTCGCTGTCGGTGCCGAGTTCCGCGCCGATATTAAGCACCGTCGCGAGGCCTGCGGCGAGGAACAGGCGACCCCAATGCCGATCGACGCCATCCTCGAGCCCGGCATACCCCGTCTCGTCAGCACCCGGCTGGCGTTCGAGGACGATCGACCGACCATCCGGCAGAATCAGCCGGTTCCAGACCAGCAGCAGCCGGCTCTGGCCGAAGGCGACGCGGCTGTCGTACTCGCCGATCAGACGGGCTCCCTGGGGGATCAGCATGAAACGCCCGGTTGGGCTGTCGTAGACCGGCGAGGTCACCTGCGCAGTAATCTGACCGGGAAGGTCTGAGCTGAGCCCCGTAACGAGCGCCGCCGGTATCACGGCACCGGCCTGCAGGAGATAGGGCGATGCGGGTGCTGCAAGCCGGTCCGCGCTGACGGTACGACGGTCGGCGGGACGCCCGAGAAACTCTTCGCGCCGATCGATGTCATCGCTTGGTCCGGCTGCTGCAAGCCCGGGCGGAAAAACGGAGCTGCCGGGTTGCATGGAAGGGGGCGCCACGGCACCGGGTGCCAAGCCATCGCTTTTCGTCCCGGTGGTCGCGTCGGCGAAGAGCTGGCTGAGCCGCGCCGCCTCCATCTCCTGTAGACGGAGCTGGTCTTCTGGATCGGCGGCGGGGGCGGTTGGTCCGGTCACTGATGGTGCTGCCACCGGCAGCCCGCGGTCCTGGGCGCTGAGGATCGGACGGCCGAGATCGCCCGGCAAGGGCGGGCCGAGTTGCGGGGTGCCGGCATAGTCGCGCGGGAGGCTCGAAAGACCGTCAGCCTGCTGGATCCGGTCCGTCGAGTAGAGCTCGGACGGACCGTCGATCGAGCCGCGATCATCAAGCGCAACGATCAGAATCGTGCCGAGACCCAGCCCGCCAACGGTCGCGAGCACGACCATCGCCTTGCGTGAGAGGCGCATTACCCGAGGCGGATCGGATCGGAGCCGTAGCTCTGCCGCGATATCCTGCTCGGGGCGGGGCGAATGCGGCTCGGCATCGTCTCGCAAGCTATCGGCTGCGTCGCTCATGACGGGCGCCTCCCGTCGATACGAACGATTCTCACTCTTTGCTGGTCCTCGCCGCCAAGGCGCAGTTCTGCGGCGGCAAACAGGCGATCGACGATCATCACGTTTCCATGCACGCGGGTATTGGCGATCTGGGCCTCGCCGTCAGGCCCGATGACGAAAAGAGGTGGCATGTCGCCTTGGACGATCCCACGCGGAAAGACGACATAGACCCGTCGCCCGTCGTCGAAGACGCTGGTGGGTCGCCAGGGTGGTGTGTCGCCTTGCAAGCCGTAGCGGTAGCGTCGTTCGGACGCCGTCGGGATGATGGGACGCGCGACTGCGGGTGGTGTCACCTTTGACACGCTTCGAGGATAGGACCATGCGACCGACGGCATGTAGGACTCTTCCCGCGCGCGTACCTCGACGAGATATGTCCGCCGGTCGGTGCTCAGAACGAGATTGGTGACGATGTCGGGCCGGGTCGGCTTGACGAGGATGTGGACGCGCGCGTCGCGGCCGGTGCCGCTCGTCGTGTCGCCGATGATCCACCGGGCGGTGTCGCCGGCGGCGATCGGGCCGGGTCCGATCAGCGCTTCGCCCGGCTCAAGCGCGATATCCGTGATCCGGCCGGGCGCGGCATAGATCTGGTAGAGCGCGCCCTCGCTCCACGGAAAGACCTGAATGGCGTTGTAGTAGCCTTCCCGGCGCGGCTCAACGCGGGCGGCCGCATTGGCGGTGACGATGCGGGCCTCGGTGTCTGGAGCGTTCGCGTCTCCGCCCCGCGACGGTGTCCAGGGCGGTGGTATGTGGACGGGCTTCGGCGGTTGCTCGACGGCCGGTGGCGGCGGTGCAGGGAGCGGCGGGACATCGGTGTCGTAGTCGACCTCCGGCGGTTTGAACGTGGCGCAGGCCGAGAGCACGGTCGCGGCGAGGAGCAGGCCTGCGAGCGACTTGGAGTTTTTTGTTTTCCTTTTCATTGCGCGGCCTCCCGGGACCAGTCGATGGCGTGGACGAAGATGCCGAGCGGATTTTTCCGCAGCCGTTCGGCGTCGCGCGGCGGCTGGATCACCAGGGTCAGGATGGCGGTCCAGCGCTCGGTGTCGGCGAGCTGACCGTTGGCGTAGCGCCGTTCGGTCCAAGCAACGCGGAAGCTTGTCTCGGAGGCTCGGATGACGCTGGAGATCTCGATCGAGACCTGTGTCTCGCCCAGCTTCGCGAACGGATCGTCGGTGCGGGCGTAATCATTGAGCGCCAGCGCGCCGCGATCGGTGGTGAAGTCATAGGCGCGGAGCCAGTTCTCGCGCAGCACGATCGGGTCGGCCGGGATCCGGCGGACATGCTCGATGAAGCGCGCCAGATGGAAGGCGATCTGCGGATCGGTGGGACGGTAGGCCGCACTCGCGGGGGAGATCGCCTGCGCAGCCCCGAGCTTGTCGACCTCGACCACGTAGGGGACGATCGTTCCTTGCGTCGATTGCCAGACGAGCGTGACACCGAGCCCGCCGGTCATCGCGAGACAGGCGAAGGCCATGAACCGCCAGTTGCGGGCCTGGACGCGGGCCGAGCCGATGCGCTCGTCCCAGGCCTGTGCAGCGCGCTGATAGGGCGTGACCGGATCGGGCGTCTTGGAATAGCGGGTGCTGGGACGTCTGAACATCAGGATCTCTCCGACAGGCTGACGGACGTGCCGCCGCCGCCATGATCGCCCGAGCGGACGACATGGGCGGCGGTGGCGACGCCGTGATGAAGGCTCTGCTGGCGCTTCATGCGCCGGGCCCAAGCGGGCGGGCCGTCATTCGCGGGGGTGGCGGTTGCTGCGGCATTCGGGGCTCCGCCGGTCGCACCAAAGGCTGCCTGCGATCCGGACTGATAGCTGTCCCGCAGGGCTCCGGTGATGCGCTTGACCGGGCTCGCTGCAGCGCTCAACCCGGCCTTTCCGACACCAGTCATCCCGCCCACAACGCCGGATGCATCGTCTCCGGAGGCGCTGCTGCCGAGCCGGTAGGCGGTCGAGGCACCGCCCGCGACAGTGGCCCCGCCGCGCGCGCCGGACGCGACTGCGCCGCCGGCCATCCGTGCGCCGGCGCCGGCACCCATCACTAAGCCGCCGGCGGCGAGGCCCGTGCCCACTGCGGCGCCCGCGCCGAGTTGCGGCCCGCCCGAGACGATGCCGTTGGCGATGCCGGGGCCGAAGATGCCGAGCGCCAGCAGCGAGAGTGCGGCGAGCACGATGGCCATCGCATCCTCGATGGTCGGCCCGCCTGCGAAGCCGGTGGTGAACTCGCCGAAGATCGTCGAGCCGATGCCGACGATGACGGCGAGGACCAGCACCTTGACGCCCGAGGAGACGACGAGACCGAGGACGCGCTCGGCAAGGAAGGCGGTCTTGTTGAAGAGGCCGAAGGGCACGAGGACGAAGCCCGTGAGGGTCGCCAGCTTGAATTCGATCAGCGTGACGAAGAGCTGGATCGCTAGGACGAAGAACGACAGCACGACCACTGCCCAGGCGAAAAGCAGGATGATGATCTGGATGAAGTTCTCAAAGAAGGACACGAAGCCCAAGAGATCGGCGATCGAGGCGAGGATTGGCCGTCCGGCCTCGAGCCCGACCGCGGCGATCCGGCCGGGCTGCAGCAAATCACCCGCGCCAATGCCGCCGCCCGCGGCGATGAGGCCAAGCCCGGCGAAGCTCTCGAAGATGATGCGGGCGAGATCGTTCCAGTTGCCGATGATATAGGCGAAGATGCCGACGAAGAGCGTTTTCTTCACAAGTCTTGCGATGATGTCGTCATCCGCACCCCAGGCCCAGAAGAGCGCGGCCAGCGTGATGTCTATGACGATGAGCGTAGTGGCGAGGAAGGCGACGTCGCCGCCGAGCAGGCCGAAGCCGCTGTCGATATAGGAGGTGAAGACCTCCAGGAACCGGTCGATGACACCAACGCCGCCCATGGCTCAGCGCCCGCCCGACGGGTCGGAGGCGTCCAGCCCCAGGAACTGATCACGCATTCGGTCCCAGAGCGCGGCGCAATCCGGATCGTCAATCGCTAAGTCGAGCTCGAGATCGCGGCACCGGGCGAGCGCATCATCGTGAATGGCCGGAAGGGCGTCCGGCCTTGTCCCGAACTCGCCATCCAGCGCTCTGGACAACTCGAGGAGCGCCGCCATGACGACAATAGCCCCGAGCGCCCAGGCGACGAGGCGCAGGATGGTCTGGGAACCGATCGTCATCGGTCAGTGTCCGAACATGCGGACAGTGGTCGGGCTGTACCCGGCCCCGTAGTCCAGGAACCGATCGAGGTTCTCGCGCGCCTGCGCTTCAGCAGAAACAGCGCGGGCCGCTTCAAGCGCTTCCGCCCGGTTCGACGCGGCGATCGCGGCGGTGAGATCCGCGATCTGGCTCGATTGGAGCGCGAGGAGCTGGTTGCCGGTCTGGGCCGCCTGCAGCGCCCCGGTCGCGCCCTGGCTGCGCGAGACGAGCGCCTGCATCTCCGCCCGCGCGCCGTCGATATTGCCGACGACGCCGGCTTGGACCTTGAGCGCATCTTCGAACCCGGCGACGGAGGTCTGCCAGCGTTCGCGGGCATTGCCGACCATCGCATCGAACCGGCCGGTGCCGGCGGCGGTGCCGTATTGGCCTGCGAAGGCGCTCTCGATCTCCCCGACGTCATAGGCGATGCGCTGCGCCTCGCCGAGGAGCGCCTGGGTGCGCTGGACCGATGCCTGCAGCTCGGCGAGCGAGGAATGCGGCAGGCTTGCGAGGTTGCGCGCCTGGTTCACCAGCATCTGTGCCTCGTTCTGCAGCTGCGCGATCTGATTGTTGATCTGCTCGAGGGCACGTGCGGCGGTCAGCAGGTTCTCGGCGTGGTTCGTGGGGTCGTAGACGATGCCACCGAACCCGCCGCCGAGACCGAAGAGGGCGTGGGCCGGAGGTGCCGCGAGCGGGGAGAGCGCGATCGGCAGCGCGAGAAGGCTTGCCGCGAGAAGCTTGCGGTGATGCGGAGTCCGGGTCATGGGGTTGTCTCCTGTTCATGGTTGGTTGGATCGGAATGCGGTGATGGTCCGGGGTCGCCGGGGCCGAGAAGCTCGACGGCCCAATTAAGCCCGCGGCGCCGGAGCCAGGCGGCGGCGAAGCCGTCCCGGCCATGCTCGGCCAGCGTCTCGGCGATGGCGGCCTGGTCGGTCTTTGAGGAGGCGGCGGTGAAGGTGAGCGCGACGGGTCCGAGGCCCAGTGAGAACAGCCGGTTGCCGCGCCGCGACTGGCAATAATAGTCCTGCTTGGGCGTCGCCCGCGCGACGATCTCGATCTGGCGATCATTGAGCCCGAAGCGGCGGTAGATCGCGGCGATCTGCGGCCCAAAGGCCCGCTCGTTCGGCAGGTAGATCCGCGTCGGGCAGCTTTCCACGATGGCGGGCGCGATAGGGGAGCCGTCGATATCGGCCAGCGACTGGGTGGCGAAGATGACGCTGGCGTTCTTCTTGCGAAGCGTCTTCAGCCAATCGCGCAGCTGGCCACCGAAGGTGGTATCGTCGAGCGCAAGCCAGCCCTCGTCGACGATGACGAGGCTCGGTCGGCCGTCGAGGCGGCTTTCGATGCGGTGGAACAGGTAGGCGAGCACGGCCGGGGTCGCGGCGGAACCGATCAGCCCCTCGGTCTCGAAGGCCCGGACGTCCGCAATGCCGAACGCTTCAGCCTCGGCGTCGAGCAGCCGCCCGAAGGGTCCGCCGAGACAGAAGGGCTGAAGGGCGCGCTTGAGGTCATTCGATTGCAGCAAGACCGACAGGCCGGTCAGCGTGCGCTCTTCCACCGGCGCCGAGGCGAGCGACGTCAGGGCCGACCAGAGATGTTCGCGCGCCACCGGATCGACCGCGACGCCCTCGCGGGCCAGGAGCCCGGCAAGCCAGTCCTGCGCCCAAGCGCGCTCCGCCGCGTGGTCGATCCCGGCGAGCGGTTGCAATTGTACGGCGGCCGCGTCCTCAGACAGCGCGCCGGACAGATCCTCCCAATCGCCGCCCATCGCCAGAGTCGCGCAGCGGATCGATCCGCCGAAATCGAAGGCGAAGACTTGGGCCCCTGGATACCTGCGGAACTGCAGTGCCATCAGCGCCAGCAGCACCGACTTGCCCGAGCCGGTCGGACCGACGACCAGCGTGTGGCCGACATCGCCGACATGGGTCGAGAAGCGGAACGGCGTCGATCCTTCGGTCTCGGCGTAGAAGAGCGGCGGACCGTCCAGATGGTCGTTGCGCGTCGGTCCGGCCCAGACCGCCGAGAGCGGCATCATATGCGCGAGGTTCAGCGTCGAGACCGGCGGCTGGCGGACATTGGCGTAGAGATGACCCGGCAGCGATCCTAGCCAGGCCTCGACGGCGTTCAGCGTCTCGGCGATGCAGGTGAAGTCGCGGCCCTGAACGACCTTCTCGACCGCCTTCAGCCTGGCATCGGCGACGCCCGCGTCGTCGTCCCAGACCGTCACGGTCGCCGTTACATAGGCCGCGCCAACGATGTCGGAGCCCAACTCCTGGAGCGCCTCGTCAGCATCGGCGGCCTTGTTCGCGGCGTCGCTGTCGAGAAGCACGCTCGCCTCGCTGGTCATCACCTCCTTCAGGATCGCGGCGACCGACTTGCGCTTGGCGAACCATTGCCGCCGGATGCGGGTGAAGAGCCGAGAGGCATCGGTCTTGTCGAGGCAAAGCGCCCGGGTCGCCCAGCGATACTCGAAGACCAGCCCGTTCAGCTCGTCGAGCAGGCCGGGCCAGGTCGCGGTCGGAAAGCCGATGAGGGTGAGGGTTCGCAGATGCGCCCCGCCGAGCCTTGGTGCCAGCCCGCCAACGAGGGCGCTATCGGCCAGCAGCGCGTCGAGATGCATCGGCGTCTCGGGGACACGCACGCGCTGACGGCGGGGCGAGACCGTCGAATGCAGATATGTCAGGGTTTCTTCGTCGGAGAGCCAGGCGGCCTCGGGCATGAACCCGTCGAGAAGATCGAGGGCTCGGTTGGTCCGCGATGTGAAGCTCGCCAGATGTTCGCGCGGATTCGCGCCCTTTGCCGGCGTGCCCTCGTAGAACCAGCGTCCGGCGCGACCGATCTCGTCTGCGGGCGGCATCCAGACCAGCGTCAGGAAATAGGCGCTCTCGAAATGCGCCGCAGCTCCTGCGACTTGGTCCGTGTCACCCTCGAATTGCGCCCGGCGCTCCGCGTCGACCAACGCCGAGACCGGATCGGGGAACGTGCTCAGAGGATAGTCCCGGGCGGGTACGCGCTGTGCTTCCACAAAGACCGCCCAGCCGGAGCCGAGACGGCGCAGGGCGTTGTTGAGGCGGGCCGACGTCGCGACCAGCTCTGCCTGCGTCGCTGAGTCGAGGTCTGGCCCGCGAAACCGCGCCGTGCGTTGCAGGCTGCCGTCCTTGTTGAGTACGACACCCGGGGCGACCAGCGCTGCCCAGGGCAGGAAGTCTGCGAGGAGCGCGGCTTTCGTGCGGTATTCGGCGAGGCGCATCATCGCGTCACACTCCGAACCAGGACGGATAGCGCAGGTGCCGTCGGGCGACATCGGCGATCTGCGGATCGCGCCGCGCGGCCCAGACCGCGAGCAGATGGCCGACGAGCCAGAGCGCCAGCCCGACGATCCAGAGCCTCAGGCCCAGACCGATCGCGGCTGCCAGTGTCCCGTTGGCGATGGCGATCGCCCGCGGCGCGCCGCCCACGAGGATCGGCTCGGTCAGCGCGCGGTGGACCGGGGCCGTGAAGCCCGGAATGTCGGTCGCGCTATCCATCAGACAAGCGCTCCACCACCGAAGGAAAAGAAGGTCAGGAAGAAACTCGACGCGGCAAATGCTATCGTGAGCCCGAAGACGATCTGGATCAGCCGCCGGAACCCGCCGGATGTATCGCCGAAGGCGAGGGTGAGCCCGGTGACGATGATCACCATCACCGCAATGATCTTGGCGACGGGGCCTTCGATCGATTCCAGGATCGATTGCAGTGGCGCTTCCCAAGGCATGCCGGAGCCTGCCGCCTGCGCCGGATCGCCGAGAAGGAGCGAGAGCGTGATGGCCCTACCGGCGAAGGTCCAGGATGAGGGCATGTAAGGTACTTTTGTCACGAGAGGCTTCCTTTTGAGGTTCTGGAAAGAGGTGTTATTGCGTAGTCGCCCGAGGCGTTCAGCCCATCGACGCGCGCGAGTTCCGAGAGTCGCCGTGCCGCTCCGCGCCCCGAAAGGACGGCGACGAAGTCGATAGTCTCGGCGATCAGAGCGCGGGGGACCGTGACGACGGCCTCCTGGATCAGCTGTTCGAGACGCCGCAGCGCACCGATAGCCGAGCTCGCGTGGATCGTTCCGATCCCGCCTGGATGTCCTGTCCCCCAGGCCTTCAGGAGATCAAGCGCTTCGGGGCCGCGCACCTCGCCGATTGGAATGCGGTCCGGACGCAGCCGCAGCGAGGAGCGAACGAGATCCGAGAGCGTCGAAACGCCATCCTTGGTGCGCAGGGCCACCAGGTTCGGCGCTAGGCATTGCAGCTCGCGCGTATCCTCGATGAGGACGACGCGGTCGGTGGTCTTGGCGACCTCGGCGAGCAGTGCGTTCGTGAGTGTCGTCTTGCCGGTCGAGGTGCCACCGGCGACGAGGATATTGGCACGACTCGACACGGCGGCGCGGAGGGAGGCGGCGGCACGCGCATCCATGATTCCAGCGGCGGCGTAGTCTTCGAGCGTGAACACCGCTACGGCGGGCTTGCGGATCGCGAATGCCGGGGCCGCGACGATAGGTGGCAGCAGGCCTTCGAAGCGTTCGCCCGTACCAGGCAACTCCGCCGAGACCCGCGGCGCACCGGGATGGACCTCGGCCCCGACATGGTGCGCGACGAGGCGGACGATCCGCTCCCCGTCGGCAGGTGACAACCGTTCACCGGTATCGGCGAGCCCAGAGCTGAGCCGATCGACCCAGAGACGACCATCGGGATTTAGCATCACCTCGACGACCGCTGGATCTTCGAGAAAGGAGGCGATATCCGGTCCGAGCGCGGTCTTCAGCATCCGTGCGCCGCGGGCGAGGGTCGCGCATTGGAGGGAGGTGATGGTCATTGTGGATCCCGCGATTTGCTACGGGACCGAGCAAGAAGACCGCTATCCGGGCCTAGGCAATAGGGATGAAGGCGTCATAGTGCTGTGGCGTGGAACGGCAGGCTCAACGGATGACCCGCACACGACTGCCTAATCGATGAACAGCATGCCCGCGCCAGACGTCCACGGCTAATGACGATGGCCGAATCAGGCAAAAGATCTCGAGATTCACGCGTCAACTGTTCGCGAAGCGGGCCTTCGCTGCTCCTCCCGCGAACTGGCGCTGTGCGGGACGGAGCCGTCATTCCGTTTCCAACCGGAACTTTAGGAAGGTCTCCCCATCATACTCCTGCTCACCGACAAAAACCGCGCCAAGTCGGTCGAACGCACGCAGGTTCGTGCGCGACGGAGGCAGCAGAAATGTCACGAATGGAATGCGCTTGTCGGCAATGGCGAAGTCGATCGCTTTTCTTGAAATGCGTGCACCAAGTCCGAATGCGCTCGGCTTGAGAACCAACCCGAAATCCCAATCGTCTCCCTCTTTCTGAAAGCCACCCCAACCAACATATTCGTCGTCTGACATTATAGCCCAATGGCCCAGCCCATCGCGGTTCCAGAACGCCTCTTTGGTGGCGACGAACTTGGCGACCGCGGCATCATCCCATTCGAAATTCAGCAAGGGCATGTGTTCAGCCACACGCGGGTCGGACATGTGCGCGACGATCTCGGATGGATCGACCTCGGGCAATCTGATGAAGCTGATCTCGCGCATCGCTCGGTTATTCGTCGTGGCTTGTCTGCCCGGAAATATGAGCCTGCTGCTCGCTGCACAAGATCAGATGGCGTATCAGCCGCCGAACAGACAACGATTTGAATGTCTTGGTCGGGCTCACACCGGACTTGCGGCGCCGCGGCAGGGATTGCCTCTGCGCGACATCGTCTACCCCTGCCGCTTATCGCCCCAAGCACCACTGCGACCTTGCGCGGACTCGTTCTGCTTATTGGCAGTCCGAATTGTCCGTCTCGTCGTCGGGCATCTGTGTGTTGCAAAGACGCGCGGGCTGGAGATCGGTGCCCGTCAGGACTGCGCCGTCGAATACGGCACCGCGCAGGTCCGCGTCCGCAAAGGTCACGTCGGTCAGGCGTGCATCTACGAAGCTTGCTCCGCGCAGGTCGGCCCCGTCAAAGCTGACGCCTGTGAGGTCGGCGCCGTCGAACACGGCGATACTGAGATTGGCGCGGTCGAAACTGGTGGCGGTCAGGATTGCCTTGCCCAGATCGACGCCCATGAGCCGAAGGTCCGCGAAATTTCGCCCGTCGAACACGCAGTCCTGACAATCGCCGAGCCCCCGCATGTCAGCGTCGCGGTCAGTCGCCTGCGCGAAGGCCGCACCGGTGCAGAGGACCATTGCAATCGCGGTCAGCATGTGGGGTCCGATGGAACCTTTCAAGTGTTATGCCCTCTATCAATGGTGCGGACATTGTGCCGGCCTGACGCGGGGGTCGTATCGTTCACCCGCGGATGGGATATGGTGAGAGCGGTCGCCTACTTTCAATGGGCCAGGACGCGGATCACCTGCTTCTTCCGGTAACGTTCCTTGGGCTCGATGCACACCTTCGGCAGCGCGGCGTGATACGAAGTGCCGCCGACACGGGGTTGGCGAAGAGGTGGCGTGCGGCGGAACGGAGCAAAACATCATGTCCGCTGCCAATCTTCCAGCCATCCGTTCCTGCCGCCCATCCTGGAACAAGGGCCGAAGAATCGGCCAGAAACGATCGTTT
>NZ_JAEKPD010000033.1 GCF_016412875.1 Palleronia pontilimi | reverse complement strand
GATCGTTTTCGACACGGCCAGAAAGCACCGTTTTCTTACCGGACAGCCCGGTCGTTCCTTGCCGCGAATGGATCGGGCAACGCCGTTCGGTGATCCGCGCGACCGCATCCCCTGGGATTGTCGCCGAACCCGCTGCCATGCATCGTGGTCCGGCACGGACGTCTTCCGCAATACAAAAGTTTACCCGGTCGATCTTCGCCGCGACAAAGCGGCATGGACGTAAGCGTCGTACATCTGGGCAGCTCTCACCGTGCGGACAAAGGATGGCGAGGTGCGGGGATCGAACTCTTGCGCTTCTACGGGAACGGCGATCTCGATTTCGAATTCGGAATCCACCTTCTCCAGCGCGGGATATGCGACATAGGGGTCCGCGTGATCGTCCTGGATGAAGCTCACAAGATGCCCGTGTTCCTTCCCTTCGAACCACGCACCCCTTATGCAATCTTTCCACACTTCATGCAGGATGCCACGAGAATGATCGATCCACGAGGCTGCGTTGGAAGACGAGTGAATTGATCCGGCTTGCCAGAGGGTATCGCCCGTCTCCAAGAAATCACCCAAAATGTCGGTAAACGCGATACCGGCCCTGGTTCTCGCATCGAACGCTTCGGCGGTTTCGTCGTAGCCGATGAGCTGCTCTTGGCCCTTGGCGGTCCGGGTCAGATTATATTGCTCAAATCCCTTTGGATCCAACGCGTAGCCGCCGGTTAGATATTTTAGATGAGGATGCAGCGCGCGACCGTCCGAGAACCGCGCCAGATAGGCGCGCCTTGCCATTCCCTCTCGAGTACCCAGTCGCCGCGTCGACCACAGCAATGGCCCCCCGGACAGGGTTTCAGCACGCTCGTAGCCGCGGAATTGCTCGTATGACATCGCGCTTGGTAGTTCCGGTTGGAGGTGTCTCGGTCCTCCGTCGAAGGGGACAGGGGCGGTATCGTCGTCTTCCACGCATTTCAGTCTCCAAGCCGCCGCCAAGATGTCGTCGTCGTTCCAAGCTTGCGCCATGTGGTGAACGACAAAGCGATACCACAGCACTTCATCAGCCAGCACGTTGACGAAGGCTTGTATCTGTTCTTCGTCGCTCAAACCAAGAACTTCTATACCTGCTAAAATGGTCCTGCCCACGGTTTCGGGCTCGCCATTGTAAAGGGCATGGTTATCAACGTTGAAAAACCCCGTGGCTATACTTTTCATTGCGACTTCGTCTTCCTTCAGTTCATCAAGCCGCCGAGCCACAAGAAGATGGTCGTCCGGCGACGCAAAAGGGAACGTCGTCGCATTGATAGCGAAACTGCAAGGCTCGGTTGGTTTAGATTTGCCGGGACAAAATACGCGCGCCATAAAGGCCTCTGCATCCGAAGAGACCGGCGACAGTATCGCGTAACGCTTTTCCAAGAAACTCTCATTACATGGCTTGGCGAGAACGGCCATCCTGAGAGATCTCTCCGGGCAATCGAGAATGCCGAGCGCTGCTTCGTAGAGATTCATCCCAACGACGGGGTGAGGTTTCTGAAGATCCACCACTGCGGTCTTGTGGCTTTCGCGCCTCAGGGCGAATTCCGGATAGAGCGTATGGAAGCAGTCAATCAACCGATGAACCGTCTTCTTTAAAGCCGCCAATTGTGGATCTTGATCAAGGATTTTGTTGAGCGAGAGATAATGCAGCGCTAAAAACGACGCTCGATCCTGTACTTCGGCTTGCCCGCGGGCGAACCTTGCAAGCCAGTGGACCAGTACGGAATCCGATTGCTCGCTCGGAAGGTCGTCCGCATCTCCCATTTCTTCTTCGGATGGGGCGGGATAGAGAGCCTCTGCTTCCGCGAGTTGCTCACCGGCTTCGATCAGTTTGCGCGTCCATGCCTGCGTACGTTGCCTGTGCCGACCGAGGGCTGGCCCCCTCAGCAGATCAACGACATCGGAAACACCACCTATTGTGGCGAAATCCGCGGCGCGTGCCAAAACGGCAAGTTTGGACAACCGGTCCGCATTGATCGAAAGTGCCGCAGCTTCGAACAACCCGAGATAGGCAGCTCGATCTTCCCGTGTCTCGTTCCGCTCCGGAATGGCGATTTTGTGGAGCGCCCATAGTGCGAGCTGGTACTGCTTGCCCTCCAGCCATCGTTTGCGCCTCTCCGACGCAGTATCCAGAAGGGCGTGGCGCAGCTCCTCGTGAATCTCGATGCGGCCCTCTGGTGCTGTTGCGCGCCCAATGGCCCGCACGTCCTCGGGTCGCGCCGCACCCTCTCCGATGTTCTCAGAGTTGAGAATGGCGAAAAAGGCATCAATTGGCATGCTCGGCACCACGGCGGCCAGTTCGATTTGTAGACGCATGGATTCCGGCATGTTCGCCAGATAGTAGTTGATGATGTGCTGTCCGGTCGGATAGAAGTCGGCGGCCTTGTCCACATCCCCCAACCGCTCATAGTTTCGGTGGAAAATTTCGGACCAGAGCTTTGCGTAAATCGGTCGTCCCTCTGCTCGCTCCTCGACACGAGGCCAGAGAGGTTCGGGCACCTTGTGCTGAAACAGAACATTCCTGACGCCAACCGGGTTGTTTTGGAATTCACGCACCTTAATTCGGCTTCCGGCATCGGGGAATTGCACGGTGAAACGGGAGAGAAAACGGTCTTCCTCTCTGGACTGGATACGCTCTCCTAGCATCAGGCGAATTGCGGAGGGGCTCTTCGTAAGCTTCTCGATCCAGGCTAGGGTCTGCTCCGCGCTTATGGCCTCGGCGCGGTCCACGATGGCGAGAACCTTCAGGTCGTGACCTTTCTCCACGTTCAACGCGCAATCCAAGGCGAACGCTTCCGGCAGCAGCAATTCGAGCTGCTTGGTCGGATCAGCAACTGCACCGTTCCTTTCAGACAAGTCCCGCACGCGCTGCCGGAATTCGCTGCGTCTTCTTTCAAGTGTGTTTGCCGCCTTCTCAGCCGCGCCTTCGCCGACATGTTGTGCGGCAAAATCGAGCCCCTGACCGGACAGACCACCGAGGACGTTCCTTGCAAACGACATGAAGCCCTCGGGAGGGCGGTCACCGTACTGCTCAATCAGGTCGATGGCAGCATCGAAATGCTTGTCCAACCCGATCTCATTCAGAAGTTCGAGCATGGCGCCACCGGCCGCACCGCCCAGACCTAACACGGCTTTGCGCATTCGGTTAAACTCCGGATGGGATTCGTGGGCTTTCAAACCCGGTCGCCGTCGCCGCGCATAAGCGGCCAAGGCAAAGGCGTAGTTGTTAAATCTTAGAGTCCGATTGCGGGATTTCGCTCCGAAGATAAGGTTCTCGAGAAAGGCTAACCTCTCTTCTGCGGTGTCCCGATCGACCTCCATCACGTCCCAAGTCAGGATTGCCTTCCTGTTTGTCGCGCGAATCTCTTTTTCAATCAATTTAACCGCGTGGGTAAGAGTAAAAGTCTTTCCGACTCCTGCCGGTCCAAGAAGAACCAAGGCTGTTTCGCCGTCCGGTCGTGCTCGCTCGGGTGAGCCTTCCTGCTTTCCTGTCAGGCTATTGAGGTGCCAGTCGCGGATCTCGTCTTCTATCATAGTGGAATCACTTTCTAGCTTCAGCTTTCGACCCATATCAGGTCACTAGATTGAGCCGCTCAACCAAGCCCGTGCGAGCCGCTCGGCATCCGGTCCCGCACGATGCGGCGTCGGACCTTGTGCGTCCTTCGTACGATAGACGCGCGATACTGACACCGCGTCCGGCAAGGTCATCCGCACATAGCTGTCGAAGTCCAGCAGCTGAACCGCGGGAAAAGGTGGATCGGTCGCCAATAGCCGGACAAGCCAGCGCTGTTCGAATTACGGGGCATCGCTGATCGCCAGCCCGATGTTCCGTTCCTTGAACCATTTCGCTACTTCGGAAGCCTCCAGCCCCTCGGCATCGAGGATTGAACGACTCAATCCGTGAACCTCGGCACTCTCCGATGACCATGCGG
Organism: Palleronia pontilimi; assembly: GCF_016412875.1. Classification (GTDB taxonomy): domain Bacteria; phylum Pseudomonadota; class Alphaproteobacteria; order Rhodobacterales; family Rhodobacteraceae; genus Palleronia; species Palleronia pontilimi. The sequence goes on along the minus strand of NZ_JAEKPD010000033.1, from coordinate 11,617 downwards.
CTTCCTCCCAACTCGGGTGAGGTTTGATAAGCTGCGACTCCGTCACGACGGCGCCATCGACAACCCGAGCAATCCCAATCTCCACAGGCCAGCTGTTGCTGGCCAATGAACTTGCCTCAAAGTCGAGAAAGTAGGCGGGGCGCGTGTTCACCAATTGTCGCGTCGTATCGTTCAAAGCAAGCTCAAGAGTAGATGTTGGGAAAGTCGGTCAGGCGCTGGTGCAGACATCTCAATGTCCGTGAAACAGCGCCTTCCGCGGGCTTTACAGATAGGCGTCCGAGTTCAAGAAGAGCAAAGTCTCGATGACTTGGACATCGCGCGACCATGTCCAGCGGGATGCGTGTCTCTGGTAGCGGGCCGAGGCGATCAGCGCCCGGTATGCGGCGGCTGTGCCCGGACCCCAGGCGCCGTCGATCGCACCAGTATAGTACCCTTCGGCTTTCAAGCCCTGCTGTGCCATTCGGCGAGTATCAATAGGGCGCTGGTCGAAAACTGCCCGGACTTCCTCGACGGTCACGCCAGCCGATTGCGCCGATGCAGTGCCGGCGGCAAGAACGGCTGCAGGGGCTGCGATGAGGAGGGTTCTGCGGTTGATCATGATAGGTCTTTCTTGCTTGGTCGTTTCAGGATGCGCGTTTGAGGAACTCCACATCGCCATGGCGAAGGTCACCATCGCCGTCGAGAATGGCCTTTGCCCGGTCGCGTTCGCCGTCGCTCCGGGTCGCGTCGTCAGCGATCGTCATTAGGCTTTCGCGATCATGGGTGGTCATGGCGCGCGTGACAGGTCCGCCTTTCGATGCCCGGGCGGCATGAGCGGACATTCTGGCAAGCGCCGCCTGCATCTTCGCCTTGGCTTTCTCGCGGCCGGGCGTGAACGGCTTCGCACGAATCTCGGTCAATGTGGCCAATACGGAAGCTCGGGTTGAGTCAGACATGAACAAACTCTCCTTGTGGCGGTGGAATGGCTGAAGGTGTTGGTAGAACTGGGACAAACGCAGGACTATCCTGATCCAGCCGTTCAGGTCGCCTTGGGCCGACCACGCTTGGACGCGAGCGCAGCAAGCACGCCCCAGATCACGGCAACAGGCCAGGTGATTAGGGCGCCGAGCCCAAAGGTGATGGCACCCACGATCATTGCCACGATAATCATGAAGATACCACCGCCAACGGTCGCGTAGAGAAGGCCGAGAGGACCGAAGAGAACGGTCAGAAAGAATGCCGCGAGCACGCTTTTCTCGGGCTTGGCAACAATGATGGTGGTGTTGGGGCTATCGGACATTAGTCGATTCCTCGTTCATGTGGTTGGTTATATCAGATGTCGCAGCCGGAATGCGGGCATGACAGGTCTGGTGCGTTTTTCTCCAAGAAGCGGGCAACTTTATGACCGTGTCTTGAATTACGTTGGGTTAACAATTCGTTAGGCCAACAACACTGAAACGGAAACTATCTCACTGTGGCACCGAAACCCGAAACCATTCGCAACCGTATGAGGAAGCGTGTATTCACCGCGAGAAAGACGCATGTCGCTCTAGAGGCTCATTTCGACCCCGAGAGCGCCGCGGCGGTAATAGTCGCCCGCAACCGGGGCGGCACTCTCGTCGCGCTCTTCTTCGCCCCCCAGGTCACCACCTGGTTCGATGAAGTTCCAATCGTCGAACAGGACATTCCGAACCTGGGTCGGATCTTGAAAGAGCGTCGCGCCGAAGCTCTGGCAAGGAAGCTGGCACCCCACGACATCCCGGTGGGTGCCGTTTTTGTGTACAATTTCGGCGCCACGATCCGGCGGATCACCTTCTACCGGGTCGTCTCAGTGCCGTCCCCGCGAAAGATCGGATGCGTCGAGATACCAGCCAAGGCCGTTTGGGGCACAATCGAGCAGGGCAGCCTTGTCCCGGATTTCGACCGGGAGATGACCACAACCGATCCTCAGGCTGTCTTCGAGATCACCATGGAGAGCGGCTCGCCTAGTTTGAAGGTGTCCGACTGGGGTCTTGCGCGCGGATATCTCTGGAGCGGGTCGCCCGAAACGTCGATGACCGACTGATGGTCCGGGAAGCTCCCGAGGTCATGCCTTGCCATTGTCAGGTTCGATATCCGCCTCTTTCATCATCGCCTCGAACATTTCTTCAGTCGAGTGCCAGCACCTGTCCATCTCGGCGTCGAGCGCCTTTCGCGCCGATCCCCAGGTCTCAGCCGCCTTCTCGAATCCGGGATCGGCCTCGCTACACCCAAAGGTTATGGCCGACACGGCATGGGCGTAGCCTATATCCACTGCCTCCCATCCGATTGGAATGCGCTTCATGGAAACACTGCATGACACCACCATGTCTCCGCTCAGCCGATAGCGCATGTCCTTGATCGCCTCTTCCAGCGCTGCAGGATTTCGCTCCTCGTAATATGGGCTGTCTTCGCGCTGGGACCAGAAAGTATGATAGGCTTTGCGTGCGCCGTAAGCGAAAAGCTCGCGATAGGCCGCCGCAGACAGGTTTAGACCGGTCTCGTCGTCGCCGAGACTGGTATGGAACTTTTCAAGTTTGCCGTCGGACACCGCCCGGTCGATGCAATCGTCGCAGATGTATCCATGCGGAAACACATCTTCGCCACGCACAATCCAGACGAGGCTGGACGTGTCGTATCGCGTCGAGCCGTATCCGCCATGGAACATGATCCCCGTATTATCGGTATCACTCGCCTCACCATCGCAAGTCGCGCAGTTAAAATAGGGCCAGCAATCATCACTGGCGGCATAGGTGGTTTCCATGTGGAGCTCTCCATTTCTTGCTGTCTTAGACAGCGGAAGGTTGATACTTTTTGAGGTGGATTGATGACGATCCCGCCAATTCCACGGCGGGATCGATTGCATTCGCCAAGATCTTATCGCGACGCGCTTCCTACAGCCTCGGTCAGGCGGTCTCTCGCGCGCTTCTCGGCCTGTGCGGTGGCGTTGGCGGCCTTGCGCTCTGCGGCGTCACCGCGAGGCATCGGTGTCTCGCGGGCCAGCATCGCGGCGAGGACGAAGCGGTCGCTGTCCTTCGTGCGCTCGAGCGCTTTGCGCAGCAGGGCGGATTTCAAGGCTGTCTCACCGAGCCGGGTAAGGCGAATCTCTGCGGTCTCGGCCTCGCAGCGCGCGCTCTCATACGCGATGCTGGCGGCTTCGCTGTCGCGGCGACGGTCCAGCGCATCGGCCCGGGTTCGGCGGAACATGTCGCGGGTCTTGTTGTAGGCAATGCGGAAGGCGAGAGAAGAGAGCTTGCCGGTCAGGCGTTTGCCTGCCGCGGCGTGCTCGGCAATGGCGAGACGCGTCTCCGCCGCAATTTCTTCATAGTGCTCGGCCGTAGCCGCGCCGAGGCTGCCGCGGGCGATGCCGCCTGCAATCGCCCGCTCGAGCGCCGCTACCTCGATCCGGTGAGTGGTCGAAAAGATGATGACTGCACGCGATGCGTGCGAACCGCGATGGTTCGGCATGGGCCTCTCCCGATTTTCTGAAGGGGTGAGAGGTCCCGCGAAATAGAGAGGTCTTGACCCCTCTTTGCGCGCGTAGTAGGCTCGAGGTCCTCTCGCTAGGAGGGCCGAGAGGCTACGAAGCGCGCTGCGCGCGCTAGCCTTTGTGCAGGCAAGCTCTTCATCGTGAAACGCTTGGTTGTTCTTAGTCCGGCAAACAGCGGACTTTCGGACCTTTGCTCCCTTGCAGCATGAAGAGCCAACCGGCCCTCTTCACGGCTCATCCTGAAGGTCGGAGACTGATGCCATCCTCCAGGCTCTGAGAGCGAAAACCTTGGTCTGCGTATATTGCGCAGCGAGCCTCTTAAAGCGGTTCGGACCAGGTTCATTTTCCAACCGCCCGACGGTCATTGCCCAGTATTCCTCGTGAACCATCAGGTTCTCTTCGGCGGATAATCCGTCCAGTTCCGCCGCCGTGTCGGCATTGACCGGCCGAAGGAGCTTTGCAGCCACCCATTTGCGCTCGCGAGCATCCATCGGCGCCGGTGGCGGCAGCGACCGAGAATCGTCCGCGACCATGCAGGTACAGATGTATCCATCGTCCTCATCGGTGAACGACCGGCGAAGTTCTTCGGTACGCTCCTGCAGATCGCGTTGTTCCAGAACGCGGCCTCTCATGCCGCCACCTTGCCCCTGCGAACCCTTGCCGGGCACGCTGTGTGGAACGGATTGGGGTCAAACAGCCCGCGGCAAGAAGGCTCGGTTCGATAGTCGATTTTCGCGGCCCGGATCGGTTCCCGACCTTGGCGGCAAAGGATCTGCTCGGACCCTGGCATCCCAAGGATCTTGCCCTCGTAGCCGGTCAGGGCTCCCAGCGACCAGGCAGACGCCGCATTGGCGGCCCCGAACATCGACAGGGTTCCCGCGTTGTCGAGTATCTCGGACGCCCGATCCCCGTAGAGGCCGGTGATCTGCCCGATGCTCTGCCAGAAGGTCCAGGTTCGCAGACCGTATCCACGCAAGAGCGAGGCCGCCGTCAAAAGTTCGTCCAGATGGCCCAGCGTGGCCGCCTCGTCGACAAGGAAGAGGTCCGGGATGGCGGGCCGCGCCCGGCGTTCGGCCACCGTCGTCAGAATCGCCCCCAGCCAGACGCGCAGCAGCTTTCCGTGGCTCGACAGAAGGTGTGGAGGTACGCGCAGATAGATCGTCATGGGCCGGGCTTCGCGAATGCGCTTGAGAAGGCCCCAGTCGCCCTCCAGGCTTTGCTTCGCGCGAGCCGATGCCAAGAATGCGATCTGACCGCGCAGCGTCGCTAGGATCGAGTTGCGGGTCTTCTCCGGCGCGTCCGTATAGGCCCTGGCCGCGGCAGCCATCGCGCCCCCGTGAAGATCGCAATGCTGCATTGCGACTAGCATCTCCTCGAGATGATCCGCCACGCCCCACATGCGATGGAGAAGTGGCAGGGCCCGCTTCTCACGGGGGATGTGGGTTGCAAGAAAAAGAAGGGTTCCGGCGACGATCATTTCCGCCATGTCCTCCCAGAACGGGTCCAGCATGGCACCAAACCCGCCGCGCATCATCCGCGCCAACCGTTTGCACTGATCATGCGCATCGAGACTGGCCGGATTGATCGCCTCCATCGGGTTGAACGCGTCCGATTTCTGTCCGAAAGGATCGAGGATGACGACCTCCTGCCCCAAGGCGCGGCGAGCGCGGGCCGTCACGCCCGCGATTTCGCCCTTCACATCCATGATAACCATAGAGCCGGGATAGGTGATGGCGGCCGGGATCACCTGCGAGACGCCCTTGCCAGTGCCGGTTCCTGCGATGGTCACAAGGCCTGCATCGCTTTCGTCGGTGATAATCTCACCGCCTCCAAACGCAGTAGTGCTCGCGGCGAAGCCGAGTGGCGCGGCCTCGGCAATTGTGCGGCCGAGCAGAATTGATTTTGATGAGGTCATTCCGGTCTCCCTTGATATCTCGATGAACGAGGTCGCAGGACCGAAGGAGTCATGACATAAGGCGAGATGTTATGGGGACATAATCCACCGTTTCTGTCCCCGCTCCGAAAGCTGCCGTTTGTCGAAGGTCGGCTTGGTCCGCTATCCTTCCGTCCAGCCGTGTCCGCTTTTCACCTTGGTCTAGCGGTTTTCGGATGACCGCTATCGGCCCCAATCGGCTCGTTCGCCATTTCGAGAGAGCAAAGAACGTGCCTCGTCCAGGAATCCGGACGACACATCGGCGGCGATTAGTCTCAATTCTGTTGGCAGGCCTGCAGGGAGAAGGGATAGTAGAGTGCGACCAGCAGCAACGCCTCGATGAGCAACCTTCGGAACTGCCCCCTCATATCAAGACGCCCATTCCAAGCTTTCCGACGAGGGCGGTGGCGACAATCGTGGTCGATCCGAGCTTCGACCCAACGTGAGGCGCCCTTCCGAGGGCGATGCCTCGTCCCGGGTGGTCGGCCGTCTCCCATCGTTCGCCGCGCGCCCGCAGTCAAACGGCGCGGGTCAGCCGGGGTGCGTCTCGTCGGGTCCGGCGAGGGAGGCGATGCGTGCCCAGGCCGTGCCGCCGACGACGAACGCGCCGATCCAGCCGAAGACCAGCGTCCAGGTTTCACCCGCGCCGCCGATCTCCGACAGCCCCTTGATCGTATGGAGCCCGGCGACCCCGGCCGGCAGCGCGTAAAGCGCGCCGAGAGCGAGCCGGACGGGGACGGACTTGATCGTGGCGAACGCGATCTGGCCGAAGACCAGCGTCGCGGCGCCTGACAGGAAGGCCGAGACGAGCGCCGCGAGAACGCCGACATCCGTGTCGTACACATAGATCCCGACGCTCATCGCGACGAAGACCGGCAGCGCATAGACCGCGAGCGTGAAGAGCACATAGAGCAAGAAGCCGAGGCCCAGAATGCTGGCGATGGTGGATACGAACATGGGCGGATCTCCTTCGTAGAGGATTGCGCTTCCACAACCGCCACGGGAAGTGAAAGCATAGCAGAAAACGGGCCACGCCGGTATGCACCGGCGCGGCCAGCCGCGATGCGTTCCGGGCATCACCGGATGCGCCCTCAGCCCTCCTTTCGGGGGCGGAAGTCGTAGAGCGGGATGCCCATCGCCCGGGCCTTGTCGGCGAGGTTGTCGGTGATGCCGGAGCCCGGGAAGACGACGAGCCCCATCGGCACGGTGTCGAGGAGTCGATCGTTGCGCTTGAACGGCGCGGATTTGCCATGACGGGTCCAGTCGGGCTTGAAGACGATCTGCGGGCATTTGCGGTTGTCGGCCCAGTAGGCGGCGATCCTCTCGGTGCCCTTGGGCGATCCGCCATGGAGCAGGATCATATCGGCATGCTTGGCCTTGACCCTGTCGAGGACGGTCCACACCGCGTCCGTGTCGGCGTGGTCCTGTCCGCCAGTGATCGCGATCTTCGGGCCTTCGGGCAGGAGCGGTTCGAGATCGGTGCGGCGCTTGGCGGAGAGATAGTCCCGGCTGTCGATCACCGCGGCGGTCAGGGTGCGGCGGTTGACCTTCGAGCCGCTGCGCGGATGCCAGGCCTGGCCCAGATGCGCCTCGAAGAGGTCGGCGGCTTTATCGCGCATCGCCTCGTAGGCGTTGCGGCGTTCGATGAAGCTGATGCCTTCGGCAGTGAGTTGCTCCAGTTCGACCGAGCGGATCTCGGAGCCGTCCTGTTCGCGCTGGGACCGCTTCTGCGCCTGTTCGTTGTGGTCGAGATCCCGGTCGATCCGGGCGGCCATGCGGTGGAAGATATTGGTCGTCGACCACAGGAGGTCGTCGAGGTCGGGCTCGAGACGCGTATCCGCGAGGGTCGCGACGAGGGCGTCGAAGATGTCGGCGAGCGCGCCGCCGAGCCGGTTGGCCTCCGGGAGCGGGCGGGGGTCGGGTTCGTCCGCAAAGGGGCGGTAGCCGTAGAGCTGCAATTCGTCGAGAATCATGGCGGTCGCGGAGCTGGTGTTTGGATCGTGTCGGGTCATGTCGGGGTCGCCTTTCTTGCTGTCGGAACCGCGCCTCGCGCGGCCTTCCCGGGCGCCGGGAAAGCGGGGGCCGACCGGGCCTGCACCGATCCTCGGGATCGGCCGGAGCGCAGCGGAGGACGGCGAAGGCGACGCCGTTTTGCCTCGCGATGCAAAGCCGAACCCTCTTTGGTTCGGCGGCGGAAAACGGTGTCGCCGCAGCCGTTGCCGGACCGGGCGGTCTCCGCTCCGTCTCGCCCCTCTCGGAAGGCCGTCGGGCGCGGCTCTCGTCGCATGGCGATCCGATATGATCGACTGCGATGCCCGACGGTGCGAACGGTCAGGGAGCCTCGTCGACGCGCAGCCGCGCGACATCGGCCGCCGCGAGCTGCGGACGCAGTTGCGCCCGCATCTCGGCGAGGCCCGTCCGGCGGAGGTCGTCGTTGAAATCGTTGCCCGCGGGCCAGAGCCGGATCGCCTCGATCCGTTCGTCCTCCGCCCGGGTTGCGATCGCGTCCGCCGCCGCCATGCCCGCCGGGTCGCGATCGACAGCGATATAGAGGCGGTGGGTCCCCTGCGGCAGGACCAGAGCTGCGAGGTGACTGGCGGAGAGCGCGGCGATTGCGGGCAATCCGGGGAGCGCCATGCGAAGTGAGAGCATGGTCTCCAGCCCTTCGCCGACGGCCAGGAGATCGTCCGGGGTACCGAAGCGGACGCCATGGCCGAGCAGATGGCCCATCGCCTTGCGGTTCGGATCAATTGGCGCCTTGCCCGCACTCTCCGGGTCGAGCCAGGTGCGGTGCAGTCCCGTCAGATGACCGTCGGGATCGGTGACCTTGGCGAGCAAGGCGGGCCATGTCTCCGGGGCGTCGTCCTCTTTGCGGTACTCGCGCCAATAGTAGCAACGGGGATGGAAGCGGAGCGCCCCGGTGTTCCGAACGCCGGAGATCCCACGGCCGACGAGATATCGTTCAGCCAGAGTGCCGGAGATCGGCTGTCCCATCGCCCAGAGGCGCCGGGCGGCCTTCGGCGAGCCGACCGGCGCAGGATCCCGACTCTCCCGGACGGGCGGGTCGGCTTTCGGCAGGTTCAGGAACCGGCGAGCCTCCTCCATGGCGTCGCCGATCGATCCGAGGCCAAGGCCCTGCGCGATGAGATCGAGAAGGTCCCCATGATCCCCGCTTGCCGCGTCGGTCCAATTTCCCGCCGCGCCGGGGCCAGAAATTGGGCCGGTAAGCCGGACATAGAGGCTCCGCCCGGGTGTGTTCCGGACATCGCCGACGATCCAATAGCGCCCCTGCCGGCATCCCTTCGAGAGGTAATGGTGACAGACGGCGTCGGCGTCGCGCGCGAGCCGTTCCGCAATTTCGGATGCAGAGTTTTCCATGATGCCTCCTTGGCTGCAGGCAGAAAAAGAGGGCCCACCGCGTCCGGCAGGCCCCAAGTGCGAGGGAGGGGGGAGTCTCCCCTGCTCAGTTGTCACCTTTGACGAAGGCGGTAACCGCAGTATCATCTCCTGAACTGGCCGCATCGGCCATCGACCGCGCGCCACCGATTGCCTGTCTTTGCGCGACCTTCGGTTCGGTGCTTCGGCCATCGCTCGCGGCGAAGGGATCGACGATCCGATGGATCGGCTGCGCACGGCCCATCCAGGGTTCGGGACGGATGCAGCGCACCCAATCGGCGAAGCTCGGGATGAAGCCGAGATCCTCGATGACATGTTGCTCGCCGATCAGGCGCACAGGGACGACACGTCCGGTAGAGGCGGTGATCGTTGCATCGAAGAAGCGTTCCAGCATGAAGATGCCTTCGGCGTGGTGGCGCAGCGCCCGGTGCCGGAAATCGGCGGTCTGGCTCTTGCTCTCGTCGAACCAGGCATGGAGATCGATGTAATCCTCGGGCACGCCGCCGAAGCGCCGCGCCGAGGACAGCGCATGGTGATAGGGATGTCCCATGTCCGCCCCCCTCAGAATACGTGTTCAGAGGAGTCGACATCCTCGAAGCGCTGGTTGAATTCGAGCGTGATCGATCGGTCGGCCACGTCGAACGTAAAGGTCCCGAACGCGCCCGCATTGATTTCCCAGCCGCCATGCTCCTGGGCGAGGCAATCGTACGCCATATCTTCGACGGCCTCGCGGACGGACATGCTGCGCTCGACGGGCTCGGTATCGCGCCAGCCGAGTGTGGCGAGCGTGATCGTGGCATCGGGCAGGTCGGCATCGGCCTCGCAGGCCTTCGCATCGATGCTTTCGATTTGTCCGCTATCGCCGCAGCCGTCAAATTCCACGGTCACGAAGGTGATTTTAGCATCTGCAAGCGCTCCGAAGAGCGCCGCCTTGTTGGCAGGCCGGATCGCGTCGGCGGCGGCCGTGCGGGCGCGCTGCTCGGCTTCCCATTTGGTAATGTCGAAGGTCGGATTGGATGTACTATCGGTCATCTCTGATCTCCCTGGAAAAGAGAAAGGCCCGGCGCGATGGCCGGGCCTGTGATGGCGGTGATGAGACGGCGCTATTCGGCGGCGACGGACTCGGTCGGCTCGTCAGCGGGTTCGGGCACGGTCGTCTCGGCGTTTTCCGCCTCCGGATCGCTCGGTGCGTCGTCGACCGTGTCGTCCACAAGCTCGATCTCCGCGTCGTCGTCGCTGTCGGCGAGCGGCGGAGTTCGCAGCGGATCGGGCAGCCAACCCGCGCCATCGAGCAGCTCTTCGGCCGCCGTGACCATCTCGGGCTTCTTCAGGCCCGCGATCCGGTCGGCAGCGGCGTCGCCCTTCGCCTCGCGCACCGCGTCGAGGATGCGGGCCTTGGTGACACGGCCGAAATAGCTGTCGGCCGTCGCGGTCCAGCCCGCCGCCGCCATGTCGAGCCCGATCGTCGCGGCCAGCGAGCCTGCGTGGGCCATCTGGCGCGGCTTGCGGTAATGCGGATCGTGCACCGCGTTCACGCACATCGCCACGCAATGGGCGAACAGCCCTTCGCGGCTGTCGCTGTCCCATTCGATCAGGACATCCCAGAGATCTTCCGGCGCCTTCGGCAAGTTCTTCGCCCAGCTCTCGGAGCGCGTGTCGATCGCCAACGCGTAGGACGTGTCGCCGAGGCCGGGTGCCTGCGCCCCGAAGGCGGCGGAGCGCGGTTCGATCTCGATGCAGCTGTCGAGCGCGTAGCGATAGAAGAGCCGCAGCACCATCGCGTGCAGCGCCGCGAGATAGGCGACCTGCGGGTCCCGCGCCAGCGCGTCGCGCAGGGCGAGCGTGCGATGCGCCGTCAGCTCCGCGACCAGCCGGTCCGACAGCGGTTTCAGGCCGTCGTCCTCGTCTTCCTCGTCGGCTGGGTCGGCGATGGCATCTTCCGCCGCGTCGGTCGAAGCGTCGTCACTACCAACGGAGTCGGAGTCGACCGAAGTCTCGTCGGCCTCCTCGACCGGCTCGTCCTCGGGACGGACATAGCCGCGCTCGACGCGCAGATGCCCTGACCCGTCGATGCTGACATAGGCCCCCGCGATGGCGAGCTCGTCCGGCTCGAACCGGACCGGTCGATCCTGTAGAGCCTCCATCGCCGTCTCAATCTCGCCGAGACGGGCGTCGATCTCGTCGGGCAGATCGTCCGCATCGGCATATTCGTCCTGAAGCCGTTCATACTCTTCGCTGAGACTGGCATAGGTTGCGGCCTCTTCATCGCTCATCGGCTCGGTCTCACCGCGGATTCGACGCTGCCCGTAGGTATGGCCGTAGGGAAAGTCGGTCGATACCTCGACCCAGTGCCAGCCCTCGGCGCGGATCGCATCGGCCTCCTCGCGCAGCCGTTCGGCCACCATGGTGTCGAGAAGCCCCGCATCCTGCAGCCAGCCGCCATCGTCGGACTGAAACAGGTCGCGCAGGATATCGCCGCCCGCCTCGACGTAATTGTCGAGACCGACGAACTGCGCCCGCCGGTCGGAGGCGCGCACCGCACCTTCGGTCAGCATGCGGCGAATCTCGTAGGGCTGCCTGGAGTAATGCCGCTTCAGCGCCTCCCAGACCTGTTCCTGGCGTTCATGATCGGGCGCGACCGTAAACGCCATCAGCTGGTCGAGCGTCAGTTCCTCCTCAGCATAGGCGCCGAGGAGGGCAGGTGCCACCGCGGCGAGCTTCAGTCTCTGCTTCACCACATTGGCCGAGACAAAGAACGCCGCCGCGATCTCTTCCGCGGACTTGCCTTTCTCACGCATCGA
>NZ_JAEKPD010000032.1 GCF_016412875.1 Palleronia pontilimi | reverse complement strand
GTGCCACCGCGGCGAGCTTCAGTCTCTGCTTCACCACATTGGCCGAGACAAAGAACGCCGCCGCGATCTCTTCCGCGGACTTGCCTTTCTCACGCATCGACTGGAAGGCGCGGAACTGGTCGAGCGGATGCAGCGGCGCGCGCTGAACGTTCTCGGCCAGGCTGTCCTCCTCGGCGAGCCCGTCCATGCGGACGATGCAGGGCACCGGCGCGGTGCGGTTCAACCGCTTCTGTTTCACGAGCAGTTCCAGCGCCCGGAACCGGCGACCGCCGGCCGGGATCTCGAACATGCCGGTCTCCGCGCCGTCCTCGTCCACCAACGGCCGGACGGTCAGGCTGGCCAGGAGGGTCCGCCGGGCGATGTCTTCGGCCAGTTCCTCAATCGAGACGCCGGACTTCACGTGCCGGACATTGGCCTGGCTCAGCGTTAGCCTGTTGAAGGGAATGTCGCGCGAGGCGCTGAGGGTGATCTTTTGGGTCTTGGTCATGGTTCGTCTCCGAGACGGATCGGCCCGGAGCCACTCTCCCGACCTTCCAAATCCATCACGAAAACCGCGGCCCACCTCTTCCTCTCGAAAGGGACGGACCGCAGGACGACGTTTATGATGAGGCGCGGCGGCTAAGACTAGCCCGCGTGCTCCAACAGCTTCTTCGCGCGCCCTTCCAGGTCGAGTCGGGCGTCCTGCTGGGGCTTTGTGCGGGCGATTGCGGTGATGCCCTGCACGAAGTCAAAAACGCTTTCGGGCGGATGGCCTTCTTCGGCCAGGACCGTCTCGACGATCTTCGCGCTCTCGGCCTTGCCGAAGCCGCGCTTCCTGAGAAAGTCGGTCCGATCCTCGTCCGTCCGCACAACGATGCGCTCGCGGGCGGACCGGATGCCGTCGATGAATGGCGCGGGCGAAGAGTCGGCAAAGCGCGAAAGCGCTGGCGCTGCTTCATGGGCGAAACGGTTGGCGGCGTATTTGGAATGCCGGATGCTGATTTCTTGGAAGTCCTCGACGCCCCAGAGATTGCGGTTCTGGCAGACGGCGCGGAGATAGAAGCTCGCGATGCCGAGCGTCTTCGCGCCAACCTCCGAGTTCCAGCAGTAGAAGCCGCGGAAGAACAGATCGGGCGAGCCGTCCGGCAGCTTTCCCGCCTCGATCGGATTCATGTCATCGACCAGGAAGAGAAAGACGTCGCGATCCGAGGCATAAAGCGTCGTCGTGTCCTTTGTGATATCGACCCTTGGGTTGTAGATGCCCGTCGACCAGTCGAGCACGCCCGGCACCTTCCAGCGGGTGTCCCCAACGCCGTCGCCTGCGATGCGCTGCACGGCGGAGACGAGTTCGTGGTCGTAGATGCGCCCATAATCCGGGCCGGTGACAGCGCGCAATTCCGTGTGCCCGCCCTCGGTTTCCAACGTCTTGACCTGCTCGGCGCGGCCGTGCGTCAGACCGTATTGCAGGTTGATGCCGGCCAGCGGTGCCGGAAGCTGGCGCAGGTAAGCGGCTGGCGCGCTCACAAGGCTCGCCAGCTGGCCGAAGCTCCAATGGGTCGGGGCGACAGGCGCCTCGGCACCGGGCAGCATCAGCCCCAGCCGCTCGGGGTCGTTGCGGCTCGCCTCAACGCGGATCGCCGCGCTCTCGACGGTGCGCGTCCGGGACCGCTCGGCGCGGCCCTTCACCGCTTCCTGCAGCGCCGACAGCGACAAGTATTGCTCGTCGTCGGGCCGCGAAGACCATTCCGACGACACGCGATCGTCATGGCCGCCTCGCGACGTATCCACCCTGTAGCCGCCGCCCGCATCGCTCCGGCCGTCCAGTATGTTGAGATCGCTCATGGGTCTTCTCCGCGACGGACCGGCCGGGAGCCTCTCTCTCGACCTCCAAATCCGTCACGGCGAAAGCCGTGGGCCTCTCACTCTCCGACGTCCGGTCGGGCCGAACCGTTCGTCTAGGATCATTAGGGGGGGAGGAACCTAATCCAAGGTCTGCTCCATCCCTTCACTCTGATCGGGATTACCCAATAGAGAAGATGCGATGGCGGCGGATACCTGGTTTGCCGCTGCGGAGATAGCGTCGGTCTTAAGGTGAGCGTACCGCGCGGTCGTTTGGACCTGGGTGTGTCCCAACAGCTTGCCGATCATCGGCAGATCCTGTCCCAGCTGGAGAGCATCGGACGCGAACGAATGGCGCAGATCATGGATACGAACATCGTCGAGTCCCGCCCTCGCGCGAAGGCGACGCCATGGTTTCTGCATGTCGGTCAACTTCTGGCCCTTGACCCGACCGGTGATGACAAACGGATTGCCCGCCTGTCGTTCGATGCTGTCGAGGACATCGAAGACAGCGGCTCCGATCGGGATGATTTTCGCTCCGGTCTTGGAGTCGGGAAGCCGCAGCAACCCTGCCTCGCAATCCACATATTCCCACTTCAGGGACTGGATTTCCCCCAATCGACATCCAGTGAGGAGTAATAAGCGAATACAGTTTGCGGCTTCCGGCTCGGAATGGGCTTCCATCAGGACTTTGCCGAGACGCGCGAGTTCTGCGGGACTCAAATATCGTTCCCTCTTCCTTTCTTTGAAGCGCTTCACCTTCCAACACGGATTGAGGGGCTCCTCGAGATCCCCCCAAGTATATGCTGTCGTGAACATGACGGAGAGGACGCCGAGCGATCTGTTGGCCTGATACGGGATGGATTTCATCGACTGGTGAAAACCGACCACGTCGCTTCGGCGGACATCTGTCATCCGAAGACTGCCCAGTTTGGGGTTGATGAAAAGCTCTATCGATCTTTCGTATTCGCCATAGGTGGATGCCTTGCAATGGACGGCCACGTGTTCTTCCAGAAACCGTTTCGAAAAGGCCATGACGGTCGGAGAAGCTTTGAGCCGATCGCGATGGCTGGCCGGGTTCTCTCCCAGCCGTACTTCGGACAAAACACGCATCGCTTCAGTGCGTGCGATTTCTGCGGTCACGGTGCCATGGACACCGATGTTTACGCGTCGCAGCCGACCATCTGCCCGGAATTGCGTGAGGTAGACCTTGCGGCCGGAGGGATAGACCCGAAATCCAAATCCTTTCAGTGCCTGGTCCCACACGAAAAATTCCTTGTCGCGAGGAAAGGCTGCATCGACGGTTCGCTTCGTGATCTTCGTCATCGTGGCCTTCTCCTGAGCGGAGATCCGGAATCATACCGGAATCAAACGGGGCGAAGTCGCGCCGCGCCATCTCGTGGGGAAGCGTAGCACATGACAATTAGAAATGAAATATAATCAGGTGTTTGGCGTGGAGTCGGCGGTCGGAGCGTGTCGCGGGAAATCCGTAGGAAAGGCGTCAACATCAAACTCATAACCTGAAGGTCGTAGGTTCAAATCCTACTCCCGCA
>NZ_JAEKPD010000031.1 GCF_016412875.1 Palleronia pontilimi | reverse complement strand
CGGTAAGAAAACGGTGCTTTCTGGCCGTGTCGAAAACGATCCTTTTCGCCGGCGACAGAAACGCATGAGTTTTGACCAGATTCGGTGGTTGCTCGGCCCAACGTTTTCTATGAACTGTCGCCGGTCGATGGTAAAAATCTGGATCAGGTCGACACCGAGGCGCGCCGATGTTCTGGAAGAAGAAACCACCTCCGGAGACACACGAACCGGTTCGCTCGGAACCGCCTGCCGCGCCACAGCCGAAGACCCCTACCGAGAAACTGAACGAGGCCGCCAGCACCTTGGCTGCCTCCCTGATTGCCTACTCTGAAGCGGCCTATCGCGCCTCTCAGCCCGGCCCCGATGCGGAGCTTCAGGCCGCCTACGACAAGGTCGAGGCCGCGCACAAATTAGTGACTGAGGGGCGCATTGCCTATGCCCTGGGGCGATGTCTGCCCGAGCACGTGAAGTACTGGCCCTCCTGGATCAAGCAGGATGACTTCGAGAATTACGTCGGCTTCGCCGCCACGGAAATAGCTGCGACTGAGGAGAAGGAAGAGGACGGCTCACGCAATATCAAAGTCAAGACAATCGACTTCACCTTCAATGACGGACACTATCGACTAATCCTCCGGGACCGGGGCATGTCCTACGCACCAGACGACCCCTACCGCTTAGGCGAAGTGGAACTTTTTACCGAGATTGAGCGCGTCGCCAAGCTCGAGATCGTGGAAGACATCTCGAAAGAGTATTCTCAATGGGAGTTCAGCGAAGTGCGGGCGCTCAAGGTCGGACCATGGATGCAGGACCTGCTGGACATGGCGACCCAGATCGAAGTATCGCGCCGCCGAAGAATGGATGAATTCCAAGATGAGCGCGCAAGAGAGGCCGCGCGGGATATTGACCTTGGCTGACGCGGGGCCGATCCGCTAGGCCACAAACGGCCGTTTTTGTCCCTCCCCAAGAGGGCTTGCATCTTCAGAAGGTTAGCCGGGTTTGAACCCCAAGGCAAAACCCACGTAGTTCTTGCACGTTTTTGGCTGTTCGCGAGAGCGGCCGTTCGCTGCAGCACGTCGAAGGCGAAGGTCGGGCTCTAAGCGGATCTCGGATGCACCGCAGCAAGTTGGTTGGTCACCTCGTCTAGACACGTCCGCTTTAGGCGCGACAGTGGTCATCTTGTTCGGCCTCCAGGGGCATGGCTTCTGGATCGGCCGCTGATCATTGCACTGATCGCGGTGCCGATCTTGATTTAGTCCTACAGCATCTTTGCCCTGGCTTATGCCGCAGCGTTCATCTGGCGCGTTCCAAATCGGATCGCAGCACCATGCGCCCTTATCGGGACATCGAATTTCTTCGAGCTCGCTGTCGCGGTCGCCATCAGCTTGTTCGGTCTGAATTCTGGGGCGGCTTTGGCAACCGTCGTTGGGGTCTTGGTTGACGTTCCGGTCATGCTGTCGCTTGTGGCATTCGCCAATCGAACCAAGTAACGCTTCGGGGTTCGTGAGGCAGCCGATCAATAAGTGGGCCGTGCCTGGCAGAGTGGATTCCTCGGCGGTATCATAGCGGAAGCCGTACCTTGCTCGAATTGCACCTTCGGCGCTTCCAGCCCCAAGCCGCCATTCAACCCGCCGCCACGGCAAGGCCATACCCTGTCCTGTACGGACACTTGCCAGCTTGGTGCGTGCGACAATTCCGCTTGATTTAAACGCCCTGCATACTTAATTGAATTTCCCGTGCTATATATTCGCTCTCTTCCCTTAACGTGCCCCCCCTTGGCGATCATAGGCGATACGCTCACGAGGTGAACCCGCCGAGCATCGGGTGAAGTCGCAGATCGCTGTCGTCAGCGTCCTCCGCTACGATCGGGTGTAGACGGATTTGACCGCGAAGAGGCATGTCTGCTGAGAATAATCCTGACTGCCAGCGAATTTCACGTTGGCAGTAGGATTTCGTCAGCTAGTTTTAACGTATTCGTGAGCAAATCGAGGGAACGCGATGACACGTAACCAGCCGCTGTCGGGCAACGATATGCCTCGGTTCGCAGGCCCCGGCACGATGATGCGTCTGCCTTCGGTGACCAGCGCCGAAGGCTGTGACGCCGTCTTTGTTGGCATTCCAATGGATATCGGGACGTCACATAGGTCCGGCACGCGCTTCGGTCCCCGTCAGATCCGGGCCGAGTCGACCATGCTGCGACCGTATAACATGTGGACAAAATCGTCGCCCTTTGACCGGATGCAGGTTGCCGATATCGGCGATATAGCGACAAACCCTTTCGATTTGCTGGACAGCGTCGCGCGGATCGAGTCGGCGTATGATGCGATACTGGCACACGATGCGATCCCGCTGGGACTGGGCGGCGACCATACGCTGGCTCTGCCGTGCCTGCGCGCCATCGCCCGCAAGCACGGGCCCGTCGGATTGATCCATGTGGATGCCCATGCCGACATCAATCCCAACATGTTTGGTCGCGAGATTGCCCACGGCACGCCGTTCAGACGCGCGGTCGACGAAGGATTACTGGATTGCGAACGGGTGATTCAGATCGGGTTGCGCGGCACCGGCTATTCCGACGCCGATTTCGACTGGCCCCGCGACCAGGGCTTCCGCGTGGTGCAGGCCGAGGAGTGCTGGCACAAGTCGCTGACCCCGCTGATGAAAGAAGTGCGCGCCCAGATGGGGGACGGTCCGGTCTATATGAGCTTCGATATCGACAGCCTCGACCCAGCCTTTGCGCCCGGCACCGGCACGCTTGAGATCGGCGGCCTGACCACCCACCAGGCGCTGGAGATCATACGCGGCGCCGATGGATTGAATCTGGTGGGCTGCGATTTGGTCGAGGTCTCGCCTCCCTACGATTTCGAGGGAACGACCGCGCTTATCGCCGCCAATCTGCTCTACGAAATGCTCTGCATCCTGCCGAAAGGAAGATCGTGATGGCCGACACCAGCACAGACGTCAACGGCTCCCACGGCGCAAGCGGCAAGACCTGGGCGAAGTTCCTGATCCCGTCCACGCTGGGTGCGACTTTGTTCCTGTTGCCGGTGCCGGGCGGCGACACCTGGACCATCCCCTTCGGGCTGATGATCGACTTCGTGAACAACAACTTCGGCACGCTGGTGAAATACACGCTGCTGGTGGTCACTGTTCTGTCGGCGATCCTGTCGGTCTGGTACAGCTATGGCCCCGCCAAGCCCGAAATCGGTACGCTGCGCCGCCATCTGCGCGGCGACGCGATCTGGACGATCCTCAGGGTGCTGGGGGCCGTCTTCACGGCGGCGTTCATCTTTTCCATAGGCCCGGAATTCATGACCTCGGATGCCACCGGGGGCGTCGTTGTCGCGACGCTGATGACCAACCTGCTGGCGCTCTTTGCCTTTGCGGCCTTCGGATTGCCGCTGCTGACCGATTACGGGTTCACCGAGTTCGTCGGCGCGCTTTTGTCAAAGGCCTTCCGCAAGCTGTTCCAGCTGCCCGGACGCTCGGCGGTGGACGGTCTTGCCTCGTGGCTGGGTGGCTCGGCGCTGGGGGTCATGCTGACGACGCAGCAATACGACAAGGGCGTCTACACACGGCGCGAAGCCGCATCGGTGGCGTGCACATTCTCGATCGTATCGCTGCCGTTCTGCTACGTCATCGCCAAGCTGGTGGGGCTCGCCGACGTCTTCTTCGCCTATTACGGATCGGTCATGCTGATCGGATTCGTCTGCGCGCTGATCATGCCACGCATCCCGCCGCTGACCTGGATCCCGCAAGAATACCACGATGACACGTCGGACCATACCGACACCACCGTGAAAGAGGGCGAAAGCCTGGTCCATGCGGGCACACGTCTGGCGCTGGACCGCGCCCGCGAGGCACCAAATTTCCGCAACTTCCTGAAGGCCGGGATCGACAATCTTGTGTTCATGTGGTTCGCGCTGGTGCCCGCCACTGTAGCCATCGCCATGATCGCGATGATCCTGGCCGAGTACACGCCGATCTTCGACTGGATCTCGGCGCCGTTCGTGCCGATCCTGAATTTCGCGGGCGTCGAAAGCGCGGCCGAGGCCGCCCCCAGCCTTGTCGTCGGATTTGCGGATATGTACCTGCCCGCGTTGATCGGTGAGTCCATTGAAAGCAAGGAAACGCGCTTTCTGATCGCCATCCTGTCGGTCAGTCAGCTGATCTACATGTCCGAAGTGGGCGCGATCCTTCTGCGCTCGAACCTCGGGCTCAACCTTGGGCACCTTGCGCTGATCTTCGTGATCCGAACGATCATCGCGACACCCATCGCCATATTCCTTGCACGCGTGGTGGTCTTCTGATGCAGGTCAATACAGTTCTTCTTACCGTCGATGTCAGCGCGGATCATGACCGGACCGAGCTGTTTTCCGAAGCGGCCCGATTGGGCGAAACAGGCGCGCGCATCGTTGTCCTGACCGTCGTGCCCGAGATGTATCTGGCGACCGCGACCGATCCGACAGGGACGGTCGCGAAGATGGAAGAGCACGCGAAGGCGCAGCTGGAGTCGGTTATCGCAAAGTCGCAACTTGCGGGGTCGGAAACCCGCGTGGGCTACGGACCAGTTGCAGGCGTGATCCTGGACGTCGCCGAGGAAATCGGCGCCGACAAGATCCTGATCCACGCGCGGCGCCCGGGACCGGCCAGCTATGCGCTGGGATCCGTTGCGTCGCGCGTGGCCAACCACGCCAAGGCATCGGTTCTGGTGATCCGGGATCGTTAGATGCCCACCACCGGCGAGGTTCTGCCCCAACTGATCGAAGCGATGGGCATCGACACGATCTTCGGTATTCCGGGCGTTCATACGGTCGAGCTTTACCGCGGTTTGCCGCAGACCGGGCTGCGCCACGTCACCCCGCGCCACGAACAGGGCGCGGGCTTCATGGCCGACGGATACGCTCGGGCCAGCGGCAGACCGGCGGCCTGTTTCATCATCTCGGGTCCCGGCATGACCAATATCGCGACCGCCATGGGGCAGGCTTACGCAGATTCGGTGCCGATGCTGGTCGTCTCAAGCGTGCTCGCGCGCGCGCATCTGGGCCGTGGCGAAGGGCGGCTGCACGAATTGCGCGACCAATCCTCGTTGGTCTCGGGCGTTGCCGCCTTCAGCCAGACGGTCATGGATCCCGCTGCCCTTGCCCCGATCCTGTCCCGCGCGGCGGCGACCTTCTCGTCCGCGCGCCCGCGCCCGGTGCATGTCGAGCTGCCGCTGGATATCATCACAGCCGAAGGATCGCCCGGCGCGATCACGGCTCCGCCCGCAAAGCCCGCGCCTTGCCCCGATGCCATCGACCGCGCGGCCAACGCCATACGTGCCGCGACCCGGCCGCTGGTCATCTTCGGCGGTGGTCTGGCGGGCGATCCGGACGCCGCGCGTGCGCTGGCCGAAGCGATCGGTGCCCCCGTGGTTCCCACCATCAACGGAAAGGGGCTGCTGCCGCCCGGCCACCCCCTGCTGGTCGGATCGCTTCTGCCCGAACGCCCCGTTCTGGACGAACTTACCGCCGCCGACGTGGTGTTGGCGCTTGGCTCTGAACTGGGCGAAACCGACACGCTTCTTTTCGGTGGCTATCCCGAGATTTCGGACACTCTGATCCGCGTCGATATTGATCCGGACCAGATGACGCGCACGGCACCCGCCGACATCGCGATTTTGTCCGACGCGGCAGCCGCTGCCCGCGCGTTGGCCGACGCATTGGGCAGCCCCGCCCAAACCGACGGAGCACAACGGACCACAACGCTCAGACAAGCCGCCCTCGACGGTCTGGACCCGTCCTATCTGGCCCATGGAAGGATCTTCGACCGGATCGCCAAGGCGTTTCCCGGCGTGCTCATCGCGGGCGACTCCACCCAGCCGGTCTATGGTGCCAACCTGACCTATGATCCCGCACAGCCGCGTTCCTGGTTCAATTCGGCCACCGGGTTCGGTACACTTGGTTACGGGTTACCCGCCGCTTTCGGGGCCAAACTGGGCTGTCCCGACCGCCCCGTGATGTCCCTGATCGGGGATGGCGGCATTCAGTTCACCCTGCCCGAGCTCGCCACCGCGGTAGAGCTGAAGTTGCCCGTGCCCGTCCTTTTGTGGAACAACCGCGGCTATGGCGAGATTGCGTCCTATATGCGCGACCGCGACATTCCCGAGATCGGCGTGCACATCCATACGCCCGATTTCCAGATGCTGGCGCGCGGCTTTGGCGCACGGGCCACGACGGCAACCACACTTGACGATTTGATCGCGGCTCTCGAGAGCGCGTTCGCCGCCTCTGGTCCCACGGTGATCGAGATCGACGATGACCATGCGCGACACTGGTGACAGCCCGCACCCGACGCCGACGCATGCCCTGGTCTGTCGGGTGACACCAAGGGCGACAAATCCTAGGACGGCGGCGCGGCCGTCAGGATAAATCAACGAAACCAGCAAGGCAGTCTCATCACTTTGTCCTCCATACTTCGCATCGCATGTTTGCAGGGACCGGCGCAGACCGACCGTCCCGATATACTGGCCGAGCTGTCAGCCTCGGCAACCTGCGCGCGGCAACAGGGCGCAAACCTTCTGGTCTGTCCCGAAATGTATCTGACCGGCTATGCCATCGGCCCCGGCCCCATCTCCGCGCTGGCCGAGCCGCGCGACGGCCCCTTAATGGATAAGGTCCGCATTATCGCGCGGGACGCAGGTATCGCCATTCTGACCGGCTTTCCCGAACGGGACGGCTCGGCGATCTACAACACCGCCGTTCTGATCGGCGCGGACGGATCCGAGATCGCGCACTACCGTAAGACGCACCTTTTCGGCGACGTCGACTGCACCCAGTTCGCCGCAGGCCCCACGCCCCCCCCGGTCGTCGACTTCGCCGGACTGAAGGTGGGTTTGCTGATCTGCTATGACGTCGAGTTCCCCGAAAACGTCCGCGGCCTTGCCCTGCGCGGAGCCGATCTGGTGCTGGTGCCAACCGCACTGATGCGCCCTGCGGAAATCGTCGCCGAAACCGTCGTCGTGGCACGCGCTTTCGAAAATCAGGTCTTCCTGGCCTACGTGAATCGGTGTGACCACGAAGCCGCATTCGACTATTGCGGTCTCAGTTGCATTGTCGGCCCCGACGGCCGGGTGTTGGCCCGCGCCGGATCCGAGGCCGAAATGATCTTTGCCGACATCGACCCCACTGCCCTGAAGCAGATCCGTGGCGAAACCTCGCATCTGGCCGACCGACGCGTCGCGCTATACGCAACGCTCACAGAAGATCCGAAGTCCCCGAAGGATAACCCCCGCATGACCCACGCCGACGATACCGACGACACACTGACAATGCTGTCGCCAGATTTCCCCTTTTCCTACGATCGCTACCTGACGCATCCCGCCGGGCTGGGCCATGTTCCCGACGCGCGCCTGGGGACCGAGGTGGCTGTCATCGGCGCGGGCATGGCCGGGATCGTCGCGGCATACGAGCTGATGAAGCTGGGCCTGAGGCCCGTGATCTACGAAGCGGTGCGCATCGGCGGCAGGTTGCGGTCCGAGCCGGTTCCGGGTGTCGACGACATGGTGGTCGAACTGGGCGGAATGCGGTTTCCGCCGACCGGCCGGGCGTTTTTCCACTATCTTAACAAGGCCGGCGCCGAGACCACCGGCTTTCCCAATCCGTTGTCCGACGCCACGCCCAGCACGATGATCGAGCTTGGCGGCGAAAAGCACTACGCCAGGACTGCCGCGGACCTGCCCCCGATCTTCGCCGAAGTGGGCGAGGCGTGGACCCAAGCTCTGGAGGACGGCGCATTCCTGTCGCAGATGCAGGACGCTTTGCGAGCCCGCGACACCAACGCCATCAAGAAGCTGTGGAACGATCTGGTGCCCGATCTGGACGGCCAAAGCTTCTATGGCTTTCTGGCCCGTTCGGATGCGTTCGCGCGCCGCGATTTCCGCCACCTGGAGGTCTTCGGACAGGTCGGCTTCGGGTCAGGCGGCTGGGATACCGATTTCCCGAACTCGATGCTGGAAATCTTGCGCATCGTTTATACCGGCGCCGACGACGACCACCAGCTGGTCAAGGGCGGTGTCGAACAGGTGCCAAATTCCATCTGGCGCCACGCGCCCGACCAGATGGCGCATTGGCCGACGGGCACCACACTGTCTTCCCTTCACAACGGTGCGACGCTGGGCGAGGTACGCAAGATCCGGCGCGCCGACGACGGTGGCATTGCCATCACCGACCGTTGGGGCAATGCGCGCCACTTCGCCGCCGCTGTCGTCACCTGCCAAAGCTGGCTTTTGTCGACCACCATAGATTGCGACGAGACCCTGTTCGACCAGACCATGTGGATGGCCATGGAGCGGACCCACTACATGCAATCGTCCAAAACTTTCGTGATCGTCGACCGTCCGTTCTGGAAGGAAACCGACCGCATCACCGGGCGCGACCGGCTCAGCATGACCCTGTCAGACCGCAAGACACGCGGCACCTATCTGCTGGATTTCGGAGACGACCGGCCGGGCGCGATCTGCCTCAGCTACACTTGGAACGACGACGCGATGAAATGGGTCACACTGCCGATCGACGAACGTGTCGACCTGATGATCGACAGCATCGAAAAGATCTATCCCGGTCTCGACATCCGCTCCCATATCATCGGCGACCCGATCACCGTCAGTTGGGAAAACGACCGCTATTTCATGGGCGCGTTCAAGGGCAATCTGCCTGGCCACTATCGCTATCAGCGTCGGCTATTCAGCCACTTCATGCAAGACGACATGCCCGAGCGCCGCCGCGGCTTGTTCCTTGCGGGCGACAGCGTCTCCTGGACCGCCGGCTGGGCCGAGGGGGCGGTCACGACCGCACTGAACGCGGTCTGGGGCGTCCAAAAGCATTTTGGCGGTGCTTCGGCCCCGGACAATCCCGGCCCCGGCGATCTCTGGCAAGACCTGCAGCCCCTTGATCTTGAAGCTGATTGATTTTGCACACCCTGAATATAAGATCGAAGGCCAGGATCTATTCACCATTGCAGTATGCATCGCGCGGAAATTCAGCAATGCGAAAGACCTCTGCTGAGCAAAGCGCAAACATGGGCTCTTTCGGCCCTTAGCCGACTTTCAGCCCTAGCTCAGGATGCTGCAGCGCAGCCCTCGGAAGCCGCCGTTCGCTACGCTTTCGAGTCCAAGCAGCCTTCGGAGTTCGGCGGTGCGGGACTTTGCCGCCGTTGAACGTCAATGTCTAGATGTCCGCTTGCGAGCCCACATCGACTACACTGGCTGCCTCAATCTTGCCGAAGACCTAGATTAAGAAAGTTGTGGAACTGGATTGAGGCACGCGATGAGCGATCATAAGCACGAAATTCATGGAATTATGTGCGGACATGTGCACACCAAAGAACGCCCCCTTAGACTGATCGAACATGGTCCAGAGGGGCAGTGGGACTTCATGTGCGGTGAGACTGACCACGACACTCATGAAGCGGTAGATGCGGCAGTTGTCGTTTGTAAAGGCCGTGCAATGACTGGCTATCTTTTGCCACTCAAGGTGCAAGAATTGCCTGCCAATCATATTGCAGAACTCAATGCACATACGGAAAGCTGGAGCGTCCGAGAGATGACCGCCGAGGAGATTACAGAATTCAACGAGGATTGAGCGAACCAAGAAGCGAAAGATGTTGAATTCTAAGTTACTCAAATTCTTGATTCAACTGGATGTCCTCCGAAACAGCCATTCGTGCACACTGCAGCATTGGTCACTCTGGGCTCTAATCCGGTATTCGCCGCTCGGATCACGAATGGCCGCTGTTAGACAAGACCCCGCTGCCACAACCTACCGGCCGAAAACGGTCCCTTTGCAAATGGCAGAACCGTTTGAGTTTTAGCACATCCTGCATTGCGGAGAAGGTCAGGAACGAGCTTATACCTACGAGGTTCGTCGCAGCGCAGCATAGGCGATTGATCCGCCCAAGCCCATGAAGATTAAACTGAAGGCATAAGAGATCGACTTTTGGCATCGTCGGTATACCCGAATTGCGACGTCAGTCGAAAATAGCGTCGCAGTGATCGAATGTAGGACCACTCCGAGAAAGCCGCAGATCACGACGACCACGGCCAAGAACCAGTCGGGCGCCGTAGCGGGAATAAAAGCTGTCATCACCGACCCGAAGAAAAGCGCCGCCTTGGGGTTCGTGATGCTGATAATGATGCCTGACTTGAACGATTCCTTCAACGCTCTGTCATGTGCCCTGGCTACAATCATGGTGTCGTCATTTTTTCTGGCGGCTCTTAGGGCTTTAAGTCCTAGCCAGACCAGATAAGCAGCACCGGCCAGCTTGAGTGCAATCATGGCTTTTGGAAACAACTCAAACAGGACCGCGACCCCTAGAGCCGCGAAAGTCGCCCAAATTATTGCACCACATGCCAACCCAAAACCGGTTGCTAAGCCGTGGGCGCGGCCAAGGGTCAACGATGCTGTTATCACTGCGAGCATATTGGCGCCGGGCGTAAGCCACGCCGCGATATTCACGATAATTATTGTTCCAAGCGAAAGGGCGATGTCCATCGAGCAGATCCTTTTCGTCAGACGTTAAACTCTGCATGGATGCTTTTCCAATATCAGCTTAGTCTCGCAGTCCGGACATAAACCCTTGCCACAACTCGTTCGCCAAAACGGTAGGTTCTGGCGCAGCCATAATCACGCGTCAGAACCCATCCGCCGCGTGCTACTTGGAGATAAGGAAGTCTTCCAAGGGTTTGCCTGCCTCAAGCCACTCCTTGATCCACGCTGGCTGACGGCCCCGTCCGCTCCAGGTCACTGATGGGTTCTCGGGATGGCGATACTTGGGAGGGCTTATTGTCTTGGAGGGTTTCTGTTTTCCGGTCAGCTCGGACAGCGAAAAGCCCATCTCTTTGGCTTTGGCTTCGACGGCAGCAAGTGCATTCTGCCTCTGGCGCGTTTCGTACGTACCGATTGCCTTGGTCACATCCCTCTGGAGCTTTTTCAGCTCATCAAGGGACAGCTTGCTTAGATCAATGTTTACCATGTTTTCCCAGCCTCATAATTTGATACCGACATAGTAGCAACGGCGATACCGCAACGCTACATCTTGTGTAAATATAAAATTGATGAGGTTCATTATGTAATAATGATGCGGCCAAAATGATCCTGATCGCCAGTGACAGAAACGCCTGAGCTTTGGCACATCCTGCGCTGCGGAGAAGGTCGGGAAAGAGCCAAATTGACCGTGGCTGGCCGGGTCAAGTTTTTATAGGGTGGCGCCGATAGCTTCGAAGTGGACGGCTCATACTGCCCATCTATGGAACTCGCAGGTTCCGGTGAGCGGCCATCCGGACCGGCCGCTCGCCGCGAGCGCGCAATCGACGCATGGTTCGAGGGCTGGGATCGCAGATCGTGCCGAGACGGAATGACAGGCACTCAGTCGGTGCAGGCACTGACGTTTTTCTTCAGCAGGAACTTGAGATACGCAGCCTTCTCTCCGCGCCTTCGAGTGCGATAATTGGAGGCGCGGAGAAGAGATCCGACTTTCGAATTGCCGCATGCCCGACATAAGGATGTCGATCTTCGATGGGAGGGGCATGCTGCCCCTCTCCTTGGATTCAGGGGGCGCCGGTCAATGCACTCCGGTCTGAGTTGGACGATGACGGAGAGGTCTCCGCCGTCCGGTATGTGGGCTGCCGCTATCGGGGCCGGTATGGTCGTCTCCACAGAGGGCATCCTTCATGTCCTCGAGGTCGGTGCTGTGCAGTCGGCTGAGCCCGGTGTTTTGGTACAGAAAGCGGAAGAACATCGCGCTTCAAGCCGCCGGAAAGAGCGAGGAATGGGTGTTCGACCGACGCAATAGCCCATCGAAGCGCGCAATCTCGTCCTTCAGGCGCAGACGCTCGCGCTTCAACGTCTGCAAGGTCATGCTGCACGGGGCTGGCCTGCGCAATTCAGCATATATGCGCGCGCTCAATTCGCCACGGCGTCGGTGCAGGTTCTCGACCCGGGCCATGATCGAGGGTCTCTTCCTGGCGGACGTCACTTTCATCTCTCGGTCTCCCTTTCTTGATTGTGCCAAGCGATCATCTGCGATCGCACCTTCGATATGGTCAGGCAGAGCGATTAGAAGAACAGGGAAATTCCTGAAAGTTTGATCGTCTTTTCCTATATTGTACGGGTCTCCCGTTTCATCGAGGATGCCGCATGCCCGCCGATTTTACCCTCAGGCAGCTGACCTATTTCCTGGCACTCTGCGAGGCGCGCCACTATCGGCGGGCCGCCGAGCGCGTTGGCGTCAGCCAGCCGTCGCTCAGCCAGCAGATCGTGGCGCTGGAAGAGGCTCTGGGCCTGGAACTGGTCGAGAGAGGCCAGCGCGGTGCGGTTCTGACTCCGCACGGACGGACGATGCTTGAACAGGCGCGCCGGATCGTGGATGAAGCGGATACCTTGCGCGCGCTTGCTCAGGACGCACGCGAGGGCTTCGGCGGGACGATCCGGTTTGGCTCCACCCCGACACTTGGCCCCTACCTTCTGCCCCATGTGATGCGACAGCTTCACCTGTCATATCCAGCCCTCAAGGTGATCGCGCGCGATGCGACGCCTCTCCAGCTTCAGGAAGAGCTGATGGCGGGCCATCATGACCTTATCCTGACGCAGCTTCCGGTGCCGTCTGCCGATGTCGAGACCAGGCGCCTCTTCCGCGAACCTCTGCACCTGGCCATGGCGCAGGATCACCCGCTGGCGGCCCGGCAGGTCATCGCACCATCGGATCTTGCCGGGCTTGACGTGATCGGCCTCTCGGACGCCTATCGTCTGCATGCGCAGGTGGAGGCTCTTTGTGACGAACTCGGCGCGAACCTGCGGCGCGACTACGAGGGCACGAGCCTCGATGCGGTACGCCAGATGACGGCGCTCGATATGGGGGTGAGCTTCCTGCCCGCACTCTACGTTCGCTCGGAAGTTTCGGGCGAAACCGGCGACGTCGTGATCCGATCGTTCCGAAAGGGTCGGGTCACGCGCTCAATCGGGTTGGTTTGGCGGCGGCGCGCGGCACATCGGGATCTCATCCAGCGCATGGCCGATCTGATCCTCGATGTCGTCCGCGACCGCTTCGCCGCGATCGTCCAGATCGAATGAGGTCGGCGCGAGTCAGTCGTATCGCAGCTCGGTCGCCTTCCCGCGGAAGATCACGTAGGCCAGCACCGAGTAGGCGATGATCGTCGGGATGACGAAGCAGGCGCCCACAAGGATGATCCTCAGGCTTTCCGGGGCTGCTGCGGACTCGTAGATCGTCAGGCGCTCAGGCACGACATACGGATAGAAGCTGTAGGCGAGACCGAGATAGGCCAGCGCGAACACCGCGCTCGAAACTGCAAAGGAAAGCCAGTCGAACCGGTCCCCCGCGAAGGGCATCCGCTTGAGCATGACCCAGAGCGTCGCGACGAGCGCGGCTGAGACCAGAAGCAATGGCGCGACCCAGAAGATCTCGGGGACCCCGAACCACTTGTCGAAGATGCGGTCGCTGACGAGTGGTGTCGCAAGAGACACCGCCCCGACCCCCGCCAGCGAACGACTGTGATCAGCTCGACAGTTCCGGCGATTTAGCTTCGGCCATTAAGGGTTCACTAACGATGTCAGGGGGATGCTGACATCATGCCAACCGCCACGAGAATAGCATGACTGAAACCGACTACATGATCGATGTGATGAACCGCCTCATCGAAACCGCAAACGAGCTCGGTCTGCCCGACTTGGCTGACGCAGCGTTCGGACTGAGGCGCAGGATGTCCAACTTATTCTCTGAAGCCGGTGCATCGGGGGAGATCAAACATGATGGGCCTCACGGCGCGATCTAATAGGTGATGTACGTGATGGATGTTTAGCGACTACGTGGACCTTGCGGGAAAAGCCCATCGAAGCGAGCAACGTTTGGCGCAGGTATCTTGCCAGGCGACGGCCCGCCCCGAAAATAAATGAGTATGTCCGAAAACTTAGCTCTGTGCAGTTCGTGGCGCATGATGAGCATTTCAGTGGCTCGAAGAGCAAGGTCAGCTCCGAGCTCGTAGCAGAAGCGGCCGGATTTCGCTGCACTTGCACGCAGCAGATTTCTTGCCGCATGGCGGCAAAAATCACGCCGCAGTGCGGCCGGGAAGTCGGTTGTTCATGCCCTGCGCAGCGATCTCCAGAAGAGCGACGACTGGTGGGCGGGACGAAGCTACCGTTCTCGGGTGAGCCATGAAAGTTAGCATTTGACGACGCACCAGTCCCTATGCGCAACACGGACTGATGTTTTCTCGCAGCCTTTCCACAGGGCAACAGGTCGATTTCCTTGCCGAGGTCTTCGGGCGGCCGCTACACTCGTCATCGCCACCAATTTCAAGTCCGACCCTCTTGGCCGGTTTGCACACGGCTCGCAAATTGCCGAGCACGATGATAACGCGCTTTCCACGAAGCTCGAGATGACGCGGCGACATCAGCCGCAGTTCCGTGTTGTTGTGTCCAAACTCGATCATCAGCGATGCGCTCGCCAGCTCTGGCATCACTGCGAGGCATTTGGCGACAATGCTGCTGAACTTGCCAACGCTCATATGAGTCTGTCCTTGCCCGTCGAGAATCTGCAGTCTCGCTTCCGACCAAGTCTCAACGTTTCCTCCACAGTCGATACCTTTTGAGAAAGAGTGTCTGAGTTCGGTGACTTGGTAACCCGGGGAAATTTCACCTTCCGCGGTCTCGAATACCAATGGATGTGAAGGTTCTTGACGTTCAAGCTCCTTCAGGAGGTCAAAAAGAGTGTTCATCACAGCCTCTATCATTTCACCAATTCTTGGAATATGATACTGGCCGACACAGATACTTCAAGATAAATTGAAATATGAACTCAGAAGACGCCGCGCCGCTGTTTGGAGTTCTCTCGAATTCTGATCGTCTGGATGTAATCCGGGCTTTGGTAGAAGCGGGACCGGACGGCATGAGTGCCGGTGCCATTGCACGCAAGATTGGGGCCAGCCCGTCGAGGGCATCGTTTCATCTGGCCGCGTTGTCGGAGTCGGGCTTCGCGATAAGAGAACGGCGATCCCGAAGCCTGAATTACTGTGTCAACTTCAAGACAATTGGTGCGCTGATGATCTTCCTGATGGAGGACTGCTGCCAGGGAAGTGCCGAGTTGCGGAACTGCTGCTAAATGGCTGGCCGGTATCCCCAACAGCGGTCCAGGTCCCGCAACCGCCATTCCCGCGCTGCGCGGAACCATGCAATAAGGGCTCCAAGCGGACTTGCGGCAGCGCAGATAGAAGGGTTCGTTGCCGGTTGGGCTGAACGTCGCTTCCGGCCCAAAGCGGCCGTTGCTGATGTGGTCAAGCGCTGCAGTGCAGCTTCCCCAAACCGGACTTTCGCGGCACTGCCGAAACAAAGACCAAATCGAATTTACGGATCGCGGGACGAAGCGGCCGTTTGCGCCTCATGATGAACGGCAGCTTACTGAATTGGAGGGGTTCGCCAGTCACCTCCGGTACTTAGCCATTCCATAAAACGTGCTCGCTGCTCATTCGCCTCCACATTTGGAATGACATCCCGCGGATCTTCGCTCAGAGAGTATGCCATCCCCTCCAAGAACCACATGGGCAGTCGAAGCGCGTCCCGAGGCCCTCCATAGTTTTCGTTTTGCCAATGATGGATCAGCTCATGGCGGATGATATGGGGGACCCAGCGGTCGCCTATCAACAAGGTGCGCGCGCCCCAGAAATACTGGGCAGCAACGGTGGCGTTGGTAAATCGAGCAAGGCAGTCTCGCGTGCTGCAAAACAAGACGGTCAGTTCAGTTTCAAATGGGCTTAATTCACCTGAGACAAAAGAAGTTGCGTCTGCAATCAATTCCATCGCCTCTTCTTGGCGACTGACATCATCGAGACATAGTATCTCCGAAACGCATGTCAGACCGAACATCTGAGGCGCAAGTATCCTAATCGGCTTATAGAAGATCGCACCGGCGACAGTGACAGCAAGAATGAGAGACGCTGATATCCAGGCGAACTTTCGGAACAACCCATTGTCTCCCATCCAAGATCATTTAATCAAGGAGGTGGGTATGGCTAGTTGCTTTCGCAAGATAAAGAGCACAGCATCGGAACCGGACACTCATGCATCGTGCAGCATCGTTCAATATGGGCTCGAAGCCGACCTAGCAGGCAACGCAGCATCGATCGCAGCCGGAGCCAGAAGTTAACCGCTCGCGGCCCATTCCTGCCTTTCATCGACAGGTCAAGATGCTGCGGTCGCAGCCCGCCTTGCGGTCATTCGCTGCATCTGCAAACTTGAGCCATCGGCGAACTAGTAGAGTGCGGGACTTCTGAGACATTCACGCCAAAAGAACGGATGGCGGCTTTTGTATAATCCCTCCACTATTGTTAGACGTTTCGTATCTCCGTGACGATTGGATGCCAAAACCTATGACACCACCCGACGAGAATGCTTGGGATGCTTGGTCTCCTGAGCAGTTGGCAGCCAAGCTTAACGGTGTAGATGCCGATTGGTACATCGTGGGAGGATGGGCGCTCGATCTTTGGCTCGGTGCGCCGCGTCGAGAGCACGAGGATTTGGAGTTTGCAACGACTCCCAAAGATGCGCCCATAATTGCTTCCTACTTAAAAGACCTGACTTTCTTTGAAGCCAAGAAAGGACAATTGCGCAAATGCAATCTCAAGAGTCATGTAGATACCGATACATGGCAATTCTGGGGGGCCGATTTGCAGGACGCCCGATGGCGCGTGGACATGATGATGGAACGGGGAACTTCGACGATATGGAGTTACAAACGGCATCCCAATTTGAAGCAACCACGCGACCAAACAATAAAAACTACTGCTGAAGGTATCAGGTATTTGGCTCCGGCCAATGTGCTTCTGTTCAAGGCCAAACATTGCAGGGCAAAGGATGAGGATGACTTTGAGGCAGCGTTGCCAAAACTGACCACCAAAGATCGCGTAAACCTGCGCGATTGGCTGGCTTTATATCATCCAGATCATAAGTGGCTGCATCGTTTGCAATGACCAAAAGCGGTCCTTTGTCGTTGTTGCAACATCGGTGAGGTTGGGCTCT
Organism: Palleronia pontilimi; assembly: GCF_016412875.1. Taxonomy (GTDB): domain Bacteria; phylum Pseudomonadota; class Alphaproteobacteria; order Rhodobacterales; family Rhodobacteraceae; genus Palleronia; species Palleronia pontilimi. The sequence goes on along the minus strand of NZ_JAEKPD010000031.1, from coordinate 2,680 downwards.
CTGCCGCCGTTGGTATCATGGAAGCATCAGACCCGCGCGGCACGTCGACACTCTGTACTCACGGCCCATACCTGCCATTCATCCAGTCAGGTCATCGCTGCACCGCAGTCCGTCAGACCGGACTTTCGCTGCGGGTGCAGTGAAAGGGCTCAAGAGAACCCACAGACGCGGACAAAGCCAGCCTTCGCCGCAAATGCCCCGGTGTCTAGATCGGCGAACTCTGCCAAAAAATGGTCCTTTTTACCGCAATGACACCCCCTATTTCGTGGCAACGTCGGGGAAGAGCACCTAATCCACTGTCGGCCTCAGAAAAATCGGATAAACAGCACCCAGAACAATATCATGTGGATTTGCGATGCCATCAGTCTTCTTTTCTTACAGCCATGCCGACGAGGCACTTCGCGACCAGCTCGAAAAGCAACTGGCAATTTTGAAACGCCAAGGTTTGATCGAGACATGGCATGACCGGCGGATTGATCCTGGCCAAGAGTTTGGCAGTGAGATCAACATTCACGTTGAGAAGGACGACATCATACTTCTTCTGATCAGTTCCGATTTTCTTGCTTCTGACTATTGCTACGAAAAGGAGATGTTGCGGGCGATTGAGAGGCATGACCGCGAGGAAGCAATCGTCATTCCGGTTATCTTGCGTGATTGTCTTTGGCATGACACTCCGTTTGGCAAAATTCTGGGAGTTCCAACCGATGGGAAACCAGTCACGCAGTGGCCCGATAGAGATCAGGCGTTTCGGGAGGTCGCCCAAGCTGTTCAGAAAGCTGCAAAGCGACTTGGTGGTTCACCGCAATCCCCGGCTTCATGTGAACCGACCAATCAAGTTTCACCTTTGATGACCGAACCTGGAATGAGATCAAGCAATCTCAGAGTATCCAAGTCATTCACAGACCGTGATCGTGACGCCTTTCTCCATGAAGCGTTCGACTATATGGCCAAGTATTTTGAGAATTCTTTGAACGAACTTGCATCCCGCAATCCAGAGATTGAAGGGACATTTCGACGTATCGATGCCAACAGGTTCACAGCAGTCTGTTATCGCGGGGGCAAGAAAGTCAGCGCGTGTACCATTTTCATGGGATCAGAACACCTTGGTGGAATTGCGTACTCAGGGAGCGAGAACGCTGCTACCAATGGCTACAACGAGCAGCTTACGGTAGAAGCTGACGATCAAGCCTTGTTTTTGAAGAGTCTGGGAATGGGGTTTGGTCGCCAAGAGGGTTCTAAGCTCACATTTGAAGGTGGCGCTTCACTTTACTGGGACATGCTGATCGAACAACTGCAGTAGGATCCCTACCTTCGACAATATTTCGATCAAGATTGCGAAATCTGCGTAGAGTTGTTGTGGCGAAAGATCACGGGAGCTAGGCCAGTCTCGGGATCCGTCTCGTTGAGGACAATTTTCCAAGATCTAAAAATTGCTTCAACGGGTGATCTACTAGGAACGGTGCCGGTCAGCGGAAAGTTGATCTTGCTCTTTATGGGGCGTCGAGACTGAGACGCGCACAAGCCATAGGCACCATTCCACATTACTATGTCGCCAATTTCGGGGGAGGCGTAAACTCCCATCTGGATATCGCCAGTAGGGTCGATAACCAGCTTCCAGTCTTGGCCATAAGAAAGGCAGAGGTCAGATTTGTGCTCCACATAGTAAACACTGAACAAATCATCACCCTGGTCGTGCATTGTAGCGAAACCAAGATCCTCCTCGAGTTTAACAACAAGCATGGCCAGTTCCGCCCCTCTGCCAAAGTTGCAGAGACCGATTTCTCCCACTTCGAAGTCAGCCATGGGTTTGAGGGTTGTTGAAAAGAGAACTTCCATTGATTCACCTCAGTTGACTGTATGTTTTGCGGAAATCTACATCCTGCCACAAAGCTAACGATAAACATCTGTTCGCGTCATGCTAAAGCGCATCCAAAAAATTGACACGCGGATCATTTGGGCAAAAATCTCTGACCCATAACTGCCGTTCGGCTAACAAACCCGATATCACGGTGAGGCTCGTCAGATCGAACTTTCGCCGCAAAAGCGAAAACTATGGATTGCCGCCGAAGGGGTGGTATCCGAATGCCCTTAACCGTCCATCAATCCCGGAGATCCTCAAATTAATGGCGTTAAAGCACTTCAAGGCTCGTGAGCAGTTGCCTGGCGTATTCATCTGCCGCGTCCCTTACACTGCTCGCTGTGACCAGAACCAGCCACAGGACTCCAGAGACGACATAAGCAACCAAAAGGTAGACCGCCGGCGGCCCTGGAAGTTCCCCCGAGAGAAGAAGGTCGCGGGAGTCATATGCCACAAAGCAGAAGCATCCTATGAGCAGTGCAAGCCCCGCAGATTTTAGGCCATAGAGATTCCGCCGAAACCCGTAGGCTGTGTTTTCTTTGAACAGTAGCCCGAACCTGGAACTGTCGCGGGTGTTTGCCAGAAGGTAACGCACCACGGATTCGTACTTTGCGTCTGCTTCCTTTGGGCTGGCTTGCTCTTCTTCAGGGGACGGCATATTCATACCCTCAATGAGGGCTTCTGCCCGGTTGTGGTACCGCTTTTTCGTATGGGCATCGACAGTCTCATCGTTATGCCGGAGCATCAGCTTTGATGGATACCCGCCCCACTGCGCCGTGAGCGACTTCTCGACTTTCTTGCCCTGCCGCCTTGCGAGGTCTG
>NZ_JAEKPD010000030.1 GCF_016412875.1 Palleronia pontilimi | reverse complement strand
CGACTTCTCGACTTTCTTGCCCTGCCGCCTTGCGAGGTCTGCCAACAGATATAGAGCGGCAGAAACCACAATGGCCCACACAAGATGCTCGACACCAAATTCGAACAGGGGCGTGTACATTGCGGCGAGCGCAAGGAGCGGACTTGCGGCCAGAAACGCAGGGAAAAGACGGGCTTTGCGCCCGTAGCTGTCAAAAATTTCGTTCAGTGAAATCATGGGCTTTCAACATCAGAGTATATAGGAATGTCTGGCAAAGGTCCGTATCCAGGTCGAGAGTCCACGTTGTATTTGATCATAATGCCTTCGCCTTCAGTCTTGGCAGTCAGACATCCCCGGCGCTTAAAGGCGTTCATAACGACCCGCTTTGGATGATGCTCGTCATCTTTGGCTGCACTCGCAACCGCAATCGTCCCGCAATCTGCGCCTTGTGCTAGGATCGGCCCGACAATGCGGTTGAGCAATGTCGGGCCGATATTTCTGCGGCTCCCGTGATGTGGCATCGACACCATATCGAACTGCCTGAGATGAAGCCCAATGACATTGCACAGATCGGCGGCATTGCTCAGTGCCTTTTGGCCAGCATCGCTCGCCAGCAGGACCTTTTTGTGATCGAGACTCCCATAGAGTACGACACTGCTTTCGTTCGATGCACTCGTCTCACCACCATCATCGAGTGTTTCAATTCCCCAAGACTCAAACACTCCCAAAACAGCATTCTTGACGCCCGCCAGCATTCCGGCAAACGACTGTGTCCGTAGTCCCGCCATCTTCGCATGATCGGCTGGCTCGGGTGTCCGGCTCATATTTGGCAGCAGATCAAGATAAAACTCTTTCGTTGGCGAGAGGACGGTAAAAATGCCGATCTGCGCTCCGGCAAATGGATCGTAGATCGGAACGTTCTTCTTGATCGCGATTTCTTCGAGCTCGGCAACGATTGGGAAGCTCTTGCGCAACTCTTGAGCTAACCCCTGAACCGTCCAGCCATACTTGAAACGCGAAACAAGTTCTTCTGCATACAGCCAAGGCCTGTGCATCCACAGTTGATGGACTTCACATTGCTCAAGAACGACTCTCAACCCTGAGCTATGGTCATCATCAGCATGGGTGAGGACCACCCTGTTGACCACACGCGTCCCGTAGTTTTTGGCAATCGCATGCACCAAAGCCTCGCCAGAGTCTTTGGTTCCACCGTCGATCACGACGGTTTCCCATTGATTACCAACCGAGATCTTTGCTGAGATCGCATCGCCGCTGCGAGATGCATCACCCACAGGGTGAAAATCGATTTCATAGCTGTTTGCCATTTGTTCACCCCTCTGGTCGCAGTGAACAAAGTATGAACAGTTCGGCTCTAGTTCAACCGTACGCTCGTGATCGTCCCGATGAAAAGGAGTGTTTCAAATCCTAGATGTGGGTTCTCTAGCGGTACCGAGCATTTCACCCCTGAACAAAGCTTCAGAATGTCACTAGCGTTATCGACTAAGTCCTCAATTTGGCTGGGATAATTTTGCGGGCATGGTAGACAGCTTCTCATGTATGTAAGTCGCGCCAAAATCTTCCTCTGGATCTCCGATAAGCTCTTCAAACTAGCAGAGGCGTTGCGCCGAATATCTGCATCTCGAAAGGGGCCCGCGAAGTTCGTCGATCTTGCACCCACAGATGAAGCAGACCAAGAAGGGGTGTATTCGGCCGCCTTGGCGTTCGCGACCGAGAGCCCTGACGTTTCAAACATCGCTCTTACCGGGCCTTATGGTTCTGGCAAAAGCAGCATAATCCGTTCGTTCCTGAAATCCTATCCCCGCAAGGCCCTGCACATCTCGCTTGCCGCCTTTTTGCCGGAAGCAGGCGATGAACAACGCACAGTGACTAGGCAGGAGATTGAACGGAGCATACTCCAACAATTGCTCTATGGCGCAGATGCAGACAAACTGCCGCTCTCGCGTTTCAAACGCATCCAATCGCCAGGTTTCTGGTCGATCCTCCGCTCACTTTACATTCTTTCAGGAATACTCGCAGTCTGGCATGCGTTTCACAATCGCAACGCGATTTTTGACGGATCGTACTTCAAGCCCTTCGATCTCACGAACTGGCTAGACATCTCGATAGCAGCTTTCGCACTGATGTTTCTTTGGTCCGCAATCCATCACTTCTACGTGGCCAGCTTTGGCTTGTCGCTAAAAGGCATTTCGCTGAAAGACATTGAAATAAGGCCGTCCTCAGAGGATCAGGATTCTATCCTCAATCGTCACCTTGATGAGATCGTCTACTTCTTCCAGTCGACTCGATACGACCTCGTCGTCGTGGAAGATCTAGATCGCTTCGAAGATTCCGACATCTTTGTCACTCTTCGCGAGATCAACAGTCTCGTGAACGGCAATGTGGGAGTAAAGCGCAAGGTTAGATTCCTCTACGCGCTACGCGACGACATGTTTGTTAATACAGACCGGACCAAGTTCTTCGAGTTCATCATCCCAGTCATTCCCATCATCAACAGTTCGAACTCGATAGACATGGTTCTGGCGCAGGGCAGTCGGCTGGAGTTGGACGGAAGTCTCGATCAGCAATTCCTACGCGAAGTGTCGCGCTATCTTAGTGACCTGCGCCTCATCCACAACATCTTCAACGAGTACGCGATCTACGTCGCGAACTTGGAAACAGATGGCGAGAACGTTCTTGACGCCACAAAACTTCTTGCCGTGCTGATTTATAAGAACGTCTACCCGAGGGATTTTGAAAGGCTCCACCGCGGCGAAGGACATCTTGCCGGAATCTTGGGGCGCAAGGACGAACTCATCGCCGCTCGCGAACAAAGTCATCGATCTGAGATCGCGCAGCTTGAACGCGGCATCGAAGCGGCTGAAAAGCAGGTCCCGAAGGACATCCGCGAACTCAGACGGATCTACGCGATGGCGCTCCTAGAGTCGTTACCAGCCAACGTGTCAGGCGTCAGTAGAAATGGGCAACAGTTTGTGGCACCTGCCAAGCTATCCGAGTACGAAGAATTCGATGAGCTCATCAATACACAGAACATTCACTATAACACATTTAACCAGGGCCGACGCCAACATAACAATTCTGGTTTGCAGGCAAACATTGATCCAGAAGCAACCTTTGCCGATCGAGTGCAATCGATACAGAACAAGACGGACTCGCAGAAAAAGGCTGCGGTCAGGCGAATTGCCGATCTGCGAAACCAGATCAAGACTATTCGGACGAGCAAGTTCAACGTCTTGCTGCGGTCCAGCAGTCAAGAGATTGAGGGCCTCTTTCAGGAACTCGGTGACGGCGGCGAGCTCGCCCGTTTCCTGCTTTTGGAGGGTTATCTCGACGACAGCTACTACCAGTACACGTCCCTGTTCCACTCCGGACGACTATCACCAAACGATAACAAGTTCCTGATCCAGATCAGAGCCTTCCAGACACCAGAACCCGGATTTCCGATCGACAACCCTAGTGAAGTCATCGCGGGCATGAGGGAGGACGATTTCGGCCTCGATTATGCACTGAACGTCCGGCTCGTTGACGCGCTTCTGGAGAGCGAAGAGAACAAAGATCGGCTCGGCAAGGTCTTCGCATACCTCGCGAACGAGTTTCCGAACCAGCAAGAGTTTTTCCAAGCCTACTATGCGTCGGGATCGCAGGTTGGCGAATTCATAAAGCGGCTGGTCGAGGCTTGGCGGGGTTTCGTCCCCGCGGCAATGGAAGACCCATCCGCAGTCGTACACATCGCGGGCCTAATCGAACATCTTCCGCCTGCCCTTCTAGCTCGAGAGCGGGAAGAGCATGCCGAGCTACGCACGTTCGTGGCCGAGAATATCCATGAAATCCTCAACCTTCTAGAAGGGGTCGACCCAGCCAAGCTCGAGGAGCTGCGAATCGAGACGAAAGATCTTGCGGCGATCAATGCATATCCACAAGTCGTCCAGAAGTTGTACGAGCTCGGTCACTACCATTTGAGCGCTGCGAACTTTGAGTACATCTTCGGCTCTATCCTCGGAGAAGAAACCGGACCCGCCCTGCGTAAGCGGCATTACTCGAGGATTCGAAATTCTGGAGCCAAACCCCTCCTCGATCGGGTGGAAAGCGATTTTGCTGAGTACTTCGAAAACGTGCTGTTGGAGATGGACGATAACGTCGAAGAGGATGTCGAAGCGATATTGGCTGTGTTAGACCGCGATGCACTTGATTTCGAAGCCGTCGAAACTTTCGTCCTACGCCAAGTGGAAAACTTACCAGAGCTCGACAACGTACCACAGCGTTATCAGAGTATTGTTGTCCGTGGAGCCCAGATCGCACCTTCGTGGTCGAACTGTATTGGTTTCATTCAGTCGGAGGCTTTTGATGGCGCTGCTCTAACTGAATTTCTTGGCAAGGATGAAATCCGCGCAGCCCTTTTGGAAGTACCAATCCCCGACACAAAGGAAGCGTATCCTCTCCGTCAGTTTCTGATCGAAGCAGATAATCTACAAGATGAGACCTACCGGATATATGTTCGGGCACTTCCAAAAGAGTTCAAAAAATTCCCGGAAGCTGTCAGTACCGGAAAGCGCCGGATTCTAATCGAAGAGCAACGTATAAGGTTCGATGCTGGGAATTTGACCGCACTTGAGGGCGAGGTCGATCTGCAGACGGCATTTGTCGCTGAGAACATCGCCTTGTATCTTCAGGACCCCAGTGCTTTCTCGATCGACGACGACTTCCGTGAACGATTGCTTGGCGCCGGTGTCTCTGATGATGAGAAACGCGCGATTATTGAATTGATGGATCTGAGCGCGCTTCCCAGCCTTCCCAAGCGAGCCGGTATTGTCGGGCCGATCCTTTTGCAAACAGATTCCGCCTTGCCCGTACTTACTGCTGATATTGTCAAAGCAATTGTCGTGAACGCTGAACCAGTCAGCACGCAGATTCAGTTGCTCAACCTTCTCCACGAAATGCTCGACAAGGCCGAGGTTCGTGAGGTCTTGGCGCAGCTTCCCCATCCATATTCCAGTATCCAGACTGGATATGCGCGTCCTATGCTCAAGAGGACAAATCAAAACAGCGAACTTGTCAGTTGGCTTGATGACCGCGACATAATTTCCTCGGTGGGAAAACCATTCTGGTCAAACGACATCATGGTAAATCTATATCGCTCATAGGGCGGTCACCTACACCTTACATAGTCTGTGCTACGCGCCTCTTATTGGCCTTAGACTTTGCGTGCTGTGAACATCGCGGTTCTAAAGATTTGAGGTTCTAGCCCCAGTAGTAACCTTTCAGATTGAATGTCGGCTATCACAATGTTGAGAATTGAGCCTCGCATTTGCAGCGAATGACGGCTTCCCGCACCATCCTGTCGATCATTGGGCCCTTCGCACAAGGACCTAGCCAACGTCGAGACCGGATCCCGACATGTCCGCTACCGGGAAGTTCGATCCCATGCCGTTCCGTCCAAGATGGGCGCACAGCGGCCAGTTTCGCCGTGCGCACGGGGTGCCCTAACAACGCGAACCTGCCATCCCAACCGAGCGTCAACTGCCTGCTGGATCGGCTTTAAAAAATACGCAGCTTGGGGTCGTCTCGAGTTGCTGACGATCTCCGTAGAAGACCTGTTCCCGAGATGCGATCCCAATCTCGCACGGTGCGGACGGGCCGCAAGGCTGGGCAGATATCGCCACGTTCCGTTACCGCCACCGAATTCAGCGAGCGAGATCTCGACCGCCGTTTCCTCAACAGGCACCGTCAGCGTCTCGCTAGAGTCTGCCGACAAGAGCTTGGGTCGAACTTGAGCCGGGGCCGCGGCCGATCCTCGGATCGCGCAAATGACCGATCGGCATCCCTATCCGTTCCGGCGCGACGAAGCGGTGGAAGGGCTGGGCTTCCGACATCCGCCGCTCTTCCGGGACGCTGCATCTTTGCCTACCTGCGCGCCACTACCTGTCATCGCGCGACATCGGCTGCCGGGATCTTGCAGGTCCGGATCGGTGGGTTCAGGTCTTCTCCCATGTCCTGTCGCCCGTGTCCGTCGCGGTCTCTCATGGCCCGATCTGACCGGGGCCGGCTGGCGCCTCGACCGCCTTGGCCGCAACGGCTGCCGGTAAGTTTCTTCCCCTGACGGCTGCGCCGCCATTCCTCGCGCAGCCAAGAAACTTCCCGTCACGCCGTCCTTCGCTGCGCTGCAGGCCACAAGGGCTGCGTCGGCGGTCGCCGCGGCCTTTGCGATCGCCATCGAAACCGCGGCGGTCGCGGGCTCGAAACCCAAAGGAGAAACGACATGGCCACCATCGGAACCTTCAAGAAAACCGGCAGCGAGTTCGTCGGTGAGATCGTCACCCTCAGCGTGCAGGCGAAAGCCGTCCGCATCGTCCCCGAAGAGAGCGGCACCAACGGCAACGCCCCCAGCCACCGCGTCTTCGTCGGCCGCGCCGAGATCGGCGCCGCCTGGTCGAAGCGCTCTAACGAAGGCCGCGACTATCTGAGCCTCAAGCTCGACGATCCGAGCTTCACCCAGCCGATCTACGCCAACCTCTTCGACGATGCCGTCATCGAGGGCGACGGAGAGAGCTATTCGCTCATCTGGTCGCGGGCCCGTCGCCAGAACGGCGACTGAGCCGCACCCAAGCGCCCCGCCCGGACCACCGGGCGGGATCGCCCGTCTCCGGATCAGTCCTTCGTCCGATCGTCAAGAAGCGCTGCCGGCGCGACATCGACGGCAAGAGCCGCATGCCAGAGCGTGACGATCGTCACGTTCTGCTTGCCGCGCTCCATAGACGAAACATGGGCACGGTCGACGCCCATCTTCACGGCCAGCTCTGCCTGACTCATGTCCAATTTCGAGCGGTAGTGCTTGAGATTGCAGCCAAATGTCTTACGGATATCCATCCGTCGGTAAAAAGGCGAATGGCGTATTTCAATGCGACGTATTATAATACTCATATCGCAGTCTGCGGTGCCCAGGCTCTGGCATGTGCCATCCTGCGACCGGTTCCGTATTAGCCTCATTTAAAGGGCTACCGCCCGTCAGGACCTTGAGATGGACAAGCGTTCGAAGTTACCGGTAACCGACGCACCGCCAACCGACGACTGCGTGACCATTTACGACCGCGATCACATGAAGCTCTATGCGCGCCTGCTCGATGCCGAGACCGACGGCGCGCCGCTGGCTGAGATCGCGTCCATCCTGTTCGGGATCGACGCCGAAGCTGAACCGGAACGCGCGAAGGCGGTGCATCAATCGCACCTCGCCCGGGCCCGCTGGATGACGGAACAGGGCTATCGCGACCTCCTCCGGACCGGCCTTCCGTAAGCCGAAACATGCCCATGGTGATGCGCTGACGGCATGCTCCGATGCCGTGCAGAGGGCTAGGCAAACGCAACCTAAAGGCGAACCATCGGAAATACGGGCGTCCGTTGTTCGGCGCGCGACTTTCGGAGGAGATCGGCCATGCCGACGGATTGGCGCGATGATCATGCCTATGATCACTTCGACGACCTCGACGTCTCCGGGTTTGCCTGGGAATGCCTGAGGCGCAACAAAAGCTATCGAACCTACTACGCCGGACTGCGCGGAGTTGGAGGCGCGTCCGCCGCATGGGGCCTGCGATTTCCCGGTCGATCCGGAGCTTGACGCATCCGCCGCGCCCGTTTTCTGGAACCCGGCGGACGCGCCCGCTGTCGTCGGTATCATCGCGCGCCTGCCGGATGTTGGCATGACGTCGGACCCGATTCGCCGACGGATCATGGATGCGCGCACGGATGATAGCGGCCTCTCTTGGAAACGGCTCGATCGCGGTACCGTGGTCGTCGGCACAGCTGGTGACAGCGAGACCGAACCGATCGGCCTGCTGATCCCACTCGACGACGATTGGTCGATCCGTCTCGTTGCGGCGGACAGGATTCGACGCCATCTCCTCGATCTTCCCGTCGATCCGCTGCTTACGGCGCAACGGCGCAACCGGTTGAAAAACGCCCTGCGATGCGTCGACGGGCGGGAAGCCGATGCCAGCTATCGCGCCTTGGCCGTCTCGCTTTTCGGCGAAGATCGCGTGGCGGACGAGCCGTGGAAGACCAGTTCGCTGAAGGCGCAGGTGGCCCGACTGGCGGTGCATGGACGGATGATGGTCGGCCGCGGCTATCGCCAACTTCTGCGCGGTACCACCCGCTGACACGCGGATCACCGCGTCGATTGGCCCCTGACGCTAGGTTCCGCTATTTTTCCCGCATGACGAGAGATCCTGGAAACCTCACGACCCGCAGCGAGGATTTTCGGCCGAATTCGCCGCCTGACCTCGCAGCAGAGGATTGTGTTCGACCGGATCTTTCACAGCGGCGGCGGATACGTCCTGGATTTCTCGGACGGGACGATGGCCGAATGATTCTGGGAGGCGGTCGACCCCGACATCTTCCAGGAGCGCTTTCAGGTCAATGGCACCAGCAAGGGAAAGACGCTTACGGGCTTTGTCGCCGTCGCCGAACCACGGCTCGTCGTCCGCGTTCTGCGGGCATTGTGGGACTTCCGCTGCACACTCGCCGATTTTGTCGAAACCGATTCCATCGAAGATGGAACGCCTGAAGGCCTGGCTCGCGCAGTTCACCGCCGAGCTTGAAAACGCGTCGTCGCTCAATCTCGACGACGCCCTCAAAGACTTTTCCGGCGACACGACGCTGCCGACACTGCGCGGGTCGATCGCCGCCGACCTGGTCGCCGAGAAGGCCGATGTCACGCTGAACCGGGTGCATACCTATTGCGTCAAATGCTTCCGCACTCTGCTGTCGTCGCGCGGCCAAGCCACGGATGGCAAGGTGCCGCTCGACGCGCTTTTCGGTACTTACGGGAAAATCCTGCGCGGCGAAGGCGCCGTCAGCGCGTTCGCCCTGCCGACACTTCGCGTCCAGCACAGGCTGTTCGATGGCCTGAACCAGGCCCGCAACAAACGCTCCTTCGCGCATGACAACGAGTTGCTGACGGTCTCCGAGGCACAGTTCATCGTCGACTCCGTGCTTGTCTCACTCGCGTTTTTCGAGCGGATAGAGGCGGCACGAAAGACGACGGAGCCGCAGAACACCGACGATATTCCGTTCTAGGTTCGGTTGCCGAAAGCCGCAGTCCCGCCCGCATTCGGGGGGTGACGTTTCCGACCGTCGCTGATCGTCATCCCTCCCGGCGACCCTTCTCCGATTTGATCACCTCCGACAGCCCGCCGCAGTTCCGCGGCGCGGCGCGAACGCCGGAGACGCGACCCATGCCCGATCCCCTTGCCGGACTTCCCCCTCGATATCTTAGAACCCCCGAAGCCGCCCGCTTGCTGGGCCTGTCCGGCCGAACGCTGGAAAAGCACCGCACCTACGGGACCGGTCCGCGCTATTCCAAGATCGGCGGCCGCGTCGTCTATTCCGTCGAGGATCTGCAGGCCTGGGTCGGGCGCGGCGAGAAGCGATCGACCTCCGACAACACTGGCGACACCGTCCTGCCTGCCAAGCGCCACGCGGCGATCTCGCCCGCCTATACCGGAAAACGGCGGTGAGTCCGACACGCACACGCGTCGACCTCCTCTGGGTCAGCGGCCGGATCGAGCGCTGGATTCGCTTCGGCTGGATCAACGACGAGACGAGTCGGGATCCCATCCGACGCATCGTCGCATTCGATCCGGGCACCATCTTCGCGCTGGTTCGGTGGTCGGCGAATGCCTACGGCACCGCCGAAAGCCGGATCGACATCCTGCGCGCCGTACTTCCGGGTGAGCCCTGTTCGACCGTTCCGCATGTGCACCCTGGGGGCGCGATCCTGCTCCGTCTTGCGGGCTGGCCGAAGGTCGAGGCGACGCTTCTCGCCATCGAGCAGGTCGAGGCGACCGACATCGCGCCCGAAGATGTTTGCCCCGATCACTGGCGGCACGTCCACAATCGGCTGACGACCGGTTTGCATCCGCGCTCCTACACCCATGCGCGACACGCCGCCTGGCTCAAGCGCCGGGAGATCGGAACGTGACGCGGTCAAGGCGCATCCTCCTCGCAGCCGGTGCAGCCATCGCCATCATCGGTGCGTCGGCGATCGTCCAAAGCGATCCGATTATCATCTGGAACGCATCCGCCAGCGTGCCGATCGGGCTCTACCTTGTGACACCGATCCAGCAGCTCCATGTCGGCGATCTCGTCGCCCTGGCGGCGCCAGCGCCCCTCAAAAACTGGATGGTGGAGCGCGGCCATCTCGGTCCCGACGCGCCCCTCCTGAAGCATGTCGCCGCCTTACCGCCCGCCGAAATTTGCCGGATCGGAACGACGATCCTGATCGACGGGAGCGCGGTCACGGAGGCGCTTCCACGCGATCGCATGGGTCGTTCGCTGCCGGTCTGGCACGGCTGCCAACGGCTCGCCGAAGATGAGGTTTTCCTCCTCAACACGGACGCGCCGGGAAGCCTAGACGGGCGTTACTTCGGGCCACTGGGCACCGACATAATCATCGGTCGGGCGACGCCGTTCTGGACACGGGAGGGCTGATCGATGGCCCGTTCAACGCATCCAGGTCATCGCGGACATCTCGTCTGCATGATCCTCTTATCACTGCCCGCCTGCGTACCGGTCGTTCCCGAAGATGCCGTTGCGCAGTCGCCGGCGCGCGAGACGATTGCCTCAGACTCGGTCGCAGAAGCGTCACCGATCGACACATACATCGCCGACGCCGCGGGCCGCTTCGACATTCCCGAGCCCTGGATACGGGCCGTGATGCAGGTCGAAAGCGCGGGCGATCCGAGGGCTGTCAGCTCGGCGGGAGCCATGGGACTGATGCAGATCATGCCCGCAACATGGAACGACTTACGGGATCAACTCGACCTCGGGACCAACGCGTTCGATCCACGCGACAATGTGTTGGCCGGCACTGCCTATCTGCGGATGATGCACGACAGGTTCGGCTCACCGGGGTTTCTCGCAGCCTACAATGCCGGACCGGAGCGCTACGCAGACCATCTCCGGACCGGTCGCCAATTGCCGCGCGAGACCCGTCTCTATGTGGCGTCGCTGCTGCCGCTGATCGACGCGTCGGACGCGGAGCCGATGCAACCTAAGACACCGCCACCGAACAGCGATTGGCGAGAGGCACCGCTCTTTGCAGGCAAACCGGATCGCGACCAAGCCGACCCGAGAGGAAGCGACGCCGCGTCGCGGGATGGTCTCACGATCGGCAAACCTGTCGCCCGGCAATCGATAGCCCGTGCAGTCCCTGACGGACTTTTCGTGCGGCCTAGACCGGAGGAATCGGAATGATGCGCCCGTTCGCAGAGTTGCGCATCTTGGCTGGTCGCGTCGCAGGCGTGGCACTGGTGCTGACGGCGGAGAGTGCAGCAACGGAAGGATGGCGAGATAAAAGGCGCGGCACTACGGCGCGCCATGTGGTTGGTGTTGATAGAAAATTGCCGTGCCGTCCCAGTCATCACAGTGCCGGCCCTCATAGCAAGTTTCCGAAATTCATAACCTTTCTCCGTGCCACAACCCGTTTTGAAGGAGCGGCTACATGAGCGACCGCGAGAACGATGTGCGTATCCGGCCGGGACGGATCCGCGATCGCGGGCCCGGCGCCCGCAAGGCCAAGAGCTTCTTCGGGCAGGTCCTGCGCGCCGCAAGGAAGGCAGGCCATGTCGGCAGTCGCTTCGGCACGAGCGCTCGATCCGGCGGTGGCTCGACCTTCGGCCGTGGTCGCTTCGCCGCTGCCGCGCGATCCCTGTCGCGCAGCCGGAGGCGTGTCGTCGTCAAGGCGCGCATCGTCCGCCATGTAGGCCATCGCTATCGGTCGGCACCGCTTGCCCGGCACCTCGCCTATCTCACGCGCGATGGAGTCACCCATGACGGGCGCGACGCGGCGATGTTCGACCGGGGGTCGGAGACTATCGACGATCGCGCCTTTGCCGATCGGTGCGAGGACGACCGGCATCATTTCCGCTTCATCGTCTCGCCGGAGGATGCGGGTCAGATGGAAGACCTGCGGGCCTTCACCCGAGACCTGATGAGCCAGGCGGAACGCGATCTCGGGACTGGTCTCGACTGGGTCGCCGTCGATCACTGGAACACCGACAATCCGCATGTCCATGTGCTGCTGCGCGGCCGGACCGATGACGACAAGGATCTCGTCGTCTCGCGGGACTATATCAGCCGCGGCTTCCGCGCCCGCGCCGAACAGCTCGTGGATCTCGAGCTCGGTCCGCGCTCTGCCCGCGAGATCGACGTCGCTCTCTACGCGGAGGTGAAAGCCGAGCGCTGGACCGGTCTCGACCGTGCTCTCCGCAGTCTCGCGGACGAGACTGGCGGGGTCGCCGACCTGCGTCCCGGATCGCCGGAGCCGCGCGACCCGGACCTGCGGCGACGCCTCATCGGCCGGGCGCAGGTTTTGGAACGGCTGGGCCTCGCGGAGTCCCATAGCCCGGCCGTTTGGACGCTGAGGCCAGATGCCGAGCGGACGCTGCGCGATCTCGCCCTGCGCGGCGACATCATCAAGACCATGCACCGGGCCATGGCGGGCGGACCGGAGCGGGCGCAGACGGATTTCGCGATCGAGGGGGTGCCGACGGAACCGTTGCTCGGGCGCCTTGCGGATCGCGGGTTGCACGACGAACTCACAGGCGAGGCCTATGCCGTGATCGACGGCGTCGACGGACGAGTGCATCATTTGCGCTTCGCCGATATCGACGCGACGGGCGACACGCCCATCGGTGGCATCGTCGAAACGCGGAATTGGACGCCGACACATGGCGGTCCGCCGCGGCTCTCGCTCGTCGGCCGGTCAGACCTGTCGCTCGAGGCCCAGGTCGGCGCGGAGGGCGCGACTTGGCTCGACCGGGTGCACGTCGCCAAGGATCGCGCGCCGCTCAGCCGTGGCGGATTCGGAGCAGACGTGACCGAGGCGCTCGACCGTCGCGCCGATCACTTGGCGACGGAGGGACTGGCCCGTCGCCAGGGAGAGCGCGTCATCTTCGCGCGCAATCTGCTGACGACACTGCGCAACCATGAACTCGATACCGTGGCCGCCAAGCTCGAGGCCGAGACGGGATTACCGCGCCGTCGTCCCGTCGAGGGCGACAGCGTCGTCGGCACCTATCGCCAGCGGCTCGACCTCGCGTCGGGCCGCTTCGCGATGATTGATGACCGATTGGGCTTCGAGCTCGTCCCTTGGAAGCCGCAGCTCGATCGCCGTCTCGGCCAGACCATCACCGGCAGTGTGACGCCTGGCGGCGGGATCGACTGGGCTCTCGGTCACAAGCGTGGGCTCGGGATTTGACGGAACCCGAAACTCAGAAAGGACTGACATGACCAGCCGGAAACAAAGCTCTCCCGCCACGGCGATCCTCTGGGGCCAGATCCTCATCGTTTGTCTGGTGGCCCTCCTGTTCATCTGGGCAGCCACGCAATGGGTCGCCTGGCGTCTCGGCTTCCAGCCGCAGCTCGGGGAGCCGATGACCACGATACTGGGCTTGCCGATCTACGCGCCGCCGAACTTCTTTCTCTGGTGGTACTGGTACGACGCCTACGCGCCGCGGGTCTTCGTCGAGGGAGCGGTCATCGCCGGAGCTGGCGGCTTCGCCACGATCGCAATCGCGATCCTCCTGTCGGTGCTGCGGGCCCGCGAGGCCAGCGAAGTCACCACCTACGGTTCGGCCCGCTGGGCGACGAAGGCGGATATCACGAATGCCGGGCTCCTCGCGCCGGATGGCCTGGTTCTCGGGCGTCTCGGCACGGCCTATCTCCGTCACGACGGACCCGAGCACGTGCTTTGCTTCGCGCCGACCCGGTCCGGAAAAGGTGTCGGGCTTGTCGTGCCGAGCCTGCTGACCTGGCCGGGCTCCGCCATCGTTCACGACATCAAGGGCGAGAACTGGCAACTGACCGCAGGCTGGCGCTCGCGTTTCTCCAATGTGCTGCTCTTCGATCCGACCAACCCGGCGAGTGCAGCCTACAACCCTCTGCTCGAGGTTCGGCGTGGCGACGGCGAGGTCCGCGACGTCCAGAACATCGCAGACATCCTCGTCGATCCCGAAGGTTTGCTCGAACGCCGCAACCACTGGGAGAAGACCAGCCACTCGCTGCTGGTCGGCGCGATCCTGCATGTCCTCTATGCCGAACCCGACAAGACCCTGGCCGGCGTCGCCGCGTTCCTGTCGGATCCGCGCCGGCCGATCGCCGCGACGCTCACGGCGATGATGCGCACGCCGCATCTGGGTGACGCTCCGCACCCCGTCGTGGCACAGGCGGCGCGCGAACTGCTCAACAAGTCCGAGAACGAACGATCGGGCGTGCTATCGACCGCGATGAGCTTTCTCGGCCTCTACCGTGATCCGGTCGTCGCGCGCGTGACGCGTCGCTGCGACTGGCGGATCGACGATCTGATCTCCGGCGGCCGGCCGGTGTCGCTCTACCTCGTCGTCCCGCCCTCCGACATCTCACGGACCAAGCCGCTCATCCGGCTGGTGCTCAACCAGGTCGGCCGACGGCTGACAGAGAAGCTGAACGCGGAGGGCCAACGACATCGATTGCTGCTGATGCTCGACGAGTTTCCGGCCCTCGGGCGGCTCGACTTCTTCGAGAGCCAGCTCGCCTTCATGGCGGGCTACGGAATCAAGGCCTTCCTGATCGCGCAATCGCTGAACCAGATCGAGAAGGCTTACGGTCAGAGCAACGCCATCCTCGACAATTGCCACGTCCGCGTCGCCTTCGCGACCAATGATGAGCGGACGGCGAAGCGCGTGTCCGACGCGCTCGGCACCTCGACCGAGATGCGGGCGATGAAGAACTATGCGGGGCATCGCCTCTCGCCTTGGCTCGGACATCTGATGGTCTCGCGGCAGGAGACGGCCCGGCCGCTGCTGACACCCGGCGAGATCATGCAACTGCCGTCGACAGGAGAGGTCGTGCTCGTCTCCGGTGCGCCACCGATCCGGGCGCAGAAGGCGCGCTACTACGAGGATCGGCAGTTGAATGCACGCATCCTCCCGCCTCCGAGGCTCGCGGAGAACCTGCCGAACAGATCGGAATCTGCGGACAGAGATGACTGGAGCGGGCAATCCCCGATCCCGCCATCCGGGAAGGCCTCCGACGACGAGGATACCGACGGCGGCGTCCGCCGCGAGCCGGAGCTGCCCGATCATGAGGAAATCGCACCCGCCTCAGCACCGGCGCGTGAAGAGTTCGCGGATCTCGATGACGAGCTTGATGACGATGTGCAGCGCGCAAAGGCTATGCAGAAAAGCCAGTTCCGGGCGGTCGCGCGCCAAGTGGCGCTCGATCCCGATGGCGGGATCGAGCTGTGAGGAGGCCGGTATGAGGAAGGCCCGATGAGAAAAGACCGCCTGAACGTGTATTTCGAAGCGGCTCTATCGGCGGAGCTGGAGGCGCTTGCTGCTCGTCGCAAAATCTCGAAATCGCAGATCGTCGAGGCCGCCCTCGCCGCCTTCCTCTCGCCGGATGCCGCTGACCAGCGCGAGGCCGCCATCGTGCGTCGTCTCGACCGGCTGACCCGCGCGGTCGAGCGGCTGGAGCGGGACCAGACCATCGCGGCCGAGGCGCTGGCGCTCTTCGTGAAGTTCTGGCTGACCACGACGCCGCCGCTGCCGGATACAATGCGCGAAGCCGCCAACGCCAAGGGTCGCGAGCGCTACGAGGGATTCGTCGACGCGCTCGGGCGGCGTCTGGCGAAGGGCAGTACGCTGAGGAGGGAAGTGTCGGAGGACGTGCAATCCCCCGGCGAGTTTTCGAACGAAAAATAGACTTCAATCGCCATTTCCGCGAGTTGGCGAAGCGGCCGTTCAGCCAACCCGCAGCCAATTCACACTGAGAGCCCATCTTTCCGTATGCTGCACCGCGTGTGAATGTTAGCTAACGCCAGGCGGCCAAAGCCTTAAACAACTTCTACGGTTTTGAACGGGCCGTTTGGCGGCTGAAATCTGAGTTCTTTCCGGCCGCTACAAAATCTGGTCCTATCGCTCAGACTGTAGTTGGAGTATTTTCGTCTGTCGCTATTCAAAGGTACGTTCCGCTATTTTCGCAAATTTGGATCTCCAGCACGCCAAATTTTTCTTTTCCGCACGGATCTCGACCACTGACCAAGACCTCGAATTTCAGTAAGAGGCACTCTCAAAGGCCGTGTATCGCGCAATCGGTGCGGAGAAGTTTGTCCCGGCGCTTGGGGATGTGCTTGCCCCGGCTGTCGCGGGAACCACGTCCGCCGCCTTGGGAGTAACCCTGACGTTCGCTGGCGCTACGGCATGGCCCTGATCTTTTTTTCGTCTGCCGCGGCCATCAAATCCACGGAGTGTTGGTCGCGAAGGACGAACATAAGCAATCCTGACCAATTTGACGCACCAAGGCTCGAAGGCTCAAATTTCGGGAAACGCAGTGCAAAATAACTGTTTTTTACGCCATTCGGTACGGCCGAAACATCCCAGAAACGGCTGCGACTTCTTGTCTGGTCCGCGTACGATTGAATGCAAAATGCCCCGGGTTACCTCCGAACTTCCCTAGCCAACGGACGGACCCTCTCCATGGAAAATCTCACCGTAGGTCAGTATAATCTGATCTATAATGCATTCTCATTCAGTTTCGCGACGCTTGCCGCCGCCACGCTGTTTTTCTGGCTGGGTCGCAGCCAGGTGATCGCGCAATACAAGACCGCCCTGACGATCACAGGTCTCGTGACCTTTATCGCCGCCTATCACTATTTCCGCATCGGCCAGAGCTGGAGTGAAGCCTACGAATTCGTGGACGGCACCATCCAGGCGACCGGAGTTCCCTTCAACGATGCTTACCGCTATGTCGACTGGTTGCTGACCGTGCCGCTTCTGCTGATCGAACTGATCCTTGTCATGGGGCTTAGCCGGTCGGAAACGATTTCGCGTGCGACCCGCCTTGGCGTGTTGGCTGCGTTGATGGTCGCGCTTGGCTATCCGGGCGAAATCGCGACAAGTAACGGGGCCCGCTGGATGTGGGGCATTCTGTCGATGATCCCATTCCTGTGGATCATCTACGAGCTCTTCGTCGGCCTGTCCAAGTCCATCTCGGATCAGCCGGAAAACGCGCGTAGCCTCGTTAAAACCGCCCGAAACGTCACGGTGCTCAGCTGGGCGTTCTATCCAGTGGTCTATTTTGCCGGTGCTGTCGGGCTTGACGGATCGACGTCGCAGGTCGTGATCCAGGTTGGCTACACCATCGCCGATATCATCGCGAAGGCCGGCTTCGGCGTGCTGATCTTCCTGATCGCCGTGCGCAAGAGCGATGCGAAGTCCGACGGCAGCGGCTCCGCCGTTCCGGCCGAATGACCTTCAGAGCCGCCCGCGATGCGGGCGGCTCGATCTGAGTGGCAGACCAAAACCAAAAGGATTTCGCCAATGCCCCGTGACACCAGTTTCATTGCAGCCCAGCAGGCCATCGTTGCGGGTGCAGGGTTTGGCGGCATCGCTGCTGCCCTGCGGCTGCGGGCGAAGGGCTACGACGTTCGCCTGATCGACCGGTGCCCCAGGCTGGGCGGACGCGGCCAGGTGTTCGAACGGAATGGTTTCCGGCACGACGCCGGGCCCACAGTCCTCACCGCGCCACAATTATTCGAAGAACTCTTCGCGCTGTTCGGCAAGCGCATGGAAGATTACGTGACGTTGGTCCAGCCAGATCCCTGGTATCGATTCCAGTACCACGACGGCGAGACGTTCGATTACGGCCCGACGGAAGAGGCGACCGAGGCCGAGATCGTGCGTCTGTCGCCAGGCGATGTCGACGGCTATCGCCGCATGGGGGCGTGGTCGAAGAAAATCTACGATGTGGGATTTTCCGGTTTGTCGGCCGCGCCGTTCCATTCTCCCGCTTTCATGGCGCGTCAGATCCCGCACCTGTTGCGGCTGCGCGCGTTCGAAAGCGTCTGGACCATGGTTGCTCGGCACCTGAAAAGCGATCGGCTGCGGCGGGCGTTTTCGATCCAGCCACTTCTGGTCGGCGGCAACCCGTTTTCGACGACCGCCATTTACGGAATGATCAATCACCTGGAGCGTGAACATGGCGTCTGGTTCGCCATGGGCGGGACCGGCGCCCTGGTGGATGCCCTCGAACGGCTGATGCGCGAAGAGGGCGTCAAGATCTCGCTGGGACAGACCATCGACCGGATCACGGTCGAAGATGGCCGGGCAACCGGCGTGGTTCTGGACACCGGCATCGAATTAACCGCGGATCTTGTCGTATCGAACATGGATCCGGTCCATGTCTATCGTAACATGCTGCCCGCCAGCCAGGTTTCTCAAGTTGCGAAGATGCGGTCGAGAGCGTCCAAGCTGTCGATGGGGCTTTACGTCTTGTACTTCGGCGCGAAAAGGAAATGGCCGGACGTGGCCCACCACACCGTCTGGTTCGGCGAGCGGTACAAAAGTCTGCTCCGCGACATCTTCCATAAAAAGAAACTGGCGCAGGATTTTTCGCTTTACGTCCACCGTCCGACCGCGACCGATCCTAGCTTTGCTCCGGACGGGTGCGACAGCTTCTATGTGCTCTGCCCGGTGCCAAATCTGGCGGGCGGTCAGGATTGGGCCATCGAAGGCCCGAAACTACGCGACCGGATCGTCGACGCGCTGGACGCTACCATGCTGCCCGGCCTGAAGGATACGATTACCGCAGAATTCGCCATGACCCCCGAGGATTTCCGCGACGACTATCTTTCGGTGGACGGTGCCGGTTTTTCGTTGTCGCCCTTTTTCACGCAATCGGCATGGTTCCGGTTTCACAATCGCGGCGAAGGGGTGCAAAATCTGTATTTCGTCGGCGCGGGAACCCATCCGGGTGCCGGGCTACCAGGGGTCGTGTCGTCGGCGAAGGTGCTGGAGACTTTGATACCCGCCGCCGAGCCCGTCGCATGAGCCCCGAGGCTATTATGGCGCGCCACGCGCGCAGCTTCGCGCCCGCGGCACGACTTTTGCGGCGTGGCGACCGGGTTCGCTTGGCGCGTCTCTACGCCCTGTGCCGCACGGTCGATGATATCGCCGACGATGTCGGCGGACCGACCGCGTGTGCCAGGCTTCGCAGTCTGCAAACGGAGCTGACCCGGCCTCAGCCGCAGGATCCCCTGGCCATTGAGGCGCATGACCTTCTGGGACAAGGTTCTCACGGATCGCGCGCCTTTCGCGAATTGGTCGCGGCAGCCGCGGCCGACACCGGCGCGACGCGCATCGCCGACGACCGCGCGCTCGACGCGTATTGCATGGGCGTCGCGGGAACTGTCGGCGTAATGGTGTGCGCTCTGTTCGACATCGACGCACGCTGGCATCCCGCCGCCACCGACCTGGGCAAGGCCATGCAACTGACCAATATCTGCCGCGACGTGGCCGAGGATGCGCGCGCCGGGCGGCGCTATCTTCCCTACACGCACTGCCCCTATCCGCCCCGGGCGATCGCTGCGGGGAGGCCGGACGCCATCCATGCCGCCGGATCGACGATGGGGCTTTTGCTCGAAACCGCGGATGACCTTTATCTTTCCGGCAGGCGCGGGTTGGTCGCGCTACCGGTAAGATTGCGGCTCGCGGTCGCCGCCGCTGCCGCTATGTATTCCGGCATCGGGACCGAGCTGCGCCGCCGAGACCTCGATCCACTGGCCGGGCGCGCCTTTGTCCCGATGGAGCGAAAAGCCGGTCTGACGATTGCGGCGCTGTTTCGCGAAGGTATCCGCAACCGTCCGTTCAAAGATCCGGTATCTCATGCCCTCACCTGATGTCGATGTCGCGATTCTGGGCGGCGGCTGTGCAGGTTTAAGCTTGGCAGTGCGCCTGGCGCGATCTGACCTGTCGGTGCGCGTGATCGAACCGCGACCCGCATATGTCGATGATCGTGCCTGGAGTTTCTGGCGTACCGCACCCGATCCGTTCCAGGATTGCGTGCGCAAGCAATGGTCCCATTGGACGGTCAAGGGCCCCCAAGGTGTCGCGCGCCGCACATCATCGCATATGCGGTATCAGACGGTGGAGTCGGGCGCGTTCTATCAGCGTGCGCAGGATATGATTTCAGACGGGTCCAATACCGACCTGTCGCTGGGCGTGTCCGCGACCGAAGTCACCCGGGCCGGTGATCATTGGCTCGTAGAAACCGACGCGGGCGCGATGACCGCGGCGGCCGTCGTCGATACGCGCCCGCCCGCCCGCGTGCCCACCTATGGCCAGTTCTTTTTGGGCCGCGAGATCCGGACTGAACGCCCCGTCTTCGACCCCGACGTGGTGCAGCTGATGCATTTCAGGTCCGCCCAAAGTGCCGGGGTCGATTTCGTCTATATCCTGCCCTTCACCCGCACCCGAGCACTTGTCGAGGTAACCTCATTCGCCCCGTTCAACCCCGGCCGGGATACATATACCTCGTGGCTGGATGCCGAAATCGCAGCATTGGATGCGGGCCGGATCGAAATATTGCGGGTCGAAGCAGGCGCCCTGCCGATGGAAGTCGGATATGCCGATCCCGGACCCGACGGCATTATCCGGATGGGCCTGGGTGGCGGTGCCGCGCGTCCGTCCACGGGGTACGCTTTTGTACGCAGCCAGATCCAGGCGGATCGGGTGGCCGCTGCGCTTATCTCGGGCCAAACACCCGACACCCGGCTGGATGGCCCCGTGACGCGCTTCATGGACCGGGTGTTCCTGCAGGTTCTTGCGACTGCCCCCGCGCGGGGGCCCTCCTTGTTTGGCACGCTGTTCAGAAACGCGTCGCCCGACCGGTTGGAACGGTTCTTGTCGGGCTCCACCCATCCCATCGACCGCCTGTCAGTCATGGCATCCCTTCCACCGCTGCCCTTCCTGCGCGCGGCGGCTTTCCCCACATGAAAGCTGCCCCCCCTTGGCAAACCTGGCTGTTTCTGTTGGCAACCGCTTCGGCTATTCTCTCGATGGGCATAATTCAGCCGGATCTGACCGCGCAGGCCTTCATTCTTGTGGCACTAGTCGCGGTATTTGGTCTGCCCCATGGAGCGCTGGACCTGCCCATCGCGCAAAAGCTCTGGCCCCTTGAGGGATGGCGCGGGACCTTGCGTTTTTCGACCCTTTATCTCGGAATAGCGGGTCTTGTCCTCATTTTCTGGATTATCGCCCCGGGGGCAGCACTGGTTGCATTCCTGGCATACTCGTCGGTTCACTTTTCGGCCGACTGGGATGATAGCCCGGCCATTTTGCGATGGACCGGGGGTATTGCGACCATCGCTGCACCCGCTCTATTTCACCGCCATGAGGTCATGCAGATTTTTGGCTATCTTGCACCGCCGAGCTCGGCAGAACCGGTGGCCACCGGTCTGGCCGCTCTTGGGGTCGCGGCGCTGATCGGTCTTGCCGGTGCATTGGCGTTGCGCTCCGATCTGCGGGGGCGCGCGGCGCTGGAGCAAGGAACGCTGTGGGTCGCTGCTCTTAGCCTCGCGCCTATTCTCTATTTCGTCGTCTATTTCTGCGCCCTGCATTCGGTTCGGCATATGACCGAAGCTCTCGACTGGACTAAAGATCGTCGCACGGCCGCTTGGACCGCAGTGCTTTTGTCTGGATTGACCGTAGTGGCGGCGGGTGTCGCCTCCATGCTCATTCGAGCGTCTGATCCCATTTCGATCGAGGATACGATCTCGAAAACCGTCTTCATCGGACTGGCGGCTTTGACAGTCCCACATATGCTGCTGGTGGATCGGTTCCAGCGACATGCCAGACGCAATCCTGCGTAACTCTGATGATTGCGAGCGAGTCCGCACAACCTTTTCCGAAACGATCGTTTCTGGCCGATTCTTCGGCCCTTGTTCCAGG
>NZ_JAEKPD010000003.1 GCF_016412875.1 Palleronia pontilimi | reverse complement strand
TTGCGGCCGTTCACATCCCAGTAAGGCGCGCCGTCAGCGGTTCTGAGACTGACCTGAAACACCGGTGCCTTCATCGGCATGCCGTGCAGCATCTCCCAATCGCGACCCACCGACGCCAGCACGTCGAGGATCGAGAACAGGACGGATGTGCCCGCGAGAGGGGATCCGATCACGACCGTTTTGATGCTCATGGCTCCAATTTTCCCTACTGAACGGTCCGATAATCACCGTTCCCTTCCTTTCAGCTTCTAACGCGAATCGACGCTCGGGTCCATCACCAGGGTCAGGACAGCGGCACATCCGCCGCCCATTCCCAACCCTGGAGCGATAGATGACCTACCAGAACCAGATCCCGACAT
>NZ_JAEKPD010000029.1 GCF_016412875.1 Palleronia pontilimi | reverse complement strand
GATTCCAGATCAAACCGGCCCTAACCGCGGGGGAAGGTCAATGGCACGGGCCGCCGAAGAAAGCCTCGATCTGCAATACTACATATGGGAGACCGACACGACCGGCTGGCTTCTCCTCGACGAGGTGCGCCGCGCCGCCGAGCGTGGCGTACGCGTGCGGCTGCTGCTGGACGACAACGGCATCCCGGGCCTCGACGCCGAACTTGCGGCTCTCGATGCGATGCAGAATATCGAGGTCCGGCTCTTCAACCCTTTCGTCCTGCGCCACCCGAAGCCCCTGAACTACCTCTTCGATTTCTTCCGCCTCAACCGGCGCATGCACAACAAGTCGATGACCGTGGACGGCGCGGTGACGATCCTGGGCGGACGCAACATCGGCGACGTGTATTTCGACCAGGGCACCGGGCCGCACCATTTCGACTTCGACGTCTTGGTCGCCGGTCCGACCGTCGCCCAGGTGGCGGAGAACTTCGACCGCTACTGGGACAGCCCGTCCGCCTATCCCGCCGGACTGATCCTGCCCCAGCCCGAGCCCGGTCCCACAACATCGCGCATCGTCGAAGCCGCCGTGCGCGAAGCGGAAACTTTAAGGGGATCGGCCTATCTCGCGGCGATCGCCGCGTCGGAAATCGTCGACCGGCTGCGCTCCGACACTCCGGATCTCCACTGGACCACGCTCGACTTCCTGACCGACGACCCGGCGAAGGGGATCGGTCGCGCGACGCAGGACCAGTTGATGGTCGAACGCCTGCCGGAGATTTTCGAGGGCGCGACGCAATCGGTCGACTTGGTCTCGGCCTATTTCATCCCTCGCGAACGGGGCGTGCGCATCCTGTCGGATCTCGCGGCGCGGGGCGTGCGGGTGCGCGTGCTGACCAATGGCCTCGCTTCGAACAACGTCGCGTCGGTGCACAGTGCCTATATGGGCTATCGCCGCCAGCTGCTCAGTGCCGGCGTTGAACTCCTGGAATTGCGGCCCGATCCTTCGGTTGCACCCGGCAGCAGGGCGTTCAGTATGCTCGCCGGATCGCCCGCAAGCTTGCACGCCAAGACCTTCGCCATCGACGGCGCGCAGGCGTTCATCGGCTCATTCAACTTCGACCCCCGCTCGGCAGCGCTGAACTCCGAAATGGGCGTGCTGATCGACAGCCCCAAGCTGGCAAGCCGGATCACCGCCGCGCTGGATGCCCCCGAGCTAACCTATTCGCTGGAGCTGACGCGGGATGAGAAGATCGTCTGGCGGGCGACGGATGCGGATGGGTCCGTGCACGAATTCCAAACGGAGCCGATGACAACCTTCCACGCCCGCGCGCTTGTCTGGCTCGGCAGTTGGCTACCGATAGAATGGATCCTCTGACGGCTTTCAAACCCGTGCCACCTTGCCCGTCACAGTCGATGTTCATTCGAAGCAAACATCCCGGTGGTGGCCCCTTGCCGGTGCAATACGACTGGCGATGTCGGCTTTCTGTCTGGAAGCGAAAGCGCACGCTCGCGTAGCGAACGTCCGCTCTCCGCCCGAGATCTCTTTTGCCTTGCTGGCGCGGCGAACCACAGCTGTTCCGCCTATAACGGACGATGAGCATCGCCGAGCTGACCGCCTGCTCCATCGCCTCGGCGGCCTACAGAACGGAGCGAACCTCGGCCGTGAGGTGAAACGTTCCGCCGCCGCCGAGGACCAGTATTGCGTCGAAAACCCCTTCGGCCAGCGCGAGGCGACGGCTGACCGCCGAGGTATCGACGCCCGGAAGCTACGCGGCACTCGTGACCGACCCGCCCTTTTCCAGCCTGAGCACGATGCGAAAATCGCGTCCGTCGGGATCCATCCATGGATCTCATATCCCGGACGCGGGCGGCGGCGTTCAGCCCCGCAGGGGGATGGCGACGGCCCTTAACTGGCGCGTGAGCTCCGCCTCGTAGGCCTCGTAGGCGGCGATGACGATCTCCCGCAATCAGGTGTTGCCGGGATCGCTCGCGTAGCGCGCCGACCACGCGAAGCGCATCGGGAAGTTCGTGGGTGCTGCGACCGGCTCCAGCACCTCCAGCTCGTAGGTGCGCCACATCTCTTCCATGACGAAGGTCGGCTGTGTGGTGAGCAGATCCGTCCCGGCCAGCATCGAGCCGACCAACGGGAAATACTGCACCTTCGCGCCCAGCGTGCGCGGCCGGTTGAGCAGGCGTTGCTCCTTCTCGACTGGCGTGCCGCCGGTATCTTCGACGGCGTCCTGAAGATAGCGATACTGCGCGGCCGTGTCGGCGCTCAAATCCTTGGCGGCGGGGTGACCCTTGCGCGCAAAGCTGAAGAAGGTGATCGGCGGAAGGTCGACCGACTGGATTCCGTCGACGAGATGCGCAGGACCGCCGATATGCAGCAGTTCGATCAGCCCGTCGACAAGGTCGTTCTGGTTTGTCGGCTTGATCCGGACCCATTCCACCATGGCGTTTGGCGCGGCCTGGTGAAGGGTTTTGGTCACCCTCACGATCAAGGCGGGCGAGGCATGCAGCCCGATCCGGAAGACGCGGTCGGTGGTGGCGGGATCGAAAGGTTCGGGCGGCTTCAGCGCGCGGCGCAATCCGCGCAGCACCGGCGTAAGCTCGTCGGCCAGCAACAGCGCCTGCGGTGTCGGCCGCATCCTGCCGCCGACGCGCACGAGAAGCGGGTCGTCGAATTGCGTCCGCAGCCGCCCCAGAGCATGGCTCACGGCCGAGGGTGTTAGGTGCAGCCGATCCGCCGCGGCAGCGACGCTGCCTTCCTCGATCAGCGCTTCGAAGGTCGCAAGCAGGTTCAGGTCGATCTTGTGTAACTGAATTTGGCTCATTGCGGCCTGAAATCGGTTCGCTGGACTGGATCGAGCCTGCGGCGGATCCTGCCATCATGTCGAATGAGTTACGACAGACGTGACGAGACCGCTCCGCCAAAAGTCTGAAAATCAGGCAAGATTTCGGTGGAGACGCGCACGCCCGGCCCATGAGGCGTCGGACATACGAGAAACCTGAAACGCGTTCAGGACGCACTCCCAGTCGCGGGCTTGTAAGGGGCCCGACCTTAAACGTGCATACCGACGCATCCCGCGAACGAAAGGACGACCAATGACAGTCATCGAAGAAACGAAGACACCCCATGCCGCGCGCAGCGGTGACGCCAACGGCCGGATCTGGGGCGCGCGCGCCGCCGATTGGGCCGATATCCAACAGCCGCAATGCGCACCGGCCTATCACGCGGTCTTCGACAAGGCGGTGATCGGGGCGGAAACGCGCCTTCTGGACGCGGGTTGCGGCGCTGGTCTGGCTCTGCAGATTGCCGCCGAACTTGGCGCATCTGTGGCCGGTGTGGACGCCTCGCCGGCGCTGCTGGAAGTTGCGGCCAAGCGCCTGCGCGGCTGCCGACTGAATCATCGCGACCTGTAGCAGCTGCCGTTCGAAGACGACGCGTTCGATGTCGTGACCGGCTTCAACGCATTTCAATACGCCGATCCGGTCGCCGCCCTGCGCGAGGCCCGCCGCGTCACCCGGCCCGGTGGCAAGGTCTTTATCATGACCTGGGGCGAGCCGGGCAGCATGGAGGCGACCGCCCTTGTCGCCGCGCTCAAACCGTTGCTGCCGCCGCCGCCGGCGAACGCGGCCGGGCCTTTCTACCTGTCCGAGCAGGGCAAACTGCAAGAGCTCGCCGCGTCGGCCGGGCTGGACCCGCAAGAGGTGTTCGACGTGCCGCTACAATGGATCTATCCCGACCTGGCCACCGCGCTGCGCGGCCTCGGATCTTCGGGCGTGGCCGTCAAGGCGGCCGAAACCAGCGAACAGAACGCGCTCGACGCCGCGCACCAGGCCGCCCTTGCAGCCTTCGTCCAGCCCGACGGCAGCTACCGCATCGGCGCATCCTTCCGCGTTCTGATGGCCAACGCTCAGGCCTGATGCGGTATCATCTCGGGATCAGGCGTGGCCAGGTCCCGGAATTTCTTCCCCCATGGCGCATTGACCCGCGCCGCTAAGAACAAAAGGACTATCTCTATGAGCACACGCTTCACCGCCGCCATGGCCTTCACTGCGATCGGCATCGCTATGGCCGCAGCCGCCACGGCCCAGCCGTCCGACAATTTCATCATCCACCAGATCGACCAGACCCCGCAGGAGGCCGCGAAGCTGATCCGGGACCACATCGCGACAAGCGACGACTGGTCGCTCAACGCCGAGTTCGAGATCATGGGGGGCAAGGCCGTCGGCATGAAGGTCTGCTTCAACGCTATGCGCGGCCATGTCGTCGCCGCCGGGCTGCACAACCTCGCCATGATGCCCTGCGGAAACCTTGCCTTCTACACCGAGGCGGACGAGCTGACCTACCTGTCAATGCTGGACGTGTCCTACCTGACGACACTCTCCCCGCATCCCGAACTCGAAAAGGGCGTCGCGCTGGCACGTCCGGCCTACGCCGCCCTATTTTCCGACGTGCTCGGAGTGGAGTGAGGCGCAGCGCCCGCGCGACAGGTTGGAATACTCTGCCACTGCGCGGGGCAGCGCGTCATTCGACTGCCCGGTTGTTCGGCGCGGGCTATTGCAGCGGACCGATACGGAAGACTTTCGCTTGGGAACCAGGCGAGGGCTGCGATAGGCTTGGTCCAACCGAAATCCATCGCGTCGTTCAGCCACCGGCTTTTCCGGGACAAGGAGAAGATCGTCATGACCCAGATCCTTCAGATCGCCGCCATCGCGCTGACAACGCTCGGCGCCGGTGCCGCGACGATGAAAGTGATGAACGATGACATCCCCGACCTGCAGGTGCCGGACGGCGCCTGGAAGGACGATGGGGCGCTCGACGGCCGGTCCTTCGATATCCTGGGAACCGACGAGGGCAGCGGCGCCGTCCTCGAAGACCTCCTGATCTTCAAGGACGGGACCTTCCAATCCGTCGACTGCCAGAACTACTGCGATTTCGGCTGGTCCGACTACCGGACCAAGGAAATCGACGGTGTGATCCACTTCGCCGTCACCACCATCTGCCCCGACGCACCGCACACCGTGGTCTTCTATGGCCAGGTCGACGGCGATGACATCACGCTGGATTCCACCTGGACCACCCGTCGCTGGTACTGGACCAACCAGATCGTGCTGACCGCCACGGGACAGGACGTGACCGACGCCATCTCCGGCGTTCCGGGATGAGTGTCATACATTGAACACCGCGGCCACCCGTCCGGGCACGATCCTGCTGCGGGTGGGGCTCCTGATCCTGTTGCTGGTGGTGTCCACCTGGGGCGCGCACGAAATCCGCGATGCGCTGAACCTGCAGGTCCGGCCCGACAACGAGCAGCAGGTCCACCGGGCGATCACGCTGGGTGCGGTCGCCTATATCGGGCTCTTGGCGCTGCCCTTCGTGCCGGGGGCCGAGATCGGGCTGGCGATGCTCGCAGGCTTCGGCGCGGCCATCGCGCCATTGATCTATGTCTGCACCGTCGCGTCCATGACGCTCGCCTTCATCGTCGGGCGTTTCCTGCCGATCCGCGCGCTGGAACGGCTGCTTTCGCTCCTGCGCCTGCGCCGCGCTGCCGCATTGGTGGCCCGCGCGGCACCCCTGTCGGGCGACGACCGGCTGGCCATGCTGCTCCAGGGACAGTCGGGATCCGTTCTCAGATTTGCGCTGCGGCACCGATACATCGCGCTGGCCCTGGCGGTGAACACGCCGGGAAACTCGATCATCGGCGGCGGCGGTGGCATCATGATGCTGGCGGGCCTGAGCGGCATCTTCTCGCCCGTCTTCACGCTGCTGACCGTGGCGCTCGCCGTCTCTCCTGTCCCCTTCGCCGTGGCCTTTTTCGGACTTCGGCTTTGAGCGATCCTTGGCATTTTCAAAACTAGGAAAACCGGTGTCTTCGAGTGAACTGACCTGCTCCCCGGAAACTGCCGGGGAATGTCACTCACCACGAGCGTTACGTCGGCGCCCCGGGCTCGCTCCTGCGCCTCGGAGAACCGGCCCACCGGAACGACGACATGCCGGGGGTCTTCCGAGCCTAGACATCGCGTCGTGCGGTTCACCGATCAGCGCGTGAAGCGGATATCGGCCATCACGGTTCCCTCGGCCCGGTGACGCGACAGGAACCGCAGCGTATCGCCCGACAGGGTCCACGTCACCGTCTGCGAGACGTCGATGCCGGTGTCGGGATCGGTGGCGGAAAAGGCGAACGCGACGCGGTCGCCCTCGCTCCGGCCCACCACGGATGTCTGGCCGCGGCCCTCGGGATCGGACCAGAAGCCGCGCAACCGGTCGTCGGGCCGCCGCGCCAGCGCCCCGTCGATGTCGAAGCTGCGGCCCGGAACGGCACACCGGCCCCGGACGCGCAGGCGGGCGTTGTCGGCCTCCCACGTGTTCTGAAGGCGGCAGCGCACCGCTTCGTCGGGCGAGGACGGCGCCCGGCGCGCGACGCCCGAACCGGACCAGTCGCCCGCCATGTCCGGCAACGGATCGGCGGCGGCCGCAGCCGCGAGCAGCGAGAGCGCGAAAGCAAGGCTAGGGACGCGCATGGCGGTCTCCGATCATCAGAAGGGCGGGCAGAAGCACAATGTCGGTCAGTAGCGCTGCCCAAAGGCTGGCGATCAGCGCCAGGCCGAAATGCGCCACAGGCGCGAAGACGCTGAAAAGCGTGACCGCCATCGCGCCCGTCAGCAGAAGCGTCGTCAGCACGATCACACCGCCCGCGCCCGACAGGGCCTCGGACAAAGCGTTTCGCCTGTCGCCGCCGGGGCCCAAGGCGCGGTGAAAGCGGATCACGATGTGGATCGTGTCGTCGATCGCGATGCCGAACGCGACGGTCAGCGCCAGCGTCACCGGCGGCGTCAGATGCCCGCCCTGCAACAGATGCGGCAGGCTGCCGACCAGAAGCACCGGCAGCAGGTTCACGATCAAGAGCGTCGGCAACAGTCGCAGGTTGTAGCGCGCCGCGGCGACGACCAGCGCACCGCCCGCACTCGCCAGAAGCAGACCGAAGGACAGCTGGCGGACCAGTTCGACCGATCCGTGCCGCATCACCGCAGGCAGCCCGATCACCCGTGCGGCCCCCGCGCCCAGCGCCGCGGCCTCGATCGCGTCATAGCGGGCCAGCGTGGCTTCCGAGCGCATGGGCTCGGGCATGGCCACCGCGAAGCGCAGGGTTCCGTCATCGGGATCGCGCAGCCGCTCGGTCACGGTCGCGGGCAGGCGGGCCAGCGTGTCGGGCGGCGGCGCAATGCCGGGATCTCCGTGCCAGCGGGCAAGCGCGACCTCCGACAGCACGCTGTGCTCCGTCGCCACCGCTTCGACCGCGGTGACGGCATCGCGCAACGCCCCCCAATCGGCGCCGGGCGGCATCTCGACCCAGGCGCGATAGACGCCGCCGAACCCGTCGGCGATCCGGTCGTTCGCCGCGGCAAGCGCGCTCGTTTCGGGCAGGTGGGACGAATAGGGAAACCAGGGCGTCGTGGCCCAGAAGCCCGCGCCCGCCCCGGCGAGCGCCAGAAGGCCCGCCGCCACCCAGGCGCGCGGCCTGGCCGCCGCCGCCATGCCGCAGGCCAGGGCCACGCGCCCCG
This sequence comes from Palleronia pontilimi, assembly GCF_016412875.1. Classification (GTDB taxonomy): domain Bacteria; phylum Pseudomonadota; class Alphaproteobacteria; order Rhodobacterales; family Rhodobacteraceae; genus Palleronia; species Palleronia pontilimi. The sequence continues at coordinate 15,003 of NZ_JAEKPD010000029.1, read as the reverse complement.
CGCGGGTGCCGACGGGCCGCGGCCCGGGCGCCAGCAGCGCGGCCAGCGCGGCGAAGGTCGGTAGCAGAAGCGCCATTCCCACGACCGCGCCCACGGCCCCCAATATCCCGAAATCGCGGACCTGCGCGTTCGGGGTCACCAGCACCGCCAGGAAGGCGATGCCGGTCGTCGCCGCGGTCAAGACGCTCGCCGGGCCAACGGCGCTGAGCGTGTCGGTGATCCGCCGCGACAGCACGCCCTCGGTCCGCGCCAGGTGCACGCTCAGATGCATCCCGTTGGCGACGCCGATGACCAGCACCAGCATCGGGATCACGTTGTTCAGAACGGTGATCGGCAGGCCCAGCCACGCCGCGATCCCGATCGTGGCGACCATCCCGGGCAACGCGGGCAAAATCGCCAGCGCCGCAAGCCGGACCGTGCCGAGACTGAGCCAGGCCAGGATCGCCGCAAGGCCGGTTCCGGCCAGGTCGAGACGCATCAGGTCGCGCGCAAGGGCGGTGCGGATCGTGTCTTCCACGACGCCGGGTCCGGTGATCGCCACCGACGCGCCCGCCGCCCGGATCGGCGCGGCACGGGCCTCCAAGATGTCCGGGATCGCGCCGCGCCCGCCCGCCTCCGGCTCCAGCGTGGCCACGATCAGCAGCGCCCGATCGGTGAAGGTGACCGGCAACCCGGTCTCCAGCGCCTCGAACTCCGCCAGCCGCCGGGACAGCTCGCCCTGATCGAGATCGGGCGGGATCACCGGGGCGTCGGGCCGGGTCGGGTGGCCCGGCGGAAAGCGCAGCGCGAAGGGCGAGGCGACGGCCACGACGCCCGGGTCCAGCTCCAGGTCCAGCGCCAGCCCCCGCGCCGCCTCGATCTGCGGTATCGTCAGGCGCGGATCGCCTTCGATCAATATGGCCGCCTCGGCTCCCGCCCCGGCGAACCGGGCCTCGAAGTCGCGCTGCGCCTGCGACAGGGGGCTGTCCGACAGGAACACCCGGTTGATGTCGCTGTCGAAGGCCAGCGTGCCCACGCGGACCAGCGACAGCGCCACAAGCGCCGTCACCGCGGCAAGGGTCAGGATCGGGTGCCCGGCCAGCCGACCCGTCAGGCGGCCCAACGCCGTCACGAAGCGCGCAAGCTCTTCAGCGCGTCGTCCTCGGCGCGGATGCGGATCGCAAGCACACCCGCGTTCAGGATCGAAAAGATCACCGCCACCCAGACCAGCCCCAGCACCAGCGGTGCCACAGCGATTTCAGCCACCACCAGCGCGTAGTTCGGGTGTTTCACGAACCGATACGGCCCCCGGGCGACCAGCGGTTCGTCGAGCACGATGATCCGCGTGGTCCAGCGTCTGCCCAAGCTGCCAAGGATCCACAGCCGCACCCCCTGCAGCACGACGAAGACGGCCAGCCAGCCGGGCTGCACCGCCGCATCGTGACCGAACAGCGCCAACGCCCCCAGCCACGCGGCGTGCAGCGCGACGATCAGCTTGTAATGCTCGGGTGCGACCTCGCGCGCGCCCTGCGCCAGAAGTCGCCGCGTGTTGCGCCGCGCGAGGACCAGTTCGGACAGGCGCTGGACGACCAGGAAGCCCAGGAACAGCGCGGCACCCAGGCTCACGCCGCGGCCTCGACCTTGATCGGCTGGAACGCGCCGGTGAACCCGGGGCCCAGCGCCATGGCCATCATCTGACCCGACGCGCCGGAGGCCAGCACCCGCTCGAGCACGAACAGGACCGTGGGCGCGGACATGTTCCCCGCATCCCGCAGCACCTCGCGCTCGGCCGCGAGGTCGCCCTGTGGCAGGTGCAGCGCCCTCTCCAGCGCGGTGACGACCTTCGCGCCGCCCGGATGGCAGACGAAGCGGTCGATCTCGTCATGTCCCAGCCCGCATGCCCCAAGCGCCGACGCCGCCGCGTCTTCCATGTGCGTGTTCACGAAATCGGGGATCGCACGGTCGAAAACGACGCCAAGCCCGGTATCGTCCACGTCCCATCCCATGATCCCCAGCGTATCGGGCCAGGTGATCTGGGTGCCCGGCGCCAGCGCGATCGCCCGCCCGCCCGGCTGCGCGTCCGACAGGCACGCCGCCGCCGCGCCGTCGCCGAACAGGACGGTGGCGATGATGTCCGCCTTTTCCAACCTGTCGGTGCGAAACGACAGGGTGCAGGCTTCGACCACGACGAGAAGCACCTTGCTATCGGGGGTCGCCGCGGCCATCGACCGGGCGATCGACAGGCCCGACACGCCACCCGCGCAGCCAAGCCCGAAGACGGGCACCCGCAGCACGTCCCCCCGAAAGTCCATCCGCGCCATGGCGCGCGCTTCCAGGGTCGGCGTCGCCACGCCGGTGGACGACACGGTGACGATGCAATCGACCTCTTCCGCGTCCCAACCGGCCGCCGCAAGCGCCGCGCCCGCCGCCTGCACGAAAAGATCGGTCGCGCCGGTCAGATAGGCCGCGTTGCGGTCGCTCCAGCCATGCGCGGCCTCGAACCAGTCGATCGGCACGACCGAGTGGCGCTTGTCGATCCCGGCGCTGACAAAGGTCGACAGAAGGCGCTCGAACTGGGGATATTTCGGACCCAGCAGCGCCTTGGCCCGATCCTGCACCAGGTTTTGCGGCAGAACGTGCGGTGGAAGTGCGGTGGCGAGCCCGTGCAGGAAGACATCCATGGCAACCACTACCTTTTCACCCGGTTACAGACCTTCAACCGGTTATAGATCGCTCAGCGCCGAAGGCGCGTCACGACGGCGCGACCACGATGGTGCCGATCATCCCGGACCCGAAATGGGGATCGCAGAAGTAGCGATACGTGCCCGGCACGTCGAAGGTGATGCGGTGGATGCCGCCGGACGGGATCGGACCGGAATCGAAAGCCGCGGCCCCCGCGGGCAGGATCACGGTCTGCCGCTTGGCGGCGGTGTCGGGCCTGGTCGAAACCGTGTGGGTGAAGCCCGAGATATTGCGGAATTCCACCGTGTCGCCCGCGGCGATCCGAAGATCGCTCGGCGCGAAGGTCAGCGACGGCGTCATCTGGACGATCGCGTCCACGCCGGGATCGACCGTGTCGTTCAGTGCGGGACCGGACGCCACACAGGCAGCAACGGCAAGCGGAGCGAGCAAGATCATGGGGATTTTCATCATCTATCCTTTCCAGTGCAGTGCCAATCGCGGATCGCAAGATCGCGCGGGCCGCAAGCACCGGCTGCCTTGCGAAGGTCACTAGTGCGTACACGGATTTGCGCGCACCGATTTGCGAAATCGCAAATCCGGGCGCTTCGGTCCTGATCCAGCAAAGTATTTTCCCGTTTATTCAACAGGATTTCTCGCGTCAGAAGGATGTGACAGGCGCTGACGAGACTCAGGGATTGTCCGTGTCGTCCGCGTGCCATCCCGAATTGGGCAGTTGCCGACGCGCGTCTCGAGGCAAAGTTGAACGTAAAGGAAAGCGCACAGCCGCGGACCGTCGCGCATGGCTGTCCAGCAATGCCCGTCTGGCTTGGCGCTTCCAGCGATTGTCGGCTTATTGCCCGGCCACGCTCGCGACGTAGCGCGCCACGGCGTCGATCTGTGCTTCCGTCAACGCCTCCCCGAAGGCCGGCATCACGCCGACACCGTCGTGAACTGCAATCCTGACCCGGGCCTCATCCGGCATCAGCTTGTCGAGGTTCGGCCCGATCTCGCCTTCGCTTCCCGCATCCGAAAGCATGTGACAGACGGCACAGGCGGGCATGTCGCCGCTGCCTTCCAGGAATATCTGCTTGCCCAGATCCTCTGCCGCGACCTGAACCGCAGGAAGTGCGATCGCGATGACACCTCCCAGAAGACCGCGCCTGATGCACGCCATAGGATTCCCTCCCTAAGTGAAGCCCGCCCCTCGACCGGGGCGGGCAAGGCCGCTGTCAGCTTACCGTGACATCGACGGCGTGAGCCGACCACCCGTTGTGGCCATAGCCGCGATGGTTCGGCGGGAAGTCTTCCGGCTGCGACGCCCCGCCCACGGTGGTCGCGCGACTGGCGATCCGGTACGTGCCCGGCTCCAGGTCCGTCGCGATCACGAACGAGCGCCACGCATAGGGCCCAAGGTCCGGGCCGGTGAACCGCGCCTCGGACCACGTGGCCCCGCTGTCGGTCGAGACCTCGACCGTCGCCAATTCCTCGGTCCCACCGAGGGCGACGCCCATGACCAGCACGCGGCCGGACGACGCGTCCATGAGCGGCTGGGTCACCCAGGACTTCACGTTCATCTCGAACATCGACGGCTGGTCGGGCGCACCTTCCACGCCCACATCGCGTATCCGATAGCCGGATTGCTGGATCTTGGCCTGGGTCTCCGCCTCGGTGAAGGCCAGGCGCTTGACGTGCTTGACGTTGTTCACGCCGTAATAGCCCGGCACGACAAGACGAAGCGGCCCGCCATGCGCCAGCGGCAGCGGCTCGCCGTTCAGGTTCCAGGCCAGCAGGGCCTGCTCGTGCGCTGCGATCGGAACCGACCGCTCGACCATCACCGAAAGCGGATCGATCCCGTCGGGAATGCTTTCGCCCCCGGTGCCCGTCATCCACTGGACACCGTCCGCGACGCCGCCAAGCGCCTCGACAAGGCTGGCCACGGGAACGCCGGTCCAGATCACGTTGCCGGCCGCGCCGGTCAGCCATTGGGATCCGCTGGTCTCGTGCTCGAAAAAGCCACGGCCATTGCCCGAGCATTGCAGCACGCTCGCCACCTGCGCGACGTCCAGTCCCTTCAGCTCGGCAAGCGTGATTTCCCGCGGGTCCGACACGCCTTCGACCGACACGGTCCAGGCCTCCGGGTCCCCCACGTCGTCCTCGGTCAGGCTTGGCAGGTTGTTGCGCACGAACAGCAGGTCGTTCGGCGTGACCACGCTGCCGATTTCACCGCGCAAGGTTTCCAGCGTGTTTTCCGAATGCTGGATGAATGCGCCGGGCTCTTTCCAGGCAACGTAGTCGGGCAGCGCGGTGTCCTGGGCAAGCGCGGATCCAGCGCCCGACCCGACCACCGCGCCCGTACACACCGTCCCTGCGGCACCGACAAGAAAGTGGCGACGCGGAATTGTCATCTTGTCCATGATACGATCCTCCCTGATCTTGTTCTTGCGCCGGTGGCAAAGCGATTTGCGGGCTTTGCGGCGCGAGTCGGCAATCAGCTGACCTGAAGCTCAGGTCAGTAACCATCAGAGTACCACCGCCATGGCCCGCCGCATATAGCCGCGATCAATCGCCTTCCTCGGGCGCGGGCACCGCCCTTGCGGCTGCAAGCCAAAAATACGGCACGTTCGGGGATCAAGTGGCGGAGAGACAATCCGAAAGCAAGAAGCCTGAAACCATCTAAGGCATTGTTTTAATGATATTTGTTCAATCGACGTGCTGCAAGTTGTGTAGCAAAATGTGCAGCAAAAATGGCGAAGATGGCGATCTAACGTTACTCGGGCTGAAAAAACCATGCCCTAGAATACACCGTTCAAGCTCAATACTCTGGCCCATCGCGGCCCCTTCCAGCAATAGTTGGCAATGGTCAAGTTTCTGATCACAGCTTGAAGCAGCTGCGCTTCCGGCCCTAAGCGACCGATCGACCTCCACGTGAGCAACATCCGCTTCGCGCCGTAACCTGGTCGTTCTCAAGTGAAGCTGGTCGCTCTAACAGCTGCCGTTCGCGATGAAGCTCTTCAAGGTCCGGCAACGTGGCGCCCGTCATGCTCCGTTGAGAGTGGCCTCAGCCGGGTAGCCGACCTTCATGCTAAGCGCAGCGAATGGCGGTGCTGAACCGAAGGCGTGACCCGGTCCTTCGGGCCTGAAACGGAGAGGCCTGCTCAATTTTCAAGCCAAACTGGGAGCGTATGTCAGCCATCCCACAACCGTCGGCAGACTACGTCGACAGCAGCATGAAGGAGGAGCGTCAGGACCGCGAGAACGATTAGCGCGGCGAACATCAGGTCGATCTTCGCGCGTCCGTTTGCCAGCAGCATGAGGTAGCCGAGCCCCTGGGAGGCGCCGACCCATTCGCCGATGATCGCGCCGATGGGGGCATAGACGGCGGCGAGCCGCAGCCCCGAGGCGAAGCCCGGCATCGCGGCCGGCACCCGGATGCGCCACAGGGTCCGGCCGGGCGAGGCTTTCATCACCCGGGCGAGTTCCAGCCAGCCGGGCGGCGTCCGCATCAGGGCATCGAAGAAAGCCGACGTAACGGGAAAGTAGATAATGAGCAGGGCCATCGCCACCTTGGACCAGAGCCCGTAGCCCAGCCAGAGCGTCAGGATCGGCGCCAGCGCGAATACCGGCACCGCCTGGCTGAACACGAGCATCGGGCGCAGGACCGACCGGGTGAGCGGGGAGGCCACCAGCAGGATCGCCGAGGCGAAGCCAAGCGCGGCGCCAAGGCCGAGACCGAGCAGGACTTCGGCCGCGGTCACCAACGCATGCTCGGCGATCAGCGCGCGGCTGGTCCAGAACGTGACGAAGACCAGATCCGGGCCGGGCAGGATGAAGCGGGGCAGGTCCGCCAGCGTGACCACCGCCTGCCAGGCGAGGAGGGACACGAGCGCGACGCCCGTGATGTGAACCGTGCGCCTCATCGCGCCTCCATGAGCAGCCGCAGCAGGCGGCCCTGGAAACCGAGCGTCTCGGGCGCGTCGTAGAGGCGGGGCGTGGGGGCCGCGGGCGGGGTGACGCAGCTGACGCCGCCTGCGGTCATCAGCAGCACGTTGTGCCCCAGCCGCGCGGCCTCGGCGGCGTCATGCGTCACGTGCAGCACGGTGCGCCCTGCCAGCACCTCGGCCGCGAGGTCCTGCATGAGCGCGCGCGAGCGCGCATCGAGGGCCGAGAAGGGCTCGTCCAGGAGCACTACGGGCCGATCCTCGATCAGGGTCCGGGCCAGCGCGGCCCGTTGCCGTTGCCCGCCAGACAGGGCATGCGGCCGCTTCGCGGCATGATCGGCAAGTCCGACGCGCCCCAGCACCTCGCGCGCACGGCCTCGTTGCGGGGCCATGCCCCGCAGCCGCGCACCAAGGGTGACGTTCGCGGTCACGTCGAGCCACGGCATCAACAGATCGGCCTGCGCCATCAATGCCACCCGCCCGCCCAGCGGAGCGCCGTCGCCCGCCGCCACCTTGCCGTCAAAGGCGACTTCGTCGCCCAGACCGGCGAGCAGGCGCAGGAGCGTCGATTTGCCCACCCCCGACGGGCCGAGCAGGCAGGTCCATTCCCCGGGAGGAGCGTCGATGGAGATCGGGCCGAAGATCGGTGCGCCGTCGATCGTCGCACGCCCGGACAGGTGCAGCGCCGGTGGGGCGGTCATCCGCGCAGGCCCATGCCCCAGAAATCGACCTCGAGCCGGGTCGCCGTTTCGAAGCGGGCGCAGAGGCGGGGCCAGCGGGGGCTGTCCCGGGGCGTCGTTCCGAGCCGGCGGGTGATCGCGCCGTCGATCAGCGCGCCGACCTCGTCACAGGTTTTCTGATAGTCCGCGCCCGCGTAGGTTTCGATCCAGTCGGCATAGGGCGTCCTGTCCGCCGCCGACGCCAGCCGCGTGCCGATCTCGCCGTAGCCGAGCACGCAGGGCGCGAGGGCCGCCATCAGGTCGAGAAAGTCGCCGGAATGGCCGGCATCGAGGACATAGCGGGTATAGGCGATGTTCTGCGGCGCCTCGCGTGCCGCGAAGAGGTCCGCCTCGGGGATGCCCTCGGCGGCGCAGGTGGCGACATGCAGGCGCATCTCGTCGTTCAGCAGCGCATGGACGGTGGCGGCGCAGGCGCGCATCTCGTCCAGCGTCTCGGCCTTGGTCACGGCCAGCGCCCATGCGCGGGAGAAGTGGACAAGGAACAGGTAGTCCTGCACGAGGTAGCGCAGGTAGGCCGCGCGCGGCAGCGTGCCGTCCCGCAGCCCCTCGACAAAGGCATGGCGGGTGTAGTCGTGCCATGCATCGCCTGCGGCTTCGCGCCAGAGCGGGAAAGTCGCGCCGTAGCTCATTGCGCCCTCAGATCGATGGCAAGGTCCGAGACGGGGCGCGTTCCCTCGATCAGCCCGGCCTCGTGCAGGAAGGTCTCGAAGCGGGCGTAGCGGCCCTGATCCAGCGCCTCGGGGCGCAGGGCGAAACGCGGGATCGTGTCGGCCCAGGCTCGTTCGTTCAGCTCGTCCCGCAATTCGGCCGAGGTGGCGGCGAACATCTCCCAGCTTTGCTGCGGGTGGTTGACGATGAACTGCGTCGCCTTTTCTGTCGCACCAAGGAAGCGTCGGATCATGTCGGCGTCCATCGTCTCGGGGTTGGCGACGTAGATCAGTTCGTCATAGGTCGGCACGCCTTCCTCCTCGGGATAGAAGCACCGGCCCGGCACGCGCTCGATCTCCATCTGGTTCAGCTCGAAGTTGCGGAAGGCGCCGATGACCGCGTCGACCTGGCCGGACATGAGCGCGGGCGAGAGCGACCAGTTGACGTTGACCAGCTCGATATCGCCGGTCTCCAGCCCGGCCTGTCCCAACATCGCCGACAGCAGCGCCTCTTCTACCCCTGCCACCGAGAAACCGACCTTGCGGCCCGCGAGGTCCGCGATGTCCCCGATGGGGCCGTCCTTCAGCACCAGAAGGCAGTTGAGCGGCGTGGCGACGAGCGTGCCCACCCGGATCAGCGGCATGCCCTCGGCCACCTGTAGATGCAGTTGCGGCTGATAGGAAATGGCCAGATCGGCACGCCCGGCCGCGGCCATCTTGGGCGGGTCGGAGGGATCGGCCGGGGCGATCACCTCAACCTCAAGCCCCGCATCGGCGAAATATCCCTGCTGTTCGGCGATGATGATGGGTCCGTGGTCGGGGTTCACGAACCAGTCGAGCATGACGGTCATCCGGTCCTGCGCGGCGGCAGGCGTGGCGATCAGCAAGGCGAGGGTGGTCAGGGGTGCTTTCATCGGGTCTCTCCGGTCGGGTCGCCCATGGCGACAAGGTAAATCTTTCCGTCCCACACCGAGGCCAGCCGTTCCGCCGCGGCCCAGGACCGCAGGCCGGAACGGCAGCAGAGCACGGCGCGCTGGCCGGGCGCGGGAACGGGGCCGTCTGGCCCGAGTGCCGTGAAGGGCAGTCGGCGGGCAGTGGGACGCACCAGCGGCGCCTCGTCTGCGGCCCGCAGGTCGACGACGAAATCGGTTTCGGCGATATCGAACGGCGCGAGAAAGCGCGGCTGGCGTTCCGGCTCAGTCGCCCCCGCAAAGCGGAACCCGCCAGAGCGGAAGGTCCGCGCGTCGAAGGTTGAGAGCCGGCCCAGCGGCGACGGCGCGATGCCCGCCAGCAGCGCCACCGCCATCTGCGCCTGTAGGGCGCCGATCACTCCCACGACCGGCCCCAGAACGCCGTCGTCGGCGCAGGACCCGGCGCGCTGCGGCAGGTCCGGGAACACGGCGCGCAAGCTTGGTCCGCCGCCGCAGAAGACCCCGGCATAGCCGTCCAGACCGATCACCGAAGCGCTGACCAGCACCTGCCCGGCGGCGTGGCAGGTATCCGACAGGATGTAGCTTGCCGCGAAGCTGTCGGCGCAGTCGAGCACGAGATCGACATCCTGGCAAAGCGCTGCCGCATTGGCCGGGTCGAGCGCGGCGGCGAGCGCCTCGACGCGGCATTCGGGGTTCAGGGCGATGACATGTGCGGCGGCAGCCTGCGCCTTGGGGCGGCCGATATCGGCCTCGCGGAACAGCGTTTGGCGGTGCAGGTTCGACACCTCCACGCGGTCGGGGTCGACGAGCCGGATGCGCCCGACGCCCGCACCGGCGAGATATTGCAGCACCGGCGCGGCAAGCCCGCCCGCGCCGACGACCAGCACATGCGCATCCCGCAGGCGGGCCTGTCCGTCTGCGCCGAATTCGGGCACGGCGATCTGGCGGGCATAGCGGGTCATCGCGTCGTCTCGATCCACTGGCGCAGGCGCGCCTCGGGGTCGGCATGCAGGGTGATGTCGGTGACGGCCGATACGATGTTGGCCCCGGCCTGAAAGGCACCCGCCGCGCGTTCAACGCTCATCCCGCCGATGACGACGAGGGGCAGATCGCCGATCAGCCGTTTCCATTCGGTCACGCGCTCAAGACCCTGCCGTTGCCACTTCATCTTCTTGAGGATCGTCGGATAGACGGGCCCAAGCGCCACGTAGTCGGGTGAAAGCGACAGCGCCCGGTCCAGTTCCACATAATCGTGCGTGCTGATGCCCAGTTTCAGACCGGCCCGGCGGATCGCGGGCAGGTCCGCCTCGTCGAGATCCTCTTGTCCCAGGTGCACCCAGTCGCAGCCGAGTTCGATGGCCACCCGCCAGTGATCGTTGACCACCAGCACCGCGCCGTGCCGGCGGCACAGCGCCTGCGCCCGCGCCATAACCGCTCGCAACTCGGTCTCGGGCGTGTCCTTGATCCGCAACTGCACCAGCGTCACGCCAAGGGGCAGGGCGCGTTCCAGCCACTTTGGGCTGTCGAAGATCGGATAGAAGCGGTCGAGGCTCATGAGAGGAACGCCTTGCCAATCACCGGCGTCGAGGGTGCGGCCATGTCGCGCGGCTCCATCGGGTCGGCATGATAGGCCAGTCGCCCGGCCTCGACCGCCCGGGCGAACGCCTCGGCCATCGCCGCCGGATCGCCCGCCTTTGCAACAGCGGTGTTCAGCAGCACCGCGTCGAACCCCATTTCCAGCGCCATCGCTGCCTGGCTGGGCAGGCCAAGGCCCGCATCCACGACCATCGGCACGTCGGGAAACTGCGCGCGCAGCGTGCGCAGCCCATAGATGTTGGTCAGCCCCAGCCCGGTGCCGATGGGGGCGCCCCAGGGCATCAGGACCTCGCATCCGGCGTCGAGCAGCCGGTCTGCCAGCACAACGTCCTCGGTCGTGTAGGGATAGACCTGGAAGCCGTCCTCGGTCAGGATGCGCGCCGCCTCGACCAGGCCGAACGGGTCGGGCTGAAGTGTGTCGGCATGGCCGATCACCTCGAGCTTGATCCAGTTCGTATCGAACAGCTCGCGCGCCATCTGTGCCGTTGTGACCGCCTCGCGCACCGAATGGCAGCCCGCGGTATTGGGCAGAAGCGTCACGCCGAGGTCGCGCACCAGATTCCAGAACGCTGCGCCGCCCCGCTCGGCCCCCGCCTCGCGGCGGACGGAGACGGTGGCGATTCCCGCGTCGGAGCGGCGGAACGCTTCGGCCAGCACGCTTGGCGAGGGATACTGCGCCGTGCCGAGCATGAGGCGCGAATTGATTTCCGTGCCGTAAAGCTGCATTTCAACCTCCCTGCCGGGGCGCGACGATCTCGACCCGGTCGCCGGGGGCAAGTGCGGTCTGCCCGCGCGCCGCCGCGGGCACGAAGGTTTCGTTGACGGCGGTGGCCACCTTGCCGTCGCCATGGCCGAGTTCGTCCAGAACCCCGGCCAGCGTGTCGGCGCGCACCTCGGTCATGGTGCCGTTGATCTCAATCATCATGCCAGAACTCCGGTCTTGTGCGGTCGCAGGCCGCTTCGACTGCCATCCGTGCCAGTGCGGGGGCCAGCAGGAAGCCGTGACGGAAGAGGCCGTTGACGTGTATCGTGTCGCCCTGCCGGCTGAGGCGGGGCAGGTTGTCAGGAAAGGCGGGGCGGGCATCGGCGCCGATCTCTACCAGCTCTGCCTCGCCGAAGACCGGGTGCAGCGCATAGGCGGCCGACAGCAGTTCGAGGACGGAGCGGACGCTGCGTTTGCGGTCGTCGCTTTCGATCTGGGTTGCGCCCAGCATGAACAGCCCGTCCGCGCGCGGCACCACATAAAGCGGAAAGCGCGGGTGCAGCAGCCGGACCGGGCGGTTCAGGCGGATGTCGGCACTGCGCAGCACCGCCATCTCGCCCTTTACCCCGCGCAGATCCGGCAGGCGGTCACGCGCCGCCAGCCCCCGGCAATCGAAGGTCAGGCCCTCGGGCCGGCCTTGTTCGGCGACGAAAGCGACGCCCGCGCTCTCCAGCCGAGTGCGCAGGTGGGCAAGTGCGGCGCGCGGATCGAGATGCGCTTCGCCGGGAATATGCAGCGCCCGGTCGAACCGGCCATCCAGATCCGGCTCCAACGCGGCGAGCCCTTCGGCGTCAAGCGTCTGGTGTCCCGCGACACGCCGCCCGAAGCGGTCCAGCTCGCGCCGGTCGCGGCCAAGCGTCAGCACGAGGGTTCCCTGCCGGGTGACGGCCACGCCCTGACGTTCCCACCAGCCGGCCGCCTCCTGGCCCTGCCGGACGACCGGTGCCTCGGCCGTTTCGCTTTCGCAGAACGGGGCCAGCATCCCGCCGGCCCACCAGGAACAGCCGTGGGGCCCCGGCCGGGGCACCGGGTCGAAGACCGTGACATTGCAGCCCTGTCCGACAAGTTCCGCCGCCACGCACAGCCCGGCGACGCCGGCCCCCAGAACGCGGGCCCGCATCATCGCCAGTCCTCGTGGAAATGATGCACGGGTCCGTGACCGCCGCCGATGCCCAGCCCATCCGCCGCACGGATCGCGCCGTGCAGCCAGGCCTGCGCCCGCCGCACCGCCTGTTCGACCCCGGCGCCCCTGGCCAGTTCGGCGGCGATGGCCGAAGACAGGCTGCATCCCGTCCCGTGGGTGTTGCGGGTTGCAATCCTCGGCTGCTCGAACGCGGTGACGCCCGATGCCGTGACCAGCCGGTCGATGCAGGTCGGTCCCGCCGCATGGCCGCCTTTCATCACCACGGCCCGCGCGCCAAGCCCGAGCAGGGCCCGGCCCTGGGCTTCGGTCTCGTGCGCGTCGCATGCCGGGCTGCGGTGCAGCAGGCGCGCGGCCTCGGGCAGGTTCGGCGTCAGCACGTCGGCACGGGGCAGCAGCCATTCGATCAGAGCGGCCTCGGCGTCCCGCGCCAGCAGCGCGTCCCCGGACTTTGCGATCATCACCGGGTCGAGCACGACCGGACCGGTGTAGCCCGTGATCGCCTCGGCGACGGCGGCGACGATCTCTGACGAGGCCAGCATGCCGATCTTGATGGCCTGGGGCGGGATGTCGTCGAGCACGGCGGCGATCTGCGCCCCGATGACGACGGGCGAGACGCCTTCGACCGCGAAGACGCCGCGTGTGTTCTGTGCGGTGATGGCGGTGATCGCGCTTGTTCCGTAGACACCCAACGCCGAGAACGTCTTGAGATCGGCCTGAATCCCTGCGCCGCCGCCACTGTCGGAGCCTGCGATGGTCAGTGCGGTTGCGTGTCTCGTCATCGCTTTCCCCCAACCGGCGACGGAAGGAGGGCGAAAAGGCGGCAGCCGTCGGCCGTGCCAGGTCGTGCTCCGTTCCCTACGCCGGTATTAGCCGGATCAGGTTCGATGGGTCGGCTTGCGCCTCTCAGCCCCAGACAGGGCACCCCAACGGATTCGAGGATTACGTTAGCAACGGGAGAGGGGGCCTACAACAATGTTCCTTGCGCAGCAGTATCGCTGCGTCTCGAGAGACACCGTGATGAGGAATCCACTCCGTGGATCGCGTCGCCGAACGAAGGGAAAATGGTGCAATTGCCGCGTTCGATAGATTGCTTGGCTCACCGCAGCGGACAGATTCGAACCTCCGAGTAACGGTTTTCGAGACCGTTTTTTGGGGCAGGGTGGGGATGCCTTACCCTATGTTTATATGGGTCCGCGCGATCTTTATGCGCGAGTTCGGCACGCTGGCCGGTTAAATACGGTATAGTTGGACGGCATAGCATCTTAGGGGCACACTACCACCTTGCCAGGCGACTTCCCCATCCGACTCGGAAACGGGATCAGGAGATTGTCCGCATCACGCCCTGGGGGCGAAAGTCTTACTGAAGACAAGATTATTCGCGGCGCGTGGGGTCAATTCTCTCCACGCGGCGAGATGAGCGATGTCGTGGACGGCCCAAACCGTTCATCCACACGATCGTAGCGAAAAGCGGATTTGAGCCTCTGGTGCCCAGCCACTGTATAGATCTCTATTCGAAATCATATCGGCGCTCTTGACCATATGGCGCTGCGTCACCACTAGATCTGGTATGTCCATGGTCGCCATGGCGTCCGACGTGAAGCTGGACCTGTCCATGCGGATCGTGCGCCACGGAGACCTCGCCAAGGTGGCTGTTGCCGCTGAGGTGTCTGTCGTCGCGGCCATGCCGTGCGAAGAGGATGGGTGTCCGTCAACGGTCGGGATTGTATGAGCGGAGGACCCGAGCGAAGAATATGGCGAAGACACTATTCGAAGAAGTCAGAAGCGAGCATAACATTTTCGCAGCTTGGCGACACGTCAAGCGCAGCGCTTTGACCTCAGGCAATTCCGGTATTCGTGGCAAAGCCTACGAATTCGAACATGCTCATCAGCGCCACCTAAGGCGCATCATTAGTCAACTGCGCATGGGCAAGCTTTCCTTTGATCCCGTCGAGGGCGTCCTGAAGGACAAGCGCAAGCGTCTTGCAGCAGGCAAAGATCCACGGCCCATCGCAATATCCACTATCCACAACCGTGTCGTGCAGCGGGCAATCCTACAGGTTCTACAGCCACGGCAAGCGCGTGACCTGCGCGACCCGGACACTCGATATGAAACAATTCGCGACGATAGGCTGGGGCGCATCAACGACGTCAACAGATCAAAGTATGGCGTTGGAGGTCTGATCTACCCTCATGGCGGTGTCCGCCCCGCCATCGAGACAATCATGGCAGCAATCGACGGCGGCGCAAAATTCTACTTTCAGTCCGACATTCGGGCGTTCTTCACCAAGATCCCGACAGACAAGGTGATCGACTTCCTTCGGCGAGAAACCGGGGACGAAGCATTCGTTGACCTATTCGCCAAAGCTCTTGAGGTTCACTTGGCGAATGAAGATGAGCTTGTTGGCTACGCGCACCTGTTTCCGAAGGGCGGAATCGGCGTTGCTTAGGAGTCTTCTCTTTCGGCCTTTGCGGGAAATGTGTTGCTTTACGACATGGATCAGAAGTTGAATACGATCAGCGTGACGGCAGTAAGATACATTGACGACATGCCCGCGAAGAAATCGGGCGCTGGCGACACCACT
>NZ_JAEKPD010000028.1 GCF_016412875.1 Palleronia pontilimi | reverse complement strand
TACTCAGGAGTTGGAGCCTCCGGCAAACCCGGCGCGGTTCAGTCGTAGAAAGCGAGCAAGTGATGAGGAAGGTTTTGATCCATGGCAAAGTGTGCGCGATGCGGGGCAAAACTTGGTTTCACTCACGTAGGCAACTATTGCCCTTCTTGCACCGCTGAGAACTCTAATAAAGCCGCTGAGGCCATGCGAATAGAGAGCCATGGTGATTTGGAGGCCAATCGGAGGATAGGCGCTATATTGCTTACAACTGAGACAGCGCCAAACCTTAAAATAACCAAACGTATAGAGATCGTTACGGCGGAGTGCGCCTTCGGCATGAACATCTTCAAGGACCTGTTCGCGGGCGTTAGGGATATTGTGGGCGGTAGGTCTAAGGCAGTTCAGCAGACCTTGCGTGACGCACGTCGTACGGCACTATACGAACTAAAAGTCGAAGCTGACCTTGTTGGCGCTAATGCCGTGGTCGCAGTCGATTTGGATTATGTAGAACTCAGCGCAGCTGCCAGCATGGTCATGTTGGTCGCATCTGGCACTGCCGTCGTGGTTGAGACCTAGCCGAATTTTCAAGCGTACAGGGCTTGGAATCCTCACAAAACTGGCGAACGGATTGAACTGAGGCGGGTTAGGTCTCATTTCCGTATATCAAAATCGAAATTCAGAATCGGCACTTCAGATCGTTTGTAGTCCAAGTGGTCTAATTCGCTCACATGCGAATGTATGTGGCGACGACATCGCAAGCCATTGAAAGAGATGCGATAGTGTATGGTGGCGGAGACGAAGGGATTCGAACCCTCGAGACGGTTTCCCGCCTACTCCCTTAGCAGGGGAGCGCCTTCGACCACTCGGCCACGTCTCCGGGGATCGGGATAGACCGTAACGCTTTGGAGTTACAAGCGTTTTTTCGGCGGCGGGGCGGGTTCTTGCAAGCCTCTGTTTTCATTGGTTTTCAATGACATTCGCCGGTATTCTCCGCCGCTACACGACCAATCGGTCCATGCCGAACCCTCTTCGTTCTCCAGAATGTTTCGCCAGTCGACGACGGAGTGGATCCCGGCTTGCGCCGCGAAGTCCAGGAATGTCGACCTCTCCTGCGCTTCCCAAGGAAGCCGGTACAATCGCATCAGGCCATCCTGCATATGCGCTTCACTCGTCACCCCGGTTCGCCAAGGGTTCCGCGAGCCGCCCGAGCAGCGGGTGCGGGAAGGTCCGCGGCGTGGTCACCGCGTAGAAGCTTTCGACCACGTTCAGCGGGAACGGCGCGGTGGCCAGGACGCCCTGTGCCAACTCGTCCGCAAGCACGACCGCCGGGGTGACCGCGAGGCCCAGGTCTTCGCGGGCCAGCAGGCGGACCATGGCCATGTCGTCGACGGTTGCCGCTATCCTGGGGGTCACGCCGAGCCGCGCCATCAGGCTGTCGAAGCCGGTCCTGATCGAGCTCTCGGTCGGAAGGATGACGGGCTCCGCACCCAGAAGCTCGGCAAGCGTGTCGTGTCTCAGCCGCCGCTGCGTGCCGTGAAGCCCGACCGGCTGCTCGGCGATGCGGTGCGCGACGAGATCCGGGAACGTGACGCGCGGCGGTGGATCGGTCAGCAGCACCACGTCAAGGGCCAGGGCCTCGAGCGCGCGCAGCAGGGTCTGACTGTTGCCGGACGACAGGATCAACTCGACGTCGCCGGTAAGGGCCGGGCGCAGGAAGCGAAGCTGGAAGTTCCGCGACAACGTGGACAGCGCGCCCACCCGCAGCGGCGCCTTTGCCGCGCCACCCGCTGCGAGCGTGGCGACAAGATCGTCGCCGACACTGAAGATGCGTTCCGCGTGATCGAGCGCGATCCGTCCCGTTTCGGTCAGGACCATTGCCCGGCCGGTGCGCTCGAAAAGGGCGTGGCCCAGTCGTTCTTCGAGCTGGCGGATTTGCGTCGACAACGCGGATTGCGACAGGTTCAGCCGCGCGGCCGCGCGAGTCAGGTTCCCTTCACGGGCGACCTCCTGAAAATAGCGCAGGTGATGGTAGTTAAGCCGCATTTGATTCTATTAAATCGAACGATATGATCCACACAATGTATTTTTATTGATGATCGCAGCCCCCTATTTCGACCGGAGGTCCACTCCCGGAGATCTGCGATGAATTTACTGCTCCTGCTCGCCCCGCTCGCGCTGGCCGCCTCGGCCCTCGCCACGCATTTCCATCCCCCCGCCCGCGCGCATTGGCGCCTGCGCCTGCCCGAAATCGCGGCCCTCGCCGCACTGGTTATGGGCGCGCTCGCCGCTGTCGACCTGGCGGTCTCCGGACCGTCGACAAGCCCGCTTCTCGGCGTCGCCTCGATCGGGCTGTCGGCGCGGCTCGACATCGTCAGCGTGGCGATGACGTTGACGGTCGCCTTCGTCGGCTGGGTGGTCCTGCGCTTTTCGCGCGTGGCCCTGGATGGCGAAGCGCGCCAGCCCGCGTTCATGACCTGGATGGCGGCGACCATTTCCTGTGTCCTGCTGCTCGTGGTCACGGGCAATGTCGTGCAGCTGGCCGTCGGATGGGTCGCGACCGGTATCTGCCTGCAACGCCTGTTGCTGTTCTACCCCGAGCGGCCACGCGCCCGGCGCGCCGCCAAGAAGAAGGCCATGAGCGGGATCGTCGCGAGCGGGGCGCTGCTGGTCGCGGTGGCCATACTGCTGGCGGCATTCGGCACGTCCGACATCGCGACGATCAACGCAGCGGCGCGGGCAGGGGAGGGGTCCGGCCCGATCTGGCTGGCCGCGCTGCTCCTTGCGCTGGCGGCGATCTTCAAGTCCGCGCTGGTGCCCACGCATGGCTGGCTTATCGAGGTGATGGAGGCGCCGACGCCGGTCTCGGCCCTGCTGCATGCCGGAGTGGTCAATGCGGGCGGGTTCCTTCTGATCCGCTTCGCGGACGTGCTGATCGCGGCGCCGGGCGTGCTGGCGGTGCTGGCTTTGGTCGGTGGCTTCAGCGCGCTGCTGGCGGCCGCGGTGTCGCTGACCCAGCCGTCGGTAAAGGCGGCGCTGGCTTGGTCCACCTGCGCGCAGATGAGCTTCATGGTGCTGCAATGCGGCCTGGCGCTGTTCCCGCTGGCGCTGCTGCACATCGTGGCGCATTCGCTCTACAAGGCGCACGCCTTCCTCGCCTCCGGCGGTGCGGTGCGAGAGGTCGCGCAGGTCCGTCGGCCCGGCCCGGTCGCGGTGCCGAACCTTGCTGCCGTGGCGCGGTCCTTCGGCCTGGCACTGGCGCTTTACGTGGTCGTCGGGTTTGCCTTCGGGCTTGCCTCGAAGCCGCCGCAGACCGTCGCGCTTGGCGCGATCCTGATCTTCGGCGTGGTCTACCTGATCGCGCAGGGACTTGCCGACCGCGCCCCGCGCTCGCTTGCCCGGCGCACCGTCGCCCTGTCGGTGGTCGCCACTGTCGCCTATTTCGCCTTGCAGCTTGGGGCGACATGGGTCTCGGCGGGCACCCTGCCGCCCCCGCCGCCTGCCGACGGGCTGATCTGGGCGACCACCGTCCTGGCCGTCGCAAGCTTCGCCGTCGCGGCTTTGGCCCAGTCGACCTTCCCGCTATGGGCCGGACACCCGGCAGCGGCCGGGTTGCGGGTGCACCTGATGAACGGTCTTTACCTCAACGCGGTGTCCGATCGGCTTGCGGGCCGCTGGACCCCCAAGCCCGGAGCGATCCAATGAACGCATACACGACCTGGCCCGGCCCGACGCTCGAGCTTTTCGCCGCGTCCGAGGACGCCATGCGGCAGATACCGCCGGCCTTCCCGCTCGAGGCGACCGTCGCGGTCAATCCCTGGCTCGGCCAGGCAGGCGAGGATCGCACCGTCGCGGCCGCCCGCATGGCCCGGACAGGCGCTGGCAGGATGTTCCTGCCGCGCAAGACCGTCGCCGCGATGATCGACGCGGGGGAGGTGACGCCGCAAGACCTGTCGGACGCCGCGGCCACGCAGGGCTTCGACCCCGAAGACCTGGTGCGCGCGACACGGGAGGAGGCGGGCGTCCCCGCGGCGCTTCCGACGATCGCGGAGCTGGCGCAGGGGGAAGACGGCATCGACTGGCCTGCCCTGGCCGAAGAGCGGATCGGTCACTGGGCGTCGGCGCAGTTCGATCAGGGCCAGGCGTTCTGGCCCGCGCCACGGGCAGGGGCCTGGGCGTCGTGGAAAGCCTATGCCAGCCGTGACCTTACCCCGGGCCTTGCGGGGCTGTCGGGGTTCGCAGAGCGCGTGGGCGCCATGCCGACCGATGCACGCGCTGCCTTCGCCCAGGCCTGCCAGGCGCTGGACCTGACGTCGGACTCGGCGCCGCTCTACTTTCACCGGCTGCTCGTGACGCTTTCGGGCTGGGCACAATACGCGCGCCACCTTTCGTGGATCGCCGAGCGCGACGGACGGCGGGACGACACGCTCTTCGAGCTCTTGACCATCCGCCTGGCGTGGGAGGTTGCCCTTCTCGCGAAAGGGGGCGCCGCGGCCTGGAAGCAGGCCCAAGCCGACTACGCGCGCCCGGTCCGGCCCGACCGGGACCTGAGGCTCGATGCCGCCCTTCAGGAGGCCGTCGATCGCAGCGGCGAGCGGCGCCTGGCAGAGATCCTTTCGGCAAAAGCCGCCACCCCAGCCGCGGATCGCCCCGCGATACAGGCGGCCTTTTGCATCGATGTGCGCTCCGAACGTCTGCGCCGGTCCCTTGAGACCGCCGACCCGGGGATCCGGACGATCGGCTTCGCGGGCTTCTTCGGCCTCGCGGTCCGGCATCGCGGCCATGCCTCCGACATAATCGAGGCGCGCGCGCCGATTTTGCTGTCACCCGGCATCGAGACGCATTCGGCGGGGGATGCCAAGGCGGACGAGAGCGACCGCGTCCGCCTGCGGACGATCCGGGCCTGGGGTCGCTTCAAGCGGGCTGCGGTTTCGGCCTTCGCCTTCGTCGAGGCGGCGGGCCCCATCTACGTGGGCAAGCTCCTGCGCGACGGCCTTGGCATGACCGGAGCATCCTCGGGCGACACGGCCCCCGTGCACGACCTGCCGCTCGCCGACCAGATCGAGGCCGCGGAAGGCATCCTGCGGGCGATGTCCCTGACCGAAGGCTTCGCAAGGCTCGTTCTGCTCTGCGGTCACGGGGCCACGGTCACCAACGCGCCCCATGCCAGTGCCCTGCAATGCGGCGCCTGCGGCGGGTTCCCGGGCGACGTGAACGCGCGTCTGCTGGCCGGGATTCTGAACGACGAGCGGGTCCGCACCGGTCTCGACGCCAAGGGGATCGCGATCCCCAGCGACACGCGGTTCATCGCCGGGATGCATGACACGGTGTCGGACGAGGTTCGGGTGTTCGATGAAGGGGCGCCTGCGACCCATCGGTCCGAGATCGAACGCCTGCGCACCGCGCTGTCGACCGCGGCGACGCTGACCCGGACCGAACGCGCGCGCGCGCTGCCACGGGGGGCGGCCGGAACGCTGGCCCGGCGGGGCCGCGACTGGTCCGAGGTCAGGCCGGAATGGGGGCTTGCCGGGTGCTGCGGCTTCATCGCGGCGCCCCGCGACCGGACCGCGGGATGCGATCTCGACGGTCGGGTCTTCCTGCACGATTACGACTGGCTGCAGGACGAGGGCGCCGGGACGCTCGAGCTGATCCTGAGCGCCCCGGTCGTCGTGGCAAGCTGGATCGCGCTGCAATATCACGGCTCGGCGGTCGCGCCCGAGACGTTCGGCGCAGGCAACAAGCTGCTGCACAATGTCGTCGGCGGGATCGGTGTGCTCGAGGGCAACGGGGGCGCGCTTCGCGCGGGGCTTCCCTGGCAATCGGTGCATGACGGCGACGCGCTTCGCCACACGCCAAGCAGGCTCGTGGTCGCCGTGGAGGCCCCGGAACAGATGATCTCGCACGTGCTCGACCGCCAGCCGCAGGTCCGGGCGCTTTTCGACAACGGCTGGCTGACGCTCGTGGCGCTGGACGATGCCGGGGCGTTCGGTCGTCGCTACGATCGGGGCAACTGGTCGGACCGGGATGCGAGTGATGCGATCCAACCCGCCGCGGCATGACACCCGCATTTCGGTGGCGGAGCGTGGCGATCGCGACCGGTTCGGGGTCATCTTCGGAAGGTCACGGCGCAGCTGGCGTGTGAGGGACGCTCCACGCGGCCAGATGAATAAAATTGAGTTTCGAGGTCGAGGCAGATAACAGCATTGCAGCCAGAGATTTGATCCCATGACCCACGCCCTGAAATCCATCGAAGAGAACTGGCGTGGTGGAAAAGCATCCCTTCGGTTTCTGTTGGGCACACCTCTGGCGATGGGCCGGATCGCGCGCGGAGCGCAGGTCGGCAGGCAGGCACGGGCCCCGCTTGAACGCCTGTTCGCCACATATCTCGAGGATTGTCGGTTTGACGTTGTTGTCGAAGGGGAGATTCCTGCGGCGGGGACGGGCTGCATCCTGTCCCACAACGAGACATCGTTCGCGGACCTGGCGGCATATTTCGTCGCGATCTGGCCGCATGTGGATCGGCTCGCCGGTGCCGATGTGTATCGGCACATTCCCTA
The DNA here is from genome assembly GCF_016412875.1 of Palleronia pontilimi. Lineage (GTDB taxonomy): Bacteria > Pseudomonadota > Alphaproteobacteria > Rhodobacterales > Rhodobacteraceae > Palleronia > Palleronia pontilimi. Next base: position 28,581 of record NZ_JAEKPD010000028.1, on the reverse strand, counting down.
CGCCCGCAAAGCCTGTGCGAAGATCGATATCGAGCTGGTCGCGCGTGGCAACCGCAGGTCCACCGACCCGCTCGTGGACCGCATGGTGGCCGCCGCGAAGGCAGGCAAAAGGGTCGGTTGGGGCGGCGAAGGCAGGCTTTCGGGCTGGGACGGGATCGGTCGCTTCAAGGTCGGCGGCAGCATCATTGCGATCAGGGCCAATGCACCCATCATCCCGGTGGTGATACACGGGGGCCATCACGCCATGCGGCTTGGAACCGTCCGCGCCCGTCCGGGCAAGATCCGGGTCCGTTTCTGCGAGCCCGTATCCTCGGAAGATTACGCAGAAGCCGACGCGCGGGAGCTTGCGGACAAACTGCAACGGGTCGTGTCGGAAAATTTCGCGGCGCTTTCCGACAGGCAGTTGGAGTCCTGACTACCCCTAGCCGGGCCCTCCGAGACTGCTTTGCAGCAGACCAAGCGCATTCTCCAGCGCGCTGAGATCCGTAAAGGCCTTGGAAAAGCCGACTTGCGCGGTCAACATATCAAAGCCTCTCGAAGGGCAGCCTTACCCAGTACCAAGATGGTTGCCCCGCGCGACCATGCCGCAGCACGGGGGATCCGCCTGCAGAGCGGATCAGGCCTGCGCACTCCAATGTCCCTTGTGGGTGCGCACGATGCCATGTGCGTCCACGGAAAGGTAGGATGTGGCGCCTGTTTCGGTCTCCAGCCATTCGTATGCGTCATGCGCAGTGCGTCGGATGACGACGTGGAGCGGGTCTAGCCGCTCGTTCTCAAGATCCAAGCTCGCGACCAATAGCTCGACTTCGTCGCCAACGCCGAGCTTCAGGCGGCGGATCGGCAAGGTGAAGGTCGCGGGCGAGAAGCCGAAGTGAACATCCTTCGCACCCGTGACGGCCGGAACCGGTTTGCCATTCAGCATCCACGTGTCATCGGGCGCGCGGCGGACGAAGATGCGGGACTTCGCACCGATGCGGACGCGCCGCGTCGTTCCATCGTCTCGGGCGCGGATGCGGTAACGCAGGACATTCAGGTCCGCGTCCGTCGACGATCCGTCGATCAGGTATCCCCCCTCGGCGTCGGCAAAGCGGCAGGCATCGTTTCCCGGCCCCTCTTGCCTCACCCACAAGACTGCATGTGCACCCGCGATCATGGCCCGCTCTCCCTGTTCGGAGATATCCTAGCACGCCGCGATCCTTCATGGCTGGAAAACGCCGTGCGATGCCCGCATGGCCGGTTTGCCGCGCCGGGCACAAACGGCCGCGAAGTTCCGAGGTCCAAAGCGGGCGTTGCAGACTGGAGAACTGGTTCAGCATCGGACGGCTCATTTGGAAAAGAACCTTGTATCGGGCTTTGGAAAAGCCTCTGCTGGCCCCCGCGCGCGTCCTTGCGCCTGCCGAGCGATGCCATGTGAGCGACGAAACCGGACCCGAGGCGATCCCAAGGCTGTCTGCCGCGAATACGGCAGCTATTCTCGTGGCGGCCGCACAGGCCCCCCTGGGATCGACCCTCATCGCCGTGGCGCTTCCGTCGATCGGGACGGGGACCGGGACGGATCTGGTTCTGATCACGGGACTCCTGGTGACCGGGTATCTTGTGGTCAACGTGATCTGCCAGGGTCCGGCGGGCAAGATCAGCGACGTGGTCGGCCACGCGCGGGTGCTCTGGGCCGGGATGGGGTTCTACCTGGTCGGGGCCGTGTGCGGGGTCGTGGCGCAAGGTGCCGCGCTGCTCTTTTTGTCGCGGTGTTGCATGGCCGCGGGCGGTGCGTGCCTGGTTCCTGCTACGCTGGCGCTGCTGCGCCTGCACGTCCCGCACGCACGGCGCGGGCGCGTCTTCGGCCTTTTCGCCGCGACCATGGGCGTCGCCGCCGCAGGTGGCCCGGCGCTCGGCGGCGAGATCGTCTCGACGTTCGGCTGGCGCGCGGTGTTCCTTGCCAATCTGCCGTTTCTCGGCCTGTCGGCGGTGCTGCTTTTCCTTCGACCGCTGCCCGTCCGGGCGGGAACGCGCCGCGACAGCCTTCGGACGCTGGCGACGGGTCTCGATTACGGTGGGATCGGGCTTCTCGGCCTGGCGCTGGCCCTTCTGGTTCTGGCCAGCAAGCTGTCGGGCGCGCTTCTGGTCGCCACGCTGATCGGCGCACTCCTGATCGGGATCGGCTTTCTTTACTGGGAGATACGGGCCACGGACCCGATCCTCGATGCCCGGCTGTTTCGGCGACCTGCCTTCGCCGCGGGCACTCTCATCATCGCGCTGCAGAACTTCGCGATGTACGGCCTGCTGTTCCAGGTGCCGCAATTCTTCTCGGTCTTCCGCGATGCTGCCCCGCGCGAGATCGGGTATCTGCTGTTCGTCATGATGATCGGGATGGTGGTTGCCGGACCCATCGGGGGGCAGTTGACCGACCGGATCGGTGCGCAACGCGCAGCGCAAGCGGGGGCGGTGTTGCTTCTGGCCGGGATGGCACAGCTTTGGGCACTTGGCGGGTTCGACGGTCCAAGCGCAGCCTTCCCCGCCCTGCTGGTCTTCGGATTGGGGCTCGGGCTCGGCAACGCGCCCGCGCAATCGGCTTCGATGGGCGCGGTGGATCCGCACGAGGCAGGCATGGCCGCCAGTGTCAGCGCGACGATGCGCTATCTCGGGGCGATCGCCAGTATCGTCGTGCTGGGGGTGGTGCTGGGCAACGACGAGACGGTCAGCATCGCGCGACACGTGGTCATGGTCTGGCTCTTCACCGCGGCCATCACCCTTTCGGCACTGATGACCCTGCGTCTTCCGGGACGATTCCATCTTGAAGGTCGCGGGGCATGAGCGCGCAATACATGGAACTATGACGGATCCGTGACATCTGCTATCCTGCCCCGGGGAAGATTTGAACGAAATTTTATTACCTTTGGGGGCATCATGAACATTTACACCGAAGCCGGGACGTTGGAGTTTCATCCACCCGGCCCCGGAGCCTGGTCCATTGACGCGGCGCATTTCCCAAGACCGGTGTCGCGCTTCCAGGCCGAAATCCATCCGAAAGGCATCGCCGACGGGTTCTTGGAATGCGCCAGGCGCTACGGGCTGCTGATCGACGGCCTGGATTTCCGCTTCGTGAACGGCTTTGCCTATTCGTCAGTGATACCCGCACCCGAGGACGAGATCCCGGCCCGGTTCGAAGCGGCAGAGCGGGTGTTTCGCGACAAGATCTGGCGGCGCGACCTGGAGCGCTGGGACACCGAGGTCAAGCCGGCGTCGATCAAGACACATCGGGCCTTGCTGGCGATCGACCCGGACGCGCTGTCGGACGAAGAGCTCGCCGCCTATGTCGAGACCTGTCGGGACAACCTGGTGAAGATGATCCGGCAGCATCATTGCTTCAATCTTGCGGCTATTTTGCCGGTGGGCGATTTCATGGCGCATGTCGCGGCGTGGTCGTCGCTGCCGCTCAGCGACTACCTGGCGCTGTCGCGCGGCGCGGCCCCTGAATCCGCCGGCGAGTTCGACGAGATTGACGACCTGGCGAAGGCTCTCCGGGACGATCCCGAGGCGCGCGCGACCCTTGCTTCGGACGCGCCCGGCGCCGAGATCATCGCGCGCCTTCGCGCCGCGAAAGGTCCGGTCGCACAGGCGCTCGAGGCCTATCTGGATTTCGTGGGCTACCGGCTTCTCAACAGCCTGGATACCGGCGAGGCCTCGGCCATCGAGGTGCCGGATGCGCTGATTGCACGGATCCGGCAGGCGCTCGCCCCCGAGGTCGCGCATCTTGGCGTCGTTCCAGAGGCCGAGCTTGCGCGCCTGCGCAAGGCGATCCCGCAAGAGAACCGCGCCATGTTCGACGACCTTCTGGAGGAGGTCCGTACGATGTCGCGGCTGCGCGACGAGCGCGGCTTTTACAGCGACGTCTGGGCGGGCGGTGTCATGCGCCGCGCGCTTCTGGCCGCGGGCGCGCGGCTGGCCTCAGCGGGCCGGATCGAAGAACCCGCGCATCTGATCGAAGCCAGCTACGACGAGATCAAGGACCTGTTGGGCAAGACCGGCGGGCCGAGCGGTGCCGAGCTTGCGGACCGCGCCCATTATCGTCGCAGTCACCGGGCCGAGGGCGCACCGGCCGCGATCGGCGATCCGCCCGCGCCGCCGCCCCCGATGGACGCGCTGCCGCCCGATACGCTGCGGGTCATGACGGGCCTCGGCACCGCGGTTCAGTCGCTGGGATCCCCGCCCGATACCGAACGCGAACCGTCGGTCGTTCGGGGTATCGGCGCAAGTCCCGGGATTTATACCGGTCCGGCCCGGGTGATCGACACCCCGGAAGATCTGAGCCGCCTCGTGCCCGGGGATGTGCTGATCGCGGCGGCGACATCGGACTCGTTCAACATCGTTCTGCCCCTTGTCGGTGCCATCGTGACCAACGCGGGTGGGCTTCTGTCCCACGCCGCCATCGTCGGCCGCGAATTCGGCATTCCATCGGTGGTCGGCACCCGGAATGCCACCGCGCTTATCACGGACGGGATGCAGGTCACGGTGAACGGAGCGACCGGGGAGGTGGAGTACGAAGACGGATGACGCCAGTCCCGCTTTCGTCGGCTTGCGATGCGAAGGTTTATGGCGGCAAGGCAACCCAGCTGGGGGCGGCCCTTCGCGCGGGGTTGCCGGTGCCCGAAGGATTCGCGTTGGACACGGACTTCGTCGATGCCGTGGCCGACAGCCAGCCCGGCGCGCTAGCCGAGCTCGACCGGCTCTGCACGATCCTTCCGGGGGAGCTTGCCGTCCGGTCTTCCGCTGTCGGCGAGGATTCCGTCGGAGCCAGCTTTGCCGGACAACACGCCACCGTGCTGAACGCCATCGGGCCCAAGGCGGTCCGTCGCGCGGTGATCGATGTGTGGGCGTCGGGCAGGACCGACTCGGCGCAAGGCTACCGCGCGCGCATGGGCACCGACCGGGCGATCCGCATGGGCGTCGTCCTGCAACGGCTGGTTTCGTCCGACACTGCCGGTGTGCTGTTCACCTGCAATCCGGTGACCGGTGACGTGGAGCTTGTGATCGAAGCCACCTGGGGACTGGGCGAAGCCGTGGTGCAGGGTCTTGTGATCCCCGATTGCTTCCGGCTGACCCCTTCCGGGCGGCTGTTGGAACGCCGAACCGGCTACAAGGAGATCAGGATTCAGCGTCGGCCCGAAGGTGGCACCGCCACCGAGACCGTGCCAGCGCACCTTGTCGAGCAGGCCTGCCTGGACGAAATGCACCTGACGTTGCTGCACGGGCTTTCGACGCGGTGCTGCGACACGTTCGGGGCCGGGCCGCATGACATCGAATGGGCCTTCGAAAAGGACGTTCTCTACCTTTTGCAGCTGCGCCCGGTCACAACGATGCAGCCTGGTTGAGCTCTATCGGACCATAGCCCGGGACAGGCCGGGTCGGTCAGTTCGGAATGCAGCTGGAAAGGTGAGCTGATCTGCGTGGATAGAGGGGGCCTTGGAGAAGACCTGTCAGCCGCGCAACGTCATGTCCTTCACGACGTTGACCAACTCGGTGCTCCTGAACGGCTTCGATATCCGTCGGACTTCCGAAAGGCCATCGGGTAGGGAAACGGTCGCATCGGTGTATCCGGTCAGGAACACGAATGGAACGCTTTGGTTTTTCAGTTCTTCGGCAACCGCCAGACTGGTTTCGCCCTTCCCGAGGTTGAAATCCAGCAAGGCTGCGGCCAGGACGGACTCCCTGATCTTTGCCAAGGCCGCGTCGGCATCCGAGTGTGCGGAAAGCTTCTTGTAACCCGCCTCGGCCAGGGTCATCTCGATATCCATCAAGATGAAGGCATCGTCCTCCAGGATCAGGATTTCGCCCTCACTCATTCGAGTTCTCCAATTCGAAATCCACCTGGACGTAAAGACCTTCCCTTCTGTACTCGACGGTGACCTCGCCGGAAAGGTCACTTTCCAAAACCCTTTCGATCACGACGCTGCCGAAACCGGTATGTTCGGGCTGTGACTCAATGGGGGGACCGTTGAATTCCCTCCAGACGATCCGCGCCTTGCTGCCGGTTCCACTCGCATCATGCTTGGTTCCGACGGTGATATGGCCCCCCTCGACCGATAGCGCGCCATATTTCGCAGCGTTGATCGTCAATTCGTGTATCGCCATGCCCATCGCCAGCGCCTGTTTTGCACTCAGCGTGAGATCGGGACCCGTCACGCGGATCCGTTCCTGGTCTTCCTGCTGATACGGGTCGGCCTCTTGGCGAATGATGTCGGAGAATTGGGCCGTCGACCAGTCGGCATCGGTCAACAAATCATGGGTGCGCGAGATCGCCGCGAGCCGATCTTCGAGACGGGCCTGGTAGGCGCCGGCGTCATCCACGCCTTTGAGCAGAAACTTGGAAATGGAACTGATCTGCGCCAGCGTATTCTTCACCCGGTGCTGCAACTCGCCCAAAAGCAGCTTCTGATTGTCGTTCTGCATCTGGATGCGTTGCATCATGTGGTTCTGGTCCGTCACCTCGCGAATACAGGCGCCCACCGCGAAGACCTTGTCGCCCTGAAACACCGGGTAGAAATCCGCAATCCAGTTCCGCACTTCACCAGGGGCGGCTTGGGTCTTCCCCTCGATCTCCATTCCCAGCACAGGCTCGCCGGTCTCGAAGATTTTTCGGTAGGTCGGCTCAAGCGTGTGCTCGAGGTCGGGAAGAAGGTCCTTCAACTCCCGGCCGATATGCTCTTCCACCGGAAAGCCGTTGATCTCTGCCAAACTCTCGTTGATCCGGACCCATTTCAGATCCCGGCTTACCAAGGACAAGCCAACCGGGGTGGTGTCGTACAGGTTTTCGAGCTCGGCGTATTGCCGTGCCAGATCGCGCTCATTTTGTTTGAGCGTTTCTTCGTAGCTTTTGCGGTCCGTAATATCGACGAAGGACAGGACATAACCATCCAGTCGATTATCGGTCGTTCGGTAGGGTTTAATGCGCAGCAAATAAACCTCACCCGACGCCTTGATCTCGACCTCGCGTTCGAAGGATTGAAGCGTCTCGTCAACTTTATGCGCGTCGGTTTCGAGATCGGGGTAATCGATGCGGGACGATAGATCCGCGATCGGCCGACCGATGTCGCGCGGCCGGATGCCGAATAGCGCGACGGTCGACGGGGTGAAATTGCGCACGCAAAACTCGCGGTCCAGGAACAGGACCGCCAGGTCGGTCGCCTCGAACAGGTTTTTCAGGTCGGAATTGGCGCGGGTCAGCAGGCTGTTGTTTTCCTGCAATTCGGCGTTGACGGTTTCCAGCTCCTCGTTGATGGACTGCAATTCCTCGCGCGAGGTTTCCAGTTCCTCGTTGGAGGATTGAAGCTCCTCGTTCATGCTCATCAGCTCTTCGTTCGTGCTTTTGAGCTCTTGTCCGGAGGTTTCGTATTCCTGCATCGTCGCGGTCAGTTGCTTGCGCAGCTTGACGTTCTCGGTCTCGAGCATGTCGCGGTCGGCGCTTTCACGTTCGCCCACCACGTCGCCCAGATCGTCGGCGTCGAAGGCACGCGCTTCGTTCAATGCAAGGATGAAGTCCGATCCGGCCGGTCCGACTTCCACGTCGAACAGGCGACGCCCGTCCGGTAGCGTCACCAGGACGTTTTCGATCCGCATGGGCTCGCCGGTCTTTTCGGCTTCCGACAATGCCGTGCGGACGGGCAGCCGCAATTCGGGCGCGAGATATGCGTCGATCAGAGTGGACGGCGTGCCCTGGGTGGGGCGAACCAACCCCACCATCTTGTGCGACAGGTACTGAACCTCTCCGGACCGCGACAGAAGCGCGAAGGGAGCGGCGTATTTGCGCAAGAACTCACGCTCGACCATGGCTTCGCGAGACAGGTCAAGCGCCATATCGGCTTGTGGCGACAGAGCCGCGCTGTCCACCGGCAACGCCTTCGGTCGGCGCGGTGTGTCCAGCAAAGCCGAATAACTGGTCTTCGCGTCCGGGTTCCTGCGGAAAATGCGATGGGTCTTGTCCACGACATCGAACAGGTCGTCCTGCCCGGCCAGTCCTTCGGACGGGCCAAGAAACAGATGACCCTCGTGCCGCAGCGAGAAATGGAACCGGGGAATGACCTGCTGCTGGAGATTTGCGGACAGATAGATCAGCAGATTGCGGCACGAGATCAGGTCCAGCCGCGAGAATGGCGGATCCTGCAACAAGTTGTGCGGGGCAAACACACAGACTTCCCGCAGTTTCGGATTGGCGCGGTATTGACCGTTCTCGATCTGGAAGAACTTCTCCAGACGCTCTTCGCCCAGCTTTTCGACCGCGCTGACCGAATAAAGCCCGTACCGTGCCGCGACGAGCGACGGCGTGTCGATATCGGTTCCGAACACCTGCAGGACGCAGCGTTGCTTCCGCGTCTCCATCGCCTCGAACAACAGCATGGCCAGTGAATACGCTTCCTCGCCCGTCGAACAGCCGGGCACCCAGACACGGATCGTGCCTTCCGTGCGGTCCAGAAGCGGCTCGATCACCTTTTCCCTAAGGATGTCGAAGGCTTCGGGATCGCGGAAGAACTGCGTCACCCCGATCAGGAACTCCTGCGCCAGGAGTTGAGCTTCCTTTTCATCATCGAGGATCGAGAGGAACCGCTCCACCTCTGAAATCCGCAGGACCGTCATGCGACGCTCGATCCGGCGCACGAGCGTGCCGGGCTTGTAGTCCGAGAAATCGTTGCCGACGACGGCGCGCAGCCGCTCCGCGAAACGCGGAAGCGCCGATTGGATGTCCTGTTTCAGGCTTTCCTGTTCGTCGCTTCGGTTCAGATGCTGGCGGTGCTGGATGATTTCGTCCAACCGTCCCGCAATCTGCTCGACGGGCAGGACGAAATCCACGAGTCCGGTGGCCACGGCGCTGTCGGGCATCCCGGGAAACCGCGCGCCCTTGCTTTCCTGCACCAACGCGAACCCGCCAGCCGCCTTCACCTCTTTCAGGCCTGCCGATCCATCGCTGCCGGTGCCGGACAAGACGACACAATACGCGTCACGTTTGCGCGCCGACGCGAGCGATTTGAAGAAGGAGTCGATCGGGCGATGCAAGGCGTCATGGGTGTCACGCTCGACCAGGCGCAGATGGTTGCTTTCGATCCTTGCGACCGTCCCGGGCGGGACCACGTAAAACCGGTTCGCCTCGATACGTTCGCCATCCTGGATCTGGTTGACCGGTATGTCCGTCTGACCCTGAAGCAACTCGTGCAGGATCGACTTTTGATCCGGGGACAAGTGCTGCACGATCACGTAAGCTGCCCCTGTCTGCGGCGCGGTCGTGGCGATCATGGTTTTGAGCGCTTCGAAACCCCCTGCGGATGCGCCTATGCCGACGACAGGTATGACAGACAATGCGGACCCCACAGACTTTTGAAATTTAATTTCATCTCGTTAACAGTTCGCGTAAGAGTTGAAAACACAAAGCCTGCCCTGGCGCCGTCCACGAGACCGTTGCTACACGAAAGGCACATGATCACCATGAATCACCGTACTGATACAGTCGTCGTGGGGGGATCAGCCGGAAGTTTCACCGCTCTGCGCCGCCTGCTTGCCGATCTGCCCGAAGACTTGCCGGCCGCTATATTGATCTGCCAGCACTTTTCGAGCTTCGGTGACGGCCACGCCATCGATCTGTTGCGCAAGTATTCGAACATGCCTGTGGCGCTGGCCGAGGACGGGATGGACATCAGACCGGGGCAGGTCATTTTTGCAAGGCCGGACGTCCACATGATGATCGGTCACGATCACCTGCATTTGCGGCGGGGCGCGCATGAGAACAATTTTCGCCCGGCTATCGACCCGCTCTTTCGCTCGGCGGCCGTCTATCGCGGACCGCGAGCGATCGGTGTGATCCTTTCCGGCCTGATGGATGACGGCGCTGCGGGTGCGCGGGCGCTCCAGCGGACCGGGGGGCATATCCTGGTCCAGTCGCCGGACAGCGCTGAATTTCCGGATATGCCGAACGCGGTTCTGGCCGCCGTCCCCCAGGCAGAACCTGTCGCCCTGCAGAACCTTGCCGCCGAAATAACGTCGCTTGCAAATACGCCAGCCAACCCGCCGGAAGGTGTGCCGTGGGACATCGGTATCGAGTTGAAGATCGCTGGATTGGAGGGTGCGACCATGGCCAACGAAAGCAAACTCGGAGAGTTGTCGCCCTATAACTGCCCGCACTGCAACGGCGTGTTGTGGCAGATCGATGACGGCCCGCTGACCCGATTTCGGTGCCATACCGGGCACGCTTACACGATGAACAGCCTCAATGAGAGCCAAGATCGCGCCCTGGATGAGAGCCTGTTCAACGCCCTGCGCGCGCATCGCGGGCGGTCGGCGCTGATCCGACAGATGGCCGAACAAATATCGAGCGAAGACAGCCGCCTGAGGCTGGAAGAACGCGCGGCTCGGTATGAGGAAGATACCGAACGGTTGGAGGAAATCATAAAGAGCCGGAAAGCGGGCTGAGGGGCTGTCTGGCTGCTGGCCAGCGGATGTTTTCCCAAGGATGCAGGGAAATGGAGCGCCCGGTCACGTCCTGGCCGACCCGCCCCGCGGGAGGCGGGACGGAAATAAGGTGAAAACGACCGGCCGGGCTCAGGGCAGGGGGGCGGGCTGGTTTCGGATTTGCGTGGGGGTCCGGCCGCGCTCGGATTTCAGCGCGCGGATCAGGTGGGACGCGTCGCAAAAGCCGCAGCTCAGCGCGATGTCCGTCACGCTCTCCGGGCCCGCCCGCAGCAGGTGCTCGGCCCGGTCCAGCCGCATCGACAGGCCCGCGCGCGCCGGACTCTGGGCGATATCCGCGCGAAAGCGCCGCTCTAGCGTCTTGCGGCTGACATCGAGGGCGCTGGCCAACTCGCCCATCGTGGGCGGGGCGTCGAGCGCCTGCTGCAACCTGCCAAGCGCCATGCGCACCAGCGGATCGCGCGCGGCCATGGCGCTGACGGGACCCGGCTGGGGCACGTCGCCGGGACGCGCGCCGTCGATGATCAGGATGCTCAGCGATTTCGTCGCGGCCTCGGCGCCGATATGGCGCTGGACCAGGAACGCCGCCAGGTGGGCTGTGGAATGGCCGCCCGAGCATGTCAGGCGGTCGCGGTCCACCACGAAGATCCGGTCCGACACCGGCGTGGTGCCCTGGAAGCGCTCGGTGAAGTCGCGGTGGTGAAACCAGCTCACGCACACGCGGTAGCCGTCCAGAAGGCCCGCCTCGTGCAGCTGAAAGACGCCGGTGCAGAGCCCCGCCAAAGGCACGCCCGCCGCCGCCTGTGCGCGCAGATACGCGACCAGTTCGGCCGGAAGCGGCGCGCCAGAGCCGATGAGGCCGCCCACGACCACGATGTAGTCGAAGCGCGGCGCGTGGCGCAGCCGCGTGTCGGGCTGGACCTTCACGCCGCAGCTGGATCGCACCGGGTTCATGTCCGCCGACAGCACCGACCAGTCGCAATGGATGGGCCGCGACCGGTCCCCTTCGTCGGCCGCCAGGCGCAGCACGTCCACGAAATTGGCGAAGGCCGACAGGGTGAAATCCTGTGCCAGGATGAAGCCCACATGCAGGCGACTTCGGGGAGTGGATTTGTGATCGGCCATGTCGCAGATATACAGCGCATTTGCCGCAATGGTCCAGACGCGCAGCCTGCCGTCCTGATAGCTGATCGGCACCGCCCGGACCAGGAATCGCGCCATGACCCATTTCTCTGCCCTGTCGCTTCTGAAGAACGCCATTTCGGGCAACAAGGACTGGACCGAGCAATGGCCGGACGCCCAGCCGAAGACGGAATACGATGTCATCATCGTGGGCGCGGGCGGGCACGGTCTGGGCTGCGCCTATTACCTGGCCAAGGAACACGGCATCACCAATGTCGCGGTGATCGAAAAGGGCTGGCTGGGCGGCGGCAACACCGGGCGCAACACCACCATCATCCGGTCGAACTACCTTTATGACGAAAGCGCGCGGCTTTACGATCATGCGCTCGACCTGTGGGAAGGGCTGAGCCAGGAGCTGAACTACAACGTCATGTTCAGCCGCCGCGGCGTGATGATGCTGGCCCACAACGTCCACGACGTGCAGTCCTTCCAGCGCCATGTCCATGCCAACCGGCTGAACGGCGTCGACAACACCTGGCTGACCGCGCAGCAGGCCAAGGAATTCTGCCCGCCGCTGAACATATCGCCAAACGCGCGCTACCCGGTCATGGGGGCCGCGTTGCAACGCCGCGCGGGCACGGCGCGCCACGACGCGGTCGCGTGGGGCTACGCGCGGGCGGCGGCGGCGCGGGGTGTGGACATCATCCAGAACTGCCCCGTCACCGCGATCCGGCGCGGGCCGACCGGCGCGGTGGAGGGGGTCGAGACCGGCAAGGGCTTCATCAAGGCCAGGAAGGTCGCGGTGTCGGCCGCCGGTCACACCAGCGTCGTGATGGACAGCGCGGGCGTCCGGATGCCGCTGGAAAGCTACCCGCTGCAGGCGCTGGTCAGCGAGCCGGTGAAGCCGATCTTCCCTTGCGTGGTCATGTCCAACAGCGTCCACGCCTATATCAGCCAGTCCGACAAGGGCGAGTTGGTGATCGGCAGCGGCACGGACCAATACACCAGCTATTCCCAGCGTGGCGGCCTGCCGCTGATCGAGCATACCGTCGCCGCCATCTGCGAGGTCTTCCCGATCTTCAACCGGATGCGGATGCTGCGCAAATGGGGCGGCATCGTGGACGTGACGCCCGACCGTTCGGCCATCCTGGGCAAGACGCCGGTGCAGGGTCTTTACGTCAATTGCGGCTGGGGCACGGGCGGCTTCAAGGCGACGCCGGGTGCTGCGCACACGCTGGCCTGGACCGTGGCCAAGGACGAGCCGCACAAGATCAACGCGCCCTTCACGCTCGAGCGGTTCACCACCGGCCGCCTGATCGACGAAGCTGCCGCCGCCGCCGTCGCACATTGAGGTCCTGACATGCTGCTGATCCGCTGCCCCTATTGCGACGAAACCCTGCCCGAACTGGAATTCGCCTACGCGGGCGAAGCGCATATCGCCCGCGCGCTCGACCCGTCCTCGGTCACCGACGAGGATTGGCGCGATTTCCTGTTCATCCGCTCCAACGCCAAGGGTCCGCATTACGAACGCTGGCGCCACGTCCACGGATGCGGGCGGTTCTTCAACGCCGTGCGCGACACCGTCACGGACCGGTTCCTGACGACCTACAAGGCGGGCGAGGCGAAGCCCGACCTCGAGACCCTGACCGGAGACGCCCGATGAGCAAGTTCCGCGTCGCGGGCCGCGGCCGTGTCCGCCACGATGCCCCCGTGAGCTTCACCTTCGACGGCAGAACCATCGAGGGGCGGCAGGGCGACACGGTTGCGTCGGCCCTGCTGGCCAATGGCACCCACCTGATGGGCCGGTCGTTCAAGTATCACCGCCCGCGCGGCCCCGTCGCCGCGGGCAGCGAAGAGCCGAACGCCCTGATCGGCACCCGGCGGGGCAAGGGCCAATACGAGCCCAACACCCGCGCCACCATGCAGGAGATCTGGCCGGGCCTCACCACCACGTCGCAGAACAAGTATCCGCATCTGAAATTCGACCTCGGCGCCGTGAACGACCGCGCCTACATGCTGTTTTCGGCCGGGTTCTACTACAAGACGTTCATGTGGCCCGCGTCCTTCTGGGACAAGGTTTACGAGCCCTTCATCCGCGCCGCCGCGGGTCTTGGCGTGAGCCCCACCGAAGAAGATGTCGACACTTACGCGTCGCGCTACCTGCACACCGACGTGCTGGTGGTGGGCGCCGGTCCCGCCGGGCTGGAAGCCGCCCGCGCGGCCGCCAGCACCGGACTGCGCGTGACGCTGGTGGACGAGCACGCCGAGATGGGCGGCGCCCTGCTGTCCGAGCCGCATGTCCAGATCGACAGGCTGCCCGCGTGGGACTGGCTGGCCGAGCAGATCGCGGAATTGCAGGACATGGGCGTCAAGCTGATGACCCGCACCACGGCCATCGGCTACTACCACCAGAACATGGTGGGCCTGTGCCAGAAGCTGACCGATCACCTGGAAACCCAGCCCCACGACACCCCGCGCGAGCGGCTCTGGCGGGTGCGCGCGGGGCAGGTGATCCTCGCGCAAGGCGCGCTGGAAAAGCCGCTGGTCTTCGACGGCAACGACCGCCCCGGCGTCATGCTGGCGGGCGCGGCGCAGACCTATCTCAACCGCTTCGGTGTGCGCGTGGGCGACGAGATTGCCGTCGTCACCAGCCACGACAGCGCCTATCACGCTGCCTTCGATCTGGCCGATTGCGGCAGCCGCATCGCCGTGATCGTGGACACGCGCGCACTGGTCGATGACGCGCTGGTGGCCGAATGCGCCCGCCGCGGCATCCCCCTGAAGCGCAGCCACACCGTGACCGGCACCGCCGGGCGGCTGCGCGTGAAATCCGTCACCGTCAACGCCGTCGAGGGCGGCCACGTGGGCAAGGGCCGCGCGTACAAGTGCGACGCGCTGCTCATGTGCGGCGGCTGGACCCCGTCGCTGCACCTGTTTTCGCACACCAAGGGCAGCCTGAAATGGGACGCGGACGCGCAGACCTTCCTGCCCGACCGGATGACCGAGGCTTGCCAGATCGCGGGCGCGGGGCGAGGGCTCTGGGGGATCTCGGCGGCCCTTCAGGACGGCGCGACCATGGGCGCCGAGGCCGCCCGCGCGCTGGGCCGCGACGCCGCCGCCCGCGCGCTGCACGCCGCCCACGACCGCCCCGGCACGGGCGCCAGCCATACCGAGTTGCCGACCGACCAGCCCGCAAGCCGCGCCAAGGCCTTCGTCGATTTCCAGAACGACGTGACCGCCAAGGATCTGCGGCTGGCGGTGAAGGAAGGCATGCGCTCGATCGAGCACGTGAAACGCTACACCACCAACGGCATGGCCACCGACCAGGGCAAGATGTCGAACATCAACGGGCTGAACATCGCCGCCGACGCGCTGGGCAAGCCCGCGCCGCAGGTGGGCCTGACGACCTTCCGCCCGCCCTACACGCCCACCAGTTTCGGCGCCTTCGCGGGCTACCACCGGGGCGACCATTTCGAGCTGACCCGCCGCACCCCCATCGACGGCTGGGCCGAAGACAACGGCGCGGTGTTCGAGCCGGTCAGCTTGTGGCGCCGCGCCCGCTATTTCCCGCGCCCGGGCGAAGACATGGACGCCGCCGTGTCGCGCGAATGCCGCGCCACCCGCGCGTCCCTTGGCATCTTCGACGCCTCGACGCTGGGCAAGATCGAAGTGGTCGGCCCCGACGCCGCCGCGTTCATGAACCGCATGTACACCAACCCCTGGGACAAGCTGGCGCCGGGCCGCGCGCGCTACGGGCTGCTGCTGGGCGATGACGGCTACATCCGCGACGACGGCGTGATCGGGCGGCTGGCCGACGACCGCTTCCATGTGACCACCACCACGGGCGGCGCGGCGCGCGTGCTGAACATGATGGAAGATTACCTTCAGACCGAATGGTCCGACCTGAAGGTCTGGCTGACCTCGACAACCGAGAATTGGGCGGTGATCGCGCTCAACGGTCCCAACGCCCGCAAGCTGATCGCGCCCTTCGTGGACGGGCTCGACCTTGGCGACGACGCCTTGCCGCACATGTCCGTGACCGAATGCACCTTCATGGGCCATCCCTGCCGCCTGTTCCGCATCAGCTTCACTGGCGAGCTGGGCTTCGAGATCAACGTCCCCGCCCGCCACGGCCGTGCGGTCTGGGACAAGCTGATCGAGGCGGCCGCAGAGTACGACATCACCCCCTACGGGACCGAGACGATGCACGTCCTGCGCGCCGAGAAGGGCTTCATCATCGTGGGCCAGGACACCGACGGCACGGTCACGCCGGACGACGCGGGGCTCGGCTGGGCGCTGGGCAGGAAGAAGGCCGATTTCGTCGGCAAGCGCGCCCTCATGCGCCCCGACCTGGTGCTGGCCAACCGCAAGCAGCTTGTGGGCCTGCTGACCGACGACGGCGAGACGAAGCTGGAGGAAGGCGCGCAGATCGTGCTCGACCCCGACCAGCCCAAGCCCATGGTCATAGTGGGCCATGTCACGTCGTCCTACAACTCGGACGCGGCCGGGCGGCCCATCGCGCTGGCGCTGATCGAAGGCGGGCAGGGCAAGATGGGCGAGACGGTGCATATCCCCATGCCCGACCGCACCATCGCCGCCAAGATCACGTCGCCGCAATTCTACGATCCCAACAACGACCGGCTGAAGCTCTAGGGGGCCGCCATGACCATCCACCCGCACGACCTGACCCCCGGCAAGATCGCCGAAAGCGCCGCCTGCAAGGTGCACATGCTCGATCCCGTCGCGCGGTTCTCGCTGCGCGCCCACGAGCCCGAGCGCAAGGCCGTCGCCGACGCGCTGGAACTGGACCTGCCGTGGTATGTGGGCGACGTGGCGAAGACGGGCGAGACCGAGGTGCTGAACCTCGGCCCGGATGAATGGCTGATCGTCGCCCCCGAGGGGCAGACCGATTTCGCCAGCCGCACCGTCGACGCCCCCCACGCGCTGACCGACATTTCCGACCGCGAACTGACCTTTCGCATCACCGGCCCGCGCGCGTCCGACCTGCTGACGCTGGGCTGTCCGCGCGACCCCGACAGCATCAAGCCGGGGCAGGGGCGGCGGACGCTCTTCGACAGCGCGACCGTGGTGCTGTGGCGTGACGGCGAAAACGACTTCCGTATGGACATCTGGCGCTCTTTCGCGCCCCATGCGGTATCGCTGCTGGCGCTCGGCTGCGCGGAACTGGCCGCCGAATAGGCCCCGAACACGGAGACGCCCATGTTCCTGTCCGTCTTCGACATCTTCAAGATCGGCGTCGGCCCGTCCTCGTCGCACACGATGGGCCCAATGACGGCGGCAGCTCTGTTCCTGGACGATCTGCGCGGCGGCGTCGACCGGGTGCCCGGCGCGGGCACCTTGGCAAGGCTGGGCGCGACGCTGCACGGCTCGCTCGCCTTCACCGGCAAGGGCCACGCCACCGACCGCGCCGTGTTGCTCGGGTTTTGCGGCCTGACCCCCGCCACGCTTGACCCCGACGAGGCCGAGCGGCTCGAGGCCGAGGTTCGCAGGACCAGAACCGTGTCGCCACCGGGACTGGACAGCCTGTCCTTCGACCCCGACACCGACCTTGTCTTTGACTACGGCCCGCCGCTGGAGCTGCACGCCAACGGGCTGGTGCTGCGGGCCTTCGATGCCAAGGGCAACCTCTATTACCAGCAGACCTATTACTCGGTCGGCGGCGGCTTCGTGATGACCGAGGCCGAGCTGCAGGCCGAGCGCGGCGAAAAACCTGCGCGACTGCACGATCCGGGGCCGGATTTCCCGTTTCCCTTCGACTCTGCCGCCGAAATGCTGGCCATGGGCGCGAAATCCGGGAAAACGATCGCCCAGATGAAGCGCGCGAACGAGGCTCTGCTGCACGGCGCGGACCTGGACGGCAAGCTCGACCACATCCTGTCCACCATGGACGACTGCATCGAACGCGGCCTGTCCCAGACCGGGATCCTGCCCGGCGGACTGCAAATCCGCCGCCGCGCCCGCGCGATCCACGAAAAGCTGAAGGCCGAGCATGGTGTCAACCAGGCCCAGCCCCATGTGGCCAACGACTGGATGGCCGTCTATGCCATGGCGGTGAACGAGGAAAACGCGGCCGGCGGCAAGGTCGTCACGTCGCCCACCAACGGCGCGGCGGGCGTGGTCCCGGCGGTGATCCGCTACTACCGCGACCATTGCATCGGGGCCTCGGCGCAGGGAATGCACGACATCCTGCTTGTCGCCGCGGCCATCGGCGGCATCATCAAGAAGAACGCGTCGATCTCGGGCGCCGAGGTGGGCTGCCAGGGCGAGGTCGGATCGGCCAGCGCCATGGCCGCCGCGGGGCTGTGCGCGGCTCTGGGCGGCACCAACGAACAGGTGGAAAACGCGGCGGAAATCGCGCTGGAGCACCACCTGGGCATGACCTGCGACCCGGCCGCGGGGCTGGTGCAGGTGCCCTGCATCGAACGCAACGCGCTGGGGGCGATCAAGTCGGTGTCGGCCGCGTCATTGGCGTTGCGCGGCGACGGGCAGCATTTCATGCCGCTGGACAACTGCGTAAAGGTCATGGCTGAAACGGGCCGCGACATGGACGTGAAATACAAGGAAACGTCGCAAGGCGGGATCGCCGTGAACCTGCCCGAATGCTAGACTTGAGGTAATCGAACAATCGCGAGTGGAAACATGCGCCTGATCGCCACCATCCTTGCCCTTATCTGCCTTTCGCTGCCCCTGCATGCCGCGAGCCGCGCCGCGGTCGAGCAGCAGTTCCAGTCCTGGCTGCAATCCACGATCTGGCCCGCCGCCAGGCAGCAAGGCGTCAGCCGCGCCACCTTCGACGCGGCCTTCAGCGGCGTGCGCCTGGACTGGGACCTGCCCGACCTGGTCCCGCCCGGAACCAAGCCGCCTGCCACGCGCCGCCAGTCCCAGGCCGAGTTCGGCAGCCCGGGCAAGTATTTCAACCGCGGCTCGGTGGACGCGGCGACCAGCGTCGGGCGCCAGATGGCCCGCACGCACGCCGCCGCGCTGGCTGCCGTCGAACGCGCCACGGGCATTCCCGGCCGCATCATCCTGGCGATCTGGGGCCGCGAGTCGGGCTATGGCCGCGTCGACATTCCCCACGACGTCTTCCGCGTCCTCGGCACCAAGGGCTTCATGTCGACGCGCAGCGGCTATTTCACCGACGAGCTGATCGCCGCCCTGCGCATCGCCGAAGCGGGTCACGCGCCCGAAAGCGCCATGCGCTCCAGCTGGGCGGGCGCGCTGGGCCAGCCGCAATTCATGCCCACATCGTTCCTGAAATACGCCGCCGACGGCAATGGCGACGGCCGCGCCGATATCTGGCGGTCCGAGGCCGACACCATCGCGTCCATCGGCAACTACCTGGCCCGCCACGGCTGGCAGGCGGGCCGCGACTGGGGCTTCGAGGTCTCCGTGCCCGCGTCGGTCAGCTGCGCGCTGGAAGGTCCCGACGGGATGCGCCCGATCCGCGACTGGGCCGCCATGGGCATCACCCGCGTGTCGGGCAAGCCGTTCCCCGACCACGAATTGCGCGGGCAGGGCTCGCTGCTGATGCCCGCCGGGCGGGGCGGTCCCGCCTTCATCGTCACGCCCAATTTCTACGTGCTGAAGGATTACAACATGAGCGATCTCTATGCGCTGTTCGTGGGCCATGTGGGCGACCGGATCCAGTACGGCGTCGGCGATTTCGCGCGCGGGTGGGGCACGACCGACAAGATGCTGCGCTCGGACGTGGCGGCGATGCAGCGCGCGCTCGAAGCGATGGGCCACGACGTGGGCGGCGCGGACGGCCTGGCAGGGTTCAAGACCCGCCGCTCGATCGGGCGCTGGCAAGAGGCGACCGGACAGCCGCCCACCTGCTTTCCCGCGCGCAGCATGGTGCAGTCGTTGCGTTAGGCCCGGTATTTTCGTCTTGCACCTTCCGGGCGGCGGCTTTATCCCACGCCCCAACGCGCTGGTAGCTCAGTTGGATAGAGTATCTGACTACGAATCAGAGGGTCGGGGGTTCGAATCCTCCCCAGCGCGCCATTTATCCCAGATTTCAGCCGGACTTTTGAGCTTTTCGCTCGCGCATCTGTTTCGGATTTTTCCTGCACACATCGAGGGCGACACGTAAAAGCGTGACCCGCTTCGGGAAAAGAAACCCGAGGAAGGTATGCCAAGTCCAACAGACGCTCGGCCAGAGAGTGCAGGAACCTGGTTTGCATCACGATTGGCCGGATCTCGACACGCAAACTGCCATTCATTGCTGCCATGCGGTCTCTCCGCAAACGACTGGCCATGCCCACACCGCAATTCTGCGATCCCAGATTGGCGGTGCAAGGAAAACCTCGGAAAGACCCACCCCTGGACGCGTGCGATGTTTTGCCGGGTGCGTGGTGGACCGCTCACGTGTAGATCTCGCGGAATGAGCCCCGGTCGCACCAAACGGATCCTGTTCGCCTGCATCGCCTGTCTGGCCGCTCTCGTTGCGGTCGTGATGTTGGAGCGCCAAAGGACCGGCTTGACGGTCGAAACGCTCCAGTTGGCTGACTCCCCGGTCACCGTCTGGCGCCAGGCGACAGGTGGGACGGGTCCGCTTGTCGTCGTCGCCCATGGATACGCGGGCTCGCGTCAGATGATGCAGCCCATCGCCATTTCCCTGGCGCGGGCGGGCTTCGTCGTGGCGGCGTTCGACTTCTACGGGCATGGGCGGAACGACCGGCCGATGGCAGCCGACATCACGTCGCTCGATGGGGCGACGGCTCAGCTGGTCGACCAGACGATCGCGATCACCCAGGCGGGGCGCAGCCTGCCGGGCGTGACCGGTCCGACCGCGCTGGTGGGGCATTCGATGGCGACGGACATCGTGATCCGCGCCGCCGAGCGCATGGATGACGTGGCCGGTGTCGTCGCGATTTCCATGTATTCCGACGCGGTCGATCCGCAATCGCCCGAGCGTCTCCTGGTCGTGTCCGGTGCCTGGGAGGGACGGTTGCGCGAGGTCGCCCTGGACCGGGTGCGCCAGGTCGATCCGGACGCCGACGAGGGCGAAACGGTCACCAGTGAAGGCGTCGCGCGGCGGGCCGTTGCCGCGCCGCGGGTCGGCCATGTGGGGGTTCTCTACAGCCCGACGACGCTGCGCGAGACGCGAGACTGGATTGCGACGGCGATGCAGCGTCCCGTGTCGGGCGCGCCTGCCAGTGTCAGCCCGTGGCTTGCGCTTTTGCTGGCCTCGATCGTGGCGATCGCTTGGCCGCTGGCCGGGCTTCTGGGGCCCGTCGCCCCCGCCAGAAGCCTGGGCGGACGCACCGCGTTCGTCGCGGTGACGGCACCGGTCGTGCCCGCGCTGGCCGCGGCGACGATCCTGCCCGCGGGCGCTCTCGGACTGAGCGCCTTCGGATCGCTGGCCGCCTTCTTCGGGGTCTGGGGGGGCGTTCAGCTGATCGTCTTGTGGTGGTCGGGATGGCGCCCCTCCGCATTGCACCTGCCGGGCATCGCTCTGCTGCTGCTCTGGGGTCTGGCCCTGTTCGCACCGGCGCTGGATCGCTACGGGGCCGCGTTCGTGCCCACGGGAACGCGACTTCCGGTCATGGTCCTGCTCGGGCTGGGGACGATCCCCTTCTGCCTGGCGGATGCGCTGATCGCGCGGGCATCGGGCTGGCTGGCCTGGCTGGGCCTTCGGCTGCTTCCGATCGTGACCCTGTTCGCCGCGATGTTGATCACGCCGCGCCTGGGCGTCGCGTTCACCGTGCTGCCGGTCCTGGTTCTGTTCTGGCTGGTCTATGGCCTGGCAGGTCGATGGGTCCGGGCCCGGACAGGCCCGGAGACGTCCGGTCTTGCCCTCGGGCTGATCCTTGCCTGGGCGCTTGCCGCCAGCACGCCGCTGGTCGCGGTGTGATGGCCGTGTAGGGAGAGAGGGGCTCGTGGAAGGCCCGATCCGGAAGTCGCCCACAGACCGAAGCGGCGCAACCCCGACGCGCAGTCCCGCCAGGGCCTGTATCTGGCCGCTGAGCCTTGTTCATCGGTCAGATCATGGCTTCCCTCGCCGCGGGACATGGGACAGAAACCCACGGATGGCGGGCGACGTATCGTCAAAACGGATGGATTGGAGGCTTTCATGCGGTTCTGGACCAAGATCGGCCTTATCCTTGTGCTGTCCGCTGTCGGGCTGACCTACGAAATCGCCGCCGGCCGGGTGCTCGCGCCCTTCTTCGGCACATCCTTGCTCACATGGACCGCCGTCATCGCGACCGTCCTGGCGGGCTTTTCGCTGGGCAGCGCGCTGGGGGGATTTGTGGCCGAACGCGACCGCAGGGCCGCAATCGGCACGGTGCGCCGGGCCTTGGTGGCGACAGCCGTGCTGATGGCCTTGTCGCCCACCGCGCTCGGCCTGCTATATGTCCTGGGCGCGCGCGGCACCGCGGGGATGCTGGTGAGCGTCTTCCTGGCATTCTTCCCGGCATCGGTGCTGGTCAGCGTTCCCTCGCCGCTTCTGGCCAAGCTGGCCGTCGAGGCGCGTCCGGGGCGGGAAGGCTCGACGCTGGGCCTTGTCCTCGCGGCGGGATCGCTCGGGGCGATCGTGGGCGCGATCCTTGCCGGGTTCGTCGCCCTGCCGCTGCTGGGCTCGGCCGCGACCTTCGCCGGATGCGGCGCTGCCGTGTTGGCGTGCATCCCCTTCCTGCGGCGCGGCCCCGTGGGCGGGCGTGGCACGGGAACGCGGGCAGACGGCGATGCCGAGGATCCGGACTCCGTCGCGGCGATCGGGACGGCGGCGATCGTGGTGGCGGCCAGCCTGGTCAGCGGTCCGGCCTGCCGCTACGAATCCGGCCTCTCGTGCATCGACGTCGTGCGCGACGGCGGGGTGGTCCGCCTTTATTCCGACCGCACCCAGCAGGCGGCCGAGCGAATCCGCCGGGACGAGGGTCAGGCGCAGGCGCTGGTGCTGCCCTACACGCAGTGGCTTTGGGCGCGGATGGACCGCGACCTGGGGCCGGCGGCTTCGGTCCTGTTCATCGGCGGGGGCGGCTACACGCTGCCCACGAAGTTGTTGGACTCGCGCCCGGCATCCGACGCGATCGCGGTCGAGATCGACCCCCTGGTGACGCAGGTGGTGCGCGAACACATGCCCTGGGCCGGGGCGACCATCGACCGGACGGGCTGGGAGGCGGGGCCTGACGGACGTCTGCCCGCAGCGGAGAACGCGCGGCTGGGCATCGTCCACGCCGACGGCAGGGTCTATCTGAACCAGACGGATCTCAGGTTCGACGCTGCCGTCATGGACGCGTTTTCGTCCGGATCGGTCCCGGCCCATCTGGCCACGCGCGAAACCTACGAGCGCCTTCGGGACATCGTTCAAGGCCCGGTCTACGTGAACCTGATCGACGCGCCGGACGGTCGGCTCGCGCGCGGTATCCACGCCATTCTGAGCGAGCTCTATCCCCATGTGGATGCGGTGCAGGGTCCGGCCAGTTCCCGCGGACGCGCCAACATCCTGCTGGTGGCCTCGCCCACGCCGCCCGCGCCGCTGGACGCGCTGCCCGATGAATACGAGTCCGTCCAGCTCGGGCCCGGCCGCGCTTTCACCGACGACCGGGGATGGGTCGGTCACCGCTAGGGATCGGGGCGCCGGGCCAGCTTGTCGGTTAAGCCGCCCCTGCACTTGCCTTTGCCGAAGGCTGCATCGGCAGTCGCCGACGAAAGTCAGGCTGTTCCCCTCGACGCCGTGCCCCTGGCGGTGGGCCGCGAAAGCGTGACCGGTTCCCTGCGAAGCCATGCAAATAGCGCATACCGCATATGGTTAGGGATCTGGCAGGCACTTCTTACCTTGGGATCAACACGACAAATCCAACGAACACCAAGGCAATCGAAATGAACACTCAAACCAAGTACGCAACAGCGACCCAGGCCGAAGCCGAAGAGATCATCGCCCGGGCCCGCCAGATGCGCAGCGCATATATGGCCCGGTCCATCAAGGCGGGCCTCGCCAACCTCAACCGGGCGTTTGCCCGCAAACGGCCCGCTGCCGACGCCGCCGCGTGACATCACGCGCGCATCGCGCAGACCATGCGCGACGCAGCGACGACCGCTATTTGACTACGAAAGACGAATGACATGACTCTCCAAACTATCCTGACTTCCCAGCCCTTCGAGGGGATCAATTCCCGCATCCAAAGGCTCAAGGCCGACCGCGCGCGACGGCGCAAGATGAAAGCCCAGTACGACCAGACTTGGCGCGAGCTCACGAACATGACCGACCGGGAGCGGCTGGACATCGGCATCCACCAATCCGACATTCCCCGGATCGCGGCCGAAGCCGCTGCGATGCGCGCGGCGTAATCGCTTTTCCGCTGGGCTCACCGGCTTAGCCTGAGCAAGCCTACATCGGCGACGACCGGACCCAGATCAATTGGGCCCGGTCTCGCACGATTGCGCCCCGCGCGATCGAAGCGCCGATCCCGCAATCCCGTTCGGCCGCACAGCATGGCGGCAGCCCCGATACGCGGACCAGGGGCGATATTCATCGCCAACGAACCCAGGACTGGAACAGGCGCGCGCGGCGCATGTTGACTAGGCCAATGACGCAGCCATCCGCTGGCACGTCCTTCACCCGAAGAAGATATTTAAAGGAACCGACCATGAAAATTTTGATGATTCTGACATCGCACGACCAACTGGGCGATACCGGCAACAAGACGGGCTTCTGGCTCGAAGAGTTCGCGGCACCCTATTACGTCTTCAAGGATGCGGGCGCCGAGATCACGCTTGCCTCGCCCAAGGGCGGCCAGCCGCCGCTGGATCCCAGCAGCAACACCGAAGACGCGCAGACTGCCGCCACCGAGCGCTTCAAGGCAGACGAAGACGCGCAGAAGGTCCTGGCCCACACGCACGAGCTGTCGAAGATCGACGCCGAAGGGTTCGACGCGATCTTCTTTCCCGGCGGCCACGGCCCCCTTTGGGACCTGTCCGAGGACGCCAACAGCATTCGCCTGATCGAAACCTTCGCGCAAAGCGACCGCCCCGTCGGCGCCGTCTGCCATGCGCCCGCCGTCTTCAAGCACCCCAAGGGCGCCGATGGCAAACCGCTGGTGTCGGGCAAGACCGTGACCGGCTTCACCAATACCGAGGAAGAGGCGGTCGGCCTGACCGACGTCGTGCCGTTCCTAGTCGAGGACATGCTGAAGTCCAATGGCGGCAACTACAAGAAGGGCGACGACTGGGCGTCGTTCGTCGTCACCGACGGCAAGCTGGTGACCGGCCAGAACCCGGCATCGTCCGAGGACGCGGCGAAGAAACTGCTGTCCATGGTCTGAACTAAATGCGAAGGGCATGGTGCCGGGGCGGACGGTTCCGCCTGCACCATGTCCCCTGCGCCCTGCCGAGCCGGGTCGGGCAGAAGACCACCCGCGTCGGGGGGATCGAAAGACGACATTCGTGTCCCCCACGGCGCTACCTTGCAGGCAAGGTCCGCGACTTGAGGCGTCGCCCGCCCTTGGTGCACCCGACGTGCGGCTTGCGATTGATCTCAATCATCTACGACAAGCGTGATCTGAGTTAGCTCTTCCTGGACTGATATCGTTGGTTCGGAGGGCTCTAAGATGCCACGGGCACAGGACTATGAAAGGGCCAGGGCGCGCGCCAAGGCCAAGTTCGAGTTTTACGTTCACGTTCTTATCTATGCCGCCGTCATTGGACTTCTGGCGACCATCAACATGATCACGTCGTCCGGGACCATCTGGTTCATCTGGCCGCTGATCGGTTGGGGGCTTGCGGTGGCCCTGCACGGCGCGCGGGTCTTCCTGTTGGGCGACAAGACCGCGATCATCGACGCTCTGACCGAAGACGAGTTGCGGCGTGACCGCGAAGACCAGGGCGGTTTCTGAAGCCTCGGGGATCGGGGCAGGTCGCCCCGCGAATGCCGACCCGGGAGCGTGCCGAAAAGCGGCCGACCTGCGCCGCGCCTAGCGCACGCCGATCTCGGCCAGCGCGGCCATCAGCTTGGGTGGCAGGTCCGCCTCGTCCGCGCGGGCGCGTCCCAGGTCGGCGGGGGCGTCTTCGGGCTTGAGATAGCGCCAGCCCTGGAACGGCCGTTTCGGCGTGGCCTCGGTGCGGACGATTTCGGGGGCCAGTGACAGCGCGCAACGGCGGATGCCATCGTCGCCGATGATCTCGTCGAAGCCCAGGATCCGCTGGCGCGCCAGGATGACGCCCTGGATCACCCAGTAGATCGACCCGCCATCCAGAAGCTCGGCCTCGCGCTTGGGCCACATGCGGGTGATGTGGTAGTAATGACCGTCCCGCCGCTGCTTCGAGCGGCGCTGTTGCCAGTCCACCAGCTGCTCGATCGACTCGGACCCGACGCTGAGCTTCAACATGTGCAGTTTTGCGGTCATGTTCGTGTTATCCCCAAACCCCTGTGGACGACTCGATATCCTATACACCATATAGCGTCTCGCATTGACCCGCCATGCGACCAAGCGTAGTCTTGTTCCTCTCCCCAACACCCGGAAACCACGCCCATGACCCGTTTCGCCGCCCCCATCTCGGAACAGATCTGGGACATGAAGTATCGTCTGAAGGACGCAGCAGGCCATCCCGTCGACAAGACGGTCGAGGATACGTGGCGCCGGATCGCCCGGGCGCTGGCCGCGGTCGAGGACGATCCCGCACCGCACGAGGCCGAATTCTACGCCGCGCTCGAGGATTTCAAGTTCCTGCCCGCGGGCCGGATCGTGGCGGGCGCGGGCACCAACCGGGCGGTGACGCTGTTCAACTGCTTCGTCATGGGCACGATTCCCGACAGCCTGTCGGGCATCTTCGAGCATCTGCGCGAAGCGGCGCTGACCATGCAGCAGGGCGGTGGCATCGGCTACGACTTCTCGACCATCCGGCCCAAGGGCGCGGGCGTGTCGGGCGTGGCGGCGGACGCGTCGGGGCCGCTGTCCTTCATGGACGTCTGGGACGCCATGTGCCGCACCATCATGTCGGCGGGCGCGCGGCGCGGTGCCATGATGGCGACCCTGCGCTGCGACCATCCGGATATCGAGGATTTCATCGACGCCAAGTCGGATCCCGCCCGGCTGCGCAATTTCAACGTCAGCGTGCTGGTCACCGACCCGTTCATGGAGGCCGTCAAGGCCGACGGCCCGTGGGAGCTGGTCTTCGACGGCAAGGTCATGCGCACCGTCCAGGCGCGCGACCTGTGGAACCGCATCATGCGCGCGACCTACGATTACGCCGAGCCGGGCGTGATTTTCATCGACCGCATCAACGCGGCCAACAACCTGGCCTATTGCGAAACCATCGCCGCGACGAATCCCTGCGGCGAGCAGCCCCTGCCGCCCTACGGCGCGTGCCTTCTGGGCTCGGTCAACCTGGCGCGGCTGGTCACGGACCCTTTCGGCGAGGCCGCCGCGCTGGATGACGCGGCGCTGGACCGGCTGGTCGCCAGCGCCGTGCGAATGATGGACAATGTGGTGGACGCGTCGCGCTTCCCGCTGGAAGCCCAGGCGCAAGAGGCGCAGGCCAAGCGCCGGATCGGGCTGGGGGTCACCGGCCTGGCCGACGCGCTGGCGATGGTCGGCGTGCGCTACGGCAGCGACGAAGCGGCGCGTCTGACCGAGGACTGGATGCACCGGATCGCCCGCGCCGCGTACCTGACGTCATCGGAATTGGCGGCCGAGAAGGGCGCGTTTCCGCTGTTCGACGCCGACAAGTACCTGGCCTCGGGCTCGCTGGCGCATATGGACCAGGACGTGAAGGACGCGATCCGGCAGGACGGCATCCGCAACGCGCTGCTGACCAGCGTGGCTCCCACGGGCACGATCAGCCTGTTCGCGGGCAACGTGTCGTCGGGCATCGAGCCGGTCTTCGCCCATGCCTACACGCGCAAGGTGCTGCAGAAGGACGGCAGCCGGACCGAGGAAGAAGTGGTGGATTACGCCGTGCAGATGTGGCGCGACCTGAAGGGCGACGCGCCCCTGCCGGACCATTTCGTCAGCGCCCAGACGCTGGACCCGATGGACCACGTCCGCATGCAGGCCGCCGCCCAGAAATGGGTCGACTCGTCGATCTCGAAGACCATCAACTGCCCCGAGGATATCGGCTTCGACGCGTTCAAGGACGTCTACATGGAAGCCTACGAGACGGGCTGCAAGGGCTGCACGACCTACCGGCCCAACGCCGTGACCGGCAGCGTGCTGAGCGTCAGCGAAAGCGCCGAGCAAGCGCCGACCCAGAGCACCCAGACCGATGGCGAGGTCATCTACATGTCCGAGCCGCTTAGCCGCCCGTCCGAGCTGGAGGGCAATACCTACAAGCTGAAATGGCCAGGCAGCGAGCACGCGCTCTACATCACCATCAATGACCTGGTGCAGAACGGTCACCGGCGCCCGTTCGAGATCTTCGTGAACTCGAAGAACATGGAGCATTTCGCCTGGACCGTGGCGCTGACCCGCATGATCTCGGCCGTATTCCGGCGCGGCGGCGACGTGTCCTTCGTGGTCGAAGAGCTGAAGGCGGTGTTCGATCCACGCGGCGGCGCCTGGGTCGAGGGGAAGTACATCCCGTCGATCCTGGCGGCCATCGGCGGTGTGATCGAACGGCACCTGATCGCAACCGGGTTCCTGGCGGGCGAGGGCATGGGCCTGAAAAGCGACCCGCAAGCCCGGGTCATGGCCGTGGGCCCATCCTCGGCGAAGGCCTGCCCGTCCTGCGGCAGCTACGAGATGCGCATGATCGAAGGTTGCATGACCTGCAGCGCCTGCGGTCATTCGAAATGCGGCTGACGACGTAGGCTGGTTTCTTGAAATGAAGCGACCACCAAAACTTGGCCATTAGACCCATTCAGATGGCCATCTGACAATCGTTTCGTGTCCATCAGGGCGGGTTTGTCTCCACAAATCCACGAGCCGTCTGCACGGTTCGCAAGATATAGTAGGTAATTCAATATTTAGTTGATACGACGGCAATACACGTTATGATACCAATGTTTCGCCGTCATCCTCATCGCCGGGTTCATGCTGAGCGCCGATC
>NZ_JAEKPD010000027.1 GCF_016412875.1 Palleronia pontilimi | reverse complement strand
CCGGCGTGGTCTCGAAAATCATCGAGTAACCCGCGACGCAGACCCAAAGACCGCCGGGCGCCTCGTGCGTCCGGCACCACATATACTGGTCCGATGTGGCGCGGGGGATGAGCTTCGCCCCACCTCTCGACTGAAACCCTGTCAAGGGAATGACACCAATGGCCGCCAGCCAGAACATTCGCATCCGCCTGAAGGCGTTCGATTACCGGGTGCTCGACAGCAGCACCCAGGAAATCGTCTCGACCGCCAAGCGCACCGGCGCTTCGGTGCGGGGACCCATCCCCATGCCCAACAAGATCGAGAAATTCACCGTCCTGCGTGGTCCCCACGTGGACAAGAAGTCCCGGGACCAGTTCGAAATCCGCACCCACAAGCGGATGCTCGACATCGTCGATCCCACCCCCCAGACCGTGGACGCGCTGATGAAGCTCGACCTGGCTGCCGGTGTGGCCGTCGACATCAAAGTGATGGGGGGCTGACATGCTGCGCTCAGGCGTTATCGCAAAGAAGATGGGCATGACGCGCATCTTCCAGGAAGATGGCCGGCAAGTGCCCGTCACCGTCCTGCAACTCGACAAGCTGCAAGTGGTCGCTCAGCGCACCCCGGACGAACACGGCTATGCCGCCGTTCAGCTGGGCGCGGGCACCGCGAAGGCCAAGAACACCTCGAAAGCCATGCGTGGCCATTTCGCGGTGGCCAAGGTGGAACCCAAGCGCAAGATCGCCGAATTCCGCGTGGCCCCCGAGAACATGATCGACGTGGGTGAAGAGATCATCGCGTCGCATTACTTCGAAGGCCAGTATGTCGACGTGTCCGGCACGTCGATCGGTAAAGGCTTTGCCGGTGCCATGAAGCGGCACAACTTCGCCGGTCTGCGCGCCAGCCACGGCGTGTCGATCAGCCACCGCTCGCACGGCTCGACGGGCCAGTGCCAGGACCCCGGCAAGGTGTTCAAGGGAAAGAAGATGGCCGGTCACATGGGCGCTGCCCGTGTCACAACGCAGAACCTGCAGGTCATCAAGACCGACAGCGCGCGTGGCCTGATCATGGTCAAGGGTGCCGTGCCGGGCTCGAAGGGCGGTTGGGTGACGATCAAGGACGCGGTCAAGAAAGCCACGCCCGAGAACGTGATCTATCCCGCCGCGCTGAAATCCGCCGCCGAGGAAGCCGAAAGACTGGCACAAGCCGCCGCCGAGGAAGCCGCCGCCGCTGAAGCCGCGGAAGCCGAGCGCCTGGCCCAGGAAGCCGCCGAGCAGCAGGCCGCCGCGCTGAAGGAAGCCGAAGCCCAGATCGACGCCGAAGGTTCGGACACCGACAACAGCGACGCCACCGAGAAGAAGGAGGGCGACGATGAAAACTGATGCCATCAAACTGGACGGCTCGAAGGCCGGATCGGTCGAACTGGACGACGCCCTGTTCGGGCTCGAGCCGCGCATCGACATCCTGCACCGCGTGGTCCGCTGGCAGCGCAACAACGCGCAGGCCGGTACGCACAAGGTCAAGACCCGGTCCGAAGTCAGCTACTCGACCAAGAAGATCTATCGCCAGAAGGGCACCGGCGGCGCACGCCACGGTGCGCGCTCGGCGCCGATCTTCCGCGGCGGTGGCGTCTACAAGGGCCCGGTCGTGCGCAGCCACGGTCACGAGCTGACCAAGAAGTTCCGCAAGCTGGGCCTGCGCCACGCGCTGTCGGCCAAGCAGGCGGAAGGCAATGTCGTGATCCTGGACAACCTGGACATCGCAGACGCCAAGACCAAGACCCTGGCCAAGCAGATCCGGGATCTGGGCTGGAAGCGTGCGCTGGTCATCGACGGGGCCGAGGTGAACGAGAATTTCGCCAAGGCCGCGGCCAATATCGACGGTCTGGACGTGCTGCCCTCGATGGGCGCCAACGTCTATGACATCCTGAAGCGCGATACCCTGGTCATCACCAAGGCCGGTATCGAAGCACTGGAGGCTCGCCTGAAATGAGCACGAAGCCAGAGCATTACGACGTGATCCGCAAGCCGATCATCACCGAAAAGGCCACCATGGCGTCCGAAAACGGCGCGGTTGTCTTCGAAGTGGCGATGAGCGCCGCGAAACCGGCGATCAAGGAAGCGGTCGAGACGCTGTTCAACGTCAAGGTGAAGGCCGTCAACACGTCCATCACCAAGGGCAAGACCAAGCGCTTCCGCGGTCAGCCCGGCAAGCGGCGCGACGTCAAGAAAGCCTACGTGACGCTGGAAGAAGGCAACACGATCGACGTATCGACGGGTCTTTGACACCGGTCACAGGACGGATTGGGAAAGGCCCCGCGGCGACGCGGGGCCTTTTTCGTTGGTGGCGGGCCGCGATGCGGACTTGAGCGAAGTCAAGACGAGCGCGCAAGGGTCCGGCTACACCCGGTGAAACGACATGAACCCGGTGGACACCATCATGAAACCCGCGCCCGTCCTGCTCGCCCTCGTCCCGATCCTCGGCCTTGCCGCCTGTGCGGAACAGGAACCGGCCACGACCTATCCAATGTCGGAGCAGCCCTGTTCGCCCGCCGATCCCGTGCAAGACCTGTCCGCCGACATCGACTGCGCGCCAAGTTACTAGCTTTTTTCGGCAGCGACGGCTTCGCATTGCGCCCAAGACGCACGGGCTGCGTTCCACAGGCACCATGGGCCGACCGCGGCGTCCATATCAACGTCAGCGACGGCGTGCCCGGCTTCCGAGAGGGGGCCCTGAGACTGCAACACACCTCGGGTCAGGCGGGTGTCTGTCCCCGCGCGGGGATCTTGGCCGACGCCACCCGTTTCCGCGCGGCTTGCACGGACAGCAAGGGCAGGGCGGGCTCGACGTTCCGCCCGTCACCTGTGCCCGCTGATTGGAGGATCTGCGACAGCAAGGTGCGTGAAGATCCGCGAAGGCCCGCTACGACCTGTGGGCCCGGCAGAAGGCTTTCACTGAGACACCCGTTCGAGGTGACGACGTGGTGGGCGTCGCACAGGAAATGCACCCAGATGATCGTCTTCCTGCCCCGCATGTGTCGGATCCCCGGCAGGCCGGTCAGCGCCTTGGCGGGCACCAGTTGGGCATGGTCGAAGAGCTTCTCGAGTTGCCCGCCAGTGCCGACGAGGATGCGGTGCTGCGGCGACACGAGAAGATCCCTTGTCGGCCGCCCCGGCCCCAGCGCGCCGCGCGCGAAAAGGACGGGGCGCGCGTCGTCCGCTGCATCCACAAGAGACTGGAATCTTCGGTTGATCCACCGCACCGGCTGGGGACCCGCGTCCACCGTCATCACCAGATCGCCGATGGCGAGGTCTTCGACCGGGTGCGGGCCGTCCGGCGTGTCGATCAGGTTGCCCGTGGCGAAGCATGGGATCGTTCCGGGGTTTGCAGCAGGTTGCACCGCGTAGCTCGCGCCGCGATCGCTGGTCTCTAGCGAAGAGCCGTCGGTGACAGTGCCGATATTCGTGCTGGTCTGACCGTTTGCGGGGCCGTCCGTGGCGGTTGTCGTCTTTCCATCCACCGACACGAACTGCAGCACGGTCCCGGTGTCATCGACCAGCGCATAGGCAAGGCCCGCGTCCAGGCCGGCCCAGTCGGGATGGGTGGGATCGAAGAGATAGACGTCCTTGCCCGCGATCGTCGCCTCGGGGCTCGCGGTGAATGACATGGTGCCGGTGGTCGCGCCCGTCGATATGTCGTAGTAATAGATGGCATAGCTCGACATGTCGGTCCCGCCGGAAACGACGACCTCGATGAAATCGTTTGGCCCATCGTAGCTGAGCTCGGAAATATATCCGGGCATTAATCCACCTCTCGGGCGCGTATTGTCATTTATATGTCGTCAAAGTGGGGCTTTGGTCGCGCGTGATGATGGCGGACAAGCGTTAGGGAAGCTGTAACGGCGGTTTCGATCGTGGGTCACCCGATGACTCCAGCCCCTGCCGCCGGGCCCTCCCGCGCCCACCGCGACTGGTGCCGGACCGTCCGCGGCGGCGCGACGGCGCCAGCGGCCGGGGCGATATCGCGCTGTCCGACCTGGTCTCGGAAGTCCTGAAGCCCTATTCAGACGCGGCCCGACTGACGATCGGCCGGGATGGACCAGCCGTCAGGATCGGTCCCGATGCGTCGGCATACCTGGCGCTGGCGATCAACGAACTGGCGACGAACGCGGTGAAATACGGCGCACTCAGCAACACGGATGGTAGCCTGTCGCTGTCCTGGATCGTCGACCAGGACACGGTGATCCTCGACTGGAGCGAACATCGCCCCGGGGGTGGTATGGCCATCGGATCGCAGCCCGGGTTCGGGTCGAAACTGATTGACCTGTGCATCTCGGTCCGGCTGGAAGGCCGGATCGAGACGCGCGCGACGGATCACGGCCTGTCCCGCGCGATCACCCTGCCGATGCGCGCGCTGGCAACCTGACACCCGGCGCGGGGCCGCCGATCCGGTTCCCGGAACATCCCAATTCCTCGACCACGCGCGAAATCTTCTGCCTGATCGGCGTTCGCGGCTTGTCGCCCTTGGCGAATTTCTTGCCGTAGCCGACGACAAGCACCCGGAAACGGCATCCTTCGACCAGCGTCTCGTCGAGATATGGACGGGACTGATGCAAGCTCAGGAAATATTTGCTGTCGGGCAGCTTGTAGTTGCCCATCGTCGTCCGGATCGATCCGCAATACCCACGCGGGTCTTGCGGAACCGAGCTTCGGCCCCGCTCTCTCAGGTACCAATTGTCGCGGTGTGCGGTCGAACAATACGAAGGCGCATCATTGCGCATGACGGTCAGGTCCACCACGTGCGAAAAAAACACGAACTGGTGCAGGATGACGAGCGCAAACACGCCGACGACGGCAAGTCCGATCATCGCGCGCCGGATATCCATCGCTGGGCCGTCTGAAATGCGTTGCATGGCAACGGACCCTAGACTTTCATTGTGTCGATATTTCGGCAGACGAACCCGCCGCATCGGTGAAATCGAAGCTGATCGGCCGAGGCGCCGTGTGCGGCTCGCGCGTTTTCGTGTCACCCTTGACCTGCTTCACGTCCTTCCATAGACACCGCCCATCGGCTAGGCCCCGGATTCGTCCGGGGCTTGGCTTTTGTCCGTCACGGACATCTACCCGGCGACCTGGCGACAGGGCGCTTCACATCGCGGGGCGCGTCTGCCTCGCCACATAAACGGAAGACAGAAAGCATGGCACTCAAGTCGTATAAGCCGACGACGCCGGGCCAGCGCGGGCTGGTGCTGATCGACCGTTCGGAGCTGTGGAAAGGCCGTCCGGTCAAATCCCTTACCGAGGGTTTGACCAAGCACGGTGGCCGCAACAACACCGGACGTATCACGATGCGACGCAAGGGCGGGGGCGCCAAGCGCCTGTACCGCATCGTCGACTTCAAACGCACCAAGCACGACGTGGAAGCCGTCGTGGTTCGGATCGAATACGATCCCAACCGCACCGCCTTCATCGCGCTGATCCAGTACACCGACGGCGAGCAACGCTATATCCTGGCGCCCCAGCGCCTGGGCATCGGCGACAAGATCATCAGCGGCGACAAGGTCGACGTGAAGCCCGGCAACGCGATGCCGTTCCAGGGCATGCCCATCGGCACGATCATCCACAACATCGAGCTGAAGCCCGGCAAGGGCGGCCAGATCGCACGCGCCGCGGGCACCTACGCCCAGTTCGTCGGTCGTGACGGCGGCTACGCCCAGATCCGCCTGAGCTCGGGCGAACTGCGCCTGGTTCGTCAGGAATGCATGGCCACCATCGGTGCCGTGTCGAACCCCGACAACTCCAACCAGAACTTCGGCAAGGCCGGCCGCAACCGCCACAAGGGCATCCGCCCGTCCGTGCGCGGTGTCGTGATGAACCCGGTCGACCACCCCCATGGTGGTGGTGAAGGCCGGACCTCCGGTGGCCGTCACCCCGTGACCCCGTGGGGCAAGCCCACCAAGGGCGCGCGGACCCGTAACAAGAACAAGGCGTCGCAGCAGCTGATCATCCGCTCGCGTCACGCCAAGAAGAAAGGACGCTGATAGATGTCGCGTTCCGTCTGGAAAGGCCCCTTCGTTGATGCCTACGTGCTCAAGAAGGCCGAAAAAACCCGCGAGAGCGGCCGCAACGAGGTCATCAAGATCTGGTCGCGTCGCTCCACCATCCTGCCCCAGTTCGTGGGCCTCACCTTCGGCGTCTATAATGGCAAGAAGCATATCCCGGTGAACGTCTCCGAGGAAATGATCGGCCAGAAGTTTGGCGAATTCAGCCCGACCCGCACCTATTACGGTCACGCCGCCGACAAGAAGGCGAAGCGGAAATGAGCAAAGACAAGAACCCCCGCCGCGTGGCTGACAACGAAGCCATGGCCAAGACCCGCATGCTGCGCACCAGCCCTCAGAAGCTGAACCTTGTCGCGGCCATGATCCGGGGCAAGAAGGTCGAAAAGGCTTTGCAGGATCTGACCTTCTCGAAGAAGCGGATCTCGGACGATGTCCGCAAGTGCCTTCAGTCGGCCATCGCCAATGCCGAGAACAACCACAACCTGGACGTGGACGAGCTGGTCGTCGCCGAAGCCTATGTGGGCAAGAACATGACCATGAAGCGCGGTCGCCCGCGGGCCCGTGGCCGGTTCGGCCGGATCATCAAGCCGTTTTCGGAACTGACCATCAAGGTTCGCCAGAACGAGGAGCAAGCGTAATGGGTAACAAAGTCAATCCCGTCGGCATGCGCCTGCAGGTCAACCGGACCTGGGACAGCCGCTGGTACGCCGACACGAAGGATTACGGGGATCTTCTGCTGGAAGACATCCGTATGCGCGAATTCATCAAGGAAGAGTGCAAGGCCGCCGGCATCAGCCGTGTGATCATCGAACGTCCGCACAAGAAGTGCCGCGTCACGATCCACACCGCGCGCCCCGGCGTCATCATCGGCAAGAAGGGCGCGGATATCGAAACCCTGCGCCGCAAGCTGGCCGCGATGACCGACAGCGAGCTGCACCTGAACGTCGTCGAGGTCCGCAAGCCGGAACTGGACGCCGCTCTGGTCGGCGAATCCATCGCCCAGCAGCTCGAGCGTCGCGTGTCCTTCCGTCGCGCCATGAAGCGCTCGGTGCAGAACGCCATGCGCATGGGTGCCCTGGGCATCCGCGTGAACCTGGCAGGCCGCCTTGGCGGTGCCGAGATCGCCCGGACCGAATGGTACCGCGAGGGCCGCGTGCCCCTGCATACCCTGCGGGCCGATATCGATTTCGCCCGCGTCGAAGCCAAGACCGCGTACGGCATCATCGGCATCCAGGTCTGGATCTTCAAAGGCGAGATCCTCGAGCATGACCCCGCCGCCCGCGATCGTCGCGCCCAGGAACTTCAAGATGGTCCCACGCCGCGCGGCGCTGGCGGCCGTCGCTAAGGAGGCATTGACATGCTGCAACCGAAGCGCACCAAATTCCGCAAGATGCACAAGGGCCGCATCCGCGGCGAGGCGAAGGGCGGGTCTGACCTGAACTTCGGCACCTTTGGCCTGAAGGCGGTCGAGCCCGAGCGCGTCACCGCGCGCCAGATCGAAGCCGCCCGGCGGGCCATGACGCGTCACATGAAGCGTCAGGGTCGTGTCTGGATCCGGATCTTCCCGGACGTGCCCGTCACATCGAAGCCCGTCGAAGTCCGCATGGGCAAGGGCAAGGGCTCGGTCGATTTCTGGGCCGCCAAGGTCAAGCCCGGCCGCGTCATGTTCGAGATCGACGGCGTCAACGAAGACGTCGCGCGCGAGGCTCTGCGCCTGGCCGCCATGAAACTGCCGGTCAAGACCCGCACCGTGATGCGCGAAGACTGGTAAACGATTTGCGGCCCGCAACTTCCGGGCCCGTCAGTTGAAATCACGAAAGTCCCCGCCTCGCTGGCGGGGGCTTTTGGCTTTTCGGAGTCCGCCCATCGGCGCGCGTGACGCCCTGCGTACCGTCGCCCGCTATTCCTGTGACAGCCACCGCGCGATATCATCCTGCAGCCTGACGCGCCGTCTGCGCATCTCGGACAGGTGCTCGTCCGAGGTCGGTTCGACATGGGTTTCGGCCCGCCGAATGGCGCGATTGACCTCTTGATAGGCCTCGCACAACCGCAGGAAATGCCTGTTGGAATTCCGCAGGCTCTTGAGCTGCACGACGTTCGACGGCAAATCCCGGGCAAGCTCGTGAGGGGTGTGGGGCATCTGGCTCTCCGGGGTTGCTCAGGATTTACGGGCTTGCGTGCCTGACCCTAGGCCGACGCCGAAGGGGGGCGACTTGATCGAGGTCAAGCCATCCCGGAGTCTCGTCATTTGCACGCCGCTGCGCTATGCGGGGCGCATGTCAGAGATCGCATCGCTTTTCGTTACCCGCCTTTACCGCGCCGCCCTGTCCGAGCGGGGTCCCGCCATAGACCCGAACGAGCTGGCGGCGTCGTGCAATTCCATCGCCGAGGATGACGAGGCCGGACAGGATTGGTGCGAGGAAAACGACTTCCCGGGCTACACGTCCTACGCGTCGCTCACCGATCTGCCGTGGCGGTTCTCGATCTTCAAGGATCTCGTCGCGGCGCTGGACAAGCACGTGGCCGCCTTCGCGTCGGACCTGGCCTTCGATCTGGGCGACAAGAAGCTGAAGCTGGAAGACATCTGGATCAACATCCTGCCCGAAGGCGGCATCCACACCAGCCACCTGCACCCCCATTCAGTGATCTCGGGCACGACCTACGTGGCGATGCCCGAAGACACCTCCGCCATCAAGTTCGAAGACCCGCGCCTGCCCATGATGATGGCCGCCCCCGGCCGCCGAAAGGACGCGCCCGAGAGCTTGCGCAATTTCGTCTACGTGAAGCCGCAGGTGGGCGAGGTGCTGCTCTGGGAATCCTGGCTCCGCCACGAGGTGCCAATGAACATGAGCGAGGACGAGCGGGTGAGCGTGAGCTTCAATTACGCGTGGGGAAGCTAGGTGCGTCTCATTGCGATAGCATTTCTCCTAGTAAACTTGTCTACGGTGGCAAAAGGAGCGGTTTTCACTTGGGACTGCGATTTTCACTATCGAATCGATGAAGAGGGACGCTCTGAGGAGGAATTCTTTTTGATTTTCAGGCTGGATACACTTTCGGAGCGCGTATTCATGGAGGGAAACGCCGGTATCGTTGAAGTACAAATCTACGTGGGTGAAGACGCGTTCAGCTTCGTCGAGACAACGCCGTCGGGTGCTGTGCAGTCTACTACAATCAGCAATGATGGCCTCGCGGTTCATTCAAGGAACACACTGATCCTAAATGAATTCATAGCCGCTCAGCACTTCGGGAACTGCACCACCGATTAGTGGCTCATGGGCCTTGCCAACCCCCGCCAACCCTCCTATACGGCCCCTTCATCCACCTCCACCGGGAATCAGGGTGACGTGTTCGCACGGCCCTCCGGTGATGTTGCAAAGGAAGACATCATGGCTCTCCAAGCCAACGAATTGCGTGACAAGACGCCCGACGAGCTTCGGGATCATCTGGTCAACCTGAAGAAAGAAGCGTTCAACCTGCGCTTCCAGGCGGCCACGAACCAGCTGGAAAACACCGCGCAGATCCGCAACGTCAAGCGTGACGTCGCCCGCGTGAAGACCATCCTGAACGAAAAGGCGGCCTCGGCCGCTGCAACCACCGAAGCGGAGGCCTGATCCATGCCCAAACGCATCCTGTCCGGCACCGTCACCAGCAACCAGAACGAACAGACCGTCACCGTGTCGGTCGAGCGGCGCTTCACGCACCCCGTTCTGAAAAAGACGATCCGTAAGTCCAAGAAGTACCGGGCTCACGATGAGACCAACCAGTTCAACGTCGGCGACCAGGTCCGTATCCAGGAATGTGCGCCGAAGTCGAAAACCAAACGCTGGGAGGTCATCGCCAACTAAGGCTTTGACATTCCAGTCAATCGAAACCCTGGGGAGTAACGAGCGAAGCTCACCCCAAAGGTCGGGAGACACCCCATGATCCAGATGCAGACCAATCTGGATGTCGCTGACAATTCCGGCGCGCGCCGTGTTCAGTGCATCAAGGTCCTCGGCGGCTCGAAGCGGAAATACGCATCCGTGGGCGACATCATCGTTGTGTCGGTCAAGGAAGCCATTCCGCGCGGCCGCGTGAAGAAGGGCGACGTCCGCAAGGCCGTCGTCGTGCGCACCGCCAAGGAAGTGCGCCGCGACGATGGCACCGCGATCCGGTTCGATCGGAACGCCGCCGTCATCCTCAACAATAACAACGAGCCGATCGGCACCCGTATCTTCGGACCGGTGGTTCGCGAGCTGCGCGCGAAGAACTTCATGAAGATCATCTCGCTCGCCCCGGAGGTGCTGTAAATGGCTGCCAAACTGAAAAAGGGTGACAAGGTCGTCGTTCTTGCCGGTAAGGACAAGGGCAAGCAGGGCGAGATCCAGTCCGTGAACCCCGCCGCTGGCAAGGCGGTGGTCGAAGGCGTCAACATCGCCATCCGCCACGTCAAGCAAAGCCAGTCCAGCCAAGGTGGACGCACGCCGAAGGCGATGCCCATCGACCTGTCGAACCTGGCCCTGCTGGATGCAAACGGCAAAGCGACCCGCGTCGGCTTCAAGATCGAAGACGGCAAGAAGGTCCGCGTCGCCAAGACCACGGGAGACGTGATCTGATGCTCGATACCGCAAACTACACCCCCCGTCTGCGCGCCAAGTACAACGACGAGATCAAGGCCGCGATGAAGGAAGAATTCGGGTTCACCAACCCGATGCAGATCCCGCGCCTGGACAAGATCGTGCTGAACATCGGCGCCGGTGCCGAAGCCGTGCGCGACAGCAAGAAGGCCAAGTCGGCGGCCGACGACCTGACCGCGATCGCGGGCCAGAAGGCCGTCATCACCAAGGCCAAGAAGTCCATCGCCGGTTTCCGCGTCCGCGAAGACATGCCGCTGGGGGCCAAGGTGACCCTGCGCGGCGACCGGATGTACGAATTCCTGGACCGCCTGATCACCATCGCGCTGCCGCGCGTCCGCGACTTCCGCGGCGTGAACGGCAAATCCTTCGACGGCCGTGGCAACTACGCCATGGGCATGAAGGAACATATCGTG
Organism: Palleronia pontilimi; assembly: GCF_016412875.1. Lineage (GTDB taxonomy): Bacteria > Pseudomonadota > Alphaproteobacteria > Rhodobacterales > Rhodobacteraceae > Palleronia > Palleronia pontilimi. Next base: position 27,341 of record NZ_JAEKPD010000027.1, on the reverse strand, counting down.
TTCCCCGAGATCAACTTCGACAAGATCGACGAAGCCTGGGGCCTTGATATCGTGATCTGCACCACCGCGTCCGACGACGCCCAAGCCAAAGCGCTGTTGAAGCATTTCAACATGCCCTTCAACAGCTGAGAGGAACAGAACTCATGGCGAAGAAAGCAATGATCGAGCGCGAAAAGAAGCGTCAGGCCCTGGTGGACAAGTATGCCGCCAAGCGTGCCGAGCTGAAAGGCATCGCGCGCGACGAATCGAAGCCCATGGAAGAGCGGTTCAAGGCCCAGCTGAAGCTGGCCAAGCTGCCGCGCAATTCCTCGGCCACCCGTCTGCACAACCGGTGCCAACTGACGGGCCGTCCGCACGGCTACTACCGCAAACTGAAAATGTCGCGGATCGCGCTCCGGGATCTTGGCTCGGATGGCCAGATCCCCGGCATGGTCAAGTCGAGCTGGTAAGGAGGTTTTGATACAATGAACGATCCTATCGGTGATATGCTGACCCGGATCCGCAACGCTCAGCTGCGCGGCAAGTCCACGGTCATCACTCCCGCCTCGAAACTGCGCGGCTGGGTCCTGGATGTGCTTGCCGACGAAGGCTATATCCGCGGATATGAAGCCACGACCGGCAAGGATGGCCACCCGGCCATCGAGATCAGCCTGAAGTATTACGAGGGCGCTCCGGTCATCAAGGACCTCAAGCGCGTGTCGACCCCCGGTCGTCGCGTCTATGCCGGTGTTTCGGACATCCCGTCCGTCCGCCAGGGCCTGGGCATCTCCATCGTCTCGACCCCCAAGGGTGTGATGACGGACGCCGCCGCACGCTCCGCCAATGTCGGCGGTGAAGTGCTCTGCACCGTCTTCTAAGGAGGGATTGGTATGTCTCGTATCGGTAAACGACCCGTTGACCTGCCTTCCGGCGTGGAAGCCAAGATCGACGGTCAGAAAATCGAAGTGAAGGGGCCCAAGGGCACCCGGACCTTCACTGCGACGGATGATGTGACGCTGGCTGTCGAAGACAACGCCGTCACCATCACCCCGCGCGGCAAGTCCAAGCGCGCCCGCCAGCAATGGGGCATGAGCCGCACGATGGTTCAGAACCTGGTGACGGGCGTCACCACCGGCTTCAAGAAAGAGCTGGAGATCCAAGGCGTGGGCTACCGCGCGCAGCTGCAGGGCAACGTCCTGAAGCTGAACCTGGGCCTCAGCCACGACGTCGACTTCCAGGTGCCCGACGGCGTGACGCTCTCGGTCCCCAAGCAGACCGAGATCATCGTCGAAGGCATCGACGAGCAGCATGTGGGCCAGGTGGCCGCGAACATTCGCGAATGGCGCCGTCCCGAGCCCTACAAGGGCAAGGGCATCCGCTATAAGGGTGAATTCATCTTCCGCAAGGAAGGCAAGAAGAAGTAAGGACGCAGACATGGCAAACAGCAAAAGAGACCTGTTTCTGAAGCGCCGCCTGCGCGTTCGGAACAAGCTTCGCAAGGTCAACGCAGGGCGTCCGCGCCTGAGCGTTCACCGCTCGAACAAGAACATTTCCGTCCAGCTCATCGACGATGTGCAGGGTGTGACGCTGGCCTCGGCCTCGTCGCTGGAAAAGGATCTGGGCGTCGTCGGCAAGAACAACATCGACGCGGCGACCAAGGTCGGTGCGGCGATCGCCGAGCGGGCCAAGAAGGCAGGCGTCAGCGAAGCCTATTTCGATCGCGGCGGCTTCCTGTTCCACGGCAAGGTGAAGGCCCTGGCCGACGCCGCGCGCGAGGGCGGCCTGAAGATCTAAGAGTTCACGGGATCGCGCCTGAATGGCGCGGTCCTGTCTTTGCAGGCGGACGACCGCCTCGATGATCCGGGGGCCCCATGGCCCACCAGGATCGTATCAACCAAGCCCGCGAGGGCCATGAAGGAGCCAGACGTATGGCAAGAGATGACAACCGGGGCGGCCGTCGCGGCCAGCGCGACGAAACCCCCGAATTCGCCGATCGCCTTGTGGCGATCAACCGCGTGTCCAAGACCGTCAAGGGCGGCAAGCGTTTCGGCTTCGCGGCACTCGTCGTCGTGGGCGACCAGCGCGGCCGCGTGGGCTTCGGCAAGGGCAAGGCCAAGGAAGTCCCCGAGGCGATCCGCAAGGCCGGCGAAGCCGCCAAGCGCAACATGATCCGCGTGCCCCTGCGCGACGGCCGCACGCTGCACCACGACGTCTATGGTCGCCACGGTGCGGGCAAGGTCGTCATGCGCACCGCGCCGCAAGGTACGGGCATCATCGCCGGTGGTCCGATGCGCGCCATCTTCGAGATGCTGGGCGTCCAGGACGTGGTCGCCAAGTCGATCGGGTCGCAGAACCCCTACAACATGATCCGCGCCACGCTGAACGGCCTGCTGAACGAAGCCTCGCCGCGGTCCGTCGCCCAGCGTCGCGGCAAGAAGGTCGCCGACATCCTGCCCAAGCGCGAAGATGCGACCCACGCATCCGACCAAGTCGCCGAGGAGGCTTAAACCATGGCTAAAACCATCGTCGTCAAGCAGGTGGGCTCGCCCATCCGCCGCCCCGCCAGCCAGCGCAAGACGCTGAAGGGCCTGGGCCTGAACAAGATGCACCGCGTGCGCGAACTGGAAGACACTCCGTCCGTCCGCGGCATGGTCAACTCGATCCCGCACATGGTGCAGATCATCGAAGAAAAGGGCTGAGGCCAAGGCCTCGACCCCCAAGACAAGACAACGCAACGCCGTGGCCGCACCGCTCCCGTCGCTGGGGGTGCGCGTCCGGCAAAAAAAGGAAGCGACAATGGTTAAACTGAACGAACTGCACGACAACCCGGGTGCCACCAAGCCGCGCAAGCGCGTGGGCCGTGGTCCGGGATCCGGCACCGGCAAGACCGCCGGCCGGGGTATCAAGGGTCAGAAGTCCCGCTCGGGTGTGGCGATCAACGGCTACGAGGGTGGCCAGATGCCGATCTACCAGCGTCTGCCGAAGCGTGGCTTCAGCAAGCCCAACCGCAAGCAATTCGCCGTCGTGAACCTGGGCCTGATCCAGAAGTTCATCGACGCTGGCAAGCTGGGCGAGGAAATCACCGAGACCGAGCTGGTCGATTCGGGCCTGATCCGGCGCAAGCGCGACGGAATCCGCGTCCTGTCCAAGGGCGAGATCACGTCGAAGGTGCAGATCACCGTGACCGGTGCCTCAAAATCCGCGATCGAAGCGGTCGAGAAGGTCGGTGGCTCGCTGACCGTCACGAGCGCGCCAGCGGCCGAGTAACGGGTTGTGAGCGGCGGCGCCGCCGCTTACATAACCACTCAGGTTTTCATGACGCCGCGCGAGCCCGGAAGCCGGTTCGCGCGGCGTTTTCATACATAGCGAGACCCCGACATGGCATCAGCCGCCGAACAGATGGCCGCAAACATGAGCTGGGGGGCCTTCGGCAAGGCCACCGAGCTGCGCGCGCGGATCCTTTTCACCCTGGGACTGCTCTGCGTTTACCGCCTTGGCACCTACATCCCCGTTCCCGGCATCGACGGCGGCGCGCTGCGCGACTTCATGGAACAGGCGGCCACCGGCATCGGCGGCATCCTGAACATGTTCACCGGCGGCGCGATCAGCCGGATGGGGATCTTCGCGCTGGGCATCATGCCCTATATCAGCGCGTCGATCATCGTGCAGCTGATGACGGCCATGGTCCCGCAGCTGGAACAGCTGAAGAAGGAAGGCGAGCAGGGCCGCAAGAAGATCAACCAGTACACCCGCTACGGCACGGTTTTGCTGGCGACCTTCCAGGCCTACGGGCTGGCGGTGTCGCTGGAAGCGGGCGGCTTGGTGACCGATCCGGGCCTGTTCTTCCGGTCGGCCTGCGTCATCACGCTGGTGGGCGGCACCATGTTCCTGATGTGGCTGGGCGAGCAGATCACCCAGCGCGGCATCGGCAACGGCATTTCGCTGATCATCTTCGTGGGCATCATCGCCGAGGTCCCGGCGGCACTGGCGCAGTTCTTCGCCTCCGGTAGGTCGGGTGCGATCAGCCCGGCGGTCATCATCGGCGTCATCCTCATGGTCATCGCCGTGATCGCCTTCGTGGTGTTCATGGAGCGCAGTTTGCGCAAGATCCACATCCAGTATCCGCGCCGCCAGGTGGGGATGAAGGTCTATGACGGCGGCTCGTCGCACCTGCCCATCAAGGTGAACCCGGCGGGCGTCATCCCCGCGATCTTCGCGTCGTCGCTGCTGCTGCTGCCCACGACCTTGGCGACCTTCAGCGGCGGTCAGTCCGGCCCGGTCATGTCGACGATCCTGGCCTATTTCGGACCCGGCCAGCCGCTTTACCTGTTGTTCTTCGGCGGCATGATCGTCTTCTTCACCTATTTCTACACCGCCAACGTGGCCTTCAAATCCGAAGACGTGGCCGAGAACCTGAAGAACCAGAACGGCTTCATCCCGGGCATCCGTCCCGGCAAGCGGACCGAGGAATACCTGGACTACGTGGTGGCGCGCATCCTGGTGCTCGGCTCGGCCTACCTGACCGCCGTGTGCCTGCTGCCCGAGGTGATCCGCGCCCAGTTCGCGATCCCGTTCTATTTCGGCGGCACGTCGGTGCTGATCGTGGTGTCGGTGACGATGGACACGATCCAGCAGGTCCAGTCGCACATGCTCGCGCACCAGTACGAAGGGCTTATTGAGAAGTCCCAACTGCGCGGCAAGAAACGTGGAAAGGGTGCCAGAAAGGCACCCGCCAAGGGGGGCAATCGCCGATGAACATCATACTTCTGGGACCGCCGGGCGCGGGCAAGGGCACACAGGCGCGGCGGCTCGTGGAAGAGCGGGACATGCGCCAGCTTTCGACCGGCGACATGCTGCGCGAGGCCCGCAATTCGGGCACCGAGATGGGCCAGAAGGTTGCCAAGATCATGGACCGGGGGGAGCTCGTCACCGACGAGATCGTCATCGGCCTGATCGAAGAGAAGCTGAACGAAGACAAGGGCGGCGGCCTGATCTTCGACGGGTTCCCGCGGACGCTGGCGCAGGCCGACGCGCTGTCCGAGCTGCTGGCCAAGCACAACGAGGATCTGGGCGCCGTGATCGAGTTGCAGGTCGACGACAAGGCGCTGATCGAACGGATCACGGCCCGGTCGACCTGCGCCAATTGCGGCCAGATGTACAACGACATCTCGAAGCCGATCCCCGAGGACGGCAAGTGCGAGAATTGCGGCGGCACCGAGTTCAAGCGCCGCGAGGACGACAACGCGGAAAGCCTGAAGCAGCGGCTGATGGAATATTACAAGAAGACCTCGCCGCTGATCGGTTATTACTACGCCAAGGGCGATCTGAAGCGCATCGACGGTCTGGCCGAGATCGACGAGGTCGGCGAACAGATCGAGAAACTGCTCGACTGAGGTGATCGATTCTGCCCCGGGCGCGGCCTGGGGCAGATCGGCCACGATTTCGGCCGTCGGGCGCGAAAAGCCCATTCCCCGCCTTATTTTTGCTTGCCCCAAATGCTGTGGGCCGCCGGGGCGGCCCCCACGATGGATCAGGCCCGCCGCATCTTCTTGGCGTCGTCCCGCCCACATACGCGTTCGTGATCGCCGACGTCTTTGGCCGTGGGCGCGCGCTCTGCTATGTTTGACGAACAACAAAAAAATATCGAGGCAGAGCAATGAATGATGTTGTGACGATCATCGTCGCCATAAGTGGCGTCGGTTTTGGATTTGGCGTGTGCGGCGTCGGGATCCTCAGGATCCTGAACTGGCTGGAGGGGCGCGAGGACGCGCCCGCGTCCGCCCGCACGAGCGGACCCCCCACCCAGGCCTGACCTGACATGACCTGACAAAGGGCGCGGGGACACGATCCACGCGCCCTTCCTTTGCGCGTTGCCCTTGACGATCGGGGCGCGACGCTCTATTGCGCACCATCCTGAAAGGGAATCGTAAGATTTCAGGGGTCGCGCCCCGTCTTGCAGCACCGTAATTCGACAGCAGCCCGTGGGGATACCCTCGGGCTTCCGTTGTGAAAAAAGGGCCTGGGATCACGGGCCCGCAACGAAAGGAACGTCTACCTTGGCACGTATCGCAGGGGTCAACCTCCCCACCGCAAAGCGGGTCCCCGTGGCCCTGACCTACATCACCGGCATCGGCCCCGCATCGGCCGAAATGATCTGTGACGCCGTCGGCATCGACCGCTCGCAGCGCCTGAACGAACTGAGCGACACCGACGTCGTGAAGATCCGCGAATATATCGACGAGAACTTCACCGTCGAAGGTGACCTGCGCCGTGAAGTTCAGATGAACATCAAGCGCCTGATGGACCTGGGCTGCTATCGCGGTCTGCGTCACCGCCGCAACCTGCCGGTTCGCGGCCAGCGCACGCACACCAATGCCCGCACCCGCAAAGGCCCCGCGAAGGCCATTGCCGGCAAGAAGAAATAAGGAGACCGCGATATGGCACGTCCTACCCGTACCAAGAAGAAGGTTTCCAAGAACATCGCCGCCGGCGTTGCGCATGTGAATTCTTCGTTCAACAACACCAAGATCCTGATCTCGGATGTCCAGGGCAACGCGATCGCCTGGTCGTCGGCGGGCACGATGGGCTTCAAGGGGTCGCGGAAATCCACGCCCTACGCCGCCCAGATGGCTGCCGAAGACGCGGGCAAGAAGGCCCAGGAACACGGCGTCCGCACGCTGGAAGTCGAAGTGCAGGGCCCCGGCTCGGGTCGCGAATCGGCTTTGCGCGCGCTTGCCGCGGTGGGCTTCAACATCACGTCGATCCGCGACGTGACGCCCATGGCCCATAACGGCTGCCGTCCGCCCAAGCGTCGCCGCGTCTGACCGGATTACCAAGTTTGCGGGGTCGCGCGGTTCGCGCGGCCCCGTGTCGTCATTTTCACCCTCGGGTGTCGGGACCGCCTTGCATGGGCACCCCGACAAGAATTGAGGAGACACCATGCTTCACAAAAACTGGCAAGAACTGATCAAGCCCACGCAGCTTGAGGTGAAACCGGGCAATGACCGCACGCGTCAGGCCACGGTGATTGCCGAACCGCTCGAGCGTGGCTTCGGGCTGACGCTGGGCAATGCGCTGCGCCGCGTTCTGATGTCGTCGCTGCAGGGCGCCGCGATCACGTCGGTGCAGATCGACAACGTGCTGCACGAGTTCAGCTCGATCGCCGGCGTGCGCGAGGACGTGACCGACGTGGTTCTGAACCTCAAGGGCGTCGCGATCAAGATGGAAGTCGAAGGCCCCAAGCGGGTGTCGATCTCGGCCAAGGGCCCGATGGTCGTGACCGCGGGCGACATTTCGGTCAGTCAGGGCATCACGGTTCTGAACAAGGACCACGTGATCTGCCACCTGGATGACGGCGCGGACCTGTTCATGGAACTGACCGTGGATTCGGGCAAGGGCTATGTCAGCGCCGACAAGAACCGCCCCGAGGATGCGCCCATCGGCCTGATGCCCATCGACGCGATCTATTCGCCGGTGCGCAAGGTCAGCTACGATGTGCAGCCCACCCGCGAGGGCCAGGTCCTGGATTACGACAAGCTGACCATGAAGATCGAAACCGACGGCTCGGTCACGCCCGAAGACGCCGTGGCCTTCGCCGCGCGCATCGTGCAGGACCAGCTGTCGATCTTCGTGAACTTCGACGAGCCGGAAAGCGCGTCGCGCCAGGACGACGATGACGGGCTGGAATTCAACCCGCTGCTGCTGAAGAAGGTGGACGAGCTGGAACTGTCGGTCCGCTCCGCGAACTGCCTGAAGAACGACAACATCGTCTATATCGGGGACCTGATCCAGAAAACCGAAGCCGAGATGCTGCGCACGCCGAACTTCGGCCGCAAGTCCTTGAACGAGATCAAGGAAGTGCTATCGGGCATGGCCCTGCACCTGGGCATGGACGTGGAAGAATGGCCCCCCGAAAACATCGAGGACCTGGCCAAGAAGTTCGAAGACAACTTCTGATAAGCCAAGGTGCGGGGACGCTTGATCGCCCCCGCATCCCGACCCGGGCCAACGCCCCAAGGAGAGCCGGTGACACGCATCGCCGGTCGGACAAAGTAAAACACGCGCTAAAGGATTGAAATCATGCGTCACGCTCGCGGATACCGCCGCCTGAACCGAACCCACGAACACCGCAAGGCGATGTTCGCCAACATGTGCGGATCGCTCATCGAACACGAGCAGATCAAGACCACCCTGCCCAAGGCCAAGGAGCTGAAGCGTATCATCGACAAGATGATCACCCTGGGCAAGCGCGGCGACCTGCACGCCCGCCGCCAGGCCGCCAGCCGCCTGAAGCAGGACATGCACGTCGCCAAGCTGTTCGACGTTCTGGGCCCCCGCTACGCCGAGCGTCAGGGCGGCTATGTCCGCGTTCTGAAGGCGGGGTTCCGCTATGGCGACATGGCGCCGATGGCGATCATCGAATTCGTCGATCGCGACCGCGACGCCAAGGGGGCGGCCGACCGCGCCCGGCTCGAGGCCGAAGACGCCGAATAGGCACATCCCATCGCGCCTTCTAGACGCCGCGTCCCGCAAGGGCGCGGCGTTCGTCGTTTTCGCGCTTGACCGAACGTCACCTATCCTTTTGTTCTCCCTAAAGTTGTTGCCTCGGAATCCCGTTTCCGGGATCTTGCCTTATGTTTGATCGCAATCGATTCGATGCCGAGCTGAAGAAACTCAACGAGCACGCCCAGGCGGGCTATTTTTTGGCGCTTCATATCCGTTTCACGTCGCCACTGATGTTCTTTCAGACCTATTCACCGGAATGGACGAAGCAATATACCGAGCGCGGATACGTCCTGCGCGATCCGATGACGGCCTGGGCCTTTGCAAGCACCGGAGCGACGCGCTGGTCCAATCGCAAGATTCCCGACCCGTTCCGGATATTCGCGGAAGCCAAGAAGTTCGGTCTGAAATACGGGGTGACCGTGTCGACCGGACCGATCACGTCACGCACCGTTTGCAGCGTGGCGCGCAGCGATCGCGAGCTCACCGACGCGGAAATCGAAGACATCACGGGCCTGATCCAGATCTACCACAGCATGGCCGATCCGCACGTGCGCCTGACCGGCGCGCAGCTTGCCGCGTTGAAGTGCGTGGCCGACGGTCATCGGCACACTGCGGCGGCCGCAATTCTGGGCATTTCGGAAAGCGCGTTGAAGCTCAGGCTGTCGGGTGTGCGCGACAAATTGATGGCCCGGACCACCGCTGAAGCAATCCAGCGGGCGAAAGACTATAATCTTCTTTAGGCTGTAATTTCGGCCGTGATCTCTCGCAAATCGTTCGCCTTAAGATAGAGTCCCCTTCTGGGGGATTCCCCTCCGAGTGCATTGTGGAGGCTTTAATGCAAACGACAACTCTTTCCTTCGAAAACATCCACCACCACGGCGAGCTGTTCGCAAATCTTTTGCGCGCGCGGCATGAATGGTTCATCCAGCACAATCACTGGGATCTGCCCCAGGCGCTCGGAATGGAATTCGACCAGTACGACACGCCCGCCAGCCGTTGGGTTGTGGTGCATGACGACGATGGCCAGGTGCTGGCTGGCAATCGTCTGACGCCGACCACCGCGAAATGCGGCATCTACACCTACATGATCCGCGACGCGCAGCGCGGACTTCTGGACACGATTCCGTCCAACCTGCTCTACGACAAGGCCCCCGTGTGCGAAACGGTGTGGGAAAGCTCGCGGCTGTTCGTGTCGCACCACGTGCCCGCCGCGCGGCGCAGGCGCGTGCACGGCCAGCTTGTCTTCGAGCTTGCCAGGGCCGCCCGGGAACTGGGCGCGACCAACTGCCTGACGCTTCTGGCGGCGAACTGGCCGCGCTGGGCATCGCGGGTGGGCGTGGACATGACGGCGATGGGTCCGGTGATGGATATCGACGGCGTGGACAACCAGGTCGTGTCGATGAACTTCGCCGAGTCGCTTCATTAAGGCGGCCGGGTAGCGCACGGACGGGTGGCATCCTAGATAGGCCCCATGGCCGATCTTTTCGATACGCACCCGTCTGAACCCGCATCAGGCACCGCACCGCGGCCCCTGGCCGACCGGCTGCGTCCGCGCGCGTTGGGCGAGGTCATCGGCCAGGCGCAGGTGCTCGGCCCCGAGGCGCCCTTGGGCGTGATGCTGGCCTCGGGGGCGTTGTCGTCGCTGATTTTCTGGGGGCCGCCGGGGGTGGGCAAGACCACCATCGCGCGGCTTCTGGCCGACGAGACGGATCTGCATTTCGTCCAGATCAGCGCGATCTTCAGCGGCGTGCCCGAGCTGCGCAAGGTCTTCGACGCCGCGAAGATCCGCAGGAAGAACGGGCAGGGCACCCTGCTGTTCGTGGACGAGATACACCGCTTCAACAAGGCGCAGCAGGACGGCTTCCTGCCGCACATGGAAGACGGCACGATCCTTTTGGTGGGCGCCACCACCGAGAACCCGAGCTTCGAGCTGAACGCAGCGCTGCTCAGCCGCGCCCAGGTGCTGGTGCTGACGCGGCTGGACGAAGGCGACCTGGAGCGCCTGATCGCGCGGGCCGAGGGTGAATTGGGCGCCGCGTTGCCGCTGACCGACGACGCGCGCCGTGCCCTGATCGAGATGGCCGACGGGGACGGGCGGGCCTTGCTGAACCTGGTCGAGCAGATCGCGGCCTGGAAGGTGAGCGCGCCGCTTGACACCGATGGGCTGACGACGCGGCTGATGCGGCGGGCGGCGCAATACGACAAGTCGGGCGACGCGCATTACAACCTGATCTCGGCGCTGCACAAATCGGTGCGCGGCTCGGACCCCGACGCCGCGCTCTACTGGCTGGCGCGGATGCTCGAGGGCGGCGAAGACCCGCGCTACCTGGCGCGCCGGATCACCCGCATGGCGATCGAGGATATCGGCCTGGCCGACCCGCAGGCGCAGCGCGTCTGCCTGGACGCGTGGGAGACGTTCGAGCGGCTGGGCAGCCCCGAGGGCGAGCTGGCGCTGGGCCAGGCGGTGACCTACCTGGCGCTGGCGCCGAAATCCAACGCGGGCTACGTGGCCTACAAGGAAAGCCGCAAGGCCGCGAAGCGCACCGGATCCGAGCCGCCGCCGAAGCACATCCTGAACGCACCGACCAAGCTGATGAAGGATCAGGGCTACGGCGACGGCTACGCCTATGACCACGACGCCGAGGACGGGTTTTCGGGGCAGAATTACTTTCCCGACGGCATGAAGCGCGGTGTTTACTACATCCCGCTCGAGCGCGGCTTCGAGCGTGATCTGAAAAAGCGGCTGGACTGGTTCGTGAAACAGCGCGCCAAGCGGTCTGGCGATTGACAATCGCGGGCCGGCCCTTGAGGACACGCCAATGTTTGCAACGCTTCTACAGGTCATGATCGGCGGCGGCGTCGGCGCGGGTCTGCGCTTCGGCTGGGGGCTGTGGATCGCCCGCGTGGTCGGTCCCGGTTTCCCGCTTCCGATCCTGACGGCCAACGTGCTGGGATCGTTCCTGATGGGCGTCTTCGCGGTCGCCGCGGCGCAGCGCGGGCTGTGGCACCTGGGGCCGTTGATCCAGGCGGGATTGCTGGGCGGCTTCACCACGTTTTCGAGCTTCTCGCTCGAGGCCGTGACCCTGATGCAGCGCGGCGAGATCAGCCAGGCCGTCTTCTATATCCTGCTGTCGGTCGGCGCATCGATCGGGGGACTTTTCATGGGCATGATGCTGGCGCGGGGGCTTTTCGCATGAGCGGTGTGCAGACCCTGACCGTGGGTGCGGATGAAGGCGATCAGCGGCTGGACCGGTGGTTTCGCAAGCACTTCCCCCACATCCCCCAGGGCCGCATCGACAAGATGTGCCGCAAGGGCGAAATCCGCGTCGACGGGGGCCGCGTGAAGGGCAACACCCGCGTCGAGGCGGGCCAGGAAGTGCGCATCCCGCCGCTGCCCGATACGGCGGCGCCCGAGGTCCACAAATCGACCACCTACGTGTCGGATGCCGACGCCAAGATGATGCGGGATGCGGTAATCTTTCGCGACGACGATATCATCGCGCTGAACAAGCCGCACGGTCTGGCGACCCAGGGCGGCAGCAAGACCACGCGCCACGTGGACCAGCTGAGCGAGGCGCTGCGCTTCGGGCTGGAGGATCGGCCGCGCCTGGTGCACCGGCTGGACAAGGACACGTCGGGCGTGCTGCTACTGGCGCGCACGCGCATGGCGGCCAAGGCGCTGACCGAAGCGCTGCGCCACAAGGCCACGCGCAAGATCTACTGGGCCGCCGTGGCGGGCGTGCCGCAGCCGCGCCGCGGGATCATCAAGTTCGCACTGGTGAAGGCGCCGGGACACGGCGCGCGCGGGCAGGGGGAAAAGATGCTCTGCGTCCATCCCCGCGACGTGGCCGAAACCGACGGCGCCAAGCGGGCCGAGACGCGGTTTTCCACCCTGTCGGCGCTGGGCGGGCGGGTGTCGTGGGTCGCGCTGGAACCGGTGACGGGCCGCACCCACCAGTTGCGCGCGCATATGGCCGAGCTGGGGCATCCGATCATCGGCGATGGCAAATACGGCGGCTCGGGGCAGGAAAACCTGGGCGACGGCTGGGGCGCGGGCCTGGGCGAAGAGATCGGGCGCAAGCTGCATCTGCACGCCCGCTCGATGAGCTTCCGCCATCCGATCACCGGGGTCGACATGACCGTCACGGCTCCGATGCCGGCCCACATGGCTCACACCTGGGATTTCCTGGGGTGGGAGCGCGGCGAAGCGCCCGACGATCCGTTCGAAGACCTGATCTGAAGGACCGCGAGATGAGCGAATGGAAGATGAGGCGGTTCTGGAAGGTCGCGGGTGTCAGGCAAGACGCCGCGGGCTTCGGCATCACGCTTGACGACAAGCCGCTGCGCACACCGGCGAAGTCCGCCCTGGTCGTGCCGACCCGCGCGCTGGCCGACGCCATAGCCACCGAGTGGAACGCGCAGGGCGACCATGTCGAGCCGGGCGCGATGCCGGTCACGCGGTCCGCCAATTCGGCCATCGACAAGGTGGCACCGCAAACGGACGCGGTCATCGCCATGCTGGCCGAATATGGCGGCACCGACCTTCTGTCCTACCGCGCCGACCGTCCGCAGGCGCTGATCGACGCGCAGGCCCGGGCGTGGGACCCGATGCTCGACTGGGCCGAGGCCGAATACGGGGCGCGGCTGGTCACGACCAGCGGGGTCATGCCCGTCGCCCAGGACCCCGACGCGCTGGGCAAGCTGGAGCGCCCGATGCACGGCATGTCCCCGTTCGAGCTGGCCGGACTGCACGACTTGATCGCGCTCAGCGGATCGCTTGTGCTGGGCCTCGCCGTGGTCGAGGGCGGATACGCGCCCGACACGATCTGGTCCAAGTCGCGAGTCGACGAAGAATGGCAGGCCCAGGAATGGGGCGAAGACGAAGAGGCCGGCGAGATGGCCGAACGCAAACGCCAGGATTTCCTGTTTGCCCACACCTTTGTCGGACTTGCCCGCTCGATAGGCTGATGCGGCGGCAGATGGCCTTTGCGCAGCCACAAATCCCGGCAGAACTGCTCAAATATCCATCACATACCGTGTTGTCCGGGTTGACCTTCCGCGATCAATGCCCACAAACTTGCGCCTGATCGGAGCTGTTGTTCCATCGACACCGCACCGTCCGAACGCTCGGACGAAATGAACCGCTTGAAACAAGGCGGGCCACTCATGAAGGGAAATCCATGACCTATAAACTTATTCTCGGCGCGCTTGCGGCAACCGGCCTGACGGCCGGCGCTGCTGCCGCCGCCACGTTGGATGATGTGAAAGAGCGCGGGGCACTGAACTGCGGTGTCGTCACCGGCCTGGTCGGTTTCGGCGCGCCGAATGCCAACGGCGAATGGGAAGGCTTCGACGTCGCACTTTGCCGTGCCGTGGCCGCTGCAGTCCTGGGCGATCCCACCGCGGTTGAATTCATCCCCACCACGGGCAAGACGCGCTTCACGGCGCTGGCCTCGGGTGAAATCGACATGCTGGCCCGTAACACCACCTGGACCTTCAGCCGCGATGTCGACCTGAAGTTCGAATTCACCGGCATCAACTACTACGATGGTCAGGGCTTCATGGTGCCGAAATCGCTGGGCGTCACGTCGGCCAAGGATCTCGACGGCGCGACCGTCTGCATCCAGACCGGCACGACCACCGAGCTGAACCTGGCGGACTTCTTCCGCAAGAACAACATCAGCTACGAGCCCGTCGCCGTCGAAACGAACGCCGAAGGCCAGCAGCAGTACCAGGCAGGCGCCTGCGACACCTACACGACCGACGCCTCGGGCCTGGCCGCGACGCGCGCCGCGTTCGAGAACCCGGCCGATCACGTGATCCTGCCCGAAATCATCTCGAAAGAGCCGCTGGGCCCGCTGGTCCGCCACGGTGACAACGAGTGGGGCGATGTCGTGCGCTGGACGCTGAACGCGCTGATCGCCGCCGAAGAAATGGGCGTGACCTCGGCCAACGTGCAGGACATGGCCGCGGCCCCGGGCGACAGCCCCGAGATCAACCGCCTGCTGGGCACCGAGGGCAACCTGGGCGAGATGATGGGGCTCGAGGCCGACTGGGCCGTCAACGCCATCGCCGCCAACGGCAACTACGGCGAGATCTTCGAGAAGAACATCGGCGAGAACACCCCGATCGGTCTGGCGCGCGGTCTGAACGCGCAGTGGACCAACGGCGGACTGCTCTACTCGCCCCCGTTCCGCTAAGAGTCTCACGGCAAAGGGCGCGGGTCACTCCGCGCCCTTTCCACATCAAGACCCGAAGAAAAGACAAGCGGCCGCGCGGGGCTTACGACGGCCCGGCGAGATCGAAGCCGCGATGACCTAAGGAAATTTCCTTCATGGCAAGTGTGACCGATCCGCAGACCAACCAGGGTTTTCGTATCTCGAGCCTGATCAACGACAGACGCTATCGTGGCCTGACCTTCCAGTTCATCGCGCTGATCGGCATCATCTTCGCCATGGCCTATCTGGGCATCAACCTGGTTCAGAACCTCGCGACCGCCGGATTGACCTTCTCGTACGACTTCCTGGGCGAACAGGCCGGTTATGACATCAACCAGACGCTGATCGAATACGACAGCCAGTCGAGCCATCTGCGCGCCGCGATCGTCGGCGTCATCAACACGCTGCTCGTGTCGGTGTTGGGTTGTATCGCCGCCACGCTGATCGGTGTGACCGCCGGCGTGCTGCGCCTGTCGAAGAACTGGCTGGTCGCCAAGTTGATGAGCATCTACGTCGAAGCGTTCCGCAACGTGCCCGTCCTGATCTGGATCCTCATCATCGGCACCGTCGTCACCCTTTCCGGGGCGAACCCGCGTGATTTCCTGACGCGCGGCGGCTCGGTCGAGCCGAGCTCCGAGCTGATCCTGGGGGCCTTTGCCTTCACCAATCGCGGTTTCTACGCGCCCGCGGTCGAGCTGGGGGCCGGTTGGCCGGTCGTCCTGATCGCGCTGATCGCGGGGATCGTCGGCTTCTTCTGGTGGCGCGCGCATGTTAAGAAGACCCTGTTCGACACGGGCAAGCTGCTGCCGGTCTGGCCCAGCTGGCTGATCCTGATCGTGCCGGTGGTGCTTGCGCAGCTGGTGCTGGGCGCGCTCAGCCTGTCGATGCCCGATGTCGCAAGCAACAATTTCAACATCCAGGGCGGGACCCTGATCGCCAAGCCCTTCATCGCGTTGTGGCTGGCGCTGTCGATCTATACCGGCGCCTTCATCGCCGAAAACGTCCGTGCTGGCATCCTGGCCGTCAGCACCGGCCAGACCGAAGCGGCGGCGGCGCTGGGCCTGCGCCCGCGCCGGGTGATGAACCTGGTGATCCTGCCGCAGGCGTTGCGGATCATCATTCCGCCGCTGATCTCGCAGTATCTGAACCTGACGAAGAACAGCTCGCTCGCCATCGCGGTGGGCTACGCGGATATCACCGCGACGCTGGGGGGCATCACGCTGAACCAGACCGGCAAGGCGCTGGAATGCGTGCTGCTGCTGATGCTGTTCTACCTGATCATCTCGCTGTCGATCTCGGCGGTGATGAACGTCTACAACGCGTCCGTCGCGTTGAAGGAGCGCTGACATGGCCGACACCCATTCCCAAAGCGTCGCCTATGTTCGCGAAAGCATGGTGCCCCAGCAGCCCGCGCCCGTCTCCGAGACCGGGGCGATCAAGTGGCTGCGCACGAACCTGTTTTCCAACTGGTTCTACTCGATCCTGACGCTGGCCGCGATCTACGTGATCTACCTGCTGCTGTCGATCCTGATCCCGTGGATCGCCGGTGGTGTCTGGCTCGCCTCGGACATCCGCGAATGCCGCGCGATCACCGGCGACGGGGCGGGCGGCTGCTTTGCCGTGCTCGAGGACCGCATCTGGCAGCTGCTCTTCGGCTTTTCCTACCCGTCCGAGGCCTATTGGCGTCCGACGCTGGCTTTGGTTCTGCTTTTCGTGGCCGCCGCGCCCGTCCTGTTCGCGTCGCTGCCGCGCGCGCTTCTGATCGTGACCGCGCTCTATCCGTTCACCGCCTATTGGCTGCTGTGGGGCGGCACGATCCTGGTGCCGACCTTCGCGCTGGTCGGGGTGGTCGCGGGCTATTTCGCCTACCGCGCCCTGGTGGATCGCAGCTTCGCGCTGGGCTTTTTCGGCGGCGTCATCGTGGCCTTTGTCGTCTGGTGGCTGGCGGGCTTCGTCACCCCGGCGCTGTCGGACGTCCTGGCCCTGCAGGCCGTCCAGTCCCGCGACATGGGTGGCTTCATGCTGAACCTGATCCTGGGCGTGGTCTGCGTGTCGCTGAGCCTGCCCATCGGCATCGTGCTGGCGCTGGGCCGCCAGTCGCGCCTTCCCATCATCAAGGGCATCTGCGTCGTCTTCATCGAGTTCGTGCGCGGCGTGCCGCTGATCACGCTGCTGTTCGTGGCCAACGTGGTTCTGGCATACTTCCTGCCCCCGGGCACCAATTTCGACCTGATCCTGCGGGTCATCATCATGATCACCATGTTCGCGTCGGCCTATATCGCCGAGGTGATCCGGGGCGGTCTGGCGGCGCTGCCGCGCGGCCAGTTTGAAGGCGCGGAAAGCCTTGGCCTGGATTACTGGCAGTCCATGCGGCTGATCATCCTGCCGCAGGCGCTGAAGATCTCGATCCCCGGGATCGTCAACGTGGCGGTGGGCCTGTTCAAGGACACGACGCTGGTGTCGATCATCTCGATGTTCGACCTGGTGGGCATGATCCGCGGACCGATCCTGGCCTCGACCGACTGGAACGGCGTCTATTGGGAGCTCTACGGCTTCGCGGCCCTGCTGTTCTTCGTCGTCTGCTACGGCATTTCGCAATATTCCCAGTGGCTCGAGCGTCAGCTTGCCACAGATCACCGATAAGGAGCCGGCCCCATGACCATGACCGAAGAAATGGCTGTCGACACGTCGAAGATGAAGGTCAGCGACGAGGTCGCGATCCGCATCGAGAACATGAACAAGTGGTATGGCAGCTTCCACGTGCTGCGCGACATCGACCTGACGGTCTATCGCGGCGAGCGGATCGTCATCTGCGGGCCGTCGGGCTCGGGCAAGTCGACGCTGATCCGCTGCATCAACGCGCTGGAAGAACACCAGAAGGGCACGATCGAGGTCGACGGAACGGTGCTTTCGTCGGACCTGAAGCAGATCGACAAGATCCGCTCGGAAGTCGGCATGTGCTTTCAGCATTTCAACCTGTTCCCGCACCTAACGATCCTGGAAAACTGCACGCTGGCGCCGATCTGGGTGCGCAAGATCCCCAAGAAGGAAGCCGAGGAAACGGCGATGCATTTCCTGCGCAAGGTGAAGATCCCCGAGCAGGCCGACAAGTATCCCGGCCAGCTGTCGGGCGGCCAGCAGCAGCGCGTGGCGATCGCGCGCTCGCTGTGCATGAAGCCGCGGATCATGCTGTTCGACGAGCCCACGTCGGCGCTGGACCCCGAGATGATCAAGGAAGTGCTCGATACCATGATCGAGCTTGCCGAAGAGGGCATGACCATGCTCTGCGTGACCCACGAGATGGGGTTCGCGCGGCAGGTGGCGAACCGGGTGATCTTCATGGCCGACGGCCAGATCGTCGAGCAGAACGAGCCCGAAGAATTCTTCAAGAACCCCAAATCCGAGCGCACCAAGCAGTTCCTGAGCCAGATCCTGGGCCATTAGGTCGCGGACCCCGGCCACCTTTGCCCGCGTTGGGCAGGGCAAAAAGCCGGAGGTTGGACCATGTCGCAGCAAGATATCGTGGACGCCCTGATCGCCGATCAGGGCGTTCTGTTTTCGGAAGAGATCGGCGCCAATATCGCCCGGGACACGCCGCAAGAGCTGTTTCACTGGCTGATCGGTTGCCTCCTGCTGGCCGCGCGGATCTCGTCCGACCTGGCCGTCCAGGCGGCGTCTGCGCTGCGGGCGGAGGGGCTGCACAAGATCGACGGGCTGCTCGACGCCGACGACGTCACCGTGATGCGCTGCCTCGGCGAAAACGGCTACAAGCGCTATGACGGGGTGGCGACCGATTACCTGAAATCCACGGCCGCCATCATCCGCGAGCGCTATGACGACGACCTGCGCAATATGTTGGACGACGATGCGGACACGGTGCTTGCGCGCCTGACCGAGGCGAAGGGCCTGGGCGACATGGGCGCGCAGATCTTCGCGCGCGAGGCGCAGCTGG
The DNA here is from genome assembly GCF_016412875.1 of Palleronia pontilimi. GTDB lineage: Bacteria > Pseudomonadota > Alphaproteobacteria > Rhodobacterales > Rhodobacteraceae > Palleronia > Palleronia pontilimi. The sequence goes on along the minus strand of NZ_JAEKPD010000027.1, from coordinate 8,687 downwards.
TCTGGGACGTGTTCTATCCGCGACTGGACGGCCCGGCCGAGCAGGCAGCGGGCAAGCTGGGCCTGACCACCGATCACGGAGCGCTGGTGTCGATGGCCGGTTCGCGCGAGCGGTTCGTGCGCCTGACAGCCGCCCTGACGCGCGCCCAGTTGCGCGGTGCCGGGGATAGGGTGGAACAGGCGGCCGACTAGTCCGTCAGGTCGCGCGGCACCACGAAATGTTCGACTTGCGCGCAGGCTGGCCCGAGCGAGAGCCAGCTTTCACCGGGGATATCCAAGACCAGGGTAGCGCAGGTCGGGAAGCGGTAAAATTCGGGCCGCTGCGGTGTCTCGACGACGAGGTACTGGGCCAAGGCGGCCAGGCCGGGATTATGCGCGACGACGATCACGTCATCGCACTCCAGGGCTGCGATTTCGTCCATTATCGTCTCGGGCGCCGCATGATACAGCCCGGCACTTCGCTGGACGGTCGGCGTGTCCAGATGCGGCGCGAGCCCGTCCCAGGTCTCGGCGACACGCGTCGCCGTCGAGAGCAGCGCGCATTTCGGCACGATGCCTTGGTCCGCCATCCAACGGCCGATGACGTCCGCGGCCCGGTGGCCCCGGGCGTTCAGCGTGCGGTCGTGATCGGGCAGGTCCGGGTCGCCCCAGTCGGATTTCGCGTGGCGTGTCAGGATCAGCCGCAGGCTCATCGCGGGGTCCGGATCAGACTGCCCGCGCCGTGCTCGGTGTAAAGCTCCAAGAGGCACGCATGGGGCACGCGCCCGTCCAGGATCACGACCGCGCGCACGCCGCCGTCGATGGCATCGAGCGCGGTCTGCGTCTTGGGGATCATGCCGCCCTGGATCACGCCATCGGCGGTCATCTGGCGGATGGCCTCGGGGGTCATCTCGCTGACGACTTCGCCGGATGCGTCCTTCAACCCGGCCACGTCGGTCAGCAGCAGCAGCCGATCCGCCTTCAGGGCGGCGGCGATGGCCCCGGCGGCGGTGTCGCCGTTGACGTTGAAGGTCTCGCCGTTGCGCCCCGCCCCGATGGGCGCGATCACGGGAATGGTCTTGGTGTCGTTCAGCGATTGCAGGAATTTCGGATTGCATTCGACCGGCGTGCCGACGAAGCCCAGCGCGGGGTCGGTCTGTTCGCAGATCATCAGGCTGGCATCCTTGCCGGAAATGCCGATGGCGCGGCCCCCTTCGGCGTTGATCGCCTGCACGATGCGCTTGCCCACGAGGCCCGACAGCACCATTTCGACCACCTTGATCGTCTCGGCGTCGGTCACGCGCTTGCCGTGCACGAAGTCGCTGACCACGCCCTGCTTTTCCAGCATCTCGTTGATCATCGGGCCGCCGCCGTGAACGATGACCGGGTTCACGCCCACATGGCTCATCAGCACGACGTCGCGGGCGAAACTGCGCATCGCCGCGTCCGAGCCCATGGCATGACCGCCGAGCTTGATGACCACGGTGGCGCCCGCGTAACGCTGGAACAGCGGCAGCGCCTGGCTCAGCGTGCTGGCCGTCGCGACCCAATCGGCATTGGTGGGTGTGGTGTCTGGCATGCGCTCCCCCGCGGCTGGTCCCACTGGTAGTCCGAGCGGGCGCGGCGCTCAAGGGCGCATCGCTGCACGCGGGGCCCGGTCAGTCCAGCGCGGCGATGATGGCGCGCAGATCGGGGATGCCCCAGCCTTTTTCGGACGAGGTCAGCACCAGTTCGGGATAGGCGGCCGGGTGCTTCGATAGGCCGTCGCGCACCTGGGCGAGCACGCGGGCGCGGTCCTTTTCCTTCACCTTGTCGACCTTCGTCAGGACGGTCTGGAAGGGCACGGCGGCGCGGTCCAGAAGCGCCATGATGTCGTCGTCGACCGGCTTGATGCCATGCCGTGCGTCGACCAGCAGGAAGGCCCGGCGCAGATTCGCGCGGCCCGACAGGTAGCTTTTCATCAGGCGCTGCCACGTCTCGACTACGGCGACGGGGGCGTTGGCGAAGCCGTAGCCGGGCAGGTCCACCAGGTAGAGATCCGCGAGGGTGAAGAAGTTGATTTCCTGGGTGCGGCCGGGCGTGTTCGATGCGCGCGCCAGTCCCTTGCGCCCGGTCAAGGCGTTGATCAGGCTCGACTTCCCCACGTTCGAGCGACCGGCGAAGCAGATTTCGACCCGGTCATCGGGCGGCAGGCCGTCCATGGCGACGACGCCTTTCAGGAACGTCGTCTCGCCCGCGAAGATGCGGCGGCCGGTCTCGATCTGGGTGTCGTCGGGCTGGGCTTCGGGGAAGGCAAGTTGCATCAAACCACCTCGACCCGGTCGCCGGTGCGGATGCAGCCGGGCGTCGAGACGCGGGCATAGACGCCCATATCCTGGTTGCCGCGGTGGTCGCGCAGGGCCGCCAGCGTGTTGGCATCCCGCTTGCCCGTGGCGGTGTTCGCTTCGGTCGCGCGGCAGCGCTCGATGGGCATCAGGACGTGTAGCTCGGCGTCGCCGATGCGCAGGGTCCTGTTCAGCCAGCTCTCTTCGACCCAAGGCTCCAGCCCGTCGATCACGACGTTGCCGCGGAAGCGTCCGGGTTCGAGATCGGTGGCGACATGGCGCGACAGATCGGCGAGCGATGCGCGGTTCAGGATCGACAGGGTGGCGTGCCCGTTGTCGGCCATGCCGATCGCGGGGGCGCGGACGACCCGGTGCGGCGCGGCGCGGTCCGCGGGCCAGAGCGGCGCGATCCAGTTGATCAACGCGGCCTGGTCGTCGGGCAGCGTCACGGTCAGCGCGGGGCGGTCGGGATGGGTCAGCCGGAAGCGGTCGCCGCCCAGCGTTTCGCAGGCGATGGCGGCCAGGTTTGGGCCCGACGCCACTTGCAGAAAATTGCCGCGCGGTTGCCAGTCGTCGGTGTCGCGCGCACCGTCGTGCAGCAGCGCCCAGGCGCGGTCGCCGGGCAGGGGGGCGTTTTCCGAAAGCGGGGCGGATGCCAGCGCCTCGCGCCCGATCCCCTTGATCGGATGGGTCCAGATTTCGGTAAGAGTGGCCGTTTGCGCCATGGAAAAACCCGCCAGATTGCTCTGGCGGGTGGACCAGCCCCGCCCCGGCTTGTCAAGCGGGGCGGGCAGCTTGGCGATGTTCGCTACTTCGCCAGGGGCTCTTGCGCAGCGAACCAGGCGGCCGCGGCACGCAATTGCTCGTCGCTCATGGCCTGCGCGATCCAGGGCATCGGGCTGTAGTCGGTGATGTCGTCTGCGTCGCCCTGCTGGAAATATTCCAGACGGGTGAGCAGGTAGGCACCGTTCTGACCGTGCAGGCGCGGCACCTGGCTCAGGCTTTCGGTATTCGCCTCGCCGTGGCAGGTCAGGCAGGAGGGCACGTCTTGGTCGGGCATGCCGCGGCGGGCCAGCTGTTCGCCCAGGGCAAGATCGGTCGATACCGGCTCGGGGGGCTGCCGCAACCCGATCTCCATCCCGCCGATATAGGCCGACAGGGCCTGGATCTGCGCTTCGTCCAGGCGGATCGCGGTCTGCTGCATCCGCGAGTTGTCGCGGCGGCCGGCACGGAAATCATAAAGCTGGCGCTCGATGTAATCCGGCCCCTGCAGGGTCAGGTTCGGCGTCTCGCCTGACGGCGCACCCAGGATATCCGCCTCGTGGCATTCCGAGCAGACTCCCGAGATCAGGTCCGTCGCCATGGCCGTCTGCTCGGCCGTCGCGGGAACGTCCGTGGGCTGGGTCGGCGGGGTCGCATCGATTTGCAGCGCGGCGAAATAGGCCGAAACGCCGGCGATGTCGGCATCGCTCAGGTTGTGGGCAACGCCGGTCATCGGCGACCAGATCGCCGTCTGACCGCGCCCGCCCGACCGGAACTGGCGCAGTTGGCGCGTCAGGTAGATCTCGGACTGGGCGGCGATCTGCGGGACGAGCACGCCGTCGGGATCGTCGGTGCCCGACTTGCCGTGGCAATCGTAGCAGGCCGAGATGCCGTCGACCGGGCGGCCTTGCGTGGCGAGCGTCTCGCCCAAGGCGACCAGCTCGGCATCGGGGGCGGTGTCCATCGTGGTCGCGACGGTGGGCAGGGTCCTGCCGTAGTAATTGCCCAGCGCGTCGATTTGTGCGTCGGACAATTGCGCGGCGACGACCTGCATATAGCCAGAGTGACGATCGCCCGCGGCATAGGATTGCAGCGCCGCCTTGATATAGGCCGGTGATTGGATCGACAGGTTGGGCGCCTCGCCCCCCGTGGGAGCGCCGCTGCCATCGGTGCCGTGGCAGGTCGCGCATTGGGCGACCGGGACGCCGGAAAGCGCGTAATCCGCGAATCCACCGGTCGGTGCCGCGTAAAGATGCTCTTCCATCGGATAGCGCGTGACGTAGAAATCCATTTCCTCTGCACTGGCGAGCAGGCCGAAATCCATTTCCGGAACTTCGGTCGGTTCGGGCGTGACGAGATTCATGTATTCGGCGACGCTCATGTCGTCGATTTGACGGATGAAGGCGACGGTGGACCAGATCTCGTCATCGCGGCCCTCGGCGGGCCAGGCGGGCATGGCGGACATCATCACGCCCTTTTGGAGGATGAAGAACAGCTCGGCATCGGTGAATTGGTCGATGACGGCGGGCAGGTGCTGCGGCGTGGGCTTCATCGCCAGGGCCATCGGGTTCTGTCCCAAGCCGGGGCCACCGTGGCAGCGGGTGCAGTTCTGCGCGTAATGCTGGGCGCCGAGCGCAATTCGTCCGGGATCGTCCAGATCGTCGGGCACCGGGATTCCATCGGCGTTCGACGAGACCCATTGTTTGAAGGTGCCGTGCACGACCTTGTAAAGAAGTTTCGGATCCTTGGTATTGGCCGCCAAGTTTATCGATCCGGTGAAGATCAGAACCAAGGCGACGATACCGCCAAAAATTCCGAGCGCTCCCGCGACCGCAACCAATTTCACCACGAACCGTGTATTAAAGAATCCCGACATGCGCATACCTCCGAACGACAGAGGGGAAACTAGTGCGGGCTTTGTCTGTTCCCAGTGTCGCCGCGGCGGTTCACCGCACCGACACCCGGATGGCTCAGCTTTTCTCGTCGCCGGTCTTGCGCGCGAAGCTCTTGCGGATATTGCCGAAAACGTCCGGCTTATAGCCCTGGCTGCGCATGATCAGGTATTGCTGGGTGAATGTGATCGTGTTGTTGGCGATCCAATAGAGCACCAGGCCACTGGCGAAACTGCCCAGCATGAACATGAAGACCCACGGCATCCAGGCGAAGATCATTGCCTGGGTCGGATCCGCGGGCGCGGGGTTCAGCTTCTGCTGCAGCCACATGGAAATGCCCAGCAGGATCGGCAGGACGCCCAGCGAGAAGATGAAGAAGATCGAGCCGACTTCGGGAGTGCCCCAGGGCAGCAGGCCGAAGAGGTTCAGGATCGAGCTGGGATCGGGCGCGCTGAGGTCGCGGATCCAGCCCAGCCACGGCGCGTGGCGCAGCTCGAGCGTGACGAAGATCACCTTGTAGAGCGAGAAGAAGATCGGGATCTGCAGCAGGATCGGCAGGCAGCCCGAGGCCGGGTTCACCTTGTTCTTCTTGTAGAGCTCCATCATGCCCTGCTGAAGTTTCTGGCGGTCATCGCCCGCCTTTTCCTTCAGTTTTTCCATCTCGGGCTGGAGTTCCTTCATCTTCGCCATCGAGACGTAGGATTTGTAGGCCAGCGGGAAGAGGACGGCCTTGATCAGCAGCGTCAGCCCGATGATGGCCCAGCCCATGTTGCCGATCAGCGCGTTCAGCCAGTGCAGCACGGCGAAGATCGGCTTGGTCAGGAAGAAGAACCAGCCCCAGTCGATGCTGTCGATGAAGCCGTCGATCCCGTCTTCTTCGTAGGCGCGAATGGTTTCCCATTCCTTGGCGCCCGCAAAGAGCTGCATGCGGGTCTGCACGGTCTCGCCGGGTGCGACTTCCAGCGTCGGCAGGCGCGCCTCGGTCTGGTAGATGTCCGCGCCGTCGACATATTTGGCCACCGACGTGAAGGGCGTGCCCGCCTCGGGGATCAGGGTGGTCATCCAATACTTGTCGGTGAAGCCGATCCATCCGTCCTGCGCCACGTCGATCACGTCGGCGCGGGCGGCTTCGCGCTGGACCAGGTCGAGATCGGGCAGGTCGTCGTAGTCGAGCTCTTGCAGTTCGCCATCCGACATCCGCACGACGCCTTCGTGCAGGATGAAGAAGTTGGACAGATCCTGCGGCTCGCCGTGGCGCGCGACCGTTCCGTAAGGGGCAAGGCGCTGGGCGGCACTGCCCGTATTCGTCACGCTCTGGTCGATGGTGAACAGGTAATCCTCGTCGATCGAGATCTGCCGCTCGAAGGTCAGGCCCGCGGGGCTGGTCCATTCCAGCATGATCGGGGCGCCGGGCGACAGGCTGGTGCCGCCGGTCTGGGTCCAGGGGGTGTTGGCGCCGGGGACGTCTTCGTAGTTCAGCCCCGCGCCGGGCGCCCAGCCGAACAGGGCGTAATAGGCGTCGTCACCGCCGACCGGCGACAAGAGCTCGACGATGGGCGATGCGGGATCCAGCGTTTCGCGGTAGCGCTTCAGCGCCAACCGGTCGATCCGTCCACCCTGCAACGAGATCGAGCCCGACAGGGCGGGCGTGTCGATGTCGATCCGCGGCACGTCGGCGGCCGGACGCTCGGGCGGCGTGGGCTCGCCGTTCGCACCCGCGATGGCGGGCGGGGCGGGCGCGGTCGGCTGCGCGGTCTCCGTGGCCGATACGGCGGGTGCATTGGGATCGACGACAGGCTCTTCGGGTGGGAAGAACACGAACCACACCAGGATCACGAGGAAACTGAGCACCGTCGCAAGAATGAGATTCTTGTTCTGATCGTCCATGGGGGACTGCCGCCTGTCGCATGAAAAGGGTCAGCGTGCGTTCAACAGGCCAAGGCAGGAAAGGTCAAGCCGTTTTGCCGGTCGGCTTGGGCCAGTCGGCCTTGCCTTTCGGCGCCAAGGCGGGCGGATCGGGCAAATGCCGGAAGGCGTCGGGAAGCGCCCGGCCACCGTGGTCCTGGCGCCACCGTCGAAGCCAGCCGGGAAGGGCTTCCGCGCGCATGGGCTTGCCGATCCCGAATCCCTGCACGTGGCCGCATCCAAGCTGCGCCGCGCGGGCATGCTCGCCCGCGGTCTCGATCCCCTCGGCCAGGATCTGCAGCTTCAATTGCTCGGCCATGGTCACCATGGCGGCCACCATTCCTTGCTGGTCGGGATCCTGGTCGAGGCCGCGAACGAACGAGCGATCGATCTTCAGCCGGTCCACGCAGAAGCGCCGGATCGACGCGATCGAGGCCTGCCCTGTGCCGAAATCGTCGAGGTCGATCATGAAGCCCCTGGCGCTGAGCTTCGCAAGCGTCGTGGGGATGGTGCCGTTCGCGTCGAGGCTGAGCACGGTTTCCAGTATCTCGATCCCAAGGCGGTTCGGGGTCAGACCGCTGCCGTCCAGCAGCCAGTCCAGGCGGTCGGCCAGTTTCGGGTCGTCCAGATCGTCCCGCGTCATGTTGATCGATACGCGCGGAATCCCCAGTCCCTGCCGGTCCCATTCGGCCAGCGCGCGAAGGGCCTGTCGCGTGATCGTATCCGTCAAGGTGCGGTCTGCGCCTGCCGCTTTCACGGTCGGCAGGAACTGGGCAGGCGACAGCACGCCGAGATCGGGGTGGATCCACCGCGCAAGTGCCTCGACACCACTCAGCGCGCCGGAATCGGTGCAGACCTGGGGCTGGAAGAAGGGAACGATCTGCCCGTCTGCCAGCGCCCGGTCCAGATCCAGGGCAAGGTCCAGTGGCGGTGGCGATCCCGGCAGGGTGTGGCCTTGCACGACCTCGATCTCGTTCCGGCCCCGGTTTTCGGCGCGCGCGACGGCGCGAAGGGTCGCCGCCAGGCAGTCCTGCGCGCCCATGGCCGAGGCGCGACTGCCCTCGCAGCAGATCCCGACGGCCGTCGAAAAGACCGCCCCGTTCTCGCGATCGGGGCCCGGCATCTGCAGGGTCCGCTGGAGGCGCAAGGCCACCTGGATGAGGTTTTCGAGCGATCCGGACTGACGCGCCGACAGGGCGATGACCAGGACGCCCCCCGCTTCGGCGCCGACCAGGTCTTCGGCGCGCAGAATGGGCCGGATCGCGCGGCTTGCGCAGGCAAGTGCGGCGTCGGGCGACAGGCCGGGGACGCGCCCGACCATGCGCGGTTTGAGCGCGATCAAAGACGGCGCGAACCCGGGGGAGGCCTGGATCCGCCGTTCGAGATAGGCGACCACGGCCTCGGCGCGCGGCAGGGGCACGTCGACGGCTTGGTGTGGAGCGGCGGTCGGCGCGGGTCTGATGAGGAGGACAAGCAAGGGCGCCACGACTGCCAAGGCGAGCAGATCCAGCGACGTGATCCAGTCAAGCGCCAGCAATGCCGCGGCCACGGCAACGGCGACCGCGTTGCGCGCGGTCATCCACGTGCGCCATCGCATCGCACGGGTGGTCCCGTCCTGCGCCATTGCTGCCCCTTTACTGCAAGCGTCTGGCGACAGGGCTAAGCAGTTTTTCTGACAGAACGGTTAATTGAAGGACGTAATTTGCAGCACCGTCTTCTGGACGGGTGCAGTAACGGCATTGGCGCATGCGCGGATGAAACGATCTTGAGATTGAGCGGCAGCCCATGACCTTCTCCCCGGTATCCGGGCCATTGCGAACTGGACT
>NZ_JAEKPD010000026.1 GCF_016412875.1 Palleronia pontilimi | reverse complement strand
ATTCCAGATCAAACCGGCCCTAACCGCGGGGGAAGGTCAGTAGAGCACCGCCCGCAGCGCGTTCACGAGTTCGGTGCGCTGATGGATCAGGCGCTCCCGCCTGCGGAATATCACCGCCTTGGCCTGCTGCTCTGCCGTTTTTGTCGCGACGAAGCGCATCTCCGGCTGGCGCGCGGCGATCACCATCGCCTCGGCATCAGCCGCGTCATTCTTCTGGCGCTTGACGAACGGACGGACGTACTGGGGCGCGATCAGTTTGACGTCGTGACCAAGCGCTTCCATCTCCCGAGCCCAGTAGCTCGCGCTGCCGCAGGCCTCGAACACGACAACTCAGGCAGGCTGATCGGACATGAACCGCCGAAACTGCTCCCGTCTCAGCTTCTTCCGGAACATTACGTGCCCCGTCATCGAGGCTCCGTGGACTTGGAAAACTCGTTTTGCCAAGTGCACTCCGATCATTGTATCCTTCATCTCGCCGTCCTCCTTGCTTGGTGGCTTTCAACACCACAATCTTGGCACATTGCGATGCCGTATGGGGAGGGCGGCAACCATCCCATGTATGCACACGATCCGCACACGCAAGCATGTCAACCGTCACACGCCGCTTGGGTTTCGGTCCGATCCTCCATGGGCGCGACAGCCACCCAAGAAATCCGACGATCGAGGGGGCCGACAGGTGACGCCGTTCGGCGCCGTATGAGCCATAGCGCCTGTGGCGCGCCGACCGGGCGCCGTTGCCCGATCGGGCCGAGCGGCCCGGTCAAAAACGAATTGGTTAGGGACGACGTGACCCCGTTTTCCTCATGGCTTGCGTCGCGCAAGGACTGGACGGGGCCCGCATTAACATCCGCGCGACAGCTGCCGAGGATGACGAAGATCGTGTCTGCTACAGAACTTCACCGTGACGAGATGTCGGCGGGTGGCAGGCGTCTGTTGCCTGCGGCGCTGGTGGACGGCGCCTCGCGACCTGTCACGCGTTCCGGTTCCGGCGCCCGACCCGCTCTGCCAGATCGCGCGCCAGCAGATCGAAGACGATCCCGATGCGGCGGATTCAAGCTTGTCCCGCGATCTGGGCAGGGAACGGATCGGGCGCCTCGATCGGCAGGAGCCCATCGACGACGGCGGGCGGCGGGCGGATCAAGGGGTCGGGCCGGTGACCCGCAGCATCGATATCGGTGACAGGGAAGGGGCGGTCCGGATGCGCCGGTCGGCCCGGTCCGCTGCCGGCACGGCTAGCTGTTCAGCGAAGGCTGCTACGTGGCCCGCCGCGCCACGGCTGCGGCCTCGGCGCGGCTGCTCACGGCAAGCTTCACGATGATGTTGTGGACGTGGTTCTTGATCGTCGAGACCTCGAGCCCGAGGTTCCGGGCGATCTGCTTGTTCGACATCCGGTCCTGCAGCAGCGACAGCACTTGCTGCTCGCGCTGCGACAGCCGGCTCAGCCGTTCGGGCCCGGCCTGTGATTCGCTGAGGTCCATCAACCGGGTCTGGATCATGCGGCTGATCCGCGGCGGGCAGACCAGTTCGCCGCGCGACGCGGACTGGATCACGCCGACCAGGCTGGCGATTGAATCGTCGGCGCTGACGCAGGCGGCTGCACCGGCCTCGACCGAGGCCAGCACCTCCGCGTCGCCGCTCGCGACCCCGAGCACGATCAAGGGGCGGCCCTGGGCGGAGCGAAACGCGGTCCGGATCTGGCTCGGGCCATCGCCGCGCCGGTCCGGGCCGACGTCGATCAGGATCGCCTGCGGCGTCTCGGCGATGACGAAGGCCGGCAGCTCGGCCAGCCGGCAACAGGCGGACACGCGGTTGAATTCCGGCCGATCGCTCAAAAGCCGGCTCAGCCCTTCGCGATAGAGCCGATTGCGGATACAAAGAACGATGTCCAACACCATTTCGCCCTCAATTTGCGATGGTGGGCACTGATGACATAAACGCGAATACCTGGTACCGGCGCGCCTCCTTGGGTTGAGTTCATATCACATAGACGAAGCGAAAGGAATTCGCGGATTTACCCGACGTCCGGCGCCGGGCGGCCGGGACCGGGGCTGCCGCACCGCCGGCGAGCAGCCTGCCTTCGGCCGTCGCGGACGCTGCAAGCCACTCGCCGGGGCCCTTCAGGATATCGCTCATCCCGGCCGGCGAGAGATCGACCCGCACGTCGGGCGCGCCGTTCGCGCCCCAGGGAAAGCGGCGGCCGTCGGTGCCCCGGGCGGCGATTTCCCACTGCTCGGGATCGGGCAGCGCGACCGGCCGTCCCAGCTTGCCGGACAGGGTCCGGGCCGCGTCCTCGGCGGCCGCGTAGGATGCCAGGCCGCGCGGGCGGGCATCGATGTAGAACCCCGCCGCCAGCGTCACCCGCCGCACCGGGTTGGGTTCGGGACCCCGCAGATGCGGATCGCCGAGCCAGTAGTTGCCCGGCGGCACCCAGGCCAGCAGCGTGCCGTCGGCAAGTCGCGGCCCCTCGGAGGCCTGCGTCACGCCCCTGGCCGCGACCGGGGGCTGCGGCGGCTGCAGCGGCAGGACCAGCGAGGCGACGAACGGCACGAAGTCGGCCGCCAGGGACGAGAAATCGCCGGCCACGGCCTGCGCCACGCCCGGCGGCAGCGGCTTGCCCGCCGGGTGGCCCAGCCGGGTAAGGCAGGCGTCGCGCAACGCCAGAAGCAGCCGCGGCTCCTGCCCGGCAAGCCCCAGCCTGCGGCCGGAGGGCGGGCGCAGCCGCGCGAGCGCCGGGCCCAGGTCCAGCAGCCGCAGCCGGCCGGCGGCCAGCATCGCGGTCACGGCGATCTCCCAGTCCGGATCCTTCAGCGCCCGCGCCACCGCCCCGGCGATGGTGGGGGGATCGCCCGGCGGCTCGGCCATCCACCAGCGCAGCATCTGCAGCTTCTCGCGCCGCCAGCCGGGCAGCGCGAACAGCGCCTCGCCCGGGTCCACCGCCCGGCCACCCTGGCGCTCGGCCAGGGCACGCAGCGCGGCCGCGGCGCGGCTGGCGACCGCCGGCTCGGGATCGGCGCAGGCGCGGATCAGCTCGGGCATCAGGCGCGCATCGGCCAGCGCCTCGGCGGCCTGCACCCCGGCCAGCCGGTCGGCGGCCTTCGGCGCGGTCAGCAGCGCTCTCAGCTCGGGCGCCTCCATCGGCACCAGCCCGTCGAGCAGCGGCCCATCCGGTTGCCGCACCACCAGCACGGCACCGCTGGCCAGATCGCGGATCAGGTCCAGCCGTTCGGCGCCGCGGCGATAGGCGATTCGGTCGGGGTCCGGACCGTCGCCCAGGACGCTGCGCTCCAGCAGCTCGAACCCCGCCGCCCGGATCACGGCATCGGCCGCTGGCACGCCCTGCTTCCGGCTGAGAACCGCGGTCATGGTCCAGCCCCCGCGCCCGCCCCGGCTGGGCCCGGCGGATCGGGCATCAGGACCACGAATTTCTGCCGTGCGTTCCAGTGCAGCGCCGCGATCGCATCCCGGATCTGCTGGCGCTGAGCATCGGTCAGATGCGCGCCGCGCAGATCGACCACGATGTAGTTCGCTTCGCCCGGCGTATTGAACCCGATCCCGGCGAGCCCGTTGGTCCAGGCCTGCGCGTCATAGCTGCCGTCGCGTGGCGGCGAGTAGTCGACGATGCGCCCCTGGCTCGCCGCGACCGTGGACCGGACCCGGTCGGGCTCCTCCTGCATCAGGCGGGTGCGCATCTCATGCGCCGCTACCGCCTCGCGCAGGCCCTCCGAGATCACATGCTCGGGCGGGTCGACCCGCGCGCGCACCATCTCGCGCACCGCGTCCAGCGTCTCGGCGGTGTCGCGGACCTGCGCGGGCGTCATGCCCTGCACCCGCTCGGGGTCGAGCCGGGCCAGCGCCGAGCGCGGCTCGAGCGGCTCGATCGTCACCAGGTTTTCCTGCGTAATCCCGGCCATGTCGTCCGGCAGCCGGTCGATGCGGATCGAGAAATTTGCGAAGTCCATCCGGTGGCCCTCGATGACGATCGAGATCCGATAGTCGATCTGGCGCAGCGTCGCCTGGTCGCCATGGTGCCGCACCCCGGTCTGGAGAATGAAGGTCACCCCCTCGGGGGCGGCATCGCGCAGCGCGGCGATGTATTTCTCGACCCCCGCGGCCTGGGTCTCCAGATTGACCCGGCTGGGGGCATGATAGATGCCGAACGGGCTTTCCACGCCGATGATGTTGCCATGGGCGTGCGCCCGGTGGGTCATCACCCCGGTCAGGCCAAGCGCCTCGCGCGTGGGACCGGTGGTTTCCTGCCCCTGGCGGCCTCTGGTTGGCCGGACGATGCTTTCCTGCATCAGCCGGCCCTCGGGGTAGTCGGGGCTGGGCGGCTCGCGCCAGACCCGAAGCGCGCCGTCATAGAGCTGCACGACGGTGTTGCCGATCTGGTCATAGGGCGGGAAATAGCCGTGATAGCGGATCGGCTGGCTGGGATCGGTGCGCGAGCCCGAGATCTGGATGGCGTATTCCTTTGTCCCGGCCGCTGCATCCGTCCGGATCCGCAGAAAGCCGATCCCGGTCTGCGGATCAATGGTGGCACGCAGCGCGTTCTGGCTGAAATTCTGGGTCCGGTAATGCGGCGGCGCGCCCGACATCCGCTCCAGCCGCTGCTGGGCAAAGCCCTGCGGATCTCCGCGGGCGATCTCGGCCACCAGATCCTCGGGCCGCGTCGGGCGCACCGGGCCGATGATCTGGGGCTGCAGGCTTTCCACCGCCTGCTGGGTCGCGGCGCGCACGTCGTCGAGGGTGCGGACCTGCGTCGGCGCGTCCGGCCTCGCCGGCAGCAGCGCGGCGACGGGCCCCGCGCCTTCGGCCGCCGCGACGAAGGCCATCAGATCGGCGGGGTGCAGGTCATAGCGTTGCGCCAGTCCGGCCAGCAGGCCGCGCGCCTCTTCCAGTGCCGTGGCGTCGCGGTCGTCGGTCCGCGGCCGGCGTCGCTTGCCGCCGTCGGCCGGGGGCTCGGGATAGGCGCGCTCGAACGCCTCCCGCGCGCGGGCGAGCGTCAACGCCAGATCGGCCTGCGCCGCCGGCGACAGCTGGCCAGGCGCCTCGTACAGCGCGCCGGCCGGCGGCGGGTCGAGCCCCGCGGCATCCTCGGGCCGGATCGGGCCGCCGAAGATCAGCTCGAGCTGGGCGACGTCCTCGGCCTCGCCCGCCGCGCGGCCGGGCGCGCGGAAGGTCGGATCCTCCTCGGCCTCGGGCCCGATGCGCCGGCCGACGGCCTCGTGCATGGGCTGCGCGAAATCGCGCGGATGCGCGCCGTCCTCGGCCGCCACGTAGCCGCGGCCGGGCTGGTCGCGCAGGGCCGGATTGGCGAAGACCGCCTCGTGGTGGTGGAACTGCGCCTCGAGGCGCGCGATGTCGGCCAGCACGCGCGCCTCGGCATCCGGGGTCAGCGCGCGGCCCGAGAGCGCGTCCATGCGCTCGGCGATGATCGCCGGCAGCTTGCCGATCTCGAGCCGAGCCTCCCACCCGCGCGAGCCCACCTGCAGCCCCGAGCCGGTGATCGTCGCCGCCATGTCCGCGAGCGCCCGGCGGATGTTGCCCAGCGTGCCGCGGTATTTCTGCATCGCGTGCACCGTCGCGGCATGCATGGCGATGTCCATCGGGGTCGCGTCCGGCCCCACCCGCACCTCGACGCCGACGATGCGCCTGCCGATGCGCAGGGGCTCGACCCGCACGGTGCGGCCGGGCAGGACCGGATCGGGGCTGACGAAGGTGCCCTCGCGCAGGCCCGCGGGGATCGCCGCTTCGAGCGCCGCGGCGCGGGCGTCGGCCTCGGCCTCGGCGGCGGCGCGGCCGGGCGGCGGCGCATCGGCCTCGGCCGCCGCGCGGGCCTGGGCCTCGCGCGCGGGCAGCGGGTTCTCAGCGGCGCGGTTGGCCGCCTCGATGTCGCGCATCAGCCCGCGGCGCTCGATCGTGGCGCGCGCCTCACGGCCCAGGGGCGAGGCCAGGAAATCGCCGATGCTGGCGCCGGGATTGTCCTCGCGATAGCGGGCATAGCCGTCCTGCAGGATGCGGTTGGCCTCCAGGAGCCGTCCGACCTCGGTGCGCGAGCGCGCGACGCCGCGCAGCCCGGCAAAGCCGCGCTGGCCAACCGACATGCCGCCGGCCATCATCCGGCCCATGGCGACGGCCTGCAGAAGCGCCATGCCGCCGCTTTCGAGGAAGTTCTTGAGCGGATCGCCTTCCCAGGTCGCATCGGTCAGCGCGATCTGGACGAAGCTCGACGGCGCCGCCCCCACCGCGTCCTCGATGCCCTCGGCCAGGAAGGCCGCCGCGCCGCGCTCCAGCCCCTCGCGCGACAGCCCGGCGCGGCCCGCCAGCCCGCGCACGGTCGCGGCGCCGGGTGCCTGCGCCATCCGGCGCGCCAGGCCGGTGCGCCCCATCCAGCCGACCACGTCGCCGACCCGGGTGCGCTGCGCCAGCGCCCGCAGCGGGGCGATCAGCCGGCTGCCCATGCCCGCCGTCGCCACCGCGGTGATCGCGTCGACCACCCCCACTGCGAGGTCGATGCCGTAATCGTCGATCCCGTAGGAGCCGCCCTTGATCAGGATCTTGGTGGTGATCGTCGAGGCGGTGGCCATCAGCGAGGCCATTAGCGCGATCGTCGCCACCCCGAGCGTCCCGCCCGAGACCGCGCCCAGCACCACGGCGACGGTGACGCCGACGGCGATGCCGATCACCTGGGTGGCGAAATCGGTGACCGCGTCGATCCGGCGGCGGTGGTCGGCGACGGCGTCCTGCACCGCCTGCACCCGCTCGTCGACCCGCGCCGACAGCCGCTCACGTTCGGCCCGCGCCTCGGGCGTGTCGGGCCAGTCGGTGCGCAGCAGCGGCGCGCGCAGGGCGCGCAGGCGGGCGAGCTCGTTCTCCATCCAATCGGCCTCGTTGCCCGCGGCGGCACCGCCCAGCACGCCGGTCAGATGGTTGATCTCGCGATGCACCCGGCGCTCTTCCTGCCGGATGCGTTCCTCGTCGGTCTCGGGCGCGCCGTGATAGACCGCGTCCATGATGTCGCTGGCGTCGCGGCCGGTCAGCTCGCTGCGCAGCATCGCGTTGAAGCTGCGCCCCGGGTGCCGCTGCTCCCACTGCTCGCGCAGCTGCTGGATCTCGGCCCGGGTCATCCGGGTCAGAACCCGGCGCAGCGCCGCCTCGTCGGTGCCCACGGTGCGGGTGGCGTATTCGACCTCCTGCAGCGGCGTCAGCCTGCCGCCCTGTTGCAGCATGTTGCGGGCGCGGTTTCGGTCCTCGCCAGACATGCTGGTCTCGATGGCGAAGGACAGCGGCCAGAAATAGCGGTCCTGGTAGACGTCGCGCAGCTCGCCCATGGACAGGCGCGAATCCTCTTGCGCGCCGTCCTCCATCTCGCGTTCCATCTGGCGCTCGAGCGCGATGCGCTGGCGCGAGATCTCGTTCTCCGACAGCGGCGGCCGGCGATCGCGCAGCTCGTCCACCAGCCGGCGCACCCGCATCTGCCGCGCCGGCCCCTCGTCCAGCCGCCGCGCCTCGAGCGCGCGCTCGTACTGGCTGCGCAACACGTCGTTAATGGCGTCGTCCGAGGCATAGACGCCGCGGCGCTCGATCTCGATCCGGGCGGCGTCGGCGGCGACGAGGTTGTTGCCCTGCAGCGCGTTGGCCAGGTCGCGCTCGGGCCCGCTCAGTTCCGAGGCGAACGCCCGCTCCAGCACCGTGCCGCCGGCGAGGCCGGGCCGGTTGTACTGCGCGACATTGGCGTAGCGCTCGCCGAAGCGCGCCTCGATCGCGCGCAGGCGGCGGCGCACCTCGGCCTCCATCTCCTCGGCGGTCCAGTTCTCGCGCTGCGCCATCGCCAGCACCTCGGACCGGGTGCGTGTATAGACCCGCTCGATCTCTTCCTCGGAGGTGCCCCAGCCCGTCAGCCCGCCGCGCATCGCCTCGTCGAGCGCGATGGCGTCGGCGGTGGCGACGTCGCCGCGCAACAGCGCCTCGGCCTGGTCCTGCTCGTTGCCCTCGGCCAGATCGTCGCGCAGCGCGTCGTCGAGCGATTCGCCGTAGCGCTGCAGATAGGCGGCCCGGATCGCGGCGACTTCGGCCGGGGTCTTGTTGCGCAGCAACTCCATGATCGCGGCTTCGTCGGTGCCGAGCCCGGCCACGGCGTCGTGCAGCGCGATGGCATCGCCCTCGGCCTGCCGGCCCTCGATCTGGGCCATGGCGCGGGCCTGCTCGTCGCCGCTCAGCTCGTCGCGCAGGTCGTAGTCCAGATCGCGGTCATAGCGGGCGCGGTACATCTTGCGCACCACCGCGCCCTGAAGCGCCGTCAGCCCGTTCAGCGCGCGGTAGATCTGCGCCTCGTCGGTGCCGATCTGGTCCATCGCGGCGCGCAGCTGCTGGGCGATGGTGGCGGCCGAGAAGCTGCCGGTCTGGGCGCGGGCGACGGCCTCGAGCTTGTTGGCGGTGGCGTAGTCGCCGCCCGAGACCGGCATCGCGATCAACTCGCGTTCGAAGACCTGGCGCGCGCGCTCGAGGTGGCCCGCGGCGATGCTGTCGCGCAGTCGCCCGGCGGCAAAGTCGAGCGGATGCGTGTCCGGCCCCTGCGCGAAATAGGCTTGCAGGATCGATCGCTGGGCTGCGTTCAGGCTGCGGTCGGCGAGGATCTGCTGCTGCGTCAGGCCGCGGGCCATGGCCTCGCGCGCCAGCTGCACGGTCTGGATGTCGGCGGCGACCGCGTCGCGGTTCTCGGTGGTGCGGCGCACGCGCCACTGCTCGGTGACGTCGTTGGCCTCGCTCAGCCAGCGGCGGATGCGGGCGATGAAGCGGTCCCACCAGCTTTGTCCCGCCAGGATCCTGTCCTCGGCCCAGACCCGCGCCGCCTCGATCCCGGCGGTGCCCGCGCTTTCGATCTGGCTGCGGTGGGTGCGCGTGGAAGTCTGGGCGGTGTTGATGCGGGTGCGGAACGCCTCGGTGGTCAGCCGCACCCGGTCATGCCCCCAGCCGCGGATCTCGGCCGAGAGATCCGCAAGCCGCCGCTCGCGCGCGGCGTCCGAGGGGTTGCGGTCGGGCCGGGGCGCCTGCGGGGTCATCACCTGGTAGACCTCGCGCTGCACCTGCGCGCGATAGGCGTCGAACTGCTGCTGAAGGGCAGTGCTCAGCTCGCGCTCGCGGCGCTCGCCGGCGCGCTGGTAGTCGGTGATCTGGACCGTCACCTGCTCGCGGATCCAGGACACCACCATGTCGCGGCGGCGGTTGATGACGGCGGGATCGTTCTGGCCCGAGGCCGCCTCTTGCCGGTTCAGCGTCTCTTCCTCGGCCGCCCGGGCCGCGCCGGCGATGGCGTCGGCGGTCTGCTGGCCCTCCTGCTGCACCGTCTCGGTGGCGGCGGCACCCTCGGCCTCGGCCTCGCCCGCGGCTTCGGTGGCGCTCCGGCTCAGCTCGGCCTGGCGCGCGGCGACCATCCCGTCGAGCTGCTCGGCCGAGACCCCGGCCGCGGCCGCGATCTCCTGCAACTCGATGGTGACCTCGGATTGCAGGCTGCTGGCCATGGCGCCGCCGACCTCGGGGAAATTGGTCTTGAGCACGCCGTCCCGATAGGCCCGCTCGCGCAGGGTATCCAGAACGCCGGCGGTGGTCTGCGGCGCCTGCGCCAGCAGCCGCGCGACCACCTGGCCGACCGGCGTCGACAGACCCGGCGGCAGCGGTCGGGCGGCGACGGGGCCGGTGTCGGGGATGATTACTTGCTCGCCCCTGCCCCGGCGCTCGCCGGCCTCGCGCGGGGTGCCCGAGAGCAGCTCCATCGCCTCGCGCACGCGGCGCTGCTCGTCGGTCTCGCGTGCGCCCTCGGCGGCCGGGGCGGGCAGCTGCGCCAGTTCGCGCGCGCGGGGCGAGATCAGCGCCTGGAACAGGTCCGGTGCGATCGGCCGGTCGCCGATGCGCGGGCGCTGGCCGCCCACGCTGACGCCGTTCTCGATGTCGCGCTCGGGCGAGGCGACGAGCGCCGGCGCCGACTGGTTCGGAAGCCGGCGGTTCGACAGCCGCAGGACCGCGCCGGTGTGCTGCGGCACCGGGTTGCGCTCGGGCGGCGCCGGCGCCTCGCGGACCTCTGGCGCGGGCGGCACCGTGGCGATGGCGTCCCGGGTCAGCCCCGCGCGGGCGCGGGTGTTGCGCTGGCGGGCATGGGTGCCGGCCCGGGTCAGGGTGGCGGCCTGGGCCCGGTCGACCTGCACCCGCTCCTGAGGCAGGCCGGCCCCGGCCTGCGAGACCCCGGCCTGCCATTGCCGCACGATGGCCTGGGGCGCGGGCCCGCCGCCCCCGCCGCCGCCGGCCGGCGCGGGTGTCGGCGCGCCGGCACCGGCCACCGGCCCCGGCGCGGCCGGCGGCGGCGCGGACGGGGCCTCCGCCTCGGGCAGCGGCTCGCCGCCCTCGGGGAATTCGGGCAGCGTCACCTCGCCCGGCCGCGGCGGCGGCTCGGCCTGGCTGAGCACCGCGGCCTCCGCGCCCTGCGGCAGCCGCACCGGCGCTTCGACGCCCTCGGCGCCCTCGGCGGCCGCCGGTTCGGCGGGCCCGGCCGAAGGCTCCCCCGGGACCGCCGTGGCGGACGGGGTGGCGGGCGCCTCGCCCGGCGCCTGTGCGGGACCGGCCGCCGGCGGCGCCGCGGCCGAGGCACTCTCCAGCATCCGCGCTAGGAGCGCGGCAAGCGCGGTCCAGCGATCCTGCCCCGCGCCTTCGGCCGCCTGCCAGGCTCCCTGCGCGCCGAGCCGGTCCTGCTTCGTCTCGCGCCTAAGCTGCGGCGCCGGGGCCGGCGCCTCGTCGGGTCCGGGGGCGCGGGTATCCCGCGCAGAGGCAACCGTGCGGGTCACGGGCCGGCCTCGACGAAGTCGAACACCAGCCGCTTGCCGAGCCAGGGCAGATAGCCGGGATCGGCATCGAGGCCCAGGCGGCGCAGCTCGGGGTCGATGGAGTCGAGCGGCAGCAGGATCCGAACCGTCTCGTCGCCGTCCAGGATCTTGCCGCGCAGCCGCAGCCGCTCGGCGAGCGCCTGCGGGCCGGCGTGCGCGCCCAGCAGATCCTCAAGCACGGCGAGATGCAGCGCCGCCCCCCAGGCCGGAAGCTCCCAGGACGGGCCTTCGGCATACCAGGCGGCCAGATCGGCGATCCGCGCGCCCAGGCCGTCGCCGGTGGCGCGCGCCTCGGCCTCGGCCTCGGTCTCGGACACCAGCTCGGCGCGGGCCCAATCGGCCAGCGGCGGCGGCGGCCGCGCCGGAGCAGGGTAGTCGGGGCGCAGCAGGTCCCAGGCCGGATCCTCGGCCGTGCCGGCGATCCGCGCCAGCATGGCGGCGATCACCGTGCCCTCGTCGAGGCCGATGCGCCAGAGCCGCTCGGGCAGCTCCAGCCGCAGCGTGATGTTCAGCAGATAGGGCAGCCCGCCCCATTCGGTCGCGAGTGCTTCGGGTTCGGACGACGCCGCCGCGGGCGCGGGCCGGGGCGCGCCGGGGCCCAGGGGCGAAGGCGCCCCGGCGGCATCGGCCGGGACCGGCGCGGCGGCGGGCGGGACCGGAGCGCCCGGCGGCGGCAGGTCGGTCCCGGCGGGGTCGGACGGTGCACCGGCGGGCGGCGCAGTCGGCCCGGGCTCGGGCGGCACCGCCGGGTCATCGGCCGCGGCGGGCGGGGTCGGTGCGTTGGCCGGCTCGGCAATCGGCGGGCTGCCGGGCCCGGTCCGCGGCCGCGGCGCGGACGGCTCCGCGCCCGGCGGCGCGACCGGCACCGGTGGCACTTCCGGCGGCGACGGATCCGCGAGCGCCGGCGCCGTGCCCTGCCCCGCCGCCGCGGCGGCGACCCGCGCCTGCGCCCTGCGCAGTTCTGCAAGCACCGCCGGCGGCGGCCGCGCCGCGGCGAGGGCGTCGAGCGTCGGCAGATCGACAGGGCCGAGCCGCGCCAGAACCGCCTGCAGTCCGGACTCCTCGGCGCTGGCCGCAAGAACCCGGGCCCGGGCCGCCGCCGGCCGGGCCAGCAGCGCGCGCCACAGCGGCGCGAAGTCCTGCCGCGTGCCTTCGGGCCCGGGCCGCCGCTGCGCGGCGGCGACCAGCGCGACGGCCTGCAGATCGGCGCGGCTGCGGAACAGCTGCACCGTGGCATCGCGGGTCTGGACCCAGGAGGTGCGGCCCAGGCGCGGCAGCGCGGCCTCGATCCGGGCGGCCAGATCCTGGCCGATCTGCTCGGCCAGCGCCCCGGGTCCGAGGCCCGCCATCGCCATTGACAGCCGCAGCCGCAACCGCGCGATCCGGATCACCGCCTCGGGCCCGTAGGCCGCGGCCAGCCGCCGGTGCAGCGCCTGCAGCACCGCGGGCATGAACCGTTCTTCGGCCGCGATCTGCAGCGCGCGCGCCTCGGCCCGCCGCGCCTCGGGCGCGCGCAAGCTCAGCTTCAGCGCGTCGACCCGCAGCCGCGACACCGGCTCATCCCCGCTTTGCCGCCCGCGCCGCGATCGCACGGATGTTGGCAAGCGTCAGCCCGCGCCCCTGCAGGTTCGGGTTGAGCGCGGTGCGCAGCGCCGAGACGGTGGCGGCCTCCTCCAGATCGGCCCGCACGAAGGCCTCGTCGTCCTCGCGCGCGCGCGCCTGTTCCAGGATCGCGCCGGCGCCGTCGCGCAGGGTCTTGACCGCCGCACCATAGACCAGGCCCATCGCCTTGTCGGCCACGGCCTCGTCGGTGAACCCGTCCTCGGCCCTGAGCTCGGGGCGGACCAGGTCGACGGCGCGCTCGGGATCCATGGCGATGAGGGCGCGCAGCGACGGGATGTCGGCCTCGTGCGCCTCGATCGCGCGCACCATGTGGCCGAAGAGCGGGCTGTCGGTGGGCGCGCGGAGCATGCCCGCCGTCAGCGTGCCGGCGACCTCGTCCAACACGCTCTCCATCGCGGGGCGCGCCATCGGCGGCGCCTCGGCCATCTCGCGGGCCAGTAGCACCCTGATCGCCTCTCGGTTGGCGGCACGTTCGCGCAGGCCGGCCGGCGCCCCGCGGGGCACCGCCAGCTGCAGCCCGCCGCCCTGGAGCGTGAACAGATCGACGCCCGGCGCGGCCGACAGCGGCATCCGCTCGGGACCGGCGATCAGGTCGATCACCCGCCCGATCATGTCGAGCGGCGTGGCCGGCCGCACGCTGTTGACCGTGGCCTGGCCCAGCGTCGCGCCGGCGGCAAGCTCCTGCCCCGCCAGGAAACCGCCGTTGCCGAAGGAGAACAGCGCCGCGGCCTCGCCCGGCAGCTGCGGCATCTGCGCCGCCGGCGTGGCGGCGACGCAGCAGATCCAGCGCGCCAGCCGGGACGCAGCCACGTCGAGCGGCGCCAGGCCGAACTGCGCGCCCCAATGCGACAGCAGCGGGCCGGTCAGCACGTGGCGGCGACGCGCCCATTCGTCGAAGCACTCGATGCGGCCGTTGGGGTGGACCTTGACGCAGCCCAGCACGATGCCGTGCAGGTTGTGCTCGCAGCGCGGGCCCTTGTAGTGCATGCCGGCGCACCATTCCTGGAACAGCTTGCGCAGGCAATCCTCCGCCGCCTTGCCCGCATCGGTCGTGGCATCGAGCTCCCAGACCAGCCGCCAGGCCAGCCAGCAGATCGCCCAGGCGATGGCGGCGCGGGCCGGGTCGACCTCTTCCTCGCCCTCGGCGCAGGGGGCGGTGCCCAGCTGGCCGCGGAACCAGCCGCACAGCACCGCCATCAGCATGGTGCGCACCTGGCAGGCGGGGTCCGTGTCGAGAAACAGCCCCTCCTCCAGCACCGAGACGCAGTCGCGCCGCTCCGGCAGCTCCTCGACCGCCAGGACCTCGGCGGTGATCGTGGTCGCGTCGCCGCGTGCGGCCTCGATGCGGTAGGTGACCCGCAGCGAAGGCCCGGTGCCGAACAGCGGCGCGATCACCGCCACCGCGTCGATCCCGACGCCGTTGGTCAGCGATTCCGCCGAAGCCGTGGTGGCAAAACCCATCAGGATCTGCCCCACCGGCTGGTCAAAGCCGTCCTGGGTGAAGCTGGTGAAGAAGAAGCCCGGCATCGGCTCGAGCGTGAACTTCACCTCGTCCGAGCTGTCGCCGAGCATGGTGATGGTGGCCGTGGCGCCAACCTCTGCCGGCAGCGGCTCGGCGTAGGCGGCCGTCGCAAGGTCGTTGGCGTCGAGCGGCGCCGCGGTGATCCGCGCCTGCGGACCGGTGCCGGCGAACAGCGGTTCGGGCGGCGGCGCGTCGCCCGAGGCCTCGGCGGCCTTGGCCAGCTGTTCGCGGATCTCGGCGATCCTCGCGCAGAACCGTTCCATCGGGCCGGGCGGCGGCGCGGGCGGCGGCGGCACCAGCCGCAGCCGCGTGGTCTCGCGCACCGCGCCGAAGCGGCATCCCTTGGGCAGCTCGGCGCAGGGATCCTCGAAGACCTGGCGCGGATCCTCGGGGCATTCGACATACTCCAGCATCAGGCAGGCCTCGACCGGGGCGTCGGGGCGCACCTCGCAGGGATCGGCACAGGGGTTTTTCGGGTCGACGAAGAGCCGCCGGAACTCCTCGGAGCACGGGTCGATCAGGTCGCGCTCGCACACCGTCTCGGGGCATTCGACCACCAGATCGTCGCCGCAGCAGCTGAGCCCGTAGCCCGGACACAGCGTGAAGCAGCGGCTACGCTCGTCCCAGTGCAGCGTCAGCCCCCAGACCACCCCCTGGCCCAGAGCGCGGTTGGTCAGCCGGCGCTTCATCTGCCAGTAAGACTGCTCGCGCTTCATGTCGGCCTCGGACAGCACCATGCCGTCGAAGAACTCGGTCCGGCTCAGCCCGCCGCTGAGGGCGCCGGGCACGCAGGGCGTGAAGTCGTGTCTCGGTTTCATGGTCATCGCACTCACTCCCCGACGGCGAAGTTGCAGCGGCAGTCCTGTGCCGGCCCGGGCGGGTGGCAGCAGGTCTCTTTCCGGGGCGGCGGCGGGCAGATCGCCTCGGGCAGGCAGCTCAGGATCGAGCACACGAACCCCTCGAGGCAGCGGCCGAGATCAGGCTCGCGGGCGGCGTTGGCACCGGCCTCGGTGACGAACCGCCCGTCCTCGCAGTACTCCTCGGCCATGCAGCGCAGCAGGTCGCAGAATGCCACCTTGAAGCATTCGCGGATCCGCCAGCGGGTGTCGCACGAGATCTCGGCGAGCGGCGCGCAGCTGCCGTCGTCGCGATACCGCGCGGGCGGGAAGTGCATCCCCTGCCCGGTGCCGCCGCAGCCGCAGCCGCAGGGGCCGGCGTGGTGGCCGCCGCCGCCGCAGCCGCAGCCGCAGCCGACGTGATGGGCATGGCGCACCGATCCGGCAGCGGCCGGCGCCATGTGGGTCATGCCCGCGCCCGAGCGCATGCG
>NZ_JAEKPD010000025.1 GCF_016412875.1 Palleronia pontilimi | reverse complement strand
GCGCCATGTGGGTCATGCCCGCGCCCGAGCGCATGCGCGCCATCGGCTGGCCGGACATCGCCATCGGCTGGCCGGACATCGCCATCGGCTGGCCGGACATCGCCATCGGCTGGCTCGTCATCATCATCGGCTGGCCGGTGGCGGGGGCGGCGACGATCGAGGTGGGATCCGAGTAGGTGGCCAGCATCGCAAGCGGCGGCTGGTTCATGGCGCGGCGTCTCATCGCGTATCTCCTTATCTCTCGCGGCGCGAGCGGGGCCGAGGCCACGGCGTATTCGCCGGGCGCCGTGGCGACGTAGGCCACGGTCAGCGTGGGGTCGTAGAGGATTTGCGGCGGCTCGGCCGCGGGCGGTTTCAGCCAGTCGTCGCCCCACAGGCGCTGGACCATCGCGCCGAAGGCCAGCAGGTGCATCAGATGCGGCGCCTGCCGCTCGCCCTTGTCGTTGAACGGCGTGAAGCGCGGCGCGTCCTTGATGATCGGATCGGTGATCGAGGCGATCTGGATCGCCTCCAGCAGCACCTTGGCGCCCGCCGCCCTGACCACCGCCGCCTGGCCGCGGTCGAGGCCGAGGAAGGCCGGCTCTTCGTCCGGCGTCTCGTCCCCGATCGGCTCGAACTCCGCCGCCCGGACGCCGGAATAGGCCTCCATCAGCGGGATGCTGCCGCACAGGGCGGCCAGCGACACCTTGCCGGCCGCCTGGCCACCGGCGCGCAGCATCTCGATCCCCTGCGCCAGGAACTTCATCCGCGCGTTCAGCCGCTTTTCGGCCTCCTCGCGTTCGGTGTTCTCTGCCATGGCGTCCCCCTTTCCCGCGGTCAGCCGCCCAGCGGCTGCATCTGCAGCGCGCCGGTGCCCGGATCGGTGGTCAGGCCGAAGCGCCAGGACAGGTGCCGCGGCCGCAGTCGGCGCAGCTTGTCGTCGACGATCGGGGCGACTTCCTCGGTCGCGAAGAGCTCGTAGCGCCCGCCCTCGGCGAGAAAGCCGTTGGCGTTGTTGAAGGCGAGATAGATCGTCGGCCCCTCGAGGTGATGATCACCGGCAATGGCGGTGCCGTAGGTGGCGACCATCGCGTTGGCCGCCGGCACCTGCCAGCCGGTCGCGCTCATCGCGCGGATCTGGAAGCTTGCCTCGGGCTCCAGCGAGGTGGGCTCGATCTGCGCGGTGAGGCCAAGCGCGATCTGGTAGCGCCCGTCGGGCAGCAGCCGCATGCCGATGCCGCCGACCCGCGGCCCCGCCATGCCCGGGCCGACCTCGTCGATCAGCCCGCCCAGCAGGTACTGGATCACCTCGGTCGAAAGCAGCACCTGCGCGGCGGCGCCGTGGTCGACATCCTCGATCGCCACCACCCGGGCGGGGTCGTTGGCCTCGACCCGGACGTGGAAACAGCCCAGCAGCAGCCAGCCGTCATCCGCCGCCGGACAGCGCGCCCGGATCGCCGGCGCCAGCGCCGACAGCAGACCCACGGTCGGCGCCGCGCCGGCCAGCGCGGCGTCGATCTCGGCGGCGTCCGGAAACAGCTCGTGGTGCGACACCCGCCGCGCCTCGTCGGCGAACATCAGGCGCAGCTCAAACTCCTCGGCGACCCGGCCGAACTCGGCGCCCTCGGCGCAGGGATCGGCCGCGCGCGTCGGCGTGGCGCAACCGCAGGCGCCGCCGCCGCCGCAGGCGCACGGATCGGGCGGCGGGCAAGGCGCGGGCGGCGCCGGCTCGGGGCCGCCGACGCATTCGGCATAGCGGATGAGCACGCACAGCTTGACCCGGTTCTCGGCGTCGGGCGCGCAGGGATTGTCGTCCTGCCCCTGCATCTCGTAGGCCTGCCGCGCGAACCAGGCGGCGACGTCGACGCACTGGTCGAAGCCCACCACGATCTCGCGCCCGCAATCGTCAAGCGCGGCCCCCTTCGCCACCCGCAGCGCCGTGCCCTCGGGCTGCAGCACCGACAGTTTCAGCCCGCACAGGATCCCCGCGCCGTGCAGCTTTTCGTTGTGAAACCGCATCTTGCCGGCGTGGTAGCGCTGCTCGTCGACATAGTCGGCCAGCCGCATCTCCTTGCCGTGGAAATACCGCAGGCGGAAGAACCCGGCGGGCAGACCGCAGGCGGCGTCCTCGCAGGCGCGCAACTGGTTCAGGCTTCGCCATTTCGACATGGTCACCCTCCTTGCAATCGGGTCTCGGACACCGGGCCGTGCCCCAGCCGCCCGCCCAGCCGGAAGCCGCCGGGCACGTGGCCGGGGTGCGGGCGGGGCCCAGGCGCGGCCTCGGGGTCGCAGGCACAGGGGGCGGCGCGGGTCGGCCCCGGGATCACGATGGCGCCGATCGACATGTCGATGCCGATCCGCCGCGCCCGGGCGCGCCCCGCGTCGAGCGTGTAGAGCGTCTGCGCCGGCTTCATCCGGTCGATGATCTCGCGCACCGCCGTGGTCGCAGTGCGCCGGTCGATGCCGGCGGGCAGCTGCACCGTGACGGTGAAGCGGTGTGCGAAGCGTTCCGGGTCGTCGACGCCCGGCCCGATCGGCGCCACGCCGAGGGCGCCGCGCGCGCCCAGCTGCATCGGCGGCGGCGGACGGCGGCGGAAGTCCTCGGCGATGCCGACCGGGGCGCCGGTGTAGATCTCGAGATAGCGGCGCAGCGCCGCCGGCGTTCCGCGCCCGGCCTGCAGATCGGCGCCCTCGATCACCAGCTGCCGGCGCCGCGCCACGGGCCAGGAGGGGTCGAAGGCCAGATCGAGCCAGGAGGCGACGTAATCGAGCCAATCGGGATCCGCCGCCGCCGGGTTCATCAGCCGCTGGACGCTGTCGAGCGCCTCTTCGATCCGGGTGAACTGGCCCTCGAACAGCGCCAGGAAGCGTTCCAGGAAATTGCCGCCCGGCGGCTCCTGCATCGGGTCGCGATAGGCGAAGACCTGCGGCAGCCAGTGCAGCAGGCTCGGCCGCGGCCCGGTGACCCGCAGCGACCGGATCAGCGGCGTGGCGTCGGCCAGCACCGGCGGCCCGACCCCGTCGGGGGCCGGCAGCCCGCGCCCGACAAGGCGCAGCCGTAGCCACAGGTAGCGGCCGCGATCGGTCGCCTCGGGTTCCGGGAACCGGGCATTGGTACAGCCCGCCTGGGTGATGGCGCCGGCCAGCGGCGCGGCCAGCCACAGCGTGTCCGCGCCCTGCCAGGCCAGCGCGTGGCGCTCGAATAGCGCGTCCTGGATCACGGTGACCTCCTGCCCCGCGGGCCGGGGGCCGAGATCGGGCAGCGGCTCGCGCACCACCAGCCGGCCCTGCGGGGCGGACAGCGCCACCGTGCAGTCGCGGAAGTCGCCGGGGACATCGGCGGCCAGCTTGAAAGTCACCGGCACGGACGGCAGTTCCAGCACCTCGGCGCGCGCGGGCTCTGCTCCACCGAAGGACAGGATGTCACCCGGGCGCAGGAAGGCGGCGAGCGCGTGCGGCAGCGCCGCGGGCTCGGGCCGGCCGTCGCGGGCGGTGCCGGGCAGCGCCGCCTGGCCCGGATCGACCAGGAAGCCCAGATCGAAGGGCCCGAAGGGCAGCGCGTCGCCGTCGCGCCGGATCAGGTGCAGCGCGAGCGGGGCGAGGAAGGCGGCTTCGGGCCCGCTCAAGGCCAGGCTGCAGGCGCCGGCGCCGGCGCCCGTGACGGTGACTTCGGCGCTGCCGCCCGCGGGCGTGGTCAGGCGCAGCACGTCGCCGGGCACGACGCGGGCCGCGGCCCCGGCGGGCAGCGTCAGCTCGTCGGTGCCGTCCGGGCCGGTGCCCTGCAGCTCCGCCAGCGTGGGCGCGGCGCGGGTCAGGCGGCCGGGGCGCCAGAGCGCCCAGCCGCCCTGATCGGCCAGCACCAGCCGGTCATAGGCGGCCCCCGGCCGGTCGGCGGCGGCAGCCGGCATCGGCACCGGCCGCGCGGGCGCCCACAGCGCCGCGGGGGGCGGATCGACCCGGTTGGCGGCGAAGCTCTGGACCTCGAGCGCGCTGCCCGCGGGCAGGTCCGCCTCGACCAGCACCCGGTGCCAGGCCAGGTCGTGGCTGCCGCCGTCGATCGGGCCCAGCACCACCTCGGCCTCGGACGCGAAGCGGCGCGCAGCGGGCGACCAGCCCTCGGGCCAGGGATCGGGCCAGGGCTGCGCCGGCAGCGCCGCGCCCGTGCAGGTCATGTGCCACAGCCAGGCGCGGGCGGGATCGAAGGCGACCAGCGTGCCGCCCGGCAGCACCGCGACGGCCAGCGGCCGGGGCGCGGGCGGTGCCGTCCAGAGCGCGTCCGTGACCGGGTCGCGGGTGGCCAGCGGCAACGCGGCGCGGGGCGTGAAATCGGCGCCGAAGACATGGATCGCGCCGTTGCCCGCGTCGGCCACGTAGATCGTGCCGCAGCGCCCCAGCGCCACGTGCACCGGCAGCGACAGCCCGTCCTGCAGCACCGCGACCACCGCCGCGGCCTTCGGGTCGACCACCTGCACCCGCGCATTGCCGGCATCGGCCACGTAGACCCGGCCGCGCCGGTCCACCGCCACCCCGGCGGGCATGCGGAACCGGCCGGTGGCGAAGCCGGGGCCGCCGAGCCCGGGCACCGGCGCGAAATCGGGATCGCAGGCGCGCTTCGCCAGCAGCAGGTCGCGCTCGGGATCGCAGCGATAGAGCGTGCCGTCGGGACCGACCACCGGCGCGAGCGGCAGCCAGTCCTCGGCCAGCTCGGGCCGCGCGCGCGGCGCCAGCTCCAGCCCGTCGCGGGCGGCGTTCCAGACGACCCCCTGCCCCAGCGCCTGCGCCCAGCCGCGCGCGCCCCTCAGGATCACCCAGGACGTGTCGTTGGCGTCGCGCCCCGGCCGCAGCCGGTCAAGGAGGACCGAGCCGCTCATGGCGCGCCCACCACGGACACCAGCAGCGAGACCGGATCGACGAACGGCACCTCGTCGGGCAGCAGCACGATGCGGTCGACATCGGTCGCTACGCCCGCCGCCGGGCAATTCGTCAGCCGCTTCACCAGCCGCCGCTCGATCCGCCATTCCAGCGTGCGCTCGGCGTCGTCGGGGGTGCGGCCGTCGACCAGGCAATCGAGCCCCTCGACCCGCGCCACCCCTGGCACGCGCATGGTCTCGGCCACCAGATCGGCGTGGTGCAGGGCGGCGCCGAAGCCGTAGCCCTTGCCGTCCGTGCCACCCGTCAGCACGTGGCAGCGCGTGCGCAGGCGGTCCATGATCGTCTCGCGCAGCAGCGTCTCGGCATATCCCGGCTGCGCCCGCACCGCGACCTGCATGTTGAAGAGCCGCACGTATTGCGGCGTGGTCACGTGCACCTCGGTCGTCAGCAGGCGCAGGGTATCGAGATGCGCGGCAACCGCCGACAGCTCGCCGTTGGTGGGCATCGGGTAGTCGCCGGGGGCCTGCGGTACCACGATGACCGAAAGCGCGCCCGGCGCCTCGGTCGCCATGTCGAGCCCGGGCGCGTCGAGCCCGCCGATCTGGTGGCCGCCCGGATGCGGCCGGCGCAGCGGCACCACATGGGCGCGGGCGACGCGCACGCCGGGCGCCTCTTCGGCGGCCTCGCGGAAATCCGCCGCGGTCACCGCGCGGCCGCGGCGGCGATAGGCGGCCGGGGCGCGGGTCTTGGCGGTCTCGAGGCTTTCGGCCTCGGCGCCGCCGCGGGCAGGCACGATGTTGAAGGCGGCCTCGATCGCATTGGGCAGCCCCGCCGGCTGGGCCACCGCGGCGGTGTCGACATCGCCCTTGGTGCCGCCGCCGTGGCGGTAGATCTCGGCGATCATCAGCTCGGTGCTGGTGGGCGGGCGGCCGCGCAGCCCGTCGCCGAAGATCGCCACGCCCGCCTCTGCGTCCAGCACGAACACCCGGTCCTCGGGACCGGCGGCGTCGAAATCGGGCACCTCGGCCCAGCTCAGAATCTCGTCGGCGCGGGTCCGGTCCCGGCTGATCAGCCGCAGCGAGGCGGCGTCGACGTTGGGCTTGGTGAAGCTCAGCGCCTGCCCCGGCAGCCCGGTGCCGCGGCCGAGGCGCTCGGCGCGGATGGTTTCCAGGTTCGCCGCCTCGACGGTGTTGAAGCTGAGCGACCGGACCGCGATCATCGGCGGGACCGGAAACCGGACCCGGATCCAGCCGCTGATCGGCGCCTCGGCCGGCGTGTCCCGGACCGGCGTCTTGACCGCCTCGAGGAAGGGGTGCGCCAGATCGGTCTCGACCTCCTGCCACTCGGTCAGCGGCGCCGGGCCGATGCGCTCGGGCACGTCGAAGCGGACGGTGCCCGACTGGGTCCAGCCGTCGGTCCCGTCGCTCAGCACCGTCAGCGGCTGCCAGCTGCCCGAGGCCTCGCCCGGGCGCGGCGGGCGGTAGTAGTCGTAGTCGACCATCGGCGGGCCTTCGGCGAAGGCGTTGACGACCGACAGCGCGGTGGCGCCGGCCTCGACCTGGGCCTCGGGCGTCGGTTCCTCGTCCTGGTCGATCTGCAGGTGCAGCGAGGCACGGGCGCCCAGGAACCCGGCCGAGCGCAACTGGCTGAAGGCGAGCCCGATACAGAGCACGCGGTGCTCGGCCTCCTCGGGTGCCATGAACAGCCGCACCGGCTTGGTCGCCATATCCTTCAGCTTGGGCGTCTTGCCGTCCCAGGCCAGCGCATAACGCGTGGCGATGTAGTCCGCCGCCACCTCGTCGGCGGCGGTCGGGCCGGCATCGCCGCTGCCGTTAATGTCGAACAGGCCGTCGCGGACCGTCACCAGCGCCGCGATCTGCGCCGGCAGCACGTCGAGCGCGCGGTCGGTCTCGAAGACCGGCGGCGGGCCGTCGCCGCCCGCCTTCGCGGTGATCCGGGAGTGGGCCGGCACCAGCACCGCCTCGGCATTGGCGGGCTTCGACAGGGTGAAGGCGATGCGGGTGCGCGCGGCCTTGGCCGGGGCGAGGCGCACGCCGACGAGCTTGAGGAACTCGAGATAGGTTTTTTCCGGCACCCGGTTGAGCCGATAGCCGAGCTGCTCCGAGAGATGCGCGAAAAGCTGGATCAGCGCGATGCCCGGATCGCTGTCGTTGTGGTCGGTCCAGTCGGGGGCGACCAGCGGGATGCGTTCGCGCAGCATCGTCTCGACCGTGGCGTAGTCGAGATCGTCGAGCGGTGGAGGGGTCAGCGGCATGGCTCAGTCCGCCTCGTTCAGATAGAAGGGATAGACGCGGTTGTAGAAGGCGTTGGAGCGGCGCACGACGTAGTCGACCTCGATCTCCATCAGGTTCGGTTCGCCCGCTGCGGCGCGGGCGGCGACCTTCTTCACCTCGATCCGGGGCTCCTGCATCAGCAGCGCGCGGGTGACCGCCTGCTCGACCCGGCGGTGGGTCACCGAGGAGTTGCCGGCGAACAGGAAGCTGCGCAGCCCGGCGCCGAAGCCGGGCTCCATCACCCGTTCGCCGGGGTCGGTGCGCAGGATGATCTCGACCGCCTGCTCGATGTCCTGTTCGTACTCGGCATAGACCAGCCTGCCGCCCACCGGCCGCACCGGGAACGCCCAGCCCTTGCCCAGGTGCCGGCGCTTGCCCGTCAGGCGCGGATCGGTGCTCGCCATGGCCTAGCCCCCCACCCTGATCGTCGGAATCCCGCCAAGGCAGGTCCCGGTGCAGTTGCCGTCGTTCTGCTCGGTCTGGTCGAACATGCGCACCACCGGATAGGTCTGGGCGTTGACCGAGCCGGATCCGGACGGGAAGGTCACCGGCCCGCCCTGCCCCCCGGACTTGACCCCGCCCGAGGTTCCGGCGGCATCGCCCGTGGTGTCCGCGATCTCGAAATCGGTGGTCACCACCGGGTCGCCGCCGGCAAAGACGGTGGGATCGCCGCTCTGCTTCTCGGCCGAGGAGAGCTGCCCGATCGAGGGGTACGGGATCGGCACGTCCTGCGGCCCGGCCGGTGTCGGCACCGGCGTCTTGCAGACGTTGGGAAAAGCGACGCAGGTGCCGCTCGACGCGGTGGTGATCGGCTTGCCCATCAGCCCACCTCCAGGCGTGCGGTCTCCAGGCGCGCCTCCCACGGGAAGGTCGCGCGCCAGATCAGGGTGAAGGTCTGCGCGGCGCGGTCCATGACCACGGTGTCGACCAGCGGCGTCAGCGGCAGCGGCGGGTCCAGCGGACCGTCCTCGCCGCGCGCGGTCAGCGGCGGCGCGGCGGGGATCGTCAGGGTGATCGGCGGCGGCGCGCCCAGCTCGTCGAAGCGCAGCCGGTCGCCGGGGGCGAAGAACGCCTCGCCCGGCAGCGCGCCGCCGTTCTGATAGGCGTTGTCGTAGCCGATCGGCAGCTTGTGGGCACCGCCATCCTTGTTGAACTCGGCCAGGTAGCGCTCGCGTCGGGCGGGGGGCACCCCGCCGGGAATCGGGTGCGTCCCGGCCAGCGCCTGGCGGGTGCCAGGCGTCGGGGCGTCGCCACCGTCGCCGCGGTTCGCCCAGCCGAAGGGCCGCGCCACCGCGGCGCCAAAGCCCGCGCCGCGGTCGATCCGGACCGTGCCGAAGTTGGTCGCCGCCAGGTGGCCGTAGAACGCCTCGGAGACATCCACCGGATCGCCCAGGCCCAGATCGGCCATCTGGAGCGGCGTCAGGATCGCGGGAAGGTCGTCGACCACGATCACGTCGGGCCGGGGCTTGTAGGTGGCGATATCGGCCTCGTGCCGGAACGGGCCGCCGTCGGGCATGTCCGCATAGGCCGCGTCGTCGGTGGCCACCTCGCCCGGATTGGCGAGCGGCGCCCCGGAGAAATCGACGCCGGCGCGCAGCGCGATCGTCCCGACATCTTCATGGCTCACGCCGCCCGCGCCATCATCCTGCGCCCCGCCGTTCGGCGCGCGCACGCCGATCAGGAAGAAATGCGGAGGTGCGTTTTCTGCGGGCTCGACGATCATTCCCTTCCCCTCAATTCAGATCGATCTTCGTGCCGGTGACCTTCACGCCCTCGGCGCTCAGCTCGATCTTGTTGCTTGCATTGAACTGCAGCGTCACCTTGCCGCCCGTGGCATCGAGCTCGAGCATCAGCGGGTCGACCGTGCCGCCAGTCGACAGCGTCACCTTGCCGCCCGCGACATCCATCTCGAGCGTCATCGGGCCGCCCTGATTGGGCGGCTTGGCGGTCAGGCGGACGACCTCGGACCCGCTGGTGTCGTCGAACATCAGCACGTGGCCCGAGCGCGAGGTGATCGAGCGGGTCTTGTTCTCGCCGCTGGTGTCGGCAACTTCCGGCGGGGGGTCCTGTTCCGACCACAGCGCGCCCAGGATCACCGGCTGGTCGCGGTCGCCCTCGATGAAGCCGACCACCACCTCGTCCTCCACCTCGAAGGGGAAGTAGGCGCCGCGTTCGTTGCCGGCCATGAAGCTCGCCGCGCGCGCCGGCGCCGATGCCGAGCGGTCCGCGCCCGAGAGCCATTCGAGCACGTAGCCCTCGTCGGTGATTTCCTTGACCTCGGCGAAGCGCAGCCCGATCAGGCCGGCGCCGCGGCGGCGGCTGTCGGTGTCGTCGAGAAGGGCCGAAAAGACGCTGTGTCGCATGGGCCTACCCCGCTGCCGGATAGCCGGACGCATCCAGCATCCCGGGCCGGCGCAGGCTGGTCTTGGTGATATAGCCGGCGGCGGTCAGGGAATGGACCGTCTGGTTGACGTAGTAGATGCCGTCGAAGGGCGGATAGAGCCCCTCGAGGTTGACGTGGATCCCCGGCCGCAGCCGGGTGAAGCCGATCGTGGTCAGCTCTGCCGTCAGGAACTGCCGGGCCGAGGCGCGGACCTTGGCCTCGGCCTGGCGCCGGGCGCGTTCCTCGTCGATGTTCGAGACCGAGATCTGCTCGACATTCTCCTGCGGCCGGTTCTCCTCGTCGAAGGCGTTCTCGCGCGCGGTCGCGGCGTTGATCGGCGTCGGCCCGCCGGGGGCGGGGTGCAGGTCGTTGATGGCGTCGGCGGCGGTGACAGTGGCGGTGAAGCTGCCGCGCCCGCGCGGCACGCTGCCGCCCGCGGTCGCGCCGGTCAGGATGTCCCAGACCTTGAAGGCGGGAGCGAACTCGACGATGTCGCGGCCCCATTGCAGCGTCACCATGTCTTCCAGCGTCCCGGACCGGGCGGGGACGAAGTGGAAGCTGACACTGCGCGCGTCCGGCTCGGTCGGGTTCGGCGCGGCGGTACCGGGATCGGGGTTGTCGAAGGCCATGAAGACCTCGAAATCCATCCGCGTCGCCAGGCTCTGGATGAATTCCAGATGGGTCTTGGCCTGCTCGTGGGTCAGCGTCGCCAGCGGCTCGGAGAAGGTGTTGCGCGGGGTCGGCCCCACCACCGTCAGGCCGGCGCCGGCGGCGCTGATCTCGGCCTCGACCATGTCCATCTCGTGCCGGTTGGGGTGCACGATGTTCTCGGTCGGCTTGACCTTCAGCAGGCTCGCCAGATCCTCGCCCTTCAGCGTCATCTGCGCGCCGGAGGCCGAGGGATACAGGAACACCAGATCGGTGATCCGCGCCAGGATCATCGGCGTCCAGCCCTCCGCACCATACCGCATGTCGAGCCGCACCCGCTTGCCGAAGGACAACGCCTCGAGCTTGTTGTAGCGCCAGGGCGGATAGACCGGACGGTTGTTCGTGTCGTGGCGCTGGTTGTTCAGCACCACTTCCAGCTGGCCCACGCCGGACACCGGCAGCGTCACGGTGGCGCTGACGATGTCCGGGGCGATCGGCTTGCCGTCGATCTCGACCGCGGTGCCCTCGGGCGTCACCAGCCGCACCTGCGGGGCGAAGAACGCGGTGCCCGGCGCGGCGCCTTCGGGGGAGTGCAGGTCGCTGTCCATGGCCTAGCCCATCATCCGCCGCAGGGTGTCGTATTCCTCGGCCATCAGATCCATGATGATCGGCCGCAGCAGCGCGCGAAGCTGGGCGATGTCGGTGCCCGACATGCCGCCGCCGGCGACGCCCGCCGCCGCGCCGCCGGCCGGCGGCGCGGCGGTGTCGACCTCGGGCTCGATCTCGATGGTGGTGTCGACGGTGCCGATCTCGATATCGGTCATCCTGGCTGCCCTTCTGTCATAGCGACGGGATCTCGATGGTGGTGCCGGGGGCCAGAAGCCGCGGCCGCCCGTCGCCGTTGTGTGCCGCCAGCACCCTCCAGAGCGCAGGGTCGCCGTATTCCTCGGCGGCGATCAGGTCGTAGCGGTCGCCGGCGCGCACGGTGCGCACCTTGGTCCGGTCCGGCGACTGGGGATTGATCCGGGTGTATTGCAGGTCCGCGGGGACGTATTCCTTGAGCTTGACGGTGACGCGGGCGCGCAGGACCTTGCCCGCCTCGTCGAACATCTGGAACTTCTCCTTGAACTCGGTGACGACGCCGTCGAAGAACTTCTCGTCGCCCTCGGCGAGGTTCAGATCCGCATCCCCCCATGCGAAGCGGCAGACCGGCGGCGCGTGCAGCTCTCCGTTGATGCGCACGAAGGCGCGCAGCGCGTCGAGGTCGTCGTTGAGCGACTCGCCGGTGTTCGAGCGGTCGAGGAACAGCTCGGCCTCGAGCGTGCGCGGCTCGCCCCGCACGAACTGGGTCAGCGGCACCGACAGCCCCGGCACCGAGATGTCCGGGTAGAGCATGTTCGAGGTGACGATCAGCTCTTTGGGATTGTACATCACCGTGACCGGATCCTGGCCGTCCTGCGAGATGTTCTGGAGCGTGGCGCGGCGCAGGGTCATCGCGGCCCCCTCACAGCGCGGCCAGCGCGCCGGCGCCGGCCGAAAGTCCGGCCGCGGAGGCGCCGCCGGCAAGGCCGACGAGCCCCGAGAGCGCCGAGTTCAGATCCGCCACGCCGGGGATCAGCGACAGCGATAGCCGCTCGATCTTCTCGGCGTGCAGCTCCAGCGTCTCGACCGCCACCAGATCGCCCTCGCTCGCCGTGGCATCCAGCATCGGGCCGGCCAGCTTCGCGGGCAGCGCGTTGTGAAAGGTCCAAGAGGCGACGGGAAAGTACTGCCCCGGGATCGGGACCGAGACGTTGGGCACCTCGAAGAGCTTGCGGCTGTCGAGCAGGATGATGGTGCCGCTCTTGCGCACCTTGCGCTCGCCCAAAGTCACCTGGTTCTGCCAGTCGGCAAGATCGGTGTTGAAGGTGATGCCGCGCTTGAGCACGATCTTGGCATATGTCGAGCGGTCGTAGAACCGGTGCTCGGAGTGGTTGTTGCCGCCTTCCTGATGCGTGACCAGCTCGTTGATCGCGTCGAGCCCCTCGACGCTGCGGAAGCCGCCGGCCAGGAACGGCACCGCGGCATTCAGAACCGCCGTCGCCGCCGTGGTCAGCCCGCCGATGACGCCGCCGTCGTTCGAATCCGGCGTGTCCCACATTGTGACGAAGAAGTTGACCTTCATCACCGGCTGGACGAGCGGGAAATCCACCATCAGGCTGCCTCCGCCGTTTCGATCACGCCGCCTTCGCGGCCGATGCGGAACTCGATGAATTCCGCCGGGGCCGCCAGCGCCACCCCGATGGTGCATTCCAGAAAGCCCTCAAGGCTGTCCTCGACCGTCTCGACCTGGACGAAGAAGGCCTGTTCCGGGGCCGTGCCCTTGAGCGCGCCGGTCTCGTAGACGCTCAGCAGGTAGCCGGTCATGATCTGGTGAAGCCGGATGCGCAGGATCGGCGTGTTGGGCTCGAACACCAGCGGCTGGCCGACCACCTCGGAGGTGCGCGCCAGCGCCGAGAGACAGCGGCGGCCGGGCACGAAGGCCAGCGGGTCGGCCGCCGAGAGCTCGGACAGCCACAGCAGGGTGCGCGCGCCCCAGATGTGGATGCCGCGCCCGGCCCGCGCGCGCAGCACGTTGAGCCCAGCGTCGTAGGCGAGCCGGTTCTCGCGGTCGCCCACCGGCGTCTGCAGCCCGACGACCCCGACCAGCACCTTGTTGGCCGGCGCGACATGGGGGCCCTCGGCGATATCGGTGGCGCCGAAGACGCCGGCGACGGCACCCACGGGCGAGCGCGCCTCGACCGGCGCCCCGGGGCTGTCCTGGACCAGCAGCCAGGGCCAGTAGAGTGCGCCCTGGTCCGAGCCGCCCATGCGCGCGGTCAGGCGCTGGCGCCAGTCGACCGCCTGCTCGGCGGTCAGCCCGGGCGGCGGCGCCAGCAGCGCGAGCCATTTCCAGCGGGTGCGCTCCAGCCGTTCCAGCAGGTATTGCTGCGCCCAGAATACGTCGTCGTCCGAAAACAGCCTGCGGACAACCTCGGAGGCCTTGGCGCGTTGCGCCGCGGGAAGGCCGCCACGATCGAGGCCGGTGCAGGGACCGAAACAGGCCGGCCGCGGCGGCAGGTCCGGCTCGTACCGGTCCTCTTCCACCGTCTCGGAGGCGTCGAGATCGGGCAGCGTGACCAGCGAGACCTCGTGATGGCGCAGAAGCTGCTCGAGCCCATGCGGCTCGGCGCGCTCGCCGATCCCCATCATGTCGTTGAGGAAGCGCTGTCGCTCGGCCGCGTCGATCCGCCTGGCGACGTTCACGATGACCACCCGGCGGCCGCCGTTGGCGAAGAAATCCCGCACCGCGCCGTCGAGCGCGCTGCCCGCCGGGGTCGGGATCGGCGCGCCGTCCTCCGCCTCGCGAAACGCGGCCACATAGCCTTTCCAGTCGTCCACCGCCACGGCCTGGTGCAGATGCTGCGGACCCGCGGCGCCCACCATCCCCACCACGTCCGTCCGGATCCGCGGGAAGCCCTCGGCCCGCGGCTTGGGGCGGCGGTAGACACCGGGGATGGAGTAGGACTGCGACATGCCGACCTCAGCTCACGTCCAGCCGCTCGTGGACCAGGTCGAGCTGTTCCACGGCATAGTCGTTGCCCTTGGCGGTGAGCGACGGGCCGGTCAGCTTGGTCGGCCAGGCATTGGTCAGCGTCCAGGTCATCGCCGGCGCGTTGCGGTCGTGCTTCTCGTCCACAAGCTTGACGGTGACGGTCTTGGTCGGCGGGAAGGTGCTGCCGCCGTCGCGCACCTCCTTGCGCCATTCCCACAGCTTCAGGCTACCGGTGATGCCGCGCTTGAGCTGGACCGGCGGGTATTTCTCGACTCCGGGCAGCTGGCGCATGGCGCTGGTCGCGTCCGCCCCCTCGCGGTACTCGATCGGCGTGGTTTCGCTGTCGAGCCCGGTGACCTCGGCAAAGGCCAGTTCTTCCATCCCGTCGAACTCGACGATGAAGTTGAAGTTCGAATAGGGGTTCTTGTTGGCGCGTTCGGTTGCCATGGATCAACTCTCCTCGTGGGTCGGCCCTGTTAGCTGCTGGAGGCGGTGAACTGGCCGATCTTGAAGATCACGAATTCGGCCGGGTAGACGGGCGCGACGCCGATCTCGCAGACGAGCCGCCCGTTATCGATGTCGTCCTGGGTCATCGTGGTGCGGTCGCAGGTCACGAAGAAGCCCTCCTCGGGCGTCGTGCCCATCAGCGCGCCGCTCTTCCACACCCCGGTCATGAACGAGGTGATGGTCTCGACCACCTTGGCCCACAGCGCCTCGGAATTCGGCTCGAACACCACCCATTGGGTGCCCTTGTCGATCGAGTGCTCGAGGAAGATGAACAGCCGCCGGACGTTGACGTATTTCCATTCCTGGTCGGACGAGATGGTGCGCGCGCCCCACATCCGGATGCCGCGCGGCGCCAGGTCGCGGATCAGGTTGATCCCGACCGGGTTCAGCGCGTCCTGTTCAGACCCGGTGAACGGCAGCACCACGTCGGTGATGTTGCGCACCACCTCGTTCGCCGGCGCCTTGTGCACGCCCACGGTGTTGTCGGTGCGGGCGTAGATCCCCATCGCGTAGGCCGAGGGCGGGAAGCTCTCGATCCTGCCGTTGACCGGGTTCAGACCCCGCACCCAAGGCGCGTAATAGGCCGCGTACTTGCTGTCGTAGTTGTTGCGATGGGACTGCAGCGCGGTGACGTCGAGCGCGGTCAGCGGCGCGTCCAGCACCGCGATGCGGTAGAGCAGCTTCTCGCAATGGGTGATCAGCGCGCCCTGCACCGTCTCGGCCACCACGCCGGGCACCGCGACCATCGAGATGTCGTCGCGTTCGCCCAGGGCCTGGATGCCGGTGCGCTGGCCGGGGCCGTTGTCGGCGCCGATCAGGTCGAGCTCGGTGAGCGCCGGGCCGTTGTCGCCGCCGGTCAGCGGTTTCGGCTGGCCGTTGGCGTTCACAGGCGCCTCGGCAAAGCCCAGCCCCGGCGCGGGCGCGGCGGCGACGCGCACCAGCGCCGAGCCGACCTCGTCGTCGTTGATGCGGTCCACGTAATAGCGCATCCCCGCGTCGGTGGCCGGATCGGAGTTCCAGGTCAGGCCCTCGAAGATCTCCGACACGACGCCGTTCTCCAGGATCGCCACGTCGATCTCGCAGGTGCGCAGGTAGACCCGGCGGTTGTTCGGATCCGGGTCCAGATCGATGGTGTTGCCCGCGCCCAGCGGCAGCCCGGCGGTGAAGGTCACCCGGCGGGCGGCGCCGTCGATGCTGGCCACGATGCGCTCGATCTTGGCGGTGCCGGTGTCCAGCTCGACCTTGGCGCCGGTGTAGAAGGCGGCGGTCGAGGCGACGCGCACGCTGGCGTCACCATCGGCGGCGACCTGCAGCACCTCGACGGTGGCATAGTCGTCGGCGGCCACGTTGGTGGGGTATTCGCCCGCCGCGGTCGCGATCCAGAGCGCGCTGGTGGCGGGGTCAACCAGGCGGATATGGCCGGTGTCGATATTGCCGCCGTCGCTGATCGCCACCGCCTCGAGCGCGCCGGCGCGGTTGGGGGCGACGAAGCCCGATACGTCGCCGAGGTAGAGACGGCTCATCTGCGCCGCCGCCGGCAACGCCGCGGCGCCGGGCGACGCGGCCTCGAGCTCCGGGTCCACCGGGCCCGCCTCGGCCGCCGCCAGCCCCGGCGCGGCCAGGGTGACATGGGCGCCCGGCGCGATTTCCTCGGCCACCTGCGCGGCGGTCACGGTGAGGTCGGTGGTCACGCCGCCGGTATCCAGCCGGATCACGTCAGCGGGCCGCAACAGCATCGCCGTGTCGTGGTCGAGCGCGACGCCGGGGAAGCTGTTGGCGCCGGACATGTCGATCCCCAGCCCCGCCCCGGCCGCGGCGTCGGCCAGCTGCAGGGGCGTCGGCAGCGCCGCCCCCCCGCGCGAGACCAGCGTGACCGTGGCGCCCGCGCTGTGGTCGTTGCCGTTGCCGCCGCCGACCACGCCGAGATCCGCGGCGCCATCCGCGATGGCCTGGATCACCAGCCCCGACGAGGTGCCGACGCCGATGCTATCGCCGACACGCAGCCGCCGCAGCGAGGCCGAGTCGAACTGCAGCGCGACGGCGCCCGCCGCGAGCGGGAACTGTCCCGCATCGAGCGTCAGCGGCGGGTCCTGGCGCACCGCAGAGACCGAGGTCAGCGCGACCGGCGCCCGGTCGCGCGGCCGGATCTCGACCGAGATGCGGTCGCCGTCCACGCCGCGATGGCGCGCGGTGAAGCTGGCGCCGCCGCCCAGCGGATTGGCGTTGGCGGGGGCCATGCCACCGATCAGGAACACGGTGTTCGACGGGCTGAGGCTGACGCCCGCCGGGATCTCGCCCGCCGCGACGGTGATGCTGTCGCGCTGCGGATCGTAGCCCTGCACGTTCAGCTGACGGGTCTCGGCGAAGGGACTGTTGGCGTCGGGCCGGGTGAAGACGTGCAGCACCGTGCCCACGGTCACGCCGCGCAGCGCGTTCAGCCGCAGGCTGGTGGTCGGGCCGCGCACCGTCACGCCGGGGGCGAGCTTCAGCACCGTGCCCTGCTCGATCGCCACGGCCGAGGCCACGGCCGCACCGGACAGCGCCCGGACGACATAGGCGCGCGAGCCGCCGTTTTCGAAGAACGCCTTGACCGCATAGCCCATGTAGTCGCCGAGGTTCTGCACCGGCGCGATCGGGTCGCCGAACAGCCGCTTGAAATGCGCGTAGCTGGACACGAAGGTCGCCTTGCCCTCGGGTCCGGTGCGGGTGGCACCGACGAAACCGGCGGTCGAGGTGCTCACGCCCTGGATCGGCTTGCCGCGGAACGAGGTCTCCTGAATGTAGACGCCGGGGCGCAGGTATTCGGGCATCGCTTGGTCTCCTTGGCTACCGGCGGCTCACGCCAGTTGGAACAGAACGCGCGGCACGGTCCGTGGCGCGACGGTGAAACTTGGGCCCGCGAAGGCCGGGCCGGCCGCGGCCGGCAGGAAGGCGCCGCCGGTGACGACGCGCTGGACGCCCGCGGCGTCGCGGACCTCGATGTCCAGCGGCACCCGGCCGGTGGCGCCATCGGGTGCGAGCGTGCCCGGCGGCAGGAACAGGAACTCGCCCGCGGAATCCGTGCGGGTGAAGCGGTCGAACGGAGTGCCGGTGCGCGCGATGCGCACGGCCAGCCCGTCGGCGTTGCTGCCCAGCAGCTTTCCCCGGACCCCGGTGGCGCCCGCCGGCGCGGTGGCCGCGGCGGTGGGCCAGAGCGTGATCTCGACCGGCAGGGTGGGATCGGGGCGCGGCAGCTGCACCTGGGGATCCTCGCCGTCCCAGCGTGCCCAGCCGGCCTGGGTGCGGCGGAACGGATCGCGCCACAGCACCTGCGCCGTGCCGGTGGGCACCGACAGGAACCGGTAGGCGCCGTCGACCTGCCGGCGCGAGACCGAGCCGCGCCGCGCCGCCGGGCGCTGGAACGACCCCGCCAGCCGCACCGGCAGCTCTTCGGGCACCGGCGCGCCGCTGAAATGATCCAGGAAGCGGATCGCGAAGGAAAGCTGATGCCGGATCACGTCGCCTGCCATCACGCCGTCTCCAGCGCGGCATCGGTGATCGGCGGTCCCGGCGGCGTGACCAGCGGCTCGAGCGCCGCGACACGGGCGCGGTAGACCAGCGAAAGGCGATAGCCCAGCTCGGCGGCGTCCCAGATCCGGTAATGGCCCTCGAGCGGCAGTGTCTCCATCATCAGCTGCAGCCCATCATGCGGCGCCCAGACCGGCACCGCCGGATCCTCGAACAGGCTGCCGCGATCGATCTCGGCCGCCTCGTAGAACGCCTGCATGACGGCGCCCAGAAGCCGCGCCTCGTCGCGCGTGGCCAGCAGGTCCGAGGCGACGTCCGCTTGCGCCCGGACCCCCCAGGCGGTGACCAGGTAGGACAGCTCCAGCGGCAGCGGCTGGCGCTGAAAGGTGCCGTCGGGCAGCATCTGCTGGGGGCTGTTGCGCAGCTCGGGATTGTCCGAGATCTGGTAGAGGAACAGCGACACGAACGGATCCGCGGTCCCGGCGAGCGTGCCGAAGGCGGCAGGCGTGACCAAGCCGACGGTGACGTTGGGAATGCCGAGCAGGCCGATGTGCCGATCCAGCAGCTCGACCAGCGTACGGCCCGTGTTCTCCACCACCCGCCAGTTAGCCATCGGCCGACTCCGCCGGCAGCGCGCGGGTCGCGCAGGGCATGGGATGGTCGGCGTTGGCCATGGGCTGGCGGCTCCTCGATGAGAACGAAGGGGCTTTGCACCGATGGTGCGGCCGACCGATGCCGATTGGCAAAGCCGGCAGAGGTTCAATTCGGATCCACCCGGGCCAGCCCGTATGCGCAAGCCCCTGTTGGAATTGGGTATTTCCGCAGCAGGCCCCGCCCCTGGCCGGGCGGCCCGCCGCCGGGGATCTGGATCTTCCCGGCCCGGGCGGATCTGGATCCCCGGCAGCTGGCGGGACCCGATCCCGAAACCGGGGAAAACGCGAAGGATGGCCCGCAAGCCATTGGTGAACGACGACATTCCCGATACGCCCCGGATCTGATTCGGCGCCCGCCCCGCACCGCCGCCGCGCGGCTGTCCAGCCGCCGCCTGCCCGCGGGCGCCGGTCCGCGGATCAGGACCATCTGGGCCCGCCGCTGGGCCCTCGCCGCGGTTCACCGCGCGGTCGCGTGCCGTTTAGTATCGGCCGCGGAAAGGACGGCCGCCCCATGCCTCGCCTT
Organism: Palleronia pontilimi; assembly: GCF_016412875.1. Taxonomy (GTDB): domain Bacteria; phylum Pseudomonadota; class Alphaproteobacteria; order Rhodobacterales; family Rhodobacteraceae; genus Palleronia; species Palleronia pontilimi. The sequence goes on along the minus strand of NZ_JAEKPD010000025.1, from coordinate 13,725 downwards.
CGCATCGCCGTCGATCTGAGCGACGCGCCGAACATTCTGCGATCGATCCTTGCCGAGACCCTGGCCGGGATCCCGGATGCCGAGATCGAGGACCTGGCCGGGCAGTGCGCCGAGCGTCGCGTCGACGCGGTGCTGGTCTGCGCCGAGCGTGCCTCGCTGGCGATCCTGAACCGTGGCCAGGCCGACCGGCTGATCGCGGTCACCCCCTCGGGCGCGCGGGTGACCGTGCACCGCCCCGGCCGCGCGCCGCAGGTGCTGCACGACGCCTCGCCCGACAGGATCCGCGAGCTGCTAACCAACCCCGTGCCCGACAGGCCCGGCCTGCTCGGCTGGCTCTACGGCCTGTTCCACGGCCCGCCGCGGGTCGAGGCGCCGGCGCCGCCCGGCGCGGGCGATGCGCTGTCGGCCTGCCTCGGCAGGATCGCGGCGCGCATCCTCGCGCACCGCGGCGATCGGGTGCCCGATGTCGGCCCGGGGCGCGAGCTGCGCGACCTGGTGCGGCAGCTGGCAGGCGACGGGCCGGCGCCGAAGCTGCCGGGGCTCGAGCGGTTGGTCTCGGTCTTCGCGCTCGACCCGACCGAGCGCGACCTGATCCTGCTCGGCAGCCTAGTCGAGGTCGATCTGCGCGCGGCAAGGCTGCTGACGCTGCTCAACGACCACATGGGCCGGCCGCGGCCGATGGCGGGTCTTGCCGCCGAGCTCGGCCTGCCGCCCGAGCGGCTGGACGCGAGCCTTGGCCCCGAGGGGCGCCTGGTGCGCTTCGGGCTGGCCACGGTGGCGCCGGACGGGCCGCTCGCCACCGCGGATGTCACGGTTCCGCCGGCGGTCTGGCGGCTGGTGCTGGGGGGCGACCGCGCGCCGACCTTTCCGCTGAGCCCGGCCGATCCGCAAGCGATCGCGCGCCTGAAGGCTCCCGAGAGCCTGCGGCCGGTGCTCGAGGCCGCCGCGACCGCGCTCGCCGGGGCGGCGCAGGTCCCGGCTGTGGCGGTGCTCGGCCCCGAGGACAGCGGCCGCGGCGCCATCGCCACGGCGCTGGCCGGGCGGCTGGGCCATGCCGCGCTCGCCGTCCCCGGCACGGTGCTGGCCGAGCCCGGGGGGCTCGGCACGGTGCTGCGCGAGCTTTGCCTCGAAGAGGCCGCGCTGGTGCTGACCGCGCCTGAAGCGGTGCCCGAGGCGGTCTGGCCCGCCCTGATGGGCGGCCTGCCCGCCCCGGCCTTCCTGATCGCCGAGCCGGCGCGCTACGGCGCGCTCGCGATGGCCTGCGACCGGCCGCTGATGCGGCTGGACGCGCCGCCGCGCGACCCGGCGCAGCGGCTGCGCCTGTGGGCCGCCGGGACCGGACCCCAGCCCGGGGGCGTCGACGACGACGGTCTGCGCCGCCTGGCCGAGCGCTTCGACTTCGGCCCCCGCGGCATCGCCCGCGCCCGCCGCATCGCCGAGGCGCAGGCCCGGGCCGAGGGCCGCGCGGCAGCCTCGGCCGCCGACCTGTCCGCCGCCTGCGACCGGCTTCGCCAGACCCGTTTCGACGGCGCTGCCGAGCGCCTGCCCTGCCCCTGGACCCGCGTCGACATCGTGTTGCCCGACCGCACCCGCGCCGAGCTCGATCTGGCCATCGCCTGGGCGCGCCACGGCCAGCAGCTGTTCGGCGAAGGCGGCCCCGGCGCGGGGTTGCGCGCCGGGGCGGGGCTTTCCTGCCTGTTCAGCGGGCCGCCGGGGACCGGCAAGACCATGGCCGCCCAGATCATCGCCGCCGAGGTGGACTATGCGCTCTACCGCATCGACCTATCGCAGGTGGTCGACAAGTTCATCGGCGAAAGCGAGAAGCGGCTGGCGGCGGTGTTCGACGAGGCCGAGCGGTCGCGGGTGGCGCTGTTCTTCGACGAGGCCGACGCGCTTTTCGGCAAGCGCACCGAGGTGCGCGACAGTCACGACCGCTATGCCAACATCACCATCGACTACCTGCTGCAGCGGCTGGACGATTTCGACGGCCTGGCGATCCTGGCGACCAACCTGGCGGGCAATATCGACGACGCCTTCCTGCGCCGGATCCGGGTGCGGGCGGAATTCATGCCGCCCGCGGCGCGCGAGCGGCGCGCGATCTGGGACAAGCTGCTGCCCCCGCCCGAGGATCGCGCGAACGACATCGATATCCCGCAGCTCGCCGAGCCGTTCGAAATCGTGGGCGGCGAGATCCGCAACGCGATCTACACCGCGCTCCTGCTCAGCGCCGAGGAGGGCGCGCCGCTCTCGATGCGCCATTGCGTGCGCGGGCTGTGGCGCGAACTGGAAAAGATCGGCCGGATGTCCGACCGCTCGCGGCTGGGCAGCTGGCAGGCGGTCCTGCCGCCGGGCCGGTAGCCGCCCTGCCACGGCGCCGTCCCGCGACGCGGACGACACGGCGCGGGCCGCAGCGACCGGACCCCGTGATACGCTCGGACGACCCGCCTGCCCCGGTGCCGCGCCGCGCGGGCGGCCGGCCCGCGCGGACGCCGCTCAGATCGCCGCGAGCTTCGCTGCGAGCGCCAGGCGCTCGTTGCCCGGTAACGTCCGGTCGAAGGCGCGCTCCAGTTCCCCGACGAAGTCCGCCGGCCGGTCCGCCCGCGCCGCGGCCTCTTCGGCGACGGCGTCTTCCATGTCCGGCGGGGCCGGAACGCCGTCGGGCGCCGCGTCGAGTTCCTCGAAGGTGGTCGGCACGCCCGCCGCCCCGACCGGGAACCACCAGAAGGTCACGTTCGAATCTGTAACCTGATCGATCTGGCGAGACACCGTGTTTGGCGATCATAGCTTTTCGCGCAGCGCCTCGTAAGGCGTCTTGCCATTGTGGGCGCCGTGCGGCCTGGCCAGGTTGTAGAAGCGCTCCCATCTCTGAAGCTTGGCTTCGAGATCGACGTCGCCCGTTTTCGCTGGCCATCTGATCGGGCTCCGGGACCCGATCGATCAGGCACCTGATCTTCTCGATCCTGTCGCGGCGGATGCCGTTGGCCAGGAGGCACGCGTGGCGGATGCGGTGGAAACCGGAGGGCAGGACATGGATCAGGAACCGGCGAATGAACTCGTCGGTGGGCAGGCGCATGACCTTCATCCGGTCGCCGCGCTTGATGCGGTAGTCTTTTCAGCGGAAGGCCACGGTGCCAGCGTCCGCGCTGACGAGGCGGTGGTTGGAGATCGCGACGCGGTGGGTATATCGGCTGAGATAGGCCAGCACGGCTTGCGGTCCGCCGAAGGGTGGTTTGGCATAGACGACCCAGTCGGTCTTGCGCATCGGCGTGAGATGGGCGTGGAAGGCACCGGGGTCGGTCAACTCCGACAGATTGCCGAAGAACGTCAGTTTCCCCGCCTTGTGCAGCCTGGCCAGACCTTCGAGGAACAAACGCCGGAACAGCCGCGACAGCACCTTCAAGGGCAGAAAGAACCCCGGGCGGCAAGCGATCCATCGAGTGCCATCCGGCGACAGCCCGCCACCCGGGACGATGATGTGGACATGCGGATGGTGGGTCATCGCCGATCCCCAGGTGTGCAGCACGCTGGTCATGCCGATCTTTGCGCCGAGACGCTTCGGGTCTGCTGCGATGGTCAGAAGCGTCTCCGCGCATGCTTTGAACAGCAGGTCATAGACCGCCGCCTTGTTCTGGAACGCGATGTCCGAGATCTGGGCCGGCAGAGTGAAGACCACGTGGAAATACTCAACCGGCAACAGGTCCTCGATACGGGCCTGCATCCAGTCCCGCGACGCCGCGCCCTGGCACTTCGGGCAATGCCGATTGCAGCAGGAGTTGTAGGCAATATGCTCATGGCCGCACTTGGTGCAGGCCGCGACATGCCCTCCGAGGGCTGCGGTCCGGCAAGTCTCGATCGCGGACATCGCCTTCAACTGCGGCAGGTTCAGATGCCCGTCATGGTCACGGCGATACGCAGCACCATGGGCGCGGAAGATATCCGCGACCTCCAGTCCTTGTCCCGCATAGCAGTCGGTCCTGACGCGCGCACTGAACGGCCGCTTTCTGTCCTGCCTAGCGGGCCGAAGAGCAAGTTATCATCATCCGCACCCTTGCTGGGCATTCATTCACGCCAACCAATTGCCTATCGCGAACTGAAACGACCAGGATCGAGCACGATATTACGCGATCAGAACGTGAACACCTGCTGCACAAAACCTGCTACAACTAATTGAAATCTTGTTAGAATCGCCACCATCCATCACCAGACCGATGTTCACGCCGTCCGGCTGCGCTCGCTCTATTCTTAGGGGAACCGGAGCCGTGGATCATAGTCCTTGCTTCGCCACCTCACGTTTCGGAAGCGATCGCTTTGCCTTCGCAAAGCCGCGATCCGTCGCGATGAACCGCTCGAGCATGGGAACAACCAGCTTTGCCGGTTCGATCGGTCCCTGTCTGGCTTCCTAGCTGAGGATTTCACCATAGGCGATCAGGTCTCGATGCAGCTCTGCGGGCACTTCCACGGTCAGCTTCACAGGCTTGTTATCCGGGATCGGTCCGAGTTTCAGCTTGGTCATGTCAGCCTCCGGGTGGCGCGAAGACGAGATCGCGCGTGACGATCACGCGGACGGGAAAGCCCGGGCGAATGGTGAGGGTCGGCGGGACCTCCAGCTGGCGTTGAACGATGCGCTGGCCGGCGTCGTTGATCGTGTCGAGGGCCCCGTCGCGGAGCGCGCGGGCGAGGCGGTCTTCCTCATCGAGGGCGAGCTCCGCGCCGACGGCCAGCAAGGTGGACAGCCCTGCGGCGCGCAGGATGCTGCCCCAGTGATTGTCGACGCGGTCCTCGAGACCGGCAAAACCCGCGGCATCCGCGCCGGGCTGGCGTTCGAGCAGGAGCGATCGTCCATCGGGGAAGATCAGCCGGGTCCAGACCAGGAGCACGCGGCGCTGGCCCACGGTGACGCTGTCGTCGTTGGCGCCGATCAGTCGGGTGCCCTGGGGTATCAGAAGCAGGCTTCCCGTGGGGCTGTCATAGATGTTCTGGGTGACCTGCGCGGTGATCTGACCTGGCAGGTCGGAGCGAATGCCGGTAATCAGCGCGGCCGGGATGACGGAGCCGGCCTGCAACAACCAGGGCGAGGCCGGTGGCTGGACGCGGTCGGGCGTGACGGTCCGGCGGTCGGTCGGTGCCGTCAGAAAGGCCTGACGTGGATCGGTTTCCGGGGTGGCGGCCAAACCGCTCCCCGGTGCTGCAGGCGGCATCTGAAACCCCGGGGACGTTGGTGCCCCGGGCCGCGTCTGGAAGAAGAGATCGCTGACACGGGCGGCCTCCAGTTCGGCAAGCCGCTGCTGCTCCGCCGGGTCCATGGTGGGTGGCACGAGACTTGGAGCTGCAATAGGCTGGCCGCGTTGCTGCGCGTCGAAGACGCCGCCGCCGAGATCGCCCGGCAGGGGCGGTCCCAGTCGTGGAATGGCGTCGTAGCTGCCCGGCAGATCGCGTAGGCCATCGGCGGGTTGGCGGCGGTCCGTGGTGATCAGTTCTTCCGGGGCGGCCGTCCGGTCCGGACGTTGCAGGCCGTAGATCAACGCGGCACCGATCCCGAGGCCCGCGACGACGCCGAGCCCGATAATCACCTTGCGTGAAATCCGTGTGACGCGCGGCGGATCGGCGCGCAGGCGCATGGCGGCGGCAGTATCGGTCGATGTCTCGCTCATGTCCCCTGCCCCGCGTCCTGCCGAACTACGGCTGCTTCAGTCTGCGGCTCGATCCGCAGGATGCGGACCACCTCCTGCCGGGGACCGCGTCCGAGGCGCAGTTCCGCCGCGCCGAAGAGCCGGTCGACGATCAGCACGTTGCCGTGGATGCGGGAGTTGACGATCTCCGGCTCGCCATCGGCCCCGAGCACGAAAAGCGGCGGCATCTCGCCCTGGGCGATGCCGCGCGGGAAGACTACATAGACCCGGCGCCCGTCATCGAAGACCGAGACCGGCCGCCAGGGCGGGCTGTCGCCCTGCAGTCCGTAGAGGTGATTGCGAGCATGCGCGGGTGGGATACGCGGCTTGGCTAGCGCAACGGTTGGGGCCTCGGGCGCACGCGGATAGGCCCAGGAGATGGCGGGCATCCAGGTTTCTTCGCTGGCGTTGAGCTCGATCAGGTAGGTGCGCCGGTCGGTCGAGATCACGAGGTTGGTGCTGATATCGGGTCGGGTCGGTTTCACCAGAACGAGGAAGCGGGTGTCGCGTCCTGCGCCGCTTTCGGTGTCGCCGATGATCCAGCGCGCGGTGTCCCCTGCCGCGATCGGGCCGGTTCCGGCGAGACGTTCGCCGGGTTCGAGCGCGATGGTCGTGATCTGGCCCGGGGCGGCGTAGACCTGATAGAGCGCGCCCTCGGACCACGGGTAAATCTGGATCGCGTTGAAATACCCCGCCTGCCTTGGTTCGACGCGGGCGGCCGCATTGGCATTGCCGACCTGCGCGACAGGAGTGGCGGCGGCCTCCCCACCCCGGCTAGGGGTCCAGGCGGGCGGGACATGGAGCGGGCGCGGCCGGTCATCGGGTGCCGTAGCCGGCGGCGACGGCAAGGGTGGCACCGCCTCGTCATAGGCGAAGTCTGTAGGGCGGTCGCTGGCGCAGCCGGCCAGAAGCGTGGTGGCGAGAAGCACGGTAGGCAGGATCGGTCGGGTCATTGGCTCATCTCCCGCGACCAGTTGATCGCGTTGACATAGATTCCAAGGGGGTTTGCCCGCAGTCGGTCTGCCGTGCGCGGCGGGTCGATGACGATGGTCAGGATCGCGGTCCAGCGCTCGGTGCGGGCGAGCTGGCCGTTCTCGTAGTGCCGCTCGGACCAGGCCACCCGGAAACTGTCGGGCGAGGCGCGAATGACGCTCGAGACCACGACCGAGACCTGGTCCTCGCCGACCCGCGTGAAGGGGTCGTTGGCGCGGGCATGGTCGTTCAGCGCCAGCGCGCCGCGATCGGTGGTGAACTCATACGCCCGCAGCCAGTTCTGCCGGACGACGATGGGATCGGCGGGCAGGCCCCGGACCTCCTCGATGAAGCGGGCGAGATGCCAGGCGATCTGCGGATCGCTGGGGCGATACCCGGCGCTGGCGGCCTCGACGGCGCGGGCTTCGCCATGCCGGTCGATTTCGACGACGTAAGGCACGACGGTGCCACGCGCCGATTGCCAGACCAGCGCGGTCGCGAATCCGCCCGCGAGGACCAGGCAGCCGAAGGCCATGAGGCGCCAGTTCTTGGCCTGCACCCGGGCGGAGCCGATGCGCTCGTCCCAGACCTGGGCGGCCCTCTGGTAGGGAGTCTCGGGGGCGGGGGTCTTGCCGTAATGCGCGGCGGCGCGTTTGAAGAGGCTCATGGGCGGTCACTTTCGGAAAGGGAAACGGAGGCACCGGAACCGGGACTGTCCCCGGCGCGCAACGCGTGAGTGGCTGCGGAGACGCCATGTCTCATGGCCTGGCTGCGACGCATGGACCGCGCCCAGGCCGGTGGGGTGCCTGCGGGAGCGGACATGGCAGCAGACGCGCCTGTGACGCTGCCGAGGGAGGAGGTGCCGCCAGTGGCGGCGAAGCCCGCGCGGGCACCGTCTGCGTGGTGTGCCTTGACGGCTTCGGAGGCCGAGGCGGCGGCCCGGCGCAGAGGCGACGCAGCCGCGGATCCCGCGGCCCTTGCCATACCACCGAGACCGGAGGCGACACCCGCCGCCCCGGTCTGGCCCATGGATCCGAGGCTGTAGGCGGTGGACACAGCCCCGGTGGCGGAGGCAGCTCCGCGCGTGACGGCGGCTCCACCCGAGGCGAGTGCCCCGGCCCCGCGCGCGCCGAGCAGGGCTCCGCCGCCCGCCGCGACCGCGGCCCCACCAACAGCAAGCCCGGTGCCGACGGCCGCGCCTGCGCCCAGTTGCGGCCCACCGGAGACGAGGCCCGTGGCGATGCCGGGGCCGAAGATGCCGAGACCGAGGAGCGAGAGCGCGGCCAGCACGATCGCCATGGCCTCGTCGATCGTGGGCGTCACGCCCCCGAAGCCGGCGGTGAACTGGCCGAAGAGGGTCGAGCCGATGCCGATGATCACCGCCAGCACCAGCACCTTGATGCCGGAGGAGACGACATTGCCGAGCACCCGTTCGGCCATGAAGGCGGTCCTGCCGAAAAGGCCGAAGGGGATCAGCACGAAGCCTGCGAGGGTCGTCAGTTTGAACTCGATCAGCGTCACGAAGAGCTGCACAGCGAGCAGAAAGAAGGCAAGGAGCACCAGCGCCCAGGCGAAGAGCAGGCAGGCGATCTGGATGAAGTTCTCGAAGAAGGCGACGAAGCCCATGAGATCGGCGGTGGACTCCAGAAGCGGACGCCCGGCATCGAGCCCGGTCTGCGCCACACGGCCCGGGCGCAGGAGATCGGCGGGCGAAAAGCCGGTGCCGGAGGCCAGCAGCCCCAGCCCCGCGAAACTGTCGAAGACGATGGCGGCGAGGCTGTTCCAGTTAGAGATGAGCCAGGCGAAAACGCCGACGAAAAGGGTCTTTTTCACGAGACTGGCGATGATGTCGTCATCGGCGCCCCAGGCCCAGAAGAGGGCCGCCAGTGTCACGTCGATCACGATTAGGGTACTGGCGATAAACGCGACTTCGCCGCCCAGCAGCCCGAAACCGCTGTCGATGTAAGAGGTGAAGACCCCGAGGAAGGTGTCGATGACGCCGGTGCCGCCCATGGCTCACTCGCCCCCGGTTCGGTCACGCCCGAGAAAGCGGTCGCGGGTTTCGGCCCAGACGGCGAGGCAGCCGGGATCGGAGGCCGTGGCCTCGCCCAGTTCCTGGCAACGCCGTTGTTCCACCCGCAAGGGATCGTTCTCCGGCAGGAAGGGAGCCGCCGGACGCATCGCCTGCCCCGCCTCGTCCCGGCCCATCTCCACCACCGCCGCGGTGATCGCGATGGCGACGAAGACGATGGCCGCGATGCGGGCGAGGACCGATCCTTCCATGGATCTTCTCCCCTCAGTTGTTGAACATCCGGGCATTGCCGGGCTGGTAGCCCGCGCCCGGGGTGAGGAACCGCTCGCGCTGGACCCGGCCCTGTTCGGCCGCCGCGGACCGTTCGGCCTCGACCAGCGCCGAGGCCCGTCCATTGGCGGCCACGACGGCGATCAGGTCAGCGATCTGCTGGGATTGCAGCGCCAGAAGCTGGTTGCCGACCTGGGTCGCCTGCAAGGCGCCGACGGCGGACTGGCTTTCGCCCACAAGGGCGGATAGCTCGGCGCGCTGGCCGTCGAGATTGCCGACAACGCCGGCCTGCACGCGCAGCGCATCCTGCAGCCCGCCGACGGTGTTTTCCCAGCGGGAGCGCGCATCAGCCAGAAGCTGCGCCTCGGGCGCGGCCATGGGGATGTTGGCATAGTCTTGCTGGAAGACCTGGTCGATCTGGGCGACATCGAAGGCGATGTTCTGCGCCTGGGACAGGAGCTGCCGGGTCCGGTCGACATTCTGCTGCAGGGCCTGCAGCGAGGAATAGGGCAAGCTCGCGAGGTTGTGCGCCTGGTTCATCAGCATCTGCGCCTCGTTCTGCAACTGGGTGATCTGGTTGTTGATCTGCTCGAGCGCCCGGGCGGCGGAGAGGATGTTCTCGGCGTGATTGCGCGGGTCGTAGACGATGCGTCCGCCCCCGCCGAAAAGGAAAGCCTGGGCCGGCGTCGCGAAGATCGGCGACAGGCCGATGGGGGCGGCGAGCGCCAGGGCCAAGGCGGAGGCGCTGGCGAGACGGGACAGACAATCGGCGGTGTGGATCATGGGATGGTCTCCTCTGCGGGTTCGGGGGCTTGGGGGATCGGTGCATCCGGAACTTCAGGTTCCGGCGCGAGATTGGTGAGGTCAGGGATCAGCTCGGCGGCCCAGCCGACCCCGCGGGCGTCGAGCCAGGCGGCGAGGAAGCCGTACCGACCATGCTCCGCGAGGATCTCCGAGATCAGCGCCTGGTCGGATTTGGACGAGGCGGCGCAGAGGGCGAGGCCGACTTCCGAGAGACCCAGTTCGAAGAGCCGGTTGCCGCGCCGCGACTGGCAATAGTAGTCGCGCTTCGGCGTGGCGCGCGCGAGGATCTCGATCTGTCGGTCATTGAGGCCGAAGCGGCGGTAGATCGCGGTGATCTGGGGCTCGATGGCGCGCTCGTTGGGGAGAAGCAGCCGGGTCGGGCAGCTTTCGATGATCGCGGGCGCGATGGCCGAGGCGTCGATATCCGAGAGCGACTGGGTCGCGAAGATCACCGAGGCGTTCTTCTTGCGCAGCGTCTTCAGCCATTCGCGGAGCTGGCCCGCGAAGCCCTCGTCATAGAGCGCGACCCACCCCTCGTCGATGATCAGCAGCGTCGGCCGCCCGTCGAGCCGGTCGCCGATGCGATGGAAGAGATAGGAGAGGACCGCGGGCGCCGCCGCGGTGCCGACCAGCCCCTCGATCTCGAAGGCCTGGACCGAGGCCGCGCCAAGCTCTTCGGTCTCGGCATCGAGCTGCCGCCCATGGGCGCCGCCAAGGCAATAGGGGCGCAGGGCCTGTTTCAGGTCATTGGATTGCAGCAGGACCGCGAGACCGGTGATCGTGCGTTCGCCGACCGGAGCGGACGCCAGCGAGGTCAGGGCGGACCAGAGATGCTCCTTCACCTCCGGAGTGATCGTGATACCCTCGCGGGCGAGGATCGCGCCGATCCAACCCGCAGCCCAAGAGCGTTCGGCGGGATCGTCGATGCGCGCGAGCGGCTGGAGGGAGACCGTCGCCTCCGCCCCCTCGGTCAACTCGCCGCCCAGATCATGCCAGTCCCCACCCATGGCCAGCGTGGCGGCGCGGATCGAGCCCCCGAAATCGAAGGCGAAGACCTGGGCACCCGGGTAGCGGCGGAACTGCAGCGCCATGAGCGCGAGCAGCACGGACTTGCCCGCCCCGGTCGGCCCGATAACCAGCGTATGGCCCACATCGCCCACGTGGAGCGAGAGACGAAACGGTGTCGCGCCCTCGGTCTTGCCATAGAGCAGCGGCGGCCCGTCGAAATGCGTGTCCCGCTCCTCCCCCGCCCAGACGGCGGAGAGCGGGATCATATGGGCGAGGTTCAGGGTGGAGATCGGTGGCTGGCGGACATTGGCGTAAACCTGCCCCGGCGGGGAGCCGAGCCAGGCGTCAACGGCGTTGACCGTCTCGACCATGGCGGTGAAGTCCCGGCCCTGCACGACCTTCTCGACGAGGCGCAGTTTCTCGTCGGCGCGGCGCGGGTCCTCGTCCCAGACGATGAGCGTCGCCGTGACATAGGCTTCGCCGGCGATATCGGCACCGAGTTCCTGCAGAGCCACATCGGCATCGGCCGCCTTGTTGGCAGCGTCGGTATCGACCAGCGCGGATTGCTCGTTGGTCATCACCTCCTTCAGGATCGCGGCGATGGATTTGCGCTTGGCGAACCATTGGCGGCGAATGCGGGCGACCATCCGCGCGGCCTCCATCTTGTCCATCAGGATCGCGCGGGTCGCCCACCGATAGGGAAAGGCCAGCCGGTTGAGATCGTCGAGGATCCCGGGCGTGGTGGCGGTCGGGAAGCCCGAGAGGGTCAACACGCGGAGATGGGCGTTTCCCAACCGCGGCTCGAGCCCGCCGGTCAGCGGCTGGTCGGCCAGAAGCGCGTCGAGATAAGCCGGGGTTTCCGGCACACGGACGCGGTGGGTTTGGTCACGCGGCCGAGGTAGCTGTCACCCGTGGCCGTCCAGCCCGCCTTGGCCATGTCGAGCCCGACGGTCCCGGCCAGCACATCCGCATGCGCGATGGCGCGCAGTCGGCGCTGGTAGGGATCGTGGACGGCATTGACGCTCATCCCCACGCAATGGGCGAAGAGCGCCTCGCGGCTGCAGCTGTCGAACTCGGTCAGGGCCTCCCACAGGTCTTCTGGCGCTTTCGGCAGGTTCCGTGCCCAGGTCTCGTGACGCTGGTCGATGGCTTGCGCGTAGGCCGTGTCGCCGAGGCCCGGCACCTGCGATCCGAAACCCGCGTTGCGGGGTTCGATCTCGACGCAGGTGTCGACGGCGTAGCGATAGAAGAGCCGCAGGACCATCGCGTGCAGCGCCGCGAGGAAGGCGGCCTGCAGGTCCTGGGCCAGCGCATTGCGCAGCGCCAGGGTGCGATGGGCCGTCAGTTCCATGACGAGGCGGTCGGAAATCGGTTTCAGGCCGTCGTCCTCTTCCTCCTCGTCCGCGGTTGACACGATGGTGTCATCGGCGTCCTCGACCGGTACCGTTTCCGGTGCGACCTCGCCGGTGTCCTCCACCACCTCGACCGGCTCATCTTCGGGCCGCACGTAGCCGCGCTCGACGCGCAGCCGCCCGGAGCTGTCTATGCTGACGAAGGCTCCGGCCAGCGCGAGGTCTTCCGCCTCGAAACGGATCGGGCGCGCTTCGAGTGCCTCGATCGCCTCCTCGATCTCGCCCAGCCGGGCATCGACGTCCTCGGGCAGCTCGTCGGCCTCCGCATGCTCGGCCTCGAGCGCGTCGTATTCGGCCTTCAGCGCCTGGTAGCTGGCAGCCTCCTCGTCGCTCATCGGCACCGCCTCGCCATGCACCCGGCGCATCCCGAAGGTGTGGCCATAGGGGAACTCGGTATCGACCTCGACCCATTTCCAGCTCTCGGCCCGGACCGTCTCGGCGTCCTCGGCCAGTTTCTCGCGCACCATGAAGTCAAGAAGGGCGGCATCCTGCAGCCAGCCACCGTCGTCCTGCTGGAACAGGTCGCGCAGGATCTCGCCCCCGGCCTCGACGTAATCGTCGAGCCCGACGAACTGCGCCCGCTTGTCCGAGGCCCGCACCGCGCCTTCGGTCAGCATGCGGCGGATCTCATGAGGCGCTCGCGAATAGTGCCGCTGCAGCGCCTCCCAGACCTGCTCTTGGCGCGCATGGTCGGGATTGACCGTGAAGGCCATGAGCTGGTCGAGCGTCATCTCCTCCTCGGCATAGGCGTCGAGCAGTGACGGTGCGACGGCGGCGAGCTTCAGCCGCTGCTTGACCACGCTGGGTGGGACGAAGAAGGCGGCCGCAATCTCCTCCTCGGAGCGATCCTTTTCGCGCATGGCCTGGAAGGCGCGGAACTGGTCGAGCGGATGCAGCGGCGCGCGCTGGACGTTCTCGGCCAGGCTGTCTTCCTCGGCGAGCCCGTCGGTGCGCAGGATGCAGGGGACCAACGCGGTCTTGTTCATGCGCTTCTGCTTCACGAGCAGTTCCAGCGCCCGGAACCGCCGCCCGCCGGCGGGGATCGTGTACATGCCGGTCTCGGCGCCGCTGTCGTCCAGCACGGGCCGCACGGTGATGGAGCTGAGCAGCGTCCGCCGCGCAATGTCCTCGGCCAGCTCCTCGATCGACACGCCGGCCTTCCCGCCAGCAAAGCTTAAAGACAAGGCCGAGAAGCTGGAGGCGAGGAAGTCGCAGTTGCGCGAGCTTCTGGAAAATGCCGATGAGCCGCCGCCATTGCTGCACCCGAACATGGCGCAGATGTATCAAGATCGGACCGCCAAGCTCTGCGAGAACCTGCAATCCGAGGAAGATCGTGGCGCCGCCGTCGACGTGCTTCGATCACTTGTCGATGAAATCAGCCTTGTGCCCGAGAACGGCGAACTCTCCATCGTCCTGCGCGGCGATCTGGGGGCGATCCTGCGCTTTGCCGCCGGAAAGCAAAACCCCGACTTCCTTTCGGAGGCCGAGGCTTTGGACAACCTGATTTCGCAGAAATCGTTGGTTGCGGGAGTAGGATTTGAACCTACGACCTTCAGGT
>NZ_JAEKPD010000024.1 GCF_016412875.1 Palleronia pontilimi | reverse complement strand
ATTCCAGATCAAACCGGCCCTAACCGCGGGGGAAGGTCAGTGGGAAGCGGGCCTTCTCTGCAGCGGATGTGCATCACTGAAATACGAAGAGGGAGACAACCGCAATGTATTCCAACCTCTTTGCGGGTCCGCCCGCTCAATCCCTTTTACGACATTCTTGCCAAGACTCTGCAAGCACTTCATTCACAATGGCCAACAACCAATATCTAGATGATTTGCTCCATCGTCTGGCATTACAAGGCGAATGGATTAAGCTTCAATCCCATTTACTAAGCAATAAACAGACCTTCATCTGCAATAAACAAGAAGTTATCGACGGCATCGGGTGTGAAATCATCGCCATTTATGCCACGGAATTCTATAGATGTTTCACTATTCCATGTGATTGTAGCTACATCATCAAAGAAAAGGCCGCCGTCGATTATAACAACTTGATAATTGGTTGGATCCTGGAAGCCAATTAGTTCAATGCGATCTTCAGTCGGATCGAATCTGAGAACCGTGTCATGACCGTCCCCATCACGGAAAATCAGCGTGTCAGCTTGAATAGCCTGGAATAGATCGATCTCATCGTCTCCACCTAAACCAGCTATAAGCGAAGGACGGTCGATCGTATTGACGTCGATCTCGTCATTCCCATCCGTTCCAATGGCCGCTTGGTTCAACACAATATTGAAGAGCTCAATTTCTGCATCGTCTGGGTTCCCAACTCGCAGGCTTACGGCATCCAGTTTATCACCTTCTCCGTTCGCAAAATCATCTTTTGAACGAAGCCCAGCGTCAAAAAGAGCTCTGGCTGCCTCTAAATAGAGATTGGTTTCATGCCCGCCTGTGTCATCAGAAAACAGTCGAAGTATGTCCCCGCGCTGCTCAGTTCCTAGGCTAGACCAACGGATGGGATCGTTCTCAAAAGTGATGTTTAGGATCCGGGAATCGTCGGTTGAGATGGCGTCGTCATCCACGCCAGAGGGGGCGAACGCAAACGCATCGTACGTCGCACCGTGATCATCATCACCGAATGCATCCATGGCATATTGCACCATGCCCCCGCCAAGACTATGGCCAGAAAAGTACACTTGGCTAAGTCCATATTCGTCCAATATGGTAGGGATTGACGCGATTAGATCGTCAAAGAGGCGAAAATGGCTTGTCAGATCGAACCAGTCCTCAACATCAGGTGAATCAATCTCTTCCGGCAGGCCCCTTTCCACTGCACTGTCACGGATTTTTTCTAATCCTTTGCCTTTCCCGTTTGCATTTTGGATTGCGTTCCATGCGGCGAAAGGCCCAGTGAATTGCGATCCGCGAACATTCGCATCAATGCCAAATAGGGTCTCTCCGACATTGTTAAAAGTACTCTCATTATCGTTAGTTCCCCTGAAAGAAATGATGAGCGCATCGTCAGTGGTTGCCACCAACGCTGCAGCATTCTGGTTGACGAAAAACCCATTGTTATCAGTAAGCGTAGTATAATCGCCAAGCACTTCTAAGTCGGTGGAACCGTCAAAAAGCGCGTTATAGATGTTAGCTTGAGCTTCACGAGTGGCAATATCTGCAGGATTTCCAAGATCGATTAGGTCGGGTGCTGTTTCAGGATCACGATTTTGCTCAATTGGTGCATATACAGCAGCCGAAAGTTGCATAGCCGTAAGCACGTTGAAGTCAAAGGATGGTTCTTCCATACCTTCGGCTACATTTATAGTGACAGTCTGGGCAAAGGAAACTCGCCCATCATTATCTTGGGCGCGATACTTGAAACTGGTTTCGCCGACGAAGCTCCCCGCCGGAGTGAAGACGAAGGATCCATCGGATGCGAGTTCGAGCACTCCATCTGATGCGGGTACATCAGTTTCAAGCAAGGCTCCGACGATAAAGCCATCGTCGGTGTCATTTGAAAGGATGCCATTCTCAACCGCGATGACAATCTGGGTTTCGAAAGCAGTTTCATAGTTGTCCGCGACAACTGAAGGTGCCTCCGTCACCACACGCGTTGGTGGATTCGTAATCAGCGCGGCAAAAAAGATGTTGTCGTCACGGGAGGGGTTGTTCGTGGTGACTTGGATCGATGTGTCGCCAGCTTCCACAAATTCCGTAAGATCATACAGTTCATCATCGAAAGTGGGCTGAACAGATGATCCGGCATTAGGGTCCGGGTTCGTTGGATCGTCGTCGAGGCCGCCAATTGTTATCAGTCCGCCGTTGCCATTCGCTCCATCGTCCTGACCGCCAGCGGACGTTGTCAGAAGTTCACCGTTCACCGTGACTACAGAACTTTGGGTTGATGGTTGAAAGCCAAAGCCAATTCCGAGCGATAACTCAGCTCGGAATGTGTCCGCATCCGGATCGGTGATGGCTTCATCAAACTGAATGGAAAAACTGTCACCGCTGGTATCGCTGAAGCCATCCAGTATCGCAACCGTTCCGACCTCGAGGTCCGGGTTCTCATAGATAACAACAAGAGCGAAACCATCGATCGCCGAACCGGAAAGCTGGCTCGTTTCAAACATGAACCGTTCGAGATCTCCGTCCCCAACAACCTCTCCTACCAAGGCGGTCACGTCAGAGCGGTAAGCAGTCAGCTGCAATGCAGCGTCATTTGTTCCGAGGCTGACGAAATCGTCCACAACCTGAGACGACTCTCCGCCGGTCAGTGTGACGGCGATGTCCTGTTCGCCTGTAAAGGTCGTCGCGTAGAGAAACGCCTGAATAATAGTAGAACCCTCGGGTACCTGCACATCGATTGTGCCGCCGCCGGTCAAGGATCCGCTTGTCGCGTCACTCGAAATGCCAACGTTGCCGCTGTATGAAACGTTTGGTGACAGTGCCATCAATATTATCCTCAAAAAACCGCGCAAACAGAACGCTTAATTTCAGTCGCGCAAAAAAAAATTTAGTTTGCCAAGCCGCCGCTGGCCAACTGCAAAAATGTTAGAAAAGCCCCTACTCGAATCACATCCCCTCAAACTAGGGTCTTTGAAGTGGATTGAAAAATCAAGTTACCAGACGATTGGCCGACATAAGTTTCATGAGACTGCTGTAGCGTTTTCGAAATATTTGAGCGATTAGCCACCCCTTACTGCCATTCGTTGCGACGAGGACCAAACTCTGCTCCAGGCCAATCGCGTCGGTGACGACGCCCGTGGCTTCGCAATTTCGCAACGGCGGCTATCGCGGGATCCTGCGGCTTCCGAGCCGCGCCTCCTTTAAACATCTCCCGCCTATGTCGATGGCCTGCACAGACCTCGCGTGCTTCAACCGACTTTGCAGCCCCAGAAGGACGTGTGATCGGCGGCGAAATAGCCGTCCGCCACCCGGAAATACCCCTGCAGCTCGACGGTGTCGCCCGCGGTCAGCGGCACCATGGTCTGAAGCCAGATCGCGGTGGCGAGCGAGACGTGGGTGGCGGAGATTTCCCCGAGGGAGCCGCGGATTTCCGTCGTGCCGTTCAGGACGAGCCGCCCGCGCATGCGGGCCGTGGCGCTGGCGTTGATCTTGTAGAGGAGCGTCGCACCGAACAGGTAGGTGCCGTCGACCGGGGCGACGAAGTGGTTGTTCGCGGCGTCGAACGCGCTCTGATCGTTGTAGTCGGTGTTGTTGAGGGCGATCTTCGTCCAGGTCCCGACGCCGACATAGTTGTCGAAGTTGGTGTACGCCTTGAAGCGCGGCAGCCGGGGCTGGTCGACGATGCCGTTGGCGTTGTCGACGCTCAGCCCGTCGAAGAAGGTGCTGCCGTCGGCGGAGACTGCCAGCCGGAAGCGGTCCGAGCCGAAGAGGCCGACCAGCGCCTTGGTCACGAAGCCGGTCTGGAGGGTCAGCCCGAGATCGTCGCCTGCGGCCTCCTTGTTCATGGTATAGAACAGATCGCCGGTCCCGCCTTCGGCCACGGTCTTCGCGGTCCAGAGCGCCGCGTTCAACTTGGCAGAGAACGGGTTGGCGGCATCGGCTGTCGTGCCGAGTCCGAGCAGCGCAAGGTTCTGCAGATCTGTCGGCGTGGTGCCAATCCAACCCGCGCCATCGTAGACCAGCAGCAGCCCCTCGTTCTCAACCCATGCACGCCAGCCCGCCCGGGGCGGCAGGCGCAGCCAGGTCCCATCCGTGAACAGCGCCACGTTCATGTCCCAGCCCACCCAGTCGCCGGTGGCGCCCGAGCCGACGATGTAGCGGTCGCCATCGGCGGGGCTCCCGGGCGGCACGGTCATGTCGCGGTCGAGGACGGAGAGTTGCACGAGCCCGTCGAGAAGCCGCAGGGCCTCGTTGTGGGTGACATGCTTCTGGGCCTGCGCCGCCAGGATGTATGGCAGAGCCAAGTTGGTCGTGGCGTCGGACATGGTGGTCCTTTCAGAAGGTGAGCGTGACAGTTTTGGCCGTACCCCGCCCGATCAGGGCGGAGAGCTGGGAGATGCGGACTGTCAGCGTGTCGCCGGGCGTGAGCAGCGCACCCAAATCGGCCATTTGCTGGGCGGCCGTGTAAGTCGCACTGGTCGTGGAGACGGTCAGTACCCGCTTCACCGTGGCACCATCGAGGATTTCGACCTCATAGGCTTCGACCTCCTCGAAGAGCGGCACCTCGACGGCACCCCAGTTGTCGGCCGCGAGGGCACGGGACCTCCGTGTCCAGCGGATCGTCAGATCGCCGGGCTTGCGCGGCCTGCGCCATGGCTGTTCGACATGAGCCACCGAGAATGGCTGCAGACCCACGCCTACCGGTGTGAAGGCGCGCGCCACGTAGGTCTCGTCGCTGACAGAGCGGCTTGCCGGGCCAATGCGCCAGTTCCACGGCAAGCCGAGATCGGCCTCTGCGATTGGCAATGAAGCCAGCGCCTCGTCCAACACCACCACCCTCGCGCCCGCCACAGCTGGATTTGCCATAGCTGCTTCCGTGCCGCGCTGGCCGCGCAGGAGCCGCGTAAGTTGATAGCGGCCCGGTGCAATAAGCTCTGCTGTGCCCGCCTGGACAATTTCCCAGCCACCTGACGCGGTCTCGATGGCGAGCGCATTTGCACCGCCGAGCAGCGTCAGGTCGGTGATGCTTTCTAACGTGCCGGAGAGCAGATCGATCACCAGCGCATTGCCGAGATCGAAGCGCGAGGTCGGGCCTGAATAGAAATCCGAGACCAGCGTCCCGATCCGGGCGCGGCCGCCAAATGTCATCAGTAGCTCAAACCCGTCCGTCGATGGGCTGCGGAACACCGCCATCTCGCCCGGCCAGGGAGTGGCATGGGCAGCGATGAACGGCCGATGCGCGGGCTGATCCTCGGTCAGCTGTGGCAGGTCCATCAGAAGCACTTCGGGTTCGCCGAACACTACGGCCTTCGAGAGTGAGGACGGTCTTGGCGATCCGGGCGGAAGGTCGTGGGCTTCCCGGTCCTGACGAACGGCCTCCATGCCACGCGCCTCTGCGTCGGCGATGGAGACCAGCCGGAGCGGAACTTGGCGCCCGTCATGGGCCAGAGTCACAACATCCGCCGGATCCAGCGCCAGCCGTGAGGGAGGCAGGCGAAACGCCGCCGTTTCCCGCCCGGTCCAGGCTTCCATCAGCGCGCGGCGGCAGCGCCGTTCAGCTTCCTCTGGCGGGACTGCCATCGGAAAGCTCTCCGAGGCAATCCGGGTTGTGTCCACGGTGATGCGTCGCGCCTCGACAAGGGCGGCATCGTAATCCTCATCGGCGCGGGCCACCTGCCACTTCAGCGCCTGCGGCAGTTCGGTTTCCTGCGCACGGGTCAGTTCCAGAACGTCGCCGTCGCGGGCGGCCACCAGATCTTCATGTGTCACACTGGTCACCGCTGCGCGCCCCCGCATGACAAAGCGGATCACGCCCTCGGTCTCGACCGCGTCAAACCCGAAATGCCTCGACAGCGTGGTGATCGAGGCGCGCGGGCTTTCGAGCGCACCAATCGCATAGCCCTCGACCGCACCCCAGAGGCCGGAGACGTCAATCCGTGACTCGGGCATCCCCGCCCGCATGCAGAGGTGCCGAACGAGTGCGGCCAGCGATACCGCTCCGAGCCGCCCCGTCAGCCAGTGACCGAGCCGCCAGTTCGCGCCATCGGTCCAGACGTCTGTAAGTGCCGGAAAGAACGGATACGGCCGCGCGTCCCAGGTCCAGGCGGCGCATTCGGGCACGTGCACCATTCGGCCGCCGTAAACTTCGGACAGCGGGTTGTTCGTCGGGGTGCCCCACCAGAGGTAGGTCGCCTCGAGATAGGCGCGCTGGATGGCGTCATCGCGCCAGCCCCGCGAGAAATGCGGCGTGAAGCTCTCGGACGACTTCAGGTCGAAGAAGACGTTGGGCTGGTTGGTGCCCCGGTCGATGGCAGGACAGCCCAGCTCGGTGAACCAGATCGGCTTGGACTGCGGCACCCATGCCGTCGGCGTCCCGCTCTCCACTCCGCCCGGGCGGTCATAGTGCTGGTTCGACCACCAGGCGCGCAGATCCTTGTAGCGGAAGACCCATGGCTTGCTGGCCGCGCCATCGGTGATCTGCGTGCGCACCTGCGCGGACCGGTCGGCAGGGCTGGCATAGAACCAGTCGAAGCCTTCGCCGCCCGCGATGTTCGCTTGCAGGTAAGCGCGATCGTAGATTGCGGGCCAACCCTCGGCCGCATCTGCATGCTCGAACCCGTCGCGCCAATCCGACAGCGGCATGTAGTTGTCGATGCCTATGAAATCGATCTCCGGATCGGCCCAGAGCGGATCGAGGTAAAAGAACACGTCGCCGCTGCCGTCGCCCGGCTGGTGTCCGAAATACTCGCTCCAGTCGGCCGCATAGCCGATCTTTGTGCCCGACCCGAGGACGGAGCGGACATCCGCGAGCAGGTCCTGATACGCCTGCACCGCCGGATAGGTGCTGGCACCCGAGCGGATCGTCGTCAGTCCCGGCATCTCGGTTCCGATCAGGAACGCATCGACGCCGCCCGCCGCTTCGCAGAGATGGGCATAGTGCAACACCATGCGGCGGAGACCCCAGTCGCCTGCCGCGCCGGTCCACGAAACCGACTGACCCGAGACACTGAAGCTGGCGGGCGTCGCCGTGCCGAACAGTGCGGACACCTGCGAGGCGGCCGTGGCGGACTTGTCCACCGTCCCGGCATATCCCGCAGCCGGAGAACAAGTGATCCGCCCCCGCCATGGAAAAGCGGGCTGGCCCGTCTCCGCGGCGTTGTCGGTATAGGGGTTCGGCAGCGTATTGCTAGGCGGCACGTCCATCAGGATGAAGGGATAGAAGGTGACGCGCAGTCCACGCGCCTTCATCTCCTGAATTGCCTGCACCACGGCGAAATCGGCGGGCGTGCCACCATAGACAGGGCGATCCTGATCATCGCGGCTGACCAGAAAGGCATTGGCCCGGCTGACGCCATTCACGGACCATGCCGACGGCGTGGTCGATTTGGCGGTGACCTCGACCCCGGGCCGCACCTTGCAATTGCCTGCACGCAGATCATCACCGAACCAGGCAACCACCAGCGACACGCTCTCGACCTTCGGAGTCATGGCTTGCAATCGGTCCAGCGCCAACACCATGTCAGCGGTATCGGTCAACGCGTTGAGGTTCTCGGGCTCCGACGACCCGCCACCGCCCTTCCGGATGCCCTGCGTGGCATAGGCGAATTCGCCGGATGCCGGGATCATGGTGACGGCCCTCACGTTGCCCTCCGCCGTGTCCGGATCGGCGAGTGGGCGGAAGACCTCAAGACTCAGTTGCGGGATACGGTTGCCGTAGTTCCCGAGCGGCAGGTCCTCGAAAACGACATAGGCCGTGCCGCGATAGGCGGGCGTGTTGGCCGCGCCCATCTTCGCCGAAATGAACGGATCGGCCGCCTGGTTTTCGTCGCCCGGATACCAGCGCCAGGTGATCCCGGCGGTATCGAGTAGCTTGCCGTCGGCCCAGATGCGGCCAATGCCCGTGATCGGGCCCTCGCAGAGCGCTACCGCGAAACTCGCATAGTAGAAGTATTCGGTGGTTTTGACCTTGCCGCCACCCCCGCCGCCCTTGCCGCCGCCCTGCGTCGTGGTCTTTGTCTCCTCGCGAAAATCCGTCGCCCAGATGATGTTGCCGCCAATCCGCATGCGGCCATAGAGGCGCGGAATCACTGCCCCTTCAGTGGCCGAGGTGATGCGCAGGTTGTCCAGTCGCGCGCCTTCGATCCGCTGGGTCGGCGCGAGCGACGAGATGATCCAGCTGTCGACGACCGATCCGATGGTGGAGCCGATGAAGCCACCAATTGTGGCGGCACTGACGCCGAGGATTGCGCCGCCGATACTGCCGCCAATGGCGGCACCTGCTGCACCGAGAACGAGGGTTGCCATGTGGGGATCTCAGCGTTGCGGAAACAGGAAGGCGAAGGCGATACGCCGCCGCCAGGATGGTGTGAGCGGTTCCTCGATCACGCCGAGGCGCTCATAGGCGTGGAGGAAATTGTCGGGCCCGATCAGGATCCCGACATGCTTGGCGATGGCGCGCGGCATCATGCGAAAGAGTACCAGCGCGCCCGGGCCAGCCTCAGAAGGTGCGATTTCCGGCATCATCCTACGCGCGCCCTCTGCCAAAACCTCACACGGGCCGGTCTCGCCCCAGTCGCGGCTGTAAGGCGGGATCGGGAACGGCTCTGGCCCGACCACCTCGCGCCATATCCCGCGCGCGAGCCCGAGGCAGTCGCAGCCGACGCACCGGAGACTGGCCTGGTCGTGATACGGCGTGCCCAGCCATGACCGCGCTGCGGTGATGACGCGATCGGGGTCGGCATTCACAGCACGGACCCCTCGTGCCCGCCGTCCTTTGTGGCGTAACGCAGCACAGCATCCTGGCCGGGGATGTGCGGGAAGCCACGAAAGTTGGCGGTATTGGCGAACTTCGTGCCACAGGTCTCAATGCGCTTGTCGCAGCCAGCACGGATGGTGAAAGCGTCACCGCCTGCGATGGAACGCACCGGCGCTTCGAGCAGCGTCAGCACTGCGATGCCGTCAGTCAGGTCATGTGCGATGATCTCTGCCCGCCGCCCCACATTTGCGCCACCGATCCATTCGACCGTGCCGAAGGTGAACCAGCCAGAGGTAAAACTGCCGAGTCCCGAGGCGGTAAAGGCCCGATCACGCAAGGGATCGATGGCAGCGCCCGTGCCCTTGAAGGCGGGATCTTCAAGATCGACGCCGCAGCGGGCATCCCCGAGTGCCGCGTCGCAAGTCGCCTGGAAGTTCCGCCCCACAGTCTGGCCCAGCACGTGCGCGAGCGAGCGCACCTCGGCGACGAAGGCGAGCCGCCCGCGCCGGATCTGGCCAATCGCGCCGCGCCGCATCAGCACCCGCTGGCCCGTGTCCGCCCAGTTCACCCGCCAGACCTCGACCTCGGCATTGTCCCAGCGGCCGTCCAGGATGTCGGTCTCGGTGATGCGGTCAGAGGTAAGCACACCTTCGGCGTCCTGTGCATCGACCGACAGATCAGATCCCGAGCGAACCTCGGAGGCGGTCAGCCCGCTTTCCGGCTCGAAGTTGGTGCCATCGAAGCTGAGCGTCCGGTCGTGGTCGGTGAAACCGAAACTCGCGCCGTCCGCCCGCGAAATCCGCCAGCACCAGGCGAGCGTGGTGGTGCCATCGTCGAGATGGGCTTGAAGTTCGGGGGAGAGGGATTTCATCGGCAGGTTCCCGTCATGCGGTCGTCGAGATCGGCGATCCAGTTCGCCCAACCGCTCGGCACCTCTGCGACGGTCTCGGCAGCAGGCCGGGCCAGCCGCGCTTCGCCGTAGGAGGCGCAGCCAGCATCACCAGGCATTGTCGTTGTCGCGCAGCCTGTCAGCAGGAGCGCCAGCATCGCGCCCGTCGCGAACCGCCTTGCGTCCGGCGTCCATCCGGTCAATCTGATCGCTTCGTGCATCTTGATGGGCCTCCTCTCGTCCAGTGCGTTTGCCTTCCGCGCGCCCCAGCAGGCGGCCAAGGACGACGCCCCCGACCGCACCCAGAGCCGCGATCAGCCAGATCAGGAGCTCAGCCATCGTTCCGCTCCCCGCGTGCCGCCGCGACGCAGAGGGCGACGATCAGCACGCCAAGGCAGCCGCCCATGACCAGACCTGCGAGGAACTCAAGCATCGCCCTGAAACCCGCGCTCGAGCCGGTCGCGCAGGCCGATCAGGCCAAGCCCGAGGAACATCAGCCCGGCCGGGGATGCATCGCCAGAGCCCGCCAGCAGCGCGACCAGACGAGACAGCTCGGCAAGTGAGCCGGTGGCGGGCAGCAGGATAGATGCCACGCCGGTAAGAGCGGCGAGACACCCCGACCACCAGGTCAGGGAATTGGGACGGATATAGCGCATGGGATCAGGTCCTCCGGATCAGTACAGAAAGAAGGGTGCTCAGCCGAGCGAGCCAGCTGGTCTCTCTGGCTGGCGTGGATGGGATAATGAGTGGCGGTGGCGTGAAGGCCGGGCGCAACAGCGCCAGCGCCTGATCTTCGCTCAGGCGTCGAACGGGTCGGGAGAAGTCGACGCGTCCCGATCGGTCCACCGCCCAGACCGGGATCGTCCCACCCGGATAGCTGCCATCCCGAAACAGATCGCGTTCCGCCTCGCGGCGCGGAATGATCGCGGCGGGCTTGCTCCATCCCATGAAGGCCTGCGCAGCCGCCTCGCGGTCGCCTGCGATCAGATGGCGGGTCAGCATGGCACGCGCGATACCGCCGGTGTTGTAGTGAAAGCTGACCAGCGCATCGAATTCATGCGGTGCCAATTGGACCTTCACGGCCCGCCGCACTTCGGCCTCGCAAGTCTGAATGTCGCTGCGGAACAGCCGGAATGCCTCCCGGATCGCAGCATCGAGATCGGCGGGCATCCCGCGCGGCATACTGATCGGATCAGGCGGCCCGGCGGCGACGGTATGGCCGATGCCGAAGGTCCAGACGTTTTTCACGTCCCGATAGGGCCCGGGCACGAGACCTTCGTGCCGGGCGAGGGCCAGAAGGCCCCGGTCTGTCATCTGCATGGTTTTACCCGAGAAGTGAGAGAAGCAAGATCAGGGCCGCAACAATAATGCCGATGCGGATGCGGTGGTTGAAGGTCTGGCCCGGATCGGCAGCGTCGCTGCGCAGGATGCGCGCAAGGCGGATGAGGTCATGCATCGTCGTCGCCGCCTTTCGTGTGGCGCATCCGGACGAGGACGATTTCGATAAAGGCCGGGCCGAAGACGCCTACAAGATAGGCCGCCGATCCAGCGGCCCCGCCTGCCGGGATCGCCTCGGGCGGCAGGCCGAGCCAGGCGGTGATGACCGCCATCGACAGGCTGCCCATTCCGGCTGCAATCAACCCGCCGAGCAGGATGTGGCGCAGCGCGTCGCGCAGGCGCATCCTTGTTGTCAGCGCGTTTGTTGCGCCGCCCAGCGCGCCCCAGGCGGCGAGAATGACGGCCGTGGACGCCGCCAGATCGCGCAACACCGCAGCCAGAAAGCGGGTCTCTTCGTTCATCTGCGGATCTCCAGCAGCGGGATGGATGTGATGGATCCAAGCCGTTCGATATCGAGGGTGACGTCGAGCGTGTCGGTGTCGAAGCGGACGGGTACGTCGAATTCGAAGCCAGCGGTGATCACCATTCCTGCGCCGGGGGCGGTGTCGAAACTAACGACGCCGGTGGTGGTGTCGACGCCCCAGCCCGACATCTGTTCGACCCCGCCCAGCGCGACTCGCACGCTGCCCGCAACGGGCTTTGCGATCGTGCGGGTCCAGCTTTGGGCACCGGAGCTGTACTGCTTCAGCAATGCAAAACTGGTGACAGCACCGTCGCCGGTGCCGATGAGTTGATCGGTCGGGGTCGCGGGTTGCGATGGCAGGCTGGATTTGTAATCGGCCCAGTCCTTGTAGCGAAATCCGTGGAGCCGCCCTTTGCGCGCCTCGAAGAAGGCCACGACTTCCGCCAGATCGTCCGCACGGCGGATGCCGTAGGCGACATCATAACGGCGGCGACTGTTTGCCCAGCTGGCATTGCGTTCCTCGTCGCCGCTCGCCAGCTCGACGATCTGGGTGCGCCGTTCAGGCCCTCCGCGTGCGCCGCGACTGATGTTGTCGGGAAATCGCACCTCGTGAAACGCCATCACATGCCCCTCCGCCCGAGGGATACCGCCCGGGCGATATCGGCCGCGACTTGTGTACGGGATTGGCGGAAACTATCGGCGTCACGGGCCAGGATGGTCACGTTGACGGCGGGCGTGGAGGACTGTCCCTGGCCATAACCAGCGGCCTCGCGACGGGAAAGGACGCGCTCACCTCGTTGCAGGATCGCCGGAACCTCGTCTGGCCGGAGACCCGCCCAGCCACCGGAATGCATACGTGGTGCGTCTGCGAAGGCCATCGATGGCACCATGCGGCCCGGGCCCGCCGATCCGACAACGCCGCCTGTGTGCAGGATATCCGCGAACAACCCGCCCGCACCGCCCAGCGCGCCCGAGAGGGCATTGGCGATGGGACCAAGGATGAACCGCCGCGCGGCCAGTTTGGCCAGATCGGCAATCATGGAGGTGACGAGGTCGCGAAAATCCAGCTTGCCGGATTTGACGAAGGTGGCCACCGCGTTCTCGGCGCTTTGGAAGGCCCCGACCAATGTCTGGCCGATATCGCCACCAATATCGCGGGCCCTGGCGGCATAGTCGGCGAGCGACGCGGTTACCGCAGCCCATCCGGTTGCTGCTGTTTCGGCACTGGCAGCCGCTGCCGCACCGGCATTGCGTGCGGCACCGCCCGCGCCATCGGCAGCGATGCTCGTGTCGTTCAGCCCCGCTGCCAGCGCATCGGCAGAACTGGCAGCATCGGCCAGTGCGGTATCTGCTTCAGTCCCCGCGCCGGTCACCGCATCACGTAGCGCCTGCCAACTGGCGAGCGGCCGACCTGCGGCATCTGCCAGCATGCCCGCCGCTTGCGCGTAGCCGTCGGCCCGGCCGAGCGCATCCTCGGCCATCGTGCCAAGGCCAAGGTCTGGCGGTTCAAGATAGCTGCGTGACAGGGCGGCAGAGAAAGCATCGGCTGCGGCGGCACCCGCTGCGGTTGCTGCACCTTCGAAGGGGTTGCCGATCCGCGCCAGGTCTACCGGGTCCAGCGCGCCGATCCGCACGCCGCCCTCACCCGTTGCCCATTCCGGCAGCAGCGCCAGCGCCGCATTCAACCCGTAGATGAAAGTGTTGATGCGGGTGACGACGCCGTTCAGCATCGCCTCGACGCCCGAGATCAGCCCGTTCGCCGCCTGGAATGCGAAGTCACCGATGGCACCGGGCAGACTGCGCCAGATCGCCAGGGAGGCATCATAGGCCCCCTGGAAAATCGCCGCTGTCCGGTTGCCGAAACTGACCACGCCCGCGATGGTGCCTTCCAGCGCCGAAAGTCCGGACGCCTTCAGGTTCTCCCAACCGGCCGACATGTTGGCAAAGGCGGCATCCAGCCCCAGCTCCATTCGGGACCACACCTCCTTTGCCAGATCGCCCAGCAGCTGGAACGCCTCACCGACGCCGCCAACCCGGGAAACCAGCTGCGAGAACTGATAGACCAGCTCGCCAGCGCCAACGATCAGCGCCCCGATACCGGTTCGTATTAGCGCCCCGCGCAGAACAACCAGTGCCGTGGCGACCCCGCGTACCGACAGGGCGGCTGCTGCCATGCCCGCCACCCAGCGCCCGGCCATGATGCCTGCGAACGTCGCGGCATAAGTGGTCAGCCGCCCGATGTTGTCAAAGAGTGCCTTGATCGCGATGCCCACCGGCCCGGTGGTGCGCGCGACGCTGGCCAGCGCATTGGCCACGGCCTCCAGTGCCGGAGCGGCCGCGACTGCGAGCTGGTTCGAGACGCCGCGCCAGATCAGCCCCAGCCGCGAAATCGCATCATTGGTGCGTTCGATCTGGTCAGCGTCCTGCTCGGAGACCACCACCCCGAAGGCAAGCACGTCCTCTGTCGCTTGGCGCAGGGTCGCTGTATCAATCCGGGACATGGCGATGGAGCCTTCCTCGCCGAAGAGCTGCCCCGCGACGGCAGCGCGTTCGGCGACAGGCACGAAATCCGCGATGGCGGCGTTGATCGCCCCGACACGCTGGTCCAGCGGCAGGGTGGTCAGCTCCTTGGCCGACAACCCGAGCCGGTTCAACGCGTCTGCCGCAGGGCCAGTCCCGTCGGCCGCCTGGCTCAGCCGCCGCGTCAGATCCTTGGTCGCCTGTTCGATGCCGGACATCGATACGCCCGCCAACTCGCCCGCACGCTCCAGCGTCTGGATCGAGGCGACGGTCGTCCCGAGCGATTGCGCCAGCTTGGCCTGCGCATCGACGGTCTGGAGCCCGGACCTGATCATAGCGGCCCCGGCTGCGGCCAGTGCAGCCGTGGCGGCAGCGGCTGCCAGCGTGGCGCGGCGGGCAAATGCGGCAACGCGTGTATTGGCCAGGTCCATCTCGCGCGACAGACGTCCGAACCCGCGCGCCCCGGCCTCACCGACGCCTTCCAGCTCGGCGCGCACCTGGCGGCCGCCGGTCGCCACAAGGCGGACAGAGACCCTTTTCTCAGCCATCGCGGCTTCCTTCCATCTGTTCGTTGAGTTTGCGTACCATCACCGCCTCGATCCCGGGCAGAAGTTCAGCGGCGATCAGGGTGTCGATGCCCAGCGCTTGGGCCAAAGCGATGGCAGCACCCATATCCCAGCCCAGCACTGCACCGTGGGTAACCCGCAGCTGACCGCCAAGACGGCCGACGAGGTCCCAGACCTGCCAGCCGTCTTGCGTTTGGGGCTGGTTCAGTCTGGCCGGGCAGTCGGCGCAGCGCCCTTCGCAGGCCGTGCAATAGCTGTCGCCCCCGCCGAAGGACCACTCGGCGAGGGCGCGGAGGCGTTTTTTTCCTGATCCAGCAGCAGGCCGCGCGCGACATATTGAGTCTGGAACGCCTCAAAGATCGGCCAGATTTCCAGAAGGGCGTCGATGCCGTCCGGTGACACGTGCACAATTGTGCCCATGGCATCCCCCACGCCGTCCCAATCCAGAATAGCGCGGCGGGCGACGGACTTGGCCATGACGAGCGCCAGCTCTTCCTGGCTGGCATCTTCGGGCAAGGCCTCGAGGGTGGCATCGGCGCGGGCAGACACCATCAACGCGGTGGTCAGCGGGGCGACCTGCAGGCGCAGGCCGGGGGCAAGCTCCAGCCATTCAGGGGCGGCGGTCAGGTTCAGTCGGATCATCAGTAGCCCTCGATATCGTTGATCAGGGTTGCGGTGCACATGCGGGCGGGGCTGGCGGCTTTCGCGGCCTGCCAGTCGAATGTCGCCTGCACGCCCTGCGGCCCGGAAATCTCGATCCGGGGGCGTGGCAGGTAGACGGCGTGCACGGTGAAGGTGAAGCTCTCGCCCGATGGCAGGACATAGGCGAAGCTGATCTCGCAGGGATCGCCGTTGATCGCCTGGGTCACAAGCGTGCTGTCGGCGAAGCGGACCTCGATCCGCCCTGTGAGGGCTGCGATGGACGGGTCTGCCCCGTCGATCTTGCCGTCGCTGCGAATGGTTTCGATCCGGTCAAGATTGTTGGCATAGGTGATTTCCGCTGACACCACATTGCCCAGCGCAGAGCCATTCCGGCTGATAGCGCCGTTGAAATGGCCGAAGCGCTGCAGGGCCAGATCAGCAGGCGTGCCCGCGCCGCTCAATGTGGCAATGGTCTCGCCCTGCGCCACCAGCCGGGCGGTGGCGGTAAGCAGGCCTGAGCGTTGCACCTGCCAGGACAGCTGATCCAGCACGCAGCCGGAATACATCGCAAAGCGCGGCACCTCGGGCATGCCGGTTTCGATCGACATTGATGGCAGCGTCCAGGATCCGGACTGGAACTTATGGGAATAGGGTGCCGCAGCACCCGTGGTCGAGGGATCGCCGAAGGCCGCCTTCAGCCAGAACCCGAAGGCCTTGGCATCGATCGGCACGACGACATCGCCGTCCGCCGTCACCGAGTCCTTGATCGGGGCCAAAGGATCGCGGCCATAGCCCAAGAGTTCGCTGTTCAGCAGCGGCTGTTCCGATCCCAGCGACGTGCTGGCGAAGGGCATTTTGGTGAACCCACTGACTGGCGGGGTGCCGTAAACTGTCTCGAATCCGAGCGCCATCTGCGCCCGCGCGCCTTGCGCACGTGCCATGTCTTTCTCCTGGTTGTCGGGGTTTCAGGCCAGAGGGCCGGTTGTGGTGTAGTGCAGCGCAACGGTGATCACCGCGGCCTTCAGCGCCGCCGCGCCCTCGATGGGCAGATCAACCGAAGCCGGGGCTTCGGGTTCAATCCAGTCGCAGTTCCCGTCCAGTGTGCGGTCTGTCTCCAGCGCTGTGCCAACGGCGGCGATCAGGTCATCGAAGGCGCTGGCCCGGCCGGTCCCGGCCTGGACGACAACCTCCAGCTCCGCCCTATGCTGGTAGTGATAGCGCAAGGGCGACAGCGTGACTTCAGGCTCGCCCGGCTGGCCGTCGCGCAGGATGATCAGCCCCGCCGCCGGGATACGCTCGGGTAGAACTTCATCGCGCAGAACAAGGGCGGCAAGCGGCTGCAGCCGCCCATGCAGCGCGGCGAGGATGGTTTCGTGAAGGGTGGGCATCTCGATTGTCAGTTCTGGTCAAAGCTTCATGTAAGCAGACGCAAGTTGGCCTCGTTTCGAGGTCAAATGTTACTTGTGGTAACTGCTTCTAGCTGGCTTGCCGCAGCAAGCCGCGCAGTCGAATTGCGCAGAGAACAGTGCCAAAGGTGAGCGCAATTCCAACGACGGTTCCCGACCAGCTCGCCCCCGCCACCGTTAGGTGCATTGCGCCGGCAAGAAGAACCGAAGCGGGGAACCCGACCGAAAACCAATCGCGAACCTCACCTCGATCGAAGTTTGAGAGGAAAGTCAGCGGAAATACAGCAAGAAGTAAGATCGCGGCCAGTGCATATGACGCCCGTAGCGTAGCGCCAATGATCGGTACATCATACTGGCGTTCCGGAGTTGCCTGAAGTTGCGCAAGCAATTCCCGCGGAGACAAGCCTTGAAGTTCGAAAGGCCGGGCCATACGCCACAGCTTCGCTGCAATCTCACTAGAATTACCTAGTCGAACAAGCGATCCATCCGAACTCTCAGAGAATGCTTCCCAGCGCTCGTGATCCGACCCGGGATATCGAGACATTCCAGCTTGATCGTATAGTGAGGCTACTCCGGTTGCAAAAACCAAGGACTGATCGAGCGGTAGCGGATCGCCTTGGTCTTGAAGTCCAAATATGTCTTGGCCAACAAAGTTAATCAGCGACGTGACTTGGTCTTCTGAGGCTTCAAAGTATAGGTCCGCTCTCATTGCAAGCCAGCAATACTCGTGCTCTCCCCAAGTTTCCGATTGGGTCGAATTAGCAAAATCAAACTCACCACTTTCGGAGTGATTGTGACCACGAAAAGAGTTTCCGGCGAAACATTGATGCCCAACAGGTATGGTAGAAGCCCATGGTGGCGAGCTTCCTCTGATCCAATCGCGGCAGGATTCGCCGCTCGAGCCGTCGTCATGTCCAGAGGGATGTTCAGCTGCCTGGGCGAGAATATCCACAGATGATCCCGGACCAGTTGCAATCTCGACGAGCATTTCATTGCTGCTGCCTATGAGCGACGCGGCAAGAGCCCCAACTTCGCGGTCGAACGGATAAGCGCAGTAGCTCGTTGCCATTCTCGCGTCCGCTAGTCGAAACGTGTTTTCGCTCGATCCGTCCCAAAAGTTATCTATGAGAAGTTTAGCGTCTGATCGTTGAGCGTCGAGCAACACGCCCGCGGTAGCAAGTTCGATCATCTCCGCACGACCTGAACTGTAAAAGAACTCTCCAAGGGCTGCGGTCCATGCGGCGACTGCCAGAACGGCGCCCGAAACTAGTGCGTCCCGGCGGCTCATGTGCGCGCGCCCCAAGCGATCGAGAACAGTTCGTTAGCCATACTCCGCCATCCAAGTTCCAGTACTAATTCAACTGAAAGATTAGCAGATTGATGATCGATGGGTAATGCTGCTTTGGACCTCTATAAAAATCGTCTTTGCTCCAGCCAGTTCGCAACGATCAGCCCCGGGACGCTGCCCAACGCCCGGTCTGCATCCCGCGCCAGGTCCAGCCGCTTTGGCAACTTCACCTGCCGGACCAACAGGAAGATCGGCGCGGTGACCTTGCCGCGCCCGGTCTTCGAGCGCGACACTACTGCCTGACCATTGGTATTCAGCCGTCCCTCCGCCACCAGCAGGCTCGGGCCCGTCCGGCGATAGACAAACCGCAGACGCAAACCGCGCCGCCGTTCCCATTCACCGGGGGTGATCCGGCCACCGCGGGTAGACTTACCTGCGGCGGGCAGCGGAATTGCAAGCCAGAATCCATCCTTTGAGCGGATCAGTGGGCCTGTGTCGTGCGAGCCAATGATCTCCGGTGCCTTCGACCAGACCAGAGCCGCGGCGTTCAGGCTGTCCCCGGCCTTAGGGTAGGTGGCGAGCCGGATCGAATTCGCCAGCCGCCGCCCGAGTCCTGCGCCAGTGATCTGTGCCCGCCAGTCGGATTTCAGCCCGGTTCCGGCCTCGCAAATTGCAGCACTGACAGCCTTTTCCCCTGCACTGATCTCGGCAGCCATCATGGCAACGAGGTCGGGATCAATGTCGAGTTTCAGCTTCAAATTTCCACAGACCTCATTTTCCGGCTATGATGCGGGTTCATTTCAACTTCAGTACCGGGGAGGAAGACGATGATTGATCGTGACGCGTATGTGGAGAAGGCCAAGGCGAATATCGACAAGTGGAACGCAGAGATCGACAAGATGCAGGCAAACGCCAGGGAAGCGGAGGCCGATGCGAAGATCAAATACGAGAAGCAGCTTGCGGAAATGCGCAAGCAGCGCGACGAGGCCGAGGCGAAGATGAAGGAGGCGCAGCAGGCGTCCGACGCCGCCTGGGGCGATATGCGCAAAGGCTTCGAGCAGGCATGGGACAGCCTCTCGGAGTCATTCCAAAGTGCGATGAAGCGGTTCAAATAGCTGATCACGCTGGCACCTTGGCGGCCATCGACGTGACGAGATCAGGATCTATATCGGGCCTCAATTTCATGATGGCCGCAGGTCCAGCGACCAGATCAGGCGTTCGCGGTCACGGATCGGTTCCCCCTGAACGGTGAAGCTGTCCGCGCCGATCACGATCAGATCGCCGGGGCGAGGGTCTGGCAGATCGTACACGCGCACGTCCACCATCATGGTGTCGCTGACCAAGCGCCCAGCGCCGAATTCGGTGATGCGATCCGGGGCGCGGCGGATCACCCGGATCGGGCGTTCCTCCGAGGTGGTGGCGGAAATCCAGAGCGCGGCCACCGCCATAGACGAGTTGGCATAGATGCGATCCATGGCAGCGGCGAAGACGGTCATGGGGAGTGCCCGTCAGTTCGACGTGTGCAGGCGGATCGCGATGCGGGGCCGCTTGTTGACCGGCAAGATCGAAGCCTCGGTCATCAGGTCGATCCAGCGGCCTTTCTCGTCGAGATGCTGGCGGGCGTAGAGCGGCAGGCCGAGGGTGTTCGCCGCCTCCAAGAGGTTCGCTGGGCCGCCATAGGTGGTGAACGTGTCCATGGTGCCCATCGGGAAGGCGATGCCTTCGCTGGCGGGGACCAGCCGTTCGGTCGCCTTGGTGGAAAGCGTGACTGTGCCAGAATATTCCTCAAACACGACGCCCGCGAAGGGGAAGTTGCGGCGGACATCCTGGCGCGAGGGCTGCGCGCCGGTTGCGGCGTAGAACTTGTAGGCTTCCTCGGTTTTGGGATGTGCGATCAGCTTGTCGAAGAATTCCCGGCTTACGAGGGCATGCACGTCCGACATGCTTTCGCCCAGCAGATTGTCCTCAATGGCGCGCAAGACCTCGCGCACCTTGCCCTGCACGTTGGTGCCAGCGGTGCCGAGGACGAAGTCGACCGAGATTTGCGCGAGGCCAAACTCGGTGAAGTAGTTGTAAAGGGTGGTCCCCGCGCCGTCCTTCACGATACCGCGGAGCGCGTTCATCTCCATGTATTCGCGGGTCTGGGCGTGCTTGCGGCGCATCAGCTGCAGCTTGCGGTTCATCACCTCGACCAGCGGGTCGGCCCCATCGAAGACGCCCAGCGCGGGCTGGCCCTGAATGTCGCCCGGCAAGATGACGTCATCATGCGGGATCCATGGCAGGGCGAAGGACCGCATCGACCGCCCCTCACGGGTGCCGACGGTGGCGGGGCCGCCCAGTGGCACGGAGGGCAGCAGGTTCAGCACGCCCTCGTATTGCTCGATGATCACCGACCGCTGGCTGACGCCCTCGAAGCGGAAGAGGCCGATCTGGCCGAGGCGGGTGTAGAGGTTGGGCAGGATGTTGATGGCCTGCGTCATCTCGGCCAGCGAATAGCCGCCAGCGTCAAAGGGATTGCGGACAAGGGTCATAGGGTGCTCCGGGGGATGAAGGGGGAAAGGGCGTCAGACGCCGTCGCGGGCGATGATCCCGACGGCAGCAAGTTGGGCGATCTTGGCGGTGATCTTGGTGCCGTCATCGACGGTGGCGTCATAGGCGAGGCCTGCGCGCGAGACGATCGAGGGGCCACGGACCACGACAATGCCAGTAGCGTCCGCCAGCGTGGCATCAACTGCGTAGAGCAGAACGGCGCTGGCGGTCTGCGCACCATCCGAGCCAGTAGCGGTCGCCAGCTTGTACTTGCCGCTGGCGGTGATTTGGCCGAGCACCGAGCCGACCGGATAAGGCATGCCTTGCAGCAGCGTGATCACTTCACGGGTGTAGTTCGGGTTGACCTCATATTTGAGGACATCGCCCATGATGGGCTGTTCCGTCAGGACGGGCATTGGTCAGTCTCCATGATGTTGGGGATTGGGGCGCTGGTTCAGCGCTTGAGGTCAGTCGCGGTTTTCTTCGCCGCCGCGATGATCGGGCTGTCTTTTGCGGCCGCCGCCGCTGGAGCGGTGGCGACGATGGCAGCAGCATCGCCGCGGGCAGCAAGGTCGGCCAGTACGCGGGCGCGCAGAGCCTCGGGTTTAATGCCACGCGTGACTGCGTCGGCGGCATCGATGGTCACACCGAGCCGGGCAGCTTGCGCACAGACCTGCGCCACCTCGGCGGCCTCAGCACGAATGGCCTCGGCGGTCATGGCTGCTGCTTCTGGTGTCGGCGCGGCAGGTGCCGGAGCGTCCGTTGCAGGCGTGGCGGCAGCGACCTGCGGTTCGGTAGTGGTCGGGGCGGCGGCTTCATCGGGGGGAATGGCAGTTGCGGCCGGGTTGGGAGTGTCGGTGGGCGTGGTCGTCATCTGTGGACCCTTTCTACTGGTGGGATTGGAGCCACGTGGCGTGGCGGCGAAGGCGTGGAAGGCGGTGACGGGATCGGCGATTTCGTCAGCCAGACCTGCCGCGATGGCATCGGCACCGCGGAAGACGGCTGCCTCCGTGGCCAGCGCCGCCGCCTGTGTTAGCCGATCCCCGCGACCGGCCGCGACGGTTTCGGCGAAGAGGAAACGGACCACCTCCAGCTCACGCTGCATCTGATTGTGTATGGCCTCGGGCAAAGGCTGATACGGGTTCGCGTCGATCTTGTGCGATCCGACATGGACCAGCGTGACGGCGATGCCTTTCTGATCCAGCGCCCCACTCATGTCGGTGTGCAGCGCCACGACCCCGATGCTGCCAACGCCCCCGGTGCGCGGCAGGACGATCCAGTCCGCCTGGCTGGCCAGAACGTAGCCAGCGGACAGCGCATGTTCGGCGACGAAGGCATGGACAGGCTTTTGCGCGCGTGCGGCCCGGATGCGGTCGGCCAGATCAAAGGCCCCGGCGACCTCGCCACCGAAGCTGTCGATATCGAGGGCAATACCGCTCACGGCAGGGTCGGCCGATGCCGCCTGCAATTGCGCGGCGATCCCCTCGTAAGACGTCAGCCCCGAGGATTGCCCGATCCACGCCCCGCGATGCACCAGCGTTCCGGCGATTTCGATCACGGCAATGCCGTCGATGATGGCAAAGGGTTGGTTGCCGTTGCGCCGATGGCGCTGGGCGAGGTCATCACCGAACAGTGAGGGCCGGGCAGTGACGGCAGCGTGTTCGACATCCCCAGAGGGCAGATCGACACCTTGAAAGGTGATTTCCTGCCCGGTGATCCGCGGTCCCAGCCCGGACAGGAACGCCAGCGCCTTGGCGGGATCAACCATCAGTGGCGTGTTGAAGGCGCGCTGGGCGATCTGGGCGTGGTGCATCATGTCCCCTCCTTGGGGTCGGGTTTCTCGTCGCCGCTATCGTCGGCCGCGTCGTTCTTCGCGCTGTCTTGATCCGTGTCTTTCACCCCACCTTCGCCCGGCCCCTGCGCAGGCGATCCCGGACGCCGGAAGTCGAGGCCCAGCGCCAGCTCACGTTTGCGCTCAGCGGCGATCTCGCGATCAACCTGTTCGGCGTCATAGCCACGCTCTGAGAGGGCTTGGGTGCGGGATTTCAGACCCGCTTCGATCTGCAGGATCTCGGCCGAGGCGTCCTTCATCGGATCGATCCAGTCCCATTTGGTCGGCAACCATGCGCAGGCCTGACACTGCCGCCGCTGGCTGTCATAGCCGGGCAGATCCAGCGCGCCTGACAGCACAGCGGTGTCCATCCAGCGCACCCAGACCGCGCGGCACAGCTGGAACACCAGCACGCCATGCTGCCAAGCCGAGATGCGACGGCGGAATTCAATCAGCGAGATGCGGGTGTTGGAGAAGTTGCCCTTGGCGGTATCGCCGGTCAGATAACCATATGGGATGCCCAAGGCCGCAGCGATCTGCAGCAGGGTGCGGTACTGGAACGGCTCGTAGGTGCCGCCAGAGTCCGGGGTGGCAGGCGTCGAGACATCTTCACCCGGGTCCAGCCTCACCACCTGGCCGGGCTCAACCTCCAGATCCTCTTCGGTCGGTTCCAGCGGGGTTTCGGGCGCGGGCGAGGTGATGAACATCGCGAACATCGCCGCGATTTTCTTCCGCTCCAGTTCCGCATCGTCATAGAGGTCCAGCGTGAACAGCTTCACGATGGCAGCGGCAAACCGGGACACGCCGCGCAACTGCCCAGCCTCGACCGGGTCGAGGACGTGGATCACGTCCCCCGCGGGCACGCGTACCGTCTCGCCTGCCAGCCCCGGATCGGTCAGATCGCCGGGATGGCGACGTAGGAAGTGATAGGCAACGCGGCGGCCAATGCCGTCAAACTCGATCCCCTGCCGGATCAGCCCGGCACCGGGCAGGGTGCGGTTCATGTCGAGGGGCAGCATTTCCGCAGGCAGCATCTGCAATTGCAGCGGCACGGTCAGGCCGTCTTCCGCCCGGCGCGGCCGGATGCGGATGAAGACCTCGCCCGACAGATACACTTCGCGCGCTGCCCGGCGTTGGAGACCATAGAAATCGGTCAGGCCTTCCGCGTCGGCATCGTCGGTCCAGGCAAGCCACAGCGCCTGGAGTTTTTCCTTCTTGGCCGCATCCGCGATGGTCGACGAGGGTTTGATGCCATCGCCAACGACATTACTGGCGAAGCTTTCCACCGCGTTCGCCGCATAACCGTTGTTACGGACCAGCCAGCGGGCCCGGGCAGTGATGGTGTCGCCCGAGGCCGCGATCAGCGTGTTCACATGGGCGCGGCTGGCCCGGAAACCACGCAGGCGTCGATGTGCCTGCGCGGCATCGAAGCCTCCGATGATCGACCCGATGCGCTGGCGGAAGGCCTCAAACGCCATGGCTCACAAACCTTTTGAGGCGACGGTACCCCAGTGCCTGCGACGCGGTGCACCTGTGGTGGCGGTGGCGATCCGGGTTTCCAGATCGGCAATGGCATTCGCAAGTTCGGCATCCGAGCCATAGGTGATGCTCTTGCCGTCATAGCTCACCGAGCGGACGCCCGCGTAGCGGGCCTCTTGCAGTGCGGCCAGCAGCGCGCGCATCCGTTCCAGATCCATCTCAATCCCTCATGAAGTTCGGTGTGTAAGCCCGGCGTTTCCGCCGCGGCGTGGTCAATGTTCCGGCCTTGGGCGGGGTCAGAGATTCTGGTGCCGCAGGATTTGTTACCGGCATTGGGGGCTTGGTCTCGACCCCGGCCTGTTCTTCAAGCCGCCGCCATGTCGCCTCGTCCCAGCGATCCGCGCCCATGATCCATGCGGCAGCGCGGGCATAGACCCGACAGTCCAGCGCCTCGTTCCTCTCCCGCATCTTTTGCCATTCGGGATGGGCATAGCCGCGCTTGTTGCGCACCGTGACCAGCTGTTCCGCCACCAGCTGCTTCAGCCATTCGGTGTCGATCCAGGAGGGCAGGTGCACCGTGCCGGGCGCATCACAAACGCCCAGCGAACGGTCTTCATCCGAGGGCCGCTCCAGCCGCAGGTAGCGATAAGTCTCGGTCTTGAACGTCGCTGTGGCCACCGACCATAGCCGCGCGCCCCGGCGCAGACGTTTGCCGCCGATGGTGGCGTCGACGAAGGTCGGGCCCGACACCGGCGTCGCCCGGTTGAAGCCTTCCAGACCTTTGACGGGAGCGACCTGATCGAACCCCTGCGCCCGCGCCCAGGCATAAACGGCGGCGGCCTCATATCCGGTGTCGATGGCCAGCTTTCCGATCACCATCACCGCCCCGTTGGCGCAGACCCACGTCCGACCGAGTAGGGCCGTAAGCTTGTCCCAGCAGGCGGGATCATCCGGACCACCGGCAATGACGATGTGATCGACTAGCCAACTTTCCAAGCCACGCCCCCAGGCCCAGACGTCAACCTCGATCCGGTCTTTCTGCACATCAACGCCAGCCGTCAGGAACAGCCCGCCCATGGGGATCTGCACGGCACCATACGCCTCGCGTCGTTCGGCCAGCCGCTGCCATTCCGGCGCATCGCCAGACTCGACCCATGTCTCGCCCAGCAGGGTGTTGCGGGCCGCGCGCAGCATCTCCTCCGAGCCTTGCGCCGCCAGCCAGTCCCGCGCGATCTGCTGCCAGCTTTTCCAGCCCAGCGGCGAATAGAGTGCTGAGAGGTGGAAGCCGATGGAGTGCGGATCGGCGGACACCGCAGTTGACCTCCATTCGCCTTTTTCCAGCATCTGCGTCTTGTGATGTTCTGCGATCGGCTGCTCGCAGCTCTCGCAATGATAGGCTGCGGTATCGGGCCGACCTTTATCCCAGCGCAGGCGTTCAAACTGCAGCCACTGCATCGCCCCGCAATGCGGACAGGGCACGAAATAGCGGCGCTGGTCCGATGCATCGAACTCGCGCTCGATGCGGCTGATGCCCCGGATGGTCGGGGTCGAGACCATGAACACCTTGCGCCGGTGCGAGAAGGTGGTGGTCCGCGCTTCGGCCAAGGTGACCGGATCGCCTTCCTCGTCGGCGGAGGCCGGATAGGCGTCGACCTCGTCCAGAAAGATGTAGCGGGCAGGCATGGACCGCAGGCCGGTGGCGGAGTTTGCACCAGTCAGTACTAGGATGCCGCCCGGAAACTCCTTGGACAGCATCGAGTTGCCCGCGTCGCGCGACCGGGCCGGGTTTACCCGTTCCCGCAGCGCCGGGCTTTCCGCGATCAAGGGGTCGATCCGCCCGCGCGAGGTCCGTTTCGCCATTTCCACCGTCGGCAGTACCGCCAGCATCGGTCCCGGCGCATGGTGGATCACAAAGCCGACCCAGTTGTTGCCCGCCTCCGTCGCCCCAACCTGCGCGGCCTTCATGAAGCTGATCCGTTGTGCCGGGTGCCGCGGCGACAGCGCATCCATGATCTCGCGCAAGTAAGGCGTCCGCGTGGTGCGGTATTGCCCCGGTTCGGCCGAAGCCCGAGAAGACAGTTTGCGGTGCTGATCCGCCCATTCCGACACCGTCAGGTCCGGATCGGGCCGCATGCCGCGACGCCAGGCCCGCAGCATATCCTCGGCCCCGTCAAAGGCGAGATCGAGGTCTGCCGTCAGGTCGTCGCTTGCCGTGTTGTCACTGTCCGAGGCTGACCCGGAGATCGGCGAGGGCGTCGAGTTGCGCTCTGACATGGGTTTCCAGCACCCTCTGCAGGATCGCGGCCTCGATCATCACCGGTCCACCGGATTGCCTTTCCACCTCGGCGGCAACTTCGGCCGCCATCAGTGCCGCCACCCGGCTGGGCCATGTGACCCAGACGTCCCGTTCCTGCCGGGCAAGGCGAAACACCAGCGTCTCGGCGCGCGCCCGATCAACCAGAACGCCCTTCTTCTTCTGGATTGCCAGCTGGCGCTCCTGTGCCTGATAGACGGTCAGCGCGGTGCGGGCTTTCAGGTAGGACGAGCTGTCCGCGGGGCCCGAGAAGCTGGCATCGCCGCCGGTGCTGCGCCGCTGCTGGTCAGGGTCAGTCATGTCGGCCCAGCGCACGTCTGACGCGGCGGCGTTGATCGAGCCATCGCTATAAACCACCAGCCGACCGGCCTTGCGCGCCTTCTGGATTGCCCCGCGCGACAGGCCGGAATGGGCGGAATACTCGCGTTCGGACATACCTTCCATGGCGATTGGATTGCCCTCAAGATATTGGATTTAAACGAAAATAGTGATCTTATTCAGTTGATTACACTCGCCCGTCGAGCGATTCTCGGATCAAGAAATCACCTCGGACCGGAGACACGCCCATGACCGCCATCACCACAATCCGCATCGATCATGACGCGCTGCCCCACCAGTTCGACCGCTTGCGCCCCGACGCCGTCGCCGAGGCCATCGAGGTCGCGCTGCGCGATGACGGGATCACCGCCGAAGCCTCGGACGTGATCTCGCACATCAAGATCGAATTGCCGACCACGCAGCTGGCCGCTGCCAGCGCCGTGCTGGCCGATCTGCAGCTGATTTGAAGCCCCCAGTGTAATCAGAAAGCACTGATATTGCTTGGAATTGTCTACGATGATCGGCGCAACAGAGCGATTGTGATGACATGAAAACGATGCAACTCACCCAACGGAGCCACGCCATGACACGCCTCAACCCGATCACCACACCCCGCCACCAGCTGCGCGCCGAGAAGGCCCGGCGCAACCGCGAAGCCGCCCTGAACGCTTTTACGGCCAAGAAGGCCGAGATCGATGAGATGCTCACTCGCCTGCAGACGCTCAGCGACGATCATTTCAACTGCCATCCTGACGAGGTTGGCTGGGCGATGGTCGGCACCCTTGAGCACTACGCCGGGCTGCTCAAGCGCCTCACCGACAGCGCCTTTGGCGAGGGCGAGCACGCCGAATAAACCGACTACGCGCTATAACGCGGCCCGCCAATGCGGCGGGCTTGCCCCGGTAGAAGGTTGCGCAATCTCGCGCTACCCGATCAGGCCGGAGGCTCAGATGCCCAAACTCACCGACACGCAAACCATCATCCTCAGCGCGGCCGCCCAGCGCGCTGATAATCTCGCAATGCCACTGCCCAAGGGGCTGCATGGTGCCGCCGCGAAAAAGGTCATCACCATGATGATCGGACGCGGCTGGCTCGAGGAGGTCGACGCCGACCTGCGCAAGGGCGAGCCGCTCTGGCGCGAGACCGGCGATGGTCATGGCACCACGCTGGTCGCCACCGACGCTGGGTTGCTCGCCACCGGGCTGGAGCCTGTCGTGGTCAAGACCATGGCTGCGATCCGCACACACGCCGCCCAACCACCAGCGCCCAAACGGCCGACACCGCGCGCCGGGACCAAACAGGCGCAGATCATCACCCTTCTGCAGCGTCCCGAAGGCGCTACTATCGCCGAGATTGTCGCTGCAACCGGTTGGCAAGCTCATAGCGCGAGGGGCATGATCGCGGGGGCGCTGAAGAAGAAGCTGGGCCTGCCGATCACCTCCGAAAAGGTCGACGGACGCGGCACTGTACATCGTTTGAACGCCTCCTGACCGTCTGAACTTCAGCGGCCAATACTCGATCCGTTGCGGCACGGTTGGCATATTCATGCCGCCAGCCTCTTTGCCTTCAAGTCGGCGAAGGTCTCACCCGTGTCGGCCAGCACGGCATTGGCACCGGTGAATTGCTGCCAGCGCTCGATGGCTACATCGGCATAGGCCGGGTTCAACTCGATCCCGAAGCACACCCGCCCGGTCGTTTCGGCCGCGATCAGCGTGGTGCCGGATCCCATGAACGGTTCAAAGACGGCCTGACCCGGGCTCGAATTGTTCAGGATCGGGCGGCGCATGCACTCGACCGGCTTCTGGGTGCCGTGGACGGTGGCCGCATCCTGATCCTTGCCGGATATGTGCCAGAGGGTGGTCTGTTTGCGGTCGCCCGCCCAGTGGCCCTTGCCGGTCTTCTTGACCGCATACCAGCAGGGTTCATGTTGCCAGTGATAGTCGCCTCGGCTGAGAACGAGGCGGTCCTTGGCCCAGATGATCTGCGAGCGGACTGCGAAGCCCGCCGCTACCAGGCTCTCGGCCACGGTCGTGGCATGCAGCGCACCATGCCAGACATAGACGACGTCGCCGGGGAACAGCGCCCAAGCCTCGCGCCAGTCGGCACGGTCATCATTCAGGACCTTTCCGGTGCGTTTGGTCTTGGCCGCCCCCGCCTGGTTGCGCCAGCTTGGGTCATATTCCACGCCGTAGGGTGGATCAGTCACCATCAGCAGCGGACGAACATCGCCCAGAAGCCGATCAACCACATCGGCAGACGTGCTGTCGCCGCAAATCAGCCGGTGCGATCCCAACTGCCAGAGGTCGCCCGCCACCGACACCGGCGTGACCGGCGGTTCGGGAATATCATCTTCGCCCTCGACCGCCTCGCCTTCGACCTGATCCGGATCGCGCAGCAGGGCGTCCAGATCCTCATCGGTGATCCCGAGGAGCGACAGGTCGAAATCCTCAGCCAGTAACCCGGCGATTTCATCGCGTAGCACGGCTTCGTCCCAGTCGCCCAACTCAGTTAGTTTGTTGTCGGCGATGCGGTAGGCCCGTCGCTCGGCCTCATCGAGATGGCCGAGGCGGATGACAGGTACATCCGTCAGCCCCAACATGGTCGCCGCCAGCACCCGCCCATGCCCCGCGATCAGCTCGCCATCGTCGGCCACCATGCAGGGCACGGTCCAGCCGAATTTCGCCATGCTCGCCGCGATCTTGGCCACCTGATCGGTGCCGTGAATTTTGGCATTGCGGGCATAGGGGCGCAGGCGGTCAAGCGGCCAGGTTTCGATCTGGCTTGGCGCAAAAGCGAGGTCCATGGGGGCTCTCTGACAGGCGGACACGCCGATGCGCGCGGGCGAATGGCCAGCGATCAGATCGGGGTCGGCGATGTTGGGGAAATCAAAATCGCCCGCGAGGGTTTCTCCGGGCGAACTGCTTCGATGATCAAGGTATGAGTCAAGGGGGGCAGGTCTGTCAACAGAAAATCTTGCGTCGATTCAAGGTCTTCCCAGCGGGTGGCTTCCGGTGGCTGGCTTCTGGTCAGGGTGGCTTCCCTGGCTTCCGTCGGGTGGATTTTACTGTTTTTGTCAAGAATCCACCCGGAGAGCGAATGATCCAGCGTAAGTCTCTGTAATCGCGTGACTTAATTTTTGGCAATCACCGAGGTGGATTCCAAGTGGATTCCCCGGTGAAAGTGCCAGTCGCTAGCAAAATGCCGCGCTGCGCCCCCCCGTATACGTCCAGGGCCGCGGAGGAACCATGCCAAGGGGGAGGCCGCTGTGAAACCGCCGAAGATGATCGTTGCTTGTGCGCCAGTCGGTGCGTTGCGACCAGCCATCCAAAAGGTCTAATCAAGTTCCTTTCAGAAAGTCATCGACAAACTCGGACACCGGCGCGATGCCCGTTACCAGAAGATGATCGCGGGCGCGGGTGCACGCGACATAGAGCAAATGCCGTTCCGTATTGTAGACCTCCTCGAGGTCAGCATCGTCGGCCACCGATTCAATGCGATTCGATTGTGGTATGACGTCATCGTCGCAGGCCATTACCACGACCGAGCGGAACTCCAGCCCCTTGGCGAAGTGCATCGTGCTGATGGCGACAGCACCATCCTCGACCTCAACCTTGTCGTTCAACTCAACTGCGCGCGCCCCTGCAGCCTTGACTGCAGTCCGTGCGCGTTTCAGTTCAGCTTCGGAACGTACGAAAACGCCCACCTCACTTGGTGCGCACCCCTCCTGCAGCCGGTCCATGATCCATTTGCTCACGATGTGGCATTCATGTTCGGGATCTTTGCAAGCTTCAACCATTGGCGGCGGTCCGTCGAACATCGATACCGTGCCACGCCGTCCCTCTGTGTTTCCATCGACGTCAGAGACTGTCGCCGGAAGCAGTCTGTCGGCATGAAGTCGGATCTGATGTGACGTGCGGTAATTGATGCGCAGCGTATGGGAACGGCCGCGGACATCGAGGCCCAGCGCTTTCCAGGAAAATGGCTGCTGGAAAATTCTCTGGCCGAGATCG
Source organism: Palleronia pontilimi (assembly GCF_016412875.1). Classification (GTDB taxonomy): domain Bacteria; phylum Pseudomonadota; class Alphaproteobacteria; order Rhodobacterales; family Rhodobacteraceae; genus Palleronia; species Palleronia pontilimi. The sequence continues at coordinate 18,973 of NZ_JAEKPD010000024.1, read as the reverse complement.
CCCGCGAAGAAAAGCCCGTCACTTCGGCCTGCAGCCATCGCGGCGAAAAACCGCGCCTCTGCGACGCCCAGATCCTGAGCCTCGTCGATGACTGCGAAATCATAAGGTCGGTCAATCTTTCCCGATAGGCTTTCTGTCAGTTTTTCGAATACGTCAGACCAAGTGACAATGCGCCGTTCCACGAGCTCGGCCCTCACGCGTTCAAAGATTGCCCACAGGGTTTCGCGCTGTTTGCCGCCGATCCTGGTCTTGCGACCCAGGCGGGACACGTCCCGATATTCGTCCCATGATCGCAGTTGCCAAGCGTCAACAACGTCCTCCCACTCACCAACAAGGAAATGGGCGGAAAAGCGGTGTCCTTCGACCTCTGATGCCGCCTTGGTGATCAGCGTACGGATCAACGCGGGTGCGGCAATCTGGGGTTGGCCGAACAGTTGGGAATAGAGATCATATCCTACTGCGGAGATCGCTTTGACGATGATCCGGTCTGCTATCGATGGCTCGCCCCCCACCAGACTGGCTAGCTTGACTCGCAGGGAATTTGCCAGAGCTTTGGAGAAAGTGGTTAGCAGAACGGTCGAGCCTGGGTTGACACGTGCCAGATGAACAGCGCGATGTAGCGCTACGATGGTTTTGCCGGTTCCTGCCGATCCTGACACTCGGGTTGGGCCAGAAAAGGAGCGTTCGACCAGTTCCGCTTGGGCCGGATGCAGAAATACGGCCCATTTGTCCCAGGGGTAGTCGAGTGCCTGTTTCAGTTCTTCGGCGTTTGTGAGAATGCGGAAACGGCGCTGGGCATCAGGATGGGCGAAGGGATCAGCCTCTACGGGAGCAGGTTCGGCCGGTTGCGGCTTCTCGCCCACGGCCAGTTTGAGCAGTGCTTCCTGCGCTTCTTGCGGCAAGTGTTCGATAATATCGAATAGGGTGTCCTCGTCGGCCGCACGGACATCGTTCACCCATTCCTCGGGCACGCCAAAAGCCATCAGTTCGAACTTGCGCAGGTTGTCGAACAGCCGGGCTGCCGGTTTGGCAGCGGGTGCAGGCGCAACAGGCACTTCCTTGGGTTTGAAGATTTCAATCTCTTCAACCCGCTCGCGCACCTCGACCAATTGCATCGCGCCGGTCGTCGGGTGACGTTCGATCTTGCGTCGCTCGGCCCATTTGTAAGCGTCGTCGTGATGGTCGACATAGACCAGCAGGATACTGGCTGCGGTGCGATGTACGATCAGACGGATATCGGAATTCACCCGCACCGACCAGAAGTTTGTATCCTTCGCACGGTCGAGTTTGTGGAATGACAGGCCGTTCGAGGTCGGGTCCAGTTGCAGATCGAAAGCCGTCATTTTGGCCGCCTTCTGCTCCTGTGTAGTTAGTCGGGCGAGGCTATCAGTGAAAGTGTCGGCGATCCGGAATTCCATCAGTCTTTCGGCCGAACATACTTGGCAAGATTGATGCCCTTGCGAAGTTCCGTCTTGTAGGAGTCAGGCAATCCGGCCCGCGCGAGGATTTCTGGCAAAGACATACCGGTGATCTCGTCCGCATAGGTGATCGCGAACAGATGAATATGGGTCACCTGTTCTTTCTGGGCGGCACCCTTTTGATACATATCTGCAAGTTTACGTGCTGCTTCGTCTATCGTCATGTTTCTACTCCACCGCGAACACTTTCATCACCTCGTCGCCGAGGTGGTTGATGACCTTCACCGCGATCCGGCCTGACTTTGGCTTGGCAAACGGCCGCGACGTGTCGGAATACAGGCTATCCCAGGCTTCCTCATCGATCTCGGCCTTTAACGTGGTTTTCAGCGCCTTGTAGGGGTCGTTCGCGCCAAGGAAATAGGCGTGGCGGACAAAGAACGACTCCTCGTTATAATCGGTGTCCAGCATCCACAGGGCGATGCCGTCGGTGCCTTCGGATTGGACCTCGCCGGTTTGCGGCTTGAACACGTCGACGCCGTAGACCTGCACCGTCACCATGCCGTCGCCCACATCGGTGATGCGAATATCCGGCTCGCCGAAGATCACGAACAGGTTGCCAGCGCCGGTCGTCTTTAGATCCTTGGCCATGTGCATGTCGGGGTTCATTCGGGCCTTCAGCACCTTGATGCGGCCCAGCTTGTCGAACTCCGACGAATGGGCGTCGTAGTTGAAGGCACAGGCGATCAGCACGTCGAAACCGGCGTCGCCAGCCTCGCGCGCGGCGGCCACCAGATCGGGGCGCGACACCGTGCCGAATTCAGGGCCGATGAACACCCCCGCGCGGCGTTGTACGTCGCCTTCCATGAAGGTGCCTTCGGCGCTGATGTGGTCGCCGGGCCAGCCTTTGAGGGCGGTAAAGGTGATCCGGTCTTCCTTGTGGGCCTGCTGCACGCCTGCAGCTTTCAGGTTTTCCAGGATCATATGGGCGAAGTCGGTAAAGCCGTCGTCGCGTTCGGCGGCGCGGCGTTTGCCTTCGGCGGCCTCGTGCAGGTCGATCAGCTCGTCATTCCAATCGACGGCCAACGTGCGGTGGGGCGACAGGCTTTCCACGGTGAAGGGGCCCGCGACGCGGGTTTTTGAGGTGTCGGGAAAGGGTTTGTCATAGAGGTATTCGAAATCGGCCTTGGCGGCGATGCTGGCGTCAATTTCATGCTGCCGGGCGATGCGGGCCTCCCAGAACGCGGCCAGCGCCTTTTGCGCGAGGGCGGGCCAGCCGGATGGCGCCTCGCGCGGGACTTCCCATTCCATCAAGCCGTTTGCCGGGGCCATTTCGCCCGAGGGGAGTTTGGCCTCTCCGCTGGCGGTGAAGCTGACTTTCTCGCCTTTGCGGCCGCCGGTTTCCACTTTGAACGGGGTGGCGTGGCCTGCAAGGGCGGTGTTGAGGGCGGCGAGCGCATCCTCGACCGCCGGTTGCAGCTTCTCCCAGATCACGTTGATCTCAGCGTTGTTAGCGATGCTCCTCAGTGTGATGTGCGGCGCGCGGTCATAGACGAAACCCTGCCGGATACTGCCATTGGTTGAAGAGGTTTTCGGCGGGGTGCGGGTGATTTCGCCTTCCTTCGCCTGTCCTTCAGGACTGTCGGCCAGCAGGTAATAGGGATAGCGCGCGCCCATCATGCGGGACCGGGCAAGAGCCACGGCGACGCGTGAGGTGTCGATAGTGATCCAGCGGCGGCCCCATTGCTCGGCCACATAAGCCGAGGTGCCCGATCCGCAGGTGGGATCGAGAACCAGATCGCCAGGGTCGGTGGCCATCAGGATGCAGCGTTCGATGACCTTGGAACTAGTCTGAACAACATAAACTCTGGGATCAGCAAAACCTGATACCCCCGTATCGGACCACACGTCGGTAATGGGAAAAACCGGAAAGTCGTCGAGCTTTCGGACGTAGCGCGGAGTGCTTCCCATGAGCATCACCCGGTCTGCCGCTTTGACCCGGAACATGCCGTCCGTTGTCGTTTTCCAGCGTTGATTAGCCTGCTTCAGAGAGATTTTCCGCCCGAATATATCAAGCGGATAGGCTGTGGTGGTGGCAAATCCGGTAGAGGTCAAATTATCATGCGATATCATCTTCCAGCCTTTTGGGGCTTCGTCTGAAGCACGCAAAGAATTTCGAGTTGTTCCATCCTCACTTTCGACCCAATTAAACTGTGTGGCTCCCTCGGAGCCAGCCTGCTTTACGTTAAACACGCGCCTAAACTTCGTGGATTTTCGATTTCGCGCATAGTAGAGGATGTGATCTTTTGAGGTCGCAAGAAAGTCAGATGCAAGCCCTGCCGTTTTCTTAAAATCAATCTGACTAATGTAGTTATCCTCTCCAAATACCTCATCCATCAGTGCCCGCACCCGATGGACGTTCTCATCACCGATCTGCACGAAGATGCTGCCGCTGTCGTGCAGCAAATCCCGCGCCACGGTCAGCCGGTCGCGCAGGTAGGTCAGGTAGGAATGGATGCCGTCGCGCCAGGTGTCGCGAAAAGCCCGAACCTGTTCAGGCTCGCGGGTCACATGGTCCTTTGACCCGTCCTTGACATCGCGCGAGGTGGTGGACCACTGGAAGTTGGAGTTGAACTTGATGCCATAGGGCGGGTCGAAATAGATGCACTGCACCTGACCGCGCAGTCCCTCACGCTCGGCCAGTGACGCCATCACCGACAGGCTGTCGCCGGAAATCATCCGGTTCGACCAGTGCTGATCGTGCTGGTAGAACTCGGTCGCCGCCTCGGCATCGGGCAACCCGTTGAAATCGGAGAACATGTCGAATTGCGGCGCATCATCGGCTGCTGTCGCCCGTGTGCTGCTTTCGCGTTTCAGATCGTCGATGATCGCCTTGGGATGCACCTTTTCCTGAATATAAAGCGGCGGCGCCTGCACGATCAGATCGGACCAATCCGCCATATCCTTGCCGCGCCAGACCAACTGCGGATCGAGATCCTTATTGCGCCGCTCATACGCCAACTGGATCGGCGTCTTATCCTGCTCGCGCATGATGCTCTCGAACTCCGCCGTCGGGATGTTACGGCGGGTGGCGTCATGGGTGAGGGTTTCGACCTCGATGGGTTTCTTGGCCATGGGTCAGGTATCCTTCTTCGGCGAGACCAGCTTGTGCGGGACATTCAACCGTTTTGCCAATTCTTTCAGGTAACCAGGCAGCTTCTGCTCGGTTACCAAAATCGCTGTGATTTCAGCATCGTCGCGCGGGTCCATCGCGTGCATCACTGCGCGATACTTTACGCATTGGTAGATGCCGCGTGTCAGGTCGGCCTCGTTCGAGTCTTTCGATTTCACTTCCAAAGCGATGGTGCTTTCCGACGCGTAGTAGACGACGTCGACGCGGTCACCAGACAGAAGATCCACCTCGGTTTCAGAACGTGAGATCGTCAGTTTAGGAAAGAGTGCCTGCGGGTTGGCCTGGACCCATAAACGCAGAGCTTTATGATTGGGGCCTTCGCCGCCGCGCCCTCTGGGCAGGCCATCCTTTTCTGTTCCGCCCTCAGGGTTGGAAACAGACATGGTGCTTTCATCGGCTTTGTAGGGTATTCCATAGACCTTTTGGTAGACATCAGGCCAACCCGCGAAGTCGTAAACTTCCTCGGCAGCGGCTTCGAAATACTTTCGCCAAAGGTCTGGTTTATCATCCCGAATACCTTCTCGGGCAAGTTTTGGTTTTCCAAAATGGGATGCCATGAAGCCACCTGCGCCAGTGCTTGGCATGTGGTCATCCTGCAGAACGAGGAGCGTGTTCAAGAGTGGAGCGTCGGGAAATTCAGAGTGGATGTTGTACATGATCTGACCGGCACAATATCCAAGTCGTGTCGCGCGACCGATGCTTGAAAAACCAACTTGTTTTTCAAGTCGCAACATCGCCTCTCCATAGGTTAGATCACCTCTGTTCAGTGCAGATTCTATTAACCACTTTGCCAAGACTGGCTCTGCATGTTTGTCCAGATTGGCATTCGTCGGCTTGATCAATTCGTTCGGCATGTCACGCGACTTCCTTGGCGAGGAGATCATCAATCAATTTGGAGAACTCTGCCTCCATTTCATAAACCGCTGTGAACTCCGCGAACGCCCAGCGCCCGAATTTCTCGAGGTTATTCACTCCTGGCACCCAATAGCTGCGCATGGTGTTGGCTTTATCCTTGGCATCTTCGCCACGGTAGCCCTTGATTTCCACGATGAGGTTCAGCGGGTCGGGTTCGCCCTCGGCGGTCAATCGACCGTCATCAACCTGCACGATGAAGTCGGGAATATATTTATGCGGGGTCGCGCCGGTCAGATAAGGCACCTCCAGCCCGAGCCCCTGGTTCTTGACGTAGGACAGCACGCTGGGGTGCGCTTCGGCCACGCGGGCGAACTCGGCCTCCCACTCGCTATCGCAGACTACCCAGTTGACGTGGGATTTGTTCGGAGCGGTTTGGTAGCGCAGTTCCTTGGAGGTGGTAAAATTGACGAAGGCTGTGGTTCCGGTGGGGTTGTAGGCATCAAGGATTGCCTTGACCGGACGCTCACCTTGCAGTGTTTCTGTGATGGCGGCCTTGATCCGCTCGGCCGCCATGTCGGCGATTTCCTTGTAGACCAGCTGGGCGGGGTATGTGCCGCCGGTGCATTTCAGGTAACCGCCATCGAGCCACTGGCGCGTCACGCGTTTCAACTGGCCAAACAGGTGTAGCTTGGGTTCCTCGCCCGGGTCGCGGTATTTGGTATAAAGCAGGTGCCGTGCCAGGTGGAACAGAATGGTGGACGAGCGCATGTCCTCCAGGTGCGCGAGGGTAAGGTCAACGCTCTCTCCAATGATGCCCTGATTGGTGTTGATTGTAGGTCCTAGCAGTTCCGGCGTCAGTTCCAGCACATGATCGGGACCAAAGTTGGCCTCCAACCGTTCGTCGGGCAACTCGACACGGTAACCCTCGACACGGGGGAAGGTGATTTCCAGTGCATCACGGCCGGGTTTCACGGCCTGGACGCGGACGGTTTCGCGGGGCTTGGCCGGAGGCGACACGACAGGTTTGGCCGCAAAGTCGAACGGGATGCCGAGGACGTCTGCATATTCGACGTTGAACAAGCCTTCGTCATTCAACTCGTATGACTGGCGGCGTAGCGCCCGGCCGACGACCTGTTCGCACAAAAGCTGCGTGCCGAACGCACGCACCCCAAGAACGTGGGTGACGGTGTTTGCGTCCCAGCCTTCGGTCAGCATCGAGACGGACACGACGCAGCGGATCTGTTCGCCCAGCTTGCCCTTCTTGCCCACGGTGTTCATCACCTCGCGCAGCAGGGTGGATTCGTCGATTTTGTCGCCCGCAGTAATGTCGCCGGTGCGTTCAACCATTTCACGTTTGAATTGCTCGATTTCCGTTGCTGCCATCTCGCGGAAATCCTTGTCCAGCGCCTCGCCGGATTCGAGTTGTGCAGAGTCGATCAGGATCGAGTTCGGGCGCGGCATCCGGTTGCCGAAGTCGTCATAATTCCGGAACAGAGCGAGGCGGCCGTTTTCCAGCGTGGTTTCGGTGCCATCATCGCTGACCCGGTCGAAACCGGAGATGTACTTGTAGATCAGTTCCGAAGTCGCTGTGTTGTTGCAGACGACGATGAACACCGGAGGGACGCCGATCCCTTCTTCTTGCCAAAGCTCGAAAGTCTTCGTGTAGTGTCCATACAGTGCATCAAGAGCGCCGAGCAGCTTGGCGGGAAGAGATAGGGGATCAGCAGCTTTCGCCGATGTGCCGCGCCCTTTTTTTGGAAGCAACTTACCGATGTGTTCCCAGAGGTTTCGATAGACCAAACTGTCGCCGGGAGCGTTCTGGGCCACAGGAACGCGCGGCAGCTTGACGATCCCACATTCGATGGCGTCCATCAAAGAAAAGTCTGACATTGTCCACGGAAACAGCGTGCCTTCGATGTAGCCCGAGCCGCGGAGGAAGAATGGAGTGGCCGACAAGTCATAGACTAGGCTGATGCCCAGCTTGCGCTTGACTGCTTCCAGCCCAGAAATCCACATCCGGGCGGCTTCGTTGTTCTCCTTGGCCTCGCTTTTGTCGTCGCCCTTCAGATCGTCTTCGGTCTCGCCATCGGCGTCCTTCACTCGCTCACGATAGCAATGGTGCGCTTCGTCGTTGAGTACCACGATGTTCTTCTGACCCATCAGGTCGCCCATGACCCGCTGGATCATCTCGCCCTCAGTCTCGATTGTCTGGATCTTGTCGCCGCGCCACCCCTCGAGCGCCTGACGTGTGCCTTTGGCGATCGCCAGCTTTTCACGCAGCTTGAAGGCGTGGTAGTTGGTGATGACAATCTTTGCGCTCTGAATATCGCGCAGCATATCTGGTGGCGTGATCTCGCGACCGCGATAATAGCTTTCGGGATCGTTGGGTAGCAAAACGCGCAGCCGGTCACGAATGGTGATGCCGGGAGAAACAATCAAGAACCGGCTGGAGAACTGCTTGCTGTTAGGGTGGCGCACGGCATTGACCGTCTGCCAGGCAATCAGCATCGCCATCACTGTGGTCTTGCCCGCCCCAGTTGCAAGTTTCAGTGCAAGTCGCATCAGTTCAGGGTTTGCCTGCTCATTGGCCCCCTTGATGTGGGCCCAGAACTTGGCGACCCTTGGTCCCATCTTCGGCGCGACTTCGGTTAGCCAGATGGCGGTTTCAACGGCTTCGATTTGGCAGAAGAACGGACGGATGCCCTCGAACTTGTGGTGCCGCCAGTGCTGCAACAGACGGGCCGTCTCTGGCGTCACCAGCCATTGATCGGGGTTCGGCAGTTTGCGCCAGGTTTCGACATATCCCCGGATTTCGTTGATGATTGGGGTCGGATTGTATTCCTGATCCTCGCTCGAAAGCTCATCATCAGCACCAAGTAATAGCGCACCCTGTTTAGTATTCTGCCGCTGTTTCTTAGTCTTTGGAACCGGCGTTATCAGGTCGGAACGTCGTCTCGAATCGAGAATGCGGTTCGTTGGCTGACCTTCGGGATCAAGTTCCCAATGTCTGCCAGGATAAAAGTATGGAGAATTCAGAATCGGCTTTTCAAAGAACTGCTCAGACATCCGCAACACCTTTTCCGATGTTCGCTTTCGCGGCGGCCTTTTGATCGTCTATCCATGCGTCAATGTCGTCATGTTTGAACCGCCATTGCCCGCGCACCTTGAAAGCCGGTATCTGGCCGCTCTGCGCCATTGTGTAGACAGTTTTCTCGGCAACCTTCAACAAAACCGCAACCTCTGGCAAAGTGAGAATAGGGTCCTTCATGGACCTGCTCCTTCTGGAAAAAACTTAGAGAGAAGCTGCCAGACTTTGCTAGACTTTACTAGGGTTTGATTGCTCTGAGTTGTTTCGAGTGCCAAGGTTGCACCTTTGGCATTGCGTCCGTCACCTCAATGTCCCGCAGCATGCCGCCCGATATCAGCCCATCCAACACCCAATCCAATGCCAGCCACCAATCGTGATAACCGCGCCGAGCTGATGCGATCTGTTCGGGGTGAGGTCGCCAGGTTACTGGGCAGGCTAATACCTCCACTGTTCGCCACCGTCCGCGCGAGAGTATACGTTCGGTGCCCACGACTTCCGTCACGGCCCGAACGCCATGCTGGTTTTGTCGCGTTTCCACCGGGACGCAGCGGGGCACAACACTGGGCATCCAGTCGGGTGTCAGTCCGGCCCGGGCCAGTTCCGCGACGCGGATAGCCATGCGGATGCCGCCGAGGCTGTCGGGCATTCCGGCAACTGTGGCCGCGATCACCTCGGCGTCCACATGGGTGTAACTGCCCATTTTGTGCTGCCCGCCATCGACCTTGCAGCCCAGCGTGGCGCGCTGCATGAGAACGTATTCAAGGCCGAAGCCAAAACCCTCCTCGGTCACATCCTTCGGCAGGGGTAGTTCCAGCTGAGCCTTCTCGACACGGAACGCCCATTCCAGCGCCGCTTGGACGCCCAGCGCACGTTTCACCCTTGTCCCGCCAGCCCGACCAATCCGTCCCTGCATGCTCATGGCAGCAATCCTTCAAAGAGGTTCATCTGAGCCGGGCCCTCGCTCGGTCGCCAAATCCACGGGCCCGAGGCAATGGGAAGCCGCGAGAGAGCGCCACGCATGTGCCGCTGCCAGTGGGTGAACTCCGTTGCCGAGCAGGCGCAGAGCGCGTGCTCGATGGGCCAGCCCATCAGCCATCCGACGAAGAACGGGCTCAGCCGCCGCCGTGCCCGGGATTTCAGGATCCGCCGCGAGACGACGCGCCCATGCGAGGCAATCATTGAAGCCCAAAGCGGGCGCGAGATCGGGGCGTGCGGCGAGGATCGCTGCCCACGCGGCATGGTCGTCGGGTCCGGGCGGATGAAGCCCTGCTCGGCCCGGTAGTGCAGAATATCCATCCGGGATTTGCCATCGGCCCGCGTCACGCTCTCCGGGCTGCTGCCCTTCCAGTTCTGCGCTGCCGGGGTTGGCCATTGCAGCGCTTGTGCCTGCGTGATGCCCAGCGCCAGTGCTTTGGCCTTCTGCACGATGTCGCTGTTGCCTGCCGGGTTGTAGCTGGCCGTGCCCGGATGCAGGCTCATCGGTGTGGGCCAGGATGAAGATGCGAAGCCGCTGGTGCGGCGCGCCAACTTCTGCCGCGCTGAACAGACCCGCCGTAGGCGTGTAGCCCATGTCCCAAAGCCCTCGCAGTACGGTTTCAAGGCCGAGGCTGACGTGGCCGGGGACGTTTTCGAGAAAGACCCATGCGGGACGGCATTCAGTGATGACGCGGGCGACATCCGGCCAGAGGTGGCGGGGATCGTCGGCGCCTCCACGTTTTCCGGCAGCGCTGAAGGGTTGGCAGGGATATCCGGCGAGGACGATATCGAAGGCCCCGCGAAATGGATGGCCGTCGAAGCTGCGCAGATCATCCCAGATCGGGGCTGGAGCGAAATACCCCGCGCGCTGGGCGGCGATGAGGACAGTTCGGGGCCAGTCCTCCCATTCGACAAATGCTCGGGTGTGATATCCGGGCTCGGCGAGCATGAGGCCCAGATCAAGGCCTCCGCCGCCTGCGCAGAGGGACAATCCGTGCCGGGGACGTGACACCATGCCATTCACCACACCCCCCGTTGCCGCAGCCTGTCCGATGTAACCAACCTGCGGGCCAGCATCGCCTCGCACATGGCGTTACTGATCATGCTGGGGGGCAGATATTCTTCGGAATTGACCTTGGCCGCATAGAAGGCCGCCAGCTCATCCGGGCTGGGCGGTGGCGTGCCTTGGGCCTTGCGGCTGCGCTTGGTTTTTACGGAATTGGCAGCGTCCAACGCATCGCGCTGGGCAGCGCGTTCCATGAACCGATCCAGCGCTTTGGGCCCATCAGGCGGGTTCGGATGATCGCGCCGGGTCTCGGTGGCGGTCTCGATGATCCGATCCGTGGAGAGACCGAGCTCATCACGCCAACGACAAACATGCTGCCGCGCTGGCCAGCCCTGCCACCAGGCAGGGAGCATCGCATTGGCGGCAAAGCCCAGCGCCGAGAGCAGCTCGTCAAAGAACCGATCAAAATCGGAATCTCGCGCCTGCGCGTCCTCCTCCTCTTTTACTGGTTTACTTAGGGGTTCTCTTACAAGGTTAGTGTCCGGATTTCGGACACGGCTTTGGCCTTTTTCCGGACACGGGTCGGGGTCAAAATCGGACACGGCTCCCGCGTCCTTTCCATGTCCGGAATTCAGACACGGCTCGGGCACAGAAGAAGGTTCATCCGCCCGATCCTCTGTTCCCGCAAAGGGGTTTTCGGCATCGTTATCGCCGTGTCCGGTTTCTGGACACGGGGTTGGATCATCTGGTGTAAAGCCCGGCTCGAACCCCAGAATATAGCGGGTCGGCATCTGCCGCTTGGTGACGGGGTGAATGCGCGGCACGCGGCGCAGCAGGCCGCCTGCCTCAAGCTGGCGCAGGTGATCGTTCAGCGTCGATCGGCTGATCTCGCAATCATGGGCCAGCCGCGCCTGCGAGGGAAAGCAGCCATAGTCCGGGTTGAACCGGTCGCAGAGATGCCAGAGCACGATCTTGGTGGTGGGCTTCAACCCGCGCTGTTTGATAGCCCAGTTGGTGGCGTCATGGCTCATGGCGCGAGCCTCCGAGCTGGGGGCGCGATGCGGGTTGTAAAACCGTGATCGGCCAGCGCGCCCAGCGCATCGTCGAGACTGCGCACCAGTGCCCAGCCGAAGCCCTGCGTGAGCACCGCATCCCGGAAGGCCTCCTGCGTCGGGCGCAGCCGCCCTTTCGGGGCCTTCAGCTCGAGAAACAGAACGCGGCCATCGCAGAGGATCATCAGATCGGCAAAGCCCGCATGGACGCCCATGCCGACGAGGATCGCCTGGCGCTTTGCGCCGCGGGGGCCAGCCTCGGTCACCTCGTTGGCGCAGTGATGGATGATGGCCGTGCGCGGTAGGGCAACGCGCAGCGCCTGCACCACCGCGCGTTGCAGATCGGCCTCGGGGGTGCCGCGCCGCTTCATGACCCCACCTCCGGATCCGGCCGGTGGTTGCCCCGCGTGGGATGCCTTGCATCGACCACCACTAGCAGGATGCGCGCGTCCTCGCGTTCCTCAATCGTCTCGCCATGTTGAACGAGCACATTGCAGGCCAGCCGGATCAGATGATCGGAATGGTGGACCACATCGGCCACGACGGCGCGGGCCTCGCGCCGCCGCTCGTCGATCCAGTCCGTGCGCGCTGCGTCCCGCGCAGAGTGTTTGCGAACGGAAAGGTGCGGCTTCATCGCCGACCTCCCGCGCGCCGGGGGCTCGGCAGTTCCTGCTGTTGCAGCCAGTCCTGCACCGCGTCACGGCGGTAATAGACCTTGCGGCCCGCGCGCACGCAGGGCGGCCCGAAGCGTCGCGCCTCCCAGCGGCGCAGCGTGTCCACCGTCAGATCCAGTTCAAGCGCCAGATCGAGGCGGCTGATCCAGCCGGTCAACACGCCACCTGGCGCGGATCGCTCTGAGGTTCCGGTATCTCGCATGCTCTTGTCTCCCGTTGATCGCCCGAAGCGGGCCGATTTCCGGATCCAAAAGACGCAGACGCAAAGGGGTGGCGGGAAGGCGCAGGGTGGCACCGGAATTGGCATTGCGTGCCACCCCTTGTTTTATTGGGGTTTGCGCGTCTGGCGTGCAGAGGGACTGCTCAGGCGCAGGACGGGCAGGCGTGCCCGCGAGCACCGCGCCGGGGGCGGTTGTGCCTGTTCGCACCGCATCGGCCCGGATCGGGCGACACTCGGCAGCGCACGCGGGGTTTCAGTTGGGTGGCAGGGTGGCATCGCTCCGCCAAAACCGCGCCACCCCCTGATTTCATTGGAAATTTACAAAACGCGCTGGTGAATCTGGCGCCAATGCGCGCTGCGCGACCCGTTGCATGTCACCACCGCGTGAGCCGCACTTGCCAGATTTTTCGCAAAACCCAGCAAAACAACGGGTGGCACGGATCTGGCAATCCGGTGCCACCCTGCGCCTCCCCGCCACCCCGGTGTGTGTGCTTGGCTTGATTGTGGGGCGAATCTACGCCTGTGTCACAGGTGAAAGGACGTGCTGAGTTGGTCAACAGATTGCGATTGAATGATAAATCGGTGCGGGAGGCGATCCCTGCGAAGGGGCGCGACTATCAGATCTTCGACACCGAGGTGCGGGGGTTTTCGATCCGCATCCTGCGGTCGGGCAACCGGTCGTTTGCGCTTGATTATCGGTATGCCGGGGCCCAGCGCCGCATGGCCATCGGGCGCTGGCCGGAATGGACGGTGACAGCTGCGCGCGAACGCGCCAAGGACCTGCGCCGCGAGATTGACGATGGCCACGATCCCCTTGGCGCGCGGGGTGAGTTGCGCGAGGCCCCAAGGATCAACGACATGATCGCGCGCTACATGGACGAGCATCTTCCGCATCTGGCCAAAACCAACGCATCTGACCAGAGGTCCATGCTGACGAAACTCGTCGCACCCCATTGGGGCAACAAACTGGTCAGTGAGATCACGCCGCATGATGTGGCGAAACTGCTGAACATCATCGCCAAGGGCCGGGCGCGGCCTTCGAAAGACAAACCCAACAACCGGGCGCGCAAGCTGCAAGGGTCAAAGCCGACCCCGATCCGCGCCAACCGGACGGGCGAGGTGCTGCGCAAGATGTTCACGCTTGCCATCAGCTGGGGCTGGCGCACGGACAATCCGGCGGCGGGCTTCAGGAAAAGGGTGGAGAACGCCCGCGAGCGGTTCCTGTCGCAAGACGAGATCGCGCGGCTGGCCGAGGCACTGGACGGGGCTGAGGATCAGCGCGCGGCGGGGATCATCCGGATGTGCCTGCTGACCGGCAGCCGGGTCGGCGAGGTGCGGCAGGCGCGGTTTGAGCAGTTTAATCTGGAGCTGGGCAGCTGGGCAAAGCCCGCCACCACCACCAAGCAGCGCAAGATCCACCGTATTCCGATCTCGGCCGAGGTCGCCGCCATTGTGCGCCAGCGCCAACTGGTGGTGTCAAAGGGCACCCCGTGGCTTTTTCCCGGCGATGTGCCGGGCCAGCCGGTCAAGGAAATTCGTCGCTTCTGGATCAACATGCAGAAAGAGGCCAAGCTTCCCGAGGTGCGGATCCACGACCTGCGCCACACCTTCGCGTCCTTGCTGGTCAGCGGCGGGGCGTCGCTGGAGATGATCGGCAAGCTTCTGGGCCACAGCCAGATGCAGACGACCCAGCGCTATGCGCACCTGATGGATTCGCCCCTGCGCGCCGGTGTCGATGCCGTGGCCAGCATGCTCCGGCCCAGGCCGAAGATCGTGCATGATGGCGATGCCGCGCCGAGGAACCTGGCCGACGATCAAAAGTCCGCTTGACCTGCGCCGCGTTGTTTGGGGCCCGTCAGGCCTCTTCGCGGCGCAACTCATGCCAGATCGGCGTGATCCGCCTGCGGATGCTGCGGCTGTCGGGGATCCTCGCGCCTCCAGCCTGATCGGCAAACCAGTCCTGCATCTCCGCAATGAGTTCGGCCTGTGTGGCGGGCAGGCCCTGATCATGGATGCGCCGGATCAGGGCGATGTTCATGCCTGCCCAATCATAGGGCTGTCCGCCATTCGCGCCCGCAGCGGCCTTGCGAACCAGGTCGTGCTCGTCCTCGAAGCCGAAAACCTCCTCCGCGCGGATCAACATATCCGCCACCGCCACCGGCACGCCATCCGGCGGGTCTGTGATGATCAGCCAGTTCGAGGCATCGGGTGGCAGGATGCGTTGCATGGCACCTTCGGTCGGGCTGGGTCCGCTGCGGCGAAACAGGGGCAGCTGGTCCATCGGTGACAGGGTCACCGGGCCCGCCACCATGGCATCGCCACAACGGACAAGGCCGATCCCCGTCATGATCTTCAGCTTGCCCTGTGATGCCCATCCCGCGATGTCGGCGACAGAACAATCCCAACGGACTGAGACTTCATAAAGCGAAAAAAACACGCGCGGTGGTAATGCCACGGCGACCCCCTCCTCAATTGGGCCAGAGGAGAGACCATGCCTGTGCCCTGCTGACCATGTTTTTATGGCAAGACAGGAAAATCCGGGCGCAAAAGGTCAGGGCGTGCGATCGCCTTCTTCAACACTTCTGCGCGAAATGGGTCGTCCTGTCATGATTCTGATTGAGGCCTGCTCACCTCATGCGTGTATTTCGCATTCGACAGAAACGGGAGCAATAGGGGCGAAGCAGGAATCTGTGGGTAACGCGGCGGCAGGATTGGTCGTTGGTGTGGAACGTGAGGTAAACTTGATCTTCACGTTGTGAACTGACCCCAAGCTGGACAGACGGACCTCGACGCAAGGTGCGGTGAAGGATAGGAAAAGAGTCCGGAGAATCGGATGCTACATCGGCGTCGAACGGCAGCCATGCGCAAGGAGCCGACGCCGCAAAGTTGCGAGCTATTTTCGGCCTCTGGGATGTGACATGCCCAATACTGCCGTTCGCCAAGGCAAGCGAATGAAACGCTGCGGCCCGTCACAGCAGCCATTTGCTACAATTGCGAGATGTTGGTGCGGACAAACTGAGGTGCCAATGGCTCAAGTCCTCTTCTGCGATCACAGCTAATGCATAGTCCCGGTACTAAGGACCGAGAGATTGAAGTGTTGGGTCTGTCGACAAGAAATCTATGGCCTGAGGGTCTGGTTCGCTCCATATCAGGGAATGCCCTTCATAGACTTGTTTGACCGTTGCCCACGAGGTTTCTGGGAAGCTACAAACTCAGTCACACTCTCAATGGGTTCCTTGTTCGTTCGAAAAAATGGTACAGAACTTTCGAAGCGTGCAAACTGAGTTAGTCGGTGGAGGCGTCCCGTGACGAAAAGCAACCCACAGAGAGCTCGCAAATGAAGTTTCATGTAATTCCAGCGAAGAGACGCCCGCCGTCGTCCGGCTGCAACGAGGTTTATCTCACTATTGATCACTGGAATGACTACTCCTTCGTCACGAGCTTTGCCGTCCATGTGTTCGATGAAGACGGTACAGGTCACAGCTTGTCGAACGTGAGGATAGGATTCGTCGGTCAAACCGAAGAGGATTCAACGTACTCAAAGCTGGGCGATACTTTCGACAGATTGGGTGAAGGTTATTTCTCCCTCGGAATGGACGTCGAATATTATAAAGACTTATTCGCTGACTTCAGTGAAGAATGGCGACGCGAATTCCTGACGCGAATGTGCGATGTCGTTTGGGACAAGGACCTTCTCGAAGCGATAAAGAGCGAAAGGGTCTTTGAAGTCTCTCACCTCCGCTCGATCTCAATGAGCAAAATTCGAGATCAATTCGCCAGCGTGCTTGGAGGCGACGTTCTCCTAACTGATTATAAGTTTGGGTTTTGTCTGCCGCCTTCTGACAAATTTGCCGGTTTCGATCTTCCTTTTCGAGTTAGGGCAAGCTCGACACCTAGTACAAACATGCATGCTTTGATCGGTAGAAACGGAGTTGGGAAAACAACTCTGTTGAATTCAATGGTCAAAGCGGTTGCCGATCATGTGGAGACGGAAGCATACTTTTATACACGCGATATCTTTGAAGAGGTTGAGAAAAACAACGAATACTTCAGAAGTTTAGTATCGGTTGCTTTTAGCGCTTTCGATCCATTTGACCTTCCCGGCGAGGGCGATGACACGCCGTACACATACATCGGCTTGACTGATTATGCCGATGATGATGGCGCGATCATAAAATCAAAAGTCGAGATTTTTGAGGAATTTGTCGACGGTCTAGCGTTTTGTTTGGAAGATGATCGCAGGCGAAACCGGTGGATCCAAGCAATTGAAACCCTCCAAAGTGATGAGAATTTCGCCGATATGCGGCTATTGTCATTGGCGGAGCTGCGCGGCGAGGAATTAAAGAAACGTGGGCTCTTTTTGATTGATAAGATGAGCTCTGGGCACGCGGTAGTGATTCTTGCAATGACCCTTCTGGTGATGAAGGTTGAAGAGAAGACACTGGTGCTATTCGACGAACCAGAAAGCCATCTCCACCCACCTCTACTTTCTGCTCTGATGCGAAGCTTAAGCCAACTCCTGCACACGCGAAACGCAGTCGCGATAATTGCGACCCACTCCCCGGTCGTTTTACAGGAAATCCCGAGGTCTTGTGTTTGGAAGGTTTTTCGGAGCAAGCTTGTATCAGAGAAAAAGCGCCCAGATACAGAGACTTTCGGTGAGAATGTGGGTGTCTTGACCCGAGACGTGTTCGGCCTTGAGGTCTCCCGATCAGGATTCCATACCGTACTGTCCGAACTAGTTGGCCAAGGTGGGACGTACGATGAAATCATGGAGAGGCTAGGCGGAAGTCTGGGCAATGAGGCTCGGGGAATTCTCAAGGCGATGATCATTAATCGCGATGAGGGGCATATCAAAGAATGAAGAGGTTAGACGCACCGCCTTATGCTTCAATAAATCTGTACGATGAAAGCGTCGCAGGTTTAGGTGACGAGTTACTTAGAAAGAAGTTTTTGCGCAATCGACCGACAGTCGTCGAAGCATATGGACGGTTTGATGAAAGCTCGCAGACCAAAACCTGGTGTGATCTCCCAAGGGCTGCTCATGGTAATCCAGAGGCGATCGTTTTGGGCTCACTCTTAAAAGGTGAGTTGGTGAGCCTTTATGATGAGGGCGTTGTGAAGTCTAAGGGTAAACCAAGAAATATGTACGATCAGATCAAATTGGGCGCCCACGATGAGTGCCCATATTGTGGAGGTATGGGGGAAATGGGTGAAGTAGGTGAACTAGGCACTGCAGATCACTTTTTGCCGAAGGCATACTTCCCAACTTACGCCGTTCTACCACTAAATTTGGTGCCCGCATGTCAAGTCTGCAATAAAGGGATGGGAGGTAGTTTTCCGACGGACGAAAACTCTCAGCCACTGCATCCGTACTTGGACGAAGACCATTTTTTTCTGGAGAAATGGACTTCGGCATCCGTTCGTAATGAAGATCCTTTGGTCGTTGATTTTGAGGTGAGGTCACCAGCTAGTTGGCCCGAAAAGGACCGACAACGTGTCACGGCACACTTTAGAGCTTGCAAGCTTGAGGCACGGTACCGCTCTCGTGCATGGACGGAGCTCACTCCCTTGATATCTCAGCGCAAGTCTACACTAAGGATATTTAGCTCTGAGCAGTTCCGCGAGCACCTCTTAGTGATCGCGAATGAGCCGAACCTGCCGATAAATGGTTGGAAGCGAACGCTGTATTCTGCATTGGCCGCCTCGAAATGGTTCTGCGAGGCAGATTTCGCCTGACGCTGTCGCCTGAACGTTCCGCAACTTGATCCGGAATAGCTGTTCGAGAACCGCAAGCGGTTCTTCATCCCGCCCGGTTCCACGGTAGCAGTTGATCGATGTCCTTTTTGCTTGTGCCCGTAGACGATGGCCGAGAGTACACCTGTCAGGTCGCCATGCGGTTCGACTTTGTTCAACTTGCAGGTGTCAATCAACCACGCGATGACAGCCCAATTTTGCGCTCCCGCATCGTGCCCAGCGAAGAGTGCATTCTTCCTCTGTAAAGCAATCGGCCTGATCGTTCGCTCGACGGCGTTGCTGTCCATCTCGACCCGGCCGTCGGTCAGGAAACCCAACCATCAGGACAACGCCTGCAAGGATGCGGTCGGTAGACGGGATGTGGGAGGCAGCACTGGTCATGAAGCCCGGATAGGATGTCGCCGCGCGCGCGTCTATCCGTTTTGCGACCATTGGTGCCGCCAGAGGGGCCACTATACACCGACCCCGCCAGAGAACCTGGACATCGAAAAAATCCACTCGATCTATTCTTCGTGGGCACCGTTCCGAAGCTGAATTCCGCCGCGCTGCCCCGCGGCGCGATTGATGATCGCGCAATGCATGTCAACGCCATGTCAACCTGCCTACGCCTGTTTGGCGCGGTTTGGGATGTTGAAAGCCGGTCAATGACGGACGGTGTCAGATCGGGAATTGCGTGAAATCAAAGGCTTGTCGCCTAAGTGATTGGTTTCTTTAACCTATTGGAATCGCTAGGGTTTC
>NZ_JAEKPD010000023.1 GCF_016412875.1 Palleronia pontilimi | reverse complement strand
ATTGCGTGAAATCAAAGGCTTGTCGCCTAAGTGATTGGTTTCTTTAACCTATTGGAATCGCTAGGGTTTCGGCTCATAACCTGAAGGTCGTAGGTTCAAATCCTACTCCCGCAACCAACTTCCGCGAAAATCGCACCACCATGCACGGCGCCGAGCTCCCTCGGTGCCGATTTGCGTAGCATCTCCAACAAGTTGCCCTCGATCGCCAGTCGGTGCCCGTTGGCTTCCGCGTCCCAATCGACAACGATCCGATCGACGAGCTCGTGCAGCTCGTCGGCCGCCCGACCCGCGACCACCTCGTCCGAGAGGCTGGCGGCGAGGTCGCCGACCATCTCCCGATAGAGGTCCGGCAGATTCTCCGGCAACTCCACCGTCGACGGGACGATGTCTGCTCGCTTCCCCTTCATTTCCTTCAATTCGGTATCCACGGCGTTCAGCCGTTCGATGATCGCCGAGGCGTAGTTGCCGTTCTCGACGGCCAGCACGAGATTGCGGTGCTTGGTCTCCAGCTCCCGCACGCGCGCGTCGTGGAGGTGAAGCGTATCCTCGGCCGCGCCCTGACTCTGGGTGAGGTGCTTCCGGAAGCGGTCCCGGAAGGCCACATAGGCTTCTGGCTTCATCAAATCGGCGCGCAGCCCGGAAAGCACCAAGGGAAGGGCAATGCTCTCGCGGAGGCCGCGAAAGCCCTCGCAGACGCTGCCGCCTTTCTCTTTCGCGTTTGCGCAGTAGTATGTCTTGTATTTTCCCGTTCCGGCCACCGTCATCCTGCCGCCGCAGCGACCGCACTGGAGCAGCCCTGACAGCAGATACTTGCGACGGCGCAGCGCTTGGGCGGTCGACAGGTGATTGCGATCGGTGCTCTCGATCTTCACCGTCCGCTTCGACTGCGCTGCCTGACGCGCCTTGACCGCATCCCAGAGCTCATCGCTGACAATGCGCAGATCTGGCACCTCGACGACCTGCCACGCGCTCTCGGGATTGAGCGTCGAGACCCGCTTCTCTGTCACCGGGTCCTTCCGATAGCTCAGGCGGTTCCAGACCCGCCGCCCGACGTAGAGTTCGTTGTTCAGGATGCCGGTGCCGCGTGCGGCGTTCCCATTGATCGTGTTCTGCTTCCAGTGCCCCGAGGAGCGGCGCTTCGACCCGACAGATGGAGAGGGCAAGCCGTCGTCGTTCAACGCGCTGGCGATCGCGATTGGAGACTTGCCCGCGGCGTAATCGCGGAGGATGCGCCGCACGATTGCAGCCTCTATCTCATCGATGGCCAGAGCACCCTTCACGGGCACACCCTGTTCGTCGGTCCCGGGCTTGTAGCCATAGATTCGGCCACCGCCGTTCAGGCCGGACAAGACCTTTCCTTCGATACCCCGATGAACTTTCTGCGACAGACCTTCGAGGAACATGCTGCTCAGGATCGAGGCCAGCCCGACAGAGAGCGTATCGGCCTTACCACGATCGACGGTGTGAATCTCGACGCCCGCGTGCGTGGCGATCTTGTTGAACCGCGCCAAATGCTCGGGGTCACGCGAGATTCGGTCGAGGGATTCGGCGATCACGACGTCGAAACCACGCGTCTTCGATGGGAGTGCCTCCATCAACCGCAGAAAATCAGTTCGGTCGTGGCTGGCGGTGCCGCTGATGGCCCGGTCGGAAAACCTTTCCACGATCGTCCAACCCTGCCCGGCGGCGTAGCGCTCAGCCAAGCGAAACTGGTCCTCGATCGACATCGGGTTCTGCATGTCCGTGGAGTAGCGCGCGTAGAGCGCGGCACGGCGGGGGGACGTCGGGATCATTCGCGAGCCTCTATGTTATTCCTTTTCTGAGCGGCGTCGCGCTGCTCTTGCAAAAGCCGACCCATCAGAGGAGCGAAATCACCCGGGGCGTCGACATATGCGATCCGAGCGCCATTTGTCTCGCAGAATTGGCTGAAGTCACTCAGCATCTCCGGATCGCGTGCAATGCTTGCAGGGTTTGCGGCCAGCGCGATTTGCGCGCGTCCCTGCTTGATGCAGTCGCGTAGCGCCGCTAGGCCGGGGCGATCCCTGACCACGCTCGCACCGTTGTCGACGAAAACCTCGCCTATGCGCCAGCCCTGAGCGGCAGCGTGTTCCGTGCAGTATCGGCGCTGCTCCGCGATCGCTGCATCGTTGGATGTCGCCGAGCGCAGGTAGAGCGCGGCGATGGTTTGATCGGTCATCAGTCAGGTCCTTGTCGTCTTTGCCGAATGGCGTTCAGGCAGCTTGCGCGAAAGCCCGATGCCGAACGAGTTTACTCCACCTAATCTTCACAATTCGACACCAGGATGGCGATATCGCGTCAGGTGTCGCGTCCTTCTGCTCCCGTTCCTGCGCGAGCTTCCGGACCGCGGCTTCTGCGAGAAGGTCGATCAGTCTGTCGAGCGGCATCGGCGGAGTCCTTTCCTGTTCGGGCAGTAGACAACCGACATGGCGGACGCCCAACCGAGACCGTCACACAGCAATGGCCGCAAGCGTCCGCAGGGAGACCTGCGGGCGCATCCTCGTCACGCCCCATCAAGGCAGACGCCCGAGAACGCGAAGCCCGGCGCGCCACGCATGGGCAAGATCGGCGGCGTCCTGTGCGGCGCGGTGAACCGTTCGTCGCCGTTCGCGCTTCTCGTAGACGGCATCGAGCGCCGCCGAGATCGGATTGCCGTCCTTGGTGAAGGCCGTCCAGGCAGCCTGGTGAAAGTCATAGATCGGCAGCGTTGGCGGGTTTGGACTGGTAGAAAGCAGTCGATCCAGCCAGCGCTGATCGAACTCAGGGGCATCCGCAATCAGTCGAGCATCACCGATCGTGTCGATGGCCCACCGAGCCACCTCTTCCGCGGGATCGGCATCATCGAGGTCGGATCGCGGGATACGATGAACATCTGCGCTCTGCTCGGACCATGCCGTCTCCTGCCAAGCGGGATCGGGGCGGATGAGTTTACCGACAGAGTGCACTGTGCCGTCGGGGTCAATCCAGGAAAGGCCGATCTCGATTGGCCAGCTGTCGGAGGCGAGCGATGACGCCTCGAAGTCCATGAAAATAAGCATTGGGAGAGGTCTCCTGTGAAAGTGTGGCCGGTGTATCCGGGCGCTCGACATGCGTCGGACGGGATGGGGCGCACCGGCGTCTTCGTAGCAGCGAAGGAGAGGTGAACATCGCCGGCGCGCCGGCCAGGGGATCCAGTCCCGGCCTCGGGACCTGTCGGCCCCTCAAGGAACGGCGCCTCAGCGGGCGCCGCCGTTCTCACTCGAGGTTCACGATGTCCACGCTGAGCCTAACGGCCGTGGCAAACTGGACGAGGCGGCTCGCCGCCTTCACCAGTTCCTCGATCGGCAGCAAAGCTGCCGTCAGCGCCTCGGCTTCCCGGCTGAGAACCTTGTAGACATCGTAGGCCTCTTCGAGGCCGATCAGGCGTTCGCGCGGAATGGGAACTCTTTTCTCCGAGGTCCCGGCGGCGATGGCCTTGCGAACCTCCGCGCGCGCGATGTCGACGAGGCACAGAAGGTTGATGCCGATATCCTCATCATGTTCCTCGAGAAACTGGATGGTGTCCTGCACCGTCTCTTGGGCATCCCGTTCGAGGTGCGGCAGGACCCGCGTTCTCAGATGCTCGGCCATTCCGTGTCGGAGGGCGATTACGGCATGGACCAGCGCGACTTGCTGGTCGAAGAGCGTCGTGGACGATGTGGAGATCACATGCGCACCGCCTTTCCACCGAGAAAAGCAGGATGCGTCTTGCGCCTCGTGGCCCCGCGACTGCGCGTGCGGCTGCGCCGATCGGCGGCGATATCGCGCTCGGCGTGAATGCGGCCGCGCACGGCGTTCATCGCGTCGAAGGGATTGCCGTCGAGGCGGCCGAGCACGGGCGCACCGGTGGCCCCGCAGATGACAAAGCCGCTGTGGTTCAGGGACACGAGCAGCCGGCGTGCGCCGACAAAACGGGTCGATTCATTGAGCCCGGCCAAGAGGTAATCGGTCTGGCGGCGGACGTGCACCTCGTAGCCGATGTTCGAGCGGCGGCGCGAGGTGGTGCCGTAGGCCAAGAGCGCGTAGCGCTGGCCGCCCCGCTCCTCGATATCGAGCACGAGGCAGGGCCGCGCTTTCGGCCGACCAACGTGGCCTCCCTCGGCGAGCGGGAAGCGGAAGGAGACAATGTCGCCGTAGGACAGGTGGTCCTGCCAGGCGGCGGTCATTGTCGGGTTGCTGGTGGTGCTGTCGAGCATTGTCGGTGTCCTTGATCGGTGGATGTCCGACGCGCCCGGTCCCTTCCTATCCTATCGGCCGGAACCTTCTGTCGTGCGCGTCATCACGCGCGTGCACGGCAGAAGGGGCTGGCCTGCTTCCCTGTCTGACCTTCCTGCTTGCGTAATTGGGGGAGAGCGTCGAGAGGGCGCACCCTCTCGACCCCGCCGGGCGGCCAGCGGAGTGTGGTTCGGGGATAAGTGCGGAACGCTCTGCGCGGGAGTGGGGGAGGTTCGGAGGCGAGCGCGGAGCGGCATCCTCCGGGAGCAGGGGGTCTTGGGGGAGTGCGGAACGATGACCCGAGACCGTCGGGAGACGCCAGGGGGTGCAGGGGGAGTGGCGAACGACGACCCTGCCCTGGGTGTCCAGAGGGTCGGCGCGAGCTCTGGTCCGGCTGAAGGCCCTTGGCGGGTTCGGGAGGGCGGAGCGTCTCCCGAGCGGCGCGTCAGCGGCGCCGGGGTCCGGGGGCGTCAGCCCCCGGCGAACGACAGCTGGAACGCAGGCCCGAAGGGCCGGAGTGCCAGCTGATTAGTGAGTATTTACCTGCGCGCACGTTGAAAACGCTCCCCGGTCGGAGCCTTGCTGCGCCTCAAAAATTCATCCGGTTTGCGGCCTCGGCCTCGCGAAGGATTAGGTTCTCCCGAGTCTGATCAGGACGGACCTTCTGCAGGCGTATCTTCTTTGGCTCATGCCCCTTCAGCCACCTCTCCAGATCGGTCTTCAAGCCGCCAAACTCCTTGCACCATCGGTGATAGGTGAACTAAGTCGCGCAGATCGACCGCACCGCCACGACCACCTACAGGCCCTGCGACACAAGCTCGTCTGCATGCCGAAACTTGTCGCAAAGAATACCGCTTCGTGTGTCTTATCTGGAACATTCATCGTCCTCCCACCGATCCGACGGCCATACTTAAGGGGAGACCACTGTTTAGGAGACAGGTCTGCCTTGCGTAACGATGATCGTAAAGTAAGATTGGTTAGCGCAGCTAGTTGGATTGAGAATGGCAAATATTCCCCTTGGATCTGAGCTTCAGAACGAAAGCGATGTAGAGCAAAAAGTTCTATTACCCCTGCTTACCGGACCTTCGCCGGACGGCTTGGGGCTTTCAATTGAAAAGCTTTATACAAAGGCCAGTATTAGAAGTGTCGTAATAGACAAAGGTATGTCAAAAAAGAATTACTATCCGGATTATATATATACCCACAAGGGGGCACCCATTCTTGTTGTTGAGGCGAAAACCCCGGGCGAAGACCTTTTAGAAGCACTGAGGGAAGCGAGACTGTATGCTTCTGAAATAAATTCTCACTATCCCGCAAATATTGATCCTGTAAGGTTTGTTATTGCATCGGACGGCAAGAGTCTTCTTGCCGGATACAACAACTCTGCGACGCCTATTTACGACCTGAGCATTGAAGACTGGAGTCATATAAGTATTGAATTCGCCGATTTTGTGAAGAACTTTTCGAGCGAGGCTCTCCGGAAATGGGGCGAATCTGTAGCAAAAGAGGTCAGGCCTAAACGATATTGGAAGCCAAGAAAGATGGTAGGAGGGGTTTCGGCTCAAAGCGAAGAGATTGGCCTGAATTCATTCGGCGTAACGATAAAGTCTGACTTTAAGGATCTCTTCAACCCTTCAAGCATTGAAGATCGGGATATTATAGCGAAGGAGTGCTATATTCCATCCAAAAGACGCGACAGGTATGTCGACTCTATTGACCGCGCGTTCAAGGCAATCATCCCACCTTCGGAAAATAATACTACCGCGATTGATGATACGTCGAGACCCGACCGCCTAATCAAGAAGCTTAGGCAGGGAACTAAACTAAATAATGAAGTGATGCTACTGATCGGAGCTGCTGGCGCAGGAAAAACTACTTTCATCGACTATCTAAGGGTTCAGGCCCTTCCGAGGGATGTGCGGCAAGGGACTAGGTGGATTCATATAAATATGAATTTAGCCCCTGTATCAGACGGCGAGATATTTTCATGGCTGAGAAAGGAGATAATAAGTGGTATAAAAAGAGCTCAGCCGAGCATCGATTTTGACGAACTTGATACAATTAAGCAGATATTCCGAAACGACGTCGAGAAATTTCGTAAAGGAACTGGTCGCTTGCACGAGCACAGTTCGGAGAAATACGCAGAAAAACTTGCCGAGGCAATTGAAAGGGCTCTTTCCGATCAGCATTACGTGGCTCAAGCATACTGCGACTATGTTTCCAGGGTTGAATCCTCCCTCATCGTCATAGCGCTTGACAATTGCGACAAGCTTGCGATGCAAGAGCAACTCTTGATGTTTGAGGCATCTCAATGGTTGCGAACCGAGTTCAATGCTATGGTTTTGCTACCCTTGAGGGAAGAAACATACGATAATAATCAAAACGTCCCGCCACTAGATACAGCTCTGAAAGATTTAGCTTTTAGAATTGAACCTCCACGTTTCGATCTAATTCTGCGGTCCAGAGTTGATCTCGCGGTAAGGAGGTTGCAACTCGATCCAACCCAGAAGTTCTCTTACGACTTGCCGAATTCTATGAAGGCAGTTTACATGGCTTCTGATAAAATTTCATATTTTTCATCTATTTTGAAATCTATCTTCGATGCAGATTCGAATGTTCGCCGTTTGCTTATCGGGCTTTCTGGAAGGAATATGCGGCGCGCGATGGAGATTTTTTTGGATTTTTGTTCCAGCGGTCACATTTCGGAGGAGCACATTTTGAAGATGGTTCAATCTAAGGGTGTTTACGTTCTTCCGCTGGACATAGTGAGTAAGGTCATTCTTCGGTCCAAAATGCGCTATTACGACAGTGATTTTTCCTATGTTGTCAATTTGTTTTCTTCTGACATAGATGACTCTAAACCGAATTTCATCACACGCGTCGCGATACTTCGATATCTTACGAACTTGGCGGAGATTGGAAAAGGGTCACGAGCTTCGAAATATGCTAAAGGCGCGGACATTCTTGCTGAACTAAAGAAGCTGGGGATTACAGAAGAGTCCTTCATTCGGGAGCTCAACTATCTGACCGTTAGAAACTGTGTTGTGAGCGAAGACTTTAGGCTCACTAATATTACGCTCGATGATCTGATCACAATCGGCCCGGCGGGAAGAACTCACCTATACCTGATTGGCAGCATTCACTATCTCGCTGCAATTTCCGAAGACACTTGGTTTCGGGATGAGAAATTGGCACGCTCTATCTCTGATAGAATCAAAGATGATAAGAACCATTTCAACCCGCGGACAGTAGTAAGCAACGCTAAAGCTGTTGTGGACTTCTTGGATAAAGAGATCAATGCAATGCTGGCTGAGCACGACCTTGTTTTTCCAGAGGACGACACGCATGCCCTTTCGACTATAAGCTCTGCAAAGTCTACCGTAGATCGTCGGCAAAGAGAACTTTTTGGCGCATGGGCAGATATTGACGACCGTCTTCCAGTTGACGAACCAATAATTGGTCAGGTGACTAATATTACAAAATATGGACTATTTGTGCGTTTGGAGCCGAACGTAGACGGCCTTTTGCACATCACGAAACTCTCGGGAGTGCTTTCGGACTACAAGAAGGGCGACAGTGTAACTGTTCTGGTGAAGTCCATTGATGCTTCGAACAGAAAGATTGAGCTCGCGTCGCCATGAGTGACTCAGCATCGATCCCGGCGCTGCGAATGGCGACGGTCGTTCTCAATAATCGAAATCGGCAAGACGGTTTTTCCGATGCACTTTTCGATCGAGCGTGTGGAATCGGGAGTTTCTGTAGAGAATATTCCGAATGCGCTTTTGAAGTGCTAGGCCCTATTTGCGCACCGAAGTTCCGCTTGTTGCATATAATTTCGATCAAAGCTTCTCATCTGCATAAATCTCCTGCGTAATGTAATCTCGTTCTCGGGCATACGCCGTTTTCCGGATTGGTGCCAAGGCATTTTTCGATTTGCCGACGTCCACCCAGCTTCTGATCTCACATTCCTGGGAGATCCGAGATGGACGGTTCGAACGTCAAGACAGACTACCCCGTGGTGCTGCGGTTTGAGGGGCTCTATCCGCACCAGCTTGGGGGCTACGAGGCTCATCGGTTGAGGAAGGGCGGGGACCTCAGCCACGTGGATCGCTCGAGAACGAAGTTGAATGGCCCGCCTTTGATCGGATCAGAGGACTGGGCGGCGCGGGCGCTCGACGAAATCCGTGACATGACGGCCGAGAACTTCGCCGCCGAGCTCGAGTCGCTCGAGAAGCGCAACCGCAAGAAGGACATTGAACGGCGTCTTGTCGAAGGACCGAAGCCTCCCTGGCGGGCAACGCGGCACGGGCCGATGCGTGAGGTGATCCTCACAGTCAACAAGGACTGGTTCGACGAAGATCTGTCCGGCTTCTTCGGCGAAGATGAGAACCAGCGGGAGAAGGATTTCGAAAATCTCGCAAAAGGCTGGCTGATAGAGAACTTCGGCGACGATGTGATCCACGCCCGAGCCGACCGGGATGAGGCCGCATACCACATTCACGCGGTGATCCTGCCGCGGGCGACGGTGGAGATTGCCAAGCCGAAGGCCAAGGTGCCGACGGCAACGGCGACCCGTCGGATGCTCCAGCCCTCAATCCATCCGCTCATCAAGGATTACGAGGCCGCGCAGGACAGCGTCGGTCAATGGTTCTCATACCTCGGCTTGGTGCGGGGTGAGCGCCGTGCGGCCGCCATCCGGGAGGCCCGAGCGAACGGAGAGGAGCCGCCAAAGCGCCGGTATCACGCAAAAACCTGGAAGTGGCGCGCCGAAGAAGAGCTTCGCCTGAAGGCCGAAGCGAAAGCACTGCAAACGGATAGCGCGGCTCTGGATGACCGCGCGGCGCGCGTTGCCGAGAGAGAGGCTGAGGCAGAAACCGTGCTCGCGGTCGCAGAGGGCGTCACCTCCGGCGCATTCGTCGCCGGGGTTGATGACAGCGAACCAGAACTCATCGACGCAATTGAGCCGACGACGTCTCCGTCGCCGCAACCGACGCTCGAAGATCTTCGCAGGAAGTCGCCCAAGGGCGTCGCGAGAGCGTCGACCGTGTTTGCGCGCGCTTGGCAGCGTCTGTTCGGGGACGCCCGGGCGAGAGCCGAGGCCGAGGCGCAGGCGGGAGTAGCAACTGCGATGGCGGACATTGCCGAGGCCGATGAGGTGATCGCTGAGGCAGCAGCTCATCTGCCGGAAGAAACTCGGTCGGTGGTAGCGGGCATTCGGCGCACCATCCCGGCCATTCTCCGTCGACTGGCGCGGCGGACAAACGGTCTGTCCGACGGGCTCGAGCACACGCGCCGAGGAGGCCCAGTATCCGGAGATGAAGAAAAGTTTTGAGCGACATCAGTCGGATAGAAATTCCCGGGAAAAAAGTTCGCGAAAACGGAGAGTCGTCCGAAACAGATAACAACATATCCCGGCCAGCCCGAGAGGGTGCCCCTGAAAACCGGACCTCTGCGGAGGCCATCAAACCATAGAAAGTCAATGCAATGACCAATTTCCTGAACGCCGAATTCGCCGCCTCCAAAGCCACGCGCAAGGAGCGCAAGCAGATCGCCCGACCCGAGGAATCTTCGGCGACGGAGCGCGCCGTGGCGTCTCTCAGGCGATCTTTGGGGAAGGACCTCAAGAAGTCCGACAACAAGGAGCGCCTGTTCACCAAGGCGATCAACGACACGATGCCCGAGTTCATCGCAGCAATGGACGAAGAGGTCCTGGCCCCATTCTTCTTCTCGCTGGAGCGCCTCGCCACGGCAGCGAACCGTCGTCGAATTGCGACGCACCCGCTTCGTTCCGACATCGTCGATGAGATGCACGAAGAGGCGGACGAGGAGGATGCTCGTGCCGCAGAGGAAGCAGAGCGCGCAGCCGCCGAGGAAGAGAAGCGCGCTGCTGCGAAGGCCGCCGAAGATGAGAACAAGCCCGCGAAACTTACGCCGAAGGCTGAAGCTTCGGATGGTTCTCCCGCGTCGTGATCAACGCCCACGGGACGGGAGGCGCTCGGCGCCTTCCCGATCCGCACCGAGGTTCATCGCGCAACCGGAATGAACAGCGTCGTTTTCGACAAAGTCCAAAGCGCGCTCCCGCAACCAGAATAAACCCGCCAAACCATCAGGTTGGCGGGTTTTCGTTTGGCCAACGATTATTCCTGTCAGCCCCTCCGGAATCATACCGGAATCATCTGGTAGCGGGCTCTGGCGTACTTCTGGCCCGTTGAGGTTTGACCTTCCCCCGCGGTTAGGGCCGGTTTGATCTGGAAT
>NZ_JAEKPD010000022.1 GCF_016412875.1 Palleronia pontilimi | reverse complement strand
GGAGTTCATGATGCAAACCACCGCGCCAGCGCTTGAGACTCTTGCGGTCTTCACGCTGCCGCTCAACACTGCAAACCAACCGGAAGATTCCAGTTCGCAATGGCCCTAACCGCGGGGGAAGGTCACATCATCGACATGGTGACGGGATTGATAGCCAGCATGTTGGCATGATTGCGCTGGAGATTGTTGTCGGGCAGCGAATGGTGGATGCCGACCCGCCGCGTGTCGGGCGGCGCGTTCTGCACGTCCTGCTCCGAGGTCAGGAAGATCGTCGCGCCCAGGACATCCGGCATCTGTTCATGCGGCACCTGGAAGCAAGGAATCGCCGCGTCGAACCCCATCATTTCGGGCGTGGAATCGAGCGTGGGGGACTAGGCGACGACCACCTGAAAGCCGTTCGCGGCCAAGGCATGGGCCACGGGCCGCAAGGTGGTGACCCGCGGCCGGTGCCGGATCCAGACCAGGATGACCGGCGCGGAGGCACGGGCGTCGATGGCGTCTTGCAGGGCCGATATCTGGTTTCTGTTTCTGGTGGGCATCTCGCTGCTCTTTACTGGTTACTGGCAATATATTCGGTCCGGTCCCCGCGATGCGATCGTGATGGATGACGGCGATGGGCACGTATCCGTATGGCCACGAAGGTCGCGAAATCGAAATCTAGTGGCGCCGAAGTTCTCCGATCGGGAACATCAGACGCCCCACCGCGCGTCCGATGCGGCTGTTCATATCGCGTGTGACGGCAATCGGATCCGCGTCGAACCGGATCCGCATCTCGGTCCGTCCGGTCAAGTCGATCAGCTTGCGGACAATCGGAACCCATAGCCGGAAGATACCTCCGGGCCCCATGAAATTCCCGCCAGGATAGAGCAGCCCGGTCATTAGCGGACGCCGCAGGATCCAGTGCCGCCGCGAGAAGTCGAACGGTTCGGTCAGGAATTCCTGAAACCGTTCGGGCGGAAGCCGCGGGCCATAGAAGACAGCCAAGATCGGGGTCAGAAGCCATAATCGCCAACCGAACAGCCCGTAATTTACGAGCCTTGGAGGGGTAGGAAGCGGTGATGCGTATTGCGAAGCGGGAACTTGTTGGACGCTTGGCCTAGCGGACCGTTTGGCGCTGGCCGGTTTGGCGTCTTGTTTTGGAGCGTGGCGCGCGTAGATCTGCTCGATCAGGGCGACTTCTTCCTGCTGCACCGACGCCGATTCTGACACGCGCTTCCGGATGTCAAAGAGCGGCTTGTCGTCGTACAGGTACTCATGCGCAATGGTGTCATTCGCTGCGCGCCACTCCTGCATCAGCGTCTCGGCCTGCTCGGCGCTCAGCACCCATGGCTTTAGCAGGGGCAGGTCACGCTCTTGCCGCCACGCGGCGATGCCGGTCCCCACCTCTTCGATGAAATCGAGATACGCGGCATCGCTAGTGAATGGCCGGGTGTTAAACAGGCGCAAGACCTCGACATGGGCGGCGGACAGGCGGGCCTCGTTCTGGTCGCGCGCGTCGGGGCGCGGCAGATCCAGCAGCTGTGGCAGTCCGGTCGCGTCGGCGAAATCGGCAAGCAGGTCCCCGTCGATCAGCCTGTCCGGCTCGAAGACGCGGACGTGGACATTCTCTTTGCCAATCTTGTCGGACCATTTTTGCAATGGGATGCGGTAATCCAGCAGCTTCCGGGTCTTGGACAGCGCAAGCCATTTGTCGATCGGCAGGTCGGTCCGGCCAACGGCGCCGCCGGCCACGAATTCGCAATATTGGGAATTGGCCCATTCGTCCTGACGTCGCAGATAAACCACAATTTCAACGTCGTAACCTTTGAAGTAATCCGCCAGAAAGCGGGAATTCTCTTGCAGGAAGAAGGCCTCACTGGACAGGATGATCGTGTGTATCCGCCCGTCCATCAGGGCCAAGCCGCGCTCGATATGGTCGCGTATGGCCGGGTCGCCGTCCCTGGCCGCGCGGGTATAGGCGGCATGTCCGGCCTGCTTGTGGGGGCGGTTTTGCTGCCAGAACAAACCGATTTCGGGAAACCACACCCCTTCGCGCAGCAAGGCGGGGCGGTTCTTTTCCAGCATGTGCTGCAGGAAGGTGCTGCCGGTCTTTGTGGCGCCGATATGGATGACGATGCGAGGCTTGGACCGCGGTCGACCACCGGGCTTTGCGGGCGACATCGCGACCATGTCGTTGCGGGCATAGCGTGACAGTGCCGCCTGCAGGTCGGCCGACGCGGCGTCCGATGGCTCGGCGAGCAGGGTCTCGTAGAGCTTAGCCTGCGCCACTGGTGCGTCATTGACCACGATATTCAGCCAATCAGAGCGGCCAGATCGGAGGGCAGTGATGATCATGTGGTAGACACCGCGGTTGAAACGATCTTTCCAGACCCCTTCAGGGGCATTCGTAATGTCCGTGCTTTGGAAGTCGACCATCTCCAGTGATGTCGCGATGCGCCGGAAATAAGGCTCGGTATCGACGGCCTCGCGTATCAGTGTCCGATACCAAAAACCGAAAAACAGAATGCTGACGAACTGTGAGATTTGAAAGTTCAGATGCATCCGAAGATCGTCATCACGGTCGACCGCTCCGTGGTCCTTCAAGAGCGTGCAGATATGCTCGAAATTCTGGAGCAATTTTTCCACATCGCCCATGTTCTTGTTGCGGCGGGCCGTCGAGTTGCGCCTGATCCGGTACATGAAGCATTTGTTGGTGGTGAGAGAGATCGTGCGGGCGCGCAGAAGCGCCTTGAGCAGAAAGGCCCGTTCCTCCCAGTGCGTGGTGACGAACCGGATATCGTTTTCGCCTATGAAATCGCGACGATAAAGCCACAGGCAAAAATGCCGACTGTGCAGGATGTCTGGGTTGCTGCGGTAATCCGTCACCGGAACATCGTCGGAAAAAACGCGTTCGGTCACGTCTTCGTCGATCCTGAGCAGTTTGTCGTTCTCATCATAGATCGCCTCGCCCGCCTTTTTCGCACGGGTCATGTCAGCGCCATTCTGCTCGGCCGTTTGGACGGTTTTTTCGAGGAACTCTGGATCGACCAGCCAGTCGTCAGAATCCAGGAACCAGACATAGTCTCCCCTGGCGGCTTCGAGCGCACGGTTGCGCGCGAAGCCTTGGCCAATATTCTGCGATAGAACGACGGGTTTGATCCGTAGGTCTTCTGCGGCCAAACGATCAATGATGGCCTGCGAGCCGTCCGGCGAGGCATCGTTGATCGGTATGATCTCGATCTCGCGCAGGGTCTGGCGCTGGACCGAGGCGATGCATTCCTCGATGTATTTCTCGACGCCGTAGACGGGGATGATCACCGATACCTTGGGTGGCGCGGCCAGCTCGGTGTCGGTGGGCGGCAGCGGATAGGGGCGGTTCTGCTCGATATAGGACAGCACGTCCTCGATCTCGGCCGGGCCCTTTTGGTCCGGCAGGTGATAGATCGTGTACCAGATGTAGAAATAGTGGAAGATCTCGGCCAGACTGCGGGTCCGGTGGCGGTGCGGGATCGTCTGGCGATCGTCGGTTAGGCCCCAGCCGGCATAGAAGGGCACGCCGAAGGTCACGACCCGCTTGCCCGCGAACAGCGCCTCGAGCCCCATCTGGCTGGTGCCCACATAGACCGTGTCGACCTGATCGAACAGGGCGTAGGGATTGACTGGATCGCGCAACATCCGGACCCGGCCGGTCGAGTGCAGATGCGCGTAATAGCCCGCGCGCTTGCCTTCCTTCCAGACGGAATCCGGATGGGTCTTGACCAGGATCTCGGCATCGGGGTTTTCGGCGATGGCGGCCAGCAGCATCCGCTCGAATTCTGGCTCGCCCACCTTGCCGTAGACGGTCGAAGCATCGGCATAGGCCTGATCGCAGACCAGCACCCGGCGCGCGTAGCCGTCGGTCATGGTTGGAGCCCGCATGGGCTGGGCGTTGTACTTACTGATCCGCTGGCTGACGATTCGCTTCAGCAGGGTTTCGGCGCGCGCTAGCTCCTGCTCGGTCGGCGTCTGGTCGCTGTTGAGCTTCTGAATGATCCGGTTGGGGTAATCGGCCATGAAATGATAGGCAATGTCGTCGTAGACATAGCCCAAACAGGCATAGGCTGACTTGCCTTCATCAAAGCTGTGCGCCCAGCTGTGCGTCGTGGCAAGGAATGCAGTTTCAAAAAATAGTACATCGACAGCTTGCGGCATTGTGTTGAGCAACCGAACGCCGCCTCTGTGCGAATGTTCGGGGTCTCTGAAGATGGTTCCCGTCAACAGAAATGAAGTGCAGTCAGCAACACTGCTATCGTCGACCGGCGTAAGGTTCGGAAAGACATTCGACAGGTTGGCCCCGAACCGCGTGGTCAATCCCGCGCGAACCAAGCCAATGCCGAGGTCTCTATTGGCAAACGAAAGGGCATATTCGCGAATGTCTCGATCGGGATCGTGTGATCTTTGCGCTACTTCGAGTAGCTCCTTGAAGCGGATGAAAGCCTTTGGATTACTCATTTTCACGTATCCTAATCTTTGGTGGCGGGAAGCTGTCCCCAGACCGCTTCCCACAACCTAACGGACATCAAAGTTTCGTGGCTGGGCCGTTCCAGTGCAGACGGCCTTTCAGCGGCCTCCACAAACAGCTCTTCCCAAGCTGCGAAGACCACATCGTTGGAATATCTCGCCAAGAAATCCTCGCGCGCGGCATTGCCGTACTGGACGCGCAATTCAGGATCGGACATCAACGTTTTTAAAGCTGCATCAAGCGAGTTCAGCCCATCGCCACCGTCGCAGAGTATTCCGTTCCGACCATCTATGATCTGCCGATTGATGCCCCGACATGCGGAAAGACCAATGCTGGGAACACCGTGCGCCATCGCCTCGCACAGTGTCAGCCCGAACGCTTCAAACTGGGATGGAGTGACGAAAAGGTCCGCATCGCGGTACTGGGAATAGACGTCGTCAAGCTCGCCAGAAAATTCCACCCTGCTTTCAAGTCCGGCGGCGCGGGCCTGCGCCTTGAGCACGGACATCTGGGGTCCGTTGCCGACCAATCTCAGATCCCAGGCCGGAAAATCGTCTGCGACTTGCGCAAAAGCAGTAATCAGACGTGATAGGTTCTTGCGTGGGACGAGCCGCGATACTGAAAGCAGAACGTATCGGTTTTTCTCCTTGGCAACATTGGAAACCGTTTCGGGCTCGGGGATCGTGTTGGGGATCACCCGCGCTTTCGCACGCGCGGACCGGTCCAGCGTTTCGACGAAATCGTCCAGGAGCAAATGGATCAGGGTCGCGCCGGCCATCGCGATGGCGCGCTCGTCCGGATCGAAGGTCCCGATCCAGTCAGTCGTCCGCGGATCGCCATGTTCCGATAGGACCAGCGGCAGGCCGATCTTGTGGGCGCAGCGGACATATCGCAGCATGGTGCGGTTCATGTGCAGGCCGACCAGAAGATCCAGATTGCGGCCGGCAACCTCGACCGCCATGCGATGATCGGCGGGCGGACCCTCGGCTTCGGTCAGATGCACCAGCGCGATCGACGAATCCAACGGCCAGCGCGATGGCGCTTTGGTGTCGTCGAACGTGAAGACCGTCACGTCATGGCCACGCGCCGCCATCGCGTTGGCCATCATCTGCCCGACATTTTCGGTGCCGCCCTTCCCCTTGGTGATCCACGGGACGAAGAAGCCGATCTTCATGGGCGCGATCCCGGGCGGGTTGGCCAAATCCGCACGCGGCACCGGGATATCCTCGGGGGGGCGGTTCCAGCGCCAGTTCACGGAAGGCAAGCGACCGTCGAACCCTTGTTTGGCCGGAAATCCTGCCGGGAACCGCTTGGCCTTGGCCAGGATCTCGATGTCTCCGTTCGCACGGTGCAAAGAGCCGTTCGATATTCGTCCCGGACCACGCTGCACCATGCCGAAGACGTTATAGCCGTGATGGATGAACCGCCCCCCGGACAGGTCGAAACCGGCGTCGGCCAAGACGTACATCAAGGTCCCCAGATTCCATCCGGTGTTCACGTGACCCCCAACGACTTTATCCTTGTAGGGCGGAACTGCGATGAACAGCCAACCTTCGGGTTTCAGTATCCGTCGCAGTTCTTCCAGCGCCGATCCGGTATTCGAAACATGCTCCAGCACATGCGCGCACCAGATGGCATCGAATTCTCCATCCTCGAACTGGTTGGCATCGCAAATGTCGACATCGGCCAGAACCCTGACACCGTCCGGCAGGGAATGACCGTCCAGATAGGCCTCCATGTCGAACCCAGTCGCCGAAACCTCCCACCCGGCATCATGAAACAGCCGCGCGGCCAATCCCGAACCTGTGCCGATATCGGCAATACGGCCCCCTTCGGGAAAAGACGTGATGATTTCTTCGATAAGATCGGTCTGCCCGTGTATCGAGGTCGTGATGGATAATTTACGTTTCATGAGAAGGTATCTGTTGTTGTGCAGATGATCCGCAGATCGATGACCGATCGTGAAAGGTAGACATAGTGGCACAATCGGAGTGCCGAACCGCTAGGGATGGGGCTGCGTCTGGTTTTGCTAACTGTCGGTATGTTCGCCGTCGATCTGCCCACTTTGGGCCTACTTGTCCAGAGCCGGACAGGTCTTTGCGAGGATCTTGGCAGCGGGCCATATCCTCCAGATCGCACTATTGGATCAGCGATTCTTCCAGCGACGCCGCGCCGGACGCAGAGAAGGTGTTCACCCAAGTGGCAGACAAGGTAGTCGTCCAGTACGTCCACGAGCGGCCAGTTCAACAACACCGATCTTGCCAACGGCATGTGCGGGGCCAACTTCTTCTTTTCCGACGCGCCTCACCCGGCCTCGACGAAGCTGCGTTTGGCCGATGTCACGCTCAGAGGTGCACGATAGAGCCACCAGTCCGCGCCCGCTTAAGGCGGAACGAGAAGTTCTCAATATTCCGGCTGAACTGAGAAACGCTGCGCCTGCCCCGGTGATCCCACCGCGCTGTTGGAAAATCGCGTCCTTGGGCAGGAAGGCATAGTTCCGGCGAAGATGCGGCGTCAGGTAAGGATGCGGCTCGACCAGGAGAACCTGCGCATCAGACGCGTCGCATTTGATAACCGGGAACAACGGATCGCCCAAGCGTTCATTGTTGGCCCCCACCACGACGACGCCCATGGGCTCTAGTGTCAGAACTCATAGCCAGTAGATGACGGTTGCTGCGAGGGCGATGGGTGGCAGGAAGACTTTGGGGCACCTGTCGTACCGGGTTGCCCGGCGCCTCCAGTCCTTGAGCTTGCCGAACATGATCTCGATCCGGTTGCGCCGCTTGTACCGTCGCTTGTCGTGTCTCACGGGCGTCTTACTCTGCTTAGCTCCGGTATGAAGCCGCATATCCCTCTGTCTTTCAACGCTTCCCTGAACCAGTCGGCATCCTAGCCGCGATCCCCAAGCAGGTGTTCGATTGTAGGGAGGCTGCTGAGCAGTACTCGCGTTCCGATGCAATCGCTGACCTCTCCGGCCGTAACGAACCGGTTGAGCGGGCGGCGCGGGCTGTCGCAAATGCGTGCAACCCGGTCTTCATACCGCCTTTGACCCTCCCGATCAGACACCCACGCCCCCCTTTTTGACGCCCATGCCGGTCGCTGTTCGATGAACCTTGAGATAGGTCGCGTCGATCATCACGATCTTCTTTTCGCCGTGCCGGGTAGCCAGACCGGCCACCATTTGGGCAAATACAACCCTTTTCGCTCCACCGCTTCCAGCGCATGTAGAGCGTCTGCGAGGACCGTGTCCCTTCAGGGCATAAAACTAACTAAACTTATTGTAATAATTGAAAATAATTCCGCTCAGCACAGGTCGATCATCGACGCGTGGTTCGCCATGGGACTTTGGAAAACAGGGCTCCAGCCGCGCCATTTGCGCGTCGGTCAGCCAAAAAGATCAGACATGTCACCGCTCGTTGTTCGAGCGATGAATCACGACGGTAAGACAAAATCAATCGGTCCGGACCCGAGCAATGCGCCCGATCATTCAGGTGTGCATAGGGCAATTGCATTTGACGCCAAATTTGTGAATGGCTCGGAAATCGATGCCTGTTCGCTCATGGCGCAGGTCTGCGGGGCGTGCCGAAAAGCAATGCCTGCCATAAGAATCCGGCAGTCGGATTACGACAGGGTTGCCCTTAGTGGCTTAGGCGATGGCAGCGGCCAACGGACATTGCGGCATTGTGGCTGGATCGTCGAGCGTATGAAACCGGTTCTCGGACCGACGCCTATCCGGACTGCTGTCCGTCTTCGGGTGAGTGGAGCAGACCGTACCCAGTTTCACTACAGATCGATAAATACATGACCTGTGATACGATAATACCTTAAAGGTGTTTTCATGACCCACTCCAAAGCTTCCTCCATCATCCCCGTCATCCTGTCCGGCGGCTCTGGCACCCGGCTCTGGCCGCTCAGCCGGGCAAGCTATCCCAAGCAATTCGCGCCCCTTATCGGTGACGCGAGCCTGTTCCAGGCATCGGCAGGGCGGCTTTCTGGGGCGGCGTTCGCTCGTCCCGTCGTCGTGACCACGAACGATTTCCGCTTCATCGTGGTTGAACAACTGGCCGCGCTGCGTCTCGATCCCGAAGCGATCCTGATCGAACCCGAGGGCCGCGACACCGCCGCCGCCGTGCTGGCCGCCACCTTGCAGGCGTCCGAAACCGCGGCGGACGCGCTGGTGCTGATCGCGCCGTCCGACCACCTGATCCCCGACACCGAAGGCTTCGCCTCCTGTGTCGAAACCGCCGTCGCCACCGCGCGCGAGGGACGGATCGTGACCTTCGGCATCAAGCCCAACCGCCCCGAAACGGGATACGGCTACCTGGAGAAAAGCGAACCCCACAACGGCCCCCAGCCGCTGGCGCGCTTCGTGGAAAAACCCGATGCCGCCACCGCGCAGGAAATGGTCACGGGCGGCAAGCATCTGTGGAACGCCGGGTTGTTCCTGTTCCGCGCCGACGTGATGCGCGCGGCCTTCGAGGCGCACGCACCGCAGGTCCTGCAGCATGTGGAAGCGGCCTACGTGAACGCCCGACGCGATCTGGGGTTTACCCGGTTGGACCCAACACATTGGGCTGGAATAGACCCTATTTCGGTCGATTGCGCGGTGATGGAGAAGGCTAACAACCTGTCGGTCATGCCCTATACCGGCGCTTGGTCCGATCTGGGCGACTGGAAGGCCGTCTGGCGCGAAACCGAACAGGGCGGCGTGGCCACCGCAGGCCCCGCACTGGCGATGGATTGCACCGACACGCTGCTGCGCTCGGAAAACCCCGACCAGACCATCGTCGGCATCGGACTCGAAAATATCGTGGCCATCGCCATGCCCGACGCGGTGCTGGTGGCCCACAAGGACCGGGCGCAAGAGGTCAAGCAGGCCGTCGCCACGCTTCATGCCCGGGGACTGAAACAGGCCAAGACTCTTCCGCGCGACTATCGCCCTTGGGGCTGGTACGAAAGCCTGGTCGTCGGCGGGCGCTTCCAGGTGAAACGTATCGTGGTCCATCCCGGCGCCGCCCTATCGCTGCAATCGCATCACCATCGCTCGGAACACTGGATCGTGGTTGAGGGCACCGCGCGAGTGACAGTGGACGACGAGGTGAAGCTCGTGACCGAGAACGAAAGTGTCTACATCCCGCTGGGCGCCGTTCACCGGATGGAGAATCCTGGCAAGCTGCCGATGGTGCTGATCGAAGTTCAGACAGGCTCTTACTTGGGCGAGGACGACATCCTCCGCTACGAGGATGTCTATGCCCGCGACTGAGCCCCCGAAATTCGGCACCTCGGGCCTGCGCGGGCTGGTCACCGGCCTGACCCCCGATCTGGTTGCGCGCCAT
The DNA here is from genome assembly GCF_016412875.1 of Palleronia pontilimi. Classification (GTDB taxonomy): domain Bacteria; phylum Pseudomonadota; class Alphaproteobacteria; order Rhodobacterales; family Rhodobacteraceae; genus Palleronia; species Palleronia pontilimi. The sequence continues at coordinate 56,490 of NZ_JAEKPD010000022.1, read as the reverse complement.
GTGGCGGGGTTCGTGACCGCCTGCGACGCGGGCACCACGGTGCTGATCGCCGAGGATTTGCGCCCTTCGTCCCCCACCATCGCCGCGATGGCGGCCGCGGCGGTGCAGGCGGCAGGTTCTGTTCCAATCCGGCTGGGCGCGCTGCCCACCCCGGCGCTGGCGCTGGCCGCGCGCAAGGCGGACGCGGGGGCGATCATGGTCACTGGAAGCCATATCCCTGCTGACCGTAACGGACTGAAATTCTACACCCGTGGCGGGCTTGAGATCACCAAGACCGACGAGGCGGCCATCGTCGGTGCCGCTCAGGCAGACGCCCCTGCCCTGACAGGGGCTCCCGATGTGAATCCAGACCAAAACAGAGCCGCATCCGACGCCTATATCGCCCGCTATGCAGAGGCATTCGGCACCAATCTGTCAGGCCTGCGGCTGGGCCTTTACAGCCATTCGAGCGTGGCACGCGACCTGCTGGCCGATCTGCTGACGCGGATGGGAGCCGAGGTGGTCGAGCTGGCCCGCTCGGGCGCCTTCGTGCCCGTCGATACGGAAGCGGTATCGGACGCCACACGCGCCCTGTTGGACGATTGGGCGAGCCAGGGCTTCGACGCGATCCTGTCCACCGATGGCGATGCCGACCGGCCGCTGCTGACCGACGCGGCGGGCCGGATTATCCCCGGCGACACCTTGGGCGCGATCACCGCGCAGTATCTGCAGGCCAGCCATATCGTCACCCCCGTGACCAGCAACACCATGCTGGAGCGGATGGACTTCACGGACGTATCACGCACCCGGATCGGATCACCCTTCGTCATCGCCGGAATGGACGCGCTGGCGGGCCAGAACGTGGTCGGGTTCGAGGCCAATGGCGGCTTCCTGCTGGGCTTCGACGCGCAGGGACTGACCGCGCTGGTCACCCGCGACGCCGTCCTGCCCCTGATCGCACCGCTCATGGCCGCGAAAGCCCAAGGTCATAGCCTGTCCGACTTGGTCGCCGCCCTGCCCGTCCGCGTCACCGCCGCCGATCGACTGCAGCGCGTGGACCGTCCCTCAGCGCAGGCCTGGATCGACAGCTTGCGCGACGACCCTGCCGCCCGGGCCGATTTCTGGGATGGCGCGTCGACCGTACTAGACCTGACCGATGGTGTCCGCATGACCCATCCTTCGGGCAACATCGTGCATCTGCGCATGTCCGGCAACGCGCCGGAACTGCGCGTCTATGCGGAAGCGGACGGGGCGGATGCGGCACGAACCTTGCTGGAGAACGGATTGCGCCGGGCGCGGGCCGCGATCTCGTGACCCGCTTCGTCATCCTGGGCCTGCCCCGGTCCGGCACCACCTACCTTCAGACGCTTCTGAATGCCCATCCCGATATTCATTGCCGGGGCGAGATGTTCGACCCCTGGCAGATCGACGACGACGGAGACAAGATCCACGACACCGACGCGCTGGTCGCCCGCGACCGGGATCCGGGGGGCTTCCTGGATCGAGCGCTGGCGGGCGATGGGCTGGACACGGTGCCGCCCGTCCTGGGTGTGAAGATCCTGTTCCAGCATGATCCGGCCCTGTTTGCCGATGTCGTTCCCGCGCGCCCCGACCTGCGGCTTATCCATGTGGTCCGCTCCAACAAGTTGGCACAGTTTGCCTCGATGCGTCAGGTTGAGAAGACGGGCGCCTGGACGGCACGGGCCGACAGCGCCCCGGTCAAGGTGAAGGCGGGACCGTTCTGGGCGCTGGCGGAATGCAATCGGCTGTGCAACCAAGACCACCTGCTGGGCGTCTGGCTGGCGGGTCTGCCCCATGCGCGCCTGACGCTGGAGTATCGCGATCTGTTCGCCCCCGAAATCTCGGGGCGTCTATCCGATTTTCTCGGAAGCTCCCGGCGCGACCTGTCGAGTCCCCTGCGCAAGCAGGGTCAGAACCGGGTGATCGACCGATTCCAGAATGCTGCCGAAATAGAGGCGCATTTCCGCGACCGGGATTTGGGTCACTGGCTGGGCCCTGAACTCGGCTGACGCATGACCATGCGCGCACCGGCCAAACCGTCGCGCGGCACGTCAAGCACGGCGAAACTGATCGCGGGCTTCGACGCATCGGGGCTCCGCGCCACTTCGGTCTCCATCGGCAGGACCGTGCCATCAGCCAATCGCAGCCGCCAGCCATCCCGTGGCGCGGTGGTGCCCGTCAGTTGCAAGAGATCCGATCTCCAGGACTGGCGCGGCGGGTCAATCCTGCAGCCCAAATGCGTCACGAAATTGGCCCATTGGGCCGGGTTCGGGTCGGGAACTGCCCCCAGCGTCATCGGCGGGATTTCCGAGACCGCCTTGCGGAACGCATCGTGGTTCGGCGCAAGCGCGTAGAGGCTCTGGGTCTTCTGGCCGCCGCCGAACAGTATCTCGCGGTCTGCGCCATCGGCGGCGTCCCCGGCACGGTCTAGGCCCAGGCCAGCCGTCAGTCGCGCCAGTCGCGCCAACGAAAGGGACGGGGCGTCGTAATCGTAGAGATCCTCGAAAACCGCGATCAACGGGCGCGTTTCCAGCGCATCAGCCCGCTCATATACCGCCAGAAGACGGGCCCGATCCAACCGTTCGCGCGCCAGAAGGCCGTCGATCGGAATGGGCGTGTTGCGGGCGATCCGGCTCAGATTGTCGATGCTGTTCTGCGCCACCATGCGAGCGCCCCATACGCCCGAGGCCCCGGCGAAATGCAGGCTGACCAGACGGTCGCCAGGCGTCCGGCGGATCAGGAAAAGGTGGCGATATCCGTGCGCCACGCTGCGCTCCAGCAACGCCAGCGACAGGGCCAACGGCACCGTTTCGACGCAGTGCTTCATTAGGATGCCATCGGCGCAGATCCGGTCCAGCGGCGCGGTATCGCCGTCGCGCTCGAAATCGGCACTGACCTTGCCGAAAACCCGGTTCTTATTGAAGGGTTCGTGCTGAATGGACCGGAAACGCGACCGCCGAAACACATGCTGAGCCAGATTGGTGCCTCCGGTCCGGCGCAGCGTCCAGATGATGAAGGGGCGCGCCTCTGTCGCACTGTCGCGATCGCTCGCATACGGTGTTGACGCCATCCATGCCTCCAGTTTTCGATCGAGCGATCCACTTAACACGACCGGTTAGGCCGGGCCAGATGGGCCCGCTGCCAGGCGCGGAACATCGGTCTAGCCGAACAGGAAATCAGACGCCGACAGATCGGCAGCATCGACGTTCACCAGGGTTAATCCGTCCGCCTGCATGATCAACCTGCGCATGGCCCGTCGCCGTTCAGCGGATCGTTGCCGCGATCGCCACCTAGGAAGTCGCGCCCGCCACTCCCGCACAGGTCGAACTTGCGAACGTCCCCTGCGCGGTGGTCACGATCTCGAGCCCCAAGGTCCCGTGATCCAGACTCCCCTGCCCGGTCGCCACCTGTCCGACGAATTGCAAGCCCGTCTGCCCGCCCTCGCGCCCCCCCCAGCGCGGCCGGAATGACCCGCGGGCGTGGCGGTGGAACGAGCGACAACAGGGTCGTATGGTAGGCTTCGCTCTCACTTCCGCCAAGCTCGTTGATGATAATGGAGACCCACCCGGGCCGCGCGGCGTTGCGCTGCGGCACGAGGTTGCCTAAAGCCAGCGAAACGCCGTCAACCGGGGATCGACGCGATGCACATTCTGGTAGTGGGAGCGGGCCTGTCGGGAGCCGTGACCGGGCGCGCCCTGGCCGAGGCGGGCCACCGCGTGACGATTCTCGAGGCGCGCGACCATGTGGCGGGCAAGTGCCACACCGCGCGCGATACGGAGACGGGTGTGATGGTCCATACCTACGGGCCACACATTTTCCACACCGACGATGAAGACGTCTGGGGCTACGTGAACGCATTCACGCCGTTCAAGCCCTACAAGAACCGGGTGAAGACCACGTCCCGGGGCGCGGTCTATTCGCTGCCGGTGAACCTGCACACGATCAATCAGTTCTTCGGGCGGACGATGCGCCCCAATGAGGCCCGCGCCTTCATCGAAGAGCGCGCCGACATGACCATCACCGATCCGCAAAGCTTCGAGGAGCAGGCGCTCCGCTTCGTCGGCCCCGAGCTCTATGCCGCGTTCTTTAAGGGCTATACCGAAAAGCAATGGGGCTGTTCACCCACCGCCTTGCCCGCCGCGATCCTCAAGCGCCTACCGCTGCGCTTCAACTACGACGACGATTATTTCGCCCACCGTTTCCAGGGCATGCCAGAACACGGCTACACCGTGCTGGTCGAAGCCATCCTGGATCATCCGAACATCGACGTGCACCTGTCGACGCCATTCGACCTGGAACATGGGCAAAACGCGGATCATGTGCTCTGGACCGGGCCGCTCGATGCGTATTTCGGCCACCGGCTGGGACGGCTGGGCTACCGCACGCTGGATTTCGAGCCCTTCCGCGCCGATGGCGACTACCAAGGATGCGCGGTGATGAATTACGGCGATCCAGACGTGCCCTATACCCGCATCACCGAACACAAACATTTCGCCCCTTGGGAAGACCACGAGACGACTATTTGCTTTCGTGAATACAGCCGCGCATGCGGGCCGGACGACACGCCTTACTACCCGATCCGGCTGGTCGAGGAAAAAGCGCTTCTGAACGATTATGTCGCCGCCGCCGAGGCCGAGACAGGCGTCACTTTCTTGGGGCGGCTGGGCACCTATCGCTATCTCGACATGGACGTCACCATCCGCGAGGCACTGGACGCGGCCGAGATGCTGAAAAGCGCCCTTGCCGCGGGCACGACACCGCCAGTCTTTCCCAAATCGCCGCTCTGATCAGGGCACGGAGCGCGACAGCCGTCTGCCAGGCGGCGCCAGTCGGGGATGTTATACGCAGCGAGCCGGACATTAATGCGGCAATCCGGGGCTTGATAGTTCCTGATCTTAACCTCCAGCGCGAGCGTCCGACCGTCGATCTCGCTCAGCACCGGCCGATTTTCGCGAGGCAGATCGCCCGGCGAACGGCCCAACCTCGTGCAGATCCGGGCGAAATCCTCGCCCAAGCACTCCTAGGGAAGCATCTCGTAGGGAAAATGATGTCGGCGATGGGCCCACCGCGCCCGTAGCAAAATATCCGGCGCTGCAGATGCTGCTCGCCCGATAGGCGGCAAATGTTCCAGTCGGCGCGCGCCCGGAAATCGGTAAAATCCATGTCGGGAGTCAGCGGGCTTTCAACCTTGGTGCCCCTGCGATGGCGAACCCAGCTGCCGATCCAGTTCACCGGATTGCTGCATGACGCCGAAACTCAGCACCCGGTCGGGCGCCACGCCCGCTCGGGCGAAATCACCGCGCGCGTCTCCAACACCTCGACTAGCGCCATGTGCTTGCGGGGCGGATCCTCCTGCTGAGCGATATCGGCGAAGGGCCACAGCACCGCCTCGAGCGATGCCGAGGCGGTCTTAGGCATTGGCCACGAACAGATGCCGCTTGGAGAAGCTAAGAAACATGGCCCGGTTCAGACCCCTTTATGGACCAGTTTGCGTTCTAACACGCGGGCCACCAGGTCTGCATCGAACGGTTCGTCCAGCAGATCGAAGAGCGCGCGCAGAGCGTCCGGATCGGCACAGTAATCGTCGTAGCGCAGCGTGACGCAGCGCGCGGGCGCGCGCGCGGCGAAGGCGGCGAAATCGCTTTCCATCTCGGCCAGGATGCGAGCGACGTCACCTGACGGCATGGTCCGCCACCAGCCCGACCGCGCCACTGCCCCGTGATCACGCGTGTTGAAAACGATGCGCGCCTTGGGAAAGGTGTCCGTCAGGAAGTGCAGGTAATCCACCACGTTTCCGGCATCGCGATGGTGGCGGATTTCCTTGAAGCCCGCGACACGCGTGCCGGGCGGCAGGGTCAGGACCTCGCGCACAAAGGTATCGGCCAGCGCCGTCGCATAGCGTGCCGTGTCCACCCGCTCGGCCCCGTACCAGGGAACGGTCGGCGCGGTTTCGTGCCCTTGCCGGTTGAAGCCCGAAAACGCGTCATTGCTCATCAGCACAGCATGGGCCGCGTGCAGATGGCGCAAGGTGCCCGCGTTCTCTCCGCGGATGCAGTAGCCCGGCAGCGTGTTCAGAAGGCTCTGGATCAGGGTCGAGCCCGACCGGCCATAGGTCACGACGAAGACGTATCCGCCATCGGGGGCGTGCAGATGCGGGAAGTCTGTCATGGAGATCATGGGTAATGAAACCACGCCCGCGGCACAATGCGATTTGCCCTTGTCGGCCTTGCGGACATGACCCAACAAGTCGCCCATGAACAGCCCGGGCCAGACCTCCCCGCGCGTCTGCGTGATCGTGCCGGTCTTCGATGTCGAGGACCACATCGCCGACTGCATCGCGGCTCTACGCGCCCAGTCAGGCGTCGCGTACGAGGTGATCGTCGTCGACGACGGCGCCCGCGATGCGAGCGCCGCGCGGGCCGAGGCCGCGATGGCGGGCGATTCACGCTTCCGCCTGATCCGGCAAGACAACCGTGGCCTGTCGGCGGCGCGCAACCCGGGCCTTGCCCACACGACCGCGCCGCTGATCGCCTTCGTCGACGGCGACGACCAAGTGGCACCGGACTTTCTGTGGCAGATGGTCGACGCGCTGGACCGGACCGGCGGCGACTGGGTTGCATGTGCCATCGCCTTTCGGAACACTGACCCGGGCGCACCCGGCCACGGCACGCTGCATTCGGCCATTCACGGCGTGGCCGACCTGTCGCGCCACGGAAGTCTGCGCCGCTATCCCCTGGAGGACTGGCGCGATGTCGCGCGGCACTTTCCGTCGGCTTGGAATAAGCTCTATCGGCGCGACCTGATCGAAGGCCTTTGCTTTCCCGAAGGCACCTGGTTCGAGGATCACGAGTTCTACTGGCAAACCGCCGCGCGCACCGATCATATCATTCACCTGCCGCAGGCGATCTATATCCAGACCCGCGGTCGGCCCGGCCAGATCACCGCGCAAGACGACGACCGCATCGCCCAACAATTCGACGTCTTGCGGCGATTAAAGTCCATCATCGACCGCGGCGGCAAATCTCACGGCGCAGAGGCGTTCGCCCATATCGCCAGCCGCTTGCTGTTCGAGCGCAGCACGGTCCTGCGCCATCCCGAGCGGCGGGCGCGACACGCCCGGGATGCGGCTTTGTTCCTGCGCGAACACGGCCTGTCTTACACGCCTGACTGGGATCCCGACATCGCCCTGACTTTCGGATGCGAGCTGGCAGGCCACCTGCCCCTGTCGGTGATCATACCCTGGAACGGCACCGATGATCTGACGGCGACGTTGGCCGCGCTGGCCGCGCTGCACGGTCCGGGGCGCGAAGTGCTCGTGGTCTGCGACAGCCCCGACATCGCCGCCCGCGCCGATCTGGGGGACCATCTCGACGCGCGCGCGGTGGTACAACCCGGGCAAGGTCCCGACCCGGCGCGCAATCACGGTCTGGCCTGCGCGCGCGGCGCATTCGTCCTGTTCCTGCGCGCGGGCGACACTGTCCTGCCGGGCGCGGTGCAGGTCCTGGCCGACCGCTTGTTGCAAGACGGGGCCGATCTGGGGGTGATGGGCCATATCGACCCGCAGGACCGGGCCCACCAGCCCTTCTTTCGCCGCCCCCCCGATCCGGGGAGCCTGACACCCGCCGATCTGATCGAGCTGCGGCCGGTCCTGTCCGCGACCCTGTTCCGGCGGCAGGCCCTGCAAGACGCGGCGCAACCGTTCGGCACCGCGCCGCACGGCGACTGGTCCGTCCTGCTGCGCGCCGCCCACGCGGCCCGGTCGATTACTTGGCTGGACTGGCCCGGTGTGCGGCTGGCCGCGCCGTCCCGACGCCCGCTCCGTATGCGCGACCTGCTCCGCGGCCACGCCGCACTGATCGCCTCCGTGCCGCCGGACCGGGCGCGAGGTCTGCACCGGGGCTGGGAAGCGCGGCTTTTCGCCCGCGCCCTGCACGACACGTTGCTGCGCGCCGACACCTCCCCGTCGCCTCGCCGGAAAATCCGCGCCCTGGCCGCCATCCTTGCCGCCCGACCCGATGGCCGATCCTGGGGTGCGGGTACGTCCGGGGCAGTGTTCGACCCTGATACCCCCCGTGCCCTGCGCCGGTTCGTGACCGCGGGCCGGTTGGCGCGCCTGAGGCTCTGCGCATCCCCCGTTCCGCTGCAGCGGCTCTCGCAATCCACGACCCAGCTTGCGGCCGATCTCGGCGGCGCACTCTTCCTGCCACTTCGACCCGGCGACATCCTGCGCTTCCGCGCCCGCTTCGACCGCAAGACACGATACGCCAATCTGGGCCTTCTCGACCGGGACGGGACGCAGGCGCTTCTCCATATCTCGCTGCAGCCCGATACCGGCAAGATCGCCTGCAACGATTTCCGCGATGGTCACTGGGGCGAGGTCGTCGAAGCTCCGTTCCAGCTGCGGGGACGCGACGACGTAGAGCTGAGCCTGACCGTCGCGCCGTCGCGGACCGACATCGCGCTGGACGGGCGGACGGTTCTGACCTTCGGGGATGGACGGGCCCCGGTCCGCTTTACCGATCTGGGGGCGGTGCGCCATGCCGATCCGGCAGGCGGCATCGACCTTGCCTCGGTCTGCTTGGCGCGAGTGCCCAAAACGCGGGGCGGCCCCACCGTCTCACGTGGGCAGCTGGTCCTCGACGACCGCCTGATCCTGCGCGGCGGTCTTCACGGCGATGCGGCCGCGCGGCTGGAGATCACCGGCGGTTCGGATACGACACCGCCCATGCCGATCGTGGATTCCGGGACGCACCAGATCACGGCCGCCCTGCCCGGTCGGCTCTGGCGGGACGCAATGACGCTGACCATCCGCATCCTCGACGACCGGGACGGCGTGCCGCCCGTGTCGCTGACCGTCGGGAAAGCCGATATTCTGGCTAGGTTGGAGACGCTTTTGACCGATCCTGACCTGCCCGCCGATCCCGAAGCCGCGATGCTGGCCATAGAACACGCCCGCTTCGCCGAATTGTCGCGGGACCTGTCGCCCACCGCCCGAGCGGCGCTGGACAGGCTGGTGCGGTTCTACGGGCTGGGGGATTTCCTGCCGCCCGCGGCACGGGATCTGGCGCGCCCGATCGACGGCGGGCAGGTTCTTCTGAACGCGGCCCTGTCGCGAACCTGCGAGGCCTTGGCGGCCGACCCGCCCCCCGATGCGGACGCGGTGCTGGCCCAGATCATCCTGCCGCGCCCACTGATGCAGACCCACCTGCTGGATCTGGCCGAGGCCTTCACCTGCGACGGGCGCGACCCGGCGCCGCTGTTCCGCCACGCGCGGCGCAACGGGACATCGCCTTTCGCGCCCGGCCCCGATCTCTGGCGCAACTCCGCGATGCTGCCCTTCCTGTGGGACCAAGGGCAGCTCGGGCCGCTGGTCGACGCCATCCGCTCGATGGAGCCCGATCACGGCGCATGGTACGCCACATCACCACTTGCCTGGGTCATGGGACAGGCCCTGTCGGACGGGACCTGCGCCCCGCAGGACCGCGACGCACTCGCAACGGGCTTCATGGAGTTCGTCTCTGGAGATGTGGGTTCCTATCCCCGACGCGCCGCGTGTCGCGACCTGACCCGCACCGCCGCGGATCTGGTGGCGCGGCGCGATCGGCTGATCCCCGATCTCAGCGCGCGCGTCATCGATTGGGCCGCGCGCGAATTCGGACCGTCCCGGTGCCTCTGGGACGCTCTCTCGCAACTGACGAATTCAGACATCTTTCCCACGGAACTGGCCGTCCATCGGCAGGCATGCGCCGCCATCGTCGCGCCTGTTTCGGGCACCGGACGCGATGAGGCCTTGCGCCTCTTCGATGCCGCCAAGAGCCCTGATGCGGTTCGGTTCCGGCGTGACCTGGGGGCTGCCGCCGATCCCGGCGAGACGGGCAGCGAACTTTTGCGCCGCACGGCCAGCCCCGGCGCGCCAACCGTTCCCGATGCCGGGCGGATCGACACGGTGCGCCGGGCGATGCGCGATCTCTACGTCAACACGCCGCAATCGCCCGATGCGGATCTGCAGATGCGCATCGGGCGCCGCATGGCCGCCCTGAGCGAACCGGTCCCCGATGCAGCCTGCGCCGCTCTTCTGTCGGAACTGTCCGCGTTTTCGGATGCGCCGTTTCACCACCTGGGGCTGGGGCTGGCCCTGCGCCTGGCCGCCATGGCCGATCAGGACGGCGCCGCGCGTGTCGATGCCTGGCTGACGGCCCGAAACGTCACGACCCATGCACAAGCGCCCGCGATCCGCTCCGGCCTGTCGATCCGCAACCGCGCCAGAACACCCCTGTCCCGGTTGCACGACATCATCGTTGTCGTCGTGTCGTGCCGCGCGAATCTCGAGACCCGCATCCCCGCCATGCGCCACGGGTGGCTGGGTCAGCTTGCCGCGAAGGGCATTCCCTACATTGTCGTCACCGGCGACGGGGACGGGCAGCAGGAGGGCGACGTGGTGCATCTGGACGCCCCCGACGATTACGAAGGCCTGCCGCAGAAGGTGTTGGCGGCCATAGACTGGGTGCGGGATCGCACGCAGGCGGGCCACATGCTGAAGGTGGACGACGATTGCTTCGTCGAGGTCGACACCTTTTTCGACAGCCTGACCTACATGAAGTTCGACTATCACGGACGCTTGCTGTCGCGCCTAGCGGGACATATGGATCGCGCCTGGCACATGACTAAGTCCAGATCCCAGCGCGGCCGGTTCGAGCTTGACCGCTCGCCCGAGCCGTCGATCTACGCCGATGGCGGCACCGGCTACACGCTCAGCCGCCACGCCATGGAAGCGGTGGGGAACACCGCCCGTAGCGTCGCGGGGCGCCGTCTGATCGCGGCCAGTTTCATGGAGGACAAGATGCTGGGTGACCTGCTGCGCCTGGCTGGCATCGGGCTCGAGGACGAGGATTACCACGTCACGGTCCGCCGCCGCACCCATAGCGGCGGGATCCCTGTGCCGATCTGGGTCAACGGCTTTGATGCCAGCGCCGCGGCGCCGGTGAAACTGGTTCATCTCGACACGCATCTGGATCAGAAAAAGGCGCTGTCTCGGCGTGCTTCGCCCGACCTGACGCCCGCGAAGATCTGGCCCAGCTTCCTCGACACACGGCTTGGCTATCTCAGCCACGCGCTAGAAATGGTCACGCCCGCAGACCGGATTGACCGGCTGCGCGAGGTCCCCGTGGCCGTCGTGGCCGTCATGCGCAACGAGATGTTCCTGCTGCCGCATTTCCTGGACCATTACCGCCGGTTGGGGGTCGGTGCCTTCGCCATCGCCGACAACCTGTCCGACGACGGCACGCTGGAATACCTGGCCGCACAACCCGATGTGGCGGTGTTCTCGGTCGATACCGAATACCGCCTTTCGCAGTACGGCGTGGCGTGGCAGCAGGCGATCCTGTCGGCCTTTCGCGTCGGGCGCTGGTCGCTTCTGGCGGATGCGGACGAATTGCTGGTCTGGCAGGCCGACCAGACCCAAACACTAACCGAACTGCTGGACCGTCCCGATTTCGCCGATGCGGATGCGGCGCGGATCTTCATGCTCGACATGTATCCCGAGGGGCCCTTGTCGCGCGCCGATTTCGCGGAAGCGGACCCGTTCACGCTGGCCCGCTTCTGCGATGCGCGCCCGTTCCTGCCGGGACATCCCGGCAAAGGGCCGTTTTCCAACAGCGATACCTGGACCAGCGCCCTGCGCCACCGCCTGATCCCCGGATCGCGTCCGCAGCTCTTCGTGGCGCAGAAATACGCGCTGCTGCGCTATCACCCGTTCCTGCACCTATCGGCCGGGCTGCATTATGTTGGTGGCGCCCGCCATGTGGCGGCGCGCGAGCTTCTGTTCGGCCATTTCAAATACAATGCCGATTTCCGCCGCAAGGCTCTGGCCGAGGTCTCGCGCGGCCAACATTTCAACAATGCCGAGGAATATCGACGCTACCTGGCCCTGACATCCGAAGGGCGTGAAACGGTCTTCGAGACGGGCGTGTCTGCCCCTTGGACCGACAGTCCCTTCGTCCGCGCGCGGCTGGATTGATCCCGCGGCCGACGTCAGCGCCTCGCGTGCGGACCTTCGTAGATCTCCAGCAATTCCGCCAGATGTGCCGCCATGCTCTGGGGCGCACGCGCGTCTCGCCAATAGGCGTCGATATCGATCTTCCCGTCCAAAATCGTCTCAATCCTTGCCCGAAAAGAAGCCGTGTCCCCCGACGTGAAGACCATCGCGTCATGGTTCGCCAATTCGCGCGCACCGCCCCGATCGCTGGTCAGAAGCGGGATACGCCGCGCGTGCATCTCGATGGCGACCTGGGGCAGGTTGTCTTCCCACAGAACGGGCACGACGCCCACATCCACGTCGTCTAGAATGTCGTCTAGGTTGTCGTGGGTGTAGCCGTCGTGGTGATGCAGACCGGCGAGACGTCGGGCCAGGACGTCGAGCCGACCCATCGCGGCCGCATCGCCCCGGCGCGCGGCGACGGTCAGCCGGACGCGCAGTGCCAGATGCGCGGGCAGTGATTCAAGCGCGTCGAGAAGGAAGAAGAATCCCTTGTCGCGCCGCATGTAGCCCAGATAGGCCAAATGCAGCGTCCGAGCCTTGCCCGGCAGCGGCCCGCGCGGCTGCGTGTCGTCGAACAGGGCGGCATGGGCCGTGCCGATATAGGACGTGCGCAGAATATCGCGGGACACACCGTGGGACGCGGCGATGTCGCAAACACGGTCCGACACGCCCAGCACCGTATCGGCATGATCATTGAGCGCGTCGATCATGGTGCGCCGCCGTCGTGCGAAGGCGCCCGAGTGTCGGGGCCCCCGCGCCGCGGGAAGGGAGGCCACATCGCCCGGCTCCACGGTTCGGGGATGCGCGCGCACCCGGCGCAGCGCACCCACTGCCCGCGATCCACGATGCCCCACGCGGATGGCGGCCCCGAACGTCGCGTTAAACAGCCGCGACCCGGGCGTCATGCCCAGCCGCTGCAACCGGTAGGACAGCCCATGCGCCGCCGTCACGAGCTTAGCGGACGGCTGGTGCATCAGGCAGCCCACGCAAGCGCGCCCGTCCCGAAAGTCGTCGCAATGGGCCTCTTCGCGCTGCCACAGGTTCACCTGAGGACAGATCGGATAGTAGTTGTGCAGGCTGGCCACGATGCGCAGGTCGGGAAAGCGCCCCTTCAGCGCCGCCAAGACGCCGATGGGAACGCCCTCGAAATTCTGGAAATGGACCACGTCCCATGGTCCCGTTTGGGCCACCATGTCGCAAAAGGCGGCTTCGGTCGCGGGGTGGGACAGCTGTGCGTCATGGCCGAAGGAATGGTGTCCGGGGGCCAGAACACCCGAATTGACCAGGACATAGCGGCGGTCGCGGTCGGCCCGCGGGCCCACACGCGTGGGCTCCCACCGCGGCGCACCTTTCGGCAGATCGTGGATCAGACCCGCACTCAGACAGGCCGCCTTGACTCCGTCGTGGTTCTCGAACTGGGCCATCAGGTTGCGCAGATAGACGGTAACACCGCCGCCGCGCTTTTCGGGGTCCAGGTAGTCGACCCAATTGTAATGCAGGATACGCAGCGGCCGGACCGCGTTCGTCACAATTCCGGCTCCAGCCAATCGGCGCGACCGATCGTGGTGAAATAGTTCTCGATGGCCTTTGGATTCTGGAAACGATCGAGGATATTGTTGCTGCCCTGCTTGACCAGGGGGCTTTTCATCTTGCGATCCGGCTGCACGCCCAGAAAGCCGCAGATCCGTTCGTTGAAGCCGGGGGCGAACAATTCGCGGTACTCAAGCTTGATCTTGTGATGCGGCAGATCCTCAAACACCCGCGAAAACAACGCATCGGTGGTCGCGTATTCATGCCAGATATGGCTGACCTTGCGCGGCGCGACCTGGATCTTCTTCGACACATGTTCGTCGACCGTGTTCTGCGCCCATTTCCGCTCGGACGACGCCTTGATCCACGACGACACCTGCGCCAGCTTGTTGTCGCGATGGACGTAGATCAGCGTCACGTCCGGCGTCTTCAGAAGGTGATCCAATACCCGGATGTTGTGTCCCAGCATGAACTTGAACCCGACCCTTTCGACCTTGCGGGTCTCGGCCTCGGCGAAGAAGGCGTTCATGTGCTCTTCGGGCGCCGCATCGCGCGACAGGACCGTGTCGATATCCCGTTTCTTGTCTGAGACGTTGACCACCGCATAGGGATTGAACTGCTCACCCGAGCAGTCGATCTGCCGGTGGGAATTCAGCAATGTCATCAGGTAGGTCGTTCCACTGCGCGGCAGTCCCATGAGAACGAAACGGCGTCCCGGAGCAGGCGGAAAAACATCAGGCGCGGGCATGGCAGTCGCTTTCGATCACATGAATTCCGAGCGGATATGCACGTGCACGCGTCGAAGGGTCAAGGCGGTGCCGTCGACGGTATACCCTCCGTCGGATGCCCGGTCTGGATGTAGACCCCCAGGATCCGGATCGTCGACAGCGCTGCGTGCATTCGTGCCGGTCCCCTTAGTCAATACGAAGATCAGGTTGGACTTGGATACCGGCGACGGCGTGCCGGTGGGGATCGGGACCGACAGTGTTCCGCGCATGTCTTTTTCGCTGGAATAGGCCCGCAAGGGTGTGCTTTCTGCGCCGCGGCCCGATACGCCCAGCTGGGTCATGTTGACCGCGGCGATTTCCAGCGGGTAAACGCTGACGCCCGCCTGCGGGAAGACTTTGCCGCGGTGCATATGCAGCATCCCAGTCGTAGCATTCCCGGCGCTCCAGCGCCTCGTTATGGGTGACGTACTTCTGGCCCCGCGCGGGTTGGACCGGGGGAAGGTTCAGCTTCGAGGTATCCTCGGGCATGGGGCGGCTCCTCTTTAGCCGCCCTCATGGCAGAGCGGGAGAACCCATCCGCCGAAGCTCCGTCCCGTCCCCGGCCCGTATCCACAACGGTCGCTACAGACCCTTTGCCACCGCATCGAAGGCTCTGAGCCGCCCGATCAGCGCCTCCATGCGATCCACTGGGATCATGTTCGGGCCGTCGGACGGCGCGCGGTCGGGATCCTCGTGCGTCTCGATGAACAGCGCCGACACCCCCACCGCGCAGGCCGCGCGCGCCAGGACCGGAGCGAATTCGCGCTGGCCGCCCGACGTCGTCCCCTGCCCGCCTGGCTGCTGCACCGAATGGGTCGCGTCGAATACCACCGGATAACCGGTCCGCGCCATGGTCGGCAGACCGCGGAAGTCGCTGACCAGCGTGTTATAGCCGAAGCTGGTGCCCCGATCGCACAGCAGGATGCGAGTATTGCCCGTGGACGCGATCTTCTCGGCCACGTTGCCCATGTCCCACGGCGCCAGGAACTGGCCCTTCTTCACGTTGATCACGGCACCCGTCTGCCCGGCGGCCAGGAGCAGGTCTGTCTGGCGGCACAGGAATGCCGGGATCTGGATCACGTCGCAGGTCTCGGCCGCGGGTGCGCAATGGTCGGGCAGGTGCACGTCGGTCAAGGTCGGACAGCCAAATTCGTCCCTGATTCTGCCAGGATGGACAACCCTTCCTCCATGCCAATGCCCCGCTCGGTCCCGATCGAGGACCGGTTGGCCTTGTCGTAGCTGGCCTTGAAGATAAAGCGGGTACCGGTGGGCGCGCAGGCCGCGGCGATCCGTTCGACCATCATCCGTGCGTGGTCCAGGCTTTCCAGTTGGCAGGGTCCGGTGATCAACGCGAAGGGCTCACGCCCGCCGATGGCGATATCCCCGACCTTGACCACGTTCGTCTCGATGAAATCCATCATGCCTGTTCCTTCAAAGCTATCTCGATGCGGGGAATGTCCTCGGGATTGTTCAATTCCCAGAAAACGCGGCCACGGCCGTCCACCTCGACACAGGCGACCGTCACGCCGTTTTCTAGGAAGCGGAGCTGTTCCAGCCCCTCCAGCTCCTCCAGGATGCCGGGGGCGAAGCCGGTATAGGCTCTGAGCGCGGCGGGCCGGTAGGCGTAGACACCCACATGATGAAAGACCGGGATCGGATCCGGCAGCTTGCCGGGATCGATGAAGGGAATGACCTCCTTCGAGACATAGAGCCCGTGGCCGTTGCGGTCGAACACAACCGTCGTACCGCCGACCCGGCCGACCAGCCGATCCTCACGGAAATGTCCATAGGTCACCGCATCGCAGCGCAACACTGGGGTGGCCACCTGCGCCGTGTCATCCCGCGTCATGGCCGCCATCAGATCCTCGATAAACCAAGGCGGTGTCAGCGGCGCGTCGCCTTGCAGATTCACGACCAGATCCGTCTCTATTCCCGCGTTTACCAGCGCCTCAGCGCAACGCTCGGTGCCGTTGCGCGCCTCGGACGAGGTCATCACGACATCGGCTCCGAAGCCGCGCGCGTGTTCGGCAATGCGGTCGTCATCGGTGGCGATCGCGACCCGGTCCACGCCGTGCACCTGACAGGCGGCGTCCCAAGACATGCGGATCAGGCTTTTCCGCGTGCCCGACGGCAGCGTCAGCTCGGCCAGCGGTTTGCCTGGATATCGGCTGGATTGATAGCGCGCGGGTATCAGGATCGTGGTCTTCATGGATGCCCTTCTGAACCGACCCGACCGGAGTAGCGGTTGGCGCGTCCTTTGCCAATGGAATATCGGCCTGGCCTAAGGGAGGACACGATAACCGATCTAGGAAATCCCGGGCCTCTCGCATGTCATCGCCATGGCCTGTTCTTGAATGGGTAAACATTTCTATTTGAGTAACCAATTTACGGATCATTACCCAGTAATAAATTAATAACCGCGGCACGCTGCGTGTGGCAATATTTAAAATGATAATCGGTAATTTTAGAATTATCTAAAATTCAGGAATTATCAAATTTCGCCATTAATGGTTTATCCAATCGAATGCGCAATTAATACCCGGAGCGTTTCAAGCTTAACTTGCGCATGGTTCAAATTGCGGGTGCCAAATTGAGTCTCATAAATCACGGACATACCATCACTGGATCGTCGAAGGACGACGACCTGCAGTTTGTCGGCGGGTCGATCACGCTGGACGGCTACGGGGGCGATGATCGGATAACCTATTTTGCTGACGCCACCAACGCCCACGACGACATGACGATCCTTGCGGGTCACAAGGGCGACGACATACTTTGGGCCGAGATATCCACGCGCGGCCAGGTCCATATATTCGGCGGAGACGGTGACGATCGCCTGATCCTCGACCTTACGAAGGCAAGCGGACCTCAATCGCTTCTCGCCAGCGACCCGGTACAGGATGCGTCGATCGGTCGGCACGGCCATCATGTGTTCGGGGGCAGCGGCGCGGATACATTCGAGTTTCGCGATCTGGACGAGGCAGAGAACAAGGTCATCGGACGCATAGATGATTTCGACGCGTCCCGCGACACGATCAGTATCGACGGCCAGGTCGTCGATTTGACCGACCCGCCTGCGAATGTCCGCATCGTGGGTTATCAGGGTCAGCAATGGATTCTAATCGACGACAAAATCCTCTACGCGCTCGAGGGGGCCCGCCTCGAGACCGAGGAAGAGGAGGAAGTACATTTCATCCACTGGCCCGAGGAGTGGAAAAACGGTGTGCCAGCCTCCGCCGATGAAATTTGGATCGATCAGGTCAACTTCGTTCCGTTCGCGATCTATTCCGATCGAATCGATACCATGAACCATGTGACATGCACGGGATTGGACATTCGTGGAAGCGCCGAAGCGGATTATTTCTATTCCAACAAGAGCGGCGGATCGTCCGAAGTGATAAACGGCTACGCCGGCGACGATGTAATTCACGCGTCCACCGGTCACGACACGGTTTTCGGCGGCAAGGGCAACGACGCCATCGCCGGGGGCCTCGACGACGACCGCCTCTTCGGGAACGATGGCGATGACAGTCTATGGGGCGGAAGCGAAAACGATCTTCTGAACGGTGGGGAAGGGTCCGACAGCCGGTGGGGGGGCACCGGGAATGACCTTCTTCTGGGCGGCAATGGGAACGATGTCCTGATGGGCGGATCGGGTCGGGAAACGATCTGGGCGGGCTCGGGGTCCGACACGCTGCGTGGCGGCGTCGGCAACGACAGGATTGGGGGCGGAACCGAGAACGACCTTCTTCTGGGCGGCAATGGGACCGATGTCCTGCTGGGCGGATCGGGTCGGGACAGGCTGTGGGCGGGTTCCGGCTCCGACACGCTGCGTGGCGGCGGCGGAGACGACAGGCTAGGCGGCGGCGGCGGAAACGATGTCCTGCACGGCGGAACGGGCCAGGACAGGCTCTGGGCGGGTTCCGGCTCCGAGACTCTGCCTGGCGGCAGCGGAGACGACAGGCTGGGCGGCGGCGGCGGGAACGATCTTATCGACGGCGACAGCGGAAGCGATACGCTGATCGGCGGAAGTGGTCAGGACGTCTTCGTGTTTAAAATCTTTGGTGCAACGGACCGGGATGTGGTCAAGGACTTCGACGACGACCGTGACATGCTGGTCTTCTATGGCGACACACCCGATGTTCAGAGCACGGACGGCGGCGCCTTGTTCAAGATGGACAATGGTTACGAGTTGTTCGTCGAAGATCTGTCCATCTCCGACATCGACAACTGGAATTTCACTGTCTTGTAATTCGTGGGAGATCCTCCCCGACCCCGGGCGCGGCGGTGATCTCTGGGCCTCCGCCCCTGCGCGCCGCAACCCGTTCGCCGGATGGATTGCCGCTGTGCGGACCAACGCTTACACCACACCCGCGCGCAGCAGGTCGTGAATGTGCAGGACGCCTTCGGGACGCCCGTCGCCATCCACCACCATCAGCGCCGAAACCTTGCGCTCATTCAGCACCGCCAGCGCCTGCGCGGCGAGCATGTCGGCGGACACGGTGACGGGGTTTCGCGTCGCGACATCGCCCGCGCGGGCCTGCATCAGTCCCTCCATATGCCGCCGCAGATCGCCGTCGGTCACCACGCCCGCCAGACGCCCCTGCCCGTCCACCACGCCCGCGATGCCGAAGCCGCGCGCGGTCATCGTGACCAGCGTCTCGCCCATCGCCGTATCCGCGCCCACCAGCGGCAGGTCATCCGGCCCGTGCATCAGCTGACGCACCCGCATCAGCTGCGCGCCCAGCTTGCCGCCCGGATGGAACACCGCGAAGTTCTCGGCCGCGAAGCCGCGGTCCTCCATCAGCGCCACGGCCAGCGCATCGCCCAGGGCCAGCGTCAGCGTGGTCGATGTGGTGGGCGCCAATCCCATCGGGCAGGCCTCGGGCGCGTCGGGCAGGGTCAGCCGATAGGTCGCCGCGCGCATCAGCGTGCTGTCCGGCCGCTTCGAGATGCCGATGATCGGAATCGAAAAGCGGGTGCAATAGGTGAGGATATCACCCAGTTCCGTCGTCTCGCCGGAATTGCTGATCATCAGGCAGATGTCGTTTGCGCCGATCATCCCCAGGTCGCCATGGGACGCCTCGGCGGGATGGACGAAATGCGCGGGCGTGCCGGTGCTGGCCAGCGTCGCCGCAACCTTGTTGCCCACATGCCCCGATTTGCCGATCCCCGACACGATCACGTGGCCGGGGGCGGCGCGAATGGCCGCGACGGCCGCCGAGAAGTCGGACGGCATGGCGTCGGCCAGCCCGCCCAGTGCGGCGGCCTCGGTCATCAGGACGCGGCGCGCGGCATCCAGGGGCGTTGATCCTGTCGATCCGCTCATGTCTTATTCGCCTTTACCCGGCCCATGTTGTCCTCGTGCATCGCGATCGCTTCCTCGAGATCCTCAAAGAAGGTCAGCCGCCCATCTTCCAGCACGATCCCCGCATCGCAGAAATTCCGCAGGTCGCTGGTACTGTGGCTGACCAGAATGGCCGATGCGTTTTGCATGCGCTCATGGAACAGCGCGCGGCTCTTGCGGCGGAAGGCCGTGTCGCCCACCGCCGTCACCTCGTCGACCAGATAAGTGTCGAACGGAATGCCCATCGACGTGCCGAAGGTCAGCCGGGACCGCATTCCGCTGGAATAGGATCGAACCGGCATGTGGAAGTGCTTGCCCAGCTCGGCGAAATCCTCGACGAAATCCTCCAGCTCCTGCGTATCGGCGCCATAGACACGCGCCAGAAACCGCACGTTCTGCGCGCCGGTCAACTCCCTGTGAAACGACCCGCCCAAGCCCACCGGCCACGAAATCGAGCCGTCGCTGACGATACGCCCCCGATCGGGCTGGAGCGTGCCCGCGATCAGCTGCATCAGGGTCGATTTTCCCGCCCCGTTGCGTCCCATCAGTGCCAGCGAATGACCGGTGGGCAACACCAGATTCAGATGGTCGATGACCACCTTACGAAAGCCGCGCAGGTTGAAGCTCTTGGTCAGGTTCTCGAATACGATCATGGCCGTTTCCGCCTATTGCGTTCCTGCTTCCCGCGATCTTTCCGCCGCCGGGGCTGTGCTGGACCGCGCCTCACCCACGGTCGCGGATCGAATAGTAGACCAGGGCCAAGACCGACCAGAGCAGCACGAGGAACCCTCCCGCGATGCCGGTCAGGACCAGTCTTTGGGGGTATTCCGACATTTCGGGCAATGTCGGCGGAATATAGGTCGCCAGATAGCGGCTTTGCCGCGATGCCTTGGCCCGCGCCACATCGAGGGCCGCCAGCGCCGCGCGATAGGTTTCTTCCGCGAATTCACGATCGACGATAAGGCCTTCGTACTCGGCGATAAGCGTCGGGTAGTCTTCGCCGTCGGGGTCGGCGCTGTTGTCCTCCGTGGCGAAGCTCTGTCGCTCGTCGGCGATGCGGGCCCGGATGACGGTAATGCGCTGCTGGGCCTGGCGCAGCCGCGGATCGCCCTCGCTGGTGGTCTGCTGCAGCAGGTCGTATTCGATCAAGGCTTCGGCCAGTTGTTGCTGCAGATTGTTCATCACCCCCATCCGGCCCTGGATATCAGCCGACGGATCGACAATCTGGGTCCGTGTGCGGAACGATGTCAGGGCTTCACGAGCGGTTTTTAGCCGCAACAGGGCCTCATCCAAATCGGCGCGGGCGTAGCGCATCGCGTCCTCGCGCGATTGCAGGTTCAGATCGTTGATCATGTCCTGGCTGCGCGCGACGATCTCTTCGTTGATCGCGTGGGCCGTCTGCGGCGCGAAGGCGAGGCTGCGCACCTCGATGAGGCCGGTGCTCTGGTTGAAGGTGATCCGCACCTTGCGCTGCCAGTGCTCCTGCAGAGCCTCAATGGTGGGATCGGGCCACAGCGCGAAGATCGGATCACGCGGGAACGGCCCGGTGTAATGCGTGACCAGGTCCAGCGCATCGTCGACGCCGCGCACCATGTCCTGGCTCTGGATAAATTCGTAGAGAATATCCGCATCCGACGACGCGCTCGATCCGGTCAGCGCGCTCAGCCCGCCCAGGATTTCCGACGCCCCACCCGACTCCTCCTGCCGGATGGTGAACCCGGTGACCGAAGAATACTGGTCCACGGCGAAAATCCACAGGTAGATGATCGTCGCCAGAAGCGGACCGACGACGATCCCGAGGAAGCTGTACACGATCCCCCAGTGGCGCCGCCGCATCTGGGCCGGGCGCGCGACCGGGTGCAGCGGCATCTCGGTCGCGGCAGACTTCTTCTTGCCGCCGGATTTGACGTTCTTCTTGAAAGAGCCGGGGTTCGATACGGTCTGACCCGTAGGCTGCAGCATCGCCTGCGGGTCTGTCGCAGCGCGCCCTGAGCCGTCTTCGGAACTGATCATGGAGTGGAAATCCCGGCCTGGCAGGGTTTGTCTTTCATCACGCAGGGTCTTACATATCGCAGGGCGCAATTGCCAGTCTTCCGAACGGTTCCGCTGCCCATGTCCGAGATCACAGATCCGCGTCATCGCGGCGCCAAGCTCAAGCGCGTGAACCGCTCTTTCGCCGCACCGCGATCGATCATCGCGCTGATCCTGCGCGAGATGTCTTCACGCTATGGCCGGTCACCCGGAGGCTACATCTGGGCCATCCTGGAGCCCCTGGGCGCCATTCTCGTCCTGTCGGTGGGATTTTCGCTGCTGCTTCGGGCGCCGTCCCTGGGAAACTCGTTCCTTCTGTTCTACGCGTCGGGCTTTCTTCCGTTCCAGCTGTACCTGAGTATCTCGAACGCCGCCGCACGCTGCATCACGTTCTCGAAATCGCTCCTGTTCTATCCGGCCGTGACCTGGATAGACGCGCTTTTGGCACGGGTCATCCTGAACACGCTGACTGGGATGCTCGTCTCCTATATCCTGCTCACCGCCATCTTCATCGCCACCGATACGGGCACCGCGCTTTCCATCGGCCCGATCGCCCAAGCATTGGGCTTGGGCGTCCTGGTTGGGATCGGCGTGGGCGCGCTCAACTGCGCGATCATGGGGCTCTTCAGCCCGTGGGAGCAGATCTGGTCGATCATCACCCGGCCGCTTTTCATCGCCTCGGGCGTGATCTTCCTCTACGAGGATCTGCCCCCGCTCGCGCAATCCATCCTGTGGTGGAATCCGCTGATGCATATCACCGGCCTGATGCGCAGAGGCATCTATTCAACCTACAATGCCACCTATGTGTCCATTCCGTACGTGACGCTCGTCAGCATGATCTGCCTGGCCCTGGGGCTTATGCTGGTGAGGCGGCACTACCGCACGATCCTGAACAACTAATCCGCCAGCGCGCGCACCTCGTCCAGCCGCAACCCCGTGCGCCCGCGCATCCCGTCCTCCACGGCGCAGGCCCAAACCCGGCGAAAGCGCGGCGCGTCCGCTCCGTAATGCCGCGCATCCAGCCGCCATTTGGCCGCCAGAACCGGCCCGAACAGCCAGAACAGCGGACCGGCGGCGTGGCGGTACATGATCAACCGGTTCCGGAACAGGTAATAGGCTTTCCAGAGCGGCCGGATCCGCGCTGCCCCCTGCCCCGGAACGTAGGTCGCGCAATCGTGCTCGAACCGCAGCGCCGGGTCGAACAGGATGCGCACGTCGGCCTTGCGCAGCCGCAGCGAATAAATCACGTCATCTCCGTAGAGAAACAGCGCCGGATCGGGCAGCCCCACGGCCCGAATGGCTGTTTTTGGCAAAAACAGCCCCACGAACGACCCCATATCGATGTCGCGCAGCGCGACATCGTCATAGGCCGCCGCGTCAAGCTGATAGCCGTTGCGTCCGCCCCCCGTCAGCGTGGCCCACAGGACGCGGGGCCGCGCGAAAGGGTTCAGCCCGGGGCGGTTCATTTCGCAGATATCGCCCGACGGATAGCGGACAGCCCCGGCATAGGCCGTATCGCGGTCCCGCGCCACGGCGTGAAAAGCCGCCAGCGCTCCCGGCTCGGGTCGCGCGTCGTCGTCCATCAGGGCGATCCAGCCCGCACTCAGGCGCGACAGCGCGTGTTCGATGCCAGCGGCGAAGCCCCCCGCACCGCCGCGATTATCGCCCAATCGCAGGACATGCAGCCGCGCATCGTCCCGGCCCGCCAGCCAGTCCCCCGTGCCGTCACGGCTGGCATTGTCGACCACCAGAACCGCCGCCAACTGATCGGGTGCCGCTTCAAGCAACCGCGCCACGGTGATCTTCAACTGCTGCAACCGGTCATGGGTGACCACCACCGCCACAAGACGGTCCGAATGTTGTGTGACCTCATCCACCATCCGCGCCGTTTCCGATGCCGGACCGGCGAGGTCAAGTGACAGAAGACGATGCGGTTGCTAAAGCGGAACCGCGACGGATGGGACGGACGCGCATGTATATCGAAACGACCCCCCTGCCCGGCGTTCTGATCCTGACGCCGAAACGCTTCGGAGACGATCGCGGCTTCTTCGCCGAGACGTGGAACCGGCAGCGCATGGCCCAGGCCGGGCTCGATATCGACTTCGTGCAGGACAACCATTCGGTTTCGGCGCGTACCGACACACTGCGTGGACTGCACTACCAATCGCCGCCCCACGCCCAGAGCAAGCTGGTGCGTTGCGGCCGCGGCGCGCTGTGGGACGTGGCGGTCGATATCCGGGTGGGCTCGCCCACCTACGGTCGGTGGACCGGCGTCGAACTAACGCCGGAAAACGGCAAGCAATTGCTGATCCCCAGTGGTTTCCTGCACGGTTTCGTCACCCGCGCGCCCGATACCGAGATCGTCTACAAATGCAGTGATCACTACCACCCGGATTGCGACGGCGCGATCGCCTGGAACGACCCCGACATCGGCATCGCCTGGGGCCTCGAAAGCACGGCCCCGATCTTGTCGGACAGGGATGCAAAAGCTCCCGCTCTGGCCGATATGGATCCTGTTTTCACGTGGGGCGCCCCATGAAGATCCTTGTCACCGGCGGCGCGGGCTTCATCGGCTCCGCCCTCGTGCGCCGCGCCATCGCCGACGGCCACGAGGTCGTCAATCTCGACGCCCTGACCTATGCCGCCTGTCTCGATAACGTGGCCACCGTCGCGGACGCGCCCGGCTACGCCTTTGTGCAGGCCGATCTGCGCGACCCGCCGTCCTTGGCCAAAGCTTTCGCTGCGCACCGCCCGGACGCGGTGTTGCACCTGGCCGCAGAATCCCACGTGGACCGCTCGATCGACGGGCCGGGCGTGTTCATCGACACCAACGTGACTGGTACCTACAACCTGCTGCAAGCCGCCCGCGCCCACTGGAACGACCTCGGGCGCCCCGATAATTTCCGCTTCCACCATGTCTCGACCGACGAGGTCTTCGGCTCCCTAGGGGCAGGGGGCAAGTTCACGGAGGACACGCCCTACGCCCCGAACTCTCCCTATTCCGCGTCAAAGGCCGCCAGCGATCATCTGGTCCGCGCCTGGGGCGAGACCTACGGCCTGCCCGTCCTTCTGACCAACTGCTCGAACAATTACGGGCCCTATCATTTCCCCGAGAAGCTGATCCCGGTCGTGATCCTAAACGCGCTCGCCCATCGCCCCATTCCGGTCTATGGCAAGGGCAAGAACGTGCGGGATTGGCTCTACGTTGAGGATCACGCCGACGCGCTGCTGACGGTCTTGCGAAAGGGCCAAGTCGGGCGACGCTACAATATCGGCGGCGAAAATGAAGCGCGCAACATCGACCTGGTGCAGATGATCTGCGCAATCCTGGACCGGTTGCGACCCTGGCATCGCCCCTATTCCAGCCTGATCACGTTCGTGACCGACCGCCCTGGCCACGACCTGCGCTACGCCATCGATCCGGGCCGCATCCGCGCCGAACTGAACTGGCGCCCCTCGCTCACACTGGAACAGGGCCTTGAGAAGACCGTGCAATGGTACCTGGAGAACGAACCCTGGTGGCGCACACTGCAGGGCCGCGCCAACGTGGGCGACAGGCTGGGGCGGGGGGCGTGAAAGTTCTGGTTTTCGGGGTCTCGGGCCAAGTCGCCACGCATCTAAACCAGCATGATTGGGTGACGGGCCTCGGTCGCGAGCAAGCGGACTTGAGCGATTCCGAAACATGCGCCGCGATCATTCGCGACAGCGACGCCGATGCCATCATCAACGCCGCCGCCTATACCGCCGTGGATCGCGCCGAGTCCGAGCCTGACCTGGCTCGCAGGGTCAACGCCACCACCCCAGGTGCCATGGCCCAAGCGGCCGCGGATCGCGACATTCCCTTCCTGCACATCTCGACCGATTACGTCTTCGACGGGCAGGGCGAGGACCCGTTTCGGCCCGATGCCTCCCCTGGGCCACTGAACGTCTATGGCCGCACCAAGCTGGCGGGTGAAGAGGCGGTGCGCGGGGCAGGGGGGCGACACGCGATCCTGCGCACGTCCTGGGTCTTCTCGGCGCACGGAATGAATTTCGCGAAGAGCATGCTGCGGCTGCCTGAGACCCGCGATGCGCTGACCATCGTGGAAGATCAGATCGGCGGGCCGACACCGGCGGGCGCGATCGCCGACGCGCTGATGATCATGGCCCGGGCCATCGCGGACGGGCAAGGGGGCGGTACGTATCCCTTCGCGGGGGCGCCGGACACGTCCTGGAAATGTCTCGCGCGCGAAACATTTGTCGCCGCCGGACGTGATGTCAAAATCATCGGCATCCCCACCGCAGACTATCCAACACCGGCCAGGAGGCCGCTGAATTCGCGCCTGGATTGCAGCGACCTCGCGTCGGATTTCGGTGTGACACGTCCCGACTGGAAAGCCGCCCTCCGGGACATTGTAAAGGAGCTGACATGAACGTCGCACGCAAGGGCATCATCTTGGCCGGGGGCTCGGGAACACGGCTTTACCCGATCACCCAAGGCATCTCAAAACAGCTGCTGCCAATCTTCGACAAGCCGATGATCTATTACCCGATCAGCGTACTGATGCTGACCGGTATCCGCGAGATCGCGATCATCACCACCCCCGACGACGCGGACCAGTTCCGCCGGTCGCTGGGCGACGGGTCGCACTGGGGGCTGAGCTTCACCTGGATCGTCCAGGAACGCCCCGAGGGGCTGGCGCAGGCCTATCTTCTGGCGGAAGACTTTCTGGACGGCGCCGCGTCGACCATGGTGCTGGGCGACAACATCTTCTTCGGACACGACCTGCCGATCGTCTTGGGCAACGCCGCGGCGAAAGGGCAGGGTGGTACCGTCTTCGGCTATCGCGTGGTGGATCCCGAACGCTATGGCGTGGTCGATTTCGACAGCGACGGCAGGGTGAAGTCAATCATCGAGAAGCCCAAGGTCCCCCCGTCGAAATATGCCGTGACGGGGCTCTACTTCCTGGACGAAACCGCGTCCGAACGCGCCAAGAGCGTCACCAAATCTGCGCGTGGCGAGCTTGAGATCGTCACCCTGCTGAACATGTACCTGGCCGATGGGCAACTGGATGTGGCGCCGATGGGCCGCGGCTTCGCGTGGCTCGATACCGGCACCCATGGCAGCCTTCTGGACGCGGGCAATTTCGTGCGCACCCTGTCAGAACGCCAGGGCCAGCAAGTGGGCTGCCCCGAAGAGATCGCCTTCTCGAAAGGCTGGATCGACCGGGATGCCTTGCGCGCGCTAGGCGAGAAATTCGCCAAGAACTCTTACGGTCAGTATATCTTGGGACTGCTGAAGGACTAGGTTTCTTCTTGCAGCCAGGCCAAGATCGCATGCCGGAAGTTCTCGTCGATGGCGGGGCCGGACAGGTGCACGGCGCCATCTTCGAATTTGACCAGATCCAGCCCCTCCCTCACCGAAAGACGGGATGTTCTGGTGCGCGGCATCGGATCCCCGCGCCCGCCCTTCAGCACATTCTCGATCGCGTCTTGCTCGCCCGTGGCGTCATCGATCAAAGCCTCTTCCAGCGCCTTTTCCAGTTTTCGGGCCAGGGTGGGGTCGGCGTCGAGCGCCTTGGACAGGCGCAGCCCCGTCCGCTCACCCAGGGCTTCGGGGAAGCGCAGCGTGCCGTCGAGGGCTTCGACCACCGTCACGAAGCTGCGGATCTTGGATCGCTTGGCGCGGCTGGCGGCGTGGAAAAGAGACAGAAGCGCCTTTTTCGTATCGGGAAACGCGCCCTGTTCGACGGCTTTCAGGGCAATGCGGGCGCGTTCGTAATAGCTCAAATTGACACGGATTTCGTTCTCTTCGACCATCGACAGATAGGCATCGCTGGCCTCGGAAGGACTGCGCAGAAGCGCCAGAGCAAGGACAGTTTCGCCCTGGTCGGCGAGGATCCGCAGGGCGTGTAGGCGCCGCCAGCCCGAGATCAGCCCATGGCGGGGTCGCGCGTCGCGACCCAGATCGACGACTTCGATGGGTGTCTGCTGGCCGCGCGCGCGGATGCTGGCAACAAGAGCTGCCATCTCGCTTTCATCGATGCCCACGCGGTCGCGCACCAGATAGGTGGCGTCGATATCGTCCAGCGGCAGCGCCACGACCATGCGGCCCTGGGCGCGGGCGTCGGACAGGGTCTGCGCCAGCTCGGCCGCGGCGGCGGAACCGGCCGCGTCACCCGCCACACCCGCGATGGGCGGCGGGGCGGAGATGGGGGCACTGGCGAAGGGCGCGCGGCCTAGGGTGCTGTCGCTGAGGTAGTCGGTCTTGGGCGGGTCCAGTCGTTTGCGCTTGGCCATGGGGCGATCCTTGGGTCAGACGGGATGGCGTAGAACGGGTGCCGGTATGGAGATGTTTCGCGCGCGAAACATTTGGGAGATCTGCCCCCACCCTTGGCAAAGCCGCGTCCCCCGGAGGCATTTCGGGAAAGATGAAGCCGGGTGCGGGCTCATTCGGCGGCGGCACTGGTTTGCCGATCACGGTGCCAGGCACCGATCAGCAGCTGCTTGAAAGCGGCGTAGGTGGCGTCGAATGTCTCGCGGCCGCGCACGTAGGTTTCGCGGTTGAAGTCGCGGTAGTCGGCTTCGTAGATGCCCTGGACCTGCTCGCCGGCCTGACCGATCAGCGCGGTGATGCCCTGACGGTGCGGCGACAGGGTGGGACCCAGATAGGCCTGCATCAGGGCCGAAAGCTCGGCCTGTTGCGCGCCGTCGTAACGGGTGATGACTGCGCGCACGGCGTCCCACTCGAACCGCGTCTCGTCGCGCCCCAAGGCGCGGGCGGCGATGTTCTCGCCCTCCTCAATCGAATGGAAGGTGGTGTGGAGCATGTCGAAGAAGCGCCCCGTACTGTCGAATTCCAGGAAGGATGCGCCCAAGGGGACAAGCAGGATATCGGCAGCGGCCAGCCCATTGATCGTCAGGTAGCCAAGGGCCGGTGGCGTATCGACGAAGACCACGTCGTAATCGCCAAGCACCCCGTCGGCGGCCAGCGTGTCGGTCAGCGCGTCCCACAATTTCCAGCCGCGGCCCTGCATGCGCCAGACGGGCATCTGGAACTCGGCCCAGTAGAGATTCAGCTGGGCGCCGATCAGGTCGATATTGGGCCAGTGGGTGGGCTGAATCAGGTCCTTCGCGGTGATGTCGAGCGCGTCCGACAGCGTCTCGTCCAGCGGCTGGGGGGGATCGCCGCGGTCGAGACGGCGCTGGTTGTCGGCGCGCAGGTATTGGGCATAGTGACGGGCCAGCAGCGGGAAGACGGTCTGCCATTCGTCTTGAACGCGGCCGCCAAAAATCGACGTCATGGAACCTTGGCTGTCCAGGTCGATCACCAGTACCTTGTAGCCGTCGAGCGCGGCGGACATGGCCAGGTGGGCTGCCGTGCTGGTCTTGCCAACGCCGCCCTTGAAATTGGCAACGGCACAGATCTTGGCGGGCAGGCCCTTGGGGCGGTAGGGAAGATATTCCTTGGCCTTCGACCCCTCCTGCCCGAAATGGGCCTTGAGGCGCAGCACCTCTTCCAGCGTGAACCACTTGGCACCGCCCGGGGTCTCGGACAGGCCCTGGGGCAGATCGGGGTTCTGCTTCAGCACGCGGCGGAAATGGCCTTGGGCCACCGGGATCAGGTAGCGTGTGATCTCCCACGTGGAGAACATCCGCAGCTTGCGGGTGCCGTCGCCCTCGAGGCCGCGCGAGGCCAGATCGTCGCGGCCCCGGCTGCAGGCGCGGGCGATCTCGGCGAAGGCTTCGGTGTCTGTGGCAGCGCCGAGCCCGGCCAAGGCTGCGTCGGGATCGAGTCGGAAATAGGGGGGAAGGGGGGCGTTGGACCTGGGAGGGTGCCTATGGATGAACTGCTGCTCGGCACGTTGATGTGCGCTATTTTCGGCAGGATACCACAAAAGCGCGCACATGGAAGAAATCTTGTGACGCACCGTCCGATTCTGTCGATTTTCTCAGCATTTGCCCGGGCTGACCAGCGGTGTGACGGGACAGGAGGTGCGCTGATGCAACTTCTTTGCTGTTAGAGAATGTTAGTTGAATCGTTACGTGAAGATGATCGGTGGTTCAGAGTCGCAGCAACATCCTGAAATTCCCATGATTTTCTTAGCGCGGTCCGATCCGGGCGACTCTGAACCCACGATGGAACGACTCCGAACCCACGGGGGCGCGATTCCGATCCCCCGATCCGGGCGCTGGACCGGGGCCTGTGGATATGTCTAGGGTGTTACTGAACCCCCGAAGAAGTCCCGGCGCGCCCGAATGACGCCGGACCGGAAGGTTCGCGAGCAGGACGGACGACATGAGCAGCGGCACCCATCCGGGCGGGCTTGGACCCGCGCGCCATCCCTCGGGCGATTTCTTCGTCTGCGACATCTTCGGCGCCAGCCTGAAGGACGATCTGGCCAGCATGGAGCATCCTCTGTTTTCGCTGTCGACGCGGCCCGACAGGCGAATCCTGAGCTATAGTCACAACGGCGCCGACATCACCGTGACGCCGTCGGTGCGGGGACGGGCGACGATCCACGACAAGGACATCTTGATCTATTGCATCAGCCAGCTGGTGGCCGCGCTGAACGCGGGCCGTGCGGTGACGCGCACCCTGCGGTTGACCGCGCATGACCTGTTGGTTGCCACCAACCGCGACACGTCGGGCGACAGTTACGCGCGGCTGGTGCAGGCCTTCGAGCGCCTGGCGGGCACCCGTATCACCACTAATATCACCACCGCGGGCGAAGAGACCACCAGCGGCTTCGGCCTGATCGAGGCCTGGGAAGTGGTGCGTAAATCCCGGGGTGGGCGCATGGTATCGGTCAGCGTGACATTGTCGGACTGGCTGTTCCGCGCTGTGCTGGCGAAATCGGTCCTGACGCTGTCACGGGACTATTTCCGCCTGAGAAAGCCTTTGGAGCGGCGGGTCTACGAGCTGGCGCGCAAGCATTGCGGGCGGCAGCCCGGCTGGCATGTGGGGCTCGCGACGCTGCATCTGAAAGCGGGATCGACGGCGCCCCTGCGGGTCTTTCGCGCCGCCATTCGCCGGATGATCGCGGAAGACCATTTGCCCGATTACCGGCTGGAAGAAGTCCCGGGCGACCAGTTGCGCGTCACGCCGCGCCGCGCGGTCCCGCCGCCGGGGATGGGGCCGCCGCCCCTGTCGGACGACACGCTGGAGACCGCCCGCGCCATGCTGCCGGGCGCCGACGTCCACGCGCTGGAGGCCGAGTGGCGCAGCTGGTGGGAGGTCTCGGGCCGCAAGCGTCTGGCCGCCCCCGAGCGGGCGTTTTTGGGCTGGGTGGAGAAGAAGTCCGTGAAAGGGAAGGGGGCGCCATCGTGATGTCGACCGAACCGGTCGGGGTCTTCATGGAAGCCGCGCCTCTCCTACACGCTATCGATCGCGCGGAGCCGACACCGGGAGCACGGCAGTGTCGCACTATCCAGCAAAGCAGGATTTCCTCGCGCTACCGTTTTATCTACATTCAGCCGCCGAAAACCGGCGGCAACAGAATCCAGTTGGTTCCGCGACCGGTCCGTGACCAGGGTTGTCCTGAGAAATCACCGGGACAGCCGTGATCAGCGTGCGTCATCCGTGAGTGGGGCAGGAGATCTTGGCGGACCAGACCCTACAACGCCTGGTCAGACGGCGCTTTGCCGAGGATTGCGACGCCTTTGGATACGTCCGGGCTCCGCCACGTGCATGCAGTTGCTGTCTCGATTCCGTCGCAAGTCCGCGCGATAGGGCGCTGTGAACAGGGAAAGGACCCCACCATATGACCCGCACGGCACTTGTGACCGGATCGGCTGGATTTATCGGGATGCATCTGTGTCGGCGGCTGCTGAAGGACGGGTTCCGCGTCATTGGGCTGGACG
This sequence comes from Palleronia pontilimi, assembly GCF_016412875.1. Lineage (GTDB taxonomy): Bacteria > Pseudomonadota > Alphaproteobacteria > Rhodobacterales > Rhodobacteraceae > Palleronia > Palleronia pontilimi. The sequence goes on along the minus strand of NZ_JAEKPD010000022.1, from coordinate 24,935 downwards.
CGATGACCGATTACTACGACGTGCGCCTGAAGGAGCGGCGGCAGGGGATGCTGTTGCAAAGCCCGGGCTTTCGCACGGTCAACGACCGGGTCGAGACGCCCGGACTGCTGATGGACCTGATGGCCAAGGAACGCCCGGACGTGGTGGTGCACCTGGCCGCGCAGGCGGGGGTGCGATACTCGATCGACAATCCGCGGTCCTATCTGGAGAGCAATATCGCGGGCACCTTCGAGCTGTTGGAAGCCGCGCGGGCGCATCCGCCCGCCCACATGCTGCTGGCCTCGACCAGCTCGGCCTACGGCGCCAACACCGCCATGCCCTATGTCGAGACCGACCGTGCCGATCACCAGATGTCGTTCTACGCCGCCACCAAGAAGGCGACCGAGAGCATGGCGCATTCCTACGCCCATCTCTACGGCCTACCGGTCACCATGTTCCGCTTCTTCACCGTCTACGGGCCTTGGGGGCGGCCCGACATGGCGCTGTTCAAGTTCGTCGACGCGATGCTGAAAGGACGTCCCATCGACGTCTACAACCACGGCAACATGCGCCGCGACTTCACCCATGTGGACGACCTGGTCCACGGCATCCGGCTGCTGATCGACGCGGTGCCCGAACGCCCCGCGGACGGCGCGGTGCCCGAGGGCGGGGTTTCCGGGGCGCCCGTTCCGGGCGACAGCCTGTCGCCTGTGGCACCCTTCCGAGTGGTCAATATCGGCAACGGCGCGCCGGTCCCCTTGGGCGATTTCATCGACGCAATCGAAGCGGCGCTGGGACGGACGGCGGAGCGCAACCTGATGGAGATGCAGCCCGGCGATGTGCCCGCCACCTGGGCCGACACGGCGCTGCTCGAGCGGCTGACGGGATACGCCCCGGCCACCGATATCCGCGCGGGCGTGGCGTCCTTCGTGGCGTGGTACAGGGACTATTACGGCGTTTGAGGCGAAACGCCGCAGCCCCGCGCCCTGCGGCAAAGACCCGCCATCGGGCAGGGGCGTGCGGGGCGGCAACCCGCCCATGGGGGCGGGCGGGAATTCACACCGCGGGCGGTGTCGGGTAGCGCGATGTTAACCTCGCGCTCCCTAGATTGGGGTGTCCCATTGGCCCGAATCCAACCGCCATGCAGTTCCTGACCGTCCCGCGCGTCACCCTCCTTGGCGCGGCCCTTGCAGCGGGTGGCTGCCCGGCCGCCCAGGGGGCCGCGCCCGCCCAGCAGGCCCGCCCGGTCGTGGCCCTGGACTGCGCCGCCGCCGAAGCGCGCCTGCCCGGCGCCTGCCGCGCGTTGAAGGATGCGCTGCGCGCCATCGCGCCCGGTGCGGTGCAGCGGGTGATGGACGATCTCTCCCGCGCGCCGACCCGGCCCGGCGATCTGGCCCTGGCGCTGCGCATCGCCGACGCGCGGGTCCGACTCGACTGGCGCCACGGCGCAGACGCGCTCCGGCCGGGCCCGTCGGCGCCGCTGCGGCCCGGCGCGGCGCCCGGCCCGCTCGTACGGCGCCTACTGGCCGATCTGCCCGACCCCTTGCGCCCGAAAGCGCGTGCGCGCCCAGCTTTCGACCCACCCGAACCATAATCCTCGCCGATTTTGCGCCCATAACGCCCCGCGCCCTCACCCCCTTGTTCCTTGCTACCGGAGTCCGCCCATGTGCACCGTGTGTTCCCAGAGTGCCCCGATCGCGTCCAGCTGCGCCTTGGGCAGCGATGTTCCGCCCACACCGCTGGCCGCGCGTCTGGAAGACGCCTCGGTTTTGGGCACCACATCGGGGCCGATCAGCGACGCCCCACGGGGTGTCGGCACCGTCGACGAGATGGCGGAATACCTGACCGACGGCTACTGGGAGAGCCAGAACTTCTCCCGCTTCGCCTTTGCCGATGGTGACATCACAGTGGACCTGAGCGGGCTGACGGTGGCGGGACGGCAGCTGGCCCGCTGGGCGCTGGAAGCGTGGGAAATGGTCGCCGACCTGTCCTTCCGCGAAGTCGGCGGATCGGCCGATATCACCTTCGACGACAACCGCAGCGGCGCCTTCGCGCGCGCCAACGCGGTCGATGGCGACGGGGTCAATTCAGCCTCATCGGTCAACGTGACTTCGGACTGGCTCCGGATCTACGGCACCGGGATCGACAGCTATTCCTTCTCGGTCTACCTGCACGAGATCGGCCACGCGCTGGGTGTGGGTCATCTGGGCCCGTATGGGGGCAATGCCGTCTACGGCCGCGACGAACTGTTTTCCAACGACAGCTGGCAGATGTCGGTCATGTCCTATTTCAACCAGACCGATAATCCGACCGTCGATGCCAGCTACGGCGCGCTGGTGAGCCCGATGATGGTCGATATCGTTGCGATCCAGGAACTCTACGGCGCGCCCGGCAGGGACGGGGTCACCGCGGGCAACACGACCTGGGGGGCAAATACCAATCTGGAGAATTACCTGGGTACGCTCTTCGACGTTCTTGCCGGCGGAACCGCACCCGCGGGCTTCCTGACCGAAAACGAAGATCTGGCTTTCACCATCTACGACCAGGGCGGCATCGACACCATCGACCTGCGGTTCTCGACCACCGACAACGTGATCTCGATGCGGGGTGGCTCGTTCTCGGATATCGAGGGCGGGGTCGGCAATGTGGGCATCGCCAGGGGCACGGTGATCGAGAACCTGATCGCCGGATCGGGGGACGATCGCGTTATCGGCAACAATTCCGACAACATCATCCGCCCGCGCGACGGCAATGACGAGGTCGATACGGGCGGTGGCGACGACTTGGTCTTCGGCGCCGCCGGGCGGGACATCATCCGCGGCATGGATGGCGAGGACACGCTGTTCGGCGGGGCGGATGACGACACCATCTTCGGCGGGTCGGATGACGATCGGCTTTATGCCGGCGGCGGCGACGACATTGCCGGCGGTGGTGCCGGCGACGACCGGATCGGTGGGGCGGGCGGCAACGACCAGCTGTTCGGCGGCGGCGGTGCGGACAAGGCCTTCGGCAGCGCGGGGTCCGACAAGGTTTTGGGTGGCGGCGGCAGCGACACGCTGTTCGGCGGCGATGACAACGACACGGTCGGCGGTGCGGCCGGCAACGACGTGGTCTTCGGCGGCGACGGTGACGACAAGATCTGGGGTGGTGGCGGCGACGGCGCCGACCGTTTGGCGGGTGGCGGCGGCAACGACACGATGGGCGGTGGCGATGGTGCCGACACGCTGATCGGCGGGGATGGCGCCGACCGCCTGTTCGGGGGCGCCGGTGACGACATCTTGGAAGGCGGAGCGGGCAACGACCGCCTGTTCGGGGCGGAGGGCGCCGACACGTTCGTCTTCGGTGCGGGCGACGGCGTCGACATCTTCAGCACCTTCGACGCGTCGGAAGACAGGCTGCAGCTCGATGATGCGCTGTGGTCCGGCACCCTGAGCGCAAGCGAGACCGTATCGGAATTCGCCGCGATCAACGAGGCGGGCAATGTGGTCTTCGATTTCGGCTCTGCTGCGTTCGAGCTGGCGGGCGTCGGCTCCACCAGCGGGCTGGAGCAGGCCATCGACATCGTCTGACACCGGGGGTCGGATCGTCGGCCCCGACGCGCGGTATCGGCGGGCTGGACCCTAGTCCAGCCCCGACAGGTCGCGGGTGAAGACCTTGCCCGCGACGTCCGCGATATCGTCGGTCAGACGGTTGGCGACGATCAGATCCGCCTCGGCCTTGAAGGCATCAAGGTCGCGGACCACCCGGCTGCCGAAGAAGGTCTCGTCATCCAGGACCGGTTCGTAAACGATGACCTCGATCCCCTTGGCCTTGATGCGCTTCATGATCCCCTGGATCGAGCTTTGGCGGAAATTGTCCGATCCCGCCTTCATCACCAGCCGGTGAACGCCCACGATGCGGGGCTGGCGGGCGATGATGCGGTCCGACAGGAAGTCTTTCCTCGTACGGTTGGCGTCGACGATGGCGCGGATCAGGTTCTGCGGCACCTCCGAATAGTTCGCCAGAAGCTGCTTGGTGTCCTTCGGCAGGCAATAGCCGCCATAGCCGAAGGAGGGGTTGTTGTAGTGATCGCCGATGCGCGGGTCGAGCCCGATGCCATCGATGATCTGGCGCGTGTCCATGCCGCCCGCCATGGCGTAGCTGTCGAGTTCGTTGAAGAAAGCCACGCGCATGGCGAGGTAGGTATTGGCGAAGAGCTTGATCGCCTCCGCCTCGTCCGGGTCGGTGAACAGCACCGGCGCGTCCTTGCGGATGGCGCCTTCGACCAGCAGGTCGGCGAAGGCGCGCGCCCGGTCCGAGCGTTCGCCCACGATGATACGCGAGGGATGCAGGTTGTCGTGCAGCGCGCGGCCTTCGCGCAGGAATTCGGGGGAAAAAATCACCTGGTCCGTGCCCATCTCGGTGCGGATGCGGTTGACGAAGCCCACGGGCACGGTGGATTTGACCATAACGGTGGCGCTGCGGTTGACGGCCCCGACGGCGGCTATCACCGCCTCGACCGACGAGGTGTCGAAGGAATTGGTGAGCGTATCGTAATTGGTCGGCGTGGCGACGATCACGAATTTCGCGTCGGCATAAGCGGCCGGGGCATCGGTGGTGGCGGTCAGACTCAGTGACTCCTCCGCCAAGAAACGCTCCATTTCGGCATCGACGATGGGGCATTGGCGGGCGTTCACCTGATCCACCCGCGCTTGCGATATGTCGACGGCGGTGACGGGGTGGTTTTGGGCCAGCAGCACCGCGTTCGACAGCCCCACGTAGCCGAGTCCGGCGACGGCGATTTTCATTGGATGCATCCTTTGACTGCGCGACATGCCGCAACGGGGACGGCCCGCGCGCGTCTATAACGGTCCGGACCGGTCCTGCCTAGCCACGGTGGGGGCAGGGGACGACGATCGGGCGATGCGGGACGCCTGTCGATCACTCCGTGACACGCGCGGCGATATCGATCAGCCTATGACGTCTGCGAGCCTGATGGGACGTCAGCTGTGCGCCTGTTTCCAGCAGCTTCGACCTGACGAACATCCGGGCCAGCGACAGCAGGCAGGCCGCATCGAAGCCCGGGCCCCGGATCAGCCCGTAGCCGGTCTCGAATGCGGCGAGATCGTCGTCGGGGATCATGCCTGCGCCTTTCGGCGTTCCTGTCTCCGGCGCAACACAAAGGACCCGGATCAGGAGCGTCGCGATCTCGGGATAGAGGACCCCGGTCCCGGCGCGCTCGAAATCGACAAGCCCAACCTCGCCGTCCCGGCCCACAAGAATGTTGGCACAGTTCATATCGCCGTGGAAATGCCCACGGATATGACTGGGCGCAAGCAGCACGTCTTTCAGTGCGTCGAGCCGGTTGCAAATTGCGGCGAAGGCGGGGGATGCGGACGCGCTACGGGCCGGGGATCGCAACCGTTCGAGCTGCACCGCTGAGGCTAGAGGCGCTGGCAGGGCAAGTGTGCCGTGATACGCGGCAAGGATCCGGCCCGTCCGTTCCAGAAAGTCGGCGCGGCGCACGCGATCCGCACCGACCTCGCGAAGTCGAGCCCCTAGAGTTGCCCCCTGCAACGGCGTCATCAGCATCATGGCGCGACGTTTGTCGTGATGCAGGATGCGCGGCGCGACACAGCCCGGATGATGCGTCAATCGCTCGGCGGCGCGCCCGGCCGCGGTCACTTCGTGGGCCATGCGATGTCTTGCGTCGGCACCGTGGGCGCATTTGCAAAACGCGACGCATCCCGTGGCTCCAACAATTCGAAAAACCGTGCTGGACCATGGCTTGTCGGGATTGGAAGGGATTTTCTCAAGTCGTAGGGTGTCGCCTGTTGCACGCCCCGGCAGATGCGCCTTCGCAAGCCGCAAAACTTGATACGCGGCAAAATCGGCGTTCGGGGCGGGGTCGGCGTGCGCGCGTGAAAAAGCTTTTCGAAACATGGATGTCTCCTGAGATCGCCACGCGAAGAAATGGAAATGAAGCACCATCGGCAGAATCGTCTGTCGGCCCCATCGGGGAAGCGTGATCCATTTGTTTCGCGAACACCTGGCCGGGGAGAATCGGATGACAATGGAGGACCAGTAATTTGGCCGTAACACCGGTCGGAAAGTCTATATTGCGCCTGCCGATTATAAATTCGTATCCTTCCACATGGCCATGCCGCACACAGCTATGCTGTGTACTATCTCACCAGCTTAGAGATCTCGACGGGACGAATTGACGCAAGGTAATTCGACACAATGCGGCAACATCTGAAAAAAACAGCCGAGGCGCGCGGAACCAACGTGAAGCGTTAACCCACTTTTAACCATTACAGCAAAGTTAGGGTGTACTCACTGCAACCTATGCGTGCTGCTAAGGTATAATCAAGGGTAATGGAATGGAAAAATATAAGTGGCTTGGCGAACTGTTCGACAATCTTGACGATCTCTATCGTTACGCGCAGTTCGCAGGCTTGGAGAATCTCAAGCACAAGATCGACGGGGCGAGGCAGGCCGCGTTAGCGGATATGCACCGTCTCAAGGTTATGGATGGCATCACGCTCCCTTACGAGTCCACCCGCTACAGGGATCGAGATGAAACCCAGACCCCGCAGGACAGCAAGCGCACAAGCAATATCAAATCCATCGTCTTCAGCAGGGAAGGAGTCTTGCTGAATTAAGTCGGACGCCTCTCGAGCGCAGGCCGATCGGCGGAAATCGGCTCGCGCTCGATCTGTTAACCTTTTGTTCATAAAGATTAGCGATTTGTTTTACGATTAACTTTAGAGCGAAAGTATAAAAATGATCACCAATGATATCATCGCGCGGACGCTTTCAGCGGCATCGCAGGCAAGAATGATGGGGTTTGACGCCACTGCCGATGCCCTGGAAGAATTATTGGCGGAAATGTTCGAAGAGCAGCACCGCCAAACACCCGCAAGAGAATCGAAACCGCGGGATCGAAAGCTGTTGAGTGCGTCGTAATCCGTAAAGATCTGCGCGCTTGCGGATAAAGTCGGGCGCTGGGTCCACATGCGCACTCTGCGCGCCCCGTCCTTGGGCACCCACTTTTCTCGACCGCTGGTCGTTCCGCTCTTTTCATCCACCGGCGTGGTACCCGCGTGCCCGGTCACAGAATCGCCTGGCGTGAGGTGATGCCAGCCGCTCGACATGGGAGCGCCGACACGGTGACGGAATCGCCATCGAGGGCGGTTCCGTGCCGTCGTCCGAGCCCACCATCGCCGGTCGTCGGCGCGCTGCGATCACGGCGCCTTGCGTTCTCGGGCGGCGCCGCGGCCGGATAGCAGACGTATCTGCAATCCGCGCCATGCACTCGCGGCTGTAGTCATCCCCCACGGCCAGACTCCGGATCCGTCGCCCGTCGATGAGCATGTCGCTGACAAAAATCGAGGCTTGAGCGCTCGTTCGGAGCATCCGGCACCCGCATCGGTCGCCGTGTCCCGAGGGCGCGCTCCCGCCCCCCCCTGCGGCGCAGCAGCAGTGTCTCCTCGCCGTAAGGCCGCCTCCGCTTCTTGGAGGTTCGGTACGATCCCCTGTCGTTCGCGCATGATGGGGATGCGCCGATACCCGAAGCGACGCCGTTCGGGCGTAGGCTCCGATTGCATACGCTTGTCCTATCCACGGCCAGGGACCTGGCACGCTCGGTGCTGGCTCACCCCGTGGATCGCCGCGACATGTGCCACCGTCGCCCGCCTGACGTGCTCTGCCCCTTGGTCACTGGACTGTGAAACTGGAGTTTTCGGCTACGTCTTCCCGGCTGGAAGTGGAGCGGGGCCACATGAAGTTACCGAAGTTCACTGGGGCGCAGAAGGCACTCATCGCGGCCGGAAGGGACGCAGACCTTTTGATCGAGATGGGGCTGTGGGACGCCACGTAAGCTGTCCAGGCGGTTCAGCAGAGACATCTCCGCGTCCCCGCCTGTACCGCGGGTACCATCCTACCACGGCATCTTTGTTCCATAAATATCCCGGAGGTGAATGCCCCGTTAGGGGCAGAGGAGGCAGAGCCTCCTGGCCGCCCGCGGCGGCCAAGATGCCGAGAACAGTGCCTGCGAGCAGATCAGGAGCAGCGCCTCACTCGCCGTAGAACACGCAGGCATCGATGCCGGTGGTGGTCGTGGTCCAGGTGCCCCCAAGCAGAGCGCAGGTGGACGCGTTGCTGGCCAGGAAACGCGGCAGCGTGACCGTCAGCGCCAGAGCCAGGACGAGCGCACCCAGACCAATCCAGGGCAGGCGGCGCTTCAGGCGTTCCGCCTTCCGTTCCCGCTCGACGACCTCGCGCAGGGCACTGGACCTGTCGTCCTCCGCTCTGGCCAGCGCCTGAAGCGTCTTGTCGGTCTGGAGGGCCAGACGGCGGACGATTTTCGCCATGTCGGTCGCGACCTGCCCGAGCCCGGCGTTGAGGGTCTGCGCCAGGGCGTCGCCGTGGCGCGTGGGGTCGGTCTGGTCCTTGGCGGCGAAGGCCGCGATCCGCGCCTCCGTCGAGACCTTGATCTGCCGGTCCGACACGGCGGTGAGAGCGTCGATCCGGTCGGACATGCTGGCCACGGCCGTTGCCATGAGATCAAGGGTTTCGCGCAGCTCGTCGTCGGAGAGCGGGGCAGGGGAGGGAGCAGCGGAACGATCGGACATCTGTTCAGACATGGGGGGCCTCCTGTCCGGGGTTCAGGCATCCTGCGGGACGAAGAGCCCCCGGAACTCGGGATCGGCGTAGTAGCGCAGCTTCTGCGCCAGGGCAGACGGCTCGCCCTGGACGCGCAGGAGCTCCAGCTCGGGCGGCATCTGCAGGATCTCGTCGGGGGTCAGCAGATCGCGGCCGGTGAGGTGGTTGGAGAAGCTTGGGCCGTCGCCGGGCTTGAAGCTATCGGTCTGATAGCCCCTGGTTTCCTGGCCGATCATCTGGCTCAGCCATTTCGCGGTCTCGAAGTCGTTCACCCCGAAGACTTGTTGGACGCCCGCATTGGCGATGAAGGTGTTCGCCCGGTCGCCGTAGAGATCACGGAGCTGGCTCATGTCCTGGAGGATCGGCCAGAGCTGGAGCCCGTAGCCCGCCATCAGCCCCATGGCGCGCTCCACGGCCTCCAGACGGCCCAGGGCGGCGAACTCATCGAGCAGGAACAGCGCGGGGGCCTTCAGACGTCCTGTGGCGCTCAGAGGGGTCGCAGGAGCATCAGAGCGGGCAGGGGAGGCCCCAGGGTCTCCTGTGGGCCCTGACAGGGCCGCGGGCGCGCCTGTGGCGCCTGCCGGTGTCGCTGACACTTCTGCATCCCGGGCGATGTCCTGGAGGGCCTGGGAGACGAGGAGACGCAGCCAGCGGCTGTAGGCGTCCATCCGGTTGGGCGGCAGGACCAGGAACACGGAGGTGACCCGGTGGCGCAGGTCCGCAAACGCGAAGTCCGACCGCGCCATGCAGCGGGCGATCCGGGGGCTGTCGAGGAAATGTGTGTGGCGCTGTGCGTTGGACAGGACCGAGGCGGCTTCCCGGTCCGCCTTGCCGAGGAAGCGGTTGGCCGCGCGGGCGATCAGTCCTCCCGCCGCGTCGCTTTCCTGCATCAGTTCCAGCAGCGCCCTGAGCCGGTCCGGGGGCAGGGTGAGATATTCCCGGATTGTGGCGAGGGACCGGCGGTCGTTCTCCTCGTGGCAGACGCAGAACATGATCAGCCCGCCGAGGAGGGCCTTGGCCTCCTCGTTCCAGTGCGCCTCCTGCACCTGTCCGGCCGGGTCCATCACCAGGGCCTCCGTCAGAGAGGCGGCGTCCTCGCCCAGGTCGAGGCTGTCGGGTGTGAGCCGGTCGAGCGGATTGTAGGCGGCCGAGGGCAGGCCGGAGACCTGGAACGGGTCCAAAATATGGACGGTCCCGAAGCGCCGGCGGGCCGCGCCCGCGATCCGGGCGTTCTCGCCCTTGGGGTCGATGACCAGCACCGAGCGCTCCACAGCCAGCAGGTTCGGGATGACCGTTCCGACGCCCGTCCCCGCGCGGGTCGGGGCCAGGGTGATCAGGTGGGCGGGACCGTCATAGCGCAACAGCCGCCCGGTGCCCGGATTGCGCCCGATCAGGAGACCTTCACCGCCCTCGTGTTTCTTCAGCTCCTTGCGGCTGGCGAAGCGGGCCGAGCCGTGGCTGTCGCCGGTCAGCCCGAAGAAGACGTCGGCCCCGGAGACCATGCGCCAGTACTGGACCCCGAGGAGAGCACCGATGAGGATACAGGGGCCGTAGATCACCCATTCCCAAGGAGACTGACCGGGCGGCATGTCGAAGAACGGGGTCGAGAGAACGAAGCCCGCGAGCGCCCCGAGCATCGCGCCGAAGGCCATGGCGCCGACCAGCCACCCGAGAAGGATCGGGGTAACAATCACCCGTACGAAGACCCGCGCCACCCCGCCCACGAAGAGCAGGACGCCCTGCATCAGGCGGACCCGTCAGGATCAGCACCAGGGGCAGGGGAAGACGCAGCACCGCCCGGGGAGGGACCGTCCCCGCCGGAGGCCGCGCCACCCCACTCCGCGAAGGCCTTGCGGTCCTGGTCGCGGGAGAGGTTCCGGATCAGCCGGTCCACCATCGCCGCCGCCCCCGAATCCCGTTCCGCGAGATCGAGCAGCGCCCCCCCGAGGATGACCTTGCGCCGGGTCTCCAGCTTGCGCTGCCGCGTGGCTTCCCGGTTCTTCAGAGCCTGCAACCGGGCCTTGGCCTGGGCGTAGCGCTTCTCGGCGCGTTCGAGTTCGGTCTCGGCCATGTGTCAAACCATCCGCGGTCAAACTCCCGTCATGGTTGTAAGACTCCGCCCTCCGCGTCCAGAAACAAGCGGTCTTCCAACCCAGGCCCGTCTTTCGGCGAAACCTGGCGGATGGCATCGCTCGGATGGGCGGAAGTTGGCAAAAAGGAGCTGGTGGCCCCACCTGTTCTTGCAGGATCGGACGACTGCGCAAACCCTGAGCTGAGGATCAGTGAAGGGCGCACTTATGCAAACTCTCCACCTGCGGTTCCGAGATTTGCGTGCGATCTCCTTGGGGCAGAGCCCCGGCCGATGGCCATCCCCTTCGCTGCGTGCCGCATCGAGATGGAAGGGCGCACCGCCCCTTCCAAACCTTCCCAGACCAACGTCAGCCGTTGGATCGCGTCCCGCCGCCCGACACCCTGACGGCATCCCGTGCCCCGTGGCCGGGGCTGGATCGCCGGGGGTGCCGCGCTTGCGGGCTGCGCGGATTGTAGCGGCCGAGCCGTCCATTCCTTGCCGGGTTTGCCGATGGCAAACCGCCGATGCGTTCCACCAATCTCCCGCCCACCACAAGGCTGGGGAGATTGGTGGAACGCATCGGCAAGTCCGTGCCTCAACCGCCTCTTGGGCGGCATCGTTCGGACTGTCTTTTCCCCTCCGGCCCCAGCGGTGCGAACGCGCACTTCGATCTGGGGCGCGGGCCTCCGGGAAAAAGACGGCTGACCGGACGGCCAATGCGGGACCATTGGCCGGGGTCAGCAGCGGCGCGCGTCTGCATCGTTCTCATTACGGAGCGGGGTAGGGCGATGGCCAGCTACCACCTTTCCGTGAAGACGATCAAACGCAGCGCCGGGCGCTCCGCCACAGCGGCGGCGGCCTACCGTGTGGGGGAACGCATCGAGTGTCAGCGCGAAGGCCGCATCCACGATTACACCCGCAAGCAGGGCATCGAGGAGACCTTCATCCTGACACCGAAGGATGCGCCGGACTGGGCGCTCGACCGCTCGAAACTCTGGAACGAGGTCGAGGCCAGCGAGACCCGTCGCAACTCCGTCACCGCCCGCGAGTGGGAACTGGCCCTGCCGTCCGAGATCAGCGCCGAAGACCGGTCGCAGATCACCCGCCAGTTCGCAGAGGAGCTGGTCAACCGCTACGGCGTGGCCGTCGATGTGGCGATCCATGCACCGCACCGGGAAGGCGATCAGCGGAACCACCATGCCCACGTCCTGACCTCCACCCGCAAGCTCGAAGCCGGGGGCTTCACCGCCAAGACGCGCGTGCTCGATTCCGCGAAAACCGGCGGCGTCGAGATCGAGCAGATGCGCGGCGTCTGGGCCGATCTACAGAACCGCGCACTTGAACGGGCAGGGGAGGTGGAGCGCGTCGATCACCGCAGCTTAGAGGCGCAGCGCGAGGCGGCGCTGGAGCGGGGCGACGAGCTGACGGCCGAGGAGCTGGACCGCGACCCGGAGCTGAAGCTGGGACCGGCGGCGAACTCCATGGAGCGCCGGGCGAAGGCGCTGGCCGAGCGCCAGGGCCGGGAATACGTGCCCGTCACCGAGCGCGGCGCAGTTGTCCATGCCGCCCGTCAGGCCCGTGCCGCGTTTCGCGCGCTGCGCGAACGCCTGGACATCGCGCGGGAGACCTACGGGGCCGAGCGGGACGCCGGGCAGGGGCGTGTGTCCGCCGGTCTGGCTGCGCTCAGGGCGGCGGCCGCAAAGGAGCGCGGCGCACGGGCCGGGTCGGAGGATATGCGGGAGAGGTTGGCGAAAGTCGTGGGCAGGTCAGAGGACCGGCAAGACACGCCCACACCGGAGCGGCGGAACTATGCACGTGAGCGGCTGAAGGAGATCATGGAGAAGGAGGCCGGACGTGATGGCCAGGCGGCGGTTCATAAACTGGACGGTCACAGCGATCCCGAGCTTGGCGAGAAGACCGGGCGCGAGGCGCGCAAGCCGTCCGTGAACGAGCGCCTGAAGGACGTGCTGAACAAGCCGCGCGAAAAGCTGGAGATCGGGGACGACCGCGACCAGGAGAGGGATCGGGAGGTCGAGAAGGATCGGGACATCGACCGCGGGCCGACGCATGGGATGTGATCCCGAAGGGCAGCGTTGCCGAAGGTCGGCTGTGAGCTCATGTTTACGAATGCTGCAGAACAGTAATAGAGCATATTGCCGCCAAATTTAAAGTCGATAAGACAGTGATGGCGGCCAGTTGCGTGCAGTCTGGCATTTTGGGAGTTCGGGAATTCTATGAAGCCATTTATGTCTCCGGAAGACGAGGCGACCAAGAAGCTTCACCGCCTTCTGATAGGAGTTGGTGTTTTTTGCATTCTCATGACCAGTATCAAAGTCATACCTTCGATACTTATCCGACAGACCGAAATCGTGACGATAACAAGCGTGGATGTTGCGCGAGAATGCCGAAGTCGGAGAACCTATAAAATATGGCCGAAATACCGGTCCAGCATACCGAAAAGTAGTGTGGGATACTGCGGGCTGATCATGTCAGATCATGGAAGCTTTGAATTGCCAGAAACGACCTGGATTAGCCTGTTCGGAGTATCTCGAGAGGATTATTTCGACGAGTTAGTTGAAGGGTGCCGCTATCGCATCGTGGTAACAGGCCCGGGTCTGGCGCTGGCAGAAGGGCGTAAAATGTCCAACAGTAATCGTACGCTTCGGAGTCTCGACCTATTGGGCGACTGCGCTTAATTGGACAGCGCCTGGGGAGTGGCAGCTTCGTCCGCAAAGCCGCCGCATGGTCGCGGCAGGATATCTGTGATCCCGGCTGTGTGCCGGTCTCGTTTTGAGCGATAGACACGGCAGGGGATCGACGGGCTGACGCCCGCTCACCCCAGCCCTGACGGTTCCCAAATCCTGTTGATCCGCCTGCCATCCCGGCAGGTCCGGGAAAACCGGCAAGCGCCGCCTTCGGCGTCGGTTCCGGTCGAGAATCCCGGTTCCTCCCACGCGTGAGCCGCGCGGTTCCCTCCCAAATTCACGCCCTCCACCCGGGTGTCACGGCCCCGCCGGGCCGCAGGACGGGCTTTGCCCTTACCTGCTCTGCCGTCCGGAATGCATGGGCATTCCAGACAACAGAGAAGGAAGGCCCGCCCATTGGCGGAAAGGGAGACAGACCCCGACCGCATCACGCGAGGAGGGGCACAAATGACCGCAGAGAAGTTTGACGTTTACACCCATGTCACCAATCAGATCGTCGCACAGATCGAGGCGGGGACGCCGCCCTGGCGCAAGCCGTGGACCGGCGGCGGCGGATCGGTCAGCCTGCCGGAGCGGTTCAACGGCGAAGCCTATCGGGGGATCAACATTCTGGTGCTCTGGGCAACCGCGATGGCGAAGGATTACAGCTCGGCCCGGTGGATGACGTTCAATCAGGCAAAGCAGCTCGGGGGCCATGTCCGCAAGGGCGAGAAATCCGCCACCGTTGTGAAATACGGGACCGTCGAGCGCGAGGACGAGAACGGCGAGGAACGCCAAATTCCCTATGCCAAGGCCTACCGTGTGTTCAATGCCGACCAGATCGAGGGCTTGCCCGCTGAATTCTACATCCTGCCCGATCCACCCCGTGATCTTGGCACCGTCGCCGATTCCGCGTTGGAGGCGTTCTTTGCCGCGAGTGGCGCGCAGATCGACGTGACCGAGGAGCCGCGCGCCTACTACAACATCAAGACCGACCGCATCCACATGCCGCCGATCGCGACCTTTCACAGGGTTGCGGGATACTACGGCACCTTGGCGCATGAGCTGACCCACTGGACAGGGGCTACAAAGCGGCTCGACCGTTTTGGCCGGTTCAATGACCGTAAGGCCTATGCGTTCGAGGAGCTGGTCGCCGAGATCGGCAACTGCATGCTCTGCGCGCAAATCGGGGTGGAGCCCGAGTTCGACCAAAGCGCGGCCTATGTCGAGGGGTGGCTGACGGCGATGAAGGAAGACAGTCGCGCGATCTTCCGCGCCGCGTCCGAGGCGCAGAAGGCCGTGGACTACATCATGGATCGCACTGCACAGGCCGACCGGATGGCCGCAGAGTGACTGCCCGCCGCCCAGAATGATCGAGGCTCCCGTCAGCAGGCGGGGGTCTTTTTGCGTTGTGGCGTGATCGTGGGCGAGGCGGTTTCAGAGTGACCTGTCGCCGGGCAACCTGAAGGCCGCTCGCCGACAGGCCTAGCGCTTCGCGCGGACGGGCATCAGATGCCCGGAAACGGTCCTTTCCGCCGATGACAGAAAGGGTTGAGTTTTGGCACATCCCGCGCAGCGGGAAAGCTGGCTTGGAGCCTTAATCCACTTGTCGCCGGGCGAACAGAAGTCTGCTGATCTTATGTGCTGAATCGAGTACGAGATCGCAATGAGAGGCAATCACGCGGAATCGAGCACTTCGAACAAGGCCTGGGCACTCCTCGTCATGTGCACGGGTGTTCTGGCGCTTGTCGTCAACGACGCCATTGCGAAGGGCTTGGTGGCCCGCTTCGATCCGTTCCAGATTCTGCTGGTCCGGAGCCTGATCGCGCTGCCGATCGTGGCCGGTCTGGCGTTCTGGACCGGTGGTGGCATGACGCTGCGGTCGGCCAAGGTCCGCGTCCATATCCTGCGCGCCGTGCTGGCCGTGGCGGCGACCTGGCTCTTCATCCGAAGCCTTGCGGACCTTCCACTCGCCGAAGCGACGTCAATCATCTTCGCCGCGCCGATTTTCGTGGCTGCCCTCTCGATGCCGCTCCTGAAACAGCGCGTCGGCAAGAAACGCGCGGTCGCTATCGCGGCAGGCTTCGCGGGTGTCCTGATCGTGCTTCAGCCGGGTACGGATACCTTGCAGACGGCTTCTCTGCTGGCGCTGGCTGCCGCCGCCGTGAACGCCCTCGTCATGATGAGCGCGCGGTGGATCGACGAACGCGACGGCTTCTGGACGATGACCCTCTACATGACGCTGTTCTCCGGACTTGCCTGTGCCTTCACTTTGTTCGGAGACTGGCCGACCTTTGCGCGGCCCGATGTCTGGCTGTTCCTCGGAATGGCCGTGGCCGGAACCCTGGGGATCGCGCTGATCTCCCACGCCTTCCGCATCGCAGACGCGGCTGTGGTTGCGCCTTTCGACTACACGGCCCTGATCTGGGCCACGGCCTTAGGCTGGCTGTTCTGGGGAGCCGTTCCCGGCCCTTGGGTCTATGTCGGCGCGCTCGTCATCATCGCCAGTGGCATATACCTGATCTTTCTGGACGACCGAAGGGACGCTTGATGGACGCTCAGGGAACGGTGCGGGTCACGACCCATTTGTGTTTCCCGATCGGGCGCAACCGCGCAAAGCCCTGGCGCTCGAACGTGGACAAGGCCCCGTTGATTAGGAAGGACCCCGAGACTTTCCGGCCTTCGGTGTCCTCCGGATATCCCTCCACACGTCCGCCGCCCAGCTTCTCGATCTGCTCCAAGGCACCTGCCAGCGCCGCGGACGCCACGCCCTTGCCGCGATAGCCCTTGCCCGAAAAGAAACAGGTGATCCGCCAGTCCGGAAGCACCGGATCGGTCGCGAGATGGGCCCGCCCGTTCTTGATGCGCGGCAGTTTAGGGTGACGACCGGCGAGCCTCATAGAGGCGGAACGTCCCTCAAGCTTAGCTGATGGAACGCGGACCTTCTTGCTCATCACAGCGAAAGCCCAGCTCGTCCCGACAGCGGACATAAACCCCGTGCCATAACCTATGAGTCACAAACGGTCGTTTTAGAACGTTCCATCCAGCCCACGCCCGGACAAAAGCTTGACCGTTCCATAACCCCCGTTCAAAACCAACGTAGTTTTGGGAGGTTTCTGGGAGATGTGCGGTGATCATTGGATACGCGAGAGTGTCGACCGAAGGTCAGAGCCTTGAGGCTCAGCTGGACGCACTCGACGCCGCTGGGGTCGAGAAAACCTTCTCAGAGAAGATCTCCGGATCGAAGCGCGCCCGCCCTGCTCTAGACAAGCTGATCGAGCAGCTCCGCGACGGCGATGTCGTGACGGTCACCAAGTACGATCGCCTGTCACGATCGCTGCAAGACCTCTTGGCCATCGTCGACGCGATCCGTGCGAAGGGTGCGGGCTTCCGATCCCTGGCCGAGGACATCGACACCACCACCTCGGCCGGGCGCCTTGTCTTCCACGTTTTCGCCTCCATCGCCCAGTTCGAACGCGAGCGGATTTCGGAGCGAACGCGCGAGGGTTTGGCTGCGGCGAAGAGAGCTGGTCGGGTCGGCGGCAGACCTCCCGCCCTGTCCCGACAGCAGCGGGACGAGGTTCGCCGCCTTCGCGATGAGGAAGGTCGGCGTATCGCGGAGATCGCCCGTCTGTTCGGCGTCAGCCCAAATACTGTACGGCGGGCTTGATGATCTGAGGCAGTCTGTTCACCAGAAGCGGCCGTTCGGGCAAGCCGCAGAAACCTGGTTGGCCAGCAACCGTGGGAGCCATTCGATCTTGGCCGTTGCTTTGTGATGGGCAGCCTTCGTGATCCGCACTTGATGGTGTGACCGCCCTCCGGTGGTGCACGTTGGTCGCTGGGCTGTACGATCAAGGATGAAGGCGTGCTAGCTTGAACGGACCTTCTCACTTCAACCGCAATCGAAACCTTCGGAGAAACGACATGAAGATGATCTTGACCGCTGCCTTGGCCTCCACGATTGGCCTGACGGCATTGGCTGAACAGCACGACGGCTCCGGCGAGAATTGGTATCCTTCGCAATACGGAGAAGACGATGAGATCGGCGCGGCCAATCTGTTGACTCCCGAACTGGTGCAACGGGCGGCTGGACTTGTCACCGAGGGCCGGACCTATGCACTCGGCATCCCAGTCGGACCCGATACGCCTGGCTTCGGGGTGCGCGAACTGGATATCAACATCTTCATGCCAGGCCAGGAAGGCGGCGCGACCCTTGGCCCGAACGAGATGACCTACGTGGATGACGTCATCATGGGCTGGATTGGACTAGGTTCGCAGATCGACGGGCTGGGCCATTTGGGGATCGCGAACACGTTCTACAATGGGAACCGACCGGGCGACTTCATCACGACGGGAGGTCTGACCAAAATGGGCATCCACAATATTCCGCCCATCGTGACCCGTGGCATTGTGCTCGACATGGCTGGCCAAGCCGGTTCCGACGTGATGGAGGAAGGCACTCTCATCTCGGTCGCGGATATCCAAACCGCGCTCGACGCGGCCGAGCTGACGATTGAGGAAGGCGACGTGATCCTGCTCCATACGGGCTGGCTGACGCTGATCGAAAGTGAGCCGGACCGTTTCGCGGCCGGCGAACCTGGTATCGATGCCGAAGGTGCGGCCTGGTTGGCCGAGCAAGGCGTCGTCGCGGTCGGCGCAGATACCTGGGGTCTGGATGCGGTCCCAAATCCCGATGGTCTGGTCTTTCCTGCTCACCAGGAGCTTTTGGCGAAGAACGGAGTCTACATCCTCGAAAACATGGCCACGGGACAGCTAGTCGAGGACGGCGTGAGCGAATTCATGTTTGTTCTCGGTCAACCCCGCTTCGAGGGCGCGGTTCAGTCGATGATCAACCCCATCGCAATCCGATAAGGTAGCCAGGGGAACGCAAGGAGCAGGACCAGTGTCCTAACGAAACGGAGACACTGGTCCCTAACCGATGCGCGAGTCTTTAGATCGCAAGGCATGGTTTATGGTAAGTGACCTGCCACTGAACTTTCATCCAGCCGCGATCCGCCAGCAGCCGCAGCCCGGCAAGTCCGAAGAACGCGCCAATTGCGGCTTGAATGCTACACCGCGCACGACTGTAATCTCTTTTCTCCTGCCTCGTGGCGGGGGATTTCGTCGGGATCGTGAAGGGGTCTCAGGAGCATTGGCAAGATGTCTTGAATTGCGCTGTCGTCGTCCGTATTCTCACGCGATACAAACCGCTGGAGGCCCCCCATGCCCGCAACTCCCGTGTCCTTGCGCCTGGACGACGATCTTCGGTCCCGGCTCGCGGCAGAGGCCGCCCGCCTCGATCGGCCCGCCGCCCAGGTCGCCACCCGTGCCATCCGGTCCTGGCTCGATGCTCAAGACGCTCTGCGCCGACAGATTGAGGATGCCGTGGCGGAGGCTGACCACGGCGTGTTTGTGTCCTCCGAAGCCGTAGGTGCCTGGATGGATAGCTGGGGCACTGAGCACGAGGCCCCTCTGCCGGAGGCGGACATTCATCCAGGAACCGACGCACGCTGAGCCTCCGTGCGAATTGCCTATCTTCGTTCGGCAACCGGCGATCTGCGCTGGTTGCGGTCCTACTACGGGCGAGTGTTTCCCGAGGGGGCCGTGAAGGCGCGCGAGGCAGTGCGACGAATGGAGGGATTGGTCCTCGACAACCCGTTCATTGGAACGACAACGCATCACGCGGAGGTGCGCCGCCTGCGGATCACACGCACCCCCTTCTTCGTCCTCTACCGCCCCACTCCCGAACGGATCGAGATCCTGCGCGTCATCGACAGTCGCAGCCTGGACAGCATGATCGAGGAGGGCTAGACAGCAGACGCATCGGATGCCTCGAGGATCAGAATCGTTCTTCGTTGAGCGAATTTCGGATTAGAACAGCATGATGTCTCATCCAGATTTCGTCACGCACTATCACTCCGTACGAGATACGCCGTTTAGGAACTTGAGCGACCTGGCTCCGGCGGACCTCGACGCCACTGTTGTTGGCCTCATGGATCGGCGTCGAAACGATCCGAACTACAAGCGGGTCTTCGGGCGTAAATACATGGAGTTGCGCCGGAGGACCGAAGCGAAGCTGCGAGCGCTCTTCATAGATGCGGGCGGGCGTCCCAAGAGAGCAGCGCCACACTACCTTTTTCTGGGCAGCTCATCATGGTTCGCAGACCTCTATCCTGATACCTGCGAGGTGCGCGTCCCACTGATAACCTTAGACGAAGCCACGACAAGCATCACGTATCCAGACAGCTTCGTCGCCATGCGGCTTGGCGAGGAGTTCGGTCTGCCCGTGGGACCTATGCGACCGTACCATGATCGCGTCTATCGCATCGGAGAACTAGGGTCAGGACTCATAGCCAGTAGACATCGAGTGCGGCAAGGGCGATGGCTGACAGGAAGGCCTTCGGGCATCTATCGTAGCGGGTTGCCACACGCCGCCAATCCTTCAACCTGCCTAACATGATCTCAATCCGGTTGCGGCGTTTGTAGCGATGCTTGTCGTACTTCACCGGTTTCTACCGCTGTTTCCGACCAGGGATGCAGGCGCGTATACCTTTGTTTCTCAACGCTTCTCGGAACCAATCTGCGTCATAGCCACGATCTCCAAGCAAACAGTCCACCTTGGGCAAACTGCTCATCAATGCACGGGCATCGATGTAATCGCTGACCTGTCCTGAGGTCACGAAAAGGTTCAGCGGGCGTCCTTAGCTGTCGCAGATGGCGCGTCTGTTAGCCAGAATAGACCAGACATGCTCACCGCTCGTTTATCGAACCGTGAATCACGCAGCCAAGCGGAATTCAATGGGTTCTGACCCTGCCTGAGCTTTATGAGACGCTAACTGCGGATCTCGAAGTTGAGATCCGCAGTTAGGTAATAGCATATTTTAGTTTTGGAATTCCTCGTGGGTCATGCTTCCAATACTTTTTGACGATGGGCCAGAGGCTCATTATTGAACCAAGCTCGCGTCTGAGCAGGTGGGATATTTGCGTTTTTTGAGATGCGGGCCTGTGCTTCTGATTCAAAATCCCATAATCCTACAGAAATTCGTTCTCGCCCCTCGCCCTGGCTTCCAATCACTTGCGGGCAGGCGCCGATACGCTTGTAGATCCGAACCATACGAGCATCGAATACACCAACAAAATGTCGGAGGCTATAAGCCGTCATTACTTCAGCTCCCGCAAGCATAAGTGCTGCTGCAGTGCCTGAGTCAGCGTTGCGTGAAAGACAGAAGCGGGTGCACTCCCAGATGATTGGACTTTTAATCTGTTTCCCGCCCATGAGGTGGGAGAAATACTCATTCACCATACACCGACCCTCAGTTGGTAGAAGACGCATGGAGCCGCCATGCTGACCATCTTTCCTTTCCCAAATTACGTAAAGGGCATTCAAGGCGTCGTATTCGTCCATTTCGAATCCTTGCGAATCAACGCTTACTTCCCAACCAAGTCTTCTTTGAAACTGGTCAGCTCGGTCCCGAAACATTGAACCTTTAAGTTTAGGGAAGTCCTTCAACTGGTTCGAACTTAAAAAACGGATCATGGCAGACCTCATGGTTAACGTTAGAGGCCCAATTTTATACTTTATGGTTAACAGACTATTCTCCACAGCTCTTCTATTTATCTACAATTATATATTTCGATTATTAACGTTCGAAAGCGTAGAGATAAATTATTAAGATTTTCTGCCTTTTCAGGTTCGTTGCTAAAATCTCAACCTGATCGGTCAATTTGTCCGGCGATGTCACTTGCGATCTCCATGATCCGGTGGACCCGGGCGGACGGTTCTTGGCCCTTGCGCGCGATACACCATAGTTCGTGATGGCGGGGATGGGTCATGGGCGCGACGGTCAGCCGGTCTCGGCCCGGGAAAGGCCTCGATTCCACAGCGAGGCAAGAGGGTGTAGCCAATGCCGCAGGCCACAGGTGCCGGGATCTGGCCGATCTGGTTCACGACGGTCCGGATCCGCAAACGGTCCGCGCCGATAAAAATGTCGGGAAAGTTTAGGGGCAGAAGCTCGTTGGCGTAGGCATAGCGGTCGGGGTGCGCCACGAATCCGCGGGTCCCAAAGGTCGCCTTTCCACCGGGGGCATCGACGGGAAGGATCAGGCACAGTTTCTCCCGCCCGATCAACAGGGAATCGAGGCGTGGATGTCCGGGAGTCCTGACCGACCACGCTCAGGTCGAAAAGCCCCTCCAGAACCCCAATAGGACGCTGTCTTGTGGTGCCGTTTCCAGATGGATCGTCAGGTGCGGAGCATATTGCGGGAGAAGCGCTCTTGCGGGACCGACGCCGTCAGGGTGCCGTCGATCTCCATGACCCGCACCATCTGCGCCGCGGCCGGTGCGGCCAGCCAGAGGATGAGGAGAGTGTTAGCTGCCAGTCGGCAGGTCGTTCCGTAGCAGCTTGAGCGTCGTGCGCTGTCCTTCCTCGAGCGGGATATCGGCATGGGAGAAGCCGATGCCCACCAGAAAGGAGATGACCCCGGTGACGGTCTTGAACTCGCGGATCTTGATATCGCCGCGTGAGGTCCGGGTCCGCGCCGTGACCAGGAGCTTTTCCATCCCGTCGTCGCTAACAACGCGGAAGATCCAGGTGCCGTGCCAGCTCGGTCCCTTCTTGAGGGCGTCGGACTGGGCCACCACCTCGATGGCGTAGCCTTCCGCGGCGAGGTCGCGGAACTTGGTTTCGGTAACCACATTTGGCACTGCTTTCTCTAAATCTATCACCTGGGCCATGCTTTCTTATGTTGGTGCATGGCCCGGCATCCTTCCCGGAAAGCTAAGCCACGCGATACTATATTATTGTTCTTCGGATATAGTTTTATTTTTTTCCGCACTCGCGAAGTTGTCATCATTACGCACGAGAGTGGCTGTCAAACAGGGAAAGACGGAGCTTCTGAAGCATGCGTACGCAACATATGCTGCCGCCAATCCTTATAATATTGGTCGGTTTGATTGCGCGTCCTGCATCAGCCGAAACATGACTGTTGCCGCTGCGGCCCTTCGTGCCGAGCGATCCGGCGGCCGCGCGGGAATATACCGACATCATCCGGAGAGACTTCGAGCCCTACATCGAGGACATCCAGACCCACTTACGCTGCCTTGAGGCGGAACATGCGCGTGCGTTCGAAAAAGCGCGTGACGTCAGCGAGGAGAACGGCGCGTTTCTCGAAATGGTCGGCCAATAGGAAAGGCGGTACGAGTATTCTGTACCGGAGAGGGCAAGAGAGTGTTTCGGCGAATTGCGTCGGTCGTCTCTGGGCGTCGATGCGCGAACGAGACAAATCCGTCAATAGTTCACCTGCTCGAACCCATAATTGTCTTTGTAGTCGCGCCAGTCGACGAAGACGGATCTGTGCAAGATACTTGGGTAGTCCTCGCCCGATTCCCGCTGGGTGGCAAAGCGCACATGGCAAACTCGGATCAACCGGACGAAGTCGAACTGCGAACTGCTGATTTCGATATCCGCGCGATCCCGGATCAGCCGAAGCGCGTAACGTTATCGACTTCCGCGCGATAGAAGATCGTATGGCGAATTGGCCCAATGGCAGGGTTGAGTTAATGTGCAATGCTAAGCACGAATTACTTCTGGAGGTCCCAGAAATCCGCGAGAGCGTAATTTCGAGAACATCCAACGTATTCGGGTGTTCGGCAATCAGGGGATAAGTAGCTAATATTCGGCGGATCGACCAACAAGAAGGCATTCATCATGCTGGTTGATAGACTACAGTGGTTGAGTGCGGGCGTGCCTTTGGAACCTCTTTGTAAGCAGAATTTGCACTTCGGATATGAACCCACTCCCAGCGGTTTAATTCAACCTATAATTCGTATTATGATCTGTTTTCGCAAAGCCCGTGCGACGGCTTGGTCAAATACGGCGCGGGTAACATCTGCCAGTGCCCACCCGGCGGCGCATTGTCATGCGCGACAGGATACTCATGGCGCGAAGGTTCCGAAGCTGCAGGCCTCAAGAAGGTAAGGGCATCGTCATCTTGCGCCAAGCGTAGGCCGTAAAGCGAACAATCACGAGCGCCATGTTGGTGACGCGGGACATACATGGATCGAGGAACCGCGGCTACGTTCGTTCCCCATCCTCTGAGTGCGGTTGTTCCCCGGCGCGATTTCAGTATGACGCTTCCATGACATCGGCTGGAAGGATGACTATTCCATGGTGATCTTGACCTTCCCCCGGTATCCGGGCCATTGCGAACTGGACTTTTCCACCTTTGAATGGACGAAGGAGGAAGACCCATGAAGCGGAAGCGTTTCACAGAAGAACAAATCATCAGTGTGCTGAAGGAGAGCGAGGCAGGCGCGAAGACGGACGACATCTGTCGGCGTCACTGTATTGACCCAGCGGAATCTGCTCAAGTTAAGCCGCTAATCGGAATGCCTCGACTGGGGTGCGCATGGCAAGCGCCTGATGAGGGCGGCGGTGATTGTAGAAGCTGATCCAGTCGCCGATCGCTCGGGTCGCGTGTTGGATGCTGTCGAAGCGCTGGCGGTGGATGCACTGCTCTTTCAATGTTCGGATGACACGCTCGACCATCCCGTTTTGTTGCGGGCAGTGCGGCGTGATGAACTCCTGCTTCAGGCCATAGCTGCGGACCAGCGCCGTGTACTTTCGACTGGTGAAGACGAGGCCGTTGTCGGATCGCAAAAGGAACTCTTGCGGCACTTTGCCAAGTGTTCCGAAGCGACAGATCAGCGCGTGTTCCAGCGCACTTGCGGCCGTGGTCGCCTTCCCCGAGCGCGACAGGTGCCAGCCTAGAAGCTCGCGGGTGTGGCAGTCGATCACCAGGGCCAGAGTGGTCCAGCCATCGCGCCCGGCCCAGACGCGGCAAAGGTCAGTCGACCAGCGCTCATTGGGCGCGGTCGCCACCGACGGAAGAGCCTCGATCCGGGGCCGCATGCCGATGGGCCGCTTGCGGACCTGCCAGCCCTTGATCTGGAAGATCCGTTGCACCGTGTTCTTGTTGAAGCCGAGAAGCCAGGCGACCGTGCGATAACCGAACGAGGGTTCTTTCTCGATCATCGCCTTGATCGGCTCGGCGAAGCGGGGATCGACCTTGGGCGCGGCCTTGACCGGCTTGTAGTAGACCGTCCGCCGCGGGACGCCGAACCAGGCGCACAGCTTGGTCAGCGGCACCGCAATCCCATCCGCCAGTAGGCCCTCATGGAGCGTCCGGATCAATTGCCGTCCTCCCGCTCCATGCGGGCCGCCAGCTTTTTTCGGGCGCGCAGCTCCAGCATGGCCTCGCCATAGGCCTCCTGCAGGTCCTTGAGCTGCTTCTCGTATTGCTCACGGATGTCGAGTGGGTTGGCGCGCAGGGAGTTCTCCATGCCGCGCTTGGCATCCTCGACCCATCCTTCGATCTCGGAAGGCGACAGATCGAATGACCGGCTGGCCTCCGCCACCGTGGTCTTGCCCTGGATGATCTCTATCACCAGCGCCGTCTTGCGCTTCGCCGTCCAACGTTTGATGTTCTCGTCCATCGTCATACTCATCGCTACGTTCTCCCTTGTAGCATGAGCAGGATTTCACTGGGTCAATACA
>NZ_JAEKPD010000021.1 GCF_016412875.1 Palleronia pontilimi | reverse complement strand
CCAGTTCGCAATGGCCCGGATACCGGGGAGAAGGTCAGCGGAGACGCAAAGCGCCGTCCTGCCGCTGGTCCCGTATCTTGAAACGCTCCGCTGGGTGTTCATCGCGGTGGCACTCGGTGGCATCGCGGTCACCATCTATGCCCGCCTCGACGACTGGCGCCGGGGGCGGCGATGATCGGCGGGCTCCTCACCGGGATTGCCGCCAACCCCTGGATGCGGTCGGCGCTGCACTACGGCGCCATCGCGCTCGCCACGCTCCTGTTCCTAGTTGCGCTTCGGCGCTCCGGGGAGCGAGCGGGACGCCTCGTCGAACGCCTCGAAGCCACGGAGAAGGCCAATGATGTCCAACGCCGGATGCTGGAAGCGGCGGCTCGCCGCCCTCGTGATCGCGACGAACTTGCTGACCGGCTGCGCGACGGGGCTTTTTGATCCAACCATTGCCACGGTCTGCCCGCCCGTGGTCGAGTATCCCAACGAGGTCCAAGCGCGCGCGGCTGAGGAACTCGCGTTACTTCCAGAGATGTCCGCCATCGTCGAGATGCTCGCCGACTACGGCGTCATCAGGGACCAAGCCAGAGCATGCACGCTCTGATCGCAAGCTCATTTCTTGCACGACAAAAAGCATTCTAGCTCATTGCCACATGGCATAGGCCGTTGCCGAAGCCCCATCGCAGACAGGTCAAGAATTAACGGTTGCAGCAGAGCGCGGGTAGTCGCCCCACCTCGTGAAAGCACGTCGATGAAGTCCTCCTGATTGGGCTGTCCCAGAGCCAACCTATAGATCATGCGCTGTTCTCGAAGTTGGGCGAAGCGGACGATATCCCGTCCAAACGGGCGCTCGAAGACGTGACGACGAATTTCGGCACCATCGTACACCCACCAGGGGCGAAGGCCGCTCGCATCGACCAGACGCTCAGCGTGAAATTCTACGCTATGCCAAGGGGAATGGTGTGCCGCAGTACGATCTTTCAGCACGTCACCACGCAAATCTGCCGCCAGTCTGCGTCTGACGGCTAAACCAGCATAGCGTTGGATGCGACCCTCTCGCTGTTCGATATCGAGAGGGTTTGACGAAAGATCCCAATGAACCACGTGCGCGCACCAGGGATGAAAATCGAGACCCTCCTGACCAACCGATGTTGTTGCCAGCACATGTGGCCAGAAGGGTGTGTTGAAGCTGCGCCGAACCTCATCGGGTCGGACAGGAGCGGCTTGCCCCACGCCGCCGTCCACCTTAACGGCGGGTTGGGTCTCGGCGTCGCCGAACGGCACGGCGACGTGGCAGCGCACCGGGATCTTATGTGGCGCACCTCCTATTGCATGAAAGCTAAAGGTGCCTGCGCGTAGTCCGAGCGACGATTGAAGGTCCTTGGCGAGACCAGCTGCGCCCTCTTGGAGATTTTGCGATCGCAACCAGAAATGCTCGTCCAGGACGCTTTCGAAGCCGCCATCGACCACGGCGCCCATGACTTGCTCGACTGCGCTCTTCCCCGGCAGCGATGACAGGATCACCGGGTTGTCGAGGTAGGCGCGCAATCCCTGCCAACAGAGCTGGACCAACTCGGGATAGCGTGTCGGATCAAGGATTGACGCATCATGCCGTAGCAATGCCCGTCCTAGCGCGACGCCAGGCGCCCCGATCGCATAGTCCACAAGATCAGAAAGCTCGACAGGGGAAAGCCGCTCAATCGGCTGCGCCTGGCGCCATTTTCGAACCGCAGACTTCGCGGCACGATCATCACCGATTGCGCTGCCCCAGCCTGAGGCGGATTGTTCGACAACACCTGCTGTCCGTTCTATCGACGATAGAATCCGGGCAATCGATCTGTGCCGCCTGCGGGCCTTCACGGTGTCGCGTTCAATGATGCCCTTGGGGAGTGCGGCGAGAATTTGTCGCCGAACCTCTTTGCGTACAGCGCCGAGCGTCGCTCCGGCTTTCGCAAGCGGGTTCGTGTTCCGGATTAACCATGGCGACGGATGGAATGCGGCCATCACTGGCCCCGGCTCGGCCCCCAACTTGAACCGACGGCGCTTATAAGCCTTCTCGTAACCGCCGTGCTTCTTGGGAAGACAGTGCGCCTCGACGCCAAAGCTCAGAAGCGCCGCCACGCTAGGGGGCGTTGCGCGAAAGCGGCTGAACATCAGGAGCTTGGGATCGGCTCCCGAACCGTTCCACCCGCCGGATAGTGGCCACCAAGGTAGTGACGGCGCGACCCACGGGAGCGAAAGCTCCTTGGGAGAAGCCACGCTGTTCAGAGCGCGAAGCTTCGCGTCAGGCCATGTCGTAGGCGCGTTGAGTTTGTTGCGGCGCTCCCGGGTCATCTTAGTGAGCTTCGGTGCTGCCCTGAATTTGGCGCGCTTCCATGCTGCATAGCGTGGACCAAGCGATTGGGCGGGCATCGGAACGGACGACCAATATGGCAGGGCCTCGTAGCGCATCTGCTCTGCAAAGCTCTCGACTAGATGTCGATAGACCCGAAAATCCTCTGGCAACGGGTCCGCATCGAGAAATTGCGTCGCAGCGAGTGGATCGGCCGACGCCACACTGTCCCGCTCAGTGCGCGACATGACTGGCGTCAGAAGGCCGCGGAGCTCATCTCTTAGTCTGGCCGCTTGGGCGACTTCAGCCGCCAACTCGGGACTACTCGCATCTGCATGCGCCGCAATATCACGTAACTTGTCGCCGAAGTCGGCAAAAAGCACCTTCGCACGCTCTCGAACATCGGCGCCGGCAAGAAATTCGATCAGTTCTAGAAGTTGCGAGTGAGCAAGCGCACCGCGCGCCTCTTCCCATCGTGTGCTTAATAGCCGATATGGCGTAGCGCTAAGCAGCAAGACTGCCGGCGGGACAACCAAATGTTCAGGTTCCAGAAGAGCCTTAAGAAGCGGGTCTGCGTCCTTTTCGTCAAGAATTTGCCGGTAGCGCTGAAATTCATCGAGAATGACTAAATCGGGCGGCTGATGGCGAAGCGTTGCCAGTGCAAGGGCGCGCCTGAGGCGGCCGACGAAGGTGGTAGGCTTGAGCGGCTTAATTTTTCGGGCCGCGTCGCCATACACAGCCAGATCGAGCATCGTGCGGACGGGCTCGCCGAACTCAGCCGCAAGGGCCTCGCGAAACCTCTTCCGCAAATGGGGCGGCGACGCCGCGAACTTGTGCTCCGCATCCTTGATGGCCCACTCCCATGACCCACGCGCGCTCAACTGCAATATGTCCGGATCGAGATTGCGTGAAAAAGCAGGATAGCTCTGCTCGAGCAAAACCTTCAGGAATGCTCGTTCTTCCTTGCGTCCTCCAGTCAGACGTACCCTCCCCCCGGGAAAGGACGTTGCGGGAGTCAGTGCGTAGACAAGGACGGGACTGTCCGGCCGTCTCGCGACTGCAATCAGCGAGAGCCGATCTGGTGTTGCGATAGCGGCTTTACGTGAATAATCCTTGAGGAAGTCAACAACTCGGCTCTTGTTTTGGTGCGAAACCGCATGACCGTTGGCTATATAGTAAATGACCAGGGGCGCCCTGCCATCCTCCGACATGCGGCGAGCCAATTCCTTCGCTACCACTGTTTTTCCGAGACCGACTTCATCCGCCACCAGAAATCGCCGACGCCCATTATGATCTCCAAAGGCCGCGAGCGCCGCATTGACTGCAGCTTCCTGGAACGGCTTCGGCGCGCTCACCGGCTTCTACCCTTTACTTCGGTGGAGCCCAGCCCAGTTCGGAGCTTGCTCCACAACTCCTTGAAGCTCCTCAGCATTTCAGCGGTTAGCTTATCTTCCTGTTCGGCCTGTTCGAGCACCGCAGGCAGATACTGAGAGACCCGCCGTTCAATCTCGCGGAACTTTACCGGATCGCGGGCCCATGCCGCCAACATCGCTTCTAAAGTTGGCAACGAGGAGTCGAATGTTGATTTCTCCTCTTCACTCGTCCGTTCCCGCGGTTCGTCAATCGTCCAGTCGCCGTCGCTCTGTGTATCATCATTTGCGAGCAATCCGGCCACCCAAAGAAGAAACCCTCGCGCACCAAGAAAGCGCACGAACGCGGCACGGTCTCGATCCTCCCCAAACGGCGGCTCCGCCGGTGCTCGTTGCAGCCATGAGAGACCTTTGTCCTTGCGGCTGACACGCAAGCGCACGAGCTCGCTTCGGTCAGATGGAACGACATGCCCAAGATGCACGTCGGCTTGTCGTGGCGGCCAGATCAGAAGGTCACCGTGAAGAGCGCCGACTTCCAGCAGGATGTCGGCTTCGTCAGGATGTGGCCCGTCGGGATGTAGATCGGAACGATGGCTGAGACGTATCCCCTCGCCATTAATTCTGAGCGAAGCGGACCATCGCGCCGCCACCTGCGCGCGCGCCCGTTCGAGCGCTTCCTCTTCCAAAACCTCTGCGTCGGGCAAATGCTCGCCGCTGGGCGCGTCGACCAGACGGGCTGACCCCAGCAGCGCCTTTAGCCCTCTTTCGACCGGCTCGGTGACAACCAGTTCGGCCGTGGCTTCAGCGTTGCGTCCAGTCCAGGCCCGGAGGGTCGCGTTCGCGCTTCCCAGCCACAGGGTGCGTTTGCGCCCAGTTCGCATGAACAGCAATTTGGCATGGAGGCCGCGTCCGACCTCTTCTTCCTCATCCTCGGTCGAAGTGACATCGGATGGCCACTCGGCGGACCGGGACTCAAGCTCCGGATCACCCACGGGATAATCAGGTGCATCCAGCGCCAGCAAGTCGTCGAATGCTGCCAGTGACGGACCAATCCGCTCAATCTCACGTACCGTAGTCAGCAAAACACGCCTAGACTGTTTTGTACCCTTCACGAGCTGACGAGCAAGAAATTGCTTGTCTATAAAGGGACTTACCACAATGACTTCATCGACATCCGGCGGCGGGACTGGAACGGGCTGATCTCCAGTTCCGGCAGACCAGCGAATGCGCTCAACCCGTACGCCCGCCGGAGAACGCCAAGCTACCTTTGCGATCGTCGCCGCGAGCGAGGCCGGGCGCAGCCCCTTCAGTTCGGCCCTTTCAGCCAGCGCACGCGCCATCTCATCCGCACCAGCGATCAGTGCGCCGCCCTTGGTGCCTGAGACAAGCAGTAACCCGATGTCGCGGTTCACGTTTTCGGTGAGATTTCGGCTTCCGATCCAAAGCCGCCAGCCAGTCTCTCCGGTAGTGTTGCGTGTTCGAACGAGAGCTACCTTGGGGTGCCAGCTATGGGTGGCTTCATCGAAATCGACCTCGCGCACGAATTGGTCCAACACTGCTGCGATGCGCGGTGTCCGACGCATCTTTGCTAGGCGGCCACGCTGAATGACAATCCGTGCCTTCCCTCGCAGTCGCTCGACCGCATCAGCGAAATCTGAGGGACTACCTCGGCCCGCATCTGTGTCTTTGCCTGCCAGGGCAAGCAAAGTAGCGCCGATTGATCCCAGGTCAGCCGAATAGGACGCCAGCAGTGCCAATTCGGCACTTTCACCGGGACCGGGACGTAAACCCTCTAGAAACGAGAGCGCCGCCCAGTTTTCGACTGCGCCGCTCATTGGGCGCCCGCAAGATCATTGAGAAGCATGCTGACCTGCTCCCACCTGTAGTGGAGCGGCCCCGCGAGACCATGTTCATCGCTCGACCATTCGAGCCGTCGGGCACGACCATGGGGTGTAACCGCGAGGCGTGCGCGTGGGCCCTTTCGGGCCTCAGCCGCAGCATAGACGTCGAAGAGTGGGGCGGGGTTCTGTGATTTCGAGGCCACCCAATCCTTAGTAGTTGTCAGTACAGCCCGCAATTTCGTTGGCAGCGCGCCAATGTCCGCCTCGAGAGCACCTACATCAAGTCTTACTGCAAGCGAACCATGATCTTCGACGACGGCAGCAAGGTGGTCGCGATGTCGAGTCGAAGTCTCCCGCTTGTCATCGGTCTCGACAATCCGTTCCAGTAGTGCATCGTAGACAGCACGGCCGACACCCGCGAGGTGCGCAGCCTGATGAGCGCGCGCAAGTGCGGATTTATCGGGGCCGGCGATCTCCCGGGTTTCAGTGGCCCACATTCCGTCCGGTGCCACAGTCTCAGTCCGCACCAATCGCGCGAGCAGTGATGCCTCGTGTCCACCATTGCTCCGCAACTGGCCAAGCCGCTCGCGCAGGAAAGTTGCTTCTTCAGTCGTAAGCTGAAGGGAGATATGCCCACTTCTCCAGTTCGCCGGTCGTTTAGGGAGTGGCACGAATGGTGGATCGAAACTGACAAGCGGTTGGCCGTCGTCATCCATCGCTGTTCCAGCGCTCTTAAGCAGCCGATGCGCCTGCGCCCGGGAAATGGTCCGCCCATCAAGGCGCCTACGCAGTAGGCCCCAGACCGCGAGCGCATTCCAGTACACCGTTGACGGCGGCTGGCTCGAAGGTTGGGGGAAGACGCGCCCGCCGATCACTTGGGATTCTCCAGCATCCTTGAGCCGCCCAGCGAGCTCCCTTTCCCGTTCGCGCATGGCACGCATGGCAGCAGGACCTGTCAAACCTGCCAAATCCTCGAACAGCCAAGGCACAAAAAGAATATAGCGGGCTCGGGTATGCAGCACTGATGTGCCCGGAAAGAAGCGGTCGGCGTAACGCTGATGAATCGTTAGAAAGCCAATCTCGTCGCGCACGCCCATGGACTCTTCGTCCATCTGAGCCTTAGCGCGGGACAGTGCCTCGCGGGACAGAAAAGTCCAGCCTAGCGCCGACTCCACTTGCAGCGCATTGCGCGCGCCGGTTGATCTTAACTGGCGCATCGCTCTGAGCCCCACTACAACTTCTAAGTTACAGAAAAAATTGGGTTCATGCTACTAGGCTTAGTTCAGGACTCAAGATCAAAGCTGGCACCATCTCGATGGTGGAACGGAGGGGTCTTACCGCGAGCGCGAGCCATCACGAGGCGTCTACACGTTTCTTGACTGGCGATGATGAGTTCGCGGCATCGTCGTTGTTAGGGCGATGCGGCGATTACCGATGACACCTTCTTGCTGCAATGGGTGGATGACGCTCTCGCTTCGTAAGGGCGTGCCGGAGTAGCCCGACCTCCGACACGCCCCGAATGAGACGCAGCCGCTGGCGCGGCCGCGCAGCTGGCGAAAACTCGAGCCAGCCTGGTGGGCTCCGAGCGGGTTCGCCGCCATCCCCACCACCGCGCTCGATCCGGCCCACAGTCCGGCGTCTCCCGCGGTCCCCGCGCTTATTGGGTCCGGGTCCCCTTCATTCGCCGCGAACGGCTACTCGGCGTCGGCGGCCTCGGCAGGCGTGATCTCGGTGATCGTCTGGAACTCGCCGAGGAACTCGGGATGGTTCTGCGCCAGGTAGCGCACGACCCGGGCGTTCCCGAGCAGCTTGCCGACATAGCCCTTGATCACGGTCAGATGCAGGTGGTCCTGGCCGTAGGTGTCCTGGATCGAGGCGATACCCTCCTGCAGGCGGGCCAGTTCCTGTTCCATGCGCGCCATCGCCTCGGGCGTGATCCCCTTGACCTTCTTCGGCTTTGAGGATTCCACCAGTTGGGCCTGTGGCGTTCCCGCGAGGATCGCGTTCACGTAGGCGACGGAGTAGTTGTTCGCGTTGACCAGCAGTTCGGCCGCCTCGATCTGGCGCATGGTCTTCATCTTGCGAAGCGCATCGAACACGGCATTCGTGCAGGGCTTGTCTTTCAGGATCGCGACGGCTTCCTCGCAGATGCCGTCCAGCAGGCGCGCCTTGCGTCGGATGCTGCTCATGTTGAGGTCGAGCGCGAGCGCGATCTTCTCTTCGGGGACGCCGCGCTCGATCGCCTTGCGGATCATCTTGTGTTCCTGGATCGGGGCGAGGCGGCTGACCTGTCTATTGTAGGTGAAGGCCTCGTCGTCGGTGGAAACGAGACATTCCACCTCGCTCTTGCCCGCGTCCTTCAGCGCCTCGATCCGCAGGTGGCCGTCCAGCAGCAACCAGGTCGCGGACTTGTCCGGATTTCGGACGACGACGGGCGGCTCGACGATCCCGATCTGGGCGATGGAGGCCACGATCTGCCGGTACTTCCGGCTGGATTTTGCGGACTTGCCGAGGGCGCGCAGTGGCAGGATCGCGTCGATGGGGAGGGTTATGCAGTCGTCCTCGAACCCGAGCGTGACGCTCTTCGGCGCGTCGCGAGCGTCGCGTTTCATGTGAGTGCCCCCTCAGTCATGGACCGCGCGAGATCGGCGGGCATCGTCTCAAGCCCCTCCGCCCTGAGCAGGGTCATGAAATGGCCGTCCGCGCAGAGCTTGCGGAAGGCCTCGCGCACGAACATCAGCCGGCTCTGGGTGAGCTCGGCCTTCTTGATCAGAAGCTTCTGGCGCGTGGCTTCCTGCTGATACGCCCGGACAAGGCCCTCGCTCGTCAGCGCCCGTTTCGGAGGCTTGCGTCCCAGTTGGTTGCTGTGGAGCTGCGGGCCGCGCAGTTCGCGCTGCTGGATCAGGCGGCGCACGAGCGCCAGCTTCCGTCCCCGAAGCTTGTTCTGGGTGTAGGCGTCCATCAGCGCCTTCTGCGCCCCCTTCGCGTCTGTCTTGGAGATCTGGATGGCGAGGTTCAGCGGGAGCACGCCGGTCTCCACGGCCGAGACCAGGCGCTCCTCACCTTTCTCCAACAGGCCGGCGATCATGTTCACATATTCAGTGGACACGCCGATCTTCTCCCCGATCTGGCGGTCGTTGTAGCCGCGCTCGCGGAGAGCGCCGATCTCGCGCATCAGGTCGATGGGGTTGTGCTGCCTCCGCGCGCAGTTCTCCACGAGACTCATCACGAGGCAATCGCTCTCGTCAGCGTCGATCACGATGGCGGGGATGCGGTCCTGCTTCAGTTCGATGAAGGCCTCGAGGCGGCCCTGACCGCAGACGAGGTCGTATTCCTGCGGGTCGGTCCCGGCACGCGGCGCCGCGGTGATCGGCCGCTTCAGGCCGATGCGGGCGATGTTGTCCACCATCGCCTCGAAAGTGCGCCGGTTGCGGACGCGGGGATTTAGGACCCGGATCCTATGGGTCGGAATCAAGGTCACCTGCTTCTGGCTGGTCGGCTCCATGTCGTCGGGCATCACGCCACCTCCGCGATCCTGGCCCGCGAGGCGAGCGCGTAGAAGAATTCGAGCGTGTCGAACCGGTACGCATCGAGCGCGAGCCCGTTCTGCTCGGCGAATTTCAGTTTCCCGAAGGTCATGTCGATGCTGGGAAGCACGTAATAGTCGCGCGGCGCCTCGTTCACCTCGTCCATGCGCACGGCGATCGTGATGTCCGGCACGAGGCCAGTGTCGAGGCGGATACGCCAGCGCAGCGACCCGGCCGCCGTCGCCGTGCAGCGGGCCAACACGATGGACACGGAAAACTCGTCGTTGATGCGAACGAGGTCAGTATCCGGGTCCTGCACAGCCCGCCCGCCGTGCAGCGTGACCCCGGCGATGATCTCGGCCACGATTTGCGGATGCGCCTGCCGCAGCGCCCGGTTCACCTCGATGTAGCTGTAGTCGCGATCCGGCTCGTAGCCGATCAGCCGGTAGGCGCGCAGAAGGCTGCCAAAGCGGCTGCGATAGGCGCTGGAGGATGGCAGGTCGTCCTCCTCGTCGATGATCAGGCCCGACAGCATGCCCTGTCGCTGGAGGATCGCGCGCAGCGCGTCGAGCAGTTCCTCGTCCGAGAAATGGCGGCTGCGGGCATCCACGATCTCTCGCGCACGCAGGAAGAGCGCCTGATCGACGATGGCGGGATAGGCGCCCTCCGCGCGGATCCACATTTCGCGCGGGTTCACCACGCGGCGTTGCTTCAGCTTGAAGGACACCTTCGCGAAGACATTGTTCCCGATGTATTTTTCGTTTGTCAGCACCTGATGGACGGTCGCACGTGTCCAGGGGCGGTCGAGATCGGTGCGGTGGCCCTCCGCGTTCAGGGTCTCCGCGATCTCGCGCTCTAAGCGCCCCTCATTGACGAACATCCCGTACATGCGCTGAACGACCCGCTGCTCCTCCTCGGGGCCGGGCACCAGGATCACGCGATCGGTCTGCAGGCTCTTCTGTTCACCACGAGACAGCTCGCCCTTCGGATGGCCTTGCTCGTCGATCAGCACCCGCCGCAGCCCATAGCCAGCCGCGCCGCCTTGGCGATAGCCCAGCTCGACGAGACGGCATTGCCCGGCGAAGACCTTCACCGACAGCTCCCGGCTGTACTCGCCGGCCATCACGCGCTTCACGGTCTTCAGGAGGTTCGAGCCGATGCTGCCGTCGTTCTCGAACTGCTCGCCGCAGTAGTGGACCTGGATGCCGGCACGGGAACATACATGCTCGTGGTACGCGCCTTCGTCGGCATCCTGAAACCTGCCTCAGCGGCTGACGTCGTAGACGAGGATGGCCTTGAAGTCGGCCAGGCCTGATTGAACTTCGCCCATCAGGTTCTGTAGCGCCTCGCGACCATCGAGGCGGAGTCCGGAGCGCCCAGAGTCCTCGAAAATGCGCAGGATCTGCAGGCCGCGGGCGGCGGCATAGCTGCGGATGACATCCAACTGGTTCTCGGTCGAATACTTCTGGTGATCGGTCGACATCCGGACGTATGCGACGGCGGGCACGTCGGGCTCTGATTGGCTGCCGCCAGCCTCCCTGTTTGCCTCACGCCCTCGCATCTGCCCGGCTCCGGTTCACGTCGCAGCAATCCGGTCGGGACGGTCCGGACCGTTGTGCATGCTGCCGCGATCATTTGAGCATGCGAGCGCCGGAAAGTCGTTTCCGGAAAAGGGCAATTCCTTTCCGGTCCCGGCGCATTGGCGGATCGCCTGCAGCGCGCGGCCGTCCACGCGCTCGATAATCTGCGGTCCCGTTTCGCAGGTCATATCCGCCCCCTTCAAGTGAATGGTCCGTTCCGACCGGCGGCCAAACAGGACCGCCGCGGGAACAGATGGATTCTGCCGTTTTCTTGGCTCTCCAAAGATTTAGCGGAGAGAAACATGAAGATGCGCGTGAAGATGGGCACAGTTGTTCCGAAGATGGGCACAGTTGTGCACCTCGAAGAGATCCCCGGCGACTATCGCGCCGCCATGGCCATGGCATTGCACGCCGAGCTCGGATCGACCCACCGGGCGATCAAGTCCGCCATGCGGTGGACGGGCGCCAGCGAGCGAACCGTGAAATACTGGTTCGCGGGCGAGCGGGGGCCGAGCGGCGATCACCTCGTGTCGCTCGCGCGTCATTCCGATGCCCTGCTGATCGCGCTGCTCGCGCTGGCAGACCGGTTGATTGTGGAGGAGGCCGAGGACCAGTAGCGCCGATAGGGAGTCGTGTCGCGCGGCCTCGCTACCCTTGTGTCGTGTTCGATTTTGGTTATCTTGAATACACACCGATCAGGGAGAGCGCCATGCCTCGCACCACCACAATGACCGTCCGCGTGAGCGGCGCCCTGAGCGAGTTCGTTGCGACCAATGTCGGTGAGGACGGCGCTTATGAGAACGTGAGCGAGTATATCCGCGACCTGATCCGTCGCGACAAGGAGCGTGCGGAGCGCGAGGCATTCGACCGATTGAAGGCTGAACTGAACCGCGCCTTCGCCGCGCCCGAAGACAGCTACAAGCCGCTGACCGCTGCTGACGTGATCGCCCGGAACCGGAACTGAGCCCATGGCGATCCGGGTCCAGGAGGCGGCCTCACTGCGCCTCGACGAGATCTACCGATACACCCGCGACCGCTGGGGCGAGGCGCAAGCCGAGATCTACATCACCGGTCTGTTCGCCACCTTCGAGCAGATCGAGGCACGCGGCGTCATGTCGAGGCCCGTGCCGGCCGAGTTCGGAGTGGAAGGCTACTTCTTCCGCTAC
The DNA here is from genome assembly GCF_016412875.1 of Palleronia pontilimi. Taxonomy (GTDB): domain Bacteria; phylum Pseudomonadota; class Alphaproteobacteria; order Rhodobacterales; family Rhodobacteraceae; genus Palleronia; species Palleronia pontilimi. The sequence continues at coordinate 8,193 of NZ_JAEKPD010000021.1, read as the reverse complement.
GAGCGGCATTTCGTGTACTGGCGACGGCTCTCAAATGGCGACATCGGTATCGTCACGATCCTTCACGAGCGGATGCATCAGATGGATCGCTTCAAGGAGGATTTTGGGTAAGTCTCTGTCCACACGTAATTTTTCTGGATAGTGCGGGTACTGCGGCCGACGGGTCAGACTTGGAGAACGTTGGATCCCGGTCCCGCTCCCTCCGCCATTTTGCATCGTTGATCGATCTGAATGAGCTGCGGTGAGTGGAGATCTCAACATCCTTTCATCCGTTCAGTGCGTAGTGTAATTGACCTGCTCCCCTGAATTTTTTTTGATCAAAGAGAGGGTCCGTTCCGTGTTTGGTCCTGTCTTGACCGTTGGTGATACACCCAAGTATCGCATCCAGAGAGCCCCTCAAAGACTTGGAGCAGAAGGGGCGTCGGCCAGCCTAAATTGAGGATGGGCTTGATGATGGCAAGTTCCTAGAGGATTTCCTGATCGCCGAGCAGCCCTCACAGGCGGGTTGAGACAGCACTAACCACCATCGTCATGACCTCTAGTGCGCGTCGCCCGACATGTGCGCGAAGCCTGATCGCCACCTGGCACGACGACTACAACCATCACCGCCCCCACACGAGCCTCGACGGGCTCACCCCGTGGGAGTGCCTACCGCGTCGGCAATTTTCCGACTCCCGGTCAACTCAGACAACGAATAACCTATCTTCTTGGCTTTGGCTTCAACAGATGCGACTGCATCCTGGCGCTGACGCGTCTAATACGTGTCGATCGCCTTCCTCACCTCTCTCTGGAGCTTATTCAGCTCGCCGAGGGATGGTTTTCCTGGATCAAACTTTGCCATATCAACCTAGCCTCACGATGCGATACCGGCTTAATGGCGACTGTGATTGAGAAGCTATATTGTGGGATAGTCGCACTGGTTATGGCGGCGTGTTTGGTGCGGATCATGGCGTGGCTGCAGGCTGCCAGGCCGAAAAGTTTGTGGACGAATTCGATCTCGCGCTGAACACCCAGGCCCAAGTCGTCGAAATGTCTGTTCTTGATCGTCCGAACGGCTTCTATGCCGCAGAATGTTGACTTCGCAGATCGACGGCTTTGAAAAATCTGGTGATGTCCGAACGGCCGCCTCTGCGCCGCGTCATCTCTCTCAGTGCGGCCGTCTCGCTATTTCTAATCGGTGTGGGTGATGCGTCGAACTGGGAATCATAGCGACGGTTTTCACCTTGGATGACCTTGCAATGCATCGGCGCCCAATCAGTGCATATCATGATCGGGCGATGGAGCCTGACCTTTCCGATCGCCTTGCGCAGAAAGGTTTTCGCGTCGGTCGCTTTGCTTCGGGCCGTCAGTCTGGACTCGATCATCTGTCCGTGCCGATCAATCGCACGCCATAGGAATCGCCACCTTCCGCCGACGCTTTTCGATGCGATATGCAAATCCAGGCCCAAATTCCTGCACTCACCGACAGACTGTCGACCGATCGACCGTCACGTGCCGTTCGATCAGCAGATCCGCCATATCCCGGTAGGAAAGCTGATATCTCAGGTGCATGCGAACAGTATAAAGCATCATGATCGCTGGAAATCTCTGGTTTTGAAAGGTTCCCGGTGGGGCATGGCTCACCGCTCTTTCCCGGCAGCGTCAGGAAGGAGCGACGATTACTATACAAGTCCCCGCGCACGACCGCGACGTGCGGAAGCCGTCCGAGGGTGATGAGCACCGGAAGGTCAGGGAACCGCTGGACGATTTACGGGATAAGCCGCGCTACCGGTTGGAGATAAGCGCTGAACGCGGGCAAAAACAAGGACAAGAGGTCGTGAAGGATCGAGATCTACCGTGATCCAGGACTTAGTCAATGATCCACCGTCTGTCGTCGGCGCGGCAAATTCGGTCTTTTTCGGCGTTCGTGAGCAGGCGACGTTTGGTGTAACGGACAAATTACTTGTTGCGGCGACGCAAAAGTTCGGCTGTTATCATGTCAAGCTGTCTAAAAAGACAGGAGCGACGGGCCATCCGGGCGTCTCCGAAAGTGATGGAGTGAACAGATGATCTTGTCCTTGGCGAAACTCTATTCATTGCTGCGCACCGCCATAGGCGTCTGCGTATTCGTTACGTTACCTGCAGTCCTGAGTGCCGCGGAAGATGCGGAAGAGCTTGAGCGTGAGTTTCCGAGGTCGGCTTTCGAGGTATCTATTGCAGATCTCAGTGCCGTTGAAGAGCGCCCGTTTATGTTCGCCGGGAGAATAATGGACGAGGAGCGGCCCCGGTGGAGAGAATTTGAGTCGGCTCTGAGTAAGCGCCCAACTGCCTTATCGTGCCTGATCTACGCAGATGATGCGGGACCTGTTTCGTTGCTTTCCTTTGATTGGTCCAATTTTACGTTGATCCATGAAGAAGAAGTATGCGTATTTCGGGTATTCTCTCGTTTTGACGATATAAAGATGGCCGCCGCATGGATGGCTTGGTCGGGATTTTCATCGATTAGGACGATCAGTGATCCTGATGGCAAGACGCCGTTCGCCGCCAATGGCCTGGCGGAGCCAGAATATCTTTATTCACAAACTGGATATCCAAGTGGGTTCTTGCAGCGAAAAGTGGCCAACCTTGTCGTGAATGCTTATAGAATTGGTGTAAAGTATAATCGTGAAATGGCGATAGTAAGCGCGTCATTTTCGAAAATCTCAAAATAGGGATCACTAGTAATGGGTACCATCACGATTGGCGCGAACTATATCACTGGTCCAGCGGCTGCGGGACATTGGGGCCATTTGCAGATCTTACAACCCGGTTCCGGAAGTGACAGGTTCGAGATTGAAGTACAGTCATATGAATTCAATTTCAGACAATGGATCTTTAGACAATTCCTTTTCGAAGAGGTTCAGTCGGTAGTGGGATCCGGTGGCGCGGTTCCAGAATTCGACTCAGAGAACTGGAGCGAAACAACAGTCACTGTTCCGGGTGTGTCCACAGACTCATTGTGGGATACTCTTGGCTTGATACATGCACAGTTTCGCGAAAATGATCCAGCATATACCTATGGTATCGGCCAGAATAGTAATTCATACGTCGCGACACTCCTCTGGATGGTTGGCGCTGATCTTTTTTCGGCGATTGATAACCTTAGAACGGATGAAATTACTGGAACATACGTTGGGGATACGCTTCCTGTTGGCTTACTTGCTGCGCCATTTTTTTTCATATTTCCGGAGGCGTATGACCCCTTCCCGGGCGCGGATCGTAATCTGCTGACGGATGGATACGGCTTTGGTGGAAGTATCGAATGGGATATTAACCTAGAGTTATCAAATGAAGAAAATTTCATTCAAACTGGTCCGGGTGACGACATTATACATGGCATGGCCGGCGACGACACAATCGTAGGAAATGGTGGTAACGACATTCTGTCTGGCGGTCAGGGCAATGACATCCTGAATGGGGGTGCGGATTTTGATGCGGTAGACTATTCAGAAGAAGCAGGCGTAGTTCGAAAAATCGGTATTGTCGGCACAATCGGCGGATTAGGCGGTTCTGATATTGCTCAGACAGTGGGCTCTGAGAATCTTGTTGAGGTGTTCTCTACCGACGGCGGGCACGATCTACTAATTGATATCGAGCTTATAACCGCCACAGACTTCGATGATTTATTTCATGTGTTCGACCTCGTTTCGCTCAGTCAAACAGCGATTGATGGAGCAGGGAGTGATCGGTTTGGCGATACAATAAGCACGCTAAGCGGGAATGCCGGTGCGGATATAGACTTGGTGTCGCAAACCGTCTACGCGGACCCTCATGGGGTGCGATCCGTTGCTGTAGTAATTAACGAATTCGAGAATGCAGTCGGCAGTAACTTTGACGACGTCCTATCCGGGGACGCCTTAGGCAATATACTCGTTGGAGCCGGAGGATCGGATGAGCTTTCTGGCGGAAGCGGAAACGACATCCTTATAATTGATGGAAGCGACACCGAGATATTCGGCGGGGAAGGTCGCGATATCGTTTTCATTGACGATGATTCGGGCGTTACTTTTGATGCCGAAGGCACCGGTGTTGAGGTTGTAATTGGCGGCTCGGGCTCTGATGTGCTTTCCGCGGCGACTACTCAAGGTGGTCCAGTAGTCTATCTGGCCGGAGGGGATAGTGCTGATACTCTGAATATTAGTATCAATGGTGGCGAGACGGATCCCGTTGTAGTTTGGGGCGGACTAGAAGAAGATACGATAAGTATCTCCGACAACCGAGAGGTTTTTGGTCCGGGTGGTGATCTGCCTCTCGGTATTCTTGGTGTAAGTGTGACGAACCTTTCGGAGGATAATTTTCATCTCTTCGATCCGTCATCTCTCGGTTTTGATCTCTCCTCGATTGACGTCTTGATCCTCAATCCTGAGGCTTCGGATAAGTACCAGATTAATGGATATGACATAATAATCTCGCCACAGGTATACTCTGTAGGATTGCCTGCAGAGGAATATACCTGGATAGACGGGGAAGAAACTATTGAGTACGTTACTTACCCAGGCGTCGTCTTCAAAGGAGTAAATGGTAGAGATCATGTCGACACATTTGATATTACTTTTATGGATGGTGTCGAAACTGCTGTTGCTCCAGCTGCCATCCCGGGTCTCTTGACACTTGATTTATCACTCGATGGTGATGGTAACCCGCTTGACGGTGCGACCGATGACTGGCCCGCGGGCTATACCCCCCAGAATTCAGATATGTTTTTCGAAGCCTTCAGGACGCCTGATACGAATTTAGATACTCACGTTTGGACTGGATTTTACGCACAGGGTCAATTTTATCCCTCCGGCTCCATATTTCCGAGTGTTCCGCATCCTGGACAGCTAGGGGAGTGGTTTTTTGCGGGGGCATCTATATCAAATAGCGGGATTTTGTTCACTGAGATTCCTTCGGTCTCAATAGAGTCGAGTAGTTCGTTTTCTTATAGCGAATTTCTTGATGGTCTTACTGTCCCCCAAGTAGGTTCTTTTGCAGTGGGCGGCACCGGCGATGGAACCGTTTTTTTCGGGTACGCAGGTACAAATTCGGCCACAGAGTCAGCTTTTTGGAATCTTTTCGGAACCTCCGCAAGCGATGTCATCGATAGCAATTATATCGATGAGCAAGGCTCGGTAGTTACCCAGCAAGGACAGGTAATATATGGCGAAGGCGGAAACGATTCGATCTATGACGGCGCAGGCGATGATATCGTCTTCGGCGGAGATGGTAACGACTTCTTCTACGCTGGTGATGGCTCTGATATCCTCGATGGCGGCGAAGGTACCCAGGATGTCGTGTCCTACTCACGCTCTAACATCGGCCTGACTATCGACATGCTGGATGCACTGAACAGTACCGGCATCGCGGCTGGCGACACATTCATCAGTATCGAGCGGCTTCACGGCACTGCGTATGACGATACGATCGTCGTCGATGCCGGTCTGCGTGCATACGGGAATGCGGGAAACGACATCCTACAGGACAGCGCGGGTACCCAAAGACTGACTGGGGGAAGCGGTGCCGATACGTTCCGCTTCGTCGCGGGAGATGGCGTCCAGGATCGCGTCTCGGACTTCCAACTCGGCATCGACCTGATCGATATCAGCGCCTGGGGTGTGACATTTTTTGATCAGTTGACTTTGACCGAGCGCGTAAACGGTCAAGGCAACCCGACAGGTGATGTCACACTTGAATTCGGGTCCGAAAGCGTGCGTCTCGACGGGTTTTCCGATGCCGATATCGCCTCATTTGGTGCGACCGACTTCATCTTTGCGGACGGACCTCCGGCAACCGGGAATGGCGTCGTCAAAGGAACATCTGGTAACGATATCATCAATGTCTCCTTCATGGATGAGGACGGCGACATGATCTCGGACAATGGCCAGCTGATCCAGGGCATGGATGGCGCAGATAGTATCTATGACGGTGCCGGCGACGATACGGTCGAAGGCGGAGCGGGGCGTGATCAACTTTACGCCGGAGGAGGGTCGGATGCCTACGATGGCGGAGCCGACCGGGACATGGTGGTCTACCGGGCGTCTACCGTTGGACTGACCATCGATATGCTGGATGGGTCCAACGGCACTGGCATTGCGGCTGGCGATACCTTTGCGAGCATCGAGCGTCTCTACGGCACCGACTTCGGCGATACGATCGTAGTGGGTGCGGGGGTCTGGGCGTTCGGGGAAAACGGCGATGACGTTCTTCAGGACAGCAGCGGATCGGAGCGGATGTCTGGGGGCCAAGGCGCCGACACCTTCGTCTTCACGCTCGACGGCACGATGGACCGCATCTTGGACTTCGAGCTCGGTACGGACATCATCGACTTGTCGGCCTGGGGCGCGTCGTCCGTAGCCGATCTGACAATCGTTGAACGCACGAGCGGTCTAGGTACCCCTCAAGGCGATCTGCTGCTCACATTCGGGTCTGAAACAACCCGGATCGATGGTTACGATGCGAGCTATATTACAAGCTTCGACGACAGCAGTTTCGTCTTCTGAGGACGTTGCAGGTTCTTGGCGCAACGACACCATCGTTACGCCAGGAACTGGTGCGTGCAGGTGAGTGAGAGCTGATCAACTGCAGAACAGCCACACAGTCTGGCTTGGAGTTTCAAACTGGTTATGCTCGGCGGCAGCAGTGCGGACAATGTGGGCACTCGAGCATTATGCATTGGTAGAGGGCGCACAAGGAGTTTGCCTGCCCCAGCCGGCATGGAATATCGCTGACGACATTTATCAACTTGATCTCGATTGCCCTCGGTGGAGGACTCGTAGCGATATTTTGAACTCTCGGCGGTCGCTCGACAGCAAATGATAATCTTTGAAAACTCTAAAACTGGAGCGACAAGTTTCTGGTCGGTGTTGTAGTTGCAATGGCGCTTCTCGATATGAGAATTGTCTAGCTTGTTCGGTCGATTGCCTTTAGCGTTGTGCATTCAAGAAAAATCGTGTCTCCTGTGTCGCAGAAATTCTTGACCATCCAGGCCAATCAACACCACCGTCGTACTCGAAGTCCACAGTTTGAGCGTGAAACCATGCGGCGCCAGATCATCGTAAGCTCAAGCTTTCTTCCTGCGGAACAGGAACACAGACATAGCGGACTATTAGTCAGTAGGTTGTCCTCGGTCTTGCATTGTTCGAGAGCCGTGATGACCCAGGCGGGCCAAGGCAGCGCCCCGACCAAGTCAGCGCAGGGGGGGTGTCGATACTTCGGTAAGCCTTTCGTGCTTTTAGTGCCAGATGTCAGCTCTGAAAAACTGGATCCCATCTCGCGCGCGGCTAATTCCGTTGCGGCACGAACTTCTTTCTCCAATCGATTTGGATCCCTTCGCGACCTGTTACTCAAACCTCTTGATGTCTTCCAACGATATCTCTTCGAGTTTGATCTCAGCCATTGTTATTGCTCCACAAGGTGCTTGGTGCCGACTACAATGATAGCTCAAGGCAGGATACAGGGAGACATTTCTAATCTAGATGTAACGCCCGATAAGCCATTCTGCGTTCTTTTAGAAAGCCCCGGCGTCTCGTCTTTCAAGCCAATTTCGGTTTTAATGCGGAACGATGCACTATTAAATTTTTGCGATGATCTGAATGTTACCCGAAAAGTATCGGCTTTCCGTCGTTCATGATCATAGTTTGACTCGTACGATTAATACTCGACCGAGGCTCTTCGCCACTCCTTCGAATAATTTCTTGGCACTGGCACTTCTAAATTCCACGGCCCCTCAGTCTTTTGCACTGATTTCAACAGTCCAGAGGCCGGACAACCAGGTCAAAAAAATTCTTTCAGAACGCGCGTAATCGCCTAAGCTTTGACACGTCCCGCACTCCTGAGAAGATCCCAAGTGAGACTATACCTAGGATCTTCGTCGCAGCGCAGCATAGGCGATCGATCCGCCCAACCCGATGAAGATGACGCCGAGGGCAAAATGTCGCCGGTTGAAATCGTTGGAACATTTGAATTATGACGTTGGTGGAAAATAGCGTCGCAGTGATCGAATGTAAGATCACAGCGAGAAATCCACAGGTCACGACGACCATGGCCAAAAACCAGTTGGATGCCGCAGAGGGAATAAACGCTGTCACACCGACCCAAAGAAAAGCGCCGCCTTGGGGTTCGTGATGCTGATGATGATACCGCACCTGCACGATTGCGTTAACGGTCTGTCATGTGCCTCGGATATATTTATGTTGA
>NZ_JAEKPD010000020.1 GCF_016412875.1 Palleronia pontilimi | reverse complement strand
GTTCGCACGAAGAAGCGGCGCAAACTGCCCAGGCGGGATCGCAGAAGCCAAAAGCGCATTTTCTCGGCATCGGCCACGTCGGGCGGCACGATTGCCGCATCGGTTAAGCGTGCGGCTTCTTCTGCATAGTATGCTGCGAGGTCTAGCCCCGTTCCGCCGTCCATTGCCGGAAGGTCGAGCACAGGCCGTGGGGAACGGCGGGACGTTTGCTGTCGGGGTCGAGATAGCCTCTGCCTCCATTCTTCATGTGAGTCGCTTGCATCCGCCGCATCACCGCTGAGATGCTCATGTCTGATAGCCGAGGCGGCGCTGGCGCATCAGGTCGGATCGGATGTCGAGCGGGTCTACGCGCGTTCGGATCTGTTGTAGCGGCGGAAGATATTGATGACACAGTGGTGCTTGTTTGCCTCGCATTGTGAAGTGTGCTGACTATGACAAGCCTTTCCAAGTGGATGCGAGCCAATCGAGAAACCGTAGTTTTGTTGGCGACAATACACGAGTTTCTGACCTGCCCCCTTCTGGTCCCTGATTCATAACGCGAGTCTGCGGGTTGGATTTGGGTATTCCGGTTTCCCCGTCGGGGCCAAGCGCGCGGGGCGCGGAGCCCTCAATTTGCTCAAGCGCTCGGCGCGCTTGCTGCTGTTTCTGGTTGCCGAGCGACGAGTGTGGCCTGACCGTGTTGTAGTCGTAGCGCCACAAGGCCAGCTTGCGCCGTGCATCGTCCAGGCTGTCGAAGATTTCCTCTTTCAGGAGCTCGTCGCGCAGGCTGCCGTTGAAGCTCTCGATGAAGGCGTTCTGCTGGGGCTTGCCTGGATCGATAGAGTGCCAGGGCACCTCGTTCTCGTCGGCCCATTTCAGGATAGCCCGACTGGTGAACTCTGTCCCGTTGTCCACTGCCCGGCAGGGCATTGCGAAGCAATGTCCCGAGAGGGGCTGACAATGCACCCGGGCTTGCCGTAGACCCGGATCAGGGCGCTGAGCTCCCGGGCCACTCGTGCGCCCGACAGGCTGGTGTCGGCGACGCGGCACAGGCATTCCCGCGTAAGGTCGTCGATCACCGCCAGGATCCGGAACCTCCGCGAGGCGCCGAAGCTGTCAGACACGAAGTCAAGGGACCAACGCGCGTTGGGATGCGCGGCAACCGGCAGCGGTGTCCTGGTACCGCGCGCCCGTTTCCGGCCGCGGCGCCGTGTTACCGACACCCCTTCCTCGCGGTAGATGCGATAGAGCTGTTGGATTTCACTGAGAACTGACCCGGCATTGTCACCGAGATCTGACCCGCCCGTTCGTTATGTTTCCTGATTCATGATTGGGTCAATGCCACTGTCTCCTTCCGTTTCTTTTTTGCTGTCTCGGAGCTGGCTTTGAACCGATAGCTTTCGTTT
>NZ_JAEKPD010000002.1 GCF_016412875.1 Palleronia pontilimi | reverse complement strand
CCCTTCCTTTCAGCTTCTAACGCGAATCGACGCTCGGGTCCATCACCAGGGTCAGGACAGCGGCACATCCGCCGCCCATTCCCAACCCAGGAGCGATTGATGACCTATCAGAACCAGATCCAGACAATCGACGACGCCAAGGCCGAAGCCTTTGCGGACCGCTTCGTCGGCACGTTGAACGAGGCGGCGCTCGGCCCCGACGGCACTGCCGAGCTGACAGACGCCCCTTTTCGGCTGGAGCTCGAGGGCGATCTGGACGGCACGCGGATCGAGGCGCTCTAGGGTGGTCGCCTCGCGTTTGCCGTGACGGTCGAGGACGCAATCGTTTCGGTGGACCTGCCAGCGGAGCAATCCGCCATAGGACGCCGTTCGGCGAAGGGGGACGTGAGGACGCTGACACTCGTGAATGACCGGGGCATCATCGAGGTCTTGGCAGATGGCGGACGGATCAGCGACTCGTGCCGCGCCATCGCGGCGCTGCGACCCGACAAGACCCGCCCCACGGGCCCGGGAACCGCAAATCTATTCGTCGCGAAAGGCCGCGCATAGGGGGTCCCAAGCGCGATTGCCCGACCATGGTCCGAAGACAGGGCGGACCAATCCGGCCGATCCTGGGACCAATGGCCGATGCCGGACGACGCCGGGCGGCCCATGTTGCGAGGACGAGCAAGGGCGCCGAAGGCGTCCGGTCAACCATCGGAGTAGAGCCATGAAACTTTCCCACCTACTGCTGACGACATCCCTTTGCGCGGTCACCACGATGCCCGCCTTCGCCCAGACCCGCACCTTTGCCGAGGTGGATGCCAACCGCGACGGCCAGCTGTCGCAGAGCGAACTGGAGGCCACGTTCGGCAGCCGTGGCGCGCAACGCCTGCTGTCGCGCAGCGATCTGGACGGGGACGGAACGGTCAGCGTGGCCGAGATCCAGGTGTCCTCTGGCGACCGGTCGGACGATGACGAGGACGACGATGAGCGCGACGACGAACGCGATGACGACGAGCGGGATGACCGCGATGAAAGCGACGAGTCGGATGACGAAGATGACGATGACGATGAGGACGATGATGAGGACGACTCGGACGAGGATAGCGGCGGCGACGAGTCCGACGAGGATGACGACGACGATGACGACAGCGACGAGTCCGATGAAAGCGATGACGAGGATGACGACTGACCGGTCGGTCTGAACGATCTTGTCGAGGTCACCCGCGCGAAGGATCGCGCGGGTGACGCAGCGCAGCTCAGAACATGGCGGACCGGTCCGAAATGGGATCCATCGAACGCACCAAGTACGAAAAGCTCTTTTCCACCCCGCTGTTTCGCTTCCGGGTGCCCGATGCCGAGGCGCTGAACCGCGATCTGCTTGAGACCGGATCGCGGCTCCGATCGGAAACCGACGGCGTGAAGAAGTCGAACCGCGGGGGCTGGCATTCCTCGGGCAACCTGTTCGACGACGCGGCGCCGGACGTGCAGAAGCTGAAGGCCCTGGCCGAAAAGGCGGTGCTGGACGCCACCGGGCAGGTCACCGCCAAGGTCGATCCGGGGAGCCTCGGGTTGAAGCTTTTCGCGTGGATGAACGCCAACCCGCCCGGCGGCTTCAACGCGCCCCACACGCATCCCGGAGCGCAGTGGTCGGGCGTATATTACGTGTCGCAACCGAGCGTCGAGGAAGGCACATCGGGCAAGATCGAGTTCCTGAGCCCCCGCGCCGATCTGCCGAACTGGCGGATCCTTCAGGCCCAGGCCTTCGGGTCGAAGAAGTCGATCCGTCCCGAGCCGGGCGAACTGATCCTGTTTCCGTCCTACCTGGTGCATTGGGTCTATCCCAACGAGACCGACGACGAGCGCGTCACCGTCGCCTTCAACGCGACGTTCCGGCAGAAGAAGTGATCCGCCGCCGATTTGCGGAGACGGGCGGCCGGTCTAGGCCCCGCCGTCGTCGTCGCTGCCCCAGGCCTTGTGGGCGATCAGCGCGGCCTCGACGCGGTTGCGGGCGTGAAGTTTGCCCATGATCGTCGTCATGTAGTGCTTGACGGTCTTTTCTTGCAGGTTCAGCGCGGCGGCGGCTTCCTTGTTGCTGAGCCCCTGGGCGACCAGCTTCAGGATATCCTCTTCCCGCTTGGTCAGATCGTCAAGCGGCGACGCGATTTGGGCCGGGCCGGAACTCGACATGAAGGTCAGGACTTTCGACGCCAGCTCGGGCGATATGTGCGCCTCGCCCCGGGCGACGCCCTTCAGGACGCTGCGCAATTCGCGCGCCGACACGCCCTTCAGGATATAGGCGATGGCGCCGTTGCGCAGGGCCGTCGCCACGTTTTCGTCCTTCTCGGAGACCGTGAGCATGGCCACCTGCCCAGCTGTTCCGGCCGCCGCGACACGCTTCACGGCGTTCAGGCCGCCGCCGGGCATCGACATGTCCAGAAGGGCGATGTCGGGTCGCTTCTGGTCGGCCAGGCGCACGGCCTCGTCCGCCGAACTGGCGGTCGCCACGACGCGGAACTCGCCGGTCTCTTCCAGGCTGGTCACGAGGCCGTCGCGGAAGATCGGGTGGTCGTCTGCGACAAGGATGCGGATCGTCATGTCAGTACCTCTGCCAGGGGTAGAAAAAGGGCGATCCGGGTGCCCGCCCCCGGCCGGGACGCGATATCGACGCGCCCGCCCAGGGTTTCGGCCCGGTCGGACAGCCCGGGCAGGCCCTGCCCGCCCTCGTCGCGCAGACCCGGCGCGGTGGACGCATCGAAGCCGATCCCGTCGTCCCGGACGGTGACGTCGAGTTCGCCGCCCCGGCTGGACAGGCGGACCCGGATGTCGGTGGCCTGGGCATGGCGACTTGCGTTGGCGAGCGCTTCCTGCACGAACCGATAGACGCAAAGCTTGGTCGCGAAGGGCACGGACAGCTGACCCCCGGTCGCGTCCGTGAAGACCGCGCTGGCGCCGTAGCTCTTGTTGTGATCGTCGACCGCCTGCCGGGCGCAGTCGCTTAAGGAAAGACTGGCCAGGTCCGGCAAGGCCAGCCCGCGCGAGATCGCGCGCAGCTCCTTCATCGCGACCAGGATCGAGTGGCTGACCGTTTCGGCATCCGGTGACGGACCCAAGCCCGCGCCTTCCAGGCGCAGGCTGGCCAGCGACAGGTGCTGGGCGACACCGTCATGCAGGTCCTGACCGATCCGCTGCATGATCTTTTCGGATTGCGCGGTGGATCGCTGGGCGGCCTTGGCGACCCGTTTGCGCAGGGTTTCGTTGTGACGGGTCAGCAGGCGGCTTTCTTCCAGCTGGAGGTCGACCTGGTGGCGCTGGCGCTCGATCAGGCGGCTGCCAGCGTGGACGATGCCGAAGAGCAGCGCGCCGCTGATCCCGAAGACCTGCAGGATCACGATCCAGCTGTCGCGCCGGGCCTGGGCGAGTTCGGCGGCCAGATCCTCGGCCCGCTGGTAGAACTCGACGACCGCCACGACCTGCCCGGTCCTGCCGTCGCGGATCGGCACGTAGACCTCGAGCAGGGGCACGCCCAGGATGCTGCCGGGATGCTCGGCCTCGACCTGGATGTTCTGGAATTGCGCCACGACCTCGCCCGACCAGGCCGCGAGCAGCGCGTCGGACGGCGGATAGACCCGCCCGCGCAGATCGTCGCGCGACGAATCCAGGATCTCGCCTCGCGCGCTCCAGACGTTGTAGGTGACCACGCGCTCGCTGAGGATGCCGTCGCGGAACACCTCGCGCAGCGCGGTGCGTGCCTGATCGGTGATCCCGGCATCGTCCGCGCGGCCGAGCACCTGGTTCGGGATCAGGCTTTCGATGTAAAGCGCCGCGGACGCGCCCGAGCTTTGGACAACGCCCTTCTCGATCCGGTTGGACACCCACAGGCCCACCACATAGGCGGCGATCGCCATCACCACGCCGCCCGCCAGAAGAAACTGGGCGGAGAGCGAGCGGAAAGAGCGGCGGGATCGGCGGGATTGCGGGCTCATATCCATCTATTGCCGAAGGCGGGTGCGGATTTCCACGGACTTACGTCCAAGGCTTTTCACCCACGGCGGATTTCGGCGCGCATGGGTGTGCGCCTGCCCTTCTGGCGGTGGGACCGGACCGCGGCGCGGCTTGGCATTGGCGGAAGCCGAGAAAAGAACTTCTGCTTGGCCGGCGCGCTGTCGATGGAACGGGCGTCTGTCCTGTCGCCCTGCGCCATGATCCCTGTTTTGCCTAACTGCGCGGGGCCGAACCGTGTCCCGCCCCCGCGCGTCTGCACGTCGGCGCGAAGGACTTGCCTTCCGCCCGATCCGACGCATCTGTGGTCAAACACATATCAGAAGGCCCGCCATGAAACATTTCGTCACCGCGCTCACGACAGCCCTTGTGCTTTCGACCCCCGCTTTCGCCCAGAACAGCCTCGGACCGCTCGTGGATCCCGCCGGGCTGGAAAGCGCGCTGGAGGACCGGGACACGCTTCTGGTGCTGGACATCCGCACGCCGGAAGATTTCGGCGAAGGCCATGTGCAAGGGGCGGTCAACGCGCCCTATGGTCTGTTTCGCGGGCCCGCCGACAATCCCGGCCAGATGAAGACCGAAGCCGAACTGTCGCAAGTGCTGTCGTCGCTGGGCGCCACCACCGAACGGCCCACCATCATCACCTACCAGGGCAGCGACATCACCGATTTCGGTGCCGCCGCGCGGGTGTACTGGACCCTGAAATCCAGCGGCGTGAGCCAGATCGCCATCCTGAACGGCGGGCTCAACGCCTGGACCGAAGCGGGCAAATCCTTGTCGACGGAGACCGTGGAGGTCCAGCCCAGCCAGATCGACGTCACCTTTTCGGACCAGTGGCTTGCCTCGGCCGAGGATGTGCAGTCGGTGATCGACGGCGGCACCGACGCGCTGCTTCTGGACGCGCGGCCCGAAAGCTTCTGGTCCGGCGAGCAGGCGCATCCCGCCGCCGCGCGTCCCGGAACCCTGCCGCAATCGCAGTATTTCGAACACGCGGGCTGGTTCTCGGGCGGCCCGGCGATCATCGACGCCGCGGCGGCCAAGCAACTGGCGGATGAGCAGGGCTTTTCCGATGCCGATCAGCTGATCTCGTTCTGCAACACCGGCCATTGGGCCGCGACCAACTGGTTCGCGCTCAGCGAGCTTGCGGGCGTCGAGAACGTGAAGCTTTTCCCCGAAAGCATGGTCGGCTGGTCCAACGCGGGCTACGAGATGGCCAACGTGCCGGGCCCGATCCGCAACCTGTGGAACCAGATCAAGGGCGTGTTCTGAGCCCGATGAGCGCGGCCGTCGATATCGAAACCAGGACCTCGGGTCTTGGCAAGGCCGCCCTGATCGGGGCGGCCGTGGCGCTTGTGCTGAGCGTGTCGCTGTTCGTGGGCGCGCGCTACGGGCTGCTGCTGCTGATCGGCCTGGGCTTCGGCGTCGTGCTCGAAGGGTTCCGCTTCGGCTTCGCGGGCCCATGGCGGGCCATGATCGTGCGGCGCGAGCCCGGCGGCGTGCTGGCGCATCTGCTGTCGATCGGCCTTGTGGCGGTCGTCGCGATCCCGCTTCTGGCCACGAACGGCGAAGAGCTGCTGGGCGCCCGCGCGCCGGTCGGCTTTGCCATGATCGCCGGGGCGTTCGTCTTCGGCGCCTGCATGCAGCTGGTCATGGGCTGCGGGTCCGGGACGCTGATCAATGCCGGGTCAGGCAACCCCGTCAGCCTGGTGGCCCTGCCCGTCTTCGCCATCGGCAGCTTCGCCGGGGCCTATCACCTGCTGTGGTGGACCGGCCTTGGCGCCTTGCCGGTCATCGCGCTGCAGGGCACGTCCGGAGCGCTTCTGACCGTCGCGGCCCTGGCCTTGGTGGCGGGCCTGCTTGTCTGGTTGGGCGCCCCCGGCAAGCGCGCCATCCCGCGGCGATACGTGATTGCCGCCGTGCTGCTGGCGGCGCTGGCGCTTGCCAATTTCGCCGTCGCGGGCCAGCCCTGGGGCGTGGTCTACGGGCTGGGCCTGTGGGCCGCCAAAGGCGCGCAGGCGCTGGGCGCGGATGTGACGGCGTCCAGCTTCTGGGGCACGAGCGGCAATATCGACCGGCTGCAGAACACGCTTCTGACCGATGTGACGTCGCTGACCAATATCGGCCTGATCGGCGGCGCCTTCCTGGTGGCCAGCTGGCGCGGAGGCTTAGGCAAGGGCATGCCGGACCTTCCCGCGCGCGCGTGGATCGCGACCGTAATCGCGGGCTTTCTGCTGGGCTATTCCTCGCGGCTTGCCTTCGGCTGCAACGTGGGCGCGTTCTTCAGCGGCATCTCGACCGGCTCGCTGCATGGCTGGGTCTGGTTCGCGTCGGCCTTCGCGGGCACGTATTACGGGATCAAGCTGCGACCGATCCTGGGTCTTGAGGGGCGGAAATGACGCGCCGGACCACCGCGGCCATCGGCCTGATCGCGCTTGCGGCGTTCATCGCCTGGGACCTGGCCGCGAGCGCCCCGCCCGACATCTACGATGCGCCGGCGCTTGTCGCGCTGGGATCGGGTGCGTCCGCGTCGGGTGCGCATTGCGCGGCCCTTCCGAGCGATTGAGACGCCGGTTCTGGTTTTCTTTGCGTTTAGAAACTGCCATGGTTAACACGGCAAGAAAGTAGAGAGCCCTCTTTGCCCGGTCGTCGAGTGTTCTGGCGAAGAGCATCACATACGAAGCGCCATGATTGCCAAGAGGAGTCCTTTCCGCGCGCTGCGTGCCAGGCAGTGAACTGCTTGGCGTACACCTCCTTGCGCGGCCAGAAGGCTTTGCGGTTGCAAAGGCGTGAATTGAAGGTCGGCACACATCTTGCGATGCATAAATTCCATAGGCGCGCGCGTGGTCTTGGTCGGTTGGGATTACCCCCGCCGCTAGCGAACGGGTCGGATCCGCCGTTCCACAGATCTGCAATGTGCGCCGCGTTTCTCGACGGTCATCGAACGCCGGGGAATTCGGGCATCTTGGACAGGTTTCCTGTCCTCTCTGTTAGGATCCTGCCCTTGAGATCCGAGGATTTTGAGGGCCCGGGCGCGAACGCAAGCTGCCCAGATCCATCCGGATCTTCCTAACGGGACCAGCCGAAGTCGCCGACGGGCAAGGACGGAATATCGTCGCGGCAAGCGCATGGACCTGCGGCGCTTCGAGTCCGGCGAAATCGCGATCCACACGCTCGAAACCGAGATGAGGATCCGCTGTATGTGTGTGTGTGTGTCGTCGATCGATTGCCGTCGCGAACCGTTCCCCTCCCTGGCGCGCTATTAAAGACGTCGGGAGACAACGATGCGCCGATCCAGGAGACCCAGACCGAAGCCGCGCTCCATTGGCTCGAGCAGGCCCAGAATCTGGCGCTTCCGGGGTCACATGCGCATCCGTGTGTACGGTCATCAAATGGCAGGTTCTGTCCGCGGCGGCACGCTCAGACGAATTTGCTTCGGTCCGGCTCGAAGTCTGTGGCGCCAACAGGATTGCCGGTTCGTGCTGGAGCCCATGTTGGTCGACACCGAGACACCGTCGCTTCGGTCCCGCGCATTGTCGTTTCTTCTCGGGCGCGAAAAGGCGTGTGTCATGCTCATGCACAATCACTATGCCAGCGCGCGCCTGTTCCGAGATCTCTCGCACGGCACAAATACGCTGCGAGGTCGGACCCGCGTCATGACCGCCCGGTTTGGGCACGCAAGGGTATAGAGATACGCGATGCCTTCACTTCCCTGCTCTCGCGCGAGGACCGACAGATCTTAATCTCCGCACCTCACATTCAAGGATGGAAAGGGCGGCTCAGATCTCGCGAACGAAAGCGGATGGCGCCTGCCGAAATCGTCGGACACTTTCTCTTCAATGCTCGAAGTCAAACACGATCTCGCAGACGGTGTCCGGTACACCTGGCATCCATATCAACGGGAGGCGTTGCGCACGACGCGATCAATGTCACCAACCAGGTCATCCACTGTTTCGAGCGCTGAAATTCCCCTTCCTGATTGCGGATCGTGGCTGTCAGCCGAACGTCGTAGATTTGCTGTGGCACGACAAAAGACGGTGAAAGATCGATGGACCTGGCGACCGGGATAGCCGGGACAATCAACAGGTGAGCAGCGCCCCCTGCTTGTTCCGAAGCGCGCCTAACCGCCCCGCCTTGACGAGATCATGCCGGTGGCAAAGCCACCCATGCGCAATTCGCCGAACAGCCGCTGGTATTCGATCTTCGGGCAGCGATCCATCACGACCTCGATGCCCGCGGCCCGCGCCCGGGCGGCCGCAGCCTCGTGGCGCACTCCGATCTGCATCCAGATGACCCGCAGTCCCGGCATGACCCGAAGCGCGTGATCGACGATGCCGGGCACATGCTCGGACGCGCGGAAGATATCCAGCATCTCGATCCCGTCCGGCAAGTCCGCAAGGTCGGCTGCAATCTCGCGCCCGAACAGCCGATCACCGGCATAGGCCGGGTTTACGGGCCAGACCTCGAAGCCCTTCATGGACAGGTAGCGTGCAACGAAATAGCTGGGGCGCACCGGGTTGGTGGAGACTCCCAGGCACGCCACACGCTTGGTGCCCTGCAAAATCCGCTTGAGATCCGCGTCGTTCATGGCGCCATCCCCTTCATAAAAAGACGCCCGCGGCAAAAAACCGGGGCGCCAGGTTTCGGAACGAGGGACAGTGATGATGCGCCGGGAGTTCCAGCCCCGGCGCCACTCTCATAAAATGGGGGCGCGTTTCGCAGTTCGGAAGACATGCTCGCCAAACCGTGATCAGCGCCGCGCGGCATAAAGCGCCACCGCCGCCGCGTTCGAGACGTTCAGCGATCCGAACGCGCCAGCAGCGTCGATCCGCACCAGCCGGTCGCACAGGCTGCGCGTGCGCTCGCGCAGGCCCGGCCCCTCGGCCCCCAGCACCAGTCCCAGGGGCCTGTCGCCAAGCCCCGCCACCGCATCGCCGATGGTATCCTTGGCGTCGCCATCCAGTCCCATCAAGGTCACGCCCATGTCCCGCAGCTGCGTCATCGCGTTGCCCAGGTTGCCCACCCGCAGGTAGGGCTGCCGCTCCAGCGCGCCCGAGGCGGTCTTTGCCAACGCGCCAGTCTCGGGTGCCGAATGGCGCTGCGGCGCGATCACGGCGCGCGCGCCGAACACCTCGGCCGAACGCAGGATCGCGCCTACATTGTGCGGATCGCTGACCCGATCCAGCAGCACGAAGAGCGGCGGGCCCGCGCCTTCGGTCACGATCCGATCAAGCGGTCCCCAATCCAACGGCTGGACTTCCAGCGCGGCCCCCTGGTGAACCGATCCGGGATCCAGCGGCGCCGGGAACTTGCGCGGATCCGCCTCTTCCGCCGCCATGCCAGACGCGGCGATGGCGTCGGCCAGCTTGTCGGCGGCGTTGCGCGTGACCACCAGCCGGTGCTTCACGCGGGCGGGGTTCGTCAGCGCGTCGCGCACCGCGTGCAGGCCGAACAGCCAGAACGTCGCGCGGCCCTCGTCGCGGCGCGCCTGTTCCTTTTCGACCACCCATTTCGGTTTCTTCACCATGCCCCGCCCTTGCGCGCGCGGACGCGGAATTTCAAGCGAATTTCGTCTTGACGCCCCACAAGTGCCCGGCTACCCCAGCCGCCAGTGGGCGACAGGCCGCAAGGTGTGGCAGGGGACTGTAACTCCCTCGCGGAGACGCACGCCTGGTTCGATTCCAGGGTCGCCCACCACTTTCCCCCAGACAAATGGCGCACGGCCGACCCCCTGGTGCGGGATTGGCCTTTTTCCTGCCCTCCCGCTCTGGCAATAACGCGCACGCAGACCCGGCGGAGCGTGCATGTCCCGACCCCCCTTCGATATCGTCATTGTGGGCCAGGCCGGTCGGCTGGGCTACGAGGCCGCGCTCTTCGCCGCATCTTTGCGCCATTCGGATCCGGATTTCGCGGGCACGCTTTACGTGGCCGAGCCGCAGCCCGGCGCGCTCTGGCCCGGCGACTCGCGCATGGACGGCGCGGTGCGCGGGCTGCTCGAGACCGAGTTGGGCGCCACGATCCTGCCCTTCACCTCGCGTCATTTCGGCGCCGCCTACCCCTACGGAAACAAGATCGAAGCGCTGCTGGCCCTGCCCCGCGACCGACCCTTCGTGTTCTTCGACAGCGACACGCTGATCACCGGCGCGCTCAGCGACGTGCCGTTCGATTTCGACCGCCCCAGTGCGTCCATGCGGCGCGAAGGCACCTGGCCCGAGCTGGAATTGTACGGCCCCGGCTACACCGAGACTTGGAAATCGCTCTATGACGCCTTCGGGCTGGATTTCGAAAGCTCGCTGGATCTGGATCAGCCGGATGAATACTGGGAGCGGTATCTCTACTTCAACGCGGGCTGGTTCTTCCACCGATCCGGGCCCGAATTCGGGCAAAGGTTCCTGGACTTCGCGCTGGCGGTCCGAGACGACGCGCCGCGCGCCTTGGAATGCCAATCGCTCGATCCTTGGCTCGACCAGGTGGCGCTGCCGCTGGTGATCCACAGCTTCGGCGGCGGCCGCCACACGATCCCGCCGGGACTGCTGGATGGATCGGTCAGCTGCCACTACCGTCTGCTGCCGCTGCTCTACGCCCGCGAAGACGACCGCGTGGTCGAAACGCTGCACGAGGCCGTGGCGCCCAACAGGATCAAGAAGGTGCTGAAGCAATACGAACCGATCCGGCGCATGGTGCTGCAGGGCAAGGGCGACAAGGCGCGCGCGCTGTTCGACCGCGACGACCTGCCCCGCAAGGAACGCGCGATCCGCAACCGGCTGAAATCGAACAATCTGTGGATGCGCTGAACGTAAGGCTGCGCGCGACCCCTGCTTCACCTGTCCATAAATACCTCTGACGCGCCGCCCGGCCCGGGTGCGTCGTCTCAGACGGCGAACACCGTCTCCATCCGCGCGAACCCCTTCACCTCGATGGGGTTGCCCGCGGGATCGCGGAAGAACATGGTCCATTGCTCGCCCGGCTGCCCCTCGAAGCGGACCGACGGCGGTAGCACCCAGTCGGTGCCCGCGGCCTCAAGTCGATCCTTCAGCACCTTCCAGTCCTCTAAAGGCAGCACCACGCCCAGATGCGGCATCGGCACCATGTGATCGCCGACCTGGCCCGTATCGGACGTGGCGAAGGGCTGGCCCAGGTGCAGGCTGATCTGGTGGCCGAAGAAGTCGAAATCGACCCAGGTTTCGGTCGATCGCCCCTCGGCGCAGTTCAGCACGCCGCCGTAGAATTTGCGCGCGGCGTCCAGGTCGGTGACGTGGTAGGCCAGGTGAAACGGGTGGGGCATCGGTCGGCTCCGGCGTTGTTGTGCACAAAGTGGCCTTGGCCTACACCTGCGCGCGACGGATTGACACCACCCAACCGGAGAGACCCATGTCAGACGCAACCTACGGCTTCGATACGCTGGCCGTTCACGCGGGCGCCCGGCCCGACCCGACCACCGGCGCGCGCAACACGCCGATCTATCAGACTACCGCCTATGTCTTCCGCGATGCCGACCACGCCGCGGCACTGTTCAACCTGCAGGAAGTGGGCTTCATCTATTCGCGCCTGACCAACCCCACCGTCGCGGTGCTGCAGGAACGCGTCGCCACGCTGGAAGGCGGCGTCGGCGCGGTGTGCTGCTCGTCCGGCCACGCGGCGCAGATCATGGCGCTGTTCCCGCTGATGAGCCCCGGCAAGAACGTCGTGGTCAGCACCCGGCTTTACGGCGGCACGGTCACGCAGATGACCCAAACCATCAAGCGCTTCGGTTGGTCCGCCAAGTTCGTGGATTTCGACGACCTCGACGCCATCCGGGATGCGATCGACGACGACACCCGCGCCGTCTTCTGCGAGTCGATCGCCAATCCGGGCGGCTACATCACCGATCTGCGGGCCGTCGCGGACGTCGCCGATGCCGCCGGTCTGCCGCTGATCGTCGACAACACGTCCGCCACGCCGTATCTCTGCCGTCCCATCGAGCACGGCGCCACGCTGGTCGTCCATTCGCTGACCAAGTATCTGACGGGCAACGGGTCGGTCACGGGTGGCGTCGTCGTGGACAGCGGCACCTTCGACTGGTCGGCCAGCGACAAGTTCCCGTCCCTGAGCGCCTCCGAGCCCGCCTATCACGGCCTGAAATTCCACGAGACCTTCGGCCCGCTGGCCTTCACCTTCCACGGCATCGCCATCGGGTTGCGCGACCTCGGCATGACGCTGAACCCCCAGGCGGCCCATTACACGCTGATGGGCATCGAGACGCTGGGCCTGCGGATGGAGAAGCACGTCTCGAACGCGCGCAAGATCGCCAACTGGCTGGAGCAGGACGATCGCGTGAATTACGTGACCTATGCGGGGCTGGAAAGCTCGCCCTATTTCAACCGGGTCGAGCAAGTCTGCCCCCGCGGTGCCGGGTCGCTGTTCACCTTCGCGGTCAAGGGCGGCTACGAGGCGTGCATGAAGCTGATCGACTCGCTCGAGATCTTCAGCCACGTGGCCAACCTGGGCGATACTCGGTCGCTGATCATCCACTCGGCGTCGACCACCCACCGGCAGTTGGACGAGAACCAGCAGCGCGCAGCCGGCGCCGACCCCGAAGTGGTGCGCGTGTCCATCGGAATCGAGGATCCCGACGATCTGATCGCCGATCTGGACCAGGCCCTGGCGAAAGCCACCGCCTGACATTCGCGCCCGGCTCCACACGGCAAACCGCCCGCCTGGTGACAGGCGGGCGGTTTTTTCTTGCGTGTTTTCCTCAGGACGAAGAGTGGCGCACGCATTTGCAGGCCTGCGCCGTCGCGGCTCAGGGCTGCAGCGCGAATTGCACCATCACGCGGGCGTCGGTTTCGACCTCACCCGGCGCCACGGCCGCGGAGCGGTCCATCGTGGTTTCCATCATCATCGGTTGCGGCGGTCGGCTGCCGCCCTGCTCGACCACCCTTACCAATGGCCCCAGTTGCACACCTGCCGCATCCGCGAGGATGGCCGCCTTGCGCAGCGCATCCGCCATGGCCGCGGCCAGTGCCGCGTCGCGGACCTCGGTCGGGTCGGCCAGCCCGAAGCTGAGCCCGTCGAACCGATTCGATCCAGCGCCGACCGCTTCGTCCAGGATCGCGCCAAGCAGGTCCAGATCGCGCACCTGGACCGACACGTCGCTGGACGCCTCGTAGCGCTCAATGCGCGGAGCGCCGTCCCCTTCCGGCGGGCGGTCGGCATAGACCGGGCTGAGCCGCAGCGTGCTGGTCTGTATGTCGCGTGGGTCGATACCGAGCGATTGCAGTCGGCCCAACAGCGCGGTCATCGGGCCTTCCATCGCGCTCACCGCTTCGCCCGCGATCACCGCCTCGGCCACGACGCCCAGCCGGATCGTCGCCATGTCGGGCACCGCGCTGACGCTCCCTTCGCCGGTCACTTCCAGGAGGGGCGCGGCCCGTGTCGCTTCGTCCTGTGCGTGGGCCGGGGTCAGACCCATGGCTAGCGAAAGCGTGAGGATGAGTGCCGCGGACTTGCAGAACATTGATTTCATGCGAATTCCTTTCTTTGCTACTAGGCACCATATCGCCGGGCGCGGAATGGCGCGTGCCGATTGTTTGCCTCGGCAAAAAGCTGCTATAGAACGGTGCTAGGCATCAAGGGGTGTCGGCAATCCCGCTTTGCGTGGTAAACGACTGACATGAAGAAGACATTTCATCTTGACCTTGATCATTCGGGCGTGCGCCTTCGCCATGGCAGCGGGAACGACATGCCCGTCATCGGCGAGGTGGCCCTCGACGATCCGCATTTCGAAACCCGCCTGGAAGACATGCGTCGCGACGCGCAGGCGCTGTCCGACGGTCCGCTGAAGACCCAACTCAGCATCCCGCACTCCGAGATCCTGTTCACCACGGTCGATGTCCCCGAAGACGTCAAGGACGCCGACGAGCGCCGCAAGCTGGTCGAAGCGGAACTGGACGGTCAGACGCCCTATGCGCTGGATGACCTGGTGATCGACTGGACCCAGAAATCCAAGGACCAGGTGGCTGTCGCCCTTGTCGCCCGCGAGACGCTGGACCAGGCGGAGGATTTCGCGGTGGCCCATGGTTTCAACCCGCAGGGCTTCGTCGCGGCGCCGCGCAAGGGCCTGTTTAGGAAGAACCCAAACTTCGGCAAGACCGTCTTCGCGTCGTCGGGCGGTAACGCCTCGGCCGCAGCCGCGCCCGAGCCGACGGTTACCCGCATCGCCGATGTGCTGAAAAATGAGCCTGCGCCCGCCAAGATGGACGCACCGGAGCCGACGCAGACCGTGGAGCTCGACGAACCGCGTACAGACGTCGATACGTCGGAGGCCGCCACGTCGAAAGATGGCGATGCGGCGTCGGATGCGAAGGCGAAGCCAACGCCCCCAGTCGAAACGCCTGAGGCCGACGCGAAAAGCGCAGGCGTTAGGACGCGGGCCGAGATCGCCGCGGCCGTCGACATGGGAACGACCGAGGATCTTTCGACCGCCGAAGCGCGCGTGCAGTCCGAAAAAGAAACCGAGACGAGGCCCGCGGCTTCCCAGACCGAGAAAAGTCAGGTCGCAACGCCCGAGGGCGCCCTGCCGACACCGGCCTTTTCCACGCGTCGCTCGGCCCCGACCGCCCCGAAAAGCGCACCGGACCCGTCGCGTCTGGGCTCGATCGCGTCGCGCATCGCGATGATGCCCGATGGTGGTGCGGGTCCGAGCCCCGGCCGCCATGCGCCTGTCCCGGCCATGAAGGTCACCAATGGCGGCGGCGCTGCGCGAAAACCGGCGGCCGCGCCACCGGGGCGCAAGTCCAGCCCGGTGCCGTCGATCCGTAAGGTTGCCCCACCCGACACCGGGCCGGTCCCCCTGCCCGCCAACGTCTCGCACCCGGCACCCGCCAGCACGCCCGACATCGAAGCCGAGCGGATGACGGTGTTCGGTGCCCGCCGGGACGTGCAAGCGCGACGCGGCCTGACGATCTTGCCGGTCCTGATCGGCCTGTTGGTCGCCTTCGCGCTGGCCGTGGGGATCTGGAGCGCTTTTTTCCTGCTCACCCCCACCGAAGACGCTCTGATCGCACCGACATCCGATCCCGCGGAGGCGCTGGCGCCGGAACCCGTCCTGCCGTCCGACACCGATACGGCGCTGGCCCCGGCGGTGCCGCCGACCGAAGACGACGCTCCGGCGATCGACAGCCAGGCCGACGCCCTCGACCCGGTCGGCGCACCACGAGACGACGCCACCGATCTGGCGCTCATCGCGCCGCCCGAAGATGCGACGCCGCCGCTGGACGCAACACCCGAGGCAGACGCGCAGGATCCTGCCGCGGCCGACACGCCGACCCAGACCGCGGAAGACACTGCCGCCGTCGATCCGTCCCTCGTCCCGGACCCCAACGACCCACTTCGCCGTCCCGAAGGCGCGTCCGACGACGGTCGCTATGCGGCAACCGGGGTCGACATCGCGCCGCCGTCCATTACCGATGCCCCGGCGGCCGACCGGCTGGAGCAGCTTTTCACCCCGCAGCCCGACGGTCGATTGCGGACCCAGGATCGCGCCGCGGCGCTAGCGCCCGTCGTATCGCCCGCGGGCGCGCCGAGCGCGCTTTTGCCGCCGCCCCCGCCCGGCGAACGCTTCGAGCTGAACGCCGACGGCCTGGTCGTCGCCACGCCCGACGGCACACTCAGCCCGCAAGGGGTCCTTGTGACCGCAGGTCTGCCGCCGCGTCGCCCGCCCCCCGCACCCGAGCGTCCGGCGACGACGCCCGAGCCGCCGAGCGAGGCCGACCTGGTCATCCCGGTCAACCAGGGCGAGCCTGCGCTGCGCCCCCGGTCCCGCCCGTCCGAAGAGCTGCAGCAGGATGCCGCGGTGGAGTCCGATGGCGAGACCGCGTCCGTCATCGTCCGCCTGGCCGGTCTGACGCCGCGCCCACGTCCCGCCTCCGCAAAAAGCTCGCCCGAGGCAACGGAGACAACCGAGGAGGCCGAAACCGTCGAGGTTGCCCGCCTCGCGCCGCGGGCCCGCCCGGGCGCCATCGCGGATGCTCCATCGCAGGATGCGCCCACGATCGACGCCGCGCAGATCGGGGCCGCTGCCGCCTCCGCTGCGGCATCGGCGCTGCAAAACCTTGTTCCGGCCGTCCAGGCGGCGCCAGTCCAGATCAGTCCCTTCGCCGTCGCGCGGTCGCAGCTTCCCAAGACCCGGCCGCGCAATTTCGACCGCACGGTCGCGCGCGTCACGCAGCAGCGTCAGGCCGAGCCTGTCCGCGTAGCCGCCGCGTCGGCCATCGCGCGCCCGAGCGGACCCACGCGCGGCAGCGTCGCGGCAAGCGCGACGGTCGCCAATGCGATCAACCTGGGTAAGGTCAACCTGATGGGCGTGTACGGAACGGCAGCCAATCGCCGTGCCCTGGTGCGCTTGCCGTCGGGACGATTCGTGAAGGTCAAGGTCGGCGACCGGGTCGATGGCGGACGCGTCCAAGCCATCGGAGCCGAACAGCTGAGCTACGTCAAAGGCGGGCGACAAATTCTTTTGAGCATGCCGCGGGGCTAGCCCGTGTCATTTTTTACACCGGAAACTTAACCGGCACCCCGTTGTCCTCACGTGATAAGACGTGCGACGATGCCACCGATATTTTGCGTAAACAGGACCGGCCGACATGGAGTCATTTCTTTTCCAGGCGACGATCTATCTGGCCGCCGCGGTGATCGCGGTGCCGTTGGCCGCACGTTTGGGATTTGGCTCGGTCCTGGGCTACCTGGCGGCCGGCATCGTCATCGGCCCGGTCCTGGGTCTCGTCGGATCCGAGACGCAAGACCTGCAGCACTTCGCCGAGTTCGGCGTGGTGATGATGCTGTTCCTGATCGGTCTGGAGCTCGAGCCGAAGGCGCTTTGGGACATGCGTCACCGCCTGATCGGGCTGGGAGGCAGCCAGGTCCTGCTGACCATGGGCCTGATCTCGGGCGCCGCGATCTGGCTGGGCCAGCCGCCCGGATCGGCGCTGGCCATCGGCATGATCTTCGCGCTCAGCTCGACCGCCATCGTGCTACAGACATTGAACGAAAAGCGGCTGATGCAAACCGGCGGCGGACGATCGTCCTTTTCGGTTCTCTTGACCCAGGATATCGCCGTCATCCCGATGCTGGCATTCCTGCCGCTGTTGGCCGTGCGTGGCGGCGGAGCCACGGCGCCCGGCGGCGCGGGCTCGAGCGAGGGCGCGACGACGGCAGGCGCCAACGCGCAAGCCGCCATTTCCGTGATCGAGGCACTGCCGGGCTGGGGCATCACGCTGGCGACCATCTTGGCGATCGGGATCATAATCGTGGGCGGTGTCTTCGGAATGCGCCCCGTTTTCCGCTTCATCCATCGCGCGGGATTGCGCGAGCTCTATACCGCGCTGGCGCTTCTGATCGTGATCTCCATCGCGTTCATGATGACGCTGGTGGGGCTGTCGCCCGCGCTCGGAACCTTCCTGGCCGGGGTGGTGCTGGCCAACTCGGAATTCCGGCACGAGCTGGAATCAGACATCGAACCCTTCAAGGGCCTGCTGCTGGGCCTGTTCTTTATCACGGTGGGCGCCGGGATCTCGTTCACCAGTTTCTTCGCCGCGCCATTCGTGGTGCTCGGGCTGACGCTGGGCGTCATGGCCGTGAAGGGAGTGATCCTTTACGCGCTGGGCCTGATCTTCAAGCTGAAAAGCCGGGACCGCTGGCTGTTCACGCTGGGTTTGTGCGGGGCGGGAGAGTTCGGGTTCGTGCTGGTCTCGTTCTCGACCCAGACGGGCGTGCTGTCGACGCCGCTGGCCGAGCGGATCCTGCTGGTCGTTGCCTTCTCGATGCTGCTGACGCCGCTTTTCTTCATCTTGTGGGAATTCCTGTCCACGCGTTGGGCCGAAGAGGACGAGGATGAAGCCATCCCCGCCGACGAAATCGATCACAAGACGCCGATCATCATCGCGGGTATCGGCCGTTTCGGGCAGGTGGTGAACCGGATGCTGCAATTGGCAGGGTTCGAGACGACCGTTCTGGACAACGACCTGGACACCATCCAACTGATGCGGAAATTCGGCTTCAAGGGCTTTTTCGGCGATCCCACCCGCCCCGAGCTGCTGCATGCCGCGGGATTGGACGACGCCAAGGTGCTGGTCGTGACCATGGACAGTCCCGCAGATGTGACCGCGCTGGTGGAATACGCCCGCAGCCACCGTCCGGACCTGCACATCGTCGCGCGGGCCTATGACCGCAACCATGTCTATGAACTCTACCGCGCGGGCGCGAACGACATCGTGCGCGAGGTCTTCGACAGCTCGCTCCGGGCGGGGCGCTACGTGCTGGAAAACATCGGGCTGACCGAATTCGAGGCGTCCGAGCTGGAAAAGGCATTCTTCAAGATCGACCGCTCGGCGCTGCGCGAACTTGCCGAGCTGTGGCAGCCTGGCGTGCCCATCGCCCGCAACGAGGCCTACATGGAACGCGCACGGGCGCTGAACAAGGATCTCGAATTCGCGCTTTCTGCGAAATACGACGAAATGCGCGGGCTCGACACCGACGTCTCGGACGATGAAGACGAGACCGAGGGCGCCACAGGCTCGCCCATGACCGAGGATCGCGTCGCCTAACCGTCGGCGACCCCTGCTTCCGCGAAGGTCGCCATGCCCGAATGCGTGGCGATCGCGCCTTTCAGCACGCCAATGGCAAGCGCCGCGCCCGACCCTTCCCCAAGCCGCAGACCCAGCGACAACAGCGGCGCCTTGCCGAGCTTGGCCAGAAGCTCTGCATGGGCGCCTTCCGCCGAAAGATGCCCCGCCACTGCGTGATCCAGCGCGGCCGGGCTGGCGCTGTGCAGCGGCGCCACGGCCGCCGAGCAGATATAGCCGTCCAGGATGACCGGGATCGACAGGTGCCGCGCGCGCAGGGTGGCGCCCGCCATGGCCGCCAGCTCACGTCCGCCCAGGCAGCGCAGCACCTCCAGCGGGTCGTCCAGCCTGTCGGCGTGGCGCCGGAGCCCTGCATCCACCACGGCGATCTTGCCTTCCAGCGCCGATCCCTCGACACCCGTGCCGCGTCCGACCCACATGGCCGCGCCGCCGCCGTAAAGTGCCGCGGCGATGGCCGCGGCCGAGGTGGTATTGCCGATCCCCATTTCCCCGGTGACCAACAGGTCGGCCTGCGGATCGACGGCGTTCCAGCCCGCGGCGAAGGCGGCGACGAAAGCGGCCTCATCCATGGCGGGGGCTTCGGTGAAATCGGCGGTGGGCGTCTCCAGGTCCAGCGCGTGGACGGACATGTGGGCGCCGAACGCGTCGCAAAGCTGGTTGATCGCGGCACCGCCGCCTTCGAAATTGGCGACCATCTGCACGGTGACTTCGGGCGGAAAGGCCGACACGCCCCTGGCCGCCACGCCATGGTTTCCGGCGAAGACAAGGACCTGCGGTGCGTGGATCGCGGGGCGCGGATCGGCACGCCAGCCAGCGTACCAGATCGCCAGATCTTCCAGCCGACCCAGCGCGCCGGGCGGCTTCGTAAGTTGCCCGTTGCGCGCGGCAGCCCCGTCCTGCGCGGCCCGGTCGGGCTGTGGCAGATCGCGCAGGGCGGCGCGGATGCTGTCGATCGAGGTGATGTCGGCCATGGGTATCCCCGGTGTGTCAGGAGGAGGTTGGCCCCCTGTTTACGACTTGTCAGTGGCGTGGAAACCCCGAAAGTGACCGCCATGTCCCGCGCCCCACTTCCCCTTTCCGACATGGCCACCGCCTTGACCTTGCTGACGCGCCTTCCCGTGCGCGCGCGCTTCGATCGCACCGCTCAGGCGGCGTGGGCCTGGCCGCTTGTCGGCATCGTCACGGGTGCGGTTGCTGCCGGTCTGGCGTTGGTCGGGCTTGCCCTGAACGTGCCGCCAAGCGTCTTGGCGGGACTGGTGCTTGCGGCGCAGATCGTCGTCACCGGAGCGATGCACGAAGACGGGTTGGCCGACTGCGCGGACGGATTCTGGGGCGGCTTCGATCGGGCCAGGCGGCTTGAGATCATGCGGGACAGCCACCTAGGGACCTACGGCGCCATCGCCCTGATCCTGGCAATCGGATTGCGCTGGGTGGTCCTGGTGTCGATCCTCGCGCAGCCCGCGTGGCTGGTGCTGGCGGCGCTCGTGTCGGCGGGCATGCTATCGCGCGCGGCGATGCTGGGGGTCGCGGCCGCCTTGCTCCATGCGCGCGACGACGGCCTGTCACGCGCGACCGGGCGGCCTGGCAAGCGGACGGCTGCCATCGGCGTCGGGATAGCGTTCGGGGTGTCCGCCATGCTGCTAGGACAGGGAATCGCCCTTGCTCTTCTGCTGACCGGCCTGGTCGGGCTTGGCGTCGCGGCTCTGGCCCGACGGAAGATCGGCGGACAGACCGGCGACGTGTTGGGCGCAACGCAACAGCTGGCCGAAATCGCCGCCCTTGTGGCCCTGTCTTAAGTCAAGACCTTTGCCGCAGTGAATGCACGTGACCCCCGGCACTCTCCGGATGTCAGGAACGAGAATCGAAAAAGGCCGCCCTATCCAGGCGGCCCCTTCATGATACGTCTTCGGCGCCTTCAGGCGGCGGCAGGCTTCCGGCTCGTCAGCACCGAACCGATCTGGTTCTGCGCTGCAACCTCGTCGTCGCCCGAGACGGCAGCAATTTCGCGGGTCAACCGCTCGAGAGCGGCCTCGTAGAGTTGACGCTCGGAGTAGCTCTGCTCGCGCTGGTCATCGGTCCGGTGCAGGTCGCGCACCACTTCCGAGATCGCGATCAGGTCGCCCGAATTGATCTTCTGCTCATATTCCTGCGCGCGGCGGGACCACATGGCCTTCTTGACCTTGGCCTTGCCTTTCAGCGTTGTCATCGCCTTCGTGACCACGTCGGGGCTGGAAAGTTGGCGCATGCCGACTTCGGTCGCCTTGTGGGTGGGCACCCGCAGCGTCATCTTGTCCTTCTCGAACGAAATGACGAAAAGCTCGAGCTCGATGCCCGCGATTTCCTGCTTCTCGATGTTGACGATCTGGCCCACGCCATGGGCGGGATAGACGACGTATTCATTCGGACGGAATTCAAGTTTCTTGGACTTACTCATGCAGACAAGTTCCTTTCAGACCCCAGTGGGAGCAACACGAATAAGGGGGCGGGACCACACACATACTGTCCCGTCCACACTGTCATCCATGACGGGAATGCGCCCGTCGGTGTCGCCTTTAATCAGTATATAGCACAAAATACCGCCCAATAAAAGCCGCACTGCAGCAAGTCACCGGGAGGGTTAAGGAAATTTACTGTGAGGGTCGGCGAAAATCCGCGAATCAGCCGCCTTCGCCGGGATTGGGCGAGAAGAGCTCCATCTTGCCGTCCTTGCCGTCCATCTCTTCGGCGCCCGGCAGCGGGTCCTTCTTGGTGATGATGACGGGCCACATTTCGGAATACTTGCGGTTGAACTCGACCCACTTCTCGGCCTCGGGCTCGGTGTCGGGCAGGATCGCGTCGGCGGGGCACTCGGGCTCGCAGACGCCGCAATCAATGCATTCGTCGGGGTGGATCACCAGCATGTTCTCGCCCTCGTAGAAGCAGTCCACCGGGCAGACTTCGACGCAATCGGTGTATTTGCAGGCGATGCAATTGTCGTTGACGATGTAGGTCATGGGCATCCTCAAGGCGGTCTTGCGGCGCGGTCTAGCCGCAACGCGCGGGTCATTCAAGCGTGCGACCAAAGCCCTGGGCGTTCATGTCGCGGCGGTCCTTTTTGGACGGCTTGCCACCCTTGTCGGTGACGGGCTGTGCGACGCGCTCGGGCGGCGGTGGCGAATGGTCGTCGTAGAGCGCCTGCGCTTCGGGGGCGGGACCGCGCCGGTCGCCCAGGGCCAGCACCTTTACCACGCGGATGGCGCGGCCCTGGGCGAAGGTGAGCGTATCGCCGATGCCGACGGCAGCCGAAGGCTTGGACACGCGCGTGCCATCGACACGCACGCCGCCCGAGGTCACGACCTTCGCGGCTACGCTGCGAGTCTTGAAGAACCGCGCGTAGAACAGCCACTTGTCCAGGCGGATCGTCGAACGTGGCTCCAATCTACTTGGTGTCCTTCAGCCCCATCAGGGCGGCGGCAAAAGGATTGTCCGGGTCGATCGCCTTTTCGCGCTTGGGTGGCCTGGCCTGGTGGGTCTGCGGCTTGCCCCCCTTCTGGGGTTTGGCGCCACCTTGCTTGCGGCCCTGCCCCTTTGGCTTGGCCCCCTGCCCGCGCGGGCGTTGGTTTCCCTGGCGGTTGGGACGATTGCCGCCCCAGGTGAAGGTGTAGAACACCTCGGACTCGGGGGTCGCGTCCGCGGCCTTGTCGGCCTCGTCGGGCAGCGCTGCGGCGATGTCGACATCGGCGGCGGCGGCCAGCGTGTCGGCCCCGGCCTTCACCGCGTCGCCGGGCGTGTCGGTCGAGCCCGCGGCGGCGACGTGGTCGGGCGCCGCGTCCATCGTGGGCTGGCCGCCGGGATCGGGCTGCGTGGGCACCTCGGTCGGGATGTCGCCTGGCGCCTCGGATGGGGGGCTTGGCGGTGTTTCGTCCGGCGTCGGCTGGGGCGCCTCGGTCGGCGGCTCGGCGTCGGGGTCCGACGGCTGGGGCGCCTCTTGCGGTTGATCTGGACCGGGTGTCGGCGTGTCGGGCTGCGGATCGGGCTGGGCGGCCTTCACCTTCTCACGCTCGCCGCGCTCGGCTTTATAGCCCAGCCCGCCCATCAGGTCGGCGAATTGTTCCAGCGTCATGCCGGTGATCGACAGCATGTCGGCCTTGGCCTCGAACCCGGCGCGACTGTTTTCGCTGCGCAGCATATCGGCGAGGCGTTCGAGCATATCGATGCGGATCGCGCGGCTTGCCGCGGGCTTGTAGCCCGACATGAGGTGCGCACCTTCGACCGCATCGCGGTCCACGGGGATCGTGACAAGGCCGGGCGGCGGGCTTTCGGGGAAGTTGTCGAGCCCTTGGGTCAGCGACCAGAGCACCAGCCGCAGGCGGGTGGGCGCGGGTTTCAGCAGAAGCGGCAGGAAAATGGTGAACTGGCCGAAGCGGACACCGTGCTTGCGCAGCGCGCCGCGGGCGTCCTGGTCGAGATCCTTCACTTCCGTGGCGACCTGGTCGCGCGGCACGATGCCGAACCCTTCGACCATGCGGAACGCGAAGCCGCGGGCAAGGCCCGTGAGCGTGTCGTCGTTCTTCATCGCCATCAGCGGCTCGAACAGGGCCGCCACCTTGCGGTCGATGAAATGCTGCAGGCGGCGCTGGACCTTCTCCGAGACGTCCGGGCCCGCCTCGTCGTCGACGAAGACCTGCACGCCGGGCTTCAGCGGGTCGTCGGATTTGACCAGCTTGCCCACGGCCTGGTCGCCCCACATGAGACCCCCCTGCTCGGTGAAGTCGATTTCCGTGTCGGGCGCGTTGTAGAAGCGGTCCGCGCGCAGATGGAACTGCGGGGTCAGCACGGCGCTGGCGGCCTGGCGCAGGGTCTTCGCCTCGTCCGAGGACGCGGATTGCGCCTGGCGGAAGCGGAACCCTTCCAAACGGCCCAGGACCTGGCCTTCGACAGTGACTTCACCGGCTTCGTTGACTTCGGCCAAAAGGCTCTCCTTCTGCTTGAGCCGACGAAGCAGGACAGAGGTCCGCCGGTCCACAAATCTTTGCGTCAGAGCATCGTGCAGCGCGTCCGACAGACGGTCTTCTACAGCGCGCGTCGCCCCGCGCCAATGGTTTTCGTCGTCCACCCACCCCTTGCGCTGCGCCACGTAGGTCCATGTGCGGATATATGCCAGCCGTTTCGACAGGGTGTCGATGTCGCCATCGGTGCGGTCGATGCGCTTGACCTGGCGGGCCATCCAGTCGTCCGGCACGCGGCGCAGGTCGTGCAGGAAACCGAAGATCCGCTCCAGCATGGACGCGTGTTCGCCCGCGCTGATGCCGCGGAAATCGGGGATCCGGCAGACGTCCCACAGAAGTTTGACGGCGGGCGCCTGGGTGCAGGCGTTGCGGATCTCGGGAATGGCGTGCAGGCGCTTCAGGGCGGCAAGGTCGTCGGCCTCGCGCGCGCGGTTCAAGCGTTCGTGATCGGACTTCTCTTCCAGCGACGCGATCAGCGCGTCGATGGTGCCGAATTGCAGCGCGGCGTTGCGCCATTGCAGGGTCTTCAGCGGCGCGAAGCGGTGACTGGTGATCGCGTCCACCACGCCATCGTCCAGCGGCCGCGCTTCGCCGGTGACGCCGAAGGTGCCGTCGGTCATGTAGCGCCCGGCCCGGCCCGCGATCTGGGCCAGCTCGTTGGGCATCAGGTCGCGCATACGGCGCCCGTCGAACTTGGTGGTCGACGAAAAGGCCACGTGGTCGATGTCGAGGTTCAGGCCCATGCCGATGGCGTCGGTCGCCACCAGGTAGTCGACATCGCCGTTCTGGTACATCTCGACCTGGGCATTGCGGGTGCGGGGGGAAAGCGCGCCCATCACCACGGCCGCCCCGCCCTTCTGGCGCCGGATCAACTCGGCGATGGCATAGACGTTGTCGACCGAGAACCCCACGATCGCGCTGCGCGGGCGCATCCGGCTGATCTTGCGCGAGCCCGAGTAGATCAGCGTCGAGAACCGTTCGCGCCGCATGAATTGCGCCTGCGGCACGAGGGCCGCGATGGCGCTGCGCATGGTGTCCGCCCCAAGAAACAGCGTCTCGTGGGTGCCGCGCGCGCGCAGCAGGCGGTCGGTGAAGACATGGCCGCGTTCGGGATCGGCGCAAAGCTGGATCTCGTCGATCGCCACGAAATCGGCGCCCATGCCATCGGGCATCGCTTCGACCGTGCAGACCCAGTACTGGGTGCGCGCGGGCACGATGCGTTCCTCGCCGGTGACAAGCGCTACTACGGACGGGCCGCGCACGGCCACGATGCGGTCGTAGACCTCGCGCGCCAGCAGCCGCAAGGGCAGGCCGATGATGCCCGTGCGATAACCCAGCATCCGCTCGATCGCGTAGTGGGTCTTGCCGGTGTTGGTGGGGCCTAGGACGGCCGTGATCCGCCCAGTGGTCATGCTCATCGCCTGTGCCCCGAGAAAGTGTCGGCCTTTACATGGCGGCACAGGCCCGGGCAGGCAACCCCCGCCTGTTCAAGTGCACGGGATCACCAGCGACAAAGCCCGGCGCCAAGCGGGCGCATCCCGCCCGGCGCCGTGCCGCAAAGATCACAAACCGGGCAGCACCGAGAAGAAGCCGCGCTTGTCGAAGGTCGCACCGCGCTCGGCGCCGAACATGAACTTCGCGCCCAGCTCGACGTATTCCTCGCTGTCCGATCCGAAGGAACTTTCGAGTTCGGACGTTCCGATTTCGCCGTAAACGTTGGTCGACGGCCCAAAACTGTAATCGGCGACTAGTCCGATCCGGCGCAGATCCGCGCCTTCGTCCAGATCGACCGCATCGAAGTCCAGCCCGACCTCGAGCGCGTCATTGACGACGTAGCGGCCGGAAACCCCGTAGATCAGGCCCGAAGAGATATCGTCGATGTCGCCGTCCGAAAGATAGGCTTCCACGTCGAACCGCTCGAATTCCTGACCGATCTCGATGCCGTAGAAGTCCAGATCGTCGCCGTCGCCGGAATCGCGGCCGATGAAGGCACCGAACGACAAGGTGTCGTTGTAGTGCAAAATGCCGTGCAGAGTCAGCGTCGTGCCGTCTTCGTCGCTGGCACTGAACTTGTGATGGGCCAGGTCGGCCTGCAGGGCAAAGTTGCGGTTGAAACCGATCTCGACCTGGCCGGACAGGCTGGTCTTGGCAACGGCTTCATCGTCGCCGTCGATCTCGACATCCTCGAAAAAGCGGGAATAGGACAATCCGACCTCGCCGCCCGTGACTTCGACCGCTGACGCCATTCCGGTCGACATCGCCAGGACGCATGCCGCGCCCGAATATTTCCACAGTATCATGACTGCTCCTTGAACACTGCCTCTGCCCGTATTCGTTCGGGCTCGAGTCTTTGTGTTCCGGCAAGCCGTTTCGGTCAATCCTGCGGGCGGCCTCGGCCGCGACCTGTGACCGGCGTGCGTCAGACGCGGCTAGAGCGCGCTTCCCTCGACCAAGCGTTCAAGCCGCGCGATGGCGCGCTCGGCCTCGGGGTGGGCGGGAAACAGGCGCGCGACTTCGCGCCATGCCTGCAAGGCCTGTTCGGGCCGCTCGATTTCTTCGAGGATGACCCCAAGCCCCGAGAGGGCCCCGAAATGGCGCGGGTTCAGCGCCAGGACGACGCGCAAATCGTCCAAAGCAAGGCCCAGGCGGCGTTGGTTGAAATAGGCCGTGGCGCGCAGATGATACGCCTCGGGGAATTCGGGGGCATGATCGATCAGCGCGCTCAGATGTTCGACCGCGACGCGATACTCGCCCGCTTCCATGGCTTCGCCGCCGCGCGACAGCAAAACGTCCATCGCGGGCGAGCCCGATTGCGACCATTCGCTGGAAATCTTTGCGGCGATCTTTTCGGCATCCGCGCCTTCGGCGGTGGCAAGCGCGGTGAACAGATCGTCCAGCCCGTCGCCATTGTCCTGCGCGAAGGAGGGGCTGGCGCAGATCAGCAGGAGTGCCGCAACGACAGATTTGAGGTTCCGCATTCAACGCTCCATATACTGTGCTGAAAGATTAGCGCGGCCCGTCGGGGAACACACCCCCGCGCGGGCTCACAATGAAGGGAAGATCACCATGAGCGACGTCATTTCCGAAGCCGTCACGCAACTGAACGAAAAGATCGGCGGCTCTTTCGACGGCTCGGCCAAGTTCGTCATCGAAGGCGAAGGCACGATCGTGATGGATGATGCAGGCGCACGCGCCGCCGATGAAGAAACGGATGTGACGATGACCGCGGACGCGGACACGTTCAAGTCCATCCTCGACGGCGAGCTGAACCCGACGACCGCCTTCATGACCGGCAAGCTGAAGGTCGATGGCGACATGGGCCAGGCGATGAAACTGGCCACCGTCCTGTAACGGTGGAGCGCGCGCCGCTTTTCGAAGATGTCGCAGACGCGCCCGAGGGCGGTCTGGCCCATTGGGTGTACGCGTCGGACAGCGTGCGTCTGCGCGTGGCCCATTGGCGGTGCGAAGGCGGGCGCGGCACGGTGCTGATGCTGCCGGGCCGCACCGAATATGTCGAGAAATACGGCCCCGCGGCGGGCGAGTTCGCGAAGGCGGGCTTCGCGATGGCCGCGATCGATTGGCGCGGGCAAGGCTTGGCTGACCGGATGCTTGCGGACAGGATGGGCGGTCACGTCCTGGAGTTCCGCGACTTCCAGAAAGACCTGGTGGCCATGCTGCAAACGGCCGCGCAACTGGACCTGCCGCGTCCGTGGCATGTCTTGGGCCACTCGATGGGCGGTTGCATCGCCTTGCGGGCGCTGATCGAAGGGCTCGATGTCGCATCTTGCGCGTTTTCGTCGCCCATGTGGGGCATCCAGATGTCGCCCACCCTGCGTCCGATGGCCTGGAGCCTGAGCTGGATGGCGCGGCAGGTGGCGCTCGACCATATCTACGCGCCGGGAACCTCGGGCGCGTCCTATCCCAACGCCGTGGGTTTCGACGGCAATATGCTGACCTGCGACCGCGACCAGTTCAACTGGATGGCGCGGCAGGTCGATGCCCACCCCGAGCTAGGCCTTGGCGGCCCGTCCCTGCGCTGGCTGAACGAGGCTTTGCGCGAATGCAAAGGGTTGTCCGTGTTAGAATCGCCAAAGCTGCCCTGCCTGACGGTGCTCGGCACCGACGAAAGGATCGTCGATCCGGACGCGATCCGGGCGCGCATGGCGGACTGGCCGCAGGGCGAGTTGTTGATGATCGAAAACGGCCGACACGAAACCATGATGGAAACCGCCGAGCGTCGCAGCCGCGTCTTTGACGCGTTTCGCGACCACTTCGCAGCCCATAGCTGACGCCGCAGGTGGCTGTCAGTCGCCGGGCGCGCCTTCGATCTCGATATTGGCGAAGGATTCGCGCAATGCGATGGACCAGTCCGCCGACATCTTCTGATAGACCTCGTCATCGGCTTCAATACGGCGCTGGCGCGTCACGCGACATGCGTCCGTCTCGATCACCGCAAGGTCCAGCGGCAGTCCCACGGACAGGTTCGAGCGCAGCGTCGAGTCCATCGACAGCAGCGCCGCCTTCTGCGCTTCGGCCAAAGACGTGTTGGGCTTCACCACGCGGTCAAGGATGGGCTTGCCGTACTTGTGCTCGCCGATCTGCAGGAACGGCGTGTCGCTCGTCGCCTCGATGAAGTTTCCCTCGGAATAGACCAGGAACATCCGCGGCGCCCCGTCGCGCCGCTGGCCCGCGACGATCATCGACGCGCGCGCCGATTGTGCCTTGCTGCCCAGCTTGTCGGCGACCTTGCTGCTGACGTCGGAAAGCGTATCGCCGACCATCTCCGCCACGTTCAGCATCGTCCCCGCGGTCATGATCGACGGCGCGTCGGGATCGTTGATCGCCTCTTCCAGCCGGGCGATGGTGGTCTGGGTGGTGCTGAGCGAACCTGCGGTCAGAATGGCGATTACGCGTTCGCCCGGCTCTTCGAAGGTGAACATCTTGCGATAGGTCGAAATATTGTCGATTCCCGCATTGGTGCGGGTGTCGGACAGAAGCACCATGCCGGCATTCAGCAATAGTCCAACGCAGTAGGTCATGGGGCACTCGATTCAGATCATGTCAGAGGGCGCTAGAACGCGGCCCCCTTGCGGCGGGTTCCCTACTCTCATTCCCGGGCGGGCGCATCATTTTTCGCGCGCTCGCCGCAAGATCGGGCCCGTGGCGACGCTACGTCGCCACGGCGCAGGTCACTGCTGTTGCTGCCCGGCGTCCTGCACCGAGACGTCCACGTCCAGCTGCTCGGTGCCGCCGCCGATGGCCATGCCGCGGATCGGGGCGGCCGCCACCGCATCCAGCCCCGAGCCGACACGCACGTACTTGTCGTCCGGGCAGCACGAATTTGCCGCGTCGAATCCGACCCAGCCCATGTCGTCGATCCAAAGCTCGGCCCAGGCGTGGCTCGCCTCGTGTGCGGCGCCGTCAGCGCTGGCGTGAAGGTAGCCGGTCACGTAGCGGCCGGGCATGCCCGCGGCCCGCGCCAGCGCGATCAGTGCGTGGGTCTGGTCCTGGCAGACCCCCTGCCCCTGCTCCAGCGCCTGCGCGGCGGTCGTGTCGGATTCGGTGCTGCCGGGGGTGTAGGCGATCGCCTGGGTGACGGCGCGGGCCAGCGCGTGGCCGCGGTCCAGCGCGTTGTCGATGCCCGCCACGGCGTCGGCCGACAGGTCGCGCAAGGCGTCGTCCAGCCGGGTCATGGGCGATGGCCGCAGATAGGCGATGGGCGACACCTTTTCGCGCAGGCCCTTCACGAAGCCCGTCAGGTCCTTCGTCTCGACCGTACCGTGGACCTTCAGCGTCACGTCGCTGACGCCCCGCATGGACAGAGTTTCGACCCAGTCGCCTGCACCGTCACGGAAGGCCGCGCCGCGCTCGGCCATGTGGCCTTCGACGTCGATCGACCAATGCTCGACGCTTTGGCCGTCGAATTCGGTGGGCCAGAGCCGCAGGCTTTGCGTCAGGCTGCGTTTCGGCGTGTCGAAGCGATAGCGGGTCCGGTGGGTGATGGTCAGTCTCATCTTGCGTCCCCGCTCAGGTAATTTTCGTGGACCGACTGGCCCAGGGCGTTCACGTCTCGGATCACGCCCCGCAGGAACTCGTGCAGGCCTTCGTCGAAGATCCTTTCCGTGGTGGCTGTGTCAAGCTTGCCGACCAACGCATCGGCGCGATCCTGAGCATCGGTGCGCTTGCCGTAGTTCTTCGCCAGCCGGTCCAGATGCGACTGCACCCCGTCGGCCGCGTTGATGAGCGAGCGCGGCGCCTGCCGGTTCAACACAAGGAAGTCCACGATCTTGGTGGCATTCACCTCGCCGCCATAGACCCAGTGAAAGGCTCGCGTGGCGTTCATGGCGCGCAGCACCGTGCGCCACTGGTAATTGTCCAGTCCCGAACCCACGAAGGCCACGTCGGGCAGCAGCACGTAGTATTTCACGTCGAGAATGCGCGCAGTGCTATCGGCGCGTTCCAGGTAGTGGCCGATATTGGTGAAGTCGTAGCCATCGTTCCTGAGCTGCGTGGCCAGCCCCGCACCGCGGATCAGGCTACAGGTCCGAAGCGTCCAGTCGATCAGGTCCGTGGTCGACAGCTGCGAGCGTTCGGTCCGCGCCAGGTCCGCCAGTTCGGAATGCGCGGTGTTCAGCGCCTCCCAGACTTGCGTGGTCAGCGCGGTGCGCACGATGCGCCCGTTCTCGCGCGCGCCAGACAGGCAGCTGGCCACCGACGACGGGTTGTCCTGGTCGAAAAACAGGTGCGTTTCCACATTGCGCTCGACGGCTTGGCCGTATTTCGCATCGAAGGCCTGCTTGGTGCCCGATGCCATCAGCACCGATTCCCATTCGTTGCGGTTGCCGCCCGCGGTATCGGGCAGCATGGCATTGCGCGCGCCCACTTCCAGAAGGCGCGCGTTGGTTTCGGCCCGCTCGATGAAGCGGGCGATCCAGTAAAGGTTGTCTGCGGTTCTGCTAAGCATTGTCCTAGTTCCCCACCATGACCCAAGTGTCCTTCACGCCGCCGCCCTGGGACGAGTTCACCACCAGCGAGCCTTCCGTCATGGCCACCCGCGTCAGACCGCCGGGCACCAGGTTCACGTCCTGGCCCACCAGGCAATAGGGCCGCAGGTCCACGTGTCGTGGCGCCACGCCTTCGTCGACGAAGGTCGGGCAACTCGACAGGCTCAGCGTCGGCTGGGCGATGTAATTTTCCGGATTCTCGCGGATCTTGGCGTCGAAGGCCTCGATTTCCGACTTGGTGGATTTCGGGCCCACCAGCATCCCGTAACCGCCCGAGCCGTGCACTTCCTTCACCACCAGCTCGGGCAGGTTTTCCAGCACGTATTGGCAGTCATTGGCCTTGGCGCACTGGTAGGTCGGCACGTTCTTCAGGATCGGCTCTTCGCCCAGGTAGAACCGGATCATCTCGGGCACGTAGGTGTAGATCGCCTTGTCGTCGGCCACGCCCGCGCCGGGCGCGCTGGCGATCGAGACCCCGCCCGAGCGATAGACGTTCATCAAGCCAGGCACGCCCAGCATGCTGTCGGGCCGGAAACACAACGGGTCGATGAACGCGTCGTCGAGGCGGCGATAGATCACGTCCACCTTTTTCGGACCCTCGGTGGTGCGCATCCAGACGAAATCACCGGCCACGAACAGGTCGTGCCCCTCTACCAGCTCGACCCCCATCATGTCGGCAAGGAAGCTGTGCTCGTAATAGGCGCTGTTGTAGCTGCCCGGGGTCAGGATCACCACGCGCGGATCGCCGTCGCATTTCTTCGGCGCGACCGAGGCCAGGGTCTTTTTCAGCAAGGTCGGGTAGTTCTCGACAGGCGCGATGCGGTTCTGTTGGAACAGCTGCGGAAACATCCGCATCATGATCTCGCGGTTCTGCAGCATGTAGCTGACACCCGAGGGCGTGCGGCAATTGTCTTCCAGCACGAAGAACTCGCCCGGCCCCGTGCAGACCAGGTCGATGCCCACGATATGGCTGAAGACGCCGCCGGGCGGGGTGAAGCCCGCCACCGCGATCTCGTAGGCGTCGTTCTGATAAACCAGATGGGCCGGGATCTTGCCCGCCCGCACCATCTCGCCGCGGTTGTACATATCCGAAAGGAAGGCGTTCAGCGCGCGGGCGCGCTGCTTGATCCCGCGCTCCAGTCGCGCCCATTCATCGGCCGAGAAGACGCGCGGAAACATGTCGAACGGGATCAGGCGGTCTGGACTTCCCCCTTCGCCATAAACGGCGAAGGTTATGCCGATGCGGCGGAACAGGGCCTCGGCCTCGGACTGCTTCATGCCGCGGAGATCGGCGGGCATGTCGCGGGCCCAGGCCTCGAGCCCCTGGTAAGGCGGGCGCACCGTTCCGTTTTCGTACATCTCGTTGAAGTTGTCGGCCATCGTGTGGAGATCCTTTGATCGGTCGCCGCCATCCTAGGGGCGTTGGGGGCAGGCGCAACCAATCGGACGAGCCCGCGCGACCCCGATGGGCAACATGCCCAAGATTGCGGCACCGGGCAACGTCGCCCTGCTTCCCCTTTCTGCAAACGCCCAAGCCCCAGCGCAAGATGCGCCCGATACGCCCATCTTGGAATGCGTCCGCTGCGCCTTACCTCAGGGGCATGGCCGACCCGCTTCTCAGCTTCACCGACCGCGGCATCTACTGCGCGCGGGGGGATTTCTACATCGATCCCTGGCGCCCCGTGGACCGGGCGTTGATTACCCATGGCCACGCCGACCATTCGCGCCCCGGCATGGGCCGCTACCTGGCGACCGACGCGGCCGCGCCGGTGATGCGCCACCGCCTGGGCGATATCGCGATCGATACCGTACGCTACGGCGAGACTCGTGACGTGGGCGGGGTCGAGGTCAGCTTTCATCCTGCGGGCCACGTGCCGGGATCCGCGCAGATCCGGGTCGCGCATCGCGGCGAGGTCTGGGTGGTGTCGGGCGATTACAAGGTCAGCCCCGATGGCCTGTCCGAGCCGTTCGAGCCGGTGGCCTGCCACGCCTTCATCACCGAATGCACGTTCGGGCTGCCGGTGTTCAAGTGGGCCCCCGAAGCCGATGTGCGCGCCGATCTGAACGCGTGGTGGCGCAAGAACGCGGCCGACGGCAAGACGTCGATCATTGGCGCCTACGCGCTGGGCAAGGCACAGCGCCTGCTGACAAGTGTCGACCCAGACATCGGACCGATCCTGACCCATGGCGCCGTGGAAAACACAAATGCGGTGATGCGCGCGCAAGGCATCTCGTTGCCCGACACGATCCGGGTGACGCCCGACACGGACCTGAAATCCATCAAGGGCGCGTTGGTGGTGGCCACGCCTTCGGCGCTGGGCACCCCCTGGGCGCGCAGGTTCGGCCGGTCTTCGACCGCCTTCGCCAGCGGATGGATGGCGCTGCGCGGCGTGCGGCGACGGCGCGCGGCGGATCGGGGCTTCGTGATCTCGGATCATGCGGATTGGGACGGGCTGAATACGGCGATCCGCGAAACCGGGGCCGAGCGGATATTCGTCACCCACGGCTACACCTCGATCTTCCGGCGCTGGCTGGAAGACCAGGGCTACGACGCGGCCATCGTCGAAACCGAGTACGAAGGCGAAAGCCTGGACCGCGACGAGCCCGAGGACGCGGCATGACCGGGGGGACGATTTTTCGCCGAAAAATAGGGTGCCGGACGTGAAACGGTTCGCTGCCCTCTTCACCGCGCTCGACCAGACGACGAAGACCACGCTGAAGGTCGACGCGCTGGCCAGCTATTTCGCCGAAGCGCCGGAACACGACAAGCTCTGGACCATCGCCCTTCTGTCGGGGCGGCGTCCGAAACGGACCGTCATCGCCACCCGGCTGCGCGAATGGGCGGCCGACCGCGCCGGGCTGCCGCTGTGGCTCTTCGAGGAATGCTACCCCATCGTGGGCGACCTGGCCGAGACCATCGCGCTGATCCTGCCGGACGCGGCGCGCGACACGGACCAAACCCTGACCCACTGGATCGACGAGATCCGCGCCCTGGCGGGCCTTGAAGACGACGAAAAGCGCGCGCGCATCCTGGATATCTGGGACCAACTGCCCAAGACCGAGCGATTCGTCTTCAACAAGCTGATCACCGGCGGCTTTCGCATGGGGGTCAGCCAGAAGCTGATGACCCGCGCCCTGAGCCGCGCCACCGGCATCGACGAGCCGGACCTGGCGCACCGGCTGATGGGCGACTGGCATCCCGACACGACCAGTTTCGAGTCCCTGATCCTGACCCACGATCCCGAAGCGGACCTGTCGAAACCCTATCCATTCTACCTAGCCTACCAGCTCGACGGGGGACCCGAAACGCTGGAGACGCCACCCGCCGACTGGGCCGCCGAGCGCAAGTGGGACGGCATCCGCGGCCAGCTGATCCTGCGGGGTGCCAACCATTACCTGTGGTCGCGCGGCGAAGAGCTGATGACCGATCGTTTCCCCGAGCTCGCGCGCCTGATCGACCACGTCCCGCCCGGCACCGTGATCGACGGCGAGGTCCTGGCCTGGCGGGACGAGCGCCCCCTGCCCTTCAACGCGCTGCAAAAGCGGATCGGGCGCAAGACTGTGCCGAAGAAGCTGCTGACCGAGGCGCCGGTGATCCTTTACGCCTATGACCTGCTGGAATGGCAGGGCACCGACATCCGCGCGCGCCCCTTCGCCGAGCGCCGCGATCTGCTGGAACAAATCGCCAAGTCCGTGCCGGATGCCATGCCCATGCGCGTGTCGCCCCTGGTTCGCTTCGACGACTGGGAGCAGCTCGCAGAGGCGCGCGACGCGTCGCGGGATCACGCCAGCGAAGGGATCATGCTGAAGCGGCGCGACAGCCCCTACCGCGACGGGCGCAAGAAAGGCGACTGGTGGAAGTGGAAGGTCGATCCGCTGACCATCGACGCGGTGATGATCTATGCCCAGCAAGGCCACGGGCGGCGCGCCAACCTGTTCACCGATTTCACCTTCGCGGTGTGGGACGGCGATGCATTGGTGCCGTTTACCAAGGCGTATTCGGGTCTGACCGACGCCGAGTTCCGCAAGATCACCGCTTGGGTGCGCAAGAACACGCTGGAGCGTTACGGCCCCGTGCGCCAGGTTCGTCCCGAGCACGTGTTCGAAATCGCCTTCGAAGGCATCCAGGAAAGCCCCCGCCACAAGTCCGGCGTCGCACTGCGCTTCCCGCGGATGAGCCGATGGCGCCAGGACAAGCCGCTCTCGGAAGCCAACACGCTTGCCGACCTGAAGGATATGTTGGCGGCCTACGGCTGACCGGCGGGTGCTTCGACGCCAACCGCCTTGGCCGCCCGGTGCAAGCGAAC
The DNA here is from genome assembly GCF_016412875.1 of Palleronia pontilimi. Lineage (GTDB taxonomy): Bacteria > Pseudomonadota > Alphaproteobacteria > Rhodobacterales > Rhodobacteraceae > Palleronia > Palleronia pontilimi. Next base: position 423,451 of record NZ_JAEKPD010000002.1, on the reverse strand, counting down.
CCCTTTCGCCCCGTGCCCCGAGCCCATATGTCTGACCGGACGCCAATTCGCCAGGAGCCCTGCATGTTCTTCCCCCGCCCCGTCTTCGATGCCGCCGCACCCGCCAAGGGCAAAGATCTGGGCGATCTGCCCGAGTGGGATCTGACGGATCTTTACACCGCCACCGACGCGCCGGAGCTGACCCGCGACATGGCCTGGCTCGAGGGCGCTTGCGCAGATTTCGCTGCCGATTACCAAGGCAAGCTTGCCGACCTGAACGCCGATGGCTGGCTGGAATGCATCGCGCGGTACGAGAAGATCGAAGGCATCGGCGGGCGCATCATGTCCTTCGCGGGGCTGCGCTATTACCAGCAGACCACCGACGCCGAGCGCGCGGCGTTCCTGAGCGATTGCCAGGACAAGATCACCGGCTTCACGACGCCGCTAGTGTTCTTCAGCCTCGAAATCAACCGCATCCCCGACGACCAGCTCGACGCGGTCTTCGCGGCCAATGACCAGATCGCGCGCTACAAGCCCGTCTTCGACCGGCTGCGCGCCATGCGGCCCTACCAGTTGAGCGACGAGTTGGAACAGTTTCTGCACGACCAGTCGGTGGTGGGCGCGACCGCGTGGAACAAGCTCTTCGACGAGACCATCGCCGGACTGACCTTCGACGTCGACGGCGAACCGCTGGGCATCGAGGCCACGCTGAACCTGCTGACCGACCGCGATCGTGACCGGCGTGAAGCCGCGGCCCGCGCGCTGGGCGAGGTTTTTGCCAGCAACGTCAAAACCTTCGCGCGCGTTCATAATACGCTGGTCAAAGAGAAGGAGGTCGAGGATCGCTGGCGCAAGATGCCCACTCCACAGACCGGGCGTCACCTGTCCAACGACGTTGAGCCCGAGGTGGTCGAGGCGCTGCGCAACGCGGTCGTCGACGCCTACCCGCGCCTGTCGCACCGCTACTACGAGCTGAAGCGCAAGTGGCTTGGGCTCGACCGGATGCAGGTCTGGGACCGCAACGCGCCACTTCCCATGGACAGCGACCGGGTGATCGACTGGCCCGCCGCGCGCGGCATGGTGATGGATGCTTACGGCGACTTCTCACCGCAGCTGGCGGAGCTGGCTGAGCCGTTCTTCGACAAGGGCTGGATCGACGCGGCCGTAACCCCCGGCAAAGCGCCCGGGGCCTTCGCGCACCCCACGGTGACGGATGTGCATCCTTACGTCATGCTGAACTACCTTGGCAAACCGCGCGATGTGATGACGCTGGCCCATGAACTGGGCCATGGCGTGCACCAACGCCTGGCCGCCGCCCAGGGCGAAATGCTGGCCTCGACCCCGCTGACGCTGGCCGAAACCGCATCGGTCTTCGGCGAGATGCTGACCTTCCAGAAGCTGCTGGCGGGTGCGAAGGACCAGGCCGAGCGCAAGGTTCTGCTGGCGGGCAAGGTCGAGGACATGATCAACACGGTCGTCCGGCAAATCGCGTTCTACGATTTCGAATGCAAGCTGCACGCCGCCCGCCGCAACGGCGAGTTGACGCCCGATGCCATCAACGCGCTGTGGATGAGCGTGCAGGCCGAAAGCCTGGGGCCCGCGTTCGATTTCATGGACGACTACCAAACCTTCTGGAGCTACATTCCCCATTTCGTCCACTCGCCGTTCTACGTCTATGCCTATGCCTTCGGCGACGGGCTGGTGAACGCGCTTTACGCGGCCTATCGGGACGGGACGCCGGACTTCCAGGACAAGTATTTCGACATGCTGAAAGCCGGCGGCTCGAAGCATCATTCGGAGCTTCTGAAGCCGTTCGGGCTGGACGCGACGGACCCGGCGTTCTGGCAGAAGGGCTTGTCGATGATCGAAGCCATGATCGACGAATTGGAGTCCATGGAAGACTGAATTCCGGTCCCTTTCGTGCCATAAAGGGTCTGTAAACCTTGTTTCGGATAAAACTGTCTGAGTATTCGAAACAAGGGCACCAAAATGTTGTTCGATCCGCTTTTCGTGGGCAATGCCGCGCTGTTCGCGGCCGTCTTCGGCTCGAGCTTTCTGGATATCGGCGATCTGTTCTCGTCGTCCGATGACGACGAGGATGACAGTGTCGCCGATACGCCCCAGACCACGCCCCCGATCCGGGATATCTTCGGGACCGAGGGGCCGGACGACATCCTTGCCGACGATGATGCGCCGGGGAATTTCCAGCTTCTGGGCGGCGACGATACGCTGGATGCCACGATCTTCGACGACACCATCGCGGCCGGTGCGGGCGATGACAGCGTGCTGGCGCGGGTGGGCGATGATCTGGTGAGCCTGGGCGACGGCGATGACACCGGGTTGGGCGGCTTCGGCGACGACACCATCGCGGGCGATGCGGGCAACGACCGCGCCTTAGGCGAGTCCGGCGACGACAGCCTAACCGGGGGCGCGGGCGACGACACCCTGTCGGGCGGCAAGGATCAGGACCTGCTGGATGGCGGCGACGGCGCCGATATCCTGAACGGCGGCGAAGGCAGCGACACGCTGCTGGGCGGCGCGGGCAACGACACGCTGAACGGTCTTTACGATGACACCACGCGCTCGCGCACGGTCGATATCGATCTGGACGACACGCTGGACGGCGGCGACGGCGACGACAGGCTGATCCTTGGAAGCGACGACGTGGCCACGGGCGGCGCGGGCGTGGACGCCTTTGTCGTGGACGAATACGTGGCCCAGCAGGCCCAGGATCCCGCCATTGAAAGTGGACCCCCGCGGATCACCGATTTCACCCTGGGCGAAGATGTGCTGAGCATCGAATACGAGGCCGGGACAGATCCCGGCGAGGTCACGCTGACGCCACTCGAGGACGGCAGCGGCGTCACCGTAATCTTCGGCGGCGCCGCGGTCGCGATCGTCAATGGCGGCGACGGGCTGAGCCCCGATGATATTCAGCTGGTCGCAGTCTGATCGCCCTTCAGGGCCGCGTCGATCATGGCCTGGGTGCCGCGCGCCTGCTCCAACGGCCAATCATAGGGCTCACCGGTAGAAGCCGAGCGGCAGAACGCTTCCACCTGCAAGACGTATTGATTGACCTCCGGGAAGCGGATCACGCGCCGCTCGGTCCCCGAAGGCTCGATGGTGATTTCGGCCTGGTCGTATGCGCCGCCGTTGAAGGGCGCGTTCAGCAGGATCGTCCCGGCGCTGCCGTGAAAGCTGACGGACTGATGCCGCGCCATGCGCATGGAAACCATTGCCTGATACCCGAAGCCGGGAAACTCTGCGTCGATGCGGGCATAGGTGTCGTAATCACGTTCGGTCTGCAGCCGCGCGCTCAGCCGCAACGGCTCTTGCCCCGTGGCGAAACGGGTGCAGCCAAAGGTATAGACCCCGATATCGCGCAAGCCCCCGCCGCCCATACCCCGCTGGTTGCGGATATTCTCGGGCTCGTCCTCGTTGTTGTAGCAAAACAGCGCGTTCACGTGCCGCAGATCACCGATCGTGCCGTCGGCCAGCAGATCCCGGACCATGCGCCATTGGGGGTGATGCACGATCATGTAGGCTTCTGCGGCAAGCCGTCCCGATGCGTCCCGCGCGGCGATCAATGGCGCGTAATCCTCTGCCGACGGGGCCATCGGCTTTTCGCAGAGCACGTGTCTGCCAGCCGCCATTGCCTTCAAGCTCCAGTCCAGATGCAGGTGATTGGGAAGCGGGATATAGACCGCGTCTATCGCGTCGGATGCGAGCAAGGCATCGTAGCTGTCGAATACCGCAAGGTCCGGGGCGATATCGCGAAACGGGGCCGCCTTCCCGGGCGAACGGGTCGCCAGTCCCGCCAGTCGCGCCCCGCGCGCCATGTGGATCGCCGGCGCCATCTGGTCGAGCGCGAAGCTCGATGCGCCCAGAATACCGAAATTCAAGATGTCGCCCATGCCCAGCCCCCAAGTGCCATTGCGCACAGGCTAACGGCAGTCCGTGTCCCCGCCCAGCAAAAAGGCCGGACCCCCGAGGGGCCCGGCCTGTCGTCGTCTCGTCCCGACGATCAGGCGTCTTCAAGCATGCCCTTTTCGGCCGCAAGCTCGGTCATGCGCTCTTGCAGTTTTTCGAAGGCGCGCACCTCGATCTGGCGGATCCGTTCGCGGCTGACGTTGTATTGTCCGCTCAACTCTTCCAGCGTGATCGGCTGATCCTGCAAGCGGCGCTGGGTCAGGATATCCTTCTCGCGGTCATTCAGAACATCCATCGCTTTGGTCAGCAGGGTGCGGCGGATCTGCAGTTCGTCCTTCTCGGCGTAATCCGAAGCCTGGTCCGCATCTTCGTCCTCAAGCCAGTCCTGCCATTGGGCCGACCCTTCGCCATCCGCGCTGATCGTCGCGTTCAGCGACGCGTCGCCGCCCGACATCCGCCGGTTCATCGAGACGACTTCCGCCTCGGTCACGCCCAGGTCGGTGGCGATCCGTTGCACGTTTTCGGGACGCATATCGCCGTCCTCGAGCGCGCCGATGCGGTTCTTGGCCTTGCGCAGGTTGAAAAACAGCTTCTTCTGCGCGCTGGTCGTGCCGAGCTTCACCAAGCTCCAGGACCGCAGGATATATTCCTGGATCGACGCCCGGATCCACCACATGGCATAGGTCGCTAAACGGAAACCCTTGTCGGGGTCGAACCGCTTCACGGCCTGCATGAGGCCGACATTCGCTTCCGAGATAACCTCGGCCTGGGGCAGCCCGTAGCCGCGGTAGCCCATGGCGATCTTGGCCGCGAGCCGCAGGTGCGACGTGACCATCTTGTGGGCCGCTTCGGTGTCTTCGTGATCCACCCAGCGCTTGGCCAGCATGAATTCTTCCTCCGGTTCCAGCATCGGAAAACGCCGGATTTCCTGAAGGTAACGGTTCAATCCCTGTTCGGGGGACGGTGCCGGTAGATTTGCGTAAGTCGCCATGTCCTCTGGTCCCTCCTGCAGGCGCTATGCGCCCTGTTGTTAAATAAATGGTAAACCGATCGGTTTAGTTCAAGGGGTAAAGCGCGAACCTGTCGCCCCTTCATTCATCCAACAAACGCCCGCGCCCGGGCACGGGTCCAGTCAACTTTCCATGTCTCGCGGCATCGTGCGATGTGTTTCAGCCCGACAGCGCGGCGACGAGCGCTGCAAGATCGCTCGGCAAATCGCTGGAAAATTTCATTTTCTCGCCCGAGGCCGGATGCAGGAAGCCCAAAGTCGCGGCGTGCAGCGCCTGTCGGGGGAAATCCATCGCCAGCTGCGCACCGGGCAGCTTCGGAGATATCTTGCGCCCGCCGCCGTAGACCGGATCGCCGATCAACCCATGGCCTGCGTGACGCATGTGAACGCGAATCTGATGCGTGCGACCGGTCTCGAGACGACACGACACAAGCGCCGCCGCCTCGCCAAGGACGCGTTGAACCTGGATGCGGGTGATCGCGTGACGGCCGCCCTGGAACGTCACCGCCTGGCGCTGGCGGTCGGTGCGGTGGCGCGCAAGTCCGGTGGTGATCTTGACGGTCCCGCCAGGCTCGACGCTGATGCCGGGCGTGCCGCGCAGCCGCGGATCGGCCGGGTCGGGCACCCCGTGGCAGATTGCCAGGTACTGACGCTCGACGCTGTGGGTGGCGAATTGCGCGGCCAGTCCGTGGTGCGCCCGGTCGGACTTCGCCACGACCAGCAGGCCGCTGGTGTCCTTGTCGATGCGGTGGACGATGCCGGGTCGCTTCGCGCCGCCCACACCAGACAGATCGTCGCCGAAATGTGCCAGCAGGCCGTTCACCAGCGTGCCGGACGGTGTGCCGGGTGCGGGGTGGACGACCAGTCCCGCTGGCTTATCGACCACGGCAAGATCGTCGTCCTCGTACACGATCGCCAGCCCCATCGGTTCGGGCGCCATGTGGCTGTCGGCTTCCTGCGGCACTTCGACGACAAGCGTGTCGCCCGCGGCCACCTTGACCTTCGGGCTGTCCAGGACGACGCCGCCCCGGCTGACTGCGCCAGCCTCGATCAGTTTCGCAAGGCGCGAGCGGCTGAGATGCGCGTCCTCTGGCACGTCGCGGGCCAAGGCCTTATCAAGGCGCGGCGGCGGATCGTCGCCAAGGATCACGGTGACAAGGCTGGCAGGCATGGATGACACTCCTCCACCCCCCGAGGGGGCGCTAACGCTTTTGAAATGGCTGGTGATCGCGCTGACCGCAACCATGCTTGTGGGACTGGTGACGCTGGTGACGCTGTTCGTGACCCGCTTTCCCAGCTCCACGCCGCCCCTGCCCGAGCGGATCACCCTGCCCGACGGCACGACGCCCACCGCCTTCACCCGCGGCGCGGGCTGGTTGGCGGTCGTCACCGACGCCGACGAAATCCTGATCTATGATCCCGACGGCACGACGCTGCGCCAGCGCATCCGAATCGACGCCGATTAGGCCTTCACCGTTGGAAATATGCCTATCGAGCTCGGCAGCCTCGGCGCAACGTCGAAGTCGAGGATATGGTACCACCGCCCCGGCTCGAACGGGGGACCTCCTGATCCACAATCAGGCGCTCTAACCAACTGAGCTACGGCGGCACTCGGGCTGGTTCCTAACGATCCGATTCCGCGATTGCAAGAGGATAGGACCAGGTCTGAAGCGTCAGATCCCGCCCAAACGCACGGGCAGGCGCTCTGCTGTCTAAGGTGAAGCCAAACGCGGAGTAGAGCGCGCAGGCGTCCCTGTGTTCGGCGAAGGTGGCAACGGTCAGGCGACGCGCACCCCGCGCCCGTCCTTCGTCGCGGGCGGTGGTCAGCAGACGGCGCCCGAGCCCCCGGCCGCGCGCGTCTTCGACCACTAGGAACAGCCGGATCTGCAGCGCGTCGCGGCCCAGCGGCGTCAACAGCAGCGAGCCGCAGCGCCGACCGTCCGTTCGCGCGATCCAGCCGATGCCTTCGGGCGCCGCCAGGCAGGCATCGAAGGCCGCCGCGACCGCGATCGGGAAGGTCCCGTCGAACCGCTCGACCCGCGCATAATGGTCCGCATGGGCGTCGATCACCCAATCGCGGTCCGACCCCTGGATCTGCGATATGCCGAACTTCACCGCGCTTGCCCCTTCGCTTGCGCCAGGTTACCACGAGCCGCAGTCAGCGAAAGGCCACGTCATGGGTATCAACGATCCGTCCGACACCAGTGCGAACCTGCAGATCGGGCCCACCGATGCGGGCATGGTGCGCCTTTATATCGAGGCCGATGGCGGGGTCGAGGTGCCGATGGATTTCGAGCCCGAAGAGGCCGATGAGATCGCCGAAGAAATCCGCGCCGCCGCCGCCCGCGCGCGACAGATGGGCGGCAAGGCGCGCTAGAAGGCCAGTGACAGGCCCGGATCGCGCAGACAGTGCAACCGGCGCGCCGCGTGGAAGGCGAATTTGCGCATTATCACCTTGCGCCGCGCGGGGGCGAGCTTGGTTTCGGGCCCGATGGACAGGATTTCGGCGTCGTAGGCGTCGGCGATGATCAGGCCCGTCTCGTCGGGCAGCAGATCGGTGGGAAAGGCCTCGTCCACCGCCCAGAAATAGCGGTCGCACCACTCAAGATACCCCTGCCACTTGCCGTCGGACGTGAAATCGGCGCGGCTGGACTTGCATTCGACCACCCAGATCTCGTCCCGCGGCCCCAGCGCCATGACGTCCACGCGCAGGCCAGGGCTGGGCACGAGTTCCTCGACGCAGGCGAAGCCGTGGCTGGCCAGATGGCGGCAGACGCCGCGCGCCAGAAGCTGGCCGGGCTTCAGGACCGGGCCGGTCACGTCGGTGGAAAGGAAATCGTCGGGCATCTGTCAAATGTGAACATAAGGTAAACGTAAATCAAGACGAAATGTCCCCTTGCCGCCCGGCGGGGGGCGGCTTATCTGCATCAACAGGCGGGTACTGCCCTTCTCGTGCCGGGGTCAAATTCCGGTGGCCTTAAATAATTCCGAGGGAGCTGGCTCTGGCCGGACCGTGGTTCGACTACCTGGCGCCCACCTGTGTATACAGGTTCTCGGGAATTACGTACCCTTACGGTCGTGGTGGTCCCGCCGATATTCTGACATTGCGGTGATTTGGCTTTCGCACCTCGCGTCGCCATAATCGCCCTTCGTGCAAACCGGAGCGCTGGCAATGTCGGATCAATCCCCCAATCCCCATCACGTCCGCGAACTGGAAGGCCATCTTGGCGTGCTCGACACCTTGTCCGGCACCGCGCTGGGGGTGCTGTCGGCGGCATCGGGGATCTACACTTACCTGGGCGTCCGCTCGCTTCTGGACAACGAGGGCGCGCTGTCCGTCTTTGCCGCGCTGGCCTATTCCATCGCCGTCAGCGTCGGCATCTTCGTCTTCTGGACCTACCTTCTGCGCCTGCTGCCCGCCATGCGCACGGCCCGCGCACGGCTGGGGCTGACCGGGGCGATGGTGTTGGGATCGCTGGCGATCATCGCCATGTCGTCCTGGCTGAACGCGGCTGCCCTGGCCGGGTCGGCGGCTGTCGAGCAGCACCTGGCGCGCACGGTGCAGGACTACCAAGGGGCGCTGGAACGCGCCCACACCGTCGCCGTCGCGGCGCAGGCGCTGGAACGGGACGTGGCCCGCGTGCGCCAATCCTTCCAGGATCTCAGCGAACAGGAGGCGACGGGTGATCTGTCCGGCATCGCCGGGCGTGGCGCGGTCTTCCGCGTTTTGCGCCAGAAGGCCGAAGAGCTGCAATCGCTCGAGGCGCAGATCGCCGCGCAGGGACCGGCGGTCGAGCAAAGCTTCGCCGAGGGCAACGCGATCCTCAGCCGGATGCGCGCGCTGACGGTCGAGCCGGGGCCCGTCGAGGCGCGCAGCGTCGAGTTCAGCGAAGAAGCGGTGCGCCTGGCGGGCCTGATCACCCAGTTGCGGCAGCTGTCGGTGGCGCCGCTGGTCAGCCGCGCGGCTCAGGACCTGGCCGCGTCGGTGGTGCTGCCCACGCTCAACACCGATGCGACCACGGCGGCGGGCCAGCAGGCCACGATCAGCTCGGTGCTGGACGTTCTGGGCCAGCGCGCGGCCACGCTGGACGATGCGGCCGCGGCGGTCGCGTCGATGGCGCTGCCGACAGACGTGTCCTACACGCCGATTTCCGCGGCGGATGCGGTGATCCGTTACGCCGGGAATTTCGTGCCCAGCTGGGCGGGCGCCATCGCCATCGATCTTCTGCCCGCCGTACTCGTCCTGATCCTTGCGGTCACGCAAGCAGCGATCCGCGACAGCCGCGATCGCGTGCCGATCGAAGACAGCCTGACCCTGGCGGAACTGCGCGCCGCCGTCCACGCCCTGCGCGAGGTCGAGGGCGAGCTTCCGCCCGAGCCGCCCCTTTCGCGGCCGACACCCCTGCGCGAGCCCGCGGAATGAGCCTGTCCCCAAGCGCGATTCTGAAGATCATCCTGGGCGTGCAGATCGGGCTGGGCGTGCTGCTGGTGGCTGGCGATGCCGCGCCCGCTTGGCAAGGGCTGCGGCTGGGACCTTCGGCGCCCCGGCTCGACCAGCCGGTCGCGCCCGGCGACCAGACGCGCCGGTATCGCCCGCGCGACCTCGGCCCGGGTGCCCCTGGTGCCCCCTTCCCGCCCACCGGCGACATGCCCGCGCGCCTGGTGCTAAGCGATGTCAGCATCGGTGGATCCGATGCGCTGCGGCTGGTGGGCCGGATCGCCGCCGGAGACGGCGCGCGGGTGGCCGAGAAGCTGGCGGAACGATTTGAGGACGCCGACGCGCCCCGCCGCGTCTATCTGCACTCGCCGGGTGGATCGGTGCTGGACGCGCTCGACTTGGGGCGTTTTCTTCGCGACGAAGGCATCGCCACCGCCCTGGCCGAAGGCGACGTCTGCCTGTCCGCCTGCCCCTATCTTCTGGCGGGTGGCGCGACGCGCGAGATAGACGAGGCCGCGTCGGTCGGCGTGCACCAGCATTACTTCGGCCAAAGCAGCGTGCAGCCCGCCTTCATGGCTGTCGAAGACATCCAGCGCGGACAGGGTCAGGTGATGGAGTATCTGGTCGAGATGGGGATTGATCCGCGGATCATGCAGCCTGCGCTGCTGACGCCGCCAAACGAGATATATATCCTGCTGCCCGACGAATTGCGGGACTACGGAATGATCGAGCCGGTCGCCGAGTGACTACTTGGACGGATGGTTGCGCTGCTCGGCCAGCTTGCGGTCGAGCTTGCGTTCCTCGTAGCGAATATATTGCACGCCAATCCAGGCAAGGCCGATGAAAACAAGCGGCAGGCTGAACTCGTAGAAGGTCATGTCGCGTCCTCCTTATGCAGGTATCTAAGAATATAGTGCGCAAACGCGTGCAAAACCAGCCCCGCCATCAACCACCACGTGGTTTTTGCCGACCAATTTGCCAAAGATTCGGTCAAAGGCCGCAAAACGGCGAAGCCAACGATGCCCAGAGCGACGGTATTGATGAACATCGCCGTCATCTTCACGCGTTCGTTGAACGTCGCCAGCGGATCGCGGCTGCGGCGACTCATGCGAAGGCGTCCGGTCGCGCCTCGCGCGCCATGTGGTCGAGGACGGCGTTCACGAATTTCGGCTCGCGTCCCTCTGGGAAGAAGGCCTTCGCCACGTCGACATATTCGCTGATAACCACCTTGGGCGGCGCCTTCCTGGCCACCAGCTCGGCCCCGGCGGCGCGGAAGGTGGCGCGCAGGGTCGGATCGATCCGGTCGATGGGCCATTTGGCGACCAGCGCGCGGTCGGTCATCTGGTCGATCTTCGCCTGCTCGTTCACCGCGTCTTCCAGGATCCGGCGGAAGAGGTCCACGTCGGCTTCGGCCATCTCGCCTTCGTCGTAGATGGCGCCGAAGCGATGGTCTTCGAATTCCACCCGGACACGGTCGATGGAAAGGCTCGAATGCTCCATCTGGAACAGCGCCTGCACGGCATAAAGCCGGGCCGCAGCCTTCATTTGCCGCTTGTCGCTCATGCCAGCAGCGTGTCTTCGCCGTAGGGGCGGAAGCCGATCCCCTTGCCCGCGCCGGACCATTTGCGCGACAGGGCCACGAGGTGCAGCGCGGCGGCGGCGGCCCCCCCGCCCTTATTCTGATCGCCCGCGCGCACGACGGCCTGTTCGTGGGTCTCGACCGTCAGGATGCCGTTGCCGATGCAGCAGCCATCGAGGCCCAGAAGCGTCAGCGCGCGGCTGCTGTCGTTGCAGACCGTGTCGTAATGGGTCGTCTCGCCCCGGATGACGCAGCCGAGCGCCACGAAGCCGTCGAAATTGCTGGTGCGCTGCGCGATACGGATCGCGGTCGGAACCTCCAGCGCGCCGGGCACTTCGACCAGCTCCCAGGTGCCGCCGACAGCTTCGATCTGCGCCTTGGCACCGGCCACCAGGTCATCGGCGATGTCCTTGTAGTAAGGTGCCACCACGATCAGCAGTTTTACCGGCTTATCGAAGGATGGCATTTCGGGGGTATGGTGGGATGCGCCTGACATCAGCCGATCTCCGATATTTTGCGGGTGTCCGTGATTTCAAGTCCGTAGGCTTCCAGCCCAACGACCTTCGGTCTGGGGGAATTGGTCAGCAGCACCAGCTTGTGCAACCCCAGCGAGCTGAGGATCTGCGCGCCCAGCCCGTATTGCCGCAGCGTCTGGGGCGACACGTCGTCATGGGCCGCGATCTTCATGGTCACATCACGCAGAAGAACCAGCACGCCGCGGCCTTCCTCGGCGATCAGCTTCATCGCGTCGCCGAATTCGCGTGCGCGGCCCTTGCCGCCGGTGCCCACCACGTCCAGCATCGGGTCCATCGCGTGCATCCGCACCAGCACCGGCTCGTCGCTGGTCACGTCGCCCTTGACCAGCACGATATGCTCGGCGCCGTGGGTTTCGTCGGTGTAGATCCGCATCTTCCATTCGCCGCCGAATTCGGACGTGATGGTCCGCTCGTCCTGCATCCGCACCAGGTTGTCGTTGCGACGGCGATAGGCGATCAGGTCGCTGATGGTGCCGATCTTCAGCCCGTGCCGCTGAGCAAACGCCACGAGGTCGGGCAGACGCGCCATCGAGCCGTCGTCGTTCATGATCTCGCAGATCACGCTCGACGGGTTCAGGCCCGCCAGCCGCGAAATGTCGACGCCCGCCTCGGTATGGCCCGCCCGCACCAGCACGCCACCCTTGCGGGCGCGCAGCGGGAAGACGTGGCCGGGCGTGGCGATGTCGGCCCCGGTCGCGGCGCTGTCGATCGCCACGGACACGGTGCGGGCGCGGTCGTGGGCCGAGATGCCGGTGCTGACGCCCTCGCGCGCCTCGATCGAGATGGTGAAGTTGGTCTCGTGCCGCGACGAATTGTGCGACGCCATCAGTTGCAGCCCCAGCGCATCGCACCGCTCGCCGGTCAGGCTCAGGCAGATCAACCCGCGCCCGTGGGTCGCCATGAAGTTGATCGCATCCGGCGTGGCCATCTGCGCGGGGATGACCAGGTCGCCCTCGTTTTCGCGATCCTCGTGGTCGACCAATATGAACATGCGCCCGTTGCGCGCGTCGTCGATGATTTCTTCGATCGACGAAATCGCATCGGAATAGTGGGTCGTATCGGTCATCGCGCGCCTTGCCTGTCGACTGTTCAGACGCGAAATAGACGCCCCGCCCGCAAATGGCCAGTGCCAGCGGGTCGCGGTTACGGCCTCAGGCAGCCCAGTCGGCGATGTCGTCAAGAAGCGGCCGGAAATAAGCGATGGTGCGTGGCGCGGCCTGATCCGAGCGCCAGGGCGAGATGCCGTGCAGCAGGTGGCGATGCAGCAGGACGGCACCGCCTTCGGTCAGCGGCACCTCGACGCGGGTGCAGCGGTCGAAAATCTCGCGACGAGTGGCCTGGTAGAGATCCGTCAGATCGACGTCGGACCATGTGGCCGGGTCGTGCCGACGCAGCACGGCGCTGAGGGCCGGGCCAAGAATATGCTGGCTGCCCTCCCACACCACCAAGGGTGCGGCACCGGGTCCCTGCCCTGCCAGCCCGATGCCCAGAACGAAGGCATGGGGCTCGCGCAGCATCCGGCGGCGCCGCGGTCCGAAGGGCAGCAGCCCGTCCAGATGGGCGCTGTCGCGGCGGATGCGGTAGCGGTGTTGCGCGTCGCTCTCGTCCGCGTCCTGCAACGGATAGCCCGGCAGGCAGCATGAAAGCTGCGCGCGATGCCACGGCCCTGTCCACCCGGTGGCGCGGATCGCGGCGCCCTCCAGCGGGACGCCCGCGATGGCGCCATCGACTGTATTGGGCAAAGCGTCGACGCCGGGACACCACGTGCCGCCACAGCGCCAGTCGCCGGATGCATCGAGGGCCGCCTTGGCGGGCCCCAAGGCAGCATTGCCCCAGCGCCGCAGGGCCGCATCGGGCGCGAAGAACCGCCAGCCGCGATCCTCCGTATCGCTCACGCAGCGGCGGCCTGGGTCGCGTCCAGCGCATCGAGCAGCAGGCCGCGACCCGCCCCGGGCCGGTGCGCGCCTTCGGACAGGATCCGCCGCCATGCCCGGGCACCCGGTTGCCCGGCGAACAGACCCAGCATATGCCGGGTGACCTGCCCCAGCTTGCCGCCTGCGGCAATGTGCCGGTCGATATAGGGCAGCATCGCTTCCACGACCTCGGCCCGCGACAAGGGTGCGCGATCCTGACCGAATATGCGCCGATCTGCGTCGAGCAGGATCGCCGCAGGATCGTGATAGGCCGCGCGTCCGACCATGACGCCGTCGAGGCCAGCGCGCAGATGCGCTTCCACCTGATCGAGATCGGTGATCCCGCCATTGATCGACAGGTGCAGGTCGGGGAATTCGGCTTTCATCGCGTGGACCAGCGGATAATCGAGCGGCGGGATATCGCGGTTCTCTTTCGGGCTGAGCCCCTGAAGCCATGCCTTGCGTGCGTGGATCGCGACGCGACGCACCCCGGCATCGCGAATTTGCGCAAGGAAATCGGGCAGTACCGCCGCGGGTTCCTGATCGTCCACGCCGATCCGGCACTTGACTGTGACCGGTTTTGGCTGAGCGCCGATCATCGCGGCACAGCAGTCGGCCACCAACGCGGGTTGTTCCATCAGGACCGCGCCGAAACATCCCGACTGCACCCGGTCCGACGGGCAGCCCACGTTCAGGTTGATCTCGTCGTACCCGTGATCGGCCCCCATCCGCGCAGCCTGGGCCAATTCCTGCGGATCCGATCCCCCCAGTTGCAGCGCGACGGGATGTTCGGCCCCATCGAAGTCCAGCAGATGCCGCGCCCTGCCCCGCACCAATGCGGGCGCCGTCACCATTTCCGTGTAAAGCAACGCCTTCGACGACATCGCCCGATGAAACACCCGGCAATGCCGGTCCGTCCAATCCATCATAGGGGCGCAAGACATACGCCAAGGTACGATATTGTGCGATTTTCTTTTCATTGCTGACGTTTATCGCAGCTTGGGCAGTCCCGCCAGAGCATGTTTCAGGCCCGTTTATTGCTCGTCCGAGCCCGTTTTCGATCAAGTTACAACAAATGTTGCGCCTAAATCGCGATGTTGTAGCTCGGCCCTACCCCTCTCCGTTCGTCTTTGGGTGATAGGTTCCAATCCGTGCGAGCAAGTTTGCCGCCATTCGCTGCGCCGCGCGTGAACTGGCAGAATGCGGACGAAGCTGCCATTAAAGGTCGTGAGGCAGAGGTCCGCTTTCTCTTTCTTGCAGACGTTCTCCCGCCAGTGCACCGAAGGTCAAAAAATTCGGACGGGTCACCCCGCCCTATCGGTTCCAGGGTTGCTGCACCGCAAAACCATCAGGATCAGCTTCGGGGCCTTACAAATTCCAGCATCGTCTCGGCCCCGGAATGTTCAAGCGGAACGCCTGGCGGGTTGTCACGGAAGCCGGGCTCGGCGAACAGCTTCACGATCTCGAGGTCCTCGACCAGCATTGAATAGCGCCAGCTGCGCATACCCATGCCCTGCGCCGAGCGGTCGACAAGCATGCCCATCTTGCGAGTGAACTCGCCATTGCCGTCGGGCAGCATGTGAACCTTCTCGATGTTCCGCGAGCGGGCCCACTGAAACATCACGAAGGCGTCGTTGACCGACAGGCAGACGACACGGTCGACGCCCGCCGCGAGAAAGTCATCGTGCAGCCGCTCGTATCCCGGCAGGTGGCTGTCCGAGCAGGCCGGGGTGAAGGCGCCGGGCAGAGCGAAGGCGACGATCCGTTTGCCCGAGAAGACGTCGGCGGTGGTGACGTCTTTCCATTCGAACGGATTGTCGCCGCCCAGGGCGGGGTTGCGCACGCGGGTGTGAAAGGTGGCGTCAGGGACGGTTTGCGGTGTCATGGCGGTGCTTCCGGTTTCAGGCGTGGTTGAGGACCAGGGTAAGGGTTGTTGAAAACTCGTCGAGCGCGGCAAGGCCCTTCTCGCGACCATGACCGGATTTCCTGATGCCGCCGAAAGGCAGCTCGACCTCGCCGCCTGCGGCGTAGCCGTTGATGTGAACCTGGCCGGCGCCTATGCGGCGGGCCACCCGGACCGCGCGGGCAGCATCGCGCGACCAGACGCCCGCGACCAGCCCGTACTCGGTGCCGTTGGCGAGGCAAACGGCGTCGTCCTCATCCCCGAAGATCGTCAGCGCCAGGACGGGCCCGAAAATTTCCTGCTGCGCCACCGGATGGTCGCGCGGTACCGGGCCATAGAGGCGGGGCGTGACGTAACAGCCGTGCGGTACGGCGCCGGGGTCGATGCGGCCCTCGGCGATCAGCGGCACCCCGGCTGCATCGGCGAGACCGCAGAACCGCTCGACCCGACGCTTCTGAGTGGGGTTGATGACCGGGCCGAGATCGAGATCGGCCTCGGGCGGGCCGGCGCGCAGGGCGGCAAAGGCGTCGGCGAGGCGCGCGGAAAGGTCCTTGGCGATGCCTTCCTCGGCCAGGACTCGCGATCCGGCCGAGCAAGTCTGCCCGGCGTTCTGCGCGATGGCGGCGATGATCACCGGAACCGCGGCGTCGAGGTCGGCATCGCCAAAGACGATCTGCGGCGACTTACCGCCCAGCTCCAGCGTGCAGCCCGCGTGCCGACGGGCGGCGGCGATCTGCACCAGAGTGCCAACCTCGGGGCTGCCGGTGAAGGACAGGAAGTCGACGCCGGAATGCGCAGACAACGCCGCGCCGGCGACCTCACCGCGTCCCGGCACGACGTTTATCGCGCCGGGCGGAAAGCCGGCCTCGCGCGATAGTTCAGCCAGGTGCAACACGGTCAGACAGGCATCCTCGGCGGGTTTCAATACGCAGGCATTGCCCATGGCCAGCGCTGGCGCCAGCGTGCGGCCAAACATCTGGGCGGGGTAGTTCCAGGGGATGATGTGCCCGGTGACGCCATGCGGCACGCGCTCGGTCAGGGCGAGCTTGCCGGGCCTATAGGGGATGGTCGCGCCAAGGACCTTGTCGGCGGCGCCGCCGTAGAACTCGAAGTACCGCGCGGCGGCGTCGATGTCGGTTCGCGCCTGGCTCAGGGGCTTGCCAGTGTCGCGTGCCTCAAGCACGGCGAGCGTGTCGCGTTGGTTTTCGATCAGCGCGCCCAGCCGGGTCAGCAGGCGGCCTCGCTCTGTGGCGTCGAGCCGCCCCCAGCTGCCCTCCAGCGCGCGGCGCGCGGCGCGAACCGCGGCGTCGACGTCGCGCGCGTCTCCGGCGGCGATGCGCGCGAACGGAGCGCCGGTCGCCGGCTCGACCATCTCGAGTGTTTTGCCCGAAGCAGCGGGCCGCCAGGCATTGTCGACGAAGACCCCGCAGGGGACGGATGCGGCAGCGATCGGAGGAACGCTTTCAAGGTTCATGCCTGCTCTCCCTGGGTCCGAGGGTCCAGCCTAGGGCGTAAGGATCACCGAGCCGGTGGTCTTGCGCGATTCGAGCGATCGGTGCACTTCGGCCACCTCCTCCAGCGGCTGCGGCGTGCCGGTCTCGATCACGATGCTGCCGTCGGCGATGGCGGCGAAGAGGTCGGCGGCTGCGCTGGCGTACCAGTCGCGCGAGGCGGTGTGGTGGAACAGCGTCGGCCGGGTCAGGCGCAGCGAATTCGGCGCCAGATGCGCGATGCGGAACTGGTCCGGCGCGCCCGAGGCCTGGCCAAAGCTGACGAGCGTGCCGAAGCGGCGCAAGCATTGCGCCGAGCCCAGGATCGTATCGCGCCCGACCCCGTCATAGACCGCGGCCACGCCGGCGCCGTCGGTGAGGGATTTCACCGCCTCCACCCAGTCGCCCTGGCTGTAATCGATCACCTCGGCATAGCCGTTCTGCCTGGCGCGGGCGCATTTGTCGGCCCCGCCTGCGGTGCCGATGGCGCGTACCCCCCTGGCCTTCAGCCATTGCCCCGCGATCTGGCCGACACCGCCCGCGGCGGCATGGACCAGCACGGTGTCGCCAGACTGCACCGCATAGGAATGGTGGATCAGGTAGTGGACGGTCAGCCCTTTCAGCATTGCGCCCGCCGCCTGCGCGTCGGTCACGGCGTCCGGCAGGTGGACCAGCATCGCCGCCGGGACGATCCGGTGCGAGGCATAGGCGCCATTGGCCACGGTATAGGCGACGCGGTTACCCTTGGCGAAGCCGCCCACGCCCTCGCCAACCGCCTCGACCACGCCCGCGCCTTCCGAGCCCAGGATCAGGTCCCGCTCGACCGGCCAGGGATAGGTCCCGGTGCGGAAATAGATGTCGAGATAGTTCACCCCGATGGCCGTGTGCCGGATCAGGACCTCGCCCGACTTGGGCGTCGGCGGCTCGATGTCGCGCCGCTGAAGAACATTTGCGCCGCCGGGTTCGGGGGCAAAGATTGCGTAGGCCATGCACGGTCTCCTCATCCGGCGGCTGGCCCCCATGCGGGTCCGGCCAATTCGATTGCGTCAGATTTTAACCGTTACGGTCTTGAGGTGCGAGTAGTGGTGGATCGCCTCGATCCCCTTCTCGCGCCCGTAGCCGGAATTCTTGTGGCCACCGAAGGGCGTCTGGACCGACATCGTGTTCCAGATATTGACGAAGATCTGCCCCGCCTCGATCCGGTCAGCGACCCGCAGCGCGCGGGAAATGTCGCGCGACCAGAGCGTGCCGATCAGGCCGTAGTCGCTGTCGTTGGCGATGCGGATTGCGTCCTCCTCGGTGTCGAAGGGGATCGCGACGCCGACCGGTCCAAAGACTTCCTCTTGGGCGATGCGCATGGCGTTGTCGACATCGGCATAGACGGTGGGTTCGACGTAGAAGCCCTCTTCCTGGCCCTTCACCTTTGCCACCTTGCCGCCCGCGAGTACCCGCGCGCCGTCTTCTTCGGCCACCTTGAAATAGCTCTGCACGCGCTGGAACTGCGCCGGCGTGATGATCGGGCCGAGGTTCTCGCCCGGCTTGATCTTGGCGGTCTCGGCGGCGAGTTTCTGCGTGAATTCCTCGTAGATCGAGCGTTGCACCAGGATGCGCGTGCCGGCCGAGCAGACCTGGCCGGCGTTCAGGGTGAAGCCCTTGACGGCCTCGGCGGCGGCGACGTCGAGATCTGCGTCCTCGAAGACGATGTTGGCGGATTTTCCGCCCAGCTCCAGCGTCAGCGGGATAATGCGCTCGGCGGCAATCTTGCCGATGGCGCGTCCAACCCCGACCGAGCCGGTGAAGGCCACCTTGCGCACCTCGTCATGGCGCACGATGGCCTCGCCCACGTCGATCCCGGTGCCCAGCACGATGTTGATGACGCCCTTGGGAAAGCCGACTTCGCTGGCCAGCCGCGCCATTTCGATGGTGGTCTGCGAGGTGATCTCGGACGGTTTTGCCACCACCACGTTGCCGGCGACCAGCGCGGGAGCGATGGCGCGCGCGGCCTGGTTCAGCGGTAGGTTCCACGGCGTGATGACGCCGATCACGCCGTAGGGCTCGCGCTTAGTGAAGACGTGCTGGTCGGGGGCGACGTCGATGACATCACCCTGGGGCAGGTAGACGAGGCTGCCGTAGAACTCGAAATAATGCGCGCTGCCTTCGATCTCGGCCAGGGCGCCCGCCATCGGCTTGCCCGAATCGGTGCGCTCCATCTCGGCCAGCTTGTCCTTGTTGTCGCGGATCGCCTGGGCGAGCCGCAGCATCAGGCGGCCACGCTCGGCGGCGACATAGCGGCGCCAGCCGTCGCGGGCCTCGACCGCAGCCTTGACGGCGCTCTCGACATCCTCGGCGCTGCCAGCGGCCACGCGCATATGCGGCTGGCCGGTCATCGGGTTGGCGGTTTCGAGGTACTTGCCGCCCGCGGGTTTGGCCGAGGCGCCGTCGATCCAGTGATCGAGTGCCTTCAGATCGGTGCGGGACAGGGTTGCTTGGTGGGACATGGGTGCCTCCGGAAGGTCGGGTCGCGGATCAGATGTAGGGCATGGTCGCTTCGACGGAAGGATGGCCTTTCTGCCGCTCGCGCCAGTCGCGCAAGGCGGGCAGGTCCTTCAGCCAGTCACGGTCGGTGAAGCGGAACAGGACGTAGTCGAGCAGCGTCACCGCGGCGAAGTTGGCGATGTCCGGGCGGTCGGCGAAGTCGCGCGGCAGGTTGCCGTCCAGACGCTTGAGCCCTTCGGCGATGCTGCGGAACCGCTTCGAGCCGACCATGTCGGTGTCGAAGTTCGGCAAGGACTTGCGGCCAATGATAATCGCGGTCGAGGCCTCGGTCGCGCCGATGGCGGGGGCTGCGATGGCCAGCGTCTCGGCAAGATCGTCGGCGGGAAACACCGAAGGCTGCGCGATCTGGTCGAGATAGCGCAGGATCAGCTGCGCCTCGGCGATGGCGTGGCCCTCGTCAGTGATCAGCGTGGGCACCCGGCCCGCCGGGTTGGCCGCGAGGAACGCCTTGGGGTCGGCCCAGGGGTCGACGATCTCCAGCTCGACGCGGTCGGAAAGGCCCTTTTCCTCGATGGCCAGACGGACCAGGCGGACGAAGGGCGAGGTGGTGTTGACGTAGAGCTTCATGGTCATTTCACCTTCAGCGTGATGCCGCCATCGACCACCAGCTCGATGCCGGTGATGTGCTTGGCTTCGTCCGAGGCCAGGAACACGCTGGCCCAGGCCACGTCCCAGCCGTCGCCCATCTTGCTCAGCGGCACCAGCGCGTCGCGCGCCTTCACCATCGCCTCGGTCGAGCCGTAGACGGAGGTGACGTTGCCCCTGTGGATCAGCGGCGTGTTCATCAGGCCCGGCAGGATCGTGTTGCAGCGCACGCCCTTCGGCCCGTAATTGAGCGCGATGTCACGGGTGAACGCGTTCACCGCGCCCTTCGAGGCGGAGTAGCTGATGCAGCTATAGCCCAGCGAATGGGTCGAGGCGATCGACGAGATGTTGATGATCGAGCCGCCGCCCTGCTTGGTCATGATCGGCAGGATGTGCCGGCAGGTCAGGTAGATCGACTTGACGTTGATCGCCATCAGCCGGTCCCACTGTTCCTCGCTCAGTTCCTCGGGGCCGCCCGGGTCGATGATGCCGACGTTGTTGTCCAGCACGTCGATGCGGCCGAAGGCGTCCATGCACTTCTTGACCGCCGCTTCGACCTGGTCGGCCTTGGAGACGTCGCAGGTGGTGGTTTCCACCGCGCCGCCTTCCTCGCGGATCACCTTCGCGGTTTCCTCGACGGCGTCGCCGTTGACGTCCAGCGCGAAGATCTTCGCGCCCTCGCGCGCCATTGCCACGGCGGCGGCCTTGCCGTTGCCCCAGCCAGGCCCGATCGAGCCCGCGCCCGAAAAGAATACCACCTTGTCCTTCAGACGGTCAGCCATGTGCCTGTCTCCATCCCGCGTTTCGATTTGCCGCAAACTGAACCGAAAGCCGAACAAGATACAAATACCAAGCGGCTCTATGGGCGATAGGAAGACCTTCTAGCACAAGATCCTCGGCGTGACGCCTGTCGGCGGGAATCCAATTTTCTCCAAACTGTACGCGGTGTTAGTTCTTTTCGTCGCCCGATCCTGGCGGCGATATAGAGAAAACATATAGCTGGGATGGAAATTCCGTCTTTCCCCAGCGGCACCGTTTTCCGGCATCTTCAACGCGCCGGATCGTGGGCTGGGCACCGAAGGATGCTTCTTCCGCCGGACCGGTCCCGAAAAGCTCAACGGAGAAAACACATGAAACTGAAATCGCTTCTCGCCGCCGGACTGCTGGGCGTCTCGACCTTGGCGCTGGCCACCGCGGCCGCCGCGCAGGACAAGACCATCCGCATCGTCGGCTTCGGCGCCAGCTCGGGCGTCGTCGGCATCTTCGGCCAGAACTCGAGCGCGGCGATGCAGGCCGCTTTCGAAAAGATCAACGAGGCAGGCGGCGTGACGCTGGCTGACGGCTCGCAGGCGAAGATCGTCACCGAGTATTATGACGACCGCTGCAACGCCGAGGAAGGCATCTCGGTCCTGCGCCGGATCGCCTCGACCGACGCGCTGGTCGCCATCGGCCCGACCTGCTCGAACGTGGCCGAACCGCTGTTCGGCATCCTGCAGGCGAAGGTCGACGACGGCGGCGACACCGGGCTGCAGTTCCCGGTCTTCACCGACGTGGCGATCAAGGGCGGCCTGGCCGGCATATCTGAATGGGTGTTCCGCAACACGCCCTCCGAGGCGACGATGTACGACAGCCTATTCGCCTGGATCCGTCAGACCCATCCCGAGCTGAAGACCATCTACGGCGGCGTCGAGGAAGACTTCGCCCATTCCCGCTTCACCTGGTACGAAGTGATGAAGAAGGCGGCCGAGGCCAACGGCTTCGAGGTGGTCGGCGAGGCCCAGTGGCTGCTGTCCGATACCAACTTCTCGAACCAGGCCCGCGGCATGCGCCGGGCCGAGCCGAACGTTGTCGCGATCTCGGCCCACCCGTTCACCACCTGCGGCATGCTGCGCGAAATGGCGCGGCAGAAGATCGAGCCCGAGGTGCTGGTCGGTCTGACCTCGTCCTCGTCGCTCGAGACCATCTCGGGCTGCGCTGCCGAGGCCCAGGGCCTGACCATCCCGACCTCCTTCGCGCCGGTCAACCAAGAGGCCATCGAGGCCGCCGAGGCGGTCGTCGCCAAGGGCGGGCAGATGGACCTGCACAGTGCATCGGCCTGGGAGAACGCGTTCATCCTGCGCGACGTGATCAACGCCGCCGGGATCGAGGGCACGGCCGAATCGCTGGAGGAAGACCGCCGCAAGATCCGCGACGCCCTGGCGCAGCTGACCGAGGCCCCCGGCCTGCTGGGCCAGAACAAGCGGATGCCCGACGGCGAGGCGGTGAAGCCCTACGTCTTCGTGCATGCGAAGGACAAGGGCTGGGAAGTGCTGCACGAGCCTTCGAGCTAAGCCGAGACCGGGGCGCGGCCGATCAAGGCCGCGCCCCTTCCTGACACCCCGAACCGCAACCGGTCTTCCGCAGGGAATGGCCGCGGGACAGCCAAGGCGAGCCATCCATGGACTATTTCTTTATCATCGACTTCCTGCAGTCGCTCGTGGACGGGCTGCTGTTCGGAACCACCTACGCCCTGATCGGCATCGGCTTTACCCTGATCTTCGGCGTGATGCGCAAGCTGAACCTGGCCTACGGCGCCGCGGCGCTGGCCGGCACCTATATCGGCGTCGCCGCCTCGCTGGCCTTCGACGCCCCGCCGCCGCTGGTGTTCCTGCTGTCGGCACTGGGCTCGGGCGTGATCGGCATCCTGGTCTATTACTGCTGCTTCCGCTTCACGCCCACACATTACCCGATGGCCTCGCTGCTGGCCTCGGTCGGCATGCTGCTGTTCATCGACGAGGTGGTGATCCATGCCAGCCACGGCATGCCGTTCCCCTATCCGTCCGTCTTCCGCGACGCGACCATCGAACTGGGCGACGTCTGGATCCGCGGCGACCTGCTGTTCGTCTTCGGCATCTGCGTGGTGGCGATGGCGGTGCTGTTCTGGCTGCTCTACCGCACGCCGCTGGGCCTGGCCACGCGCGCCGTGTCTCAGCAGCCCCGCGCCGCCGCGCTGTGCGGCATCGATCCAACCCGCGTCAACCTGCTGACCTTCGGCATCGCCGGCATCCTGGGCGGCATCGCCGGGGCGATGACCGCCGCCGCGGTGGGCGTGATCAGCCCGATCATCGCCATGGGCCTGACCGTGAAGGGCCTGATCGCCGTCGTTATCGGCGGGCTTGGCTCGATCCCCGGCGCGATCATCGGCGGGCTTCTGGTCGGCGCGGCGGAGAACGTGTTCCTGCTGCTGCGCGGCGTCACCGAGCGCGACATCTACGTGATGCTGCTGCTCTTCCTTTTCCTCACCCTGCGTCCCGGCGGCCTGTTCGGCTCGTCCGCTGGCCGCGACTGACAGGAGGTCACAACAATGGACTTCTATTTCGGACTTGCCCAGATCATCGGTGTTCACACGCTGCTGGGGCTCTCGGCCTACGTGGTTCTGCTGACCGGACAGGTCAGCATGGCGCAGGCCGGCTTCTACGCAATCGGCGCCTATACCCCCGGCGCGATGACAGCGATGTTCGGGCTGCACATCCTGCCCGCCATCGTCATCGCCGGCCTCGTCAGTGCCGGTATCGCCTGCATCGTCGGCTTCCCGGCTTTGCGCGTGAAGGGGCTGATGCTGGTGGTGGCGACGCTGGCCTTCGGGGAAATGGTGCGGCTGTTCTTCTTCAACCTCACCTGGCAGGTGGAGCGGAACGGCGAACTGGTCGGCCCGAACGGCGCCGAGGGGTTCCGCGCAATCCGCTACTTCCCGCAGAACGGCTGGGAAGTCTGGCACGTCACCGTGTTCATCTGGATCGTGGTGGCCGTGGTCATGGCCGCGCTCTGGTGGATGGACCGCTCCCGCGCCGGCGCCGTGCTGCGCGCGGTGGGCCATGACGAGATCGCGGCCCAGTCGATTGGGCTCAACCTGACCGCCGTGAAGGTCGGCGCCATGACCGCGGGCGGCTTCATCGCGGGGCTCGGCGGCGGCATCTACGCCCATACCGTGACCCATATCGAGCACGGCGTCTTCGGCGTGCTGCTGGCAACCTTCGCCATCGCCTACCCGATCCTGGGCGGCCTCGGCACGGTCTTCGGCACCCTGATCGCGGTCCTGTTCATCCAGGGCTTCCTGATCGAGGGCCTGCGCTTCATGGGCGACTGGCGGTCGCTGCTGTTCGGCGCGCTGATCGTCCTGGCGATGAACCTGCGGCCCACCGGCCTGCTGGGCGAGCACGCCCCGCGCATGAAACACCTGCTCGGCCTGCGCGGCCGGAAAACCGAAACCCTAGAATCGAAGGAAGCCAACTGATGCTGACCCTCGAAAACCTCTCCAAGCACTTCGGCGGCGTCCACGCCGTGGACGGAGTGAGCCTGACGATCCACGAAGGCGAAATCTTCGGCCTGATCGGTCCCAACGGCTCGGGCAAGTCGACCACGGTGAACCTGATCACCGGGCTCTACGCGCCCACCACCGGGACAGTGACGCTGGACGGATACGACCTGACCGCCATGGCGCAGCACGAGCGCACGGCAATGGGCGTGGCGCGCACGTTCCAGAACATCCGCCTGTTCGGCAACCTGACCGTGGCGCAGAACCTCTGGGTCGCCCAGAACGGCCACGAGCAGCGGCGCGCGCATTTCCTGCCGCGCTGGTTCAAGGCGGGTGGCGAGCACAGCCCGGACATCGACGAGCTGCTAAAGTTCTCGCGCCTGCATTCCAAGCGCGACCTGCCCGCCAGCGCGTTGAGCTTCGGCGAGATGCGGCGGCTGGAGATGGCGCGCGCGCTGGCCTCGAATCCGCGCGTGCTGCTGCTGGACGAGCCGGCGGCGGGCGCCAGCCTGGAGGACGGGCAGCTTCTGGCTGAGCGCATCCGCGATGTGCGCGACCGGGGGGTGACGGTGCTGCTGATCGAGCACATGATGGAGCTGGTCATGGGCATCTCCGACCGCATCGCCGTGCTGAACTTCGGCCGCAAGATCGCCGAGGGCTCTCCTGCCGAGGTGCAGGCCAACAGCGACGTGCGCGCCGCCTATCTGGGCAGCAAGCACAAGGATGAGGAACTGATCCATGCTTGAGATCCGTGACATCAAGACCACCTACGGCAAGATCGCCGCGCTCAAGGGCGTTTCGCTCGACATCCGCGAGGGCGGGCTGACCTGCCTTCTGGGGCCGAACGGTGCCGGCAAGACCACCCTGATCTGGACGATCTCCGGCATCTTGAAGGCGCAGTCCGGCTCGATGAAGCTGGCGGGCGAGGAACTGGCGGGGCTGAAGCCGCACCAGATCGTCGAAAAAGGCGTGGTGACGGTGCCGGAAAACCGGCTGGTCTTTCCGGAGATGACCGTCAAGGACAACCTGATCGTCGGCGCCTTCTCGCGCCGCAAGGCGAAGGGCGGAGTGGAGGAGGACCTCGAATCCGTTCTCGACCGCTTCCCGCGCCTGCGCGAGCGGGCCAACCAGGAGGCGGGCACGCTTTCGGGCGGCGAGCAGCAGATGCTGGCGGTCGGCCGGGCGCTGATGGCGCGACCGAAGATCCTGCTGATGGACGAGCCGTCGACCGGGCTGGCGCCGATCATCGTCGAGGAAATCTTCGAGATCATCGGCAAGCTGCGCGACGAGGGTCGCACGATCTTCCTCGTCGAGCAGAACGCCAACCTGGCGCTCGACTATGCCGACCACTTCTACCTGCTGGAACAGGGGCATGTGACGTTCGGCGGCCAGCCCGGCGAGGTCGACCACGACGAGCTGATCGCCCGCGCCTATCTCGGCGCGCGCAAGGCAAGCTGAGGTCGTGCCGGGCCGATGATCGATTTCGTTCAGAACACTCTGGACGGGCTCGCCATCGGCTCGGCCTATGGCCTTCTGGCGCTTGGCTTCACTCTGATCTTCGGGGTGATGCGGCGGCTCAATATGGCGTTCGGGCCGTCGATCCTGGTGGGCATCTTCGCCGGTGCCTGGCTGCATTCGCACTGGTCGGCGGGGATGATCCCGGTGTTCCTTGCTACCCTCGCCGGCGCAGTCATCGCCTCGGCCTATGTCGAGCGCCTGTCGTTTGCCGCGATCCGGGGCGACGCGGCCCTGGCTTCGATGGCGTCGAGCTTCGCGCTTTGGATGCAGTTGGAAGAGGCCGTGGCGCGAGTGTTTCCGCAGCGCACGTATGCCTTTCCGACCTTCGAAGGCCTGCCGATGCTGGAGCTTGGGCCGCTGTTCCTGCGGCCCGAATACCTGGTCATGTTCCTGACCGCCGCCGCGCTGGTCGCGGGGCTGCAAGTGATCCTGACGCGCACGCTGTTCGGTCTGCACCTGCGTACACTGTCCGACAATCGCGAGGCCGCCCGCGTCTCGGGCGTCAACGTCGCGCAGGTCGCCTTGCTGACTTTCCTCCTGGCCGCCGCGATCGGCGGCGTCGCGGGCTTTCTTATCGCCGCCACCGACGGGCAGATCAGCACCAAGCTGGGGATGTGGGCCACGATGAAGGGGCTGATCGCCATGGTGATCGGCGGGCTGGGATCGATGCGCGGGGCGCTGATCGGCGGGCTGGCACTGGGCGTCGTCGAGGCGCAGGCGCAATGGTACCTGGGCGCCTCGGGGCGCGAGATTACCACCTTCGCGTTGCTCTTCGTCGCACTGATCCTTCTGCCCGTTGGGCTCGCCGGAGGGGCCGAGACCGGGGCGCGGGCCGAGGCTGGGCGGAGGCTTTGATGGACGGCTACACGATCTCGGTTCTGTCCAATATCGGGCTTTTCGCCTTTCTCGCCATCTCGGCCTGGATCCTGCTGATCGCGGGCGAGATCAGTTTCGGACAGCAGGCCTATTTCGCCATCGGCGCCTATTCGGGGGGCATCGCCACGGCGGTCTGGCAATGGCCCTTCGCCGCGGGGGTGGTCATCGCCGTGGCGCTGGGTGCCGCAGTCGGCGCGCTGGTCGCCTGGCCCACGATGCGGCTTTCGGGCCTGCACTACGCCATCGCGACGCTGGCCTTCGCCGAGCTTACCCGCGCCTCGCTCAACGTCTTCACCTACCGCCGCGACATTGAGGGCTTCGCCACAGGGCCGGACGGGGCCAACGGCTTCGGCGACATTCGCTGGGTCTACGAGGCGGGGATCGAGCCCGGGGCCTACCTCGCGATCATTGCCGGATGCCTCGGCGCGGTGATCGGGCTGGTGGCGCTGATGTCGTATGGGCGCGGCATGGCGCGGCTGCGGATCGTGGGAGAGGACCCGATCCTCGCCGCGATGCAGGGGCTTTCGGTCACCCGCACGAAGATCGCCGCCGCGTCGCTGGCGGGCGGCATCGCCGCCCTGGGCGGGGCGCTCTACGCGCATCTGGCCACCTATATCGAGCCCGCGCAGTTCAGCGTGATGACCGGCGTGCACGCGCTGGCTTACGGTCTGATCGGCGGGCTGGGCACGGTCTTGGGGCCGATCCTGGGCGTTCTGATCGACATCGGCCTGCTGGAGTCGCTTCGCGTCTTCGCCGGCTACCGGATGATCGTGTTCGGCGGGCTGGTGGTGCTGGTGCTGATTGTCCGGCCCCGGGGGTTGCTGGACGAGCCGACAATGCGCAGGGTACAGGCATGGCTGCGGCGCTAGAAATCGCGGGGCTGTCCTTGCGTTTCGGCGGGCTGACGGCGCTGAACGCTCTGGATCTGGCGCTGAAGCCGGGCGAGGCGATTGGGCTGATCGGGCCGAACGGCTCGGGCAAGACCAGCCTGTTCAACGTGCTGACCGGCCATCACGCGCCGGATGCCGGATCCGTCCGGCTTGATGGCAATGAGACCGCCGGACTGCCGCCGCCTCGGATCGCTGCGCTTGGCGTTGCGCGGACCTTCCAGAACCTGCGGCTGTTGCGCCGCCTGTCGGTCTACGAGAACCTGCGCGCCGCCCGGCACGCGCGGGCCCCCTGGCGGGAGGCGCTTTGGCAAACGCCCGCGGCCCGGCGGCGCGAACAGGATGCGATGATTTCGCTGCTGGCGCTGTTCGGGCTTGCAAGCAAGACGCACGAAATGCCCGAGGCGCTGACCCTGGTGGAGATGCGGCAACTGGAGATTGCCCGCGTCCTCGCCGCAGCGCCGAAGCTGGTGCTGCTGGACGAACCGGCGGCGGGGATGACTCCGGCCGAGACCGACCGAATCATCAGGGCCATCGCCGAGCATCTGCTGCCGGGCCGCAGCGCCATCGTGATCGAGCACAAGGTGCAACTCGTCACCGCGCTGTGTCCGCGTATCGCGGTACTGGACGCGGGCCGCAAGATCGCCGACGGGCCGGCGGCCGCGGTGCTGGGGCAGGGTGAGG
Organism: Palleronia pontilimi; assembly: GCF_016412875.1. Taxonomy (GTDB): domain Bacteria; phylum Pseudomonadota; class Alphaproteobacteria; order Rhodobacterales; family Rhodobacteraceae; genus Palleronia; species Palleronia pontilimi. Next base: position 395,274 of record NZ_JAEKPD010000002.1, on the reverse strand, counting down.
TGCGGCGCAGCTACTTTGGGGCGGCTTCATGCTAGCGGTAGAGGCTCTTTCGATCCGCTATGGCCGCGTCCGCGCGCTTGAGGAGGTTTCGCTGACACTGGGCCACGACGAGGTGCTCGCCGTTGCCGGGCTGAACGGCGCCGGCAAGTCGAGCCTCGTACGCGCGATCTGCGGCCTGTCGCCAGTGGCTGCGGGGCGGGTGACGTTCGAGGGTCGGGACATCACCGGGCATCCACTGTACGCGCTCGACGGTGTGGCGCTGGTGCCCGAGGGACGCGTGCTGGCGCCTTCGCTGACCGTGGCCGAGACGCTGCGACTGGGCGCGGGCCGCGTGAGAGCCAGAGAACTTGACGCGCGCCGGACAGAGGTGCTCGACCGTTTCCCGGCGCTGGGCCAGCGCCTGAACCAGCGCGCTGGCACGCTGAGTGGCGGCGAGGCGACGATGCTGGCTCTGGCGCGCGCGCTGATGGCCACGCCACGGCTGCTGCTGCTTGACGAACCGACGCTGGGCCTGTCGCCCGCCGCCGCCGCCCGGGTGTTCGAGATGCTGGCTGCGCTGCGGCGTGACGGACTGGGGCTGCTTGTAGTCGAGCAGGATCTGCACCTGTCCCTCGGCCTCGCCGACCGGGTCTTGCTGCTGCGACACGGTCGCGCCATCGGCCAGGGTCCGGCGGCGTCAATGCCTGACGCCCGACGCCTTGAGGACTTGCTGATCGCTGACACCGAACAGGAGCAACTCATATGCTGAAACGCATGAAACGCATCCTCGCCCCGCTCGTCCTGCTCTGCGCCGCCGCTCCCGCACTCGCGCAGCGCTTCGACGCCGAGGCGGTCTGTGCCGCCACTGACATCGCGTTGGCATACGATTGCGTGATCCGCCTGTCCGCAGGCGACGCGCCGGTCGAGGGCGCGGTCTTAGAGGTCAAGGCCGACATGCCCGAGATGCCCATGGCCCACAACGTCCGACCAGTTCCCGCCGAAGCCGCCGAAGAACCTGGCAGCTACCGGGTACCGTTGCAGCTGGAGATGGACGGACGCTGGACCCTGCGGCTGGAGATCACCGACCCGCGGCGTGACGTGGTTATCCTGCACCAAGACTTTCCACCAAAGGAAGCGGCGGAAGACGCCGGCGGCCATACGCACGGGCAGTGAGGTCAACCGGCCGCGATCTCCGGCTGATCCAGTGCCTGCCAGATGCCACGCGCGACGAGGTCGCGGATCACCTCCAACGTGATCCGCTCGACCTCCTGACTGGCCCGGGTCACCGGCTTGGCCGGGTTGCGCACCAGGTAGACCGGGCGCACCAGCGCGGGCTCGACGATCGGCGCCATGATCAGTTCGCCGCGTTCGACATAGTCGATGGCGGCGGCCGGCGCGAGGATGGTGTAGCCGCTGCCGCGCGCCACCATGGTCTTGATCTGGCCCAGCCCGTCCATCTCGGTGGCGACGTTCAGCACTACCCCGTGCGGCTTGATCGAGCGGTCGATCATCACACGCAGCCCGTGATGTGGCGAGGGCAGCACCAGCTCCGCCTTTGGCAGGTCGGTTACCGGCACCGGCGATCCGGCGCGCGTTTCAAAAGGCCAGGCGTCGGGGGCCGAGAAGAAATGCAGTTCCTCGGTCATCAACTGGCGATGGCTTAGGTGCCGCACCGCACTGATGTCGTAAAGCATCCCGAGGTCGACCGACTGATCCTCGAGCCATTCCTTGATGAACCCGCTCATCGCGTCGATGGCGCGCAGCCTGACCTTGGGCAGTTCCAACCGCACGGTCTCGGCCAGCGGCACCGACAGCACCATGGCGATGGAACTTGGCAGGCCAAAGGTCACTTCGCCCAGCGGCTCGCTGCCCGATTGCCGCACCGCCTCGCGGGCTTGGTCAAGGGCGGCGATGACCTCGCGCGCATGGCTCAGCAGCACTTCGCCCGACTGGGTCAGCGACACGCCCCTCGGCGAGCGGTCGAGCAGGGTCACGTCAAGCTCGCGTTCCAGCGCGATGACATGTTGGCTGAGCGAGGGCTGCGCCACGTTCACGCGCAGCGCAGCAGCCGAGAGCGAGCCCTCCTCGGCAATGGCGACGAAATATCGAAGCTGGCGGATATCCACGCGGCGCGGCCTCCCTGGATCATCATAATAGAATCATCTGGCAACTTGGCAAAGTCCCCTAATCTGCTGAGCAAATCGGCCCGAGTCGCACCGCACAATCCTCATGACGCCCCCGCGTCATAGCGTTTCGCTCTAGCCCTTGGACCGAATGCCTCTTTCCGCGCCCGTTCGCGCCCCTGCTATCACCAGGGCAACCCAGCGGAGGACAACAAGCCATGACCGAGATCATCCTGCACCACTACGACCTGTCGCCGTTCTCCGAAAAGATCCGGCTGGCACTAGGCTTCAAGGGCCTGCCCTGGAAGTCCGTCAAGGTCGACGCGGTGCCGCCGCGCCCGATGCTCGACGCGCTGACCGGCGGCTACCGCCGGGTCCCGGTGCTGCAGATCGGCGCCGACGTCTATTGCGACAGCGAGGTGATCTTTCGCGCGCTCGAGCGGCTGCAGCCCGCGCCGACGCTCTACCCCTCGGGCGAGGGTGTGGCCAAGGCGCTGTCGCACTGGTGGGACCGCGCCACCTGGAAGCCCGCCATCGGCATCCTGGTCGACTATATCGGCGAGCACCTGCCCGAGGCCTTTCTGAAGGACCGCAAGGAAAGCTACCTGGGCTACGACATCTCCAAGGACGCGATGGCGCCGATGCTGCCGGCCTACGTGCAGCAGATGACGGCCTTCGCCGAATGGCTCGACTCGATGCTGGCGGAAAACGGCGACTACCTGACCGGCGGCAAGCTTAGCGCGGCGGACCTGACCTGCCATCACTCCCTGTGGCTGCTGCGCGCCAATTGCGGCGCCGAGGCCATCGACGCGCAGCTTCGGCTCAGCCCGGCGGTCACCGCCTGGATGGGCCGGATCGCCGCCGTCGGTCACGGGCAATTCAGCGACATGACGCCGGAAGAGGCGCTGGCCGCCGCCAGGGCCGCCGAACCCGCCGACAGCTTCGCCGCAGACGCCGACCCGACCGGCCTGAACCCGGGCGCGCGCGTCACCGTGACCCCCAACGACAACGCGCGGGTCGCGGTCGAGGGCAGGCTGGTCGCGGCGGATGCGCAGGAGATCGTGATCGCCCGCGACAGCGCCGAGACCGGCACCGTCCACGTCCACTTTCCGCGCGCGGGCTTCGAGGTGCTGGCGGCCGCCGCCACCGCCCGCAGCGCCGCCTGAAACGCCCGAAATCAAGGAGAAGCCCATGACCGACATCGAAGCCAACCGCCAGCGCGCCAAGGACTATTTCAAGGCCTTCGCCACCAAGGACGCCGACTGGCTGGAGAAGAACGTGGCGAAAAGCTACGTGCGCCGTGACACCAACCTGCCGTTCGAAGTCAAGGGCCCCGACGGCGTTCTGCAGCTGGGCGACCTGCTGTTGGGCGCGTTCTCGGAGATCGACCTCGACATCCAGGACACCGTGGCCGAGGGCGACAAGGTGCTGGTGCGGCTGCAGTTCCGCGGCGTGCATTCCGGCGCGTTCGGCGACTACCCGGCCTCGAACAAGCGCTTCGACGTGATGGTGCTGGACCTGTTCCGCATGGAGAACGGCAAAATTGCCGAGCAGTGGCCGGCCATCGACAACATCGGTCTGCAGCAGCAGATCGGCCTATTGCCCTCGTAAGGAGAACATCGCGATGCGTCTGAAAGGCAAGACTGCCCTGGTGACCGGCGGCGGCGCGGGGTTCGGGGCCGAGATCGTCCGCAGTTTCGCCCGCGAAGGCGCGAAGGTGGTGATCCTCGACCTGAACGGCGAGGCCGCCGAGGCGACGGCGAAGGAGGTCGGCGACGCCGCCCGCGCCGTGACCGGCGACGTGACGCGCGCGGGCGACATCGAGAAGGCGGTGAATGCGGCGAAGGAGTTCGGCGGCCGTCTCGACATCGTCGTGAACAACGCCGGCTGGACGCATCGCAACAAGCCGATCCTCGACGTGACCGAAGAGGAATTCGACCGGGTCTACGCGATCAACGTCAAGTCGCTCTACCACATGACCAACGCCGCGGTGCCGGTGATGCGGGCGCAGGGCGGAGGGGTGATGATCAACATCGGCTCTACTGCCGGCATCCGCCCGCGACCGGGCCTCACCTGGTACAACTCCACCAAGGGTGCGGTGAATCTGCTGAGCCGCTCGATGGCGGTGGAACTGGCGCCCGATCGCATCCGCGTCAACTGCGTCGCGCCGGTGATGGGGGCGACGGGGCTTCTGGAGTCCTTCATGGGAATGCCCGATACCCCTGAGAACCGCGCGAAATTCATCTCAACCGTGCCGCTGGGCCGCCTGGCCGAGCCGAAGGACGTGGCCGGGGCTTGCCTCTACCTTGCCTCGGACGAGGCCGAGTTCATCACCGGCGTCGTGCTGGAGGTGGACGGGGGGCGAACGATCTAGGCCGATGGACTTGCCCGTCACATATCTTTTCGTGCCCGCCGACCGGCCCGACCGCTTCGCCAAGGCGCTGAGTTCGGGCGCCGACATGGCGATCCTCGACCTGGAAGATGCGGTGCGCCCCGAAGCCAAGCCAGCCGCGCGTCAGGCGCTGGTGGCGGCAGACCTGGACTGGACCCGGGTGGCGGTGCGGGTCAACCCGGCCGGCTCGGCCTTCTGGTCGGACGACCTGCAGGCGGTGGCGAAGACCGGCGCAGCGGCCGTGATCGTGCCGAAGGCAGAGCGGACAGAGGATCTGGGCGACGCGCGCAGGCGGATCGGCCGGGACATCGAAATCCTGCCGCAGATCGAGACCGCCCGAGGTCTCGACGGGGTCGATGCCCTGCTTTCCGCGCCGGGCGTGCGCCGGGTTGCATTCGGGCATCTCGATTTCGCGCTCGACATGGGCTCTGCCACGGATTGGGACAGTCTGAGCCTTGCGCGGCAGCACCTCGTCTGGCGGTCGCGTGTCGCGGGCCGGGCCGCGCCAGTCGATAGCGTCACCCCGGAACTCGACAAAGACACGACCCGGCGCGAGGCCGAGGCCGCACGTGCGCTCGGCTTCGGCGGCAAGCTGCTGATCCATCCGAACCAGATTGGGCCGGTCAGGGCGGCTTTTTCGCCTGATGCGGATCAGCTTGCCTGGGCACGACGCGTGATCGAGACGCTCGAGGCCGGTGGAAAGGGCGCTGTGGCGCTCGACGGCCGCATGATCGACAAACCCGTGGAAGATGCCGCCCGGCGCATACTTTCCCAAGCGCAAACCCTGTAGGAGCCCCCAATGCTCGATCTTCCCGCAAAAATCGAGGGTTACGGCACGATCCGCGCGTACCGCGCGGCGGACGCCGCGCCACAGACCGGCAAAGTCGCCCGCCGGTCCAAGCTGCTCCCCGACCTGGGCGCCGCCATCGACGCCTGCGAGCTGAAAGACGGCGCGACGGTCTCGTTTCACCACCATTTGCGTAACGGTGACGAAGTGCTGAACCTGGTGATGGAGGCGCTGGCGCGGCGCGGGCTGAAGAACCTGCACGTGGCCGCCACCTCGATCTTCCCGGTGCATGCGCCCTTGGTAGGTCATATCGAAAACGGAACGGTGGGCCGGATTTCCGCAAGCTTCATCTCCGGACCCGTGGGCGAGGCCGTCGCCCGCGGCGCCCTTGCCGAGCCGGTGGTGCTGCGCACTCATGGCGGCCGCGCCCGCGTGCTGGATCAGGGCGAGTTGAAGGTGGATGCCGCCTTCGTTGCCGCGCCGGCCGCAGACGAGCTTGGCAACATCTCTGGCCGCACCGGCCGGACTGCGTGCGGTACGCTGGGATACCCGATGGCCGACGTCGAGGTTGCCCGCAACGTCGTCGCCGTGACCGACAGCCTGGTTCCGTTCCCGGCTCAGCCAATCGACATCCCGCAGGGCAAGGTCGATTTCGTCGTGGCGATTGACCGGATCGGCGACGCGAACGGCATCGCCTCCGGCACGACGAAACCGGCCGAAGACAAGGTGAGCCTGGCTATCGGCGAACATGCCGCCGCCGCCATTTCGGCAAGCGGTCTGCTGAGGGAAGGCTTCTCGTTCCAGACCGGCGCCGGCGGGGTCTCGCTGGCCACAGCCTCCGCCGTGAGACAGGAAATGGCGACCAAAGGCGTGACCGGCAGCTTCTGCGCGGGCGGCATCACCGGGTTCCACGTCGACATGCTCAACGCGGGCCTGTTCCGGACGCTGATGGATGTGCAGTGCTTCGACCTCGCGGCCGTGCGATCCTACCAGACGGACCCGCGCCACCAGGCCATGTCCGCCGCAATCTATGCCGGTCCGCATGTCGGCGGCGCGGTGGTCGATCGGGTCGACGCAGTAATCCTGGGCGCGACCGAGGTCGATCTCGACTTCAACGTCAACGTCACCACCAAGGCCGGCGGCGAGATCATTGGCGGTTCGGGCGGGCATGCAGACGTAGCGGCCGGCGCCCGACTGACCATCGTCACGACGCGGCTGACCGCCGCGGGCTACGCGAAGATAGTTCCGGCCGTCGGCACCTTGACGACACCCGGCGCGACGGTGGACGTTGTGGTGACCGATGCCGGCATCGCCGTGAACCCGCTGCGCGCCGATCTGGCTCAGCGGCTGCGCGGGGCCGGGCTGCCGGTGGTGGCAATCGACGCGCTGGCGGCGCAGGCTGCGGCCACCGCGACGCGCCCGACGCCGCCGCGGGCGACCGGCCGGGTGGTCGCCGTCTCGGAGTACCGCGACGGCAGCGTGACCGACGTTGTGCGCCAGATCGAGGAGTGAGGGCAATGACCGTGATCCGCGAAGCCGACTTGATCGACAGCATTGCGGATGCGCTTCAATTCGTCTCGTACTACCACCCGCCCAATTTCATCCGAGCCATGGCCGCCGCCTGGGAGCGCGAGGAAAGCCGGGGGGCCAAGGACGCGATGGCGCAGATCCTGGTGAACTCGCGCATGGCTGCGCTCGGCCGCCGCCCCATCTGCCAGGACACCGGGACTGCCAACGTATTCATCAAGATCGGGCACCGCGCGCGGCTCGACCTGTCGCGGCCGCTGCAGGAGGTCGTCGACGAGGCGACGCGGCTGGCCTACATGCTCGACAGCAACCCACTGCGCGCGTCGGTCGTTGTGGACCCGCTGGGCACGCGCAAGAACTCCGGCGACAACACGCCGGCGATGCTCTCGGTCGAGCTGGCCGAGGGCGACACCGTCGAGGTCCATGTCTCGGCCAAGGGCGGTGGGTCCGAGAACAAGGCGAAGTTCGCGGTGCTGAACCCGTCGGATTCGATTGCGGACTGGGTCGTGAAAACGGTCGAGGGCCTGGGCGCCGGCTGGTGCCCGCCCGGTATCCTCGGCATAGGCGTCGGCGGCTCGGCGGACAAGGCGATGGCCCTGGCCAAGAAGGCTTTGAACGACCCCATCGACATGGCCGACCTGCGCCGCCGCGGCCCGCACGACCGTACCGAAGAGCTGCGGCTGGAAATCCACGACCGGATCAACGCGCTTGGCATCGGCGCGCAGGGCCTGGGCGGCGTCACCACCGTGCTCGATGTGAAGATACGTAGCTTCCCGACCCACGCCGCCAGCCTGCCCGTCGGCCTGATCCCAAACTGCGCCGCCACCCGGCACGTCCATTTCGCGCTCGACGGTTCCGGCCCTGCCCAGCTCGATCCGCCCGATTTGTCCGACTGGCCCGAGATCCTGCTCGACATGGCCGGAGCCGGGTCGCGGCGCATCGACCTCGACAACCTGAGCGACGAAGTTATCGCCTCGCTGACCCCGGGCGAAACGATCCTACTCAATGGAACACTCTACACCGGCCGCGACGCGGCGCACAAACGCATGGCGGCGATGCTCGACAAGGACGAGCCTCTGCCCGTCAACCTGAGGGGCCGGGCGATCTATTACGTCGGGCCGGTCGATGCCGTGGGTGTCGAAGTGATCGGTCCCGCCGGACCCACCACCTCGACCCGCATGGACAAGTTCACCGACCGCATCCTGGCCGAAACCGGGCTCAAACTGATGATCGGCAAGGCCGAGCGCGGCCCCGAGGCCATCGAGGCCATCGCCCGGCACCAGGCCGCCTACCTGATCGCCGTGGGCGGCGCCGCCTATCTGGTGTCCAAGGCGATCCGCGAAGCCCGTCCGGTGGCCTTTCAGGACCTGGGGATGGAGGCGATCTACAAGCTGCGCGTCCAGGACATGCCGGTCACGGTCGCGGTCGACACGCAAGGCAACTCGATCCACAAGATCGGCCCGGCGCGCTGGCGCCGCGAGAGAGTGCCCGCCTGAAAACCCGAGCCGCCTGCAGAAACACGCCCTCAGGGCATCCAAGGCAGCTTGCTCAACTGATCAATTTGTCCTTGGGCGTTGTTATTGAATCCAATCGCCAACCATTGGACAGACTTTGGCTCGCTGGAATATGTCGGCTTTGGCGCGCAATACAGACACCCGCACGATCTGCGGCATTGGTCAAATTGGGCTCATAGTACGAATTCGTCGCAGTTTGAACGAACGACGGCTTCAGGGAACCGATGTACCTTCTCGTGCAGAACCGCCCCAGAAGAAGCGGCGCACTGGGGTCCGATCACCAGAAAAAGTGGCTGCTATACCGTCCTTGGTCAGCGGCCGGAGGATCGAGGGATACAGAGGCGAAAGCGCTCGCATGTCTGAGTAGAGTAGCGGGCCGGCAAACCGGCGTCCGAAAGTTACAACATTTTTTACAACATGCCCTATCAGGCCCTGGCAAAGCCTTCAGAACAAAACGGGAAATTCGAACTACCTGTTCCATCCATCATAGGGGCACAGGATAATCTAGCGTGTTGATTTATTTGCATTTTTTGTGTATCTTCAAACTGTTGGCGGCGGATGCTGCTACGCTGGAATACGCCCCAATATCCCCGAATTTGCCCCTCTACGACGACTCATTGCACACACAGCGCACACGAAAATGGCCTCCATAACCAAGCTCCCCTCCGGTGCCTGACCTGCGTCCAGATCAGACGAAAGGGCCGCTAGTCGAGAGGGAGTTCCTCCGCCGCGACGACGCCCATCGCTTGGCCCGGCAGCCGGAGACCCGGGTCGATCAGGGGCTGGCGCCGAACAAGTCGTCCGTTTCCCGCCTCCAGACCTTTGGCGACCTCATCGACCTTCATATAACCGATATGTGCGAGGTAGGGAAACCGCCGCGTCGCAGCAAGGCCGCCACGCTCACGACGCTCAAGCGCGATCTCGGCAAGGAGAAGATCGGGCACCTCGATCGGCAGAAGCTTATCGACTACGGGAAGATGCGCGCGGAGTTAGGTGAGGCGCGTCCTGCAAATCGGTTCGGGGGACCGATCTGAGCGCCGAACGGTTTGGTGACGCTCGGGATCGACATCGGCGTGATCAAGATGATCATCACCCATGCGGCGGCTGTGCATGGCCTCGATATCTCTCCGGAGCCCGTCGATCTGGCGCATATCGCGCTGAAGAGGCTGGGGCTGATCGGCAAGGGCACGGAGAGGGATCGGCGCCCTAATACGGACGAATTGAACCGCCTGTTCCGTTGCTTCGATGACAACGAACGCCTGACGACACCCATGACGCGGATCGTGAAGTTCGCGGACAATTTTTGGCTCAGACGTACTCTCGCAAGTGTCTGATAAGCGAAACATAGAGGGTAATTTCGGCCTGAGCAGCACGCGGAGCATTAGATGTTCGCCCTCGATGCCGAACTGTTTCAACATGGTATAATCCAGTCCGGCCAATTTCGGCTGTTTCCAGTTCTACTTGCTCGCCCTTACCAGGGACAGTCAGGAACCCAAACGTCTTCATTCCAAAGTTAGTCTTGATCTGGTCGGGTTCGTCACGATCAATTTCGAAGACGTTGACCTCGATCATTTTCACTCCACTCATCCGCTCGCTCCTATTTTTGCATCAGCGTACCCGTACAATGTACCTATAGCCAACGGTCATCCTAACGCCCGTATTGCCATCGAACAGGTCGCCCTTGTCACCGGTCACAAGGACTGGAAGATGCTGTGCCGCTACACGCATATCAGGCCTGAAGCCCTGCATAGGCTGGCCGCCTCGCGCGCGCCATTCCCGTCCGGGAACCTCGCGGCCGAGTGAACGGAGAGTCAAAGGGACGCCGTCCCGGCCCCTGACGGGTTTGGAGGTCGAGAGAGAGGCTCCCGGACGCCCGTCGCGGAGGTTTCCAAATGAACACCGAAATCATCGATGCCGGGCGTGCCATGAGCGGCGGCTACAAGGTGGATGTGTCGCGCAGGGCGAACGTGGACCGCGTGTCGTCCGAATGGTTCTCGCGACCGGACGACGAACGGTATCTGTCGCTCTATGATCTGTTCGCCTCGGTGAAAACCCGCGCTGAGCAGAGCCGGACGCGCACCGTTGCAAGTGCCGCGATCCGGGTCGAAGCGCATCGCGACAATCCGGAGCGGCTGGGTCTGATCCTGCCGGACACTGACGAACCCATTGCCTCGACACATTGGTCCTTCGCCCAACTCTCGAGCCTCGAGGGCGCTCCTGCGGACTATCTGCTCCGACTGCCTGCACCACTGGCGGGCATCAACCTACAACACCGCCTGACCAACCACCGGACCGAGCAGATCAAGACCATGGAGGTCGCGAATGGCCGCACGGAACTGCGCGCGGTGACCGGCCCCGACTATGGTCGCATCTACGACCACGAGCTGGTCTCCGCCGTACAGCGCATCGCAGGCAACGTTACCGGCGAAACGCGCTGGAAGGTGCCGGGCGTGCTCGACTGATCCGGCAAAGGACGTCGGACCCGAATCGGGGAAACGCCGGGGAACGCCGAACGGTTCGGGCCTGGCGGCGTCGCGCCGTACGGACCGGGCAAATGCGTTGGACTTTTCGCGCTGGAATCGCGCTGGCAGACGCCCGTGTCCGGAGCTGGGTCAGTCCATCGCGTCGTGGATCGCCTGGATAAGGACCTCTTCCGGTGCGGGCTTGGCGATCAGTTGCACGTCCAGCCGCCGCGCGAAGGGCCGCAGCTTTTCCGAAAGCCCGGAATGCAGGATGAACGGGATCTCCTGCTGCTTCAGCCCTGCGGCGACGGGCTCGGTCGTCCCGTCGGTCAGGCTGTAATCCAGCACGACCGCATCCCAGCCTTCGCCCTGGGCCGCGCTGTCTATCAGCCTCAGGGCATCGGCCCGCGAGCGCACCGGACCCTCAACGGTCGCACCGGCGGCATGCAGCGTCTCGATCACATCGAGCGCGATCAAGGGTTCGTCCTCGATCAACAGGATTTTCGCCCCCTGGAGGGTCATGGTCGTTTCCTTCGACAAGGTCTGGCAACTGCAGGACAAACTGCCTTACTCTGCGGTGTCCGAGATACGGTTGTTATGTGGGCAACGCGCCAACGGGCCAAATGGTTACATCCCGACGTGAATCCCATTCGCGATGCCCGGGACCCGCCCACCTGAAGGGACACGCTGCGTGCCGAAGGCAAACATGAGCCAGACCGATGAAAGTGCGCAGATCGCCGCGCTGAACAAGGTCATTCTTCGATCGATCGTCGACCATGCGGTCGTGACGCTGGATGCGAACGGGATCATCACCAGTTGGAACGAGGGGGCGGAGCGAATCCTCGGCTGGTCCGAAGAGGAAATCGTCGGACAATCCGCCGACCTGTTCTTCACGGATGAAGACACGGAACGGAACCGAGCCGAAACCGAGATGCGCCTTGCGCTCGAGGAAGGCCGAGCCGAGGACGTGCGGTGGCACGTGCGCAAGGACGGCGTGAAGTTCTGGGGCAGCGGCCTGATGATGCCGCTTCTGAAAGAGACCGACGTAGGCGGCGATGCGGTTCAGAACCCCGCCAAGATCGACGGTTTCGTGAAGATTTTCCGGGACAGGACCGCCGAGCGCGAAGCCAGCCGCCGCATCGCCAAGCTGCAGGACCGCGCGCGCCTGGCGATGCGGCGCTCGGGCACGGTGGGCGTTTTCGACAACGACCTGAAGCGGGACATCATCGTCGGCGACGAGACCTGCGCGCGCCTGCATTCGGTGGACGTGGACCTGTCCGAACAAGGCGCCAGGGTGGCCGATTTCATGAAGGGCATCGTCGAGGAGGACCGCCCGAAAGCACAGCGCGCCCTTGACGCCGCCGTGGACGAGGGCCTGGACGTGGACGTGACCTATCGCGTCTCGACCGAAGGACCCAAGCCGACCTGGATACAGTCCCAGGGCACCGTGCAGTTCGGCGAAGACGGCAAACCCGAGCGCCTGATCGGCATCGTGGTGGATGTGACCGAGCAGCGGGAACATCTGCGGATGCAGGAGGCCCGGCTGGAATTCGCGGATCACGTGCGCGACATCACCGACCGTGTCGAGATCGCGAAACTCGCCTCGCGCGTCATTGCCGAGACGATTTATGCGGATCGCGTGGGGCACGGGCTGGTCGGCGACGACGGCGACACGATCTTCGTCGAGGCCGACTGGAACGGGCCGCGCAGCGTCAGCGTGACCGGGCGCCACACGCTCAGCGATTTCGGCAGATACGCCGAGACGCTGCGACAGGGCCACGACGTCATCATAGATGACGCAGCCAACGATGCCCGCGTCGACCGCCCCGATCTTCTGGCCGAGCTGGGGGTGGGGTCGCTGGTGAACCTGCCACTGATGGAGCATGGCAAGCTGAAGGCGGTCATGTTCGTGAACGATGCCTCTGTCCGGCACTGGACGGAAGCGGAAATCACCTTTCTCGGCGCGATGTTCGACCGGACCTATGCCGCGATCGACCGCATGCGGTTCGAGACCGAGCGGGACGCGCTGACCGAGGAGTTGGCGCATCGGATGAAGAACGTGCTGACCATGGCGCAGATCGTCGTCAAGCAAAGCCTGCGCGGCGTGAAGGGGGTGGAACACCAGAAACGGGCGATCGAGGCGCGCTTCATGGCGCTTGCATCCGCGCAGGACGTGCTGACGCGGTCGCAGGAAAAGGACGCCGACATCCGCTCGGTGATCGACACGACGCTTGCGCCGCATATTCCCGACAGGTCCCGCATCAGCATCACGGGGCCGTCCTGTGCGCTGGATTCCCAGCAGGTCATCGGACTGACCCTGGCGCTGCACGAGCTTGCGACGAACGCCGCGAAATACGGCGCGTTCTCGAACGACGTGGGCACCGTCGCGATCGACTGGCAGAACGACGGGGGCCGGTTCCGGTTTCAATGGATCGAATCCGGGGGGCCGAAGGTCGCCGCGCCCGAAAACGAGGGGTTCGGATCCATCATCCTGCAAAGGATCTCGGGGAGTTATTTCGACGGGCAGTCGGTCCTGCGGTTCGATGAAGGGGGTGTTCGTTTCACGATCGAGAAAGCGTGAATGGTCATGCCGCCGTGACCTGGGGATCGCGGTCCGCGGGGATCGGGTTTCGCACGCTCGGGAAGGCGCGCGGTCAGGGTTTCGCGTCCACCATTTCCGCCGCGCGCTGACGGAGCTCGTATTTCTGGATCTTGCCGGTCGCGCTTTTGGGCAGCTCGTCCACCACCACGACGCGCGCGGGCACCTTGAACCCGGCCATATGCGCCCGGCAATGGTCCACCAGGTCGTCGCCGCTGACCTTCGCGCCCGCTTTCAGGGCGACGAACGCGCAGGGGGTTTCGCCCCATTTCTCGGACGGTGCGGCGACCACCGCCGCTTCCATCACCGCGTCGTGGCGGGTCAGGATCTCTTCGATCTCGACCGAACTGATGTTTTCGCCGCCCGAGATGATCACGTCCTTCAAGCGGTCCTTGATCTCGAGCATCCCGTCCGGATGGTGCACGGCCAGGTCGCCGGAATGGAACCAGCCCCCCGCGAAGGCGCGCGCGGTCTCGTCGGGGTCTTGCAGATACCCCATCATCACGGTGTTCGAGCGCAGCTGGATCTCCCCCAGCGCGTCGCCGTCCCGGGCACCCGGCGCGCCAGTTTCGGGCGATGCGATGCGATAGTCGGTCAGCAGCGGGTGACCGATGCCCTGGCGGGCCATCTGCCGCGCGCGTTCGTCAAGGGGGGCGTCCGATTCCGGGTCCGGTGCATTGATGGTGGCGGGTCCGTAGGTTTCGGTCAGCCCGTAAAGGTGGGTGACCGAAAACCCCAGATCCTCCATCCCGGCGATGACCGTGGAGGACGGCGGCGCACCGCCGGTGGCGATCTTCACCCGGGCCGTGGGACGGCGGATCACGGACGGGTCGGCGTGGATCAGGGTGTTCATCACCACGGGCGCGGCGCAGCAATGGGTCACGCGCTCGTCGACGATCAAATCGAAGATCGCGGCCGCGGCGACCTGGCGCAGGCAGATATGGGTCCCGCCCGCCAGGGTCACGGCCCAGGTGTGGGACCAGCCCGAGCAATGGAACATCGGCAGGATCCACAGGTAGTTCGTCCATGCGTCCATCCCGAAGGTCAGCGCATTGGCCGTGGCGTTCAGGTAGGCGCCCCGATGGGAATAGACGACGCCCTTGGGGTCGCCCGTCGTGCCGGAGGTGTAGTTGATCGCGATGGGGGACCATTCGTCCGCGGGAAGCATCAGGCTTGTTTCCGGATCGCCTTCCCGCAGCAGGTCGTCATAGGTGACGGCCCCTTCGGGCACCCCGGCACCGGCTGCGGGATCGGCGACGACGACGACATCGGGCGGGGCGTCCATCGCGGCGCGGGCCTGCTCGACCACGTCCAGGAAGTCGGGATCGACCAGGATCAGCTTCGCGCGGCAATGGCCGAGGATATAGGCCACCGTCGCCGCGTCGAGCCGGATGTTGATCGGATTGAGCACCGCGCCCGCGGCGGGCACCGCGTAATGGGCTTCCAGCATCGCGGGCACGTTCGGGGCCATGATCGACACCACGTCGCCAGCCCCGATACCGCGCGCCGCCAGCGCCGAGGTCACGCGCGCCACCCGGTCGTGCATCTGGGCATAGCTCAGCCGCAGGTCATGGTAGACGATCGCGGTCCGGTCGGCATGGGTATGGGCGGTCTGCTGCAGGAACGACACGGGCGACAGCGGCACGAAATTCGCCGCGCATTTATCCAGCCCTGCGAAAAGATCATCGGACATGGGGATCTCCTTGGATGGGGGGCGTGGGTGCAGGGATGTTGGTCGGGTGCCGTGGCCCGGTGCGGCGGCGCATCTTACCGCTCCGCGGACGTTTCGTCGCGCGCCGCGAGCACGGCGGGTTTCACGCGCGCCAGCCGCGCGCGGGTCTGCATCCACAGGATCCGGCGGGCGGCGTCGTGACCGTCCTGGCCGGGGTCGAAACGGCCCTGGCGCAAGCCGTCGGCGAAATCGGCGTTGAGCCTGGCCAGATCGTCGGTGTCGCAGTCCAGCAGGGCGCGCAACGCCGCGCGTTCGGCGGCGTCCGCGCCGTCGTCGCCTTCCAGGTCGCGCAGGGCGATGCCAAGGGCGTTGGCCACCATCGCGCCCGCGTAGGCCGCATCGCCCGAAAGCTGGGGCAGGATCGCCGCCTTCAATTCCGCGCGGGCGGTGGCGATCAGGTCGGCGGTGAACGGGGCGTCACGCATGAAGCTCTCCGGTCTGGTCCAGGATGTCGATCTCGAGGGTCGGAACCACGTGGCGGGTCAACGCGAGTTCGAGCGACCGCTCGCCGTCCTGCAGGAACCGATCCCCCTGGCGCAGCGCGATCACGGCCCAGCGGACGGTCGCCAGCATTTCCCAGAAGGGCACGGCGTCGCGGTCGATGACGGGGCCCGCGATGTCTTCGTAGCCCGCGTAGAACTCGGCGCGCGGCCCGATCCCGCCCGCTTCGCGATCGTCCTGGCCGAAACGCCAGCATTTCGCGCAGAACCAGCCCAGATCGGCGTGGCGATCGCCCCAGCCCGCGAATTCCCAGTCCAGGATCGCGGGCGTGCCGTCGGGCCCCAGTATGTAGTTGCCGGTCCGAAAATCGTTGTGGCAGAGCACCAGCGCATCCGGTGCAGGCGGTGCGTTCAGCTCCAGCCAGCGCACGCCCCATTCGATCACCGGCTGCGGCCGCTCGCTGGCATCCAGGGCGGCGCGAAACTCGGCCACGCGGTCCTTGGCGGGCGACTCATCGGGCAAGTCCAGGAACCCGAGCCCTTCGGCGCCGGGCGTGATCGAATGGATCCGCGCCAGTTCCGCCCCGAGCGCCCGGGCCAGCGGCGCCCCGGTCAGGTCGCCGCGGGTGATCTTGCGCGGATCGGCCTGACCGGCGACGCGCTGCATCAGGAAGAACGGGCGGTCCATCCCCGCGACGTCCCGTCCCAGCAGAAGCGGCTTCGGCACCGCGACCCCGGCCGCGTGCGCGGCGGAAAACAGGGCGTATTCCTCGGCCCGGCCGTGGCTTTGCGGGATCGACGACGGCGCATCGGTGCGCAGCACCGTTTCCAGGTGATCGGTCCGACCGTCGCGCGTCACCGCGAGATCGAGCGCCCAGTTTTCCTGGATGGCACCGCCCGACATCATCGACGCGCCCGACGCCGTCACCGCATCGGCCTTCCAGGCCTCGGCGACGAACCGCTCGACCGCGGCGGTTTCAAGTGTCATCGGGGGTGCCCCAGTGCCAGAAGTCCCGCCGCATGTCGCGCAGCGTGCGCGAGATGACCATCTTGTGCACCTCGGATGCCCCGTCGACCAGCCGGGCCTGGCGCGCGTAGCGATACATCCACTCGAGCGGGATATCCTTGGAATATCCAAGCCCGCCATTGAGTTGCAGGGACGTATCCACGGCCTTGTGCAGGATATCGGCGACCTGGATCTTGGCCATGGAGATTTCCTTGCGGGCGTAGTCGCCCTGGTCGATCATCCAGGCGGCCTTCATGGTCAGCAAGCGCCCGATCTCGATGCCCATGGCGGCTTCGGCCAGTTGCAGCTGCACGCTTTCGCGGTCGATCAGCTTCTGCCCGAAACTTTCGCGATCCTCGACGTAGGCCATGCCAAGCTCCATCGCGCGCTTGGCCATGCCCAGCCAGCGCATGCAATGGGTCAGCCGCGCCTTGCCCAGCCGGATCTGGGTGACTTTCAGCCCGTCGCCCACTTCCAGCAGGCGGTTCGAATCGGGGATCTCGAGCCCGTCGAACCGCAGCTCGCAATGGCCGCCATGCTCTTCGGGGCCCATGATCGGAATCCGGCGCACGATTTCCCACCCCGGCTGGTCGGCGTGGAACAGGAACGCGGTCAGGCCCTTGCGATCGTCGTCGGAGGTGCGCGCGATGACGATGAAATGCTTCGCGACGCCCGCGCCGGTGGTCCACCACTTGCGCCCCTTGATGATCCACTTGTCGCCGTCGCGGGTGGCGGTCGTGTAGGTCAGCGACGGGTCCGAGCCGCACCCGCCATCGGGTTCGGTCATGGCGAAGGACGACCGCACGCTGCCATCCACGATCGGCTTCAGGAATTCCTCCTTCTGCGCCTCGGTGCCGACCTTCGACAGGACCCACATATTGCCGTCGTCGGGGGCGGCGCAGTTGAAGCAGACGGGGCCGAAGATCGAGCGGTTCATCTCTTCGTAGACGGCGGCCATCGCCACGGTCGAGAGCGCCCGCCCGCCGTATTCGACCGGCACCTGCGGCGCCCAGAGGCCCGCATCCTTGGCCTTTTGCTGCAGGCGGGCGAGCGGCGCGTCGGCGATGTTCTCGTGCGCGTCCCAGTTGGCGCGGTCGGCTTCGACCGGCAATATCTCGTCGTTGACGAATGCGGCGACGCGACGTCTGAGGTCGTCGTCCTCGGGGCTGAGCGCGAAATCCATGGTTCTACCTTCCTTAAAGCGTTGCGACCAGGTGGCCGCCATCGACGGGCAGCACGGCGCCCGTCATGAAACTGCCGGCATCGGACGCCAGAAGCAGCAGCGGTCCGTCCAGCTCGTCCAGTCGGCCCAGGCGCCGCTGGGGGATCCGGCGGATCAGGGCCTTCCCGGCATCCGAGGCGAAGAAATCGTCGTTCAGCTCGGTCTGCATGTAGCCGGGCGCCAGCGCGTTCACGCGGATATCGTGGCGCGCCCATTCCAGGGCCAGCGCCCGGGTCATGTGCGACACGCCGGCCTTGGACGTGGCGTAGGCGACGACGCCGCCCGCGACCCGGTCGCCCAGGATCGACGCGATGTTGACGATGCTGCCGCCCGAGCCCGCGTCGATCATCTGGCGAGCCGCGGCTTGCGCCACCAGGAAGACCCCGCGCAGATTGACGTCGATTACCTTGTCCCAGGTGTCCACATCCAGCGTTTCGGCCCGGTCCATGTGCGACACGCCCGCGTTGTTGACGCAGATCGCGACTGGCCCGAAGTCTTTCGCGGCGGCGGTAAAGCCCGCCTGGATGTCGTCCGCGGCGCTCACGTCCATCTCGATGGCCTGTGCCGTCCCGCCGGTATCCGCGATTTCGGCCACCAGCGTTTCGAGCTTTGCGACCCGGCGGGCGGCCACCGTGACCCGCGCGCCGTGGGCGGCCAGGGTCTTGGCCATGTGGCGGCCCAGCCCGGACGAGGCACCGGTCACCAGCGCGTGACGCTGCTGCAGATCGGTCAAGCCGACGGCTCCGCGTCGTCGAAGAGCACGACCTGGCGAATCGCGTCCCCGGCCGCCAGACGCTCGAACCCGAGGTTGATGTCGTCCAGCTTCAGGCGATGGGTCATCAGTTGCTCGATCGGCATCGTCCCCGCCTGCATCAGCCGGGCGAAGCGGGGAATGTCGCGCACCGGCACGCAGGACCCCACGTAAGAGCCGCGCAGGGTCTTTTCGCTGACGGTCAGTGACGTGGCCGGGATCGACAGGTCGTCGGACGGATGGGGCAGTCCGGCGGTCACCGCCGTGCCGCCGCGCTTGACGATGTCATAGGCGAAGCGCAGGGCCACCGACGCGCCCGCAAGCTCGACCGCGACATCGACGCCACCGCCCGTCAGTTCCTTGATGCGCTCGATCGCGCCGTCCTCGGTGGGATCGATGGCGTGGTGGGCGCCGAGCTTCATCGCGAAGTCGCGCTTGTCCTGCGCCAGATCGACGGCGATCACCGGGTTGGCGCCTGCGGCCAGCGCCGCCATCAGGCCCGACAGGCCGACGCCGCCCAGTCCCACGATGGCGCAGCTCTGGCCCGGGCGCAGGTCGCCCGAATGAAGCGTGGCGCCCGCGCCGGTCAGCACCGCGCAGCCCAGAAGCGCCGCCTGTTCCAACGGAATCGCCGGGTCGATCTTGACCGCGCTGCACTGGTCGACGACCACCCGGTCCGAAAAGGCCGAGACGCCCAGATGGTGGTCGATGGTCCGACCGTCGAGCGTGATCCGTTTCGCCCCCGACAGAAGCGAGCCGTCCCCGGCGGCGACCGCAGCGGGCTCGCACAGCGCGGGGCGGCCTTCCGCGCAGGGCAGGCAATGTCCGCAGGACGGCGCGAAGACCAGCACCACGTGATCGCCCGGCGCGAACCGCGTCACCCCGTCGCCGACGCTTTCCACCACGCCCGCCGCCTCGTGCCCCAGGGCCAGCGGCGTGGCGCGGGGACGGTCGCCGTTGATGACCGACAGGTCCGAATGGCAAAGCCCCGCGGCGGCGATCTTGACGCACATCTCGCCCGGGCCCGGATCGTCCAGATCGACCTCCACCACCGTGAGCGGTTTGCTGTCGGTGTAGGGCCGCGGCAGCCCCATTTCCCGCAATAGCGCGATCCGTGTCTTCATGTGCCGAGCCCCTTTTCTTCTTCCGTACAATGCAGGGCCCCGGCCCCGGTCTTCTGAGCGATGCGTCACGTCGTGTAACAAGGGGCGACAGCGGCTGCCATCTATTCTTTCGATTTTCCGCTTGCAGGCGCAACAATTTGCCCTTCTCATGGCTCGGGGAAAAAATAAACGGTTGGCACCATCCTGGCGCCGCCACCGCCCCCCGACAACCGAAGTGACGCGATGCGATGCGTCTTCAGCTCTCGACCAGAGGAAGACACTGCGAGCCTTGCCGTTCACATCCCGTCCCACCGACCTAACTCGACCGGTGAGCGCGCTTCGCTCGCACGGCCCATTGACACCCAACCACGCCGCGCGCAGCTTGACCGACGGAGGCCCATGTTGAAGTCCGAATACGCCATTGAGACGTCGAACCTGACAAAGACGTTCGCGGGATTCACCGCGGTCGACAACGTGTCCCTGCAAGTCGAGCGCGGGACGATTCATGCGCTCATCGGCCCGAACGGGGCCGGCAAGAGCACGATGTTCAACCTGATCACCAAGTTCCTGGAGCCGACCGCGGGCAAGATCCTGCTGAACGGCGAGGATGTCACCGCGGCCAAGCCGGCCGCGATCGCGCGCAAGGGTGCCGTCCGGTCCTTCCAGATCTCGTCGGTGTTTCCGCATCTGAGCCTGCTCGACAATATCCGGGTCTCGCTGCAGCAGCGGATGAACAACTCGTTCAACTTCTGGACGTCGGATCGTCGGCTGGACACCCTGAACGAAGACGCCCGCAGGATCCTGGCCGAGGTCGGACTGGACGATTCCGAAGATATCCTGGCGACCGAGCTGCCTTACGGGCGCAAGCGCCTGCTCGAGCTGGCCACCACGCTGGCGCTCGAGCCGAAGGTGATGCTGCTGGACGAGCCCATGGCGGGCATGGGCACCGGGGACGTGAAACGCGTGGCCGATATCATCAGGCGGGTGGCCAAGAACCGCACGGTTCTGATGGTCGAGCACAATCTCAACGTCGTGGCCGAGCTTTCGGACCGGATCAGCGTGCTTCAGGCGGGCGCGATCCTGGCCGAAGGCACCTACGACGAAGTCAGCAAAAATCCCGACGTGCGTTCGGCCTATATGGGAGAGGCCGATGCCTGAAACGATGCTGAAAGTGAAGGATCTTCACGCCTGGTACGGCGAAAGCCACGTGCTGCACGGGATGGATTTCGAGGTCCCCAAGGGCGAGATCGTGACGCTGCTGGGCCGCAATGGCGCGGGCAAGACCACCACGCTGCGATGCATCATCGGGCTTTTGAAGAAGCGCGAAGGGTCGATCACCTTCAAGGGTGAAGAGATGATCGGTCAAAGCGCCAACGTGATCGCGCGCAGCGGCATCGCCTTTTGCCCCGAGGAACGCGGCATTTTCTCGTCGCTGAGCGTTCTCGAGAACCTGCTGCTGCCGCCCAAGGTGGCCGAGGGCGGGATGAGCCTTGAGAGGATCTATGAGCTGTTCCCGATCCTGAAGGAACGGGGCAAATCGCAGGGCACCAAGTTGTCGGGCGGCGAGCAGCAGATGCTGGCCATCGCGCGGATCCTGCGCAGCGGCGCGCGGCTGCTGCTTCTGGACGAGCCGACCGAGGGCCTTGCGCCCGTGATTGTCCAGCAGATCGGCGACATCATCGGCAGTCTGCGCGACGAGGGCTTCACCATCCTTTTGGTGGAGCAGAACTTCCGGTTCGCCGAACGCATGGGCGACCGCCATTTCGTCGTGGAACACGGACAGGTCATCGACCGGTTCGAGCGAAGCGAAGTCGAAGCGAACAGAGAGAAGATTGCCGGCTATCTCGGGGTCTGACCGGGACTGCCATAGCAGTAAAACCAAAGGGAGAATGACCATGAACAAGACCAAAGCCACGCTACTTGCCAGCGCCGCGACCGTGCTTGCCACCACCGCGGGCGCCCAGGAGATCAGCGACGACACCGTGAAGATCGGGATGATCCTGGATCTGTCGGGCGCCTATTCGGCGCTGGACGGACAAGGCTCGATCGCCGCCGTCGAGATGGCGATCGAAGAGATGGGTGGCGAGATCAACGGCACCCCCATCGAACTGCTGACCGCCGATCACCAGAACAAGGCCGATATCGGCTCGAACCTGGCGCGCCAATGGGCCGACCAGGAAAACGTCGACATGATCCTCGGCGGCGCGAATTCGGGCGTCGGCATCGCGCTGCAGGACATCACCAGCGAAAAGGAAATCGCGTATATCAACAACGGTGCCGCGACCGCCGCGCTGACCAACGAGAACTGCGCCCCCGAGACCGGTCTTCACTGGACCTATGACACCGACGCGCTGGCCAACGGCACCGCGGTCGCGATGGTCAAGGAAGGCAAGGAGACGTGGTATTTCATCACCGCCGACTACACCTTCGGCCACAAGCTGGAAGAAAACGCGGCCGAGGCGGTCACCGCCAATGGCGGCGAGGTTCTGGGCAGCGTCGCGGCCCCGTTCCCGACGCAGGACTTTTCGTCCTTCATCCTGCAGGCTCAGGCCTCGGGTGCGCAGGTGATCGGCCTGGCCAACGCGGGCACGGACACCCAGAACTCGGTCAAGCAGGCGCAGGAATTCGGCGTGGTCCAGAGCGGGCAATCGCTGGCGTCGCTGCTGCTGTTCCTGACGGACGTGGACGCGCTGGGACTGGACACCGCGCAGGGCCTGACCCTGACCACGGGCTTCTACTGGGACCAGGACGACGCGGCCCGCGAATGGAGCAACCGCTTCGAAGAGCGGCACGGCGCCAAGCCCACCATGGTGCAGGCCGGGATGTATTCCTCGGCGCTGAACTACCTCAAGGCCGTTCAGGAGGCCGGGACCGATGACGCCAAGACGGTCGTCGCCCAGCTGAAAGAGATGCCGATCGAGGACGCTTTCGCCCGCAACGGCCGCGTGCGCGAGGACGGTCTGATGGTGCACGACATGTTCCTGGCCCAGGTGAAGACGCCCGAGGAAAGCGAAGGCCGCTGGGACTACTACAACATCATCCGCACGATCCCCGGCGACGAGGCGTTCCGCTCGCTCGAGGATGGCACCTGCGAAGCGATCAAGGGTTAAGTCCCCCTTTCCACGCGTGGCGGCACCTGCGCCGCCACGCGCCCACATCCCCTGAATTGAGGCCCCACCGATGATGGATCTTCTTGGCATTCCGGTCCCCGTCCTGATGGGACAGCTCTTGATCGGCCTGATCAACGGGGCGTTCTACGCGGTCCTGAGCCTTGGCCTTGCGCTGATTTTCGGTCTGCTGAACATCGTCAACTTCGCCCACGGCGCGCTTTACATGGTCGGGGCCTTCGTCGCGTTCCTGTTGCTCGATATCCTGGGCATCGGCTACTGGCCCGCCCTGGTGCTGTCGCCGATCATCGTGGGCATATTCGGCATGCTGATCGAGCGGTTCATGCTGCGCCGCATTGCCGATCTGGATCATCTTTACGGGCTGTTGCTGACCTTCGGGCTGGCGCTGCTTCTGGAGGGGCTGTTCCGCCAGGTTTACGGCGTCGCCGGTGAAACCTACGCGATCCCCGAATCCCTGCAGGGCGGCTATAACCTGGGCTTCATGTTCCTGCCCGCCTACCGCGCCTGGGTGCTTGCGGCGTCGATCGTCGTCTGCGCGGCCACCTGGTACCTGATCGAGATGACGCGGCTGGGCGCGACCATGCGCGCGGCCGTGGAGAACGCGGATCTGGTCCGGGCCTTCGGGGTGAACGTGCCGCTTCTGGTGACGCTCACCTACGGTCTGGGCGTGGGACTGGCCGCCTTCGCGGGCGTGCTGGCCGCGCCGATCTATTCGGTCAATCCGCTGATGGGATCGAACATCATCATCGTGGTCTTCGCCATCGTCGTCATCGGCGGGCTGGGATCCATCAAGGGGGCGATCATCTCGGGCTTCCTTCTTGGCCTGTGCGAAGGTCTGACCCGCGTCTTTTATGCCGAAGCGTCCAACATCATCATCTTCGTGGTCATGGCCATCGTACTGATCGTGCGACCGGCGGGACTGTTCGGAAAGGCGGCCTGACATCATGAGCGATTCGACCAACACCACCGAAAGCGCCCGGTCGTCGGGCGGATGGCTGTCCGACGTGCGCCTCTGGGCCGCGATCGGGCTTGTCGCGCTGCTGATCCTGCCGCATTTCCTCTACCCGGTCATGATCGCCAAGATCCTGTGCTTCGCGCTTTTCGCCGCGGCGTTCAACCTTCTGCTGGGCTTTGCCGGGCTTTTGTCGTTCGGCCACGCGGCCTTCTTCGGCTTCTCGGCCTATGTCACCGGTTACGCGCTGCAAACGCTCCGGCTTTCGGCCGAGCTGGGCATCCTGGCGGGCGTCGCCGTGGCTGCCTTGCTGGGTCTCGTGATCGGACTGCTCGCCATTCGGCGGCAGGGCATCTACTTCGCGATGATTACGCTGGCGCTGTCGCAGATGGTCTATTTCGTGGCCCTTCAGGCCCCGTTCACCGGTGGCGAGGACGGCTTGCAGGGCGTGCCGCGCCGCCCGCTTTTCGGGATCATAGACCTGTCGACCAACATGGACGTCTATTACCTGGTGCTTGCCATCTTCTGCATCGGCATCTTCATCATCTATCGCGCGGTCCATTCGCCCTTCGGCAAGGTCCTGAAATCCATCCGCGAGAATGAAGATCGCGCGATTTCGCTGGGCTACGACGCGGACCGCTACAAGCTTCTGGCCTTCGTGCTGTCGGCGGCGCTTTCGGGCCTGGCCGGATCCGCGAAGGTCATGGTGTTCCAGCTTGCGTCGCTGACGGACGTGCAATGGCAGATGAGCGGCGAGGTCGTGCTGATGGCCGTCCTGGGTGGCATCGGAACGATGCTGGGACCCATCCTGGGGGCCACGATCATCGTGTCGTTGCAGAACGAGCTGGCGCAGGTCGGCTCGCTATCGACGATCGTGCAAGGGGCCGTGTTCGTCATCTGCGTGCTGCTGTTCCGGCGCGGCATCGTGGGCGAGATCGGGCCGCGCTTGCGCCGGTGGCGCGACGGTGGCGAGAAAGACAAGTAGCGCCGCTTTTCCGGCCGATCTGGCCAGAAACAGGGACTTACGGACAAGGGGCCGCGATCAGCGGCCCTTTGCGCGTCTGCAAGGCCGCGAGGGTTCATGGGGCGGGCTGCGCCGCGCGACCCGCGTCGCCATCGAACGCGCCTTGTCGGCGGCGTTTCTTCTTCAGGGCTTCGAAACCGATGATCACGTCCAGCAGTTCCGTCGTGATCTCGGTCTGGCGCACCGACCTGATCTCCGACGCAAGGTCTTCCAGCCGGTCATCGACCGCTTGCTCGGCCTGCTGCATCTGCGCCAGCCGGGCCGCGTTTTCCGTGACGAGCGCTTCGGCGGCGGCGCGGAACATGCTGGCGAAGACGTGGCCGCGGATCAGCGCGTTGAAGAGCTCGGGGCGCGGCAGCGTGAAGATGGGCAAGCTGCGCGACTTCCACGGTTTGCGTTGAAGATCACGGATGAGATCGGGATCGAGCGGCAGAAGTTTCGCCAGCTCGGGGCGTTGGCCGCGCTGGCCGTCCCGCGTGAAATACGCCAGGGAAATGTCCATGTCGTCTGTGCCGAAGTCCTGCCGGATTTCGGCGATGCGTCGGGTCAGCAGGTTCGCGAGCCGACCGATCCCGTCCACCGATGCCGGCGGAAACACGGTGACCTCGGGGGGCAGCCCCACGTCGCGCAACGCGTCTGCCATCTGGGCGCCGACGCACAGGATCGTCTGTGTGCCACCGGACCCGTCTGCATTGTGGGCAAGATAGCTCGCCAGGGCCTGGTTGTAATTGCCGCACAGACCGTGATCCGAGCCGAAGACGACCAGAGCCCGTGCCCGGCTCGCCGATGGATCGGGATCAAGGGGTCGGATCTGGCTGAGAAAGGCGTGCAGTCCCAGCAGGATCGTTTCCTGGTATGCCTCGATCGCGCTGGCGGCGTGTTCGTAGGGCGCGGCATTGATCACCGAAAGCGTCTTCATCGTGTGAACGATGCTGCGGATGCCCTGCAGGCTCGACAGGCGGTGCGACAAGGATTCAAGGGTTTGCGTCATCGCCGCCTTCCAGCTTCCGGCGCGCGGCGCGTCCAAGGTCCAGTATCCTGCGGCGGTCGTCCTCGCCGAGCGGATCGTTCTGGGCCAGGCGCGCGGCGAGGTCGCGAAGCTCGTGCAAGACCGCCGACCTGAGCGTCGCCATGACGGTCATCGTCGCGGATTCGCCCAAGCGATCGAAGGTCCCGTCGACCGCGCAGACAAGGACCGCCAGTTGCTCGACCGCCGACATCGGGTCGCGCTCGGCCTGGCGCAGGGCGTTTCTGACCGCAGCGCCGCGCGCCAGGCGTGCGCGTGTCACTTCGTCCAGCCGGGTGCCGAAGCGGGCGAAGTCCTCGAGCTCTTCGAATTGCGACAGGGCCACGCGAAGATTGCCCGCCACCGAGCGGAACGCCTTGCTTTGCGCCTTGCCGCCCACCCGGCTGACCGACACCCCCAGATCGACCGCCGGGAACTGGTTCTTCCGCACCAGACGCGGCGACAGGTAGATCTGCCCGTCGGTGATCGAGATCAGGTTGGTCGGGATATAACCGCTAAGATTTCCGGCCTGGGTCTCGACGACGGGCAGGACCGTGATCGAGCCGCCGCCAGCGGCCGCCGTGAATTGCCCGGCGCGCTCGAGCAACCGGGCATGGACGTAGAAGATGTCGCCGGGAAAGGCCTCGCGGCCCGGCGGGCGGCGCAGCAGAAGCGCCAGCTCGCGGTAGGTCCGCGCGTGGTGGGTCAGGTCGTCCAGGATCACCAGGACGTCCATGGCCCGCTTTGCGAAGAACTCGGCCATGGTCAGCGCGGCATAGGGCGCCACGTAGGCCAGCGCCGCCGCGTCCTCGTCGCCTGCCACGACGACGATCGATCGTGCCAACACGCCCCCCTCGGCAAGCGCGCCGATGGCCTTGGCGACCGAGTCGCCCCGCTGCCCGATGGCGCAGTAGATGCAGACCACTTCGCTGGCCTTCTGGTTGAGGATCGCATCCACCGCCAGCGACGTCTTTCCCGTCTGCCGGTCGCCGATGATCAGCTGACGTTGTCCCAAGCCGACGGGCACTGCCGCGTCGATCGCCTTGATGCCGGTCGCAAGCGGCCGGGTGATGGCCTGCCGGTCCAGGATCCGGGGGGCTTCCGCTTCCACGGGCCGCAGGTCCCGGGCCTGCACCGCGCCCTTGTCGTCGCGGGGATTTCCCAGCGCATCGACGACACGGCCCAGAAGCGCCGTGCCGACCTTCGTGCTGACGACCTTTCGCGTGCGCATGACGCTTTCGCCCACGGTCACGCGATCGGATGGCCCCAGCAGGATCACCCCCAGGCGTCCGGGTTCGAGATCCAGCACGATGCCCATAACCCCGCTGGAAAAGCGCAGCAATTCCTCGGACAGGGCCTGTTCGAGCCCCGCGATGATCGCGATGCCGTCGCCGATCTCGAGCACGCGGCCGATCTCGCTCAGGCGCGGACCCGGCGGGGCGCTGTCGAGCAGGCGGGTCAGGATCGGCTCGACGTCCGTGCGATCTGCCCGGGTCTCATCGCTCATCGCTCGGCCCCCGGGGCGTCCCTGCCCGACACGAGCTCGGCATCAATCATCGACGCGAGGCCTTCGAGATAGGTCTCGACGGTCCAGGCGACTTCCGCTCCGCCCATGCGCAGGACCAGTCCCGGGGATTGCTCTTCATCCGTCTCGAAGCGGACCGAGATGTCAGGGAAAACGTCTTGCAGTTCGGACTGCACGGCCTGGCGACCTGCCTGTGACAGGGGACCCTGCGATGTGACGACGGCCTCGGACACCTTTGCGGCCGCACGGCGCAGATCCTGCGCCATGGGCCCGAGCTTCTGCGCAAGATGGCGGGCCATGCGTTCTTCCAGCGTCTCGTCGGCCAGATCGTCAAGCGCCTTGCCGGTCAGGGCCAGTAGCGAAGCGGCGCCCGCGCGGTGCAGCCTGGCTTTGTACTTGCGCGCCTCGTCGTCCAGATGCGTCCTCCATGTCTCGTGTTCTTTTTCCAGCTTCCTGCGCGCGTCGGCCAGCAGGGCATCGCGCTGTTCTTCGGCTTTCCGGCGGATCGTTTCGGTCAGGTCCGCCTGGGCGACGTCGAGGGCCTGCACCTTGTCGCGGTACGCTTGCTCCATCGCCTGTGCCTGTTCCCGGACGTGGGCGGCTTCCTGCATCCGCTGCGTGATCTCGACTTCGCGCCTGTCGATGCCGTCCAGGATCGGGCGATACAGGAATCGCTTCAGCAGCCAGACCAGCACCAGGAAATTGACGATCTGGGCCGCGACGGTGATCCAGTCGATCGACATACCGTCAGCCAGCCGCCGTTCGCGCCGCTTCCAAAGCCGCGTTCCAGAACGGGTTCGCGAAGATCAGGATCATGGCGACGACGAAGCAGTAGATCGCGGTCGATTCGATCATGGCCAGGCTGACGAACAGGGTCCGCGAGATGGTCGAGGCCGCGTCGGGTTGTTGCGCGATGGCGGTCAGGGCCGCCGAGGCCGAGCGCCCTTCGCCGAGCGCGGGACCGATCGCGCCGAAAGAGACGGTGATCCCGGCGGTGAAGATCGAAATGCCCGCGATGATTGCCAATTCCATCATGTATCGTCCTTCCTTTAAATGGGTTCGGCGCCGTCTGCCGTGGCGCTTGAAATGTAGACCGCTGCCAGGATCGCGAAGATGTAGGCCTGGATCAGACCGGTCAGCAGGCCCAGGACATCCATGACGACCGGGAAGAAGAACGGCGCGACGCTGAGCAGGATCGCCGCGATGACCGCGCCGCTCATGATGTTTCCGTAAAGGCGAATGGCGAGCGATATCGCGCGCGACATCTCCGAGATGATCTTGAACGGCAGCATGACGAAGGACGGCTCGAGATAGGTCCTGAGATATCCGCCAAGGCCGCGGCTGGTGATCCCGAAGATCGGCACGGCCACCAGCACCGACAACGCCAGCGCGGTGGTCGTCGACAGGGACGCGGTCGGGGGTTCGAACCCCGGAATGACCAGCAGCAGGTTCGACACCGCGACGAACAGGAAGATCGTGCCCGCGAAATACAGCAGGTGGTTCTCGCGGCGGCCGGCCACTTCTTCGATCTGGGCCTGGATCGCCAGCACGATCACTTCCAGCGTCGTGCGCCAGCGGTTCGGCGGCACATCGGGGCGCAGGTTGCGGGTGATCAGGCTGGCGGCGATCGTGAGCAGCGCCATGACGACCCAGGTGTAGAAGATCGTCGCGTTGAGGGGGATGCCCCACAACTCGAACAGGATCCTGTCGTCCGGTGAAAAGGTCATCGCGCGTCTCCGGATGGTGGGGCCACGCCCGCGGCGAGGGTCGCGACGAGGCGTCCGACCAGGAAAGCGGCGGCGTATCCCGCCAGGGACCACGGCCCGCCCTGCCCCGCCAGCAGCCAGCCGACACCCAGAAGCAGCAGGATCCGGATCGCAGCGCTGGTCAGGAGCACGGCCACGGGCCTGGGCGATCGCAACGCGATGCGGATTCCCAGCCCGAGGCCCCCGAAATAAAGCGCGCTCATGGCGGTTCCGATCGCCAGGCCCCAGGCCAACGACGTCCAAGCGACGGGCGTCATCTGCCGCCTCCTTCCTTGTTGATCCGGGCCGCGGCGATGAAGGCCCCGAGGACGACACCGGCCAGGATCAGCGCCAGCGTCCACGAGAAGTCCTGCGGCGCGACCCGGTCCAGCCAAAGGCCCAGGAACGCCCCCCCGACGGTCGGCACGGCGATCGACCAGCCGATCATGCCGAAGGTGGCGATGCCCCGCAGCGGGCTGGGGCCCGGGTCGTCGCGCTTCGACTTCATGCGGTCCGCGTGGCGGGCGATATCCCGGGCCGTCTTGTCCGGTTTGCCCGTCATGGCCGTGGGCCCCGCAACTCCGAGAAGCGGCGGACCATGTCGGCTTCGAGCCGCGACAGGGCCGACCGGGCCTGTCGTTCCTCTTCGTCGGTCTGGACGAAACTGGCGGTCACCGTGTCCTGCAACGTGGCCAGGTCGTCGCCGCGGACCCCGCGCAGGCAGGCCACGGCGACTTCGTGCCCCTTCTTGACCAGAAGGCCTTCGTCCAGGCCGAAGATCGCTTCGGTCCCATGGACGAGCTGCAGCGACAGGACCGAGGGCACGATCGCGGTGACGAAATCCACGTGGTTGGGTAGGATGCCGAAGGCCCCGTTCGGGGCGACCGCCGCAAGGGCCGTGGCCCGACCGTCGAACAGCGTGCGGGTCGGCAGCCGAAGGATCACGCGCATGTCCGACCTCATGGTCATGGAGCGGCCTCCAGGTCCTTCAGGCCGCCGATCATGTAGTAGGCGCTTTCGGGATGATCGAACCGGGTCTGGTCCAGGATCGTCTCGCACCCGTCCAGCGTGTCGGCGATGGGCACCAGCTTGCCCTTCTTTCCGCTGAACGCCTCGGTCGTGAAGAAGGGCTGGGTCAGAAAACGCTCGAGCCGCCTGGCCCGCGCGACCGTGGCCCGGTCGGCCGACGAAAGCTCTTCGAGCCCCAGCATCGCGATGATGTCGCGCAGGTCCTCGTATTCGGCCAGGGTGCGCCGGACCGCGCGGGCGATGTCGTAATGCCGTTGCCCGACGACCCGTGGCGTCAGCATCACCGACGTCGAGGCCAGGGGATCGATCGCGGGATACAAGCCCTCGCTCGCCCGTTTGCGCGACAGCACGACCGAGGCCGACAGATGCGAAAAGATATGCGCAGCCGCCGGATCGGTGAAATCGTCGGCAGGCACATAGACCGCCTGGATCGACGTGATCGCCCCGTGCCGGGTCGAGGTGATCCGCTCTTCCAGCCCGGCCAGTTCGGACGCCATGGTCGGCTGGTAGCCCACGCGGGACGGCATGCGTCCCATCAGGCCCGACACCTCGGACCCGGCCTGCACGAAGCGGAAGATGTTGTCGATCAGCAGCAACACGTCCTGGCGTTGGTCGTCGCGGAAATACTCGGCCATCGTCAACGCGGTCTGGCCCACCAGGAAGCGCACGCCCGGGGCTTCGTTCATCTGTCCGAACAGCATGACGGTCTTGTCGCGAACGCCCGCTTCGCCCATTTCGCGGTAAAGTTCTTCGGCCTCGCGCGAGCGCTCGCCGATGCCGCAGAACAGGCTAACGCCCTTGTAATGCTGGACCGTGTTGTTGATGAGCTCGGTGATGAGGACCGTCTTGCCGACGCCCGCCCCACCGAAAAGCCCGGTCTTCCCGCCGCGTTCGATCGGGGACAGAAGGTCGAGCGCCTTGATCCCCGTCTCCATGATCCGGGACTGAAGCACGCGGTCGCGCAGCTTCGGCGGCTTGCGGTGAATGCTGCGCCGCTCGACCGCCTCGGGCGCCGGTTTGCCGTCGATCGGGGCGCCGAAGACGTCGAGCATCCGTCCCAGGACCGCGGGGCCCACCGGCACCTCGATGGGCCCCGCGGTCCACCTGACCGGCATGCCGAGGCCCAGGCCCCTGACCGGTGCCAGCGCCATGGCCCTGACCAGGCCATCGCCGATCAGGGCCGCGACTTCCATCGCCACGGTCCCGGCATAAAGCAGGTCATGGATGCGCGGGACGGTGCCCGAGAAGGCGACATCGACGACCCCGCCGCGGATGGCGGCAATGCGGCCGTCGACCTGTGCGTCGGGCCGGTGTGGGGCGTCGACGCTCATGGCTCCTCCGCCGGGGTCTGGGCGATGCGGGTGCCCGACGTGCCCTCGAGAATGGCCAGCGCGTCGGCAAGGCGTCCGATCCCGGACGCCCCGCCCCGGTCGGCGAAATCGCACGCGGCGCGGATCTTCGGACCCATGGACCCCTGGGGCATCGCAAGCGCGCGCCCCTGATCGGGGGTCAGATAGCGGATCGGCGTCGCCGCATCCGTTCCGAAATTGTCGAAGACCGCGTCGACATCGGTGAGCAGAAGCAGGGCATCCGCGCCGATATCGGCTGCGAGCAACGCGCTTGCGTCGTCCTTGTCGATCACCGCCTCGATGCCGATCATGCTGTCATCGGGGCGACGGATCACGGGAATGCCGCCGCCGCCGGCACAGATCACGGTCACGCCCTGGTCCAGCAAAAGACGCACGACACGCAGGTCCGGGATTTCGACCGGTCGGGGCGACGGCACCACGCGGCGCCAAAACTGGCCGTCCTGCGCGATGCTCCAACCGCTCGACCTGGCGCGGGCCCGGGCCTCGTCTTCCGTGTAGGTGGGGCCGACGAACTTCGTCGGGGTCCGGAAGGTGGGATCCTTCGGGTCGACGACGACCTGGGTCAGCAGCGTGGCGACGGCGTGATCGTGGCCAAGGCTGTTTTCCAGCTCTTGCTCGATCAGGTAGCCGATCATCCCTTCGGTTTCGGCCCCCAGCACATCCAGCGGAAACGATTCGTCGGGCTTGTAGGCCGCGCCTTGCAGGGCCAGCAGACCGACCTGCGGGCCGTTCCCGTGGGTCACGATCATCCGGTGCCCGGCCTGCACGATCCGCGCGAGCGAAGCGGCGGCTTCGCGCACATTGGCGCGCTGTGCTTCGGCCGTCAGGGGCTGGCCCCGTTGCAACAGCGCGTTGCCCCCGACGGCTGCGACGACCAGCATCTCAGGCCCCCAAGGTGGCGACGAGGATCGCCTTGATCGTATGCATCCTGTTTTCCGCCTGGTCGAAAACTATCGAGGCCGGGCTTTCGAACACATCTTCGGTGACCTCCATGGCGTCCAGTCCGAACTCGGCCTTGATCTCGGCCCCCAGCACGGTGTCGGCGTTGTGAAAGGCGGGCAGGCAATGCATGAACCGGGCGCGGGGGTTGCCGGTCTTGCCCATCACGGACGCATTGACCTGGTAGGGCTTCAGCAGCTCGATCCGCTCGGCCCACTTGTCCTTGGGCTCGCCCATCGACACCCAGACATCGGTATAGACGAAGTCGACGCCCGTGACGGCCTCGTCCACGTCTTCCGTGATCGTGATCCGGGCACCGGTTTCGGACGCGATGGCGTCGGCCTCGTCGCGGATCTGCTGGACCGGCCAGCAGGCTTGATGCGCGCAAAGCCGCACGTCCATGCCCATCTTGGCCCCGCCGATCAGCAGGCTGTCGCCCATGTTGTTGCCGGCATCGCCCAGGAAGGCGTAGGCGACATCGCGCAACGGCTTTTCCACGTGCTCTTGCATGGTCAGGAAATCGGCCAGGATCTGGGTGGGATGGAACTGGTCGGTCAGCCCGTTATAGACGGGCACGCCCGCGAATTCGGCCAGCTCGGCGACGACCGCCTGGCCGAAACCGCGATACTCGATCGCGTCGTAGATCCGCCCCAAAACGCGCGCGGTGTCCTTCACCGTTTCCTTGTGGCCGATATGGGATCCCGTCGGGCCCAGATAGGTCACGCGCGCGCCCTGGTCGTAGGCCGCCACTTCGAAGCCGACGCGGGTGCGGGTGCTGTCCTTTTCGAAGATCAGGGCGATGTCCTTGCCCTGCAGTTTCGGAACCTCGGTGCCGGTATACTTGGCGGTCTTCAGATCGACCGCGAGTTTCAGCAGGAAGCCGATCTCGGTGGGCGAGAAATCCCGCAGGCTCAGGAAGTGACGGTTCTTCAGGTTGAAAGCCATCTGGATCGCCTTTCGTGTCAAACCGGATCGCGGATGGTGGGGCAGCTCATGCAGTGGCCGCCGCCCCGGCCGCGCCCGAGTTCCGCACCGGGGATTGCCAGCACTTCGATCCCGGCCGCCGCGAGGGCCGCGTTGGTGTCGTCGTTTCGGTCGTAGGCGATGACCACGCCGGGCCGCAGGGCGACCACGTTGTTGCCGTCGTTCCACTGTTCGCGCGCGCGCTCTTCCGCGGTGTCGCCGCCCGTCGGGATGACCTGCAGCCGCTTGTAGCCGAGCACGTCCGCGACGATTTCGAAGATCGGGCGCGGATCGCGCCGGAATTGCAGCGGCTCGGGTCCGTCGCCCGGTCGGATATCGTAGCAGACCAGGGCGTCGGCCACCTCTTTGAAGGTGGTGACCACGTCGCCGCCGCAGAGGGTAAAGACCGTGTCCAGGTGCATCGCGGCGCGGCTTTTCGGGATGCGGAAGGCCAGGATGCGTTGCGCCACGCCGGTGTCGAACAGCGCTTCGGCCAGCAGCCCGATCCCCTGCGGCGAGGTGCGTTCGCCCATCCCGACCAGGACCGTCCCGTTGCCCACGGGCATGAGGTCGCCACCCTCGACGGTCGCCAGCCCGTGATCGACGGTGGGATCGCCCCAGTGGATCGTGGTCCGGCCCGAGAATTTCGGATGGAACTTGTAAATCGCGGTGCTGAGCAACGTCTCGGGCCGCCGCGCCGCCCAGAACATCGGGTTGACCGAGACGCCGCCGAAGATCCACGCCGAGGTGTCGCGGGTATAAAGCGCGTTCGGCAAGGGCGGCAGGATGAAGCCGTGGGGCCCGAGATAGCCGCGGAACAGTCCGTTCGGCTCGAAGGGAAGATCGTCGGTGGCAAGTCCGCCCAGCAGGAACTTGGCAAGCTCCGCGCCCGGCAAGCCGTCCAGCCAGGCGCGCAGCTCGGTCACCATGCCCGCGCCGACCTGGGTCGGTGTGATGCGGTGGTCCAGCACCCACGCCCGGCCTTCGGGCAGGTCCAGCGTCTCGGCCAGAAGGTCGTTGACGTCGAGCACCTCGACGCCTTCCTCGCGCATCGTGGCGGCGAAGACGGCGTGATCCTTCTGCGCCTGCTTGACCCAGAACACGTCGTCGAAGAGCAGGTCCTTGCAGTTTCCGGGCGTGAGGCGGCGATGGGCGAGGCCCGGGCGGCAGACGATCACCTGTCGCAGCGTTCCGGTTTCGGAATGCACACCCAGCGTTCGGCCTTCATCCATGGCGATGTTCCTTCGAAGCGATGCCGGTGTCACAGGGCACTGATGACACCGGTCCACATGAGGTACGCGGCCAGGATCGCGGCGCCGACGAGCCCGAGCGCGATGAGAATTTCGGTGGCGGTGAAGGCCCGCGCGCCGTGCGATCCGCGCGCCCAGAGGTAGATCGGGATACCGGCGGCGTAGAGAATGGCACACATCAGAAGGTAAGCCGGGCCCGCCGCATAGACGAGCCAGATGCCATAGACCGTCGCCAACGCGCCGATGGCCAAGTCGCCGCCGCGCCGCTCGCGCGGGCCGTAGCTTTCGCCGGTCATGGCGAGTTTCAGCGCGTAGGCCCCTGAGAACACGTAAGGCACCAGGATCGCGGTCGAGGCGATGTAGAAGAGCGCGAGGTAGGTCGAGTTCGAATAAAGCGTGATGACCAGGAAGACCTGGATGCAGATATTGGTGATCCAGAGCGCCCCGGCGGGCGATCCGTTCTGGTTCTCCACGGCGAAGACGTCCGGCAGGATCCCTTCCTGCGCGGCCCGGAACGGGATTTCCGCAGCCAGCAGCGTCCAGCTCAGGAAGGCGCCCGCCACCGAGATCACCAGACCGACGCGCACGACGACGGACCCCCAGGGCCCAACGATGGATTCGAGCACGTTGGCCATCGAGGCCGCGTCGGGAAGTGCGGCCAGTTCGGGCTGCGAAAAGACCCCGAGGGACAGCAGAGACACCAGAAGATAGACGCAGAGCACGCTCAGGAACCCCAGGATCGTGGCGGTTCCGATATCGCTGCGCCGACGCGCCCGGCCCGAGCCCACGCTTGCGCCTTCGATTCCGATGAAGACCCACAGCGTCACCAGCATGGTGCTTCGGACCTGCTCGGTGATCGAGCCGAGCCCCAGCGTTTCGTTGCCCCAGAAATCCAGCGTGAAGGTCGGCATGTTGAACGCCACGAAGGCCAGGACGATGAACAGGAAGATCGGCCCCAGCTTGGCGATGGTGGTGATGACGTTGACGATGGCCGCCTGACGGATGCCCGCCAGGACCAGCGCATGGACAAGCCAAAGGCAGATCGACGCCCCGACAATGGCCTGCCAGGTGTTCCCCTCGTCGCCGAAGGGCGCGTAGAAATAGCTGAGCGCGCCGAAGATCAGCACGGCGTAGGACACGTTGCCCAGCCACGCGCTGAGCCAGTATCCCCAGGCGCTGTTGAAACCGACGAAATTGCCGAAGCCCGCACGCGCGTAGGAATATGGCCCGGCATCCAGCGCGGGTTTGCGGGTCGAAAGGTTCCTGTAGACGAAGGCAAGCGCCAGCATCCCGACCCCGGTGACCAGCCAGCCGATCGTGACGGCTCCGGCCGACGCACCGCGGGCCATGTTCTGCGGCAGGCTGAAGACGCCGCCCCCGATCATGGATCCGACCACGAGCGCCGTCAGGGACAGCAGGCCCAGCGACCCGGACGAGGTCTTCTTCTGCGCCGACCCGATGGGGGTCGTGATGTCGGCTGGCATCGCTTTCTCCTTCCATCGCAGTCGCTTGTCTCGCCGCGGGTGCCCGGGATCATGTGCCGAATGCGGCACCCGGAGATTGCCGGGCCGGGCGGCGCTTTCGCGGGCGCGCGCCGAGCCAGCACTCGAGACAGGATTGGCAGAAACGGCGCCGGGGCGCTTGATGTCGGTCAAGTCGATTGGCGGGGCGGTTGGGGTTCCGGCAGGCAGCTGTCGACGCCCACCGCTTGCGGTCCCACTCGGGACGGCCGGTGCGGCAGCGTTGGAGGTGCGGCTAGCGCTTGGCGGGCGGCATCTGGATGGGGATCGCCATCTTGGATTCGACCTGGGACAATCGCCGCTTGAGCTGCGCATTCTCGGCGGCAAGCGACAACGCCAGGGCAACCCCGGGCAGGTTGATGCCAAGATCGCCCTGCAGGCGCCGGACCCTGTGGATGACCGTGACGCTCGAGCTTTCGAACCGCCACGCCGCCTTGCCCGCGCCCACCGGCTCCAGGATGCCTTCGTGGACCAGCTCGATGATCCAGTCCGCCGGGGATCCGCTGATCCGGCACAGATCGGTCAGCGACAGCGTCGCGACCACCTCGCTCATCGGGATCAGGGTGTTTTCCTTTGCCATGATCTATACCCCCTGTGCCGCGCGCGGGTTGTAGTCCAGTTCCTTGGCCAATTCCTGGTAAAGCTCGCGCGCTTTCGGCGTCTCGATTGGCGGAATGACGATCTTGACCACGGCATACAGACTTCCGGGCGCCTTGCCCGGGATGCCGCGCCCCTTAAAGCGCAGCTTCTTGCCCGTCTGCGCGTGCTTGGGCAGGGTCAATTCGACCTTGCCGCCGGGCGTGCCGACATTGATCTTGGCGCCCAGCGCCGCCTCCCACGGGGTGACGGGCAGATCCATGTACACGTCGCGCCCGTCGACGCGGAATCCGGGGCGTTCTTTCAGCGCGATTTCCAGGAAAAGATCCCCCGCCTTGCCTTGCCCCATGGCCGGTGCACCCTGCCCCGCCAGGCGGATGTGCTGGCCTTCCGTGATGCCCTTCGGGATCGCCACGCGGATCGAGCGTTCGCGCAACACGACATGGCCGTTCTTGTCCAGCTCGGGCCTGCGCAAGGCGAAGTCGCGCGTGCCACCGCGATACGCCTCGTCCAGGTCGATGACGATTTTCGCGTGGTGGTCCTGACCCGGCGGGTGATAATCCCGACGGCCGCCCATGCCGCCGCCGAAGCCGGGATGCCGCGAAAACAGCTCTTCGAAGAACGAGCTGAATTGCTCGGGGTCGGCCTGGGTGAAGCCGCCGCCGGAAAATTCGAACCCCTGGTCCCAATCGGGCGGCGGCCGGAAGGACTGACCGGCCTGCCAGTTGGACCCCAGCTGGTCGTAGGCCGCACGCTTTTCGGGATCTTGCAGGACCTCGTAGGCTTCGCTGACGTCCTTGAACTTTCGCTCGGCTTCGGCGGCATCGGGGCCGGTGTTCACGTCCGGGTGGTACTTGCGCACCAGCTTGCGATAGGCGCGCTTGATCTCGTCCTGCGTGGCTTGGCGCTCCAACCCCAAGATCTTGTAGTAATCCTTGTATTCCATGCGCTTCGGTCCCTCTCACCGCGGCCCGTCGGGCTTTCGGGAAGATTAGCAGGACGCACGCGCGCCGATTTGACCGAGCACAATTCGTGCATCGGCTTCATGGGCGCTCGGGATGGGCGCGCTGTCGCCGTTCAGCGCGGCCTGTCGGGCCTGCGGATCATCTGCCGAGCGCGTCGCGCAGGGACAGCTTGGCGTCCGGCTGGGCGCGAAGATCCAGTTGCGACAGCAAGTCCAGCAGATGCCCCTTCATCAAGTCCTCGGCCGTCGCGCCGTCGCGGGTGCGCAGCGCCTTCACCAACGCATGGTGGGCATGGCTTTCGCACAGCGCATTGCGCCGCCGCCAGTAGAGCGCGATCACCAGCGACGAGCGGGACACGAGCTGCCGGATGAAATCCGCGATGGTCGCCTGATCGGCGATCCGGGCGATTTCGATGTGGAACTGCCCCGACAGGTTCAACGCGACCCCGGTCTGGTCCGCGTCGAGTGCCGCGTGTTCGAGGTCGATGTGCCGCTCGAGAAGGGCGATGTCGTAGGCGGTCGTGCGCTCGGCCGCGGCGCGGGCCGTCCGTGGCTCGAGAAGGGCGCGCGCCTCGAAGAC
The DNA here is from genome assembly GCF_016412875.1 of Palleronia pontilimi. Classification (GTDB taxonomy): domain Bacteria; phylum Pseudomonadota; class Alphaproteobacteria; order Rhodobacterales; family Rhodobacteraceae; genus Palleronia; species Palleronia pontilimi. The sequence continues at coordinate 357,045 of NZ_JAEKPD010000002.1, read as the reverse complement.
CTCGCGCGCCTCCTTCACCGAGGGGCGCGAGACGAACGCGCCCCGGTTCCGCTCGATCGTCAGAAGCCCCTGGTGGGCCAGCGCCCTCAGGGCCTGGCGCACGACCGTGCGGCCGACGCCGAAAATCTCGCCCACCTCGTCTTCCGACAGTTTCATGCCGGGCAGCACGCGATGCTCATGCACCGCTTGCGTCAGCGCGCGGGCGATCGCCTCGGCCGATGGCGGTCGGGTCTGCGACAAATCGTTCATCATGGATACCTCATCACGCGATTCTGTCGCAGACCCGATCCGGACGCACAAGATTTCCGCGACGACACGGGCGGGATTGTGTACAATTTTAGCCGCTTTTTTCGACATTCTCCGACGATGCTGCCCAGCTTTCCGCCAGCCCGCGGCTTTGTGTCGGCGCGCCGGACGATACGATTTCGGTCCGCGCGGGGCCCTGCGCAAGGATGGTTCAAGCCGGTATGCGGGGATGGAATGCGGTCTGAGCTGGATCTGGAACTTGTCAGTCTGACGAAACGGTATGGCGACACCGTGGCCGTCGACGCGATCACGCACCTGTTCCACGCGGGCACCTATGCCTGCCTGCTGGGGCCGTCGGGCTGCGGCAAGTCGTCGACGCTTCGCATGATCGCCGGGCACGAAAGCGTGACCGATGGCGCCATCCTGCTGGGAGGGCGCGACATCTCGCGGCTGCAACCGGCGCTGCGCGGGACGGCGATGATGTTTCAGAGCTACGCGCTGTTTCCGCATCTGACGGTCGCGGAAAACGTGGCGTTCGGTCCCCGCATGCGGGGTGTCGATGCCAAGACCCGCGCCCGGCGCGCGGCCGAAATGCTCGACCTGGTCGAGATGACGGCGCTGTCGGACAGGCTTCCGGCGCAGCTGTCTGGCGGGCAGCAGCAGCGCGTGGCGCTGGCGCGCGCGCTCATCACCGAGCCGCAGATCCTGCTGCTGGACGAGCCGCTGTCGGCGCTGGACCCGTTCCTGCGCGTCCGCATGCGGGCCGAGCTCAGGAAATTGCAGCGCAAGCTACAGATCACCTTCATCCACGTCACCCATGGACAGGACGAAGCACTGGCGCTGGCCGACGAGATCGTGGTGATGAACGACGCGAAGATCGAGCAGGCCGGGCCGACGCGCGATGTATTCGAGGCCCCGGCGACGGCGTTCGTCGCGCGCTTTTTGGGCTCGCACAACGTGATTGCCCTGCCCCAGGGCCAGATCGCGATCCGCGCGGACGAATTGCGGCTGCGCCCGGCGGAAGGCGCACGGCTCCAGGGACGGATCACGGCGGTCGAATACCAGGGCACCCACGTGGCGCTGACGGCGAGCGTGGCGGGCAACCAGGACGTGACGGCGCTTCTGACGGACAAGGATTTCTTCGGTGCGCCGAAGGATGTGGGCGAGGCGGTCGGCCTCGACTGGGACGCTCGGGCCGCACGTGCGCTCGAGGCCTGACAGACACTTCAAGACCTCCAGAAAAGGGAGACTGAGATGACGACGATATCCAAGGTCCGCTACTCGCGGCGCTCCATCCTGAAATCGGGTGCGGCCGCGGTCGGTGCGGCGACGCTGCCCGCGCCGATGGTATGGGGCCAGGAAACCAAGAACATCACCCTGCGCCAGTTCGGCACAGGCGTGTCGAACCTGAACGACGTGGCGCAGAAGGTGAAGGAAGACCTGGGCTTCACGCTGGAGATGACGGCGCTGGATTCCGACAGCGTGACCCAGCGCGCGGCGACCCAGCCCGACAGCTTCGACATCGCCGATATCGAATACTGGATCTGCAAGAAGGTCTGGCCGACCGGCAACCTTCAGGCGATGGATACCAGCCGGATCCTGAACTACGACAAGATCGTCGGCATCTTCCGCACCGGCAAGCTGAACCCGACCTCGAGCATCGCGCAGGGCACCGCCCCGCACACGGTGGGTTTCGTCGAGGGGCCCGGCAGCACGACCTTCGTGGACGAGGAATCCGGCTGGATGACGCTGATCCCCACGATCTACAACGCCGACACGCTGGGCATCCGGCCCGACCTGATCGACCGCCCGATCTCGAACTGGTCCGAGCTGCTGAATCCCGAATTCGCGGGCAAGGCGTCGATCCTAGACATCAGCTCGATCGGGATCATGGACATGGCGATGGTCTGCGAGTCCATGGGCGAGATCACGTATGCCGACAAGGGCAACATGACCCGCGAAGAGATCGACAAGACCATCGGCATCTTCACCGAGGCCAAGCGCAACGGCCAGTTCCGCGCCTTCTGGAAGACCTTCGACGAAAGCGTCAACCTGATGGCGTCGGGCGAGGTGGTGATCCAGTCCATGTGGTCGCCCGCGATCACGGCGGTGAAGTCGCGCGGCATCCCGTGTCTTTATCAGCCGCTGGAAGAGGGCTATCGCAGCTGGGGCGGCGGCATCGGGCTGTCGAAGAACCTGAGCGGCATGGAGCTGGACGCCGCCTACGACTACATCAACTGGTATCTGGCCGGCTGGGTCGGCGGTTACCTGATGCGCCAGGGCTATTACTCGGCCGTGCCCGAAACCTCGAAGGCGTTCATGACCCAGAACGAATGGGGCTACTGGTTCGAGGGCAAGGAGGCGACCGACGTCATCACTTCGCCCACCGGCGACACGCTGGCCCAAGCGGGCGAGGTCCGCGATGGCGGCTCGTTCGAGGAACGCATGGGCGCGGTCGCCTGCTGGAACGCGGTCATGGACGAAAACCAGTACATGGTCCGCAAATGGAACGAGTTCGTCGCGGCGTAAGACGTTCGCCGCGATGACCCTGGGTGCCCCGGTCGATCCTCCTCCCCGGCCGGGGCACTTCTTAGAAGGAACGGCAGGACCCGTGACAGACCAGACGCTTGCTTCGCCCGACACAGCCACGGCCCTGTCGACGCCCCCCGCGAAGGCGGGACAGTCACGGCACCTCACGGGCTGGTTGCTGGCCACGCCGCTGGTGCTGATCCTGGCGGCCTTCCTGGTGCTTCCGATCCTGATGATCGGGGTCGTCAGCTTTTGGGGGACGACCGAGTTCTCGATCTACCCGGCGTTCCAACTGGACAATTACGCGTTCCTGTTCGGCTCGGACGTGACCTACCGCGTGTTCTTCAACACGGTGAAATACGCGGTCATCACCTGGATCTTCACGCTGCTGATCGGCTTCACGGTCGCCTATTTCCTGGCCTTCCACGTCCGCAGCCTGAACTGGCAGATCGCCCTGTTCCTGCTTTGCACGATCCCGTTCTGGACCTCGAACATCATCCGCATGATCTCGTGGATCCCGTTCCTGGGCCGCAACGGGCTGGCCAATTCGACGCTGATGTCCTGGGGCGTCATAGACGCGCCGCTGGAATGGCTTCTTTTCAGCGATTTCAGCGTGATACTGGCCTTCGTTCATCTTTACACGCTGTTCATGGTGGTGCCGATCTTCAACACGATGATGCGGATCGACCGGTCGCTTCTGGAGGCGGCGGCGGATGCGGGGGCCACGGGCTGGCAGACGCTCTGGCACGTGATCGTGCCCCTGACGAAGCCGGGCATCATGATCGGGTCGATCTTCGTCATCACGCTGGTGATGGGCGACTTCATCACCGTGCGGTTCATGTCCGGCAGCCAGTCGGCCAATGTGGGTCGGCTGATTTCCAACGACATCGCGCTGTTGCAATACCCGTCGGCCTCGGCCACGGCGGTGATCCTTCTGATCACGGTGCTGATGGTGATCGGCATCCTGCTGCGCTTCGTCGATATCCTGAAGGAGCTTTGACATGGAGCCGCGCCCGCGCTCGTTCTACTTGCTGTCGGCCTTCTTCGCGCTGTTCCTTGTCTTCCTTTACGGACCCACGATCACCATCGCGATCCTGTCCTTCCAGGGACCACAGGGCGGGCTGACATTTCCCATGCGCGGCGTGTCGCTGCACTGGTTCCGGGATCTGTTCGAGCAACAGGCCGTCGGCGATATCTGGGGCTCGTTCCGGCGGTCGCTGGTGCTGGGGCTGATGGTCATGGTCACGACGGTGGTGGTGTCGGTCATGGGCGGATTGGCGTTTCGCAAGCGGTTCGCCGGGTCGACCGTGATCTTCTACCTGATCGTCACGTCGCTGGTGATCCCGTCGATCCTGGTGTCGCTGGGGGTCGGGCTGATCTTTTCGCAATCGGGCCTCGGCATCCACTGGGCCACCTCGGGCTTCGGAGCGCAACTGACCTGGACCCTGCCCTTCGGGCTGTTGATCATGTTCGCCGTCTTCAACCGGTTCGACAGAAGCTACGAGGAAGCCGCGCGCGATCTCGGCGCGTCTCCGTGGCAGACGATCCGGCACGTCGTTTTGCCGATCATCGCCCCGTCGCTGATCGGGGTCGCGCTGTTCGGCTTCACGCTGTCCTACGACGAGTTCGCCCGCACGCTTTTGACGGCGGGCAGTTACAATACGCTGCCGCTGGAGATCTTCGGCATGACGACGAACGTGACGTCGCCCGTCATATTCGCGCTCGGGACGTTGACGACGGTGTTCTCGTTCGTCGTCATCGGGGTGTGCCTGTTCAGCGTCTGGCTGACCGGCAGGCGCCGCGCGCGCCGGGCATCCGACGCGGGCAAGGGCGTGGCCTGAGCCTTGACGGTCATCATCATCAACCCCAACCGGACCGAAGCCATGACCGACGCCATGGTGGCGATGGCGCGGACGACCGCTCCCGGGATCGCCTTCACCGGGTGGACATCCCATGACGGGCCACCCGCCATCCAGGGCCGCGAGGATGGCCTTGCCGCGACGCAGCCCCTGCTGGATTTGGCCGACCGGGCCGAGGCGTCGGGGGCGTCGGGGATCATCATAGGCTGCTTTGACGACACCGCGCTGGCCGAGGTCAGATCGCGCGCTTCGTGCCCGGTGATGGGACTGGGCCAGGCGGCTTTCGTCCACTGCGCGCTGCGCGGCTGGCGGTTCAGCGTCGTGACGACCCTGCCCGTTTCCGTGCCGATCCTGGAAGAAAACGTCGCGGCGTACGGCTATGGCACGCTGCTTGGCAGGGTGCGCGCCTCGGGCGTGCCGGTTCTGGCGCTCGAGACATCCCCGCAAGACGCGTCGGCGCGGATCCTGGACGAAGCCCGCGCGGCCGTGGACCGGGACCGGGTCGACGCCATCGTCCTGGGATGCGCGGGCATGGTCCACGTGACGGACACCATGCGAAAGCACCTGCCCTGCGCCGTGATCGACCCCGTCGAATCCGCGGCGGGAAGCATGGCCTGGCTTGCCCGGGGCGGGCTGGAGCGGAAAGCGGCGCTCTAGGCTTCGGATTGCCCGTTCGCTTGTTTTGGCGCGCTATGGTGGCCCGGTCGGGTCACTGGCCGACGATCGGAAGCTCGACCTGGCAGCGATGACCGGCGGGGATGGCGCCGTCGGGATTGGGCAGGCGCAGACGGATCCCGAAGGTGGCCGAAGCGGCATCGAAGATCCGGTCCACCAGCTCGACTTCGGCGTTCATCACACCGTCGACGGGGGCGTCGGGCCGCACCTCGAGGACCGCGCCCGGCGACACGGCCCGGAAGACCGAGACCGGAAGGAACGCCTCGACATGCAGCGGGTCGATCTGCGAGATCGTGAAGACCCGATCCTCGGCGGCGAGGTATTCGCCGGAGTAAAGATGCCGCGTCACGACGATCCCGTCGATCGGGCTGCGGATGACACGTTGATCCAACTGGGCCGAGGCGCGCTGCAATTCGAGTGCGGCGACCTTCTTGCGCATCTCGGCGATGATGCGTTCGCGGGCGATGACCTCGGTCTCGGCTTCGGCCGCTTCGAGCTGTTCCTGCGTGCCCACTTTCCGCGCCATCAGGTCGCGCGCCCGTTCAAGCCGCTTTTGCGCGAGCACCAGCCTGCTGTCCTGCGCTTCGATTTCGGCATCGCTGTCCGCCTGCACCTTCAGAAGCTCGACCGTCTTGCGCTCGACCTCGGAACGGAGCCGGGCAATCACCTGGCCCTTCGCCACGAAGTCGCCTTCGGCGACCAGGACGTCTTCCAGAAGGCCGGACACGGGCGATCCGATCCCGACGGTCAAGGCAGGCGTTATGACGCAATCGAAGGCGTCGGCCATGGCGGGGCCGACCGGCACCCCCAGCGTCATGCAAAACGTGAGGGCGCAGGCGCGCAAGCTGAATCGAGGCATGGGGTTTCCTGTCATTCCGGTCTTCCGCTGAAGGCAAGCATGGTTCCAAGGCGCCGGTCCTGATCCAGCAGCGTGCGGCGGGCGCGGGCGTGACCGGCTTCCGCGCGGCGCTGCGCCCGCCGGAACAGTCGTCCGGCCGCGACGGGGCCCACCGGCCAGGGTAGACGCGCAAGCCGAGCCAGGGCGCCGCGTCCGGCCGAGGTCTGCGTCAGGATCGCGTCTTCGAGCGACAGCATGACCTCGCTCGAGCCGGGCTCGCCGCGACGCGCGGCGCGGCCTTCCAGCTGGCGGTCGATCCGCTTCGAATCGTGCCGTTCGGTCAGGATGACATGCAGGCCTCCACGGGCCGCGACATCCGGGTCCAGCCCGATATCGACGCCGCGGCCCGCCATGTTGGTCGCGACCGTCACGTGCCCCGCCAAGCCGGCATCCGCGATGATCTGCGCCTCTTGCTTGTGAAGCTTGGCGTTCAGCAGCTCGTGGGGCACATCCAGCGCCGACAGAGCCGCCGACGCCTGTTCGGAGGCGGCGACAGAGCGGGTGCCGATCAGCACCGGCCGTCCGGTTTCGCGCAACGCGTTTGCACGGGCGGCAACGGCGCTCCAGCGGCGCTCGGCCGTGGGGAAAACGCGCACGCCCAGCCGACGCCGTTGCGCGGGCGTATTGGTCGGAATTGCCACGACGTTCAGGCGATAGACCGACGACAGCTCGGCGGAGACCTCGCGCGCCGTGCCGGTCATGCCGGCCAGCCGTCCGTAGCGGCGGAAGAACCGCTGGTAGGTGATCCGGGCCAGCACCTCTTTGCGGGGGGTGACCTCGACGCCTTCCTTCACTTCGACCAGTTGATGCATTCCGTCGTTCCAGGACCGCTCTTCCATGATGCGGCCCGAATATTCGTCGACGATCACCACCTTGCCGTCGTCGATGACGTAGTGATCGCCTTCGTGGAACATCAGCCGCGCGGTCAGCGCCTGCTGCACCGCCTGTTCCCGGCGGATGCGGTTGGTCCAGATCCCGCCGGTGCGCGTGCCCTGCTCTTCCAGCGACAGCTTGCCCTTCTTGGTCAGCTCGACGCGTCGGTCGCGCGGATGCACGACGTAGTCGCGCGGCTCGTGAAGGGTGTCGGCCAGGCGATGCGCGGTTTCGGCCCAGACACGCTCGGCCGTGGCATCGGTTTCGCGCGACAGGATCAGAGGCGTGCGCGCCTCGTCGATCAGGACGCTATCGGCCTCGTCCACGATGGCGAAGGGCAAGCCGCGCATCACGGGCGCGTCGTTCTTCGCGCCGGGGTCGAAATACCGGCGCAGCTTCAGCGACAGGTTGCGCGGCGCGCCGTCGAGCTTCACCCGGTCGCGCAGGTAGTCGAAGGCGATTTCCTTGTTCGACGCATAGACGATATCGCAGCCATAGACCGCCCGCCGCGCTTCGGGCTGCAGGCCGTGGATCAGAACGCCAACACTCAGGCCAAGCCGATCGTAGAGCGGGCGCATGGTCTCGGCGTCGCGCTCGGCCAGGTAGTCGTTGACGGTGACGATGTGGACCGGAATGCCCGCGAGCCCCGCCGCCCCCGCCGTCAGCGTCGAGGTCAGCGTCTTGCCTTCGCCGGTGGCCATTTCCGCCACGGCACCGCGCGCCATGGCCAGCGCGCCCAGAAGTTGCACCTTGTGGTGATACAAGCCCAGCGTCCGGCGCGAGATCTCGCGGATCAGGGCGAAACTTTCGGCGAGCGTCGCGTCGGACAGTCCATCGCAGCGGGCCCGCCTGCGCGCGTCTTCGAGCCGAGCGTCGAGCGCCGCGTCGCTCAGCGCGGCGACGGGACCCGCGCGCTTGAGCGTTTGCGACAGAAGGCGTCGGAGGCGCAGCTTGAAAAAGGGTCCCGAGATGCGCCCGACGAGGTAGCGCGCGACCCCTTCGGCCGGATCGAGCCAGTGGTGGCGGGCCTCCTCGCGCTCGGGATAAAGCACCAGCGGCGGCGAGGACGAAAGACCGCCCCGGGGGGCGGCCTGGTTGGCAGGGTCGGCCGATGGGCCGAAATCAAGCATCCGACGGGGATGGGGACTTGGCCGTCTCTTCCGCGTCGTCCGCACGGGCGTCGGCCGCGGTTTCGGACGAAAGCACCGACCCGGATCCGCCCGCATCCTCGATCGAGAACCGCTCGGCGATCGAGCCGAAATGGCGCAGCGAGGCGAGATGCAGGAACAGGCATTCCAGCTCGTCGGTGCGCATCATCTTGCCCAGGTCTTCGTTGGACACGGCCTTCAGCTTCTCGCGATCCACGGACTGGAACCCCGACAGCGACTGGCTTTCGCCGGTCGGCAGGCTGAACTGGGCTTCCATCGGGCGCAGAAGATCCAGCTCGATCAGGCGCTTGCAGAAAAGCTGCGTGCGGTTGAAGCGCTGCTGGTAGTCCTGCAGGAACGCCAGCACGTTCTTGAGATACTGAGTCTGCGTTCCGTCGCTGTCGAACAGCCGCTCGCCGCGATCCTGATCGTTGCAGCCTTCGAAGCTTTCGTCGATATGCAGGATCAGCTGCTTGCCGGATTGTTCCTGCGCGAAGACGAAGGGATAGCGGCGCACGAAGGCGGGCACGTATTTGCCGCCCCAGGTGCCGTCTTCCTTCACGAACAGGTTCTTGGTCGCCGTAGCACCCAGGATGGCGCAGGGCATGACGGTTTCGCCGTTGCCCGAAAACACGATCGGATATTCGACAGCGGCCTGTCCGAACTCGATGGCCGTCAGCGGGACCGAGTTCACCTTCTCGGCGAACTTGTAATTGGCCCCGGTCTTGACGGACATCTTGCGGTGGCGGTCCGAGCTGACGGGAACAGCGCTTTCGTAAAACAACAACTGGGTCATGCGGCGTGTCCTTTTAAAATGGCTTTTGCGCTCGAAACGGACGAGCCCGTTCACGATAGCGAGAGACCGCCGATCGACAAGTTTTTATTGGCGTTTTTTCGCCTGTCGCGGGCAATCAGATATCAAATTGATTCAGGAAGATCTGCCGCACACTGCGATAGAGCTGCAGGGCTGCGGGCTCTTCCCCGTGGTCGAAACGGACATAGACCCGCTCACCCAAACTACGAAATGGCGTGTCCGGTGCCAGCCTCACGTCCAGATGTAGCAGATTGGCAAGTGCCTGGCGTTCCCCACCCGGGCCCGACACGCTGGGATCCAGCGCGATCCGGCCGCCGCCTTCGGTGGACAGGGCCATCGACGGAAGCTCTGCCGACATGCCGGGAACCTCGCGCACGATTCGGGCAGGAAGCACCCGATTCGGGTCGGACGCGAATCGCAGCTCGAGCGTCCGGGTCTCGCTGCGGACCAGATCGCTGTGGCGTTCGGGCACGATCACCCGGATCAGCGGGTCGCGAAAATCCGTCACATAGCCGATGACGTCGCCCTTGCGCACGAACCGTCCCACGATGTCTTCGCCCTGCGGCACGATCAGCTGGCCGGGATCGGCGGCGCGCACGACGAGGTCGTCGAGCCGCGCCAGCGTCAGCGCGCGATCGGCCTGCGCGGCGCGCAGCTCTTCCTGCAGCACCCGCGCGGCCGAGCGGTCGACGAAGTCCTGCGCGGCCAGGCGTCGACGCAGCTCTTCGATGAAGCCGTCGAGCAGTTTCACCCGCGCCGAGATCAGCGGGTCGTCCAACAGAACCACCGCCGTGCCGGACTCGATCTGGGCGCCCGGCACCACGCTGAGCTCGGTCACGATCCCGTCGGCTTCGCTGTGCAGGATGCGATCGCCCGGCACCCAGACGACCCCTTCGGCGATGGTGGCATGCGGCAGGGGCACCGCGAAGAGAAGTGCGGCGATGGACGCGATCGTGCCGCCCGTCACCGCGAAGGCGCGGCCCCGGTGATGGCGCAGCGCGGGCGAGGTCAGCAGGAACCACGCCTGTTTCATCAGCGGCCAGCCGAACATCAGCACGAGCGCCCAGATCGCAAGGACAATGCCCAGGAAGAAGAACTGGTTGCTGACGAACAGCACGATCGCGAAGGTGATGAACAGCCGGTAGATGAAGGACGCGACGGCGTAGAAGACGAACCAGGCAGGCTCGCCCGGGGCGGTGGCCGGGCTGTCCAGCTCGCGCATCCCGAAGGCGTAGCGTTTGACCAGATAGGTGAAATGGGTCTTCGAGCGCTGCGCGAGATTGGGGATCTCGATCAGATCCGACAGGACGTAATAGCCATCGAATTTCAACAGCGGATTGCCGTTGAAGAGCAGCGTCGACACGCCGCCGATCAGCATGACGTTGAAGGCGAAAGCGCGCACCAGCCCGTCTTCGGCATTCAGCCAGACCATCATCGCAACCGCGGCCAGGAAGGCTTCGACCAGGATCCCGGCCCCGCCCACCAGCGCCCGCTGCCATTTCGACTGGAACCGCATGGAATCCGACGCGTCCACATAGGGCACCGGCATGAAGACCAGGAACATCACGCCGATCTCATGGACCTCGCCGCCCCATCGCTTGACCACATAGGCATGGCCCATCTCGTGCACGGCCTTCACGCAGATATAGCTGAGCAGCAGCAGACCCAGGTTTTCGGCCGTCAGCACTCGGTCGACCACGTTCTGGGTCAGCTCGCTCCAGTGGGACAGGGCCAGGAACCCGCCATACCCCACCACGGCCAGCCAGATCAGGCCCCCGATCCACGAGATCAGCGGACGCGCCAGGGGCATCGTCGCCGACACGAAATCGTCGGGGTCGAACACCGGCAGCCGGACGGCGAGCGGGTTCATGAAGCTCATCAGGAATTTGCGGTTGCGCTGGCTTTCCCCGCGCTCGGCCAGCTCTCCGATATCGGGGGGAATGTCGCCCAGCAGCACGTCGGCCGCGTGAAGCTGGCCCAGAAGGCGGATGACCTCGTCTTGGGTCAGCGTCTCGTCGTCGTATTGCTCGCAGAAGGTGTCCCAGATGTCCTGGACCGTGCGCGTCCCGTCCAGCATCGAGATCAACCGGTGGCTCGACGGCGAGAAGCGATGGAACCGGCCCGAGGTGCGATCCTGCAACACGTACCAGAGCTGGCCGCGATAGCGCGTGCGGTAAAGCTTGGCGTGGCGGCGCAGCCGGGGTTTCAGCCCGGCGACCCGGTACCAATTCTGCGACAAGTAGGCCTTTGACATGGGATCAGGGACTCCAGCGCCATACGAACAGCTTCGCCCAGTCGATCACCGGCCGCATCCAGATGGCGATCAGAAGCCGCTCGTCCACCCTGGTGCGGGCCACGCCTTCCATTGATGGACGCAGTCGCGGATCGGTTTCGTCCAACGCAGCATCGACGCGGAAGAAATTGCGGCCCTCGCGCTGGTCCGACACGGGCGTGATCCGCTCGACCGTGTAGCCCAGCGGCACATCCGGCAGCGACGACACCCGCAACTGACCGGTTTGGCCCGGCGCCACTTCGGCCAGGTCGCGCTCGTCCACCTCGAGCACCACGCGCCAGCCTTCGAGCGGCGCGATCCGGAACAGCTCCTGCCCGCGCTCGATCGTTGCACCGATCTTCTGGCTCAGATCGCCCGACACGACCATGCCGTCGAAGGGCGCGCGGATCTCGGTGCGCGCGATCTGCTCGTCCACAAGGGCGATCTGGCTGTCGATCTGGCGCATCTGGCTTTCGATGATATTGGCTTCGGCGCGTTCGCGCGCGGCCAGGGCCTGCGCGTATTCCGCCTGCCGCTGGCCGCGCGATGTCGAAAGCCTGAGCCGTTCGAGCACCAGGTCGCGGTCGTCGAGCCGCGCCAGCACCTGGTCTTCGGTCACGATCGCGCCCGCCTGGATCTCTTCGTCGGCCAGGTAACCGTTGAAGGGCGCGACCACCGTGCGCTGCACCTTGCCCTGAAGTTCGGCCGGGGCGGCGATGGTGAAGGTCGCGGTCGCGGTGGCGAAATACCAGACCAGCCCCGCGACGATCAGCGTCGCCAGCTTGCGGCCGAAATGGCGCGGGCCAAGCAGGCTTTTCAGCTGGTTGCCGATCACCTCGAAGACCTTGACGATCAGGATGCGGTCGTTACGGCGCTTTTCCTCGAGCACCGGACCCACCATGGTCGCCACCGCGTCGACAAGCTCGACCTGGTCCGGCGAAAAGCCGTGGGGGCCGGATTTTTCCAGGGTGAGGGCGCCGACAAGGCGGCCTTCGTGCTGGATCGGCACGCTCAGGACGCTGTCGGCCTTGTGGGTGCGCACCAGTTCCTCGTGGGCCAGGGTCACCCGGTAATCCCAGCCCGGCGCGGTCGGCCAGAGCACGACTTCTTCCTGGTCGATAGCCTCGTTCATGGCGGCGCGGATGTCGCGCAGCAGGCTCATCCGCTTGCCGAAACCGGCGGCGTGACTCAGCGCCACGACCCGCGCGCCGCCCCTTCGAACCACGCCCACGCTGACCGGATCGCAGTCGAGCGCGCGGGCCAGGTCGGTGACAAGCGCCGACGCGGCGGCGTTGAAGCGCTTCTGCTCGAGCACCGTGGCCAGCATTTCCAGCGCGGTCGCGGTCCGGGTCTGCAGAGCCTCGAAGGCCTGCCCCTGGTCGCGGCGCAGCAGCACCTCGATCCAGCCGCCACCCCAGCGCAGGTGGCGGATCGCCTCGCCCGGCGGGGTGGCGTCGGGCGCGATGGCGACGCTGACCGCCACGGCCCCGTAAAGCGTGCCGTCGATCAGCAGCGGCAGCGCGACCTGGTGCTGGCCTTCGCTGCGGGTGAGCATCGGTTGGCGCGTGCCCAGCGCGCGCTCGGTCGCGGCCATGAGCTCGGGACCGATCGCGCCGTCCTCGGGCCAGCGCGCCTTGGGCGTGAAGGGGCCGGTATCGGGATCGCCCAGCACCGTGACGGCGGCGATGGCGCCCGACAGGTTGCGGCACAGAAGGGCCAGCCAGGCATCCACGAATTCCTCGACCGACCCGGCCTCGGAAAAGCGCGTCCAGAGCGCCTGGTCGAAGATCGCGTAGCTGACCTGTCCGCCGGCATCGTCGCGCCTGGCGACGGGATCGGTCGAAGTATCCGTGCTCATCTGTCGAACGATCCTTCCGGTCCCCTGGTGCGCACTACCTGCGGAACATGCCGCTCAGCATGGTCAGCAAGCCGCTGCGGTCCTTCCAGGACACCGTGTCCTGGGCGGCGGCCCGGGCCGTGTCGTCCGCGACCTTCTTCGCCCGCGACGCGGTCTCGGCGACCTGCGCATCGGCATCGTCACCGGGCGCCGCGGCGTCGTCAAGACGATCCTGCCCGTCGCTCATGCCGCGCAGACCGCTCCAATCCCAGGCCACCAGGCTTTCGCCCTGTTCCGGTGCCGCGATCTCGGGCGCCGTTCCGTCCCGCTCGGGTCCGGTGCCAGCGCCGCCCGCGAGCAGGATCGCGTCCTGCTCGGCCGCCGGGACGGTCACGTCGCCGTCCTGCAGCGCGGCCCCCAGGTCGAGACCCATCCGCCGCGCCGTGGTCATGTGGCGCAGACCTTCGTCGGTGACGAAGCGGCCCAGCGTGTCGTCGTAGATCAGCGCGGGAGCGGCGTCGCCGCTTGCGGCCGGTGCCAGGGGTGCGTCGTGGTCGTCATGCCCGTCGAAGATCGACAAACGCGTGCCGGGGGCCAGCGTGTCGGCCATCAGCGCGCCGTCTTCGGCGTGGGCCAGGTGGGTCGAGCCCAGCATGTGATCCAGCTCGTGGGTCAGCACGCTCAGCAGATCGACGCGGCCCGCGGCCCCTGCCCCGGGCAGCGCCCGCAGCAGGCCGTTGGCATCGGCGGCGTATTCCTCGTTGCTGAGCGGCGTCAGGTCGACGAACCAGCCATGGCCCGCGGCATCGGCATCCAAAGTGATGACGCCCGCATCGGCCTGGCCCAGAAGCGTGCCCGCCAGATCCTCGATCCGGATCTCGACGGCGCGCAGCCTGGCTTCCTGGTCCGCCGACAGGCCCATTTCGCGAACCATGATGGCGATGGCGGCGTCCTTCATCGCCGCGACCTGATCCGGGGTTAGCGTCGCCACGTCCAGCGTGTCGGCTGGGATGTGGGTCACGCGCAGACCGTCCTCGATCTCGAAGACGCTGTCGTTGGTGCGCACCGTCACGTCCTGGAAGGCGCTGCTGTCGAAGCTGAGAAGCCCGAACGCGCCGTCCACCAGCACCGAGTTGAAGCCGTGGCTGCCCACGGTCGCTCCGTTCACGCTGATTTGCAGCGACGCGCCCGAGGTCTTCAGCCGCAACGTCTGGACCTTGGCGTCGTTCAGCGACACAGCGAAGCTGCGGTCGATGACCAGGCCGCGGTCGCCGTCCACGTGGCCCACCAGCACGGTGTCGGCCGCCGGGTCGAGCAGCACGAACTTGTAGCGGGTGTTGTCGTAGTAGTCGAAGACGATGCCGCCCGCCTGGCCCTTGGCCAGCGTGGTCTCAAGCTCGATGATCGAGCTGGCCTGCAGGTCTTCGCCCAGGTCCACGAGGCTGATGGCCACGTCCGACCCGGTGGCGACGCCGGAATAGTCTCCGGACTGGATCTGCCAGTCGCCGCGCTCGGGCGTGAAAGTGACCGCGCGGTTGGTGCCGGTGAAGTCGTCTTCCAGCTCGAGCGTCCAGTCGGGCGGCAGCACCTGCACGGTGAAGTTGTCCACGGTCGAGACACCGCCATCGACGGCGAAGCCCACGAAGCCCTTGTTCAGCGGGATCGGCAGACCGTCTTCGTCCAGCTCGGGCGTGTAGTCGTAGCTGAACCAGTTCACGCCGTTGACCTGCAACGTCACGTTGTTGCCGTTCACCGCCACCAGCACGTCGTAGAACGTGTTGGGCTTGATCCGCACCGGTTTGTTGGACTGGATCAGCTCGTGGTAGCCGGTGGCGTCGCGATAGCCCATCTCGATCTTGTTGTTCGAGATGTTGATGCCCGCGTATTTGAAATCGATGTCCGACTTGTAGTCGAAGATGATGAACGCGTTGGCCTTGGCGCCGCCCGTGGGCTTCGCGGTCGAGATCTGCGCGCGGATCTCGTAGTAGATCGGCAGGTATTCATCCAGGTTGTAGACCGCCGAGGCCTGGCTGTCGTTGCTGTCGGCCGAAAGCGTCAAAGCCCCGCCCTGCACCGTCATCTTGCCGGTATCGCGGATGAAGATGTCGCCGGAATTGTTGTTGAAGTCCGATGTCCGCAGCACGTCGCGGCGTCCGCCGGGCACGTTGCCCGCCTGCACGTCGCTGGGCCCGCCGGTCTGGTCCTGCCAGTAGCCCTGGTCCTTTTGCGTGACCAGCCCGATCTCGCCGCGGATGCCGCCCTGCAGCAGCGCCACGTTTGAATACTTGTCCTTGTGGTTGGGCTGGTTGCCGTCGGCGGTGCGGGTGATGTCGGCGCCGTCGCCGAAGGCCTGCGCGTAGAGGAAGTCGAACAGGTGCGGCGGCACCTGGCGGCTGACCGTGGCGATGCCGAAGGGCGCGAAGGGCACGATATACGAGTTGAACTCGCCCACCCAGTCGATCAGGCGGTCGCCCTTGGTGTTGCCGATCAGGATATCCAGGCCCGCCCCGCCGAAGGCGCGGTCCTCGTAAAGCCAGTGCGTGTCGGGCGACTGGTCGGTGGTATCCAGCGGCAGCTGGCCGGGATTGTTGGCGGGACGGTCGGGGTCGAGCGTGCCGAGCCGGTCGTCCATCTGCATCAGGTCGTTGCCGAAGCCGCCATAGACCCGGTCGCGGCCCGTGCCGCCGACCAGCCAGTCGTTGCCCAGATCGCCGAAGATCACGTCGTCGCCGTCGCTCTGGCGGAACTCGGCCGGAACGTCGGGATCGGGGGTGCGCCCGTCGGGCTTGAAGGCCACGTAGCCCAGGCGGCTGATGCCTTCGTCGTCCACGTTGTTGAGGAAGTATTCAAGCAGGTTGCCTTGCTGGAAATCCCCGTTCGGGTCGTAGGCGTCGCCCTTCCAGACCGTGCCGTCGGCATCCTGGAACAGGATGACGCGGCGCGGATCGTATTCGTCGTAAAGGAAGAATTCGCCCAAGCGCTGCTGGATCGGCTTGGGATCGTTCCACGGATCGGTGTCGTCGCCGAACTTCAGGATGTCCGAGGGATTGTAGGGGCTGTCGAAGTCGGACTTCCACAGGCCCACCAGGTTGCCGTCGGCATCGAAGCGCGGCGCGTAGCTGGTCCCGCGCGCCTCGGCGCCCGAGATCGCGTCGTCGCCGTCGCCGCCATGCAGGAAGTCGACGCCGAGACCGCCGAAGATCACGTCATCGGCCAGCCGCGGATCCTGGCCCAGCGGATCGTCGACGACCCAGGTGCTGAGCAGCGCGAAGGGCGTCAGGTCCACCGACTTCTTCAGCGCGCCTTCCACGTTGATCAGTTCGACCTGGACGTTGCCCGGCGTGCGGATCAGCTCGTTCAGGACGTCGCCCTGGCTGGTGCGGGTGTCGGGATCGCGCGCCAGAAGCGGGTCGATGCCGTAGATCCCTTCGGCCAGCTCCAGCGAACTGGTGTTGCGGCTGGTGAAGATGCGGCCGTCGTCGCCGAGCACACCGTCGATGCCGGTGCCGCCCGAGATCCAGTCGTGGCCCCAGCCGCCGATGATGTCGTCGTCATCCGCGTCGCCGAAGACGATGTCGAAGCCGCCGCCTGCATAGATGAAGTCGTCGCCGGTTTCGCCGTGGATCTCGTCGTGGCCACCGATGTCGTGCGACCAGAAGCCGTCCGTGGGATCGCAGGTTTCGGACCACATCAGGTAGCCTTCGCCTTCCTGGAACCTGTCGGGCGCATAGTCGGGTCCGCCCGGCGTGTAGTCGAGCAGGCGAATGCCGCGCACGACGATCTTCTCGCCGCCATAGGTGTCGTAGTTGAAGGTGACGTAGAGCGGGCCCGCCGCCGGATCGCCGCCCGGGTTCACGTCGACGCCGTTCACGCCGACGATCCGCACGATGTCGCCGTTGTCGCCCAGGATCGCGTCGCTGTCGCGGCCGTGCTTGTCGGCATAGGCCGTGGCCACCGTGGTGACGATGTCGCCGCCATAGCCGATCAGCGTGCCGTTCTGGTCATAGACCGCGTCCACCGTTTCCGAGCCGTCGAAACCGTTGTTGCGGTCGATCTGCGTGCCCGCGCCGCCGAACAGCCAGTCGTCGCTGTCGGGCCGCAGATCGGGCGTGACCAGGCCGTAGAAGTCGGACGAGCCTCCGACGATGTCGTCCTGGCCCAGACCGCCGAAGATGACATCGCGTCCGCCGCCGCCCTCGATATAGTCCTGGCCGTCGGTCATCGACTCGAAGCTGGCGACGACGGTCAGCGGGCCCACGGCGTCGTCGATGCCGATGCCGTCCACGTCGGGCACGCGCGCCGCACCCACATGGGCGATTCCGGCCACGGCGTCGTCGATCGAGCCGTCGCCCTGGATCACGTCGTTGCCGAGCTGGCCGAAGATCTGGTCGTTGCCGGCACCACCGGCGATGTAGTCGTTGCCGAACGTGCCTTCGCCGATCTCGCCGTCGTTGACGGCGAAGCTGTGGAAGTCGGCGTAGTCGATGTCGAACGCGGCCCACCATTCGGCGCCCGTGGGATCGCGGTAGACCTGCGCGATGCCATTGGTCAGCAGGCGACCCGAATTCGTCTCGCCCAGCTGGCCCGTGCCGGTTGCGTCATAGGGGAATTCGGGCGTCGTCTCGGGGGTCAGCCCGTTGCCCATCAGGCTCGGGTCGTTGCGGTCGGTGCGCGAATACATCAGCACGCCTGCCAGCGCCTGGAAGCGCAGGCTGGTGAAATCCAGCCGGTCGGTCGGCATGTCGGTCCGGTCGCCCGCGGCATCCAGGAACCGCTGCGACAACGACACGTGGTCGCCGAAGATCAGGTCGTCGCCCTCGCGCCCGTCGATCATGTCGTTTCCGGCACCACCGATCAGCAAATCGGCGATTGCCGAGCCGAACAGCACGTCGTCGGCCCCGTTCTGGAACTCCTTGGTGTTGATCTCGAGCACCAGGCCAAGATCGGTGGTCTGGATGCGCTGCAGCAGCACCGGCGGCAGGTTGGGATCGTCGACCCACATGACCAGTTCGCCGTGGTCGCCGAAGATGATGTTCGGCGTCGTCTCGTCATCGACCCCGGCAATGCTGTCGTCGCCGTAAAGCACGTCCTGGCCCGCCGCCATGTCGTCGCGCATGGGGCTGCCGACCTTGACCGGCTTGAAGGTCTGGTCGGACGCGCCGGTCGACGGATCGACGGTGGGCGCGGGGCTGTTGTCGACGGTGGCGATCTGCAGGGCGCGGGTCAGGATGTCCACGTTCACGCCGCTGTCGCCGTAGATGTGATCGGTGCCGTTCTGGCCCAGGATCGTGTCGTCGCCAGAGCCTCCCGCCAGGTGGTCGCCCGCCTGGCTGCCGATGATCGAGTCGTTGCCCGCGCCGCCATAGGCGGTCAGGCCCACCGATTGCGGGTCGCGCAGGGTGAAGAGTGCGCTGGCGTCGATGATGTCATTGCCCGCGAAGTCGAACGGGTTGGCAAGCGGGAACACCCACTCGTCATCCTCGTTCTCTTCGTCGGCAAGATCCGGGAACGGGTTGAAGGGCTTGGGGCCGAACTCGAGGCCCAGCCGGTCGGCCGGACGCCCCCCGTACCACAGGCCGTCCTGACTGGTGTCGCCATAGACCACCAGCGGGCTTTCGGCCCCGGCCAGCACGCTGGTCTCGGGATCGGCGCCTTCGGCCAGTCCGATGACGAAATGGTCGCCGCCGATCTGCGCCCCGGCATCGCGGCTGAGATCGATGCGATAAACCGTGATTTCCGAGCCGGGAATGATGACGCAATCGTGGATCGCGGCGCCCTTCAGGGTGATGGTCGTCGCGGTCACGCTGTCGATGGTGAAGCCGCCCGGGATGCCTTTGATATAGATCACCTGGTCGGCGTCGAAGCCGTCCTCCAGCCAGCTGCCGCCGTCGGTGCGGGTCAGCGCGTCGGCCAGCAGCGTCACGGTCACCGACACTTCGATCCGCTCGGCGATGGACTTGTGCAGGTCGATCCGGCCGTCCCCGTCCACATCCACCGCCACGATCGGATCGCCGCTGAGGACCAGCACCGATCCGGTGCCCCAGGTCGCCGCGGATCCCACGGGCGTGTCGAACGCCGTGCCGCCGGTGGGCACGTCGCCCGCGTCGAGGATCGCGATGATTTCGCGGGTGGTGTCTTCGCCCTCGACATAGATCAGCTGGCCCGGCGCGAAGCCGTCGCCCGCCCAGTCCCGGCCATCGTCGCGCAGCAGGAAGTTCGCGCCGTCGATGGTCTCGGTCGTGTAGAGCCCGAAGGTCTGCACTGGCAGGTTGCCGCCGCCATGCACCACGGTCAGACCGCCATGGGGTCCCTGGACCCAGATGTTGGTGGTCGCCGGGCCCGCATCCAGCGGATCGCCCAGGATTTCCATCCGGGTGCCGTCGATGGACAGCACGCGGTACTGCACCGCGTCCGAGAAGCGGCCGTCCTGGCCGCCGATATTGATCAGATGGCCTTCCAGGAAGCCCTCGGCCGTCCAGTCGATGCCGGTCAGCACCGCGCCCTTGGCGGTGCTTTCGACGCCGTAGGAGTAGGTGTCGAGCACCAGCGCATCGACGGCCACGAGGCGCACTTCGCCCGCGAAGGCGGCGACGAGGTCGGCGATTTGCGCGGCGGCGAGCGTGCCCACCGCTTCCAGCACCAGCACCGAGTTGTCGTTGGGGTCGCGCAGGAACGCGCCGTCCTGCGACACGGGCTGGCCTTCGCCGTCCAGGTAGATGGCGTCCGCCACTGCGACCACGGTGAAGATCACGCCGGGCACCTGGTCGATGGTGACGGCCTGGTTGGGCAGGAAGCCCTCGGCCTTCCAGTCGACCACGTCCGAGCGGACGGTGTAATAGGCGTCGAAGGCACCTTCGGCGTCCGGATCTGCGCCCGGCTGGGCCAGATCGAACACGTTCTGCGCCGACACGAAGGGGGCGGGATCGAGCGTGCCGTTGATGTCCAGCCTGTCGTTGCCCTGGCCCAGAATGATGTTCAGCACTTCGATGGTCGATTGTCCGCCATCGGTATCGAAGCCGCCGCTGCCAAGGTTCACCTTGCCGAAGCTGATGCCGCCGGGAACGGTGATGGTGGTCGTTTCCTCGCCCGGGGGGACAGCACCTTCACCGAAGAGCGGACCCGAGACGTTTTCGAACTTCAGGTCCTTGGCCATGCCGAAGCCGCTGAGCGTGGTCTGGGTCAGAACGCCCGAGGTGTCGGCAAGGCTCGAGTCGTTGAAGATGTTGAGCACGTCGATCTGCTGGCTTTCGGGCGGCTGCGCGCCGATGGCGATCAGGAAATCGTCGCCCTCGCCTGGCAGCTTGACGCCCGCGGTCAGCGAGCGGTCGGCGCCCGCCGGGCCGCCTTCGACCGCAAGCGGGCCGCGCAGCTTCGACAGAAGATGGGTCGAGACCGGGAAGATCTTCACCCCGTCGCGGGTCGGCGGCACGATGTAATCGGCATCAGCGGTCAGCGTGACGTTCTTCAGGTCGAACCAGTCACCGTCGGAAAAGGTCATCTCGGCAGCGATGCGGACCACCTTGACGCTGTCGGCCGTCGCGTCGCCAAGCCAGGTATCGGACAGGTTGCCCTCGGCACCGCCGCCGATCGACACGCGGATCAGCTGGAGCTTGGCGTCCTTGCTGTCATTGTCGCCGCGGATCAGCTGGATCTTGGCTTCGACATCCGTCTCGACCCCGTTCAGGTCGATGATCCGGACCCACTGGCCTTCGAGGAAACCGTCAGCCAGCCAGCCTTCGGTCGCACCCGCGACGCCCAGGTCGAGGAACTGGCCCGGGAAGGACCTGGCGTCGGTCTCTTCGCCCCAGGACACGGTGCCCGCGAAGATCGTGTTCTCGGCGAGGTCCGAAATGACCGCGGGCGCGTCGGTTTCGCCTTCGATCCAGCCCGGAACATCGGCCGTGGTCGCGGTCAGCGTGATGGTCTGGCCATCTTCCGAAACCGACAGGATCTGGTAGTCGCCCCCGTTCGTATCGCGCAGGACCGAGACCGCGATGGCCCCGTCGGACGCGCCATCGGCGTCCCAGCCATCGGCGACCAGCGCGCCAAGGGTGATCGTGGTGCCGTCGCTGGCGAGTACGTCGAACGTGCCCGCGTTGCCCGCACTGGCGCTGCCCTCGGGGGCCGCAAGACGGATCGTGTCGCCCGCGACGATGGCCGCCAGGCCGCCCGCCGTATCGGCGGTCAGGGTCAGGTTGGTGCCGTCGTCGCCGAAGCTCAGCCCACCGTCGAAGATCCCGGCAAACAGCTCGGCATTGGCCAGCCGGATGCGCTGGCCGGGAACGACCGCGAAGTCCGACAGTTGCACGTCGCCCTCGGTTCCGCCCTGCGCCCAGTCGCTATCTGCCAGAAGCGCGGCCAGAACTACCTGGTCGGCGCTGGCCGACACCACGGTGTAGTCGTCGTTGTTGGCGTCGAACCCGTTGACCGAGCCCGCGCGGACGCGCAGCAACTCGCCCGCCGAGAAGCCGAGCCCGGCACCGGTCCCCGAGATCGTCAAGTTGGTGCCGTTGTCGCCGAAGGTCACGGTGCCATCGAAGCGGACCGAAGGTTCGACCGTCTGGCCGAAGAGACCTTCGTCCTGGAAGCTGCCGAAATCCGAGCCCGCACCGCGGGTCAGCGTCAGCTGGCCGCCGTCGATGCCGAAGATCAGGTTGCCGTTGAAGACCTGCGTGGCGACCAGGCCGCCGATCTCGACGTAATCGTCGGGCGTCACGGCGACCCCGTCGATATCGGTCACGTCGGCCAGACCGTCGGTCAGCACCGCCACCGTCACGTCGGCATCGGGCTGGCGGGTCAGGCGAATGTCGTAGCTGTCGTCCTGGCCCGTGGTGCCGGTGCCATCGTCGGGGATCAGCACCGTGTCGCCGCCGGTCTCGAGCACGACCGCGCCCGAGGTCTCATCGTCGAAGACTTCGACATCGATCAGCTGGAAGCCCGAGCGCAGGTTGGGGAAGATGTAATCGGCATCGTCGGTCGCTGCATTGCGCTCGAATTCGAGCACGGCGATTTCCAGATCCTCGCGCACGAAGTCGGTGCGCGCTTCCACACCGACGCGGATCTCGGTGTCCCAGTTCCCGGCGTCGAAGGTCATCTGGCCGATGGCCACCTTGCCGTCCGCGCGCACGCTGGTCGTCTCGAACAGCGTCAGGTTGGTATCACCCGCGATATTGGTGAAGGTCAGCGCGTTGTTGCTGTCGATATCGACCACCAGGTCGACCACGACGGATCCGACCGCTGGCGGCTTGGCCAGCGACAGGCGGATCTCGTCGGAGAGGCCCGTGCCGTTTTCACCCTCGACCACGACGGTGCGCCCGTCGTCGCGCCCGCTGGCGTCGACTTCGCGGACCTTGATACCCGGCGTGTCGTTGTCGCGCACCTCGGCTTCGACATTGCGGACATCGATGGCGTCATAGGCCACGTCGTTGGACACGACGCTGTGCTGGATCACGACGACGCGGTCGCCTTCGGCGCGATCATCGTCGGGCGCAAAGAGCCAGACGCCGACCTCGTTCTGGAAGTTGGCCGCGGTGAAGGCGAAAGTCACCGCGCGCTGCGAGACGTAGGTGGTGACGCCGTTCACGACGATCACCCGCTGGAAGTCGGCTTCGGTGATGGACGCGCCGCCCGGCGTCGCGCCACCGTTGGGATCCACTGCGCTCAGCCAGACCGTGTCGCCCAGCCCGTCATTGCCCGCCGCGTTGTCCAGGAAGCCCGGGTTCAGATCGTAGGGCAGGCCCGTCAGCGGATCGATCCCGCGCTCTTCCTGGAAGCTGCGCGCCGCCGAGACCGTGACATAGACCACGTCCGTCGGCATCTGCGCGAGTCGCAGGGTGTAGTAGTCGGCGTATTGGTCGGCTGCCAGAAGCTCTTCGCCCACGACGGTGCGGCCCGGCGACTGGTCGCCGGTGGCATCTTCGTTGATCACGACCAGCCCTTCGCCGCCACGCGCTACGTTGTAGTCGAACCCGTCGAAGAGCAGTCCGTCGTAGAGCACGTCGTCCGAGCGAACGAGGTGGTTCACCGTGCCCGACGCGCCTTCGAGCTCGCGGGTCACGATGTCCTCGGTCACGTCGCCGCCGACGTTGATCACGTCCGAGCCAAGCCCGCCGATCACGCGGTAGCTGACGCCGAAGGCGGTGGACTGGACGTAGAACTCGTCGTCGCCTTCCAGCCCGTCCACCTCGATCACCTCGATGGTGCTGTAGCGCACGTTCAGACCGGCGCCGAAGATGCCGTCGGCGCGGATGACGATATCGTCGGCGAACTCGGTGCCCAGGATCACCATCTTGTCGAAGCCTGCGCCGCCATCGACGGAAACCGGGGCGTTAATGTTGTAGCGCACCTCGTCCTGGCCGCCGCCCGCGCGGATGTCGGGGGCCTGCGCGACCGAGAATCCGAGTCCGATCTGCGGTGTCGCGACGCCGTCCTCGTCCAGCACGATGGTGTCGTCGTCGGTGCGTTCGGTCAGCATCAGGTCCAGGAAGTTGATGCCGAAATCGTCATTGATGTTGAAGGACGTGGCGCCGTTCTCGGCCATCTTCGCCTTCAGGTCCGCGCGCCAGTCGGCGTTGATGAAGATATCGAAGCCCGCGACATCGGCGTTCTGAAGCGCGTCGATGGCGGCGTCGATCCCCAGCCCGCCGTCGAGCCGCAGCTTTTCGAGCGCCGTCATCACCGCGACCCCGGCGTCCAGATCGGCCTTGTCCGGCACGTGATCGTTCAGCCCGGCCTGGTAGGTGTCGCCGTTCCAGTCGAAATCGGTCGTCGCGGCAAGTGCGAAGGCGCGGATGATGAACAGGTCGTTGTCGTCGTCGCCTTCCAGCCGCAGCTCGGACTGGTTGGAATAGACGCGGAACGTGTCGTTGCCCGATCCACCCTGCGCCACCAGCGGCGCCGACGACCCCGGCGACAGCCAGCCGCGCGTCGTCGCCACCAGTTCCGGGAAGACATCGTTGGGCAGCATGTTGGCGTCGATGCTGCGATTCTGGCCGAAGATCTGGCCGATCTGGAAGCTGTCGTCACCCGCACCGCCATCGAGCGTGGTGATCACGGTCACGTCGTCGGAATAGAAGCTGTCGTCGCCTTCGCGGCCCTCGACCAGCAGGCGGCCGTTGATGCCGCTGTCGTACTGGATGCGGCCGACCTCGGCGCTGTCCTCGTTGAACTGGACGATGTCCTGGTAGGTCGACACGGTGCCGTGCAGCAGGGCCACGAAGCCCGCGCGATGGACGTTTTCGCCGTCGATGTCCTGCATGGCGCGCAGCAGGAAGATGTCGTCCGTGCCATCGGGATTCCCGGTCGATCCGAACGGGGCCAGAATCTGCAATTCGTCCACGCCGTCATCCTCGGCGCCGGTATCCAGCGCGTTGACGATGAAGTTGCGCACCGAGTCGCCGCCATCGGCGTTCGAGCCGAGCACGTGGATCTCGTAGGTGTCGCTATCGGCTTGGCCGTCCAGCGTCAGGGTATGCCCTGCCGTGTCGCGCCCCTGCGCCTGCAGCACGTCGAGCTGCGACGGTGACGTGAC
This sequence comes from Palleronia pontilimi, assembly GCF_016412875.1. Lineage (GTDB taxonomy): Bacteria > Pseudomonadota > Alphaproteobacteria > Rhodobacterales > Rhodobacteraceae > Palleronia > Palleronia pontilimi. The sequence continues at coordinate 332,364 of NZ_JAEKPD010000002.1, read as the reverse complement.
GGTCGCGGTGTCCTGCAGGTAGTAGACGCGGAACAGGTCTTCGCCATCATCGCCAAGGCTCAGGTTCTTGCCCTGCACGCCGGTGCCGATGGCAGGCAGCGTCTGCGAGCCGTAGGCGCGCGTCTCGGAGCCGAGATAGATGAAGCCCGCATCACCTTGCTGGATGCCCGCGGCCGCGCCGCCGAGATCGCCGAACTGGATCAGGTCCACGCCATCGTTGCCGAAGATCAGCGTCCGGTGCTGCGGCGCGCCATAGCTCGCGACCGCCGAGCCCAGCTCGCTGTCGGTGGCGCTGTTCTGGCCGTCGTTGACATAGGTCGTGACGTCGGCCCCCGCGATCACGCGGCCGCGCAGTACGATGGTGGTGCCGAAATCGTCGGCGCCCGCGCTGTCGGGATCTGCGCCGCTGGCACCGTCATCGACGAAATTCGCATCGCCGTAGATCATGATGCCCCGGGCCGCGATGAGATCGGCATTGGCGTCGAAGGCGATGTTGTCGCCCACGCGCAGCGTGACCGATCCGCGCTCGGCGAAGATGGTGCCGTTGGGGATCGCCCGGCTCTGGTCGTTCTGCAGATCCGGCCCGCGCAGGTCGGATTCCGCGAAATTGGCGGTCCCGCTGTCGATCAGGTAAAGGTGTTCGTCCTTGGCCGCGGTTTCGCGCACGGTCAGCCGGATGGTGCCGTACAGTGCGTGCGCCAGCGCCAGGCGCAGCGCACCGTCGGTTTCGCCGAGGAAGATGTTGGCATACGCCTCGAGCGCCACATCGCTCAGCGACGGATCGTTCAGGGAGGCATCGCGCGCGGCGGCGTCGTAGAAATCGACCTCGGCGTTGCCGTTGTTGGAATCGATATCCAGGTCGTTGCCCAGCTCGCCGATGCTCGACCCCATGCCGTTGGCGTCAAGGTTGATGCTTTTGCCGATCACGTCGGCCGCGGTCGCCTCCTCGGGTGCGCCGGGGGCCAGATCCGCATCCGCTTCGGCGCGGTCCACGATCGAGCCCGACACCGTGCGCAGCGACACGTCGCCGCCCGTCTGCACGAGGCCCACGCGCATGTCGCCCGTCAGTTCGTCCAGGTAGATCCCGCCATTGGTCCCGGCCGAAACGTCATCGGCGTCCAGGTTGTTGCCCTTGGCCGGGTCAGTCCCCTTCACGTCGACATTCGTTTCGAGGAAGTCGTTCGACAGACCGATTCCGCCCGTCGCCGGGATCGCGACACCGTTCGGAATGGCCAGTCCGGCACCGGTGATCCCGCCGACCGTGAGGCCGTCATCGGCGCCAAGCAGATCGTTGAACGCGCCGGTCGCGACGCCGGAATAAAGGGTGATGTTGACGCCCGAGACGTCCACGGTATCGATGCCGTCGGCATCGAGGATCCGCGCGCCCGAGTAGAGCGTGACGTCGCCGTCGGTCGAGTGGATATGGCCCACAAGCATGTCGCCCGCCAGTTCCTGCGCGGTGATGAAACCGTTGGTGGTCAGGAAGATCTGCGCGCCGCCATCTTCTTCGTCGACGCCGTTGTTGCCGCTGGCGCGATCGACATCGGTGAAGGCGATCAGGTTGACGGTCGTGGTCCCCGCCGCCGCAGTCAGTTGGTTGCCATAGGGCGTGCCGCCGATGGTCGTGGTGCGGTAGCTGCGGTTGTCGGCACCGGTATACGTATCGGTGGTGGTCACGTGACCGATATCGATGTCGTCGCCCGCGCGGGTTTCCACGAAGATGTAGGTCGAGTCGACCGGGTCCGCGGCCGTGCCAAGGGTGCGGGCCAGGAAGCCGTAATAGGCCACGCCGCCGTCTTCGTCGCCGCTCCAGTAGCGGAAGAAGCTGCCGGTGCGGGCTTTCGTGGTGTTCAGGTTGGGCGGATCATAGGTCCGCACAGTGACGCCTTCCAGCGTGCCGGGCAGCGTGCCCGCCTTGCTGTCGTTGATGACGACATCCACATCGTCGCCCGCGTTGATCTTCTCGATCTCGACGGTCAGCAACGTGCCTTCGGCCGGATCGCGCGAGCGATCGTGGAACGTGATGTCGAGCACCGCGTCGCCACCGGCATCGGCCACCAGCGACACTTCCTTGGTCTCCAGCGGGTCGCCCACGAGCACCGCGTGCTCGATCCGCAGCAGCTCGACCGCCAAGCCCTTGCGGCCCGCGGTGGCATCCTGGTTGCCGATATCGCCTGACGCTTCGACCAGCAGCGTGTTGGTTCGGATCAGTCCTTCTTCGTAGATCGGCGTGGTGATCGGGTTGGCGTTGCCCGTCGGGAAGTCGGAATCCGCAACCACCAAGTCGGGCTCGTCCACGCGGATATTGCCGCGCTCGTTCTGGATCGTGGTCGATCCGAAGGTGTTTTCGATGCCGCCCAGCAGGATGATGTCGCTGGCCGCGATCGCGTCGCCCGTGGCGTCGACGGCTTCTTCGTTGCGGATCACGACGCCGGTCTGCGGGTAGAACAGGTTGAGACGGAATTCGAAGGTCCGGTCGGCAGCGGTGGTGGTGCCGCCGATGGTGTCGGCATCGAGCGTGACGTTGTTGGACGAATTGTCGCCGTCGTAATAGATCGTATCGACCTGCACTTCGACCACCGCGCCACCGTCGATGGCGTCGATATGGTTGATGACCAGGTCGAAATCGGAGCGGTTGATGATGGTGACGCTGTCCCAGGAGCGCTGGCTTTCGATCAGGCCCTCGTTGCCCCAGATCCGTCCGACCGAGTTGTAGGTGGCGTCGTCGCTGGCATAGAAGGTCGCCCGCCCGGCGCGATCGAAGATGATGTCGTCGAGCACCACCTGCTTGTCCGTGGGATCCTTGGCGACCAGAAGGCTGCCGAGCGTCTTGTCCTTGTTGACGCCCAGGAACTCGATGTTGGTCAGCTTGACGATGCGGCCTTCCTCGTTGATCTCGAGATAGGGCTCGGGCTCGCCGACCAGGATGACGTGGGCTTCCCAGAAGATGTCGCGGGTCAGCGTCGTCGGACTGCTGCCGCCGCGATTCTTCGGACCGATATAGACGCCGCCCGGATCGCGTCTGGCCGTGTTGGACGTATTGGTGTCCACGGCGCGCACGTCCAGGTCCGCGGTTTCGATGATCGATTCCCAGTAGCCTTCAATCTTGACGTCCTGGGTCAGCGAGTTGGTCGAATTCGCGGTCGTCGATCCGCCGATGGCATAGAGCCGGGCCTTCGACGTGGCGCGGTTGTTGGTGTTGGTATAGGCGGCTTCGATCAGGACGGACTCGTCGCCCTTGATGAAGACGCCGTCCTCGATCACCACCTCGTTCGCGCTGTCGATGGACGACGTGGAATTGGCCCTTGCCACGCCGCCGGCGCCCCCGGCAGTGGTGTTGGTCGAGGCGCTCGAGCGGTTGCGCGTCACCTCGGAATTGACGGTGATGAAGTCGGCGCGCAGATCGGCATCGTCCTGCAGCACGATCTCGGAGCCCAGGTAGTTCACGGTGTCGATGGTGGGCGCGTCCCTCACGGTCGACGTCGCCGTGACGTTGGTGTCCACGCCAAGGCCGCCACCGAAGGCCTGGGCCCTGGCGTTTGCGTTGTTGTCGATCTGGTTTTCGACCAGCAGCACCGTGCCCGCGGTCAGATCGCCGTCGATGATCTGCTTGACGCCGAAGTTCAGGGTCGAGGACGCGATGCCGTTGGTCCCGGCCCCCAGGCCGGCGCTGGACGACTCGGCCACGGACGACACGTAGGACGTGGTGTTGCCCTGGATCTTCAGCGTCTCGGTCGCGTCGATCATCGCGTTGGTGTTGATCTTGATCAGCGACGTGTTGGTGCCGGTGGCCGTCGCATTCGCGCCGTCCAGCGAAATGAATCCGCCGCCGCCGCCATCGGCAACGGCAACCGCGCCGATGCTGCTTTCGGTCTTCAGGGTTATGTTCTTGGCGCTCAGCGACGCCCCGCCCGCGACGGTGAGATTGGTCGCCGCGGTCTGCGTGGCAGAGGTCCGGGCGTTGCCGTTGTTCCAGGCCACACCAATGCTTTCGCCGCCGGCCGAACTGTTGACGATCCCGTCCGCCGAGGACGGCACCGCGAAGGCCGCAGCCCCACCGACGCCATCGAAGACGCCCGAGATGGGGTCGGCGTTGGGGTCCGATGTCAGATCGAAGAGCAGCGTCTGCCCGCTCGCCGGGCCGCCATCCTGCAGATCCTTGCCTTCCTGCACCAGCTTGTGGGTGCCCCCGGCGCTGTTGCCGTTCAGGTTCAGCGCCACGGCGGCGCCGCCCGCGCTGGTGGACAGCTGGTATCCAGACGCGTTCTTGTTGACGACGTAATAGGCCTGGCCCGCGATCAGGGTGCTCAAGGGGGCCTCGCCCACGCCCTCGATCGAGTGGCCGCTGAACGAATTCTCGTAGCTCACGCCGATGATGATCGGCCCCTGGTAGTCGAACTCGTCGGGATCGGGGTCGAGATCGCGGCCTATCGCGTTGTTGGCGCTGGCGGCCAGGCGGATGTAGTTGGCATCGGCATTGTAGGCGACGCCCAGCACGTTGCTGCCCTTGGACGAGCCGCCGTTGATGACGTAGTAGGTCGCCCCGTTCGTCAGGCCCGGCACCTCGACGCCATCCAGCGCGCGATAGATCACCGCGTCGCCGTTCTGGAAGCCGTGGTTTTCCAGGAAGATGCGCCCGAAAGTCGCGAAGTCCTGGGTGGCCGAGAATTCGTTCGCGTCAGTGTCCGGATTGTCCAGCGTGACGTTCGCATCGACGAAGGACGACAGGAACTGACGCGGCTCGGCCGGACGGTAGGTGACGACGTCACCGTTCTGGAACGGGGTGCTGGCGTCCAGGATCCGGTTGTTCGCGTCGTCGATGGTCCCGCGCGTGAAGGTGTCGGTCACCTCGGTGAACCCGTCGGCCTGCAGCTTGATCGTGTCGATGTCGATGACCTTGACCTGGTAGGTCTGGCCGTTGACCAGCCCGTTGACCACGTCGCTGTCGCCCGAGTTGTACACGATCCTGTCGCCGTCCACGAAGGCGTGTCCGGGGATGGTGATCGTGTCGCGCGCCGTGTTGATGGCGCCGCTGCCGAAGGTCGAGCCCAGCTGCACCGACGTGGCGTTGCGGGTGACGACCGTGTATTCCTTGTTCTGGACCAGTCCGCCCGCGCTGTCGCCGGTGAAGGTGACCGTGGCGCCGTCGGACAGCAGGTGCGGCTTGCCGAACTCGATGAAATCACCGCCTGCGTCGAAGCTTTGGATGGTGCCGTCCGAGACATCCGCGCCCTCGCCGCCGTGCTGGGCGGTCAGGTTGATCGCGTTGCCCGCGACGACGGACTGGGTGTTGCCCACGGTGAAGTTGACCGTGCCGGACGCGTTGGCCGACGTCCTGACGCTGCTGTCCGAGATGGCGCCGCCGCCGCTGGAGCGTCCCGCGCTGTCCGAGTCGGTCGTCAGCTTGGCGAGGCCAGTGATGTCGTTCTCGACCTTCATCGTGCTGCCGGTGCCGCCGAAGGTGGCGGTCAGCGTGTGGGACGTGTTCGCATCGGCCTGGCCGTTCGAGAAGTTGCCGAGCCCGCCGCCATTGGCCGACATGGTCGACAGCGTGGCCGAAATCACGATGGCGTCGAGATTCAGGCCCACCGCACCGTCCGTGGTGCCATCGCCCACGTCGCCTTCGAAGGACAGCGTGGACGCGCCCGTGGTCGTGACGAGCGAGTCGATATTGGCAACCCGCACCAGGCCGCCGCCCGCGTTGCTGGCCGCACCGAACGCTTCGTTGGTGTGGCGCAGCGACAGGTTCACCGTGCCCGCAGTCGAGGTCATCGACAGATCGCGCGCGACGCTCAGTGTGGCCGTCGAGCCCGAATTGACGTCGATGACCGACCTGCCGGACGCGATCAGGCCACCGGTCACGTTGTTGGCCGATCCGATCGCGCCGAAGCCGTCGCTGGTGCGTTTGAAGTTCGATCCATCGTGGTTCAGAAGGGCTGCCAGGTTGACGCTTTGGGCCGCGTTGATGAAGCCGCCTCGACCCGTGGTGAAATTCACCTGGGCGTCAAAATCCACGTCGGTGTCGGCCCTGCTCAGCGCAACGCCGCTGACCGAAACGGTGGTTGCCGTACCGACCGCCTTGCCGAGCAGCTTGGCCTGCATGTCGAAGCCCGCAGCGGATGTCACCTGGACATTGCCGCCGATACGTCCGGTCACGATCGCCTTGTTTTCGGCGCGGGTTATCGTGGTGCCGCTGTCGACGGCCAGGCTGACGCCGGTGGACTTGGCCGTCGCCGTCACGTTCGAGGTCAGCGCCGCGTCCAGGTCGATCCCACCCGAGGTGGTCTTGATGATCGTGGTGCCCTGGGTGCCGTCGGCTTGCTCGGCACCAAGGCGGATTTCGGCCTTGCCTTCGTCCAGCGCGCGCGCGTCCAGGCTGTCAACGGTCGCCAGGATCGCGCCGCCGAAGTTCAGTGCCGCCGCGGTGGCCGTGTTCGTGCCGATCGCCTGGATCGAGATACCTGTCGCCTGGGTGAAACCGCCCTCGCCGATATAGCCGCGCGTGTCGCTTCCGATCTCGGTGCTGACGGTGCTTTCGGCGAGCGCGACGCCCCCGGCGATGCCGGTGCTGTTGGATTGCGGTACGGCGGTCGACGTGCCGGTCGCCGTCATCGCCAGAAGTCCGGTCAGCGTGACTGTCGAGCCGTCGCCGATGAAGACTTCCGTATCGTGATCGGCGCGGGCCTTGATGTCGCTGATCAACACGGCGGCGATCCCTCCCGCCTTGGCCGAGGTGATATCGGCCTTAACCGACACATCCGAGGTCGCGGTCAGCGTGACCGCGCCCGCGTCGAACTCGGTGGCGTTGCCGATATAGGCGCGGGTCGTCGAGCGCGGCGTGCCGTCCAGCTCGTCCGGGCCCCCGACGATGGCGACCGTGCGGATGTTGCTGGCCGACACGCCCAGCGAGCCGCCGGTGGCGGTGACGGTCGCGTTGGCCATGGCCGCACCGGTCTGGGTCGTCGCCTCACCAACGAGGGCAAAGTTCCCCAGATCGACCTTGGAATTGTCGCCGACAAAGGTTTCGGTCACGCGGCTGGCGGTCGCCCGCGCTTCCAGATCGTCCACGTCCGCCAGCACGCCGAACCCGGTCGATGTGACGGTCGCGTTTGCGGCCGCGGCGGCTTCGGACGCCTTCAAGTTCACCGCGCCGGCATAAAGATCGGTGTAGTCGCCGATATAGGCGCGGGTCTTGCCCTGCATGTCGGCGATGGCGGTGGTCAGCGACACGTCGACCAGCCCCGAGAAGCTGAAGCCCCGGCTTTCGGCGCGCGCCTCGGATGTTCCGGTGGCGGTGATGTCCAGCGTTCCGCGCTGCGTCTCGTCGACGCTGCGCAGGTCGATCACGGCCAGCGGCGACGTGGCGATCCCGGCGCTGCGGCCAACATAGGCGTCCACCAGGTTCGAGGTCAGCGCGGTCGGCGACAGCCCGGTGACGGTCACGCCCGCCGACAGCGACACGTTGTCGAGCCGCGCGTCGGCCAGCACATCGCCCGCGGCGTCGAGGTTCAGATCGCTGCTGCGCACCGTGGCGCCGTTACCCACGAAGGCGCGGGTCGTCCCGCCCGCGATGGCGGTGGGCTTGTAGAAGGCGACGGTGACGAGCAGCGACCCGGCGCCGCCCTCGGCCCGCGCCACGGCGTCGATATCGCCACGAGCCTCGACGTTCAGGCTGTTTGCCGCACCGGTCACCGTGACCTTCGCATCGTCGGCGCCGCCCGCGGCAATGCCGTCCGCCGCACCGATATAGGCCTCGATCACGCCGGTGGTGATGGCGGTCGAGGTTAGGTCCTGCACCGCCACGAACGAGATATTGGTGCTGACCACCTTCGCGTCGGCCCTGTTCTCGACGTAGTCGGCCGGGTCGGTCGGCACGTTCGGCAGGCGACCGGCGCTGACATCCAACGTTTGCGCCAGCAGATTCACACCGTCGCGCACGAAGGCCGAGGTCGCCCCCGACACGGTCGCCGTCGGCTCGTACAGGCCGACCGACGCCAGACCGCCGAAGCCGAATCCCAGCAGGTTGGCGATGGCGTGCATGTCGCTGTCGGCCACCACCGTGATGGCCCCGTCCGCGACGTTCACATCCGTGGTCACGTCGCTTGCGACCTGGCCGCTGCCCGCGCCGATGAAGGCTTCGACCGTGCCGCTGACCGTGGCCACCGAGGTCACGTCGCTGGCGTCCACAAGGCCCGCCACGTTGATGCTGGTGCCCTGCACTTCGGCCTTCATCTCGGGCGCGTCGGCCAGGATTGACAGGCCGCCCGCGTCCAGGTCGATGCCCTGGCCCACGTAAGCCCGCACCGCGCCGGACACGATCGCGCTTTGCTGGATGAAGGACAGCGTCACCAGCGACATGCCCGCCGACAGGACCGTGGGCATGGCCAGCATGCGGCCGGTGGCCGTGATGTCGACCTGGCCCGCGATATTGACGATGCCGATATTGCCGGCGGAGGGCGTCGCGCCCGCGGCCGAGCCCACATGCGCGTCGACCGTGCCGCTGATGCGCGCGTCGGCTGTGATGTCGGACGCCGCAACGACGCCCGCCAGAGTGAAGGACAGCGTGTTCGAGCGCGAATCGTAGTCGCCATCCGCGACCACCGTCAGGCTGTTGGCCGTCAGCCAGCCGCCCTGTCCCACGAAGGCGCGGGTCGTGCCCGCCACGTCGGTCAGCGTGTTGAAGATACTGATGCCCGCCAGGCCGCCGATCGTGATGTCGTTGTCGGTGTCGGTGTCCGCGTCCGAGGTCGGATCGTCCAGGCCGGACGTGGCATCCATGTCCGACCAGGCATCGACGGTCACGTCGCTCGAGATCGCGACCACGCCGCTGTCGCCGGTCACCGGGCCATCGAAAGGCGCGCCCAGGTAAGCCTCGACTGTGCCATCGACAACGGATTCGGACTGCAGCACCGAAATCGACGCCAGACCCGCCAGCGTCAGCAGGGTCGTCGTGGCGGTGGCGGTGTAGTCCACAGGATTTGCGCTGGTCCCTGCCTCGATAGCAAGGGACGCGGCGGTCATGTCGACGCCGTCGCGCACATAAGCGCGGGTCGTGCCGCTGACCTCGGCGCGCGGCTTGGCGACGCTGACAGTCAGACCGAAGCTGGCCCCGACCAATACGCTGTCGGCGACCGAGCGCATCGACGCATCGGCATCGACGCGCACCACGCCGTCGCCGGTATCGGTCCCGGCGATGGTCAGCGATGGCTCGCGCCCCGCGGTGGCGCCGCGATCGTTCTGCGCGCCGATGAAGGCTTCGACAGTGCCGGTCACCTTCGCCAGCGATTGCAGCACGCTGACCGACGCGAAGCCCGAGATCGTGCCCGAGCGCACTTCGGCTTCGGCCGTCAGGTCGGTGCCGTCGGCGGTCACCTCCAGCCGGTCGGCGACCAGAACGGTGGTCTCGCCCACGTAGCCCCAGATTTCGCCCGACGCGTCGGCGGTGGGCAGCAGGACGTTGACGGCGATGCCGAAGGACGCGCCGATCCCTTCGGCGCTGGCCAGGGCATATTGCTGGCCATCTGCATGGATCGTGGCGCGCCCGTTGACGCCGGTGCCATCGGTCAGGGTGATCTGGGTGGTCGATCCGTCGGCCGGGGTCTCGCCCGCCCGGGTTCCGGTGAAGGCCTCGGTGCGGCTGTCGATGGTGGCGTCCGCTATGGTCACGTTGACCGACAGCGCACCGCCGATGGCGTAGAATTCGTTAAGCGACCGGGCGTCGTCGTTCGACACGGCGTCGATGTCCAGCTGGCCCGCGTCGACCTGCGTGCTTTCGCCCACATAGGCGAGCGTGTCGCCGATGATGCTGGCGACGGATTTGGTCACCGTCGCGCCCGCAAGCAGGCCGAAGCCGCCCGCCAGGCTGTCGGCGCGCGCCTCGTAGCTCGACTGCGCCTTGATGTTCAGCGCCGCCCCCATCAGGTCGAGCTGGGTCGCGTCGGGCGCGACATCATCGGTGCCCGTCTGGGCCGAAGGCGCGAAACCGACATCGACGATGCCAAGGCGGGTCAGGCTGTGACTGCCGCTGCCCGCGCTGCTCAGGTCGATCGTGCGACCGGTTTCAAGGTAATAGGCCTGGTCGACCTGGATCGTCAGCTCCAGCGTCAGGTCGTCGGCGACGCTGCGCTTCAGGATATGCGGTCCGCCTGCGCCGGTGCCGGTCAGGTCGATCTGGGTGCCGTCGATGACGTTCTGATCGGCGCGCTGGGTCAGCGGGTCGAAGACGACGCTGGCAAAGCCCGCGGCGCTTCGGTCCAGTTCGTGGCCCGAACCGAAGCCGTTATCGGCCAGGTCGATGGCGATGCCGTTGTCGGCATCGTCGAGCGAGATCGCCAGCTGGATCACTCCGCCGCCGAGGTCGATCACGTAATATGTTTCGCCATCGCCCAGGCCGTTGATCGCGACGCGGTCGGCGTCGCTTCCGTTGGAATAAACGACCTCTTCGCCGGTCGTGAACGGGTTGGCAGGCGTGCCCAGGTCGATGGTGTCGGCAGAGGCATCGACCAGCCCCGTTTCGGGCAGGATCTGGGCGAGCTGGATGTATCCGCCGTCTGACGCGATCACCATGTAATCCGCACCATCGATCAGCCCGCCGATGGCGGTGCCGCCATTGGCGTCATAGGTGATGACTTCGCCATCCTCGAAGGCGACCTCGGGGTCGCCCACGAAAATCCGGTCGGTGGACAGGCGCACGGCATCGCCCGATGGCGCAAGTTCGGCCAGTTTGACCGAGCCGTCATCCAGCGCCAGGACGATGTAGGTCGCCCCGTCGGCCAGCCCGCCAATGGCGGTGCCGGTGGTGTCGTATCGCACAAGCTCGCCGGTCTGGAAGGCAACCCCGCCCGTATCGACGCTCAGCTGGTCTGGCGTCTTGGCCGCATCCCAGCCCGTGATGGTCGCCACCGCGCTACGTTGGAACGAGTGATTGGCGCCGGTGCCCGTCGACGTCAGGTCGATGGCGGTGCGCGACAGGAAGTCCTGGTCGGACGTCACGGTGATCGGGTCGAATGTGATGTCGGACGCGCTGGTGCGTGCCAGCGTGTGGGTACCCGCTGCGCCGGTCGAGGTCAGATTGATGACGCTGCCGCCCGGCGATGTGGCCAGCTTGATCCGGCCGTCGTCGATATCGACCACGTAATAGGTCTGACCACTGGTCAGCCCGCCGATCTCGGAGTTCGGCAGGGGCACCATGTCGTCGTCAAGAAGCGACGTGTAAACCAACGCTTCGCCCACGACGAGCGGCGTGGCCTGCTCGCCCACTGCGATCGAGTTGTCGGCCAGGTCGACCAGGCTTTCGCTGTCGCGCTTGGCCGCGAGTTGGAAGCGCCCGTTCTCGCCAGCGAGCACGTAGTACTGCTGGCCGCTGATCAGCCCGCCGATGACCTGGCCGCCGTTCGACATATAGGTGATGATTTCGCCATCGGCCAACGGGATGTCCTGATCGGCCAGGGCGATCCGGTCGAACCGGGTGTCGACGACCAGGCCTGGCGTGACCTGGCTGCCCACATAGGCTTCGGTCACGCGGTTCACCTGCGCGTCCATGATCGTCACCGCGCCCGCAATGCCTCCCACGGCGATCGAGGTGCCGTTGGGCAGCGCCTTGGCGACGCTGTCGGCAGTCACGTCGAGCGGGCCCTGCGCGTCGACCGAACTGTTGCCGTCGATGAACGCGCGCGTGGCCCCTTCGACGATAGCGGTCGAGACCAGCGCCGAGACGGCAAATCCCACGGATCCGGCCGCCGAGATGATCTCGGTGGGCGCGTAATCCACGCTGTCCGCATCGATATCGACGGTCGCCCCGGTGCCCTGCGCCGTCAGCTCGCTGTTGCGCACCCGCGCGGTGACGTCCGTCTCGAGCACCGCGACCGCCTCGCCGCCCGCACCGGCCCCGCCGATGGCGGCCGAAATGGCCACGACCCGGACGATGGTTTCGACATTGCCGAGCGTCGCGGCAACTGACGGATCGCCATGGATCGAGTCCGCGTCGACCAGGATGCCGCCATTTTCGGCGGTCACCGTGCTGTCGTCGATGGCGGCGACCACTTCGGTGCCGATCACGTTCTTGCCGATGGCCACGCTGATCGCAAGGCCGGTGACCCCCGCCGTAACGGCGACCGAGCCCACTTCGACGAAGGCCGTCAGATTGTCCTGCGCCACGACCGAGACCGAGCTTGACGCGGTGACGTCCGCGCTGTCTTCGACCGTGGCCGAGACCATACGCGTGACCGTGTTCTGCCCGACGGCACCGGATCCGGCGGCCGAGAAGGACGCGGGAGAGATCGCGGCCGACACCGCCACGGCGATGGGCTGGGTGTCGAGCGCGCTGGTCGACAATGCCTTGACCAGCACCTGCCCGCCATCGGCGTCCACCCGCGCGTTCTTGACCCGCGCGATGGTCGATCCCTTCAACGTGTTCGTCGCGATCGCGGACGACACTGCGATGGCCAGCGACGCGCCCGCCGATGCGGATACAGCACCCGACACGGCCCGGGCGACCGATTTCAGCGTCACCGAATCCTGGGCCGTCACTTCCACCCTGCCGCTGGCGCCCACCGACTGGGTGGTCGCGGGATCAGGCGTCTGCTCGGCATCCTCGATCAGGGCCAGGACCGACTGGCCCAGCTCGTTGCGCACCACGCCTGCGGCAACCGCAAGGCTACCCGCGAAGACGCCACTTGCCGACGCGGACAGCGCGATGCCGTTGGCTTCCAGTTTGGAAATGGTCGCGGATTTCGCGCGGACGATGACATCGCCGCCCGACGCGGCGACGGTGCTGTCCTTGATCGACGCTTCGATGGTGCCCGACAGGTCGGTTTCGGCGATGATGACGGTAACGGCCCCCGAGAAGGACACGGTACCGGCGCTGACGGACAGGCTGACGCCAAGCGCGTCGACGAAGACCATGGTTTCTTCCAGCGCGTCGACCTTCACCGATCCGGCCAGGGCGCGCACGTCCGATCTGGCCGTGATCGACGCCGTGACGACGCTTGCGGCCGTGACCTTGGTGACGACACCGACACCGGCGCCCGAGATGCCGACCGACCCGCCGCTGACGGACACGCCCACGCCGTAGCCTTCGGTCTTGATCAGGCCGGTCGTGATAGCCTTCAGATCGACGTCGCCAGTTTTCGTCTGCACGTCCGAATCCGAAATCAGGGCAGTCACGGAGGTGTCGTAATTCACCTCGACCAGCGACACGGCGACGGCGATCGCGCCGCCTGCCCCGCCCACACCGACGCTGAGGGCCGCGGCCGCGGTCTTGGTGTCGATGACGGATTCGTCCATGGCGTCGATATCGACACCGGTGCCCGCATCGACATCGTCGGACGAGATGATTGAGGCCTCGACCGAGTTGCTCATCGTGCTTTTCGAAACGGCGCCCGCGCCTGCGCCCGCGATGCCCACGCTGCCGGCACTGACCGAAATCGCGGCCGCAACGGCCAGCGAGTTGATGGTGTTCTGGTTGCGCGCATCGACCTTCAGAAGCGTCTTTGCGTCGATGATCGAGCTATCGATGGTCGCAAGCGTCGTGCCCGTCAGCTCGTTGGTGGCCACGGTGGCCGAAATCGCCAGGCTGATCGCCGCGGCACCGCTGCCCGAGATCGAGGCCGCAACCGCGACCAGCTTCGAGTCGATCAGGTTGGTGTCATCCGCCTCGACGGTGATGCCGCCGACATCGGATGTCACGGTGCTGCGCCGGATCGAGGCCTCGCCGCCGCCGCCGATGACGTTGGTGGCCACGGCCCCCGCGCCCGACGCGGCCAGGCTGAACGACCCCGAGCCCGAGAAGGCGACCGACACGGCCGCGCCGATGGCCCGGATGCTGCCGTTGCGCAGCGATGTGACGGACACGCTGTCGCCGTCGACGGTGCTGTCGGCGATGCTGGCCAGCGTGACGCTGGAAATGCTGTTATTGGCGATCGGGATGGCGATGGCGACCGACACCGCGGCACTGGACCCGAACGCGATGGCTGCCGACGCGGCCGAGGTATCGGCCTTGATGGTTGAGCTGTCGGTGGCACTGACCAGCACCGCGCCCGCCGCGTCCACGTCGCTGGCGATACCGGCCCCGTTCGCTTGAACAGTGGCCGAGACCTTGTTGGTCATGGAATTGGTGGCGATCGTGCCTGCGACCGCGCCCGCGACGCCGAAGCCGCCCGAGCCGCCGACGGACAGGCCGACCGCGACCGCGCTGGCATCGATTGTGTTCTGCGCGCGCGCCGCAACCGTAACGTCGCCGCCCTTCGCGTCGACCTTCGAACCCGCAATGGTCGCGTTCAGCTCGCCCGACAGGACGTTTTCGGCAAGAGTGATCGCGACCGCGCCCGCGATGGACGCGCTGCCGCCCACCGACACCGCGACCGAAGCGGATACCAGCCGCGCGACGATGATGGACGTATCGCGGGCGCCGACCTCGATCTGGCCGCTGGCCTCGACCAGGGGCGCATCCACGATCTCGGCGCCGAAAATGTTGGAAATGACGTTGCGCGCATCCGCACCCGAGCCCGCGCCCGACAGCGCAAGCGATCCGCTGGCCGACACGCTGACCGCAGCGGCCACGCCGGTGGATACGATGGACTTGATCGACGACGCCCGTACGAACACGTCGCCCGCCTCGGCTCGAACCGTTGCAGCGTCGATCGCCGCCCGGCCCGTACCGCCGATCACGTTTTCCGACAGCGACACCGCCACCGCTAGGCTGCCCGAGACGCCTCCGCCTGACAGCGACACCGACACCGACGCCGCCACTGTGTCGGCGAGGATCTGCGAGGTGTCGCCGAGCGAAACCTCCACGGAGCCATTGGCGCTGACAACGCTGTTCGTGATCAGCGCGTTCGTGTTGCCGGTGATGATGTTCTTCGACTGGGCCAGCGCCAGCGCGGCCGAGATCGCCACACCGTTCGACGCCGCGGTGACCGAGATGGCCACGCCCACCGAGATCGCCTCGATCTCGCTCGTATTCAGCGCGGCAACGGAAACAAGGCCCTCGGCATCGACGAGGCTCGCGTTTCGGATCGTGGCATCGACGGTGCTGGTGATCGTGTTCGACGCCAGCGCCACGGCCGCCGACATGCCCAGCGACACACCGCCGCTGCCCACGGACACCGACGCCGTGACGGCCACCAGCGTTGCCTTTATGGAGCTGCCGCCACGTGCGCCGATGGTAAGACTGCCGTCAAGGTCGGCAAGGTTGCCGCCGAAGATGCCCGCCGTTGTCGCGCCGCCGATCACGTTTTCGACCTGCGCCACGCCGAAAGCGCCGCCCAGCGACACGCCGCCCGAGGAAACGCTGACCGACACCGCCACGGCCACTTGGGTCGCGGTGATGGTCTTCGAGGAATCGGCCACGATCGCGGTGTCGCCGCCGATCTGCAGCGTCGCGCCCACCGTGTGGGCACTGACGGTGTTGGTGATCGTGTTCTTGGCCAGCGACACCGCCGCGGCCAGCGAGATCGTCGCCGAGCCCGATCCGATATTGGCCGAGACTGCAGCGGTGGCGACGGTGGCCGTCACGGTCGCCACGTCGGTTGCGAAGATATCCAGATCGCCGTCAGCGATGGCCGTCGAGCCGTCGATCACGCCCGCCTCGACGGTGTTGGTGATCGTGTTGCGCGCATTGGCCCCCGCGCCCGCGCCGCCCAGCGACACCGAGCCGCCGCCGACGCCCACGCCGATGGACGCGGCGACCGCCGTAGCGGTGATCGCACCGTCCGACGATGCTGCGAGGCTCAGATCGCCCCCGGCATCCACGGTCGAGGTACCTTCGACCACCGCGCGCGTGCTATTGGTGATGGTGTTCTGCGCATCGCTGACGGTCACAGTCAGGTTCGCGGACGCCCCGCTGCCGCCGCTGACGCCGACGGATGCGGCCACCGACACCAGCGTCGCGCTGATGGTGGTCGTGTCCACGGCGTCGAGCGTCACGTCGGACGTCGCCTCGACCAGGGCGTCGCGGATGATCGCGTTCACGCTGTTGGTGGTGGTATTGTAGGAGCGCGTGCCGCCGCCGTTGAGCGAAACCGACGCGCCGCTGCCGCTGCCAATGCTGACCCCGAGCGACGCCGACGTGACGACGGCCGAGATCGCCTTGGTCGACGACGCGTCCATGTCCACGCTGCCGATGATTTCCGCATCGACATTGTCGATTAGTGCTTCGGTGGTCGAGAGGATCGTGTTGTCGGCGACCGAGACATTCACGTTGCCCGACACGCTCAGGCTGCCGCTCGACGAGGACACGGCCAGTCCGACCGAGGTCGCATCGGCCGCGATGTTGCCGCTATCGGTTGCGCGGACGATCAGTCCGCCGCCCGCGATGACCTTGTTCAGATCGCCACCTGCGGCCGGGGTGTCCACCAGATCCGACAGGACCGCGCGGGTCGTCAGAGAGATGTCGTTCAGCGTGACCGCGATGTTGGCGTTGGCACTGACCGCGATGCCGTTGCTCGAGGTGGATACGCTCAGAGACACGCCGAAGGCGGTGGCGTCGATCGATGCGCTGTTGGCGGCGGTCACGCTGACCAGGCCGGTCGAAGCCAGCGTCGTATCCTCGGCCAGGGCGATGGCGCTGCTGGTGATTTCGTTAACCGCGATTGCAAGGCCCAGGTTCACGGCGACGTTGTTGCCGTCGCTGCTGCCGACATTGATCGACACGGCGGCAGCGCCCGCAAGCGCGTCGATCTGGCTTGCGTCCGACGCGTTCAGAAGGATCGGACCGCTGGCGTCAACCGAGCTGCCCAGCACCGACGCCGCGACGTTCGAGGTCACGAAGTTGCCCGAACCGGACCCTGCCGCCGACAGCGCCAGCGTGCCGCCCGTGCTCAGCGTTCCGGCGATACCCAGCGTAAAGGCGTCGATATCCGACGTCGAAAGCGCCTCGACCGTGAAGGCGCCCGACGTCACGGCGGCGTCCGTGATGCTGGCGGTGGTCGACTTTGTGATCTTGTTCTCGGCCGCCGCGGCACCGACCGCGATGGCGCCCAGGCTGCTGCTGCCGCTGCCCTTGGTCGCGACGGCCAGCGCGCCCGCGCCCGCATCGGCCTTGACCCGCGAGGTGTCGGACGCGGTGACCGACACGTCGCCCGCACCCGCATTGACCACGCGGATCGCGCTGGGATTGAGGATCGCGGCCACGGTGGTGGCGTTGATGTAGTTGCCCGATCCCGATCCCGCGCCGCCAAGCGCATTGGAGCCCTTCGACACCGCGGCCGAGCCCGCGATGGTCAGCGTGTCGATATTGGCGGCGTTGGTCGCGTCGATGTCGACGGCGCCTGCCAAGATCGTCGTGTCGGTGGCGGTGGCCCGGACCGTCTGGGTCAGATCGTTGACGGCGATCGAGGCCCCGACCGAGCCCGACGTCTTGCCATCGGTGTTCGACGTCGAGACCGCGAAGGACACGCCGCCCGCATCCGAGGTGATCTTGGACGCGTCGGTGGCGTCCAGCCGCAGAAGTCCGTCCGTATCCACCAGGCTGCCCGCGCCGATTTCGGCCAGGTTCGTGTTGGTGACCACATTGACGGTGACCGCACCCGCGACCGCGAAGATCACGCTGCCGCCACCGCCGCCGTTGTTGTTGGTGGACTGGCTGCCGGTTTTCATGACGCCGGCGACGGCGATGACCAGCGTGTCGATATTGGTCGCGCCGTGCGTGTCGAAGGCCACGCCGCCGTCACGGCTGCGCAGCGTGTTCTGACCCAGCGCGAGGGCCCAGTTGTCCTGGGTGATCACCGCCACGGCGACTGACCCCGTGACGCCCGCATCTTCGTTCAGCGCGAAGCTGAGGCCGCCCAGGTTCTGCTCGACATTCGTCTCGTCGGCCGCGCTGACGCGGATGCCCTGATCGGCATTGGCGCCGATGTTGTCGTCGTTCACGTCCACGTCGACACCCAGGATCGCCTTGGTATCGCCATTCAGGACCGCGACGCTGACCGCGCCCGCGATGCTCACATCCGTGCCGCCGCCGGTCGAGCCTTGGCTGCCGCCCGATCCCGATCCCGAATTGCCGCTGGAATCCTGGCCCAGGGACGCTGACGCGGCGATGGCCAGCTGGAAGATATCGTCGTAGCTCGTGGCCGTGACGGCCAGGCCGCGGACGGAGTCCGAGCCCTGGTTGCCGTCGTCGTCGAAGATCCCGTCCCGAATGTCGATCGCGTCGCCATTGCCCCGCGCCGTCACGTCCGCGCCGTCGCCGATCACCGCGTGGGTGTCGTCGAGATCGACGATCACGCCGACCGAAATGCCCACGGACGATTCGCTCAGCGAGATACCGGCGCTGCCCGCATAGGTTTCCAGGTCGGTCTTCGAATCCGCCGCGATCTCGATCGAGCCGGTGGCGTCCAGCGTCGCGTGGGTGGCGCTCGGGGGCGTGACCGGGTCATAGACGTCGCCGTTCACCAGCGCCTTGGTGGACGTGATGTTGACCAGAACATTCAGCGCACCCGCGCCGGACGTGCTGTCGCCCGCGCCCACATTGACCGTCAGCTGGAAGATCCGCTCTTCGGCGTCGGCCTCGACGGTGATGTTGCCGCCCGCCTCGATGACGGTGGGGTCCAGCGGATCGTCCGAGCCTGCGACGATGGCCTCGGTGGTGCCGGTGTGGACGGTCACGTCCAGTCCGATGCCGACGCCCTTGCCGTCCTTCGACAGCGCGATGCCCCCTGCGAAGTCCAGGATCGTCAGCTTGGACGTGGCGACGACCGCCACATCGGTCCCGGCTTTCAGGTCGGATTTCGCACCGACCTCGGCGCGAGTGGTGTTCAGGAAGATATTGACGATACCGGACCCTGCGCCCGCATCCGCGCCGGAGCTACCCGACCCGCTGGAGCCGCCCGAGCCTGCCCCGCCCGATCCGTTCTGCCCGCCGCCCGAGCCGATGGCCGCACCCGCCGCCAGGGACGTGATGTCGATGCCGGTATCCTCGAGGATGGGCACCACGATTTCCAGCGGCTTGACTTCGAAATTGGCCGTGACGCCGATGGCACCCGCCGTGGCGGTCAGGCTGCTGCCACCGCCGATCGCGGCCGTCGTGTCGGTCGTGACCACGTTCACCGCAATGGCGGCGCCGACGCTGGTGCCGCTGCTGTTCAGCAGCAGCGAGCCGCCGCCCGCGATGTTCTGCAGGCCAAACACATCGTTTGCCGCCACGCTCAGGTCACCGGTGGTGGCGGTCACGCTCGCGTCGGTGCCGATTTCGGCACGGGTATCGGAGATGACCACGTTGATGCCCGCGGCCCCCGCGATGGCCAGTCCGCCCGTGGTGTCCTGCGAGCTGTTGCCGGTGGAGCCGGACGACTTCTGGTTAACACCGGCACCTGCCAGCGCGAGGGTCTTGAAATCGCTCTGTTCGCCATCCGGCGTGCCAGCTGCGACGCGCAGCGATCCGGTGGTGATATCGGTATTCGCACCGATCCGGGCGATCGTGTCCATTTCGGCGAAGTTGAAGGCCACCGCCGCGCCGACGCCGGTCTTGCCGTCGGTCAGGTTCAGCGCCAGGCCGATCGCCTCGATCGTGGAATCGGCCTGGGACTGGGCGCTGACCTCCATATCGCCGGTGGCGCGGATGGTCACGCCGTCTGCAATCTCGGCGCTGACATCCGGGCGGATCACCGCGATGCCCAGCGCACCCGCGACGCGGACCGAGCCACCGCTGGTACGGGTCGAGCCCTGCTGCGCGTTGCCGCCCTGCCCGTTCGGATTGGCGGTCTGCGTCCCGGCCTGGTTGTTGGCGCCCGCGACCTGGCTGCCCGGTTGCGGGTTGCTGAGGGTCGAGCCGGACTGGGTATTGGCGTAGCCGGTGCCGCTTTGGCTTTGCTCGTTTGCCGTCGAGCCGTCCCCGGTCGTCTTTTGCTTCTTGGCGCCTTCCGAGCTGCCGGTGGCCACGACCTTCGACGTGATCGTGCTGGCCGCGCCGACGGTGACGTCATCGGCGGTGTTGCCCGTGACCGAGACATCGCGCGCCAGAAGCGCGCTGGTGTCGTCTTCGGCCCAGACCATCGCCAGCGCGATGCCCACGCCGGTCTGGCCACCCTTGGTGTCGGCATCCGACGTGATCAGCAGGTCCAGATTTCCGGTGGCCTGCACCTTCAGATCGCCGTCGACCGAAAGGCCGGTGGCCCCGGCCGGTATCCTGGCGTCGGTGTTGTTCAACGACACGACCAGCGCCAGCGAGCCGCCGACCGACGTGCCATCCTGCGCCGTGGTCTGCGCGCCCGCCTTGGCGGATGCGACTTCCACGTGGGTGCCGGTCGCGGTGACGATCAGATCCCCGAAATCGGCCAGCGACGCCCCGCCCGCCACGGTGGCCGCGACGTCGTGGTCCGACAGGCCAAAGGCGAAGGACAGCCCGACACCGGTCGACGTGCCCGCCGTGGTCGTGCTGGGCAGCGCGCGGGCCAGGCTGTAGGTGGCGCTTTCCGCCGTCACGGCGCTGGCGCTGCCGCCTGTTACGCTGAGCGCGGCGTCTTCGCCGTATTCCGCCGTCGCGGTTCCGAACGAGAAGTTCAGCCCGACCGATCCGGCCACGCTGGTCTTGCCGCCCGACGCGCCCGAGATCGCCGTGGCGCCCGTGCCGTGGCTGGCTTCCGTCAGCTTGTGCGCCGCCGAGGACGCGGCGGCGGTCAGGCCGATCGCCTCGCCCGACAGGGCCTTGTCTCGGGATTCGGCCAGCTTCAGCCTGCCGTCCGCCTCGACGATGGCGAAGTAGGTTTCGCCATCGGTGAGACCGCCGATCGCGGCGCCGTCGGTCGCGTAGACGACCGCCTCGCCCGTCTGCAAACCGCCGGGAGTGTCGAAAACGATCTCGGTGCGGGTGTCATCGGGATCGAAGGTGATGGTGTCGGCGCTGGCTTCCGTGCGGACCAGCTCGTGCGCGTCGCCCGCGCCCTGGTCCTTCAGGTCGATGGCATTGCCCGCGTTGGCGTCGGTCGCGCTTTCGGCCAGCTGGATGCGGCCGTTGTCGCCCAGGATCACGTAGTAGTCGCTGCCGTCGGTCAGCTCATCGATGGCGGTGCCGCCGCCTGCGTTGTAGGTGACCTTTTCGCCGCTGGTGAAGGCGGTTTCGGGCTCGCCCACGAAGATGGTGTCGTCGTCGGCGACCACGGTGTCGAGCTCGCTCGCCTCGATCTCGATCTCGCGCGTGGCCATCTTGGCTTCGACGGTGATGCCCTGGCCGCTGAGCGCCACGTCGTCGACGCGGGCGGTGTTGTCGATATCGGCGACATTGACCGCGATGGCCGCGCCGATGGTGGTGTCGCCCGAGCCGCTGCCCGTTCCCGTGCCAGAGCCGGTGCCGCTACCGGTCCCCGTGCCGCCCGTGCTCGAGCCGGTGTTGGATTTCTTGAACGTCGCCTTGCCATCCGCGCGTGCGTTGGCGTCGGCGTTAGCCTCGGACAGCACCGTGACCGCGCCGCCCTGGGCCGTGACGGCGATCGGCGCACCGTCGGCGCCCGCGATTTCGGCGCGGGTGTCGGTATCGGCGATGTTGATGCCGATGGCTGCGGCGACGGTCAGAGTGCCTGAATTGGTGCTTTGGCGCGACGACGGGCTGGTCGCGCTGTTGGTGCCGCCGGTGGACGCGGTGCGCGTGTTGGCCTCGCCGACCTGGCTGTCGGTCTGCGACTGCACGCTGTTGCGGTTCTGGG
The DNA here is from genome assembly GCF_016412875.1 of Palleronia pontilimi. Classification (GTDB taxonomy): domain Bacteria; phylum Pseudomonadota; class Alphaproteobacteria; order Rhodobacterales; family Rhodobacteraceae; genus Palleronia; species Palleronia pontilimi. The sequence goes on along the minus strand of NZ_JAEKPD010000002.1, from coordinate 310,729 downwards.
CCGTTCCGTTGCTGTTGGCCTGCTGCGCGCCCTTGGCGGCCGCGCGGGCATCGGTACGGCTGGTCGCGAGCGCCTTGGACGATACCAGGATGTCGCCGCCCGCCGTCAGCGACCGCGCCAGCACGGCGCTGGCGCTGTCGAAGGTGACCGTCAGGCCCAGCGACGCGCCGATGGCGGCCTTGGTGCCGTCGGCGCTGCCTTTCGCGGTGGTCGCCGTGTCGGCATCGAGCGTGGCCTTCAGAGCCAGGTCGCCAGCGATGCTCAGCGCGCTGCCCGAAGGCAGTTCGGCCGTGACGGCGTTCTGGGCCACGCTGATGCCGATGACCGGTGTGACCGCCGTGCCGCCGGGCGCCGAAGCGCCGCCCTGCACGTCGGTGGCAATGGCGTGCGTGCCCGTAGCCGTCACCGTCAGGTCGTTGGCGCCGGTCAGCGCCGATTGCCCGCCCAAGCTGGCCTCGGTCAGCATGTCGGTGACAGCGATGCCGATGGACACGCCAACGCCGATGGTGCTGCCCGAGCGGGTCGAGCTCGAGCCGGTACCGGTCGAACCGGTGCCGCTACCGGTCGTGCCGGTGCCGCTTGACCCGGTGCCCGAGCCGCTTGACTGCGCCTTCTTGGCCTCGGTCGCCGCACCCGCATCGGTCTGGGTGTCGGTCTTCGAAGCGGCCGTCACGGACACGTCGCCGCCGCCGGTGATCGTCGCCGACGCCGCGTCCGACAGCGTGGCCGAGGTCGTGACGCTCGGCAGGTTCAGCGCGAACGAGCCCGCCACGCCGGTCGAGCCACCCGACGCGCCCGAGGTGGCCGAGGCGCCGAAGCTGTGGGTGTCGTCGTCGCCGCGCGCGAACATCCCGGCCGCGACGCTCAGGCCCCCCGCGGTCACGTCGGCATCGCCGAGACCCGCGTCGATATCGGCCGAGCCCCAGTTCAGCGCCACCGCAGCGCCGATATTGGTGCTGTTCTGGCCGCTGGCGGGGATCGTCGTGGCGCTGCCATCGGCCGAGGCCGCGGCGTCCAGATTGCCCTGCGCCGTCACCGAAACCGCGTCCTGCACGTTCAGCGTGGCCCCGCCATCGACGGTCGCGATCACGTCCAGGTCGGCGATGTTCAGGCTGATCGCTGCCGCGACGGTCAGGGCCTGGCCGTTGTTGGACGCGCTGGATTGGGATTGCCCGGTCGAGGCCGACCCGGGTGTCGCGCCGCTGCTGGTGCGGCTTTGGGTCTGGCTGGTGGCCTGGTTCGACTGGCTGGCGGTCTGATCGTTGACGTTCTGGCCGCTGCTGTCCTGCGGCGCGCCGGTGGCGCTGGCCTCGGTCTCGGTCCGGCTGGCCGCCGCACCCTGTGCCAGTAGCGTGACGCCACCGCCGGTCGAGGTCACGTCGCGCAAAAGCCGCACGATCGCGTCATCCTCGGCGACGGTCAGCCCGAACGAGATGCCGACGGCCGCGTCTGCGCCCTTGGTGTCGCCCTTGGCCGTGGTCACGGTCTCGGCCACGTGGGTCGCGGTGGCCGACAGGTCGCCCCCGATGGCCAGCGCGTCGCCGGTATGCACCAGCGCCGAGGTTTCGTTCAGCGCGACCGAGATGCCCAGAACCGGCGTCACGCCGGTGCCGCCGGTGGATTCGGCGCCGCCGGTCACGTCGGTACGCATCCCGTGCTTGCCGTCGGCTTCGAGCGCGATGTCCTGCGCCCCCGCGCTCAGCAGCGCGCCGGTCTCGTAGCTGGCCGAGGTGGTGCGATCCGCGATGTTCAGCCCGAACGAGAAACCGACACCCGTGGCCTCGGACTTCTCTTGCTGGGCGCCCGCATCGACGCCCGCGAAGCTGTCGCTTGCGGCGCGGATCGTCAGCGCGCCCGTGTCGGTGTCGGCGTCCGAGCCATCGTTCAGGGTGGCGGTCGCGCCCGCGCTGTGGGTCGCCGTGGTTTCGATCTCGGCCACGTTGATCGCCAGCGACCCCGCGATGGACAGATCGCCCGCGCTGGCGCCCGAGGTCGCGTCGGCCGCGGCGCGGCTGGTGGTTTCGGTCAGCGTGTGCGTGCCGCCCGCGCCGGTATCGGTGATCTCGATGGCGTCGCCCGCGACGGCCTTGTCGCGGGTTTCGGCCAGTTGCAGATCGCCGAATTCGTCGATGATGACGAAATAGGTTTTACCATCGGTCAGCCCGCCGATATCGGTGCCGCCACCATTGCCGTAGATCACCTCGTCGCCGGTGCGCAGGCTGTCCTTGGCGTCGCTGTCCAGCGTGTGCAGATCCTTGTCGGGATCGAAGGTGATCGGATCGTCTGTGCCCTTGGTCAGGGTGTGCGCATCGCCGCTGCCCTGCGAGGTCAGGTCGATGGTGTCGGGGTTGTCGACCGTCACGTCCGTGGCTTGCAGCGCCAGCTTGATCTTGCCGTCGCCCTGATCGACCACCTTGTAGGTCTGTCCGTCGGTCAGGCCATCGATGGCCGAGCCGCCGTCGCCCGCCGCATAGACGACCTCGTCCCCGGTTTGCAGCCCGGCGCCCTTGCCCACAAGGATCGTATCGTCGCCGGTATCCACCGTCGGACCGCTGGCGGCGGTCAGGTCCATTTCGCGCGTGGCCCTGCCCGCCTCGATGGTGATGCCGTCGCCAAGCAGGGTCGCCGTGCCGGACTGCGTGGACGTCGTGGTGCGCGCGTAGTTCAGCGATGCCGCGGCGCCGATGGTCGTGCCCGTTCCTTTCGCCGCGCTGCCGTCGCCCTTGGCCCAGCTGTCGGCGTTGGAGGTCGCGGCCAAGCTCAGCGTGTCGTCGGCATCGACGGTGATCGCGTCGCCCAGCTCGACGCCGATCTCGGTGACCTGGACGTTGATGGCCAGCGCAGCGGCGACCGACAGCGAACCGCTGCTGTTGGACGCGCTGGGCGGCGTCTGTCCCTGGCTGGATGACGATTGCTGGCCGGTGCGGTCCTGCGCCTGGCTGTTGGCGAAGCCTGCCTGTCCCTGCGCCGTCTGGTCCACGCCGTCGGACGCGGTGCCGCTGTCTTCCTGCTCGGCGCCCGCCGCGGCGGCCTTGGCATCGGTGCGCGCGCGCAGCACGCCCGTCGAGCCGAGCGCGATGGCGCCCGCCGTCGTCGTGAGGTCCCGCAGCAGCCGCACGAAGGATGTCTGTTCGTCCACCGTCAGGCCGACCGAGATGCCGATCGCGGTGCTGCCGCCCTCGGCATCGCCTTCGCCCTTGGTGGCGATGTCGGCGTCGTGGGTCGCGTTCAGGCCGATGGCGCCCGCGAAGCTGAGCGCGTCGCCGGCGCCGATCCGCGTCTCGGTGTCGCTGAACACCAGCGAGATCGCGGCGACCGGCACGACCACGGTGGCCCCCGATGCGCCCGACGCGCCGCCGGTCGCGGTGGTGTCCACGCCGTGGGTGCTGGTGGCGGCCATGGTGAGCGCCGCGCCGCCGGTCACGGTGGCCCCGTCGGCGATGGTGGCCAGCGTCGAGTGGTCGACGATGGCCAGTGCGACCGAAGCGCCGATGCCCAGGCTTTCGCCGGTCGCGCCGTCCTCGTTCGGGGACGCGCTGGTGGTGGTTTGGGTGTTCGAGGTGGCGGTGATGCTCAGGTCGGATCCGTTCAGCTGAACCGCGCCCGACACGGTGGCTTCGACCCGGGCCAGCGCCACGTGGATCGCGAGCGAGCCCGCGACACCGGTTTTCGAGCCGTCGCCCACGCCCGACACGGCTTCCACCGTGAAGGTGTCATCGGCATCCATGATCGCGGCCAGCGCAATGCCGCCGTCGGCATCCAGGTTGCCACCGTTCAGCACGACGCTGACGGTGGGCTCGATCACGCCGAGGGCCACGGCCACGCCGACGCCGGTGCCTGTGCCGCCGGTGGTCGATCCGTCGGCCTTGGCCTGAACGGAATCCGTGCTTTGGGCGCGGATCGTCAGCGCCCGATCGGTGGTGATCGCGCCCGAGGTCGACACGGACACGGACGTGGTCGGGCGGTAATCGGACACCACCACGGCGCCCGCGAAGTTGACCTTTCCGCCCGCGCCTTCCTGCGCGGCGGCCTGGTCGGTCGTGTCGCCATCCTGGTTGGGGTCTTGCAGCCGCTGCTCGGACTGGTTCGAGCCGTCGTCGGACTGGTCGGCTCCCTCGGCTGTGGAAATCGCGTCGGTTTTCACGTCGGCGGTGGTGGCCGCCGACAGGGTGATGTCACCGCCGGTCGCGGCGATCGCGGCGCTACCGCCGATGCTGGTCGACGTGGTCAGCCCCACCTCGGTGACGGCCAGGGTCGCGCCCTTGGCGCCCGCCTCGGTCGAGCCGTCGGCCTTGCTGTCGATGTCGAGCGTGCTGATGGCACCCAGCGCGACGTTGCCCGCCGCGGTGATCGCGGTGGCGCCGTCGACCGTCATGGTGCTGCTGCCCAGCACGACGACGACGGTCACGGCGGCGTCCGAAGCGGTGCTGCCCGCCGCGTCACCGGCATCGGCATTGTCGGCGAAGCCTGCGGTGATATCGACCGTTGCGGTGCCGGTCACGGTGTTGGCGCTTAGCGTCGCGCCGCTCAGGGTAACGGCCACGTTGGGCACGGCGGCGATGGCGGTGATGTCCAGAAAGCCCGCGCCCGCCAGGTCGCCCGGCGTGGCCGAGACCGCGACGACGCCGTCGGCGGTCATGGTGATGTCGCCGCTATCGGCGGTGATGGTGCCCGAGACGGTCACCGACGCCTCGGTGGCGGCGATGAACAAGCCTTCCAGGCCCAACCCCTGCAGGAAGGACGGCGAGTCCGCGTCGATCACCACGCTGTCGTCTTCGGCATCGGCATTGAGCACGACATTGCCCGACGCGGTGATGGTGCCGGTGACGCCGATGATCTCGGCATTGACGGTCAGATTGCCGACGGTCAGATCGCCCTCGATGGACACGACATCCTTGTCGTCCTGGCCGTCGATGATCAGGTCGGTGGTGCCCAGATCGACGGTGCCCGAGATGGTCACCAGGTCGCGCGACAGGAACGGTACCGCATCGCCGTCCAGATCGGCGCTTTCGCCCAAGTTGATGGTCAGCGACGTGGCCGGAAGGTTGGTGATGGTGATCGACTCGAAGGTCACGGTGTCGGGCAGGATCGCCGGGATGTCGGGGCCGAGGGGCAGTTTCGACGTGATCTTCAGCCCGTCGCCGTCCTGGGTGATCTCGGCGGTGTCCGACACGGACGACAGATCGAAGCTGCGGGTGTCGGTGGTCGAGCTGTCGGTGATCGGCTCGAGACCGGCATAAGTCAGCGTCGCGCCATCGCGCGTGATGGTTCCTGAATGGGCGTCGAAGGCCACGTAATCGACCCGCTCGAAGGTGCCGCCGTCCAGCACCAGGCTGTCGAAGCCATCCGCGCCGCCATCCATGATGCCCGACAGGTGCCCCGCCTCGGAAACGACGAACGTGTCCTCGGTGTCGGCCTGACCCAGAAGGTTCTCGACCGCGACGAAGGACACGTCGGCAACGTCACCGGCGCCGTCGCCGGTGATATTCCACGTCAGGTCCCGCGGTGGTCCGGTAACGGCATCCGTGCCCGCCCCGCCGCTCAGAAGGACGCGGCCCGCAAGGCCGGAATCCACGGCTTCGATGAGCAGGTCGTCGTCGCCCTCACCCGCGTCCACGGTCACGGTGCCGGTGGGCGCGGTGAAGCTGTAGGCGATCAGCCCGTCGCCCGTGATGGTGCCGATTTCGTCATCACTGGCGCCGGAATTGTCCTGGATCCGCAGGTTCTGCCCCGACGCGGTCGCGTCGGAATACAGCCGGTCGGTCGCGGCGTTCTGGTCGCTGACGGCTTCCGCACCGGTCAGTGCCAGCGTGACGATCTGCGCGCCGTCGGTCATCTCGAGCGTGCCCGCGCCGTCGCCGGTCACCGCCAGCGACACCGAATCCAGCGTCGCGCCCGAGATCGACACACTGTCCGCGCCCGCGCCGCCGTCAAACCGGATGTCGACCGGCGACACGAAGCCGTCGCTGAAATCCAGCTCGAGCGTGTCGTCTTGGTCGGTGCCGGTGATGCGGACGTAGCTGACTTCCTGCACGACGCGCTGGGCGATGAGGGTGTTCGCCTGCTTGTCGTAAAGGTTGATGGATTGGGTCAGTGCCTCGTAGCGCAGCAGGTAATCGCTGCCGTCGGGACCGTCCATGTCGGCCAGGAACGGTGCGGGGTCGGCTGACAGCAGGAAGCGCGGCTCGATGGCCTCCATCTTCAGGCCCAGCGGCCCGCCACTGGCCAATTTCCGCTTGGTGCGCCGGAAGCGTCCGCTGCGCAGATCGTCGAACCAGGAGAAGTTTTGCGCCGAATCGGCGTGAGCCCGCTTATGCCGACGCTCAGCGCCGGAATCGAATGGACATGCCATCATCAATCTCCCTCGGACCGCGACGACGATGGCACCCAAATCACTGAAAACAAAAGATACTTGTAAATCTTGATTCTCGTACGCCTGCAAAAAGACAGGCAACCATCGGCATCGTCAATTTTATGTGAGTTCAGCTTAGGGTGGAGGCCCACCTGTCACAACGTTTTTCGGTAACTTTCTTTTCTTCTTAAAAGTCACCAATATCACCCTGTTAAGTATATATTTTTTTCGATTTCTCTTTGGAACTTTCCGTCACACCTAAGGCCGCGCCTGTGGATAAAACCGCCGCGCAGCGATCCAGGGACCCGACGACGATAGGCAAAATCATGCCAATCGAGGATCCATCCAGAGCCGGCGGCCTTCAAAGGTTGAAGTGAGCCGGAACAGCAAGTCCTTCGGCGCTAGAAAGCTGGTTCATGAATGCGGCGTAAGATTATGGAAATACGCCGTTTCGGCGCACATCCGAAAGCCCGGGCGACTGCGTCAATCCTGGTGTTCCGGTCCCATCCGCCCACGCGATCCTGTCGCCAGATCACTGACTTGCGCGGGCATCCGCCGAAACGGCGCCAAGTTTCGCCAAACCGATCTTGGGATCGACATCCACAGTCTGCGCGCGCGCGTTTTCAGAGGCCGAGATCCGGTGCCTGCCGCCCGGATCGGCGCGCCCACCCGGTCGGTCCGCCCTGTTGCCTGGCATCCTACCGCGGGCTGGGTTCGGCCGCATCGTCCGTGGCGATGATGTGATACAGCGCCGCCTCGCCCGGCATGGACGGAAGCGCATTGTGCGGCAGGTCGGATGGCACTGACATGGTGTCGCCCGGGCCGATCACCTCGGACCCGCCGGGCCAGTTCACACGCCAATGGCCGAAGACGGGGATCAGCACCGACGGACGGTCGTGCTCGTGCATCGCCTCTTTCGCCGAGGACCGCGTGAGCAGATCGACCTCGAAGCCCGGTGCGTCGCGGATGATTCCCGTCTCGCCGATGACCTTGCAGGCCCGGGTCCTGGCCAGCGCTGCCATGTCGTTATAGCGGCGCACACCCTGGCCCACGACCTGCATGGGGCTGAGATCCGCGAACGCCTTCAAGTCGTCCCCTGTCAGCGGTGACACCGGCTTGACGCCGTCGGGCAGGCTTTCGCCATTCTTGCTGTCGTAGAGCCTGCCGTTCTCGCCCAGCACCAGGCCGTGCGCCTTCGCATCCTCGATCACCTGCGGCGCCCAGATGACATCGCCGCCCGCGTCGCCGCCGCCCAAGACCTCCATGATCATCGCGTCGTCTTCGCCCACATTCTCGAACCCGCGGAAGAGACCGGTCGGGACCTTGAGGATGTCGCCGCGTTCCAGGATCACGTCGCCCGCGTCGCCGTGCAGGCCCCAGAAGAAGCGCCAGCGGCCCGACAGGACGAAGAGCACCTGTTCCGTGCGGTGGGCATGCAGCGCGTTGCGCACACGCGGCGGCTGGCCCGCGGCCCGGAGGCTGAAACCGTGCGGCGAGGCAATAGGCGCTTGCTGGTCGGCTGATCCCGACAAGCCGCCGATGATGGCGAAGGTCTGGCGTTGGTCCGAGCCGGGGATATGCGCGTCGATGGGCGCAGTGCTGCGGGCGATCAGCTCGCCATAGCGGATGGTGGTCGGCAGCTCGGTCACGGTGTGTGTTTCCTTACTTCAGGGCCGTCAGGATCTGCGTCCAGAAGACGTTGCGTGGGACTTAGCATATTCGCAGGACAGCCAAAGGGAACATTTTGCACGGGGACCAGCCTAAGTGATGGATCCGCGCCCCGGCCGTCCTCGGACTTTCCAGCGACCGGCGCGGCGACGCGCGGCAGGCTCACGGGCCCACCCGTGGATAGCGGATGGCGCGGAACGGCGGAAAATCGGCATAGCGGGCGCGGCGCTGATCCGGGGGTTCGGACGGTGTGGCGCCCGCGGCCAGCAGCTTGCCGCGCGGCGCGATGTAGCTTGAGATCGTGCGGGCCGGATCTTCGCGCCAGGTCAGATTCAGCGCGGCCAGCTTGGGGAAATAGTATTGCTCGGAATAGGGCAGATGGTCGTGGATCCACCACGCAAGATCCCGCCAGTCGCGCCCCCTTGCGTATTGATCGGCGAACCACGGCACCACGATGCAGGCCGTGGCCCCCATCCGGCCCGCGTCGTCGCGGCGATCCCAGATGTGGCCCGCTTGGTTGACGGCGTTGCGCGAGCATTTCTGCGGCCGGACTTCGGTCGCGCCGAAATGGTTCAGATCGGGCGCGCGGTAGGACGACCGGATATGAAGCGGGCCGAACGTCTCGACCAGCGGATCCAGCAACTCTTCGCACAGCCGGGTCCCGGCGGCGATCATCAGGTCCGGATCCTCGGGGATGTTGGTGCGGCCGTAGAACCCCGCGATTTCGGAATACAGGAACTCGCGCAGGTGGAAATGGCGCGACAGCCGCACACGGCCCAGATCCTCGAGCGCGGTATAGCTGCGGGGACTGCGTCTCACGGCATTCCTCGCCGCGCGCCAGCATTGCACTCGAACAGGTGGCAAAGACCTGACCGGACCGAGTTGCGGGTGCCCGCAATGGGAAGGGCCGCAGCCGCAAATCTGCGCCGACTGCCCGATACTCGCTTGAGGCAGCGCTGCGGAAATTCGGTCGGCTTCACCATCTTTGCAGCGTGGCGCATGGCGGCAAACCTCACTCAACTCGACACCAAGAGACACGTATTACAGGGACCTCGACTGATCAAGATTGACAGCATCTGGACCTGATTTTGCTCTGCCTCTGGCGAGCCTCAACTTGAAGGGCTCAATCTTGTTCTGTAGTGGAAATCGATAGAAGCTCTGTAATTGAAGAGGAAAGAGATGACCGATAGCGATAATGGCGAGGTTTCTCAGAATAGCGCTCCCCAGACCGATCATCATCATACCGAGCTTGGCGCCTGGTTGATCTCGCTACATAGCGTGAATGTGGAAGAATCATCATTTGGCGCAAAGGTTCGCCTGATTTTCCGCTTCAATGTCGATGTCCAGAACCTTCCGGAGCCGTTCAAGACGGCAGGCAATCGAACCTATTATCGACCAAGCGACATGGCAGAGCATCTGCCCGGTCAAGCAATTGAAATCATCAATCGGCTGACGGGCGGGATTGTTCCGACCAATTTCTACGCCGGGCAACCCGAAAAGGGATTACTGTTTCACGAGGCCGGGCAATCGGAAGGAGCTTTGGTGCTTGAACAGGTCTACGAGGAGCGCTTCAAGCAGGTCTTCGATCTTCGCAAATTCCCATACGAAGCAGACGAATTGACGATCGACTTCGTCCTGTGGTGCGCGAATGAAGCGGACTTCCAACGAGATTGGTCGGTTTCGTCGGCCAAGAATCAGTCGCCGGGAGGCGATCGTCTCGACCTCCCTGATTTCAATGTCGGCGAATTTGGGCTTGATCGAGACTCGATGGGAAGCGCGGAAAAAAATGTCAGGTGCAATTACAAAGTTCTCATCAAAAGGCGTCCCTGGTACTACTTTATCTCATCGACCCTTTCTATGGCCATAATCATGTTGTTTTCCGTAGTGACCTTCGGAATTTCTGGCGAAGACAATGGCTCGGCGCTCGGGATAGTTGGCTCGCTGTTGTTGGCGACGATCGCAGTCAGATTCGTGATCTCTCAGGATACGCCCAGAGTGCCGTACATGACATGCATCGACAAGGAAGCCTTGGCGACCTTCCTCTTCCTGCTGTTTGTCGCCTTCCTGCACACGGAGTTTAACAGCTTCTTGGTCGGGCCTGAACAAATCTATTTCGCATTTGGCGGCTTTTCCCTTGTCGCCGTAATCATGGCAGCGCCGTTGGCGAGGTACTTGTTTCGCAGGACGGGTGATTGACCATCTTCGAGCTTTTCGACAGTCGCAAAAGCTAAGTGGGCTGGATAGTCTTTCTTTCGCAATTGACCGTGAATGCGATCACGATCCACTACTCGATGATCCGAGCGCCTACACGACCCCTCATTCGAAGACACAGAGGGTGATTGCATAGAAATAGGTTCGCCGTTCGGGCGAAAGGGGGTGTCTGAGTGGCCTATACCGGCAGTCGACCAACACTCGCCTTTAAATACTGATATCTTCTGCGTCGCTGCAAACAGTCCGTGCTTTCCAGCTACCATCGGCGCGCCCTAAGCAGCCCTTCCCCCTTGATCTGACCCGCGGTCAGCAGCATTCCGAGCGTGTCCGATGCACGCGTTGCGGGGGACTCATTCCGAAGCGAAGGAAGCAGAAAACCCGTTTTCGAGGAAGCCGGATGTGCGACGCCGACCATGGCGCCGCTCCGAACAAGGTTCGAGGCCATCAAGGCTTAGCGCGGGTATATCGACCCATATGCGAGATCGTCTTCGAAAACGCGCGTCAACACGCCCGCCGACGAAGCCGAAGCGGCTATCCTGATTTCAGTGCTTTGATGGAATTTGGCTCCGGCGGTAGGGATCGAACCTACGACCAATTGATTAACAGTCAACTGCTCTACCGCTGAGCTACGCCGGAACACGATTGTGCCTATAGCAAGGGGGGTCGGGTGCTGCAAGGGGATCGGGGTCGAAAATCTCAGCGGAGCGCGACGTGGGTGTCGGGTCCGGGCGATCCTTGCCACGCTATCACTTTTCTGGCTTCGAGATCAATGAGATGCGCCAGGACGTTGCGAAGGGCGGCGGGCCTGAGAGCGGGGGAGATATCGTCGTAGATCCGCGTGGTGATGGCCATGGGCGTCACCGATCGAGCCTCGAGGCAGGCGAGGATCTCGGCCTCGCGCCCGCGCCGGTGCTTCAGCAGCCAATCGAGCCGCGCGAGCGGGGTGTCGATCGGATCGCCGTGGCCGGGGAAGAAGCGCCTCCAATCACTGCGCGCCAGGCGCTCGCAGGACGCCATGAATTGGCCCAGGTCGCCGTCGGGCGGCGACACCATGGTCGAGGCCCAGCCCATCACCAGGTCCCCGGTGAAGACCGTATCGCCCCAGGCGAAGCTCAGGTGATTGCCGAAATGACCGGGGGTCCAGAGGGCGCGCAGCGTCCAGCCGGAACCGGCCACCTCGTCGCCGTCCGACAGCGCGTGGTCGGGCGCGAAGGCGTGGTCGACCCCTTCGCCACCGCCAATGTCGGGCAGGTCGTCGCGGGACATCGCCCGGCCCGCCCGCGCATCCCCGAAGGCCAGGACCGGGGCGCCGGTCCGCGATGACAGGGCGCGTGCCAGCGGCGAGTGGTCGAGATGCGCGTGGGTCACCAGGATATGACTGATGCCCGAGGTGGCGGCGGCGAGGATCGCGCCCAGATGCGCCGCGCTGTCGGGACCGGGATCGATCACCGCGACGGGGCCGTCGCCCAGAAGATAGGTGTTCGTGCCCGTATGGGTCATGGGCGACGGGTTCGGGGCGCGCAGCACGCGCAGACCGGGCTCGAGCGTCGTGGCGGTCGACATGGCACTTCCTCCTTCCCGGCCCAAACGATAGCGTCCCGTTCATGACATTCGACTGGCTGAAACGCTATGCCCCGCGGTCGCTCTATGCCCGCGCCGCGCTGATCCTGCTCTTGCCGGTGATCACGATCCAGCTTGTCGTGTCGATCGTCTTCATCCAGCGGCTGTTCGAGGATGTGACCGTCCAGATGACGGGCAATGTAGGGTTGGAACTGGCGCGGCTGGTGGACCAGGTCGAAGCGGCACCGGATGCCGCGACCGCTTTGGCGCAGATCACCCCGCTGGCGCGCGCGCTCCGGATCGACGTGGCCCTGCCCGATCCGGATCCGGTGACGGGGGATTCGCGCTTGATCTACGACTTGTCGGGGCGGCTGGTGCTGCCGACCCTGCGCGAGGCGCTGCCGGGCCTGAGCGGGATCGATCTTGCCAGCGACGACAACCGCGTCCGGATGAGCGTCGAGACGGACAAGGGCCCCCTGGGATTGACCGTCGCGCGCGAGCGGGTATCGGCCAAGAACCCCCACCAATTGCTGGTCATCATGGTGCTGGCGTCGGTGCTGATGACGGTGATCGCCTATCTTTTCCTGAAGAACCAGCTGCGCCCGATCAAGCGGCTGTCGGATGCGGCGCAGGCGTTCGGACGGGGTCGCGTGATCCGCTACCGTCCCACGGGCGCGACAGAGGTGCGCCAGGCCGGCGCCGCCTTCATGGACATGCGCCAGCGGATCGAGCGGCAGATGGAGCAGCGCACCCTGATGCTGTCCGGCGTCAGCCACGATCTGCGCACGCCGCTGACGCGGATGCGGCTCGCCTTGTCCATGTCCGACGATCCCGAGGCGTCCGAGTTGTTGCGCGACGTGGACGACATGCAGGGCATGCTGGACGCGTTTCTCGATTTCGCCCGCGATGGGGCGCTGGACGACTTCGCCGATGTCGATCCGGCCGAGATCCTGTCCCACGTGGCCCAGAACGCGCAGCGCGCCGGGCACGACGTGTCGGTCAGGCAGATCACGGGCGATGGCACCGCGTCGCTGCAACCGCTGTCGATCACGCGCGCGCTGGAAAACCTTGTGGGCAACGCGGTGCGCCACGGGACGCGCGCCGAGTTGTCGCTGTCGATCACGCCGCGCGCCGTGGTCTTCACGGTCGAGGATGATGGCCCCGGCATCCCCGAGGACGCGCGGGAGCGGGCGATGAAGCCCTTCGCCCGGCTGGATGAGGCGCGCAATCAAAACGTGGGCGGCAGCGTGGGACTGGGGCTGAGCATTGCCATGGATATCGCGCGCCAGCACGGCGGCATCCTGCGGCTCGACGCGTCCGAGCGGCTGGGCGGCCTGCGCGCCGATATCGTGCTGGGACGTTAGGGGGCAACGGATGCGCACCGCGACAAAAGCCGCCCTGCTCCTGGGGTTTCTTGTCCTCGGCGGCGTCTACCTGTCCTCGCGCTTCGCCCCTGCCGCGGGACCCGGCGCGCAGGCCTTCAAGACCTGCCGTGCGGCCATGACCTCGCAGTGCCTGCTGGACCTGGGAGTGGAGGTTGCGATGATCCGCGCCGTGGCGCCGACCTACAGCCCTGCGGTCCAGGGCCTTGTCGAGACCGGGCGGATCGACGATGCCGCGGATATCCTGTCCCGGATCTGGGCCGCGGAAGGCATCGCGCCGGACGCGATCCCCGCCAAGATCGACCGGTATCTGGCAAGTCATCGCATCGCCGCTGCCATCCGCAGCGGTCTTTCCGTCGCGGCGGCCGTGGTCCAGACGCCGGGCGTCTGGACAGGCAGGCAGATCGAAACGGCGGCCATTTATCTGCGTCAGTCCAGTGTCGGCGGCGCACTCACCCCCGACCAGGCGGCCGACTTCGCCGCTGTCCTGTCCGCCTTCGGAGGGGAAACACCCAGAGCGCGCGCAAGCAACCTGGTCGCGGCGGCGGAAATGATGGCCGAGGCGGGCGACCGCGATGGCGCGCTTGCCTATCTCGACCGGCTACGGGAGGCGGCAGGCGCGACCGAGCAAGGAACGAATGATGCCCTGGCGCGCCTGCTCGGTCCGGAGTTGCTCTTGCGCTACTTTCCAACCGACCGGCCCTACGGCAAGGCACCAAAATACCTGCAGTCAGCCCGCGTCACCCATGACGCCCCCCGCGCCGAAGCGTGGCTGGACCGGGCCTTCACGATCTATGCCACCGACGGCCCGTGGCCCGATTCTTCGCACCTGCTTCGGGTCGTCCGCCAGGCGGCAGCACTCGGATACGACGACCGCGCTTTTGATCTGGCGCGCAGGATGGATCGTCTCGCGCGCACAAATGGCGGCCCATTCCCTGTCTTTCCCCACATTCACGCGGCCGAGGCGTTGCAAGCCGCAGGCGCACCGGAACCCGAGATCCGCGACAGCATCGGTCTGGCCCTCGCGGATTTCCCCGAAAGCGGGAACACCGCCGTGGGGTTCGGGCTTGTCGGCGGGGTCTATACCTGGGGCGGGTCCGGGATCGGCCGCCAGGCTCACTACGACCTGGCCCGCATCCTGATCGCACTCGGGGATCTCAACGCCGCCACGGGGCTGATGGAGGGCATCGACGCCCCCTATCAGGCATGGCAGGACGCACTGCCCGAAGACGTGCCACTCGCCGCGCTGCCGGTCCTGCTGGCGGCGGCGGAACAGGCGCTGGACCCCGAGCAGCACTTGCGGCTCAGGGCGCTGGTCGCCAGCCGCTTTGCGCGCAACGCGCCCGATGCGGCGCAGCGGGACTGGATAATAGCGACGGTCGAGGACGTGCTGGCCCGAGACACGATGGGAACGAGGGAAGGCCGCGCCGCCTACGGACTGGTCATCCTGACCGCCAATTCGCTGGAGCGGCCGGACCTGGCGGCGCGGGCCGCGCGGCGCCTTGGCAACGGGGCGCTGTCGAACCGCGACTATTCCGATCTTCTCGAAGCTGGTGTCGCACTGGCGAAGGTGGGCCCTTAGGCCGGAAATCTGTCCCACTGTGCCGCTGCGACAGAAATCGGGGGGACGGGCGGTTCAGCCGCGGAAACCCTGCGCCACGACGAATTTCTCGGAGCTGTCCGAGCGGCTGCTGGGCGGTTTCATGTGAAAGACCTTCGTGAAGCGTTGCTTCAGCAGCTTCTGAAGATCGCCCTCGGCCCCGCCCGCCAGCACCTTGGCCACGAAGGTGCCGCCCTCGTCCAGCATGTCGAAGGCCAGGTATGCGGCCGCTTCGCAAAGGGCAATGATGCGCAGGTGGTCGGTCTGCTTGTGGCCCGAAGAGGATGCCGCCATGTCCGACATGACGACATCCACCTTACCGCCGGCAAGCTCGCGGATCCGCTCGTCGGCGCCTTCGTCCATGAAATCCATCTGGTGGATCTCGGCGCCCGCCAGCGGCTCGACCTCCTGCAAATCGATGCCCAGCACGCGGCCCACCGCCTTGCCGGGCTTTTCGCCGAGCGCGTTCACACGCGGGATCGCCACCTGCATCCAGCCACCCGGCGCGCAGCCCAGGTCCACCACGCGGGCGCCGGGCACGAGGAAGCGGTACTTGTCATCCAGCTCCATGATCTTGAACGCGGCGCGCCCACGGTAGCCTTCGGCCTGGGCGCGCTTGACGTAGGGATCGTTCAGCTGGCGTTGCAGCCAGCGGGTCGACGATGAGCGTCGCCCGCGCGCGGTCTTGACCCTGACGGTCAGATCGCGAGCGCCGCGTCCGCTGGTGTTTCCGGGTTTCTTCGCCATGGATGATCTCCTTGACCGTCACATAGGCTGGATCGGGACGCGCGGGAAGCCACCCGCCCCAGATCGTCTTAGTAGGGTCCGTCCTCCAACACGCCATCCGCCGACATCTGCGCGTAAAGCAGCCCCTCGCGCAGGCCGCGATCGGCCACGCTCAGCCGATCGGTGGGCCAGACCCTGAGCAATGCCTGCAGGATCGCCGCGCCCGACATGATGAGCGCGTGACGATCGCGCCCGATCCGCGGATCGTTGCGCCGCCCGTCTGGGCCCAGCGTCAGGTAGTCCCGGATCACGGCGTCGATCTGGTCGCTGGTCATCCGCAACCCGTCCACCCGGTTGCGGTCGTAGCGGCGCAGCCCCAGGTGGCTTGCCGCGACTGTGGTCACGGTGCCCGAGGTGCCGATGATCTGGAATCCCTCGCGCTTCTGCTCCTTGGCGTAGGGCGCGAAATTCACCAGGTTTTCTTCGAAGAACCAGCTCATCAGGGCGAAGCGGGCCGCGTCGTTCTTCACGTCGTCGAATTGCTGGCGCAGCGTCGCCACGCCCAGCGGCACGCTGATCCAGTCCACCACGCGCGCCGCGGGAAACGGCGAGCCGTCTTCCGGCTTGAAGCCCGCGTGCAGCCGCATGATCGCGCGCGGCCGCTCGACCTTGGGCACCCGGGTCAGGTCGATCCAGACCAGCTCGGTCGAGCCGCCGCCGATATCGACGACCAGCAGCTGCTCGGTCTTGGTGCTGACCAGCGGCGCGCAGGAGATGACCGCCAGCCGCGCCTCTTCTTCCGGTTCGATGATGTTCAGTTGCAGCCCGGTCTCGCGCTGCACCATGTGGATGAAATCGGCCGCGTTCGACGCCCGCCGACACGCTTCCGTGGCCACCAGGCGCATCCGGGTGACATTGTGCTTCTGCAGCTTCGACTGACAGATCCTGAGCGCATGGATCGTGCGCCCCATGGACGCGCGGCACAACCGCCCCGACGCTTCCAGCCCGTGGCCAAGCTGCACGGATTTGGCAAATGAATCAACCACATGAAACTGATTGCCCTTGGGCTGGGCGATCAGCATGCGGCACGAATTCGTGCCGAGGTCCAGAGCGGCGTAAAGCTGCTCGGGATCAGGTTGTCGGGTGCGCCGCGGCTCGACCGGTTTCGGGAACACGCCCGCACCGATGGGACGCTTGGGCGCCATGTCGCCGCCCTCCTATGAAGTTATCCCGAGACTACGGGGGCCGGTGCCACGGCGCAAGCGCTCTGAGCGTCGCAGCCACCGAAATCGCCGGGCATTCATCTTGATGATGAGAAGTTTGACAGTCGCGCGGACTGGCCCCGCGACCGCCGCGCGCCTAAATGAAGTCGCGTCCGTTGGCCTGAATGTCGAAAACCGGCACAATCGTCGGGTCGGCGGCGCGTATGAGAAGACAACGCAAGGGGAATCGCGCCACATGGCCCAAGTCACGATCGTCTACTGGCGCGATATCCCGGCCCAGGTCATCGTCGGCAAGGGACGCCGTGGCACCAAGGTGCCGCTGCCCGAGCGGTTCGAGCAGGCCATCGACCGCGCCGCGATGAAGTCGGGCGCGGCGGGGACCGACGATTACCTGGCCGAGTGGCGCAAGGCCGCGCCCTATGCGGTGGAAGGTGACGACGATGCCGTGGCGCGCGCCGAAGCGGCGCGGCTGGCGGCGGAATACGACACCGACCGGATCAAGACACTGATCGCAAATGACGGTTGGGCGTGACCCATTCCGCCTTTCTCAAACGCCACCTGGAGAGCTTCATGTCCCTTCTGAGCTTCAAGCGCCCTGCCCCTGCTGCCCGCGTCGCGCATCCCGGCATGCAGGATTTCCTCAGCGATTTCTCGATCGAGGTGATGCCGCGCACCGCCGAGAAGGTCGAGGATTTCCGCGCGCTGCTGCCCGCGGGCACCCGGGTCTACATCGCCCATATCGACGGCACGCCCATCGACGACATGGTGGCCACGGCCAGGCGGCTGAACGACGCGGGCTTCCCGGTCATGCCGCATTTTCCGGCCCGGATCATCAAGGATCGCGCCACGCTGGACGATTGGATCGCGCGCTACCGCGGCGAAGCCGACGTGCGCCAGGCGCTGCTCCTGGCGGGCGGCGTGACCGAACCGAAAGGTGACTTCATCGACTCGATGCAGCTTCTGGAAAGCGGCGCGTTCGGCGATTTCGAGCGCCTGCACGTGGCGGGTCACCCCGAGGGGAACCGCGACATCGACGCGGATGGTAGCTTCAAGAACGTCGAACAGGCGCTTCTTTGGAAACAGAAATTTTCGCAAACCACGGATGCGAAGATGGCCATCGCCACGCAGTTCTGCTTCGAGGCCGCGCCGGTCATCGCGTGGGCCAATGCCATCAAGGAAGCGGGCGTGGATCTGCCCGTCCATATCGGCGTGGCCGGTCCCGCCAAGCTGCAGACGCTGATCAAGTTCGCCATTGCCTGCGGCGTCGGCCCGTCGCTGCGCGTTCTGCAAAAACGCGCGCTGGACGTGACCAAGCTGCTGCTGCCCTACGAGCCCACCGAGTTCGTGGCCGACCTGGCCGCGCACAAGCAGGCCGATCCCGAGTTCAACATCGAAAGCGTCCATCTCTTCCCGCTGGGCGGCATCACCACGAGTGCGCAATGGGCGCTGGACATGAGCGGCCGCCGCGCCGCCGCGAATTGAGGTAAGAATGACCCGCACGGTCCTGGAATCGAAGACGAAAACCGTCACCATCGGCTTTGACGAGCCGTTCTGCGTGATCGGCGAGCGGATCAACCCCACCGGCCGCAAGAAGCTGGCGGCCGAGCTCGAGATGGACGACTTTTCGACCGTCGAGCGGGATGCGCTGGAACAGGTCGCCTGCGGGGCCATGGTGCTGGACGTGAACTCGGGCGCGGTCTTCACCAACAAGATGGCCGACGACCCGCGCTATGCCGACAACAACTTCGTCGAGCCGATGCTGATGCCCGAGCTCATCCGCCGCGTCCAGGCGCTGGTGGACGTGCCGCTCTGCATCGACAGCTCGGTGCCCGGCGCGCTGGAAAACGGGCTGGAGGCCGCGGAAGGCCGCCCGCTGCTGAACTCGGTCACCGGCGAAGAAGAGCGGTTGGAACTCGTGCTGCCGCTTGTCAAGAAATACAACGTGCCGGTCGTGGCGATTTCCAACGACGATACCGGCATCAGCGAAGACCCCGAAGTGCGGTTCGCGGTCGCCAAGAAGATCGTCGAGCGGGCCGCCGATTTCGGCATCCCGGCGCATGACATCGTGGTCGATCCGCTAGTCATGCCCGTGGGCGCAATGGCGAGCGCCGGGCAGCAGGTCTTCACGCTGGTGCGCCGCCTGCGCGACGAGCTGGGCGTCAACACCACCTGCGGCGCCAGCAATATCAGCTTCGGCCTGCCCCATCGCCACGGCATCAACGCCGCTTTCCTGCCCATGGCGATCGGCGCGGGGATGACCAGCGCCATCATGAACCCGATCCGCTCGGTCGAGATGGAAGCGATCCGCGCCGCCAATTTCCTGATGAACCACGACGACAACGGCTACGAATGGATCAAGTTCAGCCGCATCCTCGACGCGGTCCAGGGCGGCGAGAGCTTCGCCGAGGCGTCGCGCGCGCAGATGGCAGAGGGCGGCTCGCGCGGGGGGCGCCGTCGGCGGCGGGGTTAAGGTCGTGTTCACCATCTTTTGCTACGCCTTGCCGGATGACTTCGGGTTTTCCACATCCCGATCGCGACCGCTGGTTGCGCGCGATCTTCTCGGCGCAGGCCGTCCTGAAGGGGGGCGTGGTGCGCCGCTCGATTGGGTGGGTCGAGGCCGAGATCGGGCGCGATGCCCTGATCGACGCGGTGCGCGCGCGCGGCTTTCACCTGTTCGAGGCGGGCGGCCAGTTCGTCATCATCTGCAATCCCGGCCCCGTCCGCCTGGTCTGCTGAGACGAATTTTCGCCGAAAATTCGTCTGACGATTTTTCGTCGAAAAATCGCCCGCGGTCGCATCGTGGCTGATCCGCTGGTCGTCTTCATGCCGTCCGGCAAGCGCGGCCACTTCCCCGTGGGCACGCCGGTCCTGACGGCCGCGCGCCGCCTTGGCGTGGATCTCGATTCGGTCTGCGGCGGGCGCGGCATCTGCTCGAAATGTCAGGTCAGCCCCGGCATCGGCAGCTTTCCCAAGCTCGGCCTGACCGTCACCGAGGACGCGCTCAGCCCCTGGAACGCGGTCGAGGCCCGCTACGACGAAAAGCGCGGCTTGAAGCCGGGCCGCCGCCTTGGCTGCCAGGCGACGATCCAGAAGGATGTCGTCATCGACGTGCCCGAAGGCTCGCAGGTCCACCGCCAGGTCGTGCGCAAGGACGCCACCGCCCGCGAGATCACGCTGGACGCCGCCACGCGGCTGATGCTGGTCAGCGTCGACGAGCCCGACATGCACACGCCCACCGGCGACCTGGAGCGTCTGAACCGTGCGCTCAAGGCGCAATGGAACCTCGACGGTGTCACCGCGCCGCTTCCGGTCCTGGCCAAGCTGCAAGGCGCGTTGCGCAAGGGCGACTGGAGCGTCACCGTCGCCATCCACCACGACCACCGCGACACACCGCGGCTGGTGGACGTCTGGCCCGGGTTCTACGAAGGCGGGATCTACGGGCTGGCCATCGACCTGGGCTCGACCACGATCGCCGCGCATCTGTGCAACCTGCAGACGGGCGAGGTCGTGCTGAGCTCGGGCATCATGAACCCGCAGATCCGCTTCGGCGAAGACCTGATGAGCCGGGTCAGCTACGCGATGATGAACCCCGGCGGCGACGTGGAGATGACGCGGGCGGTGCGCGAGGCGCTGAATGTCCTGATCGAAGAGCTGATCGCCGATGCAAAGCTCGAGCCGCGCGCCGTCGTCGAGGCCGTCATCGTCTGCAACCCGGTCATGCACCACCTGCTGCTGGGCATCGACCCGGTCGAGTTGGGACAGGCGCCCTTTGCGCTGGCCACGTCCTCGGCGCTGTCGCTGGCCATGCAAGAGCTGGAGCTGACCGCGCTCAACCCCGCCGCACGCGCCTACTTGTTGCCCTGCATCGCGGGCCATGTGGGGGCCGATGCCGCCGCGGTCGCGCTTAGCGAAGCGCCGGGCCAGCAGGAGGCGCTGACGCTGGTCGTCGATGTGGGCACCAACGCCGAGATCCTGCTGGGCGACCGCACGAAGGTCCTGGCCTGCTCGTCGCCCACGGGCCCGGCCTTCGAGGGCGCGCAGATCAGTTCCGGCCAGCGGGCCGCCCCCGGCGCGATCGAAGCGATCCGCATCGACCCCGACACGAAAGAGCCCCGTTTCCGCGTGATCGGCTGCGATCTGTGGTCCGACGAGGACGGGTTCGACGCGGCCACCAAGGCGACGGGCATCACCGGTATCTGCGGCTCGGGCATCATCGAGGCCGTGGCCGAGATGCGCATGGCGGGGCTGGTGGACGCCTCGGGCCTGATCGGCAGTGCCGAGCAGGCGGGCACGCCGCGGTTGCAGCCCGAGGGACGCACGCAGGTCTACGTCATCTACGACGACGGCGACCGACGCATCACCGTCACCCAAGGCGACATCCGCGCGATCCAGCTGGCGAAATCGGCGCTCTATGCGGGCGCGCGCCTGCTGATGGACGCGCGCGGCGTGGACCGGGTCGAGCGGATCGTGCTGGCAGGCGCCTTCGGTGCGCATATCAGCCCGCTGCACGCCATGGTGCTGGGCATGATCCCCGACGCGCGGCTTGAGGACGTCTCGAGCGCGGGCAACGCCGCGGGCACGGGGGCGCGCATCGCGCTTCTGAACCGCGCCGCGCGGGCCGAGATCGAAGAGACGGTGACCCGCATCCAGAAGGTCGAAACGGCCATCGAGCCGCGCTTCCAGGACCATTTCGTGGCCGCCAACGCCCTGCCCCATGCCAGCGATCCGTTCCCCGAACTGTCGAAGATCGTCACCCTGCCCGATGTCAGCTTCAACCAGGCGGGCCAGGAGGGCGGCCGCCAGCGACGGCGCAAGCGCAGCTAGGGTCCGATCGCGCGTGGCAATGCTTGACGAGGCACGGCGTTGCGCCTTAGTCAGGCGGCCAAGGCGGGTGTAGCTCAATGGTAGAGCAGGAGCTTCCCAAGCTTAAGACGAGGGTTCGATTCCCTTCACCCGCTCCAATCCCCCATGCTCCAGCGCCCGGATGACGCCGCGCAGCTCGGCCAGGCCGCGCAGGCGACCGATCAGCGGATAGCCCGGGATCAGATCGCGCGAACGGTCGCTGAGCATGTGGTGGCCGTGGTCGGGCCGGAACGGGATATCGGCATCCGGCCGCCCTTCGGCGCGGCGGCGGGACCGCTCGGCCAGGAGCACGGCGATCAGCGCCACCATGTCGGTATCGCCGTCCAGATGCGCGGCCTCTTCGAAGCTGCCATCGGGCTCTTTTCGGACGTTGCGCAGATGGGCGAAATGGATGCGCGGCGCGAACCGCGCGGCGATGGCGGGCAAGTCGGCATCGGGATGCGCGCCGAGCGAGCCCGAGCAGAGCGTCAGGCCGTTGGCCGGGCTGTCCTCGGCGCCCATCACCCAGTCCAGATCGGACGCGGTCGACACGACGCGCGGCAGGCCAAGGATGTCGCGGGGCGGATCGTCGGGATGGATGCACAGTCGCAGCCCGAGCTCATCTGCCGTGGGCACCACTTCGGCCAGGAAGCGCTTCAGGTTCGCGCGCAAGGCGGCGGCGTCGATGCCGTCATAGTCCGCAAGCGCCCGGCGCAGCCCGTCTGTGTCGTAGCGATCCACCGCGCCCGGCATTCCCGACATGATCGCGGCACAGAGCGCCTCTCGCTCGGCGGGGCTGCCAGCGCCGATCCACGCTCGCGCCTGCGCGCAGGTGGCGTCGGGCCAGTCAGCCTCGGCATCGGGCCTGAGCAGCAGGTGGATGTCGAAGGCGGCCATGCGGACCGCATCGAAGCGCAGGCAAGTGGCGCCGCCGGGCACGGGCGCGGCCAGGTCGGTCCGGGTCCAGTCGAGCAGCGGCATAAAATTGTAGCAGATCGTCCGCACGCCTTCCGCGGCGAGGTTGGCCATGGATTGCCGGTAATTGGCGAAAAGCGGGGCCAGGTCGCCCGCGCCCTGCTTGATACGCTCATGCACCGGCAGGCTTTCGACCACCACCCAGTCAAATCCTGCCCCACGGATCCTTGCGCGCCGCGCGGCGATGGCATCGCGCGGCCAGACCGCGCCATAGGGGATCTGGTGCAAGGCGCTGACGATGCCGCTGGCACCGGTCTGCGCGATTTCGTCCAGCGAAATCGGGTCGATCTCGCCGTACCAGCGCCAGCTTTCGATCATCGCCCGCCCCCGTTTCCCATGCCACCGGCAGGCTGTCGCCGAACGCGGCGGCGGTCAAGCGGACGCGGCCCCCACACCCCGTGACAGTGGCGCGGAAAGGTGTAGGCTCGGCACGAATTCAACGTATCGGAGATGTGACGATGTCGCTCAAGAACATGGCCGTCAAAATGGCACTGGCCTTCGCCGCCGCCAAGGGCGTGCAGGCTTTCCGCGACGCGGGCGGGCTGGAAGGCGTGAAACGCAAGCTGGCCGCGCAGCAGCAAGGCTCGGGCGGCGCGTCCGGCCAGATCGGCGGCGCGGGGGGCATCGGCGGCCTGCTGGGCGCGCTGGGCGTGGGCGGACCGCAGCAATCGGGCAGCATGGGCTCGGGATCGCTGGGCGGTCTGCTGGGCGGCCTGGCCGGCGCATCGGCGGGCGCGGCGGGGGCCGGAAAGATGAAAGGCTTGCTGGATACGACACGCGAGACGCCGCCGGACACGGCCGAGGAAGAGCAGGTGTCGGGTCTGATGATCCGCGCCATGATCCAGGCCGCGCGCGCCGATGGCGAAATCGACCCCGCCGAGCGCGAGAGCCTGCTGGCCATCCTTGGCGACAGCGATCCGCAGGAAACCGCGTTCATCCAGGCGCAGATGACCGCGTCGGTGGATCCGGTCGCGCTGGCGCATGACACGCCCGAGGGCCACGAGATCGAGGTCTATACCGCCGCCGTCCTGGCCATCGAGCCCGACAACCGCCCCGAAGCGATCTTCCTGGATCAATTGGCGCAAGCGCTGAAGATCAACCAGGCGCAAGTCAACGACATCCACGCAGCGCACGGCAAGCCGCCGCTTTACACGCTCTGATCCTTGGCGCGGTACTACGTCTATGACGTGTTCACGGATCGCCCCTTCGGGGGCAATCCGCTGGCCGTCTTCCCTCAGGCCGACGGGCTGGATCAGGGCGCGCTTCAGTCGATCGCGCGCGAATTCAACTTTTCGGAGACCGTGTTCCTCTTCGACGATCCCGACCACGCCGCACGGCTGCGGATCTTCACCCCGACGCAAGAGGTTCCGTTCGCGGGCCACCCCCTGATCGGCGCGGCGGTCGCCCTGGCCGATGACGGGGCGGCGGCCGAGATGTCGTTGTCGCTGCCGGGCGGCACGGTGCGAGCGCAAGCCGAAGACGGGCGCGCATCCTTCCTGCGCGACAGGCCGCTTGAAATCCTGCACCGGCCGGACCCGTCGCTGGTGGCCCGCTGCCTTGGCCTGCCGCCGCATTCGGTGACGGGTGCCGTGATGGCGTCGGTCGGGTTGCCGTTCTGTCTGGCCGAGCTCGGCTCGCCCCAGTGCCTGGATGCCATATGGGTCAATACCGATGCCTTCCGCCGCGCCCAGACCGCCTATCCCAGCGATTTCGATTTCGCCGTCCTGGCCTATACCCGCGACGGCGATGCCATCGAAGCGCGGATGTTCGCACCGCTCGACAACATCCCCGAGGATCCCGCGACCGGCAGCGCGGCGGCGGCGCTCGGCGCGCATCTGCGCGCGGCCGAGGGGCGCGACCTGGACCTGCAGATCTCGCAGGGTGTCGCCATGGGTCGCCCGTCGCGCATCGGGATCGAAGCGCGCGCGGATCACGTGCGGATCAGCGGGCAGGCCGTGCGCGTCATGGAAGGCAGGCTTCTGGTCTGAATTCGCTCTGGCCCGGCCCTGCCCCGGACGCTAGACCGGACGCGGCATCACGCGCGGGGGGAAGACATGTCCGATACGATCCTGGATCGCTGCACCGCCCAGGGGCTGCGCATGACCGACCAGCGCCGCACCATCGCGCTGGTCCTGCAGGACAGCGACGATCACCCCGACGTGGACACGCTTTACGCCCGCGCCGCCGAGCGCGACCCCAACATCTCGATCGCGACAGTGTACCGGACGGTGAAGCTGTTCGAAGAAACCGGCATCCTGGAAAAGCACGAATTCGGCGACGGGCGCGCGCGTTACGAGGATGCCGAGCGCGACCACCACGACCACCTGATCGACATGCATTCGGGCCGGGTGATCGAATTCGTCGACCCCGAGATCGAAGAGCTGCAGGAGCGGATCGCCCGGCGGCTTGGATACCGGCTGAAAGGGCACCGGCTTGAGCTTTACGGCGTTCCGCTGAAGGACTGAGCCGATGGACAACCTGCGCGCCATCGCGCTCATGTGCGCAGCGATGGCGTGTTTCGCCGTCGAGGACCTGGTCATCAAGATCCTGGCCCAGACGCTGCCGGTCTGGCAGATCTTCTGGCTGCTGGGCGGCGTCGGGCTGGTGCTGTTCGGCGCGATCTGCCGACGGCGCGGCCTGCCCTTGTTCGGGCCGGACTTCCTGCATCCGCTGGTGATCCTGCGCAACCTGGGCGATATCGTCGGCTCTTGCGGGTTTGTCACCGCCCTGGCGCTGGTGCCGCTGTCGTTGGCGACCGCGATCCTGCAGGCCACACCCCTTGCCCTGACCGCGGGGGCCGCGCTGTTCTTGGGCGAGCGGGTGGGCTGGCGGCGTTGGGCCGCGGTGGTGCTGGGGCTCTGCGGCATCCTGATCATCCTAGACCCGACCGGCGCGGATTTCCGCCCCGAGGCGCTGTTCGCCGTGCTGGGCGTCGTGGGCCTGATGATGCGCGATCTCGCGACGCGCCGGATCCCGGGCCGCATCCCGTCCCACCAGCTGAGCTTCTGGGGATATTGCGCCTTCTTCGTCTCGGGCGCGCTTTTGGTCCCCTTCGACCCGCGCTTGGTGGCCCCCGACGCGACGACCCTGATCGCGGTCGCCTTCGGCGCGCTGGTCGGTGCGTTCGGCTACTGGGGCCTGACCGCCGCCATGCGGCTGGGCGAGGTCAGCGCGGTGATCCCCTTCCGCTACACGCGGCTGATCTTCGCGATGGGTCTGGGGATCATCGTGCTGGGCGAAAGCCCGTCCATGCGCACGCTGCTGGGCGCCGCGCTGGTGGTCGTGACCGGCATCTACACCGTCCTGCGCGAGCGGCGGGATGCGCGGGTGGCGGGCTGTTAGCGCAATCCCTTCCCCCTGCCCGATCGACGCGCTAGGTTCAGCGCAAATGAAGGCAAGGAGGGACCAATGAGCACGATCATCGACATCATGGCACGCGAAATCCTGGACAGCCGGGGCAATCCGACGGTCGAGGTCGACGTGACCCTGGAGGACGGCACCATGGGCCGGGCCGCCGTGCCCTCGGGCGCGTCCACCGGCCAGCACGAGGCGGTGGAAAAGCGCGACGGCGACAAGGCCCGCTACATGGGCAAGGGCGTGTTGCAGGCCGTGGCCTCTGTCAACGGCGAGCTGGCCGAGGGCCTCGTGGGCATGGACGCGACCGAACAGGAAGCCATCGACGCCACGATGATCGAAATGGACGGCACCGACAACAAGGGCCGACTTGGCGCCAACGCGATCCTGGGCGTGTCGCTCGCCACGGCCAAGGCCGCGGCCGAGTTCTGCGGCCAGCCGCTGTTCCGCTACGTGGGTGGCACGTCCGCGCGCACCCTGCCCGTCCCGATGATGAACATCATCAATGGCGGAGAACATGCCGACAATCCGATCGACATCCAGGAATTCATGATCATGCCCGTCAGCGCGGGCAATATCCGCGACGCCGTCCGCATGGGCGCCGAGGTGTTCCACACCCTGAAGAAAGAGCTGTCGGCGGCGGGCATGTCCACCGGCCTCGGCGACGAAGGCGGCTTCGCGCCCGAGCTCGGCAGCACCCGCGACGCGCTGGATTTCATCCTGAAATCGGTGGAAAAGGCGGGCTACACCCCCGGTGACGACATCATGCTGGCGATGGATTGCGCGGCGACCGAGTATTACGAGAACGGCAAGTACGAGCTGAAGGGCGAAGGCGTGTCGCTGTCGTCGGAAGAAAACGTAGCCTACCTGGAAAAGCTGGTGGCCGATTACCCGATCCTGTCGATCGAGGACGGCATGTCCGAAGACGACTGGGACGGCTGGAAGATGTTGACCGACGCGCTGGGCGACCGGGTGCAGCTCGTGGGCGACGACCTGTTCGTCACCAACCCCAAGCGCTTGGCCGAGGGGATCGAGCGGGGCAGCGCGAACTCGATGCTGGTGAAGGTCAACCAGATCGGCACCCTGTCCGAGACGCTGAAGGCCGTCGACATGGCCCATCGCGCGCGCTTCACCAACGTCATGTCGCACCGCTCGGGCGAGACCGAGGACGCCACCATCGCCGACCTGGCCGTGGCGACCAATTGTGGGCAGATCAAGACCGGGTCTCTGGCGCGCTCGGACCGGCTGGCGAAATACAACCAGCTGATCCGGATCGAGGAAATCCTGGGCGAGACGGCGATCTACGCCGGAAAGTCGATCCTGCGGTGAGGCTGCAGGAAGGCCACTACGACATCCCGCACGGGCTTCTGGCCGTCGTCGTCACGCACCTGGTCTGCGAGCGTCCCATGGCGCCCGTACCGGCCCCGGACGGCGTGGTGCTGAAACGCGAAACCCGTATGCCCACAGCGACTTACCGCGATCTCTTCAAGTTGATCGGGCGCGACTGGCTTTGGACCTCGCGGCTGATGCTGGGCGATGATGACCTGATGGCGATCATCTTCGACCCCGATGTCGAGCTTTACGTGCTGACCGGCGACAACGGACCCCTGGGCATGGTCGAGCTGGATTTCCGCGACCGCGACGATCCGCAGATCGCGTTCTTCGGGCTGACACCCCCGGCCATCGGGCGCGGGATCGGCACCTGGCTGATGGCGCAGGTCCAGAACATGATGGCCAGCCAGGGGGCACGAACCATCCGGCTGAACACCTGCACCCTGGATGCACCGAAGGCGTTGCCCTTCTACCTGAAGAACGGCTTTCGCGCAGAGCGGCGCGAAGTGCGCTTGTTCCCGGATCCGCGCGCGATGGGGGTTCTGGACGAAGCAGCCGCGCCCGCCGTTCCGATGCTCTGATGGAGTTGGGCGCGCTGATCTTCGACGTGTTCGGCACCTGCGTGGATTGGCGCGGCTCGGTCGCGCGCGAGGTGGCGGTGGCGATCCCGTCGGTGGACGCGTTCGCCTTCGCCGACGCCTGGCGGGCCGAGTATCAGCCCGCGATGGAGCGGATCCGCTCGGGCGGGCGCGGCTACGTGGCGCTGGACGATTTGCACCGCGAAAACCTGGAAATCGTGTTGGACCGCTTCGGCGTGACCTGTCCCGATCCCGCGCAGCTGGCCCGCGCCTGGGAGCGGCTCGCGCCGTGGCCCGACACCGTGCCCGGCCTGGCCGCGATGCGGGAAAAGCGGATCGTCGCACCCTGCTCCAACGGCTCGATCGCGCTGATGACGCGGCTTGCGCGCCACGCGGGCCTTCCGTGGGACTGCATCCTCGGCGCCGAGATCGCCCGCGACTATAAGCCGAAGCCGCAGGTCTACCTGGCCGCCTGCGCGGCCCTGCGCCTGTCGCCGGACCGGGTGATGATGGTCGCGGCCCACAATGACGACCTGCACGCCGCGCGCGCGGCCGGGTTGCGCACCGCCTTCGTGGCCCGCCCGACCGAGCACGGGGCGGGCCAGGTCACCGACCTGGAGCCCGACGCCGCGTGGGATGCCAACGCCACCGACTTCAACGCGCTGGCGGACGCCCTGCCATGACCGCGGACCAGATCATCGCGCAGCTTGGCCTGCAGCCCCATCCCGAGGGTGGGCATTACCGCCAGACCTGGATCGCGCCCGGAACGGGCCGGACCGCGGGCACCTGCATCTACTTCCTGCTCGCAGCCGACGAGGTCAGTCATTGGCACCGGGTGGATGCCACCGAGATCTGGCATTTCTACAGCGGCGCACCGCTGACCCTGTCGCTCAGCGAATCCCGGGATGGGCCCGCGCGCGACGTGGTGCTTGGCGCGGACCTGGCGGCGGGCCAGTCACCGCAGATCATCGTGCGCGCGCATCACTGGCAGATGGCCCGCAGCACCGGTGACTGGACGCTCGCGGGCTGCACGGTCAGCCCCGCATTCGACTTCGCCGGGTTCGAGCTGGCCCCGCCCGGATTCGATATCCCGCGCGGGGCCTGAGGTTACTGCGCCTGTCCCTGCAGCTCTTCCAGGGTCAGGTCGGTGACGAAGGCGAAATCCTGCCCCGGTGCCGCGACCAGGTTGGCGCTTTCGACCGGCAGGAAGACCTCGCCCATTTCCAGCGTGGCGAGGATCCCGATCAGCTCACCCCCGCTCGACAGGACGACATCGCTGATCGTGCCGATCTGGTTCCAGTCGGACGAAATCGCGTCCTGCGTGGCGCCGGGCGTCAGGCTGACGCTGGGTCCCGATTGATAGACCGAGCCGCCGGTGATGGCGCCCGCCGTGACGCTGCCTTCGGGCATGACCTGCGCGCTGGCAGGGGCGATCAGAGCGGCGATCGCCGCCACTGTCATCAGATAAGTCCGCATGTTCGGCTCCATTGCAAAGGTGATGACTCCGTAACGTGCGGACCGACCATCGGGTTCTTCGGGATCGCCGCGCTCAGCGGGATTGCGCCGATGCCGGTCCGGGCAGCCCGGTTTCCCTGGCTCTCGCCGGTGGGATCGGCTGGCCTGCCCCAAGGGGTTCATGCGTCGTCGTGGAACGGGTCGACGGAGATGTGCTTGGCCAGCAGAAAGGCGTCGGCCACGTGGCGCAGCGGCCGGTCGTCCACGTCGCTTTCGCCGCGCGACAGCAACTCGGCGAAGCGCGCATAGACACCGGGATATTCGCCCGGGCCCTCGGCTTTCTGCTTGACCCCATCGAGCGTCCAGCGCGCACCGCCTTCAAGCAGTTTCACTGTTCCGTCTTCGGTCTTTATCGTCTGCTCCCAGCGCGCGGTGTCGGCGTAGCGCCAGTCCATATCCGCGGTTATAGTGACCCCGTCGGGCCCCGCGAAGACCAGATCGGCGGCGATGGGCGCGTCGCGGTTGGCGGGGAACGACAGCACCGAGGTCCGCACGCGCAGATCGACCGGAAGGATCTCGGTCAGGATCGACAGCGCGTTGATGCCGGTGTCGAAGACGCCCATGCCGCCGGGCTGCCATATCCATTGCTGTCCCGGGTGCCATTCGCGCACGTTCTCTTTCCACAGGATATGGCCGCCGGTGATCGTGCGGGTCGCAAGCCACTGGCGCACTGACGCGACCGCGTCGGCGTGGCGCGAATGCCAGGTGCCGTGCAAGGTGACGCCCGCGGCGCGCGCCATGTCGATCAGCTGCCGCACCTCGCTGGTCGTGGCGCCGGGCGGCTTTTCCAGCATCACGTGGCGTCCGGCGGCGATGGCCCGGCGCGCGGCGTCGAAGCGGGGCATCGGCGGCATGGTCATGGCGATGGCCGAGATATCGGGGCGCGCGTCCAGCAGGTCGGCAAGGGTGTCGTGGTTCTCGATCCCGTCCACCCCGCCCGATCCGCTGACCGTGGCGGCCAGTTCGAAATCATCGCGCGCGGCGATGGCGGGGATATGCTGGTCGCGGGCGATCTTGCCCACGCCCATGATGGCGATCTTGGTGACGCTCACGGGGGATGCTCCTTGGGACTGCGTTGCGCGACCATGTGGCGTGGCGGGACGCAGGATCAACCGTCTTTCCAGCTTGCGCGGCGGCGGCGGTTTCCTAGACTCGGGGCTGGGTTGCGCGAGGGGGGATAGCATGGGCCGACACGACGAGACGCGGGCGCTGATCCTGGGCGGAACGCAGGGCGTCGGCCTGGCCATCGCCGAGCGGCTGCGCGACGACGGCTGCACGCGCCTGGTGCTGACGGGGCGGGATGAGGCGAAAGGCGCGCAGGCCGCCGCGCGCGTCGGCGCACGCTTCGTCGCGTCGGACCTGATCGACACCGACGACACGGTGCGCGTTGTCGAGGACGCGGCGCGCGACCTGGGGCGGCTGGACGCGCTGGTGGTGGCCGGGGCGACGACGGACCGGGGCACGATCCTGGACACCACGCCCGAGCTTTTCGACCGGATCATGACGATCAACCTGCGCTCGCCCTATTTCGCGCTGCAACGCTTCGCGCAACTGGCCAAGGCCGCGGGCCACCCGGCGGCGGTGGTGAACATCCTGTCCATCGTGGTGCATGGCGGCCAGTCCTTCCTGTCGCCCTATGCCGCGTCGAAAGCCGCGCTGGCGCATGTGACGAAGAACGCGGGCCATACGCTGGCGCCCGACCGGATCCGGGTGAACGGGATCAACGTGGGCTGGATGGACACGCCGGGCGAGGACGCGGTGCAGCGCAAGTTCCACGGCGCGGGCGACGACTGGCTGGAGCGGGCCGAGGCGTCGCGGCCCATGGGCCAGCTGGTCAAGCCCGAACACGTGGCGGGGCTGGCGTCCTACCTGCTGAGCCACGAGGCGGGCGTGATGACCGGGGCGTGCGTGGATTTCGACCAGGTGGTGCCGGGGATGTATCCGGAATGAAGATCGTCGACACCCGTCACCCGTTCTATCGCCCGCTCTGGCGGCGCGTGGCGATCACGGGGTTCTGCATGCTCTGGACGGCGTTCGAGCTGTGGCAGGGCAATCACGGCTGGGCGGTGATCGTGGGCGGGATGGCGGCGCTCTGCGCCTACGAATTCTTCATCGCCTTTCCCAAGGACGACGACGCGTAAAAAGGGGCCCCCGAAGGGACCCCGTGAGTTTCGTCGATCAGGCTCATTCTGTTACCGCTCGATTTTATTTTCTGCCTGCGGCCTGATCCACGCCCAGAGTAGGCTCACCTACTCCGTGACCGTTCCGGGCGTCGGGCCATCTCGACCCGACGCCCGTATTTCCTAGCTGCACCCCGACGTCCCACCGCAGGTGTTGCACTTCATGCAGGTGCCGTTGCGCACCAGCGTGTAGTTGCCGCATTCGCCGCAGGGATCGCCCTCGTAGCCCTGCATCTTGGCCTTGGCGCGGGCATCCATCGTGACGGTGCCGGTGGCGAGCGCCGTTTCGCTGCTGGCCGCGACCACTTCGGCCACGTCCGAGATCACGCGTTCCATCGCGCCGCCCTGCATGACCAGGAACTCTTGCGGCGGGCGGTTGCGCAGGAAGCCGGTGGACGCGACCTGGCGCAGCACGTCCAGCGGCGACGTGCCGGTGCTGTCGGGCACGTCCGCGAAGTTGCGCTTGCCCTCTTCCTCGCCCCGGCCGAGATCGTCGAAGGACTGGCCTTCGGGCTTCACATGGGCCAGGTCGCTGCGGTCCAGGTAGCTGACCGCCAGCTCGCGGAAGATGTAGTCCAGGATCGACGTGGCGTTCTTGATCGTCTCGTTGCCCTGGACCATGCCGGCCGGCTCGAACCGGGTGAAGGTGAAGGCGTCGACGAATTCTTCCAGCGGCACGCCGTATTGCAGGCCCACCGACACCGCGATGGCGAAGTTGTTCATCATGGCGCGGAAGCCGGCACCTTCCTTGTGCATGTCGATGAAGATCTCGCCCAGCTTGCCGTCGCGGTATTCGCCGGTGCGCAGATACACCTTGTGGCCGCCGACGATGGCCTTCTGGGTATAGCCGCGCCGACGCTCGGGCAGCTTGTCGCGGCCGCGGGCCTTTTCGACCTCTTTCATCACGACCCGCTCGACGATCTTTTCGGCCAGGACGGTCGCCTTTTCCTGCGCCGAGCCGGTGGCGAGGATTTCCTCGGCTTCCTCGTCATCCTCGACCAGCGCCGAGGCCAGCGGCTGGCTGAGTTTCGAGCCGTCGCGGTAGAGCGCGTTGGCCTTCACCCCCAGCGACCACGACAGCTCGTAGGCGCGCTGGCAGTCCTCGATGGTGGCATCGTTGGGCATGTTGATCGTCTTGGAGATCGCGCCCGAGATGAAGGACTGCGCGGCGGCCATCATGTGGATGTGGCTGTCGACGCTGAGATACCGCTTGCCGGTCTTGCCGCAGGGATTGGCACAGTCGAAGATGTGGTAGTGCTCGACCTTCAGGTGCGGCGCGTTTTCCAGCGTCATGGTCCCGCAGACGTGGTCGTTGGCGCGGTCGATATCGGCGCGGGTGAAGCCCAGGTGCCGCAGCAGATCGAAGGCGGGATCGTTCAGCTTGGCGGCCGGGATGCCCAGCGTTTCGCGGCAGAACTCTTCGCCCAGCGTCCACTGGTTCATCACGAAGCGGATGTCGAAGGCCGAGGGCAGCGCGGTTTCGATCCTGTCGATCTCGGCCTGGCCGAAGCCGTGACCGATCAGCGCCTGGTGGTTGATGCCGGGCGCGTTGCCCAGCGTACCGTGGCCCACGGCGTGGCTGACGATCTCGGAGATCTGGGCGCTGCCGTAACCAAGGTTTTCCAGTGCTGCGGGCACGGACTGGTTGATGATCTTGAAATAGCCGCCACCGGCGAGCTTCTTGAACTTCACTAGGGCGAAGTCAGGCTCGATCCCGGTGGTGTCGCAATCCATGACCAGCCCGATGGTGCCGGTGGGCGCGATCACGCTGACCTGCGCGTTGCGGAACCCGTGCTTTTCGCCCAGCGCCAGCGCCTCGTCCCAGGCGGCCGTCGCCAGGTCCACCAGCGACGCGTCGGGGCAGTTGTCGTGGTCCAGCGGCACCGGCTTCACGTCCAGCGCATCGTAGCCGGACGCTTTGCCCTGGGCCGCGGTGCGGTGGTTGCGGATGACGCGCAGCATGTGCTCGGCGTTCTTGGCGTAACCGGGAAACGCGCCCAGCTCGCCCGCCATCTCGGCCGAGGTGGCGTAGGAAACGCCCGTCATCAGCGCGGTCAGGGCACCGCAAAGCGCACGGCCCTCGTCGCTGTCGTAGCCGTAGCCCATGTTCATCAGCAGGCCGCCGATATTGGCGTAACCCAGGCCCAGCGTGCGGAAGTCATAGCTGCGCTGGGCGATTTCCTTGGACGGGAATTGCGCCATCAGCACGCTGATCTCCAGCGTCACGGTCCAGAGCCGCGTGGCGTGCATGTAGTCGTCGGACTGGAACTGGCCGTCCTTCAGGAAAGTCAGCAGGTTCATGGATGCCAGGTTGCAGGCGGTGTCGTCCAGGAACATGTACTCGGAGCACGGGTTCGACCCGCGGATCGCGCCGTCTTCGGGGCAGGTGTGCCAGGCGTTGACGGTGTCGTGGTACTGGATACCGGGATCGGCGCAGGCCCAGGCGGCGTGGCCGACCTTTTCCCACAGGTCGCGCGCCTTGACGGTCTTGGCGACCTTGCCGCTGGTGCGGTTGATGAGATCCCAGTCGCCGTCGGTTTCCACCGCCTTCAGGAAGGCATCGGTCACGCGGATCGAGTTGTTGGAATTCTGCCCCGAGACCGAGTTGTAGGCCTCAGAGTCCCAATCCGTGTCGTAGGTCGGGAACTCGATCGACTCGTAACCCTGCTTGCCGTAATCCAGCACGCGCTTGATGTAGGTCTCGGGGATGGACACCTTCTTGGCGGCGCGGATCGCCGCTTTCAGGGTCTCGTTCTTCTTGGGGTCGTATGCATCGGCTTCGATCCCGTCCCAGGCCTTGAACGCGGCGAAGATGTCGTTGAGGTACTTCTCGTGCATCTTCGATCCGGCAACGATGCTGGCGACTTTCTGTTCTTCCAGCACCTTCCAGTCGATGAAGGCTTCGATGTCGGGGTGATCGGCGTCCACGATCACCATCTTCGCTGCTCGACGGGTTGTGCCGCCTGATTTGATCGCGCCGGCCGCCCGGTCGCCGATCTTGAGAAATCCCATGAGGCCCGACGACTTGCCGCCGCCCGACAGCGCCTCGCCCTCGGCCCGCAGGGACGAGAAGTTGGTGCCGGTGCCCGAGCCGTACTTGAACAGCCGCGCCTCGCGGACCCAGAGGTCCATGATGCCGCCGTCGTTCACCAGGTCGTCGCTGACCGACTGGATGAAGCAGGCATGGGGCTGCGGGTGCTCGTAGGAGGACTTGGACTTCGTGAGCTTGCCGGTCTTGTAGTCGACATAGTGGTGGCCCTGGGCCGGGCCGTCGATGCCGTAGGCCCAGTGCAGGCCGGTGTTGAACCACTGGGGCGAGTTCGGCGCGGCCTTCTGGGTGGCCAGCATGAAGCGCATTTCGTCGTAATAGGCGCGGGCGTCGGCTTCGGTGGTGAAATAGCCGCCCTTCCAGCCCCAATAGGCCCAGGCACCCGCCAGCCGGTCGAAGACCTGCTTCGACGAGGTCTCGCCGCCCATGACGGCGCCCTCTTCGGGGACCGAGCGCCACAGGAACTCGGGCACGCCCTTTTCCTTCACGCGCTTCAGGTTCGACGGGACACCCGCCTTGCGGAAATATTTCTGGGCGATGACGTCGCTGGCAACCTGGCTCCAGCTGGAGGGGACTTCGACCGCGTCGTTGCGAAAGACGACCGTGCCGTCAGGATTGCGGATCTCGGACACGGTGGTCGTGAAGTCCAGATCGGCATAGGCGTCCTGCCCGGCCTTGGTGAATCTGCGGTCGATTTTCATAAGAGCTGCCCCATCGTCAAAGTTTGTACGGCGCGTTTCGCGCTAAATGTCGTGCAAGGCGGTCGAGCGCAGACCGTAAGGGCGCCATTGGCCGGAGAGGGAGAAAACCCCGGCCCCTAGGTAGCGCCACTATATCTGGTGTTCGCCTGCCTTGCCAACACAAGGTGGCGCATTCGGCGGGATTCGGTCAACACGGAAATTTCACTTTTCCACAGCAATCTGAGGTGGCGGGAGATCCGGTCGCCCGCCCGGAATTCAAGTGCTGCGAGGCGTGTCCCGAAAAAGGCTTATGAATCAGCGGAATCCTGCCGGTCCGCGAATTACCGGTCGCGCCGCCGGTCCGAAAAATGCTGCGGGTGCGAAAGATGCAGGCCCGACACGCTGTGGGCAAATCTACAGTTTGCGGCTGAATTTGTGCGCAACGCTAAATCTGGGTGACGAATGGTCGGGGCGATAGGATTCGAACCTACGACCTACGGTACCCAAAACCGCCGCGCTACCAGGCTGCGCCACGCCCCGACTGCGCCCCTTTAGACCGGGGGCGCGGCTTTGGCAAACCCCGCTTAGGGCTTGGCACCGTCACAGGGCCAGGCCGCCACATCCTGCGGCAGCGCGGGGTGGCGCAGCTCGGTGCCCGGGACGATCCCCACCTGGCGCGCCAGCCCGCCGTTGATTTCCAGCACCGCCAGGATGTCGTCGCCCCCCGGGATCGACGTCAGGTCCCCGGGCACGGCGTTTTCGTGCACCTTCTGCACCGTTCCGGACGCATCCATGAAGATCATGTCCAGCGGAATCAGCGTGTTGCGCATCCAGAAAGACACCGGCTGGGAGCGCTCGTAGACAAACAGCATCCCCTGCCCCGCGGGCATGTCCTCGACGAACATCAGGCCTTGCGCGCGCTCGGCGGGATCGTCGGCCAGGTCGATGCGGAAGCGCGCCTGGCCGAAATCCCCGCGCAGCTCGACCGCGTCATCGCGGCAGGCGGCGCTGGCTGCGCCGCCGACAAGACTCAGTCCGACGACGGCTCGGACGAGCCATCCGCGGAATAGGCACTTTCCCATACACTCACCTGCGTCGCCAACCGTCCACGCTCGCCCTCGGCCACGCGGATCGCCACCGCTTCGCCCGGTTGCAGATCCGCCAGCGCCGAGCGGCGCAGAACTTCGATATGGATGAAGACATCTTCGCTGTCACCAAACACATTGGCAAACCCAAAGCCCTTGGCCCGGTCGAACCATTTGACGCGGGCGGGCTGCAGGGGGCCGCCTTCGAGCGAGTGATCGAAGGGAAGATCCCCCTCGGCGTGACCGTGGTCTTCGGGCGGGGCGGCTTCGACGTCCAGGATCTCGGTGGCCTGGTGGCCGCGGTGGGTTTCGACGATGCGCATCCGGATCTGCGAGCCGTCCGATACCGAGCTCTGCCCGAAATTCCGCAGGACATTCGCGTGCAGAAGGATGTCGCCCGACACCGTATCGCAGGTTACGAAACCGAACCCCTTGATCGAGTCGAACCACTTCACCCGACCGGTGACGATTTCCCCATCCGCGTGTATCTTGTCGGCCATACGAATCAACCGGGCCTTACGCCCGTCCCACTGTGATCTTCGGTGGGCGAACAGCCCGGCACCACTAATGGAATTGTTCCCCCAGCTTTACGCAGAGGGCGCTACGGGAAAAGGCGTTGCGCGGTCCACCTGACCAAATGTTCAGGTTTCACCCATTTTTCCCGGTCGTGAAGACGATGCTTTCCGTCCGCCCAGAACTCGAACTCGATCGGCCGAATGCGAAACCCGCCCCAATGGGGCGGACGCGGCGGATCTTCGCCGAAGCGTTCTCGTGCCTGTTCGATCCGCGCTTCGAGCGTTTCACGATCTTCAAGCGGATGCGACTGGCGTGATGCCCAGGCGCCCAAGCGGGACCCAAGGTCGCGCGAAGCGAAATAGGCATCGGCCCGAGCATCGTCCTGGCGGCTGACAAGACCCCTTACACGCACCTGCCGACGTGTCGTCTTCCAATGTAGCACGAAGGCTGCCTTGCCGCTATGGCCCAGTTCAACACCCTTTTGCGATCCGTAATTGGTGTAGAAGACAAAGGCGTCGTCCGCGATTTCCTTCAGAAGCACGATGCGCACATTGGGCATCCCGTCCGCATCGACGGTGGACAGCGCGATGGCGTTGGGGTCGTTGGGCTCGGTCCGCTCGGCGTCCGCCATCCAGTCGCGTGTCAACTGAAACGGATCGGACGCGTCGAAAATGCTGTCGGTCGCGGTCATGGCTTGGCGCCCTTCTCGGTGACTTGAAGCAATTCGTCGAATGGCCTAAGCCCTAGTGAAGTTAAGGTAATTGCCAAAGGGAAGCGGGATGTCAAACACTTTGATGGCGGGCAAGCGCGGGCTGATCATGGGCTTGGCCAATGACAAGTCCATCGCCTGGGGCATCGCCAAGGCCCTGGCGGATGCGGGCGCCGAACTGGCGTTCTCGTACCAGGGCGACGCGTTGAAAAAGCGGGTGGTCCCGCTGGCCGAAAAGCTGGGCTCGGACTTCGTGGTGCCCTGCAACGTGGCCGAGATGGACAGCATCGACGCCACCTTCGACGCCATTGCCGAGCGCTGGGGCAGCCTTGATTTCGTCGTCCACGCCATCGGCTTTTCCGACAAGGAGGAGCTGCGCGGACGCTACGTCGACACCAGCCGCGAGAATTTCCGCATGTCCATGGACATCTCGGTCTATTCCTTCACCGCCGTGATGCAGCGCGCCGAGAAGCTGATGACCAAGGGCGGATCGGCGCTGACCATGACCTATTACGGCGCCGAGCGGGTCATGCCGCATTACAACGTCATGGGCGTCGCCAAGGCCGCGCTGGAAGCATCGGTGCGCTACCTGGCCGAGGACCTGGGCAAGGACGGCATCCGCGTCAACGCCATCAGCGCGGGACCGATCAAGACGCTCGCGGCCAGCGGGATCGGCGATTTCCGCTACATCATGAAGTGGAACGAGTACAACTCGCCCCTGCGCCGCAATGTCAGCATCGACGACGTGGGCGGCTCGGCTTTGTATCTTCTCAGCGATTTGGGCTCGGGCACCACGGGCGAGGTTCTGCACGTGGATGCGGGCTATCACGTGGTGGGCATGAAGGCCGTCGACGCGCCCGACATGAGCAAGGACTGACCGGGTGGGTCTGTGGCCCTTCGTGGTCATCGCGCTGGCCCATCTTCTGGCGGCGATCAGTCCCGGCCCGGCCTTCGTTCTGAGTGTGCGCACGGCGGTCTCGGAAGGGTTCCGCCCGGCCGCGGGGCTGGCGCTTGGCTACGGGATGGCAGCCACGCTCTGGGCCTTCGCGGCCCTTGCGGGTCTGTCGCTGCTGTTCGACCGGGTGCCGCCGGTCTTCATCGCGTTGAAGGTCGCGGGCGGGCTGTTCCTGGTCTATCTGGGGATCACCATGTGGCGCCACGCCCGCGCGCCCCTGCCGCGGATCGACGAGGCTGCGGTGCCACTCGGCACGCTCGGTGCCGTGCAACTGGGCGCCGCCGCCATGCTGGCAAACCCCAAGCCCGCGATCTTCTTCGGCGCCGTTTTCGTGGGCCTCGTGCCCGTCACGGCGCTGCCTTGGGAAAAGGCGGCGATCCTCGTCAACGTGCTTTGGGTCGAAACCGCCTGGTACCTGGTCGTGGCCTGGGCGTTCTCACTGCCCCGCGCCCAGCGGGCCTATGCCTCGGCAAAGACGGCCTTGGACCGGACATTCGGTGGACTCCTTGCCGCGCTGGGGGCAAAAGTCGCGGCAGGCTGATAAGAGGGAAACGCCATGACCGACCGGCTGCCGCATGAGAAGGGCTTTCACGTCTCGTGGGACCAGATCCACCGCGATGCGCGCGCGCTGGCGTGGCGGCTGGATGGGCTCGGGCCCGACGGCGAGGCGGGCGAACAGGGCGGCGGGTGGCGCGCGGTGGTGGCGATCACCCGCGGCGGCATGGCGCCCGCGATGATCGTCGCGCGCGAGCTCGACATCCGCACCGTCGACACGATCAGCGTGAAAAGCTACGACCACCAGGCGCAATCCGAGGCGCATGTGCTGAAATCCCCAGATGCAAAGATGATGGGCGACGGCACCGGCATCCTGATCATCGATGACCTTGTGGACAGCGGCAAGACGCTGGAGCTGGTGCGCGCGCTCTATCCCAACGCCCATTTCGCGACGGTCTACGCCAAGCCCAGCGGCCGCCAGCAGGTCGATACCTTCGTCACCGAAGTCAGCCAGGACACCTGGATCTTCTTTCCCTGGGACATGGCGATGCAATACGTCCCACCCTATCGCGGCCAGGATTGACGCGAAAAGGGCAGAGCGTCGCGCGCCCTGCCCCGTCTTTGTTCTTGGAAATATCCACCTTTCGGCGGCACGCCGGTCAGGCGTGATCCAGTTCCTCTTTCACGATCTTCTCGATGTCGTCGATCGAGTGATTGGTCAGCGTCTTGTCGATCTCGGCGATGACCTTGCTGCTGACCTCCTGGTGCAGGTTGTCGCGCAGCTCGCCCAAGATGTTCGGCCCGGCGACCAGAACGATGCTGTCGAAGGCGCCGCGATGGGCCCGCTTGTAGAGCATGTCGGCCAGGTCGCTGGCGAACCGCTCTTTTTGCAATTCGTGCCAATCGGTGTCGTCAAAGGCCGAGCGCTGGCCCGCGTTCTCGGCGCCGCCCGCGCCATCGGCCATGCGGCCGCGGCGGTTCGCCGATTGCTCGCGGTCGGGCGGATTTTCCTGCTCTTCCTTGGTCAGGACGGTCAGGTACGGGTTCTCGTGATCGGTCTGGTTTTCCAGGATCAGCGCCTTTTCACCGTCGGCGATCAGCACCCAGGTGCCTTGGGTCAGCTTGGCCATACTAGTCGTCCCCGCCGGTGCCATGATGGCCACCCAGGTTGCCTTCGCCCTTCTCGTCCGACTTGGTGACGCGGGTCGCGCCCTCGCCGTGCTTGGCTGTGTTTTCCAGGTCGCGCGTGCCGACCTTGCGCTCCAGCGCGCCGTCCGAGCGGCCCTGATGCGACGGTGCCGCGGCCTCGTCGGTGAATTTCTCGGTTTCCTTGACGCCGTCCTTGGATCGTTGACGCTCGGCCATGGCCTGTCTCCTCGTTCTTGTGATTCAAAGGCTCAACACGGGCCTTCAGTCATATGTTCCGCGAAACGAAGCGGGGCCCGCCCATCAGGCGCGCCCCGAATTTTCGCCGAAAATTCGCGCCCTACATGCGCGACGCGACGTTTTCCCAGTTCACCAGGTTGTCCAGGAAGTTGGTCAGGTAACCGGGCCGCTTGTTGCGGAAGTCGATGTAATAGGCGTGCTCCCACACATCACAGCCCAGAAGCGCGGTCTGGCCGAAGCAGACCGGGTTCACGCCGTTCTCGGTCGACGTGACCTTCAGGCTGCCATCGGTATCCTTGACGAGCCAGGCCCAGCCCGATCCGAACTGTCCGCCGCCGGCCGCGGCGAAGTCGTCCTTGAATTTCTGGACCGACCCGAAGCTGTCGGTCAGCGCCTTTTCGACCTCGGACGGCATCTTGCTGTCCTCGCCGCTCATCATTTCCCAGAACTGGCAGTGGTTCCAGTATTGCGAGGCGTTGTTGAACAGCCCCGACTGCGCCACGGCGCCCTTGTCGTAGGTGCCGGCGATGATCTCCTCGATGGATTTGCCTTCCCACTGGGATCCCTTGACCATCTCGGCGGTCTTGTCGGCATAGGCCTTGTGGTGAATGTCGTGGTGGTATTCCAGCGTCTCGCGGCTCATGCCCTTGTCGGCCAGCGCGTCGTGCGAATACGGAAGATCGGGAAGTTCGAAAGCCATGGTGTCCCTCCTGACGGGTTGATTTCAACGCGATGGGCGCAGGGCCTTCGGGCCGCGCGCCGACATCGGTTCAGTATGGAAACAAGCTAGCGCGACAGATGTTCCGGAACAGACCGCCGCCGGTCTATTCCGGACTCACGCGGCGAAAGTCAGCCCGAGCCCGATGAAGACGGCAAGAAACACGGTTTCGGCGGCCAGGATGCCCACGGCTTTCGGTCCCACGTTCAGGATCTGCTGCGGCACGGTGCGCAGGCCCACGGCGGCGATGGCCGCCAGCAGCGCCCAGCCCGACGCGGCCGAGGCCGGGGCGACGACGAAGCTGGGCAGCAACCCCAGCGAATTGAGCACGGCCAGCCCCACGAAGCCCGCCACGAAGGTGGGCACCAGCGGCGGACGGCCGCCCTCGGGGTCGGGCTCGACATTGCGGGCCCGGATCACCAGGCCCGCGATCACCACCACGGGTGCCAGCATCAACACGCGCAGAAGCTTCACCAGTGTCGCCGTCACCCCTGCCTCGTCCGAGATCGAGTAGCCCGCGCCGACCACCTGCGCCACGTCATGCACGGTGGCGCCGATGAACATGCCCGCCTGCCGGTCGTCCCATCCGAAACCCCCGGTCAAGACCGGATAGATCACCATGGCCAGCGTCGACAGCACGGTGACGCCCACGACGGTAAAGATCAGCCGCTCGTCGGACCTGTCGTCCTTGGGCAGGATCGCGGCGATGGCCATGGCGGCCGACGCGCCACAGATTGCGACCGCACCCGCAGACAGGAAGGCGAAGCGGTTCTTGAAGCCGAAGAGCCGCGAGACGGCGAAGCCGAAGCCGATGGTCAGCGCCGTCGCGACCACGACCAGCGCCACCACGGCCCAGCCAAGCGAGCCGAGCACATCGGCGCTGATCCGCACGCCCAGCAGCGCCACGCCGATCCTGAGCACGGTTTTGGCGCCGAACTCGATCCCGGGACGCGATCGCGGATCTTCGGACAGGAAGTTCATGGCGATCCCGAAAAGCAACGCCAGCAGCATGGCGGGCGCGCCGTAATGCTCGGCCACGAAGCTGCTGGCCAACGCGATCACGGTGACGATCAGCAGTCCGGGGATCAGCGACTTGGCGTGGCCCATCCGGTCCGGCGCAGTGCGTGCTGGGGCGTCGGTCATGACTCTCCGGCCAGGTCCCTGGCGGCTTGCAGGTATTGGGCAGGCACGTCGATGCCCTGTTCCGTGGCGCGGGCCAGCGCGGCGAAACGGCGGGTGCCGGGAAGGCGCGCGCCTTCCAGCGCGGCGATGGTGCCCAAAAGCGATTCCAGCCGTGCGGCGAAGCCGTCGGCGTCGCCGGGGCGAAGTGCCAGAAGGAATTGCCCGGTGCCGGGCCGGGGGCCATCGGCGGTGAAGAACGACCCTGCCTCGCGGCTGGCATGGGCGCCGGTCAGGGTGGCGGCCAGGATCTCGACCATCAGCGCCAGCGCGGTGCCCTTGGCGCCGCCGATGGGCGCCATGGTGCCCTTCAGCGCGGCCTCGGCGTCGGTGGTGGGGTTTCCTTGGCCGTCGAAGGCCCAGCCTTCGGGGATGGGCTGGCCGGATTTTTTGGCATGCATCACCTTGCCGCGCGCCACCTTCGACAGCGACAAATCGATGACCAACGGGGCCGCGCCCTTGCGCGGTGCGGCAAACGCGATGGGATTGGTGCCGAAGACCGGCATCCGCGCGCCCCAGGGCGCAATGGCGGCGGGCGCGTTGGCGACCATCAGGCCCACCAGCCCCGCCTGCGCGATCTTTTCCACCTGCACCGACAGCGCGCCGCAATGGTGCGAGCGGCGGATGGCGACGGACGCGGTGCCGTGGGCCTTGGCGGCGGCGATCACGCTGTCGATGGCGAGATCCAGCGCCGGGTAGGCGAAGCCGAAGCCTGCGTCGATTTCCAGCGCCGTGCCCTCCGACACGACCAGTTCGGGCACGGCGTCCGCGACGACCTTGCCGGTCGCCGCCTGCGCCGCGTAATCGGACACCCGCGAAAAGCCGTGGCCGGACTGGCCTTCGGCTTCGGCGGCGACCAGCGCGCGCGCGACGGACGCGGCGGCGGAATCGCCCGCGCCGCATTTCGCGAAGACGCGGGTCAGCAGGTCGGTGGCCTCGTCAAGGCTCAGGCGTTCTGTTTCGGGCATGGAGTTTCCAGTTGGGTGGATCGCCCCCGCGAAGGGGCGATCGGGACCAGAATCAGGCGCTGCGATAAAGCTTCGTCATCGAGAATTCGCGGTGACCCAACGCCTCGGCGGCCGTGTAGCGGCCATTGGCGGTGCGGCGGATGCATTCGATCAGCTCGTCACCGGCCTCGTCGATGGTCATCTCGCGCCGCAGGATGCCCGACACGTCCACGTCCACATGCTCGGACATGGTGCGCACGGTGCGCGGGTTCGCGGTGATCTTGATGACCGGCACGATGGGGTTACCGACCACGTTGCCCTGCCCGGTGGGGAAGGTGTGGATCACGGCGCCACCGGCGGCCATGAGCGTCACGCATTCGGCCGCGGCGGAGGATGAATCCATGAAATAAAGGCCATTGCCCGATTTCGGCGCCTCGGCCGGCTCAAGGATGTCAATATATTGCGACGTGCGGCCGATCTTTTCCAGGTTGCCCAGCGCCTTTTCCTCGATGGTGGTCAGGCCGCCTTCGATGTTGCCCTTGGTGGGCTGGCTGTCGGACAGGTCATCCGTCTGGTGCGCGAAGATCACGTCCTCGGAATAGGCCTTCCACATCTTGTACCACCGCTCGCCCACCTCTTCGTTGATGGCGCGCTTCTGGCAGATATGCTCGGCGCCGGTGATCTCGGACGTCTCGCCGAAGAAGCCGGTGATGCCCTCGGGCAGCAGCTTGTCGTACATGTTGCCGACCGTGGGGCACGAGCCCAGGCCCGTGGTCGTGTCGGATTCGCCGCACTTGGTGGACACCCACAGTTCGGAGATCGAACATTCCTCGCGCTGCATCTCGGTCGCCTGGTGGACGAAGTCCTTGGCGGCCCAGCTGGCTGCGCGGATCGTCTCGAAATCGCCCTTCTGCTCGATGCTGAACTCGGCCACGGGCTTGCCGGTCTCGCGGATGCCGTCGGCGATGCGCTTGGTCCAGCCCGGCTCGATCCCGATGACGACGACGGCGGCGACGTTGGGATTGGCGCCCGCGCCGATGATGGTGCGGAAATGGACCTCGAGATCCTCGCCGAACTGCAGGCGGCCATAGGCGTGAGGGATCGCCATCGTGCCCTTCACGTTGTTGGCGACCGCTTCGCAGGCGGCGTTCGAGATGTCGTCGACGGGCAGAATGACGACGTGGTTGCGCACGCCCACGCGGCCGTTTTCGCGGCGGTAGGCCTGGACGGTGATGTTGGAATATTTCGATGCCATTTCAGTGGCTCCTTACCAGCGCTTCGTTTTGCAATTGTGGGTGTGGACGTGGTGGCCCTTGGGAATGTCGGCGATGATCTTGCCGATGTCCTCGCCGTATTTGATGGCGGTGTCCCCCTCCTTCAGGTCCTTCAGCGCGATCTTGTGACCGATGGGCACGTCGGCCTCGGATTTCAGGCGGAAGGTCGAATTGTCATGGGTGACGCAGCACAGCATGTCGGTGCCCTTGGTCAGCCCCTCGACGACGACGACGCCCACGTTGTCATCGTGCTCGTGGACCAGAAGGTGTGGAATTTCAGCCATTTGTCTCTCCTTTTTTAGGGTTTCAGAATGATTTTCGGCGCGGCGACTTTGCCTGCCCGGATATCGGCGAAGGCGCGCGCGCCTTCGGTCAGGGGCCGCGTCTCGGTCCAGTCGAGCGGCCCCAACCGCCCGTCCGCCATGG
The DNA here is from genome assembly GCF_016412875.1 of Palleronia pontilimi. Classification (GTDB taxonomy): domain Bacteria; phylum Pseudomonadota; class Alphaproteobacteria; order Rhodobacterales; family Rhodobacteraceae; genus Palleronia; species Palleronia pontilimi. The sequence goes on along the minus strand of NZ_JAEKPD010000002.1, from coordinate 265,812 downwards.
CCGCGACCGTCGCGCGGAAGTCCGGCGCGGTATAGGTGTAGGTGCCGATGAAGGTGATTTCCTGCAGGGTCATGCGCCGGATATCCAGTCCGCCTTCGCTGGATCCCAGCCCGATATGGGCGATGATGCCGCCGGGACGCGCGTGGGCCGACGCCTGCGCGCGGGTGGGCGCGATGCCCACGGCGTCGATAACCACGCCGAACTGGTCGCCCGCGCGCAGCGTGTCGGGCGCGCGCATCGCGAAGCCGCGCGCGTCCAGGTAGTCGCGGCGCGCCTGCGACGGCTCGACGATGGCGACATCGGACACGCCTTGGGCCACCAGCGACAGCGCCGCACCGACGCCGATGGCCCCACCCCCGATGACGAGCGCAGGGCCGGTGCCGCCCGCCGCCAGCGCCAGCCGCACCGCGTGCCAGCCGCAGGCGATGGGTTCTGCCAGGGCGGCCTGGTCGGTGTGCATGGCGTCGGGGATCGCGATGGCGTTGACCGGCGGCAGCGTGATGTACTCGGCGAACCCGCCCTCGCGCGGCGGCATCGAGATGATCTGGCGCTTCGGGCACAGGTTGTCGCGGCCCGCAAGGCAGGCCGGGCATTGCCCGCACGCGTTGAGCGGATTGACCGTCACCCGCATGCCCGCATCGGTGGTGCCCGCGACCTCGTGGCCCAGCGTCAGGGGGGCGGGCCGCCGATCGTCGTGGCCCAGGAAGGCATGCATGTCCGACCCGCAAATCCCCGAGCTGCGCACCCGCACGCGGATCTCGCCCGCGCCCGGGGCGGGATCGGCCACGTCGCGCATTTCGAGATGCTCGGGCCCAGTGTAAACCAAGGCTTTCATTTCGCGGTGAATCCTCCGTCGACCATCAGGATCTGGCCGGTGACATAATCGGACGCTTTCGAGGCCAGGAACAGGACCGGGCCGTCGATATCCTCGGGCTCGCCGTTGCGTCCGATGCAGGTCTGCGCGGCATTGCGCGCGGCCCGCTCGGGGTCGGCGAAGACGGCCTGCGTCAGCTCGGTCCGGAAGAACCCCGGACCGATGGCGTTGGCGTTGATTCCCTTGGACGACCACGCCTCGGCCATGGCGCGGGTCAGTTGCGCCACGCCGCCCTTCGAGGCGCCATAGGCGATGCCGCCCGGAAAGGCCCGGTGCGACTGGAGCGATGCGAAATTGACCACCCTGCCCCAGCCCTTCGCGGCCATGGCGGGGACCAGCGCCTGGGACAGGAAGAAAGGCGCCGACAGGTTCAGCCAGAGCGTCTTGTCCCAGCCCTCGCGCGTCACGTCATCGGCAGGCTCGCGGGTGTTGATCCCCGCCGCGTGCACGACGATGTCTGGCGCCCCGAAGGGCTGTGCCACTTCGGCGGCAAGGTCGGTGATGGCGCCCCGGTCCGACAGGTCGGCCGCGACCGACGCGGTTTGCCCGCCCGCCTCGGCCGCCCAGGCCTCCAGCGCGTCGGCGCGGCGGGCGACGCCCACCACCTGCGCGCCCGCCCGGGCCAGCACGGTGGCCGCGCGCCGACCAAGCCCCGACGAGGCCCCGGTCACGCAGGCCACCCGGCCCGTCAGGTCGAACAGACCCGGAAGGGATCCGCCATCAGGCATCGGCGGTCAGATCGAAGGTCTCGTCGGGGAAGTATTTCTTCAGTCGGATGTCGGCGGTGCGGGCGTGGCCTTCCATCCCTTCCAGACGGGAAATCCGGGCGGTGGCTTCGGCCACGGGCTTGGCACCTTCCTTGGTGGACCGCTGCCAGGTCACGATCTTCATGTACTTGTGGACCGACAGCCCGCCCGTGTAGTTCGCGGCACCCGAGGTCGGCAGCACGTGGTTGGTTCCCGACGCCTTGTCGCCGAAGGCCACGGTGGTTTCTTCACCCAGGAACAGCGAGCCGTAGCATTCCAGCCGGTTCAGCCACCAGTCCAGGTCCTGCGCCTGCACGGTCAGGTGCTCGGGCGCGTAGGCGTCGGATGTCGCCGCCATTTCGTCGCGGTCGGCGCACAGGATCACCTCGGCGTAGTCGCGCCAGGCGGCGCGGGCGTTGTCGCGGTTCAGCTCGGGCAGCTCCTCGATCAGCTCGGGGACGCGGTTCATCACCGTCTCGGCGATGCCGCGGTCGTCGGTGACCAGCCAGACGGGCGAGTTGTAGCCATGCTCGGCCTGGCCCACCAGGTCGACGGCGACCACTTCGGGATCGGCGGTCTTGTCGGCCAGCACAAGGCTGTCGGTGGGGCCCGCGAACATGTCGATGCCCACGCGGCCGAACAGGATGCGCTTGGCTTCGGCCACGAACTGGTTGCCCGGGCCCACCAGGATGTTGGCCTTGGGCAGACCGAAGAGCCCGAAGGTCATCGCCGCCACGCCCTGCACGCCGCCCATGGCCAGGATCCTGTCGGCGCCGCAGACATGGGCGGCGTAGATGATCGCAGGGGCCACGCCCACGCCGGGACGCGGCGGCGAGCAGGCCACGATGTGCTTGCAGCCCGCCACCTTGGCGGTGGTCACGGTCATGATCGCGGACGCGATGTGGCTGTAGCGCCCGCCGGGCACGTAGCAGCCCGCCGCCTGCACCGGGATCGCCTTTTGCCCCGCGGTCAGGCCCGGCAGGATCTCGACCTCGAAATTTGCGACCGTGGCCTTCTGGGCCTCGGCGAATTTCTTCACGTTGGCGTGGCTGAACTGGATGTCCTTCTTCAGCTTCTCGGGCACCTGGTCGATGGCGGCGTCGATTTCATCCTGGGTCAGCAGCACGTTGCCTTCGTACTTGTCGAACTTCTTGGCGTATTCCAGTGCCGACTGGTCGCCGCCCGCCTCGATGTCGTTCAGGATGCCCCGGACGATGGCCTGGGTTTCGCCAGCATCGCTCTGGGCGGTCAGGGTCGCTTTCTTGAGGTATTCGAGTGCCATCGGGGCCGTCTCCTATTTATAGATTTCGGGAAGGAATGTGGTCGAGATCGACGGGAAGTAAGCGATCATCAGCGTGACGATCAGCATGAAGAACACGAACGGAATGGCGCGGTAGGCGATCTTCAGGATCGATTCGCCGGTGATCCCCGCCACCACGAACAGGTTCAGGCCCAGCGGCGGGGTGATGAAGCCCACGCCCAGCGCCGTGATCATCATGATGCAGAACTGGATTTCGTTCATGCCGATATTGTCGGCCAGCGGCTTCAGGATCGGCGCCAGGATCACGATGTTGGGCGTCGTCTCCATGACGCAGCCCGCCGCGATCAGGATGCCGACCATCATCAGGATCAGGACCCAGGGCTCGTCGCTGACGCCGGTGGCGGCCGCCACGAAGCCCTGCGGCACGCCCATGATCGCCAGCGCCTGCGCCAGCGGCAACGAGAAGGCGATGATCGGCAGGATGACACCGTTGACCTTGGCCGAGCTGACCAGCATCGCCGGGAAATCCGCGAAGCTGAGGGTGCGCAGGATGAAGCCCATGATGATGGTGACGACCACGGCGGTGGCGCCCGCCTCGGTGGGCGTCAGCCGACCCGAGAAGATGCCGTAGAAGATAATGCCGGGCACGATGAAGGCGTACCAGCCGGATTTCAGCGCGCTGCCCAGGTTCGAGAAATACTCGCCCATGGGCATGTTGCCGCCACCTTCCCAGCCATAAAGCCGGTTCATGACGATGTTGGTGATCAGGATCGACACCAGGATCGCGAGGCCGGGAATGACAGCCGCCAGGAACAGGGTCGAGGCCGAGATCCCCAGCACCAGGCCGATGATGATGTAGGCGATCGAGGGCGGGATCAGGATGCCGGTACAGGCACCCGCGGCGACCAGCGCACAGGCATAGGGGCGCGGATAGCCCGCTTCGACCAGGCGGCCGATGGTCATGCGACCCACCGCCGCCGCGCCCGCGGCGTCCGAGCCCGAGATCGCGGCGAACATGCCGCAGACCAGAACGGTGGCCGATCCGAACCCGCCCTTGGCGAACTGGGTCAGCGCCTCGGCCACGTCCAGGAACTTGCGGCTCAGGCCGGTGCGCACCAGAACGTCTCCGGTCAGGATGAAGAGCGGCACGGCCGTCAGCGCGAAGTGGTCGATCCCGTGGAACAGGCTTTCGCCCACCAGGCTGAGTGGCAGCGCCCCGGACCACATGAGAAGCAGGATGGCCGACGCCCCGATGGCCGCCCAGACCGGCACCGCCAGGGCTACGAGCGCCACGAAGATGAGCACCGGTCCGTAGAAGTCCCAGCCGAGCTCGATGGTTTGATTAAGCTGATTCCAAAGCATTTTTCAGATCCTCAATCAAACAGCTTGTCGCCTTCGAAGACCGGTCGCCCGGCTCGAAGATCTTGGATGTCACGAAGGAACGATTGGACCAGTCGCAGCAGAACCAGGGCGAAGCCGATGGGAACTGCCGACAGGAACCAGACCTGGCTGATGCGAAGTCCATGGGTCACCGACCCGAATTTCGCGGACACCAAGACGGACTCGAGCGACCAGTAGAACGCGATGATCGACACCACGAACATGATGAGGTCGCCGAAGATGTACAGGATCGCCTTCGGCCGCGGCCCGACATATTCCATGATGACGTCGATGCGGATGTGACCGCGCTCTTTGACCGCTGCCGCCGCGCCGATCCAGGCCAGGTAAATGAAGGAATACCGAACGATTTCCTCGCCCCAGATCGACGAGTAGGAAAAGAGTTCCCGCCGCAGGACTTCGATGAACATCGTCGTCACGAGCATGACGTAGAACACGAGCAGCGCCCATCGTTCTCCGTTCTTGTTCAGGGCATTCAGGAATTTCATGCACGCCTCCCTTGGGCTGGCAAGCGTCATGCCCCAGCCGATCGGTGCTGATTACATTTGTCCGTTTGAATAAGCGGACCGGCGCATGGGCGCCGGTCCCGACGCGCTTAAGCGTCGTGCACGTAATAGCGGCCCATGGTGCCGGCAGCTTCTTCGAGCTTGGCGAAGGTTTCCATGGAACCCGCAAGTTCCGTCTTGAAGTTGTCCCAGTCGGGCAGTTGGTAGCCGCCGGTCTCTTTCCATACGGCCAGCTGGTCGTCGGTGAGCGTGTGGAACTCGACGCCCGCCTTGGCGAGCTCGGACATGGCATAGGCCCGCGCCGACGGCACCTTGGCCAGGTTCTGGTGCGCGGTCATTTCGCCCGCGAATTCGATCTGGCCTTGCACGTCTTCGGGCAGCGACTCGAACCATTCCAGGTTCACCGAATAGACCTGGCTGTCCGGCACGGCCTGGGTGAAGGTGACGTGGCTCAGGATATCGGCGAAGCCGAACACGTAGAGCGCGCCCACCGACGGATCCAGCGCGTCCGCGACACCCTGCTTGATGGCCGACGGGGTTTCACCCCAGGCCACGGGCGTCGGGTTCGCACCGACCATGCGGTAATATTGCTGCAGCATCTGCGAGCCGGGAACGCGGAACTTCACGCCGCTCAGATCCGAGGGCGACAGGACGGGTCCGGAGCCGCCCTTGCGCACGGCAACGACGCGCGGGTCGATGACGACGTAGAACAGCGCCTTGAAGCCCGAGCTTTCGATCTTGGGATGGACTTCCGACTTCCACGCGTCGGAATTCACCAGGTTGGTGAAGCGCTGGTTCGAACCACAGAAATACGGCAGGTTGATCAGGTCCACGGCACTGGCATAGGGCGCGAAATTCGACAGGGAATGCTGCGCGCACTGGATCGTGCCGCCCTGCACCGCCTGCGCCAGAGCACCGCCCGCACCCAGCTGTCCACCCGGTGCCAGCTTCACGTAGACGCGGCCGTTGGTGGCGTTCTGGATGTTTTCCTTCAGGTCGAGCTGCATGATCGGGTAGCTGCGCGACGCGCCCAGGACATAGGCCGTGGCCAGCGTCATCTGGAACTCGGCGTCCTTCTGGCGTTGCTGCTCTTCCTGGGCGGTCTGCGCGGCGGCCTTTTCGGACCACAGCAGTCCCGCGCCGCCGGCGACCATGGCGGCGGTGAAGCTGCCGCCCCCGACGAGCTTCAGGAAATTGCGGCGCTCGGCCGACGCGAGTTCGCGTGTGTCAGACATGTATGTTCCTCCCTAGAACGTTTTGGTTATGTGCAGATCCTCATCGGGATCCTTTGGATCCTTGCCACGCGCCTTGCGATCAGCCTCGCGGCGCAGGATCGCGGCGGTGAAGGAAATGGATGCGGCGAACAAGATCACCATCTCGCCCACGTCCCCAACGAAATTGGCTTGGGCGTAGGCTCCCAGGACGACATTCACGACGAATGCCCCGAACAGCGCGGCGGCGATATATAGGAACACGGTTCAGGCTCCCCCCTTAACCGACTTGTCACCGAAAACTGTAAGCGCTTACATTAATTTCGGCAAGAAAATTTTGACGCAGCGTCAGTTTAATATGCAATCGTCTATTTTTGCCAAGGAAATGAGGATAATTCCATTGTTAAAGGACTCTGACAATTGGCCGACCCCGAGTTTCAGCCCGACCCCGCGGTGGTGAAGCGCTCAGCCCCAACCGTCGAGGACGTCGCCCGCGCGGCCGGGGTGTCGACCGCGACGGTGTCGCGCTGCCTGAACATGCCCGCCAAGGTGGGCGAAGCCACGCGGACCCGCGTGCTGAAGGTCGTCGCGGAGCTGGGTTATTCGCCGAATTTCGGCGCGCGGGCGCTGGCGGCCAAGCGCACGCGGACCATCGGGGCCATCGTGCCGACCATGGAAAACGCGATCTTCGCGCGTGGTCTGCAGGCCTTCCAGGAAGAGCTCGGGCTGCACGGCTACACCCTGCTGGTGGCCAGCTCGTCCTACTCGCCCGAGCGCGAGGCGGACCAGATCCGCACCCTTGTCGCGCGCGGCGCCGACGCGCTGCTGCTGATCGGCTTCGACCGCGCGCCCGCCATCACCGAATGGCTGGAAGCCCGCGCGGTGCCCCATGTCATCGCCTGGGCCTATGACGCGGACGCCAAGGCGCTGTCGGTGGGGTTCGACAACCGCGAAGCGATGCGCGCGCTGGCGTCCGAAGTCTTCGCGCGGGGTCACCGGCGCGTGGCCGTGCTGACCGCGCCGATCGCCCAGAACGACCGCGCCCGCGAGCGCCTGGCGGGGGTGCGCGCCGCCGCGGCCGAGGCGGGGCTGGACCCCGACACCCTGCGCGTTGTCGAAACACCCTATTCCTTCGACAACGGCGCCGCGCAGATGGACCTGCTGATGGGCGACACGCCGCGGCCCACGGCGGTGATCTGCGGCAACGACATCCTGGCCGCCGGCGCCATCGCCGCGGCCCGCGCCAAGGGGCTGCGGGTGCCCGGCGACGTGTCGGTCACCGGCTTCGACGACATCGAGATCGCCCGCGTGCTCGACCCGCTTCTGACCACCGTCCACGTCCCGCATCGCGACATGGGACGCGCCTGCGCGCGGGATCTCATCGACATCCTGGAAAACGGGACCCATCCGGCCAGCACCGAGCTTCGGACCGAGGTCATGTTGCGCGGATCGCTGGGCCCACCCGCCGACTGACCGACGCGTCCCACCGGACCCGCGCGCTTGTCTGAAAAGCGATTCGCGATAAGGTTCCCCATGGGACGCGAGCAAGACCTGCTGCTAAGGATTTACGACACCGTCGTCGAGCCCGACACGTGGCCCGCCGTCCTGGACAGCGTGGCCGAAGCCGTGGGAGCCAGCGGCTGCATCATGTTCGACCTCGACACCGATGCCGACGGTGCCCCGAACCTGAACGCGACGCATCTGTCGTCGAACTACGACCGCAAAGCTGTCGCCCAATACCTGAACGCGTTTTCGTCGCTCGAGATCGAGGACCAGAAGATCTTTGCGCGCCACTCGGCGGCCGGCGACGCCATCCAGGCCATCCCGGACAGCGTGCTGGCAGAGAGCCCGCAGGCGCTGGCGGCGCGGCCCAACGCGCGCGCCATGGCCGAGCAAGGCATCTGGCATCGCGCGGGCGCGCTTCTGAGCAAGGACCAGCCGCTGCGCGACCGCTTCTCGGTGCAGTTTTCGCGCGGACACGGGCCGCTGGGCCCGGCCGACCTGCAGATCCTGGCCCGGATCCTGCCGCACATGGCCAAGGCGGCCGAGATCGCCCTGCCCGTCCGCCAGCTGGAACGGAAGGGCCGGTATCTGGCAGAAGCGATGGATCGGTTGAAGCTGGGCGTCTGCCTGATCCGCCACGATGGCGCGATCGTGGCGATGAACGACGAATTCCGTCGCCAGATCGACGCCCTGCGGGTGTTTCGCCGCACGCCGAACGGTCGGCTGGAGCCGACCGCGCCCGAAGATCGCGCTTGGTTTGCCCAGATGACCAATGATGCCCGCAATCACGGGAAGTTCGGCGCGCGGCCCCGCAAGGAAGCCCTGGGCGCGCAGGCCGCCGCGGACCGTGCGGTTGCGGTCGAGGTCGCGCCCCTGCGCTCGCAAAATGCCTTCGGCGAGGCGCGGCTCGACGGCTACATGGTCTACGGGCTCGATACGTCGCGCTCGTGGGACCTGGATGTCGGCATGGTCGAGAAGGTGATGGGCCTGACCGCGTCCGAAGCCGCGCTGGTCGGCCTGATGGCCGACGGGCTGACCAACCGGCAGATCGCCGACATCCGCGAGCGTTCGGTCGACACGATCAACACGCAGGTGAAGTCTCTGCTCTCCAAGGCGAATTGCGCCAACAGAACCCAGTTTATCCGCCGCGCGTCGCATATCGGCGCGCAATTTGTGACCCGCGATACCCCGGATGGGTGATTTCGGTCGAAACCTTTCATGCCAGCCTGGTGTCAGACCAGGTTGCCGGAGGATCCTCACAATGCCTCTTTTTATGACCAAAACCTTTAGGACTGTTACCGAGTGCAGCGTCGCTTTCCTGGCGCTGGCGGTGGGGTCGGCAGCCTGGTCACAACCGCTGCCCGAAACCGCGACGGCCTGCGCGTCGGGCGATTTGCTTTGCCTCGACCAGGGCTGGGCCGACAACCAGCGGTCGTGGTGGTACACGACGTCCCAGGGCTCGCGGCTTTTGCCGCTCAGTTGGGCGCTGGCGCTGAAGACCGCCGACGGGCAAGGCGCCATGTTCGGCCAGCCGCACCTGCAATTGCTCGGGTATCTTGCCAATCCGGTGTCCCAGGACAATCCCGATGGGCTGCCCGTCGGCTTCGTGGTGGATCACGATCCCCGCCGCAGCGCCGATTTGATGTGCGACACCTTCCCGGAAACCTGCCGCTCGCGCACCATGCGCGAGCCGTGGCTGGGCCTGAACTGCTCGGCCTGTCACACCGCCGAGGTCACCCATGACGGCCGCACGCTGCGCATCGACGGCGCGCCCGCCGCCGCCGATTTCAACGCGCTCGTCGTGGGCACCGAGAACGCCCTGCGCGCTACGCTGGACGATGTCGACCGCTTTTCGGCCTTCGCGCGCGAGGTCATCGGCAGCACCGAGGACTGGGAGCGGACGAGCTCGCTTGCCGTGCAGATGTCCGAGCAGATCGACTGGATGGAGAAGCTGCGCAGGATCAACCACGGCGACGTGGCGCCCGGTCCCGCCCGGCTGGACGCGCAGGGCCATATCCTGACCAAGGTGTCGGCCATCAACGGCGCCGATGATCCGTCGACCGCCTTCGCGTCGGACGCGCCCGCGAGCTATCCGTTCATCTGGAACACCTACCAGCAGGGCAAGCTGCAGTGGAACGGCATCGCGGGCGAGGTCATCAAGATCCCGATCCGGGGCAACGTCACCGATATCGGCGCGCTGGTGCGCAATACATCCGAGGTGATCGGCGTCTTCGCCCATATCGACGCCAATCGCGGCTATGCGGGGCTGGGCTATGACAGCAGCGTCCGGGTCCGCGAGATGATCGGGCTGGAGCGCTTGCTGTCGTCGCTGCAATCGCCGCAATGGCCCGAGGACGTGCTGGGCCCGATCGACACCGAACTGGCGGCGCGCGGTGGCGAATTGTTCGAGCAGAAATGCCGCAGCTGTCACGCGCACCTGGCGCCCACCGACATCCGCACCCCCGCCAACGACCGGATGATGTCGCTGAACCGCGCGGGCACCGACGTCTTCCTGGCTTGCAACACCTACCTGCGGCGCACCGCGGCGGGCAACATGCGCGGCCAGCGCACCTTCGGCTTCGTGGGCGACAAGATCCGCAGCGAGGATTCGACCCACCTGATGCTGGTCAACGCCGCCGTGGGCGCGATATTCGGCAAGTTCGACGAGCTGGTATCGTCGCTGTTCGAACAGATCGAACCCGAGCCCGAGGAAGGGATGATGGCCATGGCCATGGTCAACGGCGTGCCCGGCGAAGTGCTGCCGGGCGTCGTGGACCCCGAAAAGAAGCGCCGCGCCGAACGCTGCCTGAACGCCGACAGCGATCTGCTGGCCTACAAGTCGCGGCCCCTGAACGGCATCTGGGCCACTGCGCCCTACCTGCACAACGGATCGGTGCCCACCCTTTACGACCTTCTGCTGCCGCCCGTGGCGCGCAACTTCCAGCCCGATCCGCAATTCTTCCCTTCCCTGCCCGGGCCGACCGGACCGTTCCGCAGCGAATCCTTCGCGGTGGGCACCGGCCTGATCGATACCGAAAAGGTCGGCGTGATGGCCAGCGGCGGCGCGGACGACTGGATCTTCACCGTGCGCGATACGGCGGGCAACATCATTCCCGGCAATTCCAACGCGGGCCACGACTACGGCAACGCAGCCCTGACGGACGAGGATCGCTTCGCGCTGATCGAATACATGAAAGGTCTGTGAAGGGCGGGCCTGCGGGCGCAATGCGGGTTTCGCTGCGCGCGCGGCTTGGCTAGGAAGGCCCCGTAAGTTTTGGGGACCAAGGGATGTTCTGGGCGATCGCGACAGGTCTGGCGTTGCTGGTGCTGCTGCCCATCGTGGTGGCGCTGGTCCGTGGCGACGGCGCGGGCGCGGCGGATGCCGACCTTGCGATCTATCGCGACCAGCTTGCCGAGATCGACCGCGACCTGGACCGCGGATTGCTTGCCGAAGACGAAGCCGAGCGCACGCGGCTCGAAGTTCAGCGCCGCCTGCTGGAAGCCGACCGCGCCGCGCACGACGCGCCGCGCCGCGCGCCACCTTGGGCGCGCTACGGCCTGGCCGGGTTGGCCACGCTGGTCGTGGGCGGCGGCGCGCTGGCGATCTACCTGGCGATCGGCGCGCCGGGGTATCGCGACCTGCCGCTGAAGACCCGCATCGCCCTGGCCGAGGACACGCGCGAACGCCGCCCGTCGCAGCAGGCGGCCGAGGAGCAGGCCGCGCCGCTGATGCCGCCCCCCGCCGAGCTGGAGCCCGAATTCGCCCAGCTGATGGCCGACCTGCGGCAGGTGATGGAACAGCGCCCCGACGACACGGACGGCTTCCGCCTGCTGGCCCGGAACGAAGCGGCCGCGGGTAATTTCCGCGCCGCGCGCGCGGCCCAGGAACGTCTGGTCAGCCTTCTGGGCGACGACGCGCAGCCCGAAGACCTTGCCGTGCTGGCCGAACTGATGGTGCTTGCGGCGGGCGGCTTCGTCACCAACGAGGCCGAAAGCGTCATCGACCGGGCGTTGACAGCCGATCCGGCCAACGGCCGCGCGCTCTATTACAAGGGTCTGTCGCTGGCGCAGATCGGGCGCGCGGACCAGGCCTTCGCGCTGTGGCGCGGCCTGCTGGAACGCGGCCCCGAAACGGCGCCCTGGGTCGCGCCCATCCGCCAGCAGATCGGCGACCTGGCGACGCGCGCGGGCGTGCGGTACGACCCGCCCGCCCCGGCGCGGGGTCCGTCGGCAGAGGATGTGGACGCGGCCGCCGCCATGTCGGCCGAAGACCGCGCGGCGATGATCGGCAACATGGTCTCGGGCCTGTCGCAGCGTCTGGCGACCGAGGGCGGACCGTCGTCCGACTGGGCGCAGCTGATCGTGGCGCTGGGCGTCCTGGGCGAAACCGAACGCGCGCAAGCCATCCTGGGCGAGGCGCGCCAGGTCTTCGCCGAAAGCGCAGGCGACCTGGCCCGTATCGACGAGGCGGCCGAGCGCGCAGGGCTTGGCGAATGATCCACGACGACATCGCCGACTTCGCCGAGTCCCTGCCGCCGCGCCGCGCGCTGGCGGGTCTGGACCTGGGCACGGTGACGATCGGCGTGGCGGTGTCGGACGGGCTCTTGTCCGTGGCCACCCCGCTGGAGACGATCAAGCGCAGCAAGTTCACCAAGGACGCCGCCGCACTTCTGGCGATCCTGGGCGCGCGCGAGATCGGCGGCGTTGTGCTGGGCCTGCCGCGCAACATGGACGGCAGCGAAGGTCCGCGCGCGCAGTCGACGCGGGCGTTCGCGCGCAACCTGGCGCGGCTGACCGATCTGCCGCTGACGTTCTGGGACGAGCGTCTGTCCACCGTCGCCGCCGAGCGCGCGCTGCTCGAGGCCGACACGTCCCGCCGCCGCCGCGCCGAGGTCATCGACCATGTCGCCGCCAGCTACATCCTGCAAGGCGCGCTGGACCGGCTGCGCCACCTGAAAGATACACCATGACAGATCAGCCCCCCGTCTGGACGCGCGACCAGATCGCGTCGCCCTGCATCAACATCTGCGTGATCCATCCCACCGAGCGGATCTGCACGGGATGCCTGCGCACGATTGAAGAGATCACCACCTGGTCGCGGATGAGCCACGACGCGCGCGCCGCGATCATGGGCGCGCTTCCCGAGCGCGCGCCCCGCCTGAAGAAGCGCCGCGGCGGACGGGCGGCGCGCACGGGCGAGCGGTGAGCGGGGCGCCAGCCCCCCGCACCCCCCGGGATATTTGAAAAAAAGATGAAGGATGACGGCCCAGATCGGCGATGACGCGGCGCGAGAGAGTTGCCGTGGCGCGCGCGGGGGCCTAGTCATGGGCGCAAATCGAAACAAGGGAGAGTGCCATGAAGGCGTCGCGCAAAGTCCAGAAGATCCTGTCCAACTACGAGGGCGACAGCCCCGGCGTGAAAGGCAACCTGTGCCGGATGCTCATGGAAGGTCGGCTGAAGGGCACCGGCAAGATGATCATCCTGCCGGTGGACCAGGGCTTCGAGCACGGCCCGGCCCGCACCTATGCGCCCAATGCGCCCGCCTATGACCCGCATTATCACTACCAGCTGGCCATCGATGCGGGCCTCAACGCCTTTGCCGCGCCGCTGGGAATGCTGGAAGCGGGCGCCGATACCTTCGCGGGCCAGATCCCGACGATCCTGAAGATGAACTCGGCCAATTCGCTGATGTCGGCCACGGCGGGCAAGGACCAGGCGGTGACCGCGGGCGTCGACGACGCGCTGCGGCTGGGCTGTGCGGCGATCGGCTTCACGATCTATCCCGGCTCGGACGCGCAGCTGGGCATGTTCGAGGAGATCGTCGAGCTGCGCCGCGAGGCCGCGAGCGTGGGCATTCCCACCGTCATCTGGTCCTATCCGCGCGGCGAGGCGATCAGCAAGGACGGCGAGACCGCCATCGACGTGGCCGCCTATGCCGCGCAGATCGCGGCGCTGATCGGGGCGCATGTCATCAAGATCAAGCTCAGCACCGACCACCTGGAAGTGCCCGAGGCCAAGAAGGTGTTCGAGGAGCAGAAGATCGACATCTCGACCCAGGCCGCACGGGTGGCCGAATGCATGCGCTCGGCCTTCAACGGTCGGCGGATCGTGGTGTTCTCGGGCGGCGCGAAGAAGGGCGAGGATGCGGTCTTCGACGACGCGCGCGCCATTCGCGACGGCGGCGGCAACGGGTCGATCATCGGACGCAACAGCTTCCAGCGGGAAAAGTCCGAGGCCATGGCGATGTTCGACAAATTGGTCGATATCTACAAGAACGGCGCCTGATTTCCCTTGCGGGGGATTCACAAGCGAATCGCTTTGTGCCATCGTCCGCCGCAAGGCGTCCCGTCAGAGGACGCCATGTGTGAGGCAGACGATGGCACAACCCCGCAAATATCCGGCTTTGGGGCTGATCGCGTATATTGCGCTTACCACGGTGCTGGGGCTGTATTTCGCCTTCGCGTCGGTGCAGGGCAATTACGGCCTGCTGCGGCGCATGGAGATCCAGGCCGAGCGGCAGAGATTGCAGGCGGATCTGACGGTCGTGAAGCACGAGGTCGCGCAGATGCGCAACAAGACCCGCCGCCTGTCCGACCGCTACCTAGACCTGGATCTGTTGGACGAACAGGCGCGCGACATCCTGGGGATGATGCGCAGCGACGAGGTCATCATTCGCTGAGCGGATCGCGCCCCGTGCGCATGGCGAAGAGCTGGTCCATCACCACCGAAGGCTGGGCGCATCCGGCCTCGCCCACGATCTTGGCGGGCACGCCCGCGACGGTCTTCATCGGTGGCACTTCCTGCAGCACGACCGACCCGGCGGCAATCCGCGAGCAATGTCCGACGCGGATATTGCCCAGCACATGCGCGCCCGCGCCGATCAGCACGCCGTCGCCGATCTTGGGGTGGCGATCCTCTTCTTCCTTGCCGGTCCCGCCCAGCGTGACCGAGTGCAGCATCGACACGTTGTCGCCCACGGTCGCCGTCTCGCCGATGACGATGGAATGGGCGTGATCGATCATGATGCCCTTGCCGATCCTGGCGGCCGGGTGGATATCGACGCCGTAGACCTCCGAGACGCGCATCTGGATGAAATAGGCCAGATCGAAGCGGCCCTTCTGCCACAGCCAATGGCCGATCCGATAGGCCTGGACCGCCTGGAAGCCCTTGAAATACAGCAAGGGTTGCAGGAACCGGTGGCAGGTCGGGTCCCGCTCGTAGGTTGCGACCAGGTCGGCGCGGGCGGCATCGGTCAGTTCGGGTTGATCGGCATAGGCGTCGTCGGCGATCTCGCGCAGGATCTGCTCGGACATCTCGCCCGAGCTCAGCTTCATCGACATGCGGAAGGCCAGCGCATTGGCCATCGACGCATGGTGCAGGATCGACGAATGGAACAATCCGCCCAGCAGCGGCTCGGTCCGCGTGGCGTCTTCGGCCTCGGCGCGGATCTGTTGCCACACCGGGTCTATGGTTCTCAGCGGCTTGGGTTTGACGCTCATCGCGGCATCTCCTTCGCGGGTCAGTGCCCATCATATAGGGTGACCGACCCGATCTGGAAATGACTTCTTCATGCGCGGATCATCACCGATGGCGATGATCCGCGCGGGGACTAGACCGTCACGGTCAGGCGGCGGAAGAGACCGGGACCGAAACTGACCGAGTTCTGCGCGACTTCCACGTCGAAGGTCCCGCCGATCCCGTCCGCGGCCTGGTCGACCGCCGAATAGACCCAGCGGGGTGCGCTCGACTGGGCCGATCGGACCTGCGCACCGGCCTGCAGAACGCGGATCGTGTAGCTTTCGACATCCTCGCCCAGCGGAACGTCCACGCCTTGCCAGCTGTCGCCGTCGATGCGGGTGCGCCGGATCCAGTCGAGCCGCACGTCGCCGTCCTGCCGCCGGGCCCGCAGGTGCACGGGAGCGAAGGGCCGCAGTCCGATCCCGTCGAACGCCCGCGTGGTTTCGACGTAGGACGGATCGCTGGATGGTTTCGCGGCAGGCCCGATCAGGTAACTCTTTTCCAGCCCCCGCTCGTTCAGGTTCATGTCGATCTGGCGCAATTGCCGATCCAGCAGCACGACGCGCGATCCTTCCGGCCAGATCGCGGGCATCACGCCGTCCGTGCCCAGCTGCCCGCGCAGACGGTAGCTCAGATCGTAGGTGCGCGGTGCGACAAGCTGGGCATCGCGGAACTGAAAGATCTCCCAGGTGTCGCTGTCGTCGCGGCCGATGGCCATGGCGTTGGCACCTGCGAAAAGGGCGGCCTGCGATATGGCGCTGAGATCCCCGCGCAAAAGCCGCACGCGCAGGGCGGGGCCGCGATCCGGCAGGCTGGGTCGGGCCGCGAGCATCGAATTTTCCGTCACCCCCAGGGTCGTGGGCGCATCGATGACGGTGTTGAGCCGGTAAT
The DNA here is from genome assembly GCF_016412875.1 of Palleronia pontilimi. Classification (GTDB taxonomy): domain Bacteria; phylum Pseudomonadota; class Alphaproteobacteria; order Rhodobacterales; family Rhodobacteraceae; genus Palleronia; species Palleronia pontilimi. Next base: position 249,904 of record NZ_JAEKPD010000002.1, on the reverse strand, counting down.
CCGCCCGCTCGGGCAACGAAAGCACGTTCACCGAGCCGTCCCACGGCCGCCCCGAAGCCGCGATATAGGGCGCATGCGGCTTGGCATCGACGGCCAGGATCGGCAGGTCGAGAAACACGATCACGGGCGGTGTGGGCGCGCGATAGCGTGGCATTTCGATCGGCCCCTCGACACGGCGCGCGGGATCGTAGACCGAGCTTTCGATCCGCACGGCGTCGATCAGCTGCATCTCGCCCTGCTCGACGTGATCGACCCGGTAGCGTCCATCCTTGATGTCGACCACGTCGCCCGCGCCCACCGGCAGATCCGAGGGCGGCAGGGCAAAGCGCAGCCGGTCGCGCGCGACGCGGGCCTCGGCCAGCCAGCGCTCGGCGATCTCGCGCGCCTCACCGCGCGACAGCAGGATCGGCAGTTCGCTTTGCGACAGGCCATGGCTGCGCGCGTCGGGGAAGATCGCCTCGGCGCTTTGGGTTTCGAAATCGCCATCGGCGCCCACGAAGGTGATCTTCAGGCGACCCACCCGCTCGGCGTCGGGCGCGCGCACCGCGACGATATCGCCGTCCAGGTCGTCGGTGACGGCGACCCGCTCGGCGTCGAGCGCGTGATCCGGATCGCCGGTGCGGGAGCGGAACACCAGTTTGCCGCCCCGTTCGATCGCGTCGAAGCCGAAGGCCAGCATCAGCGGCTGCAGCGCGCGGCGGGCGTCGCCGATCTCGGTAATCGTGTAGCCGCGCAAGACGCCGAACAGCGCATCCGTATCCAGCTCGGAGACACCCGAGCGGCCGCAGATTTCCCGCACCACGGCGGCCAGCGCGCGCGATGTCGCGCGACCGGTGATCCAGTGGCCGCGATTGTAGTTCTCGGCGTCGTCCCACAGGTCCGGGTTGCCGGGAAACCAGGGATAGGGCCGCGCGTCCCAGGCCCAGACATGGGCGCGGCCCATGTCGACCATCGGCCCGCCATACTGGACCGACACGGGATTGTTCGCGGTGTCGCCCCAGAATTCGTGCATCGCGCGCAGGTATTGAAGCTGCATGAAGTCGTCGCGGCTGCCATCGGAATATTTCGGCAGACCGGATTCCGACGACTTGGGGTCCAGGAATTTATTGGGCTGGTTGGTACCCTTGTCGATGGCCGCGCAGCCGAGTTCGGTGAACCAGATGGGCTTGCTTTGCGCGATCCAGGGGGTGGGCGTGTTCTGCCGCTCGCCGCCGATGCGTTCGTGATGCGACAGCCGCCACCAGTTGGTCAGGTCCTTGTAACGATAGACCCAAGGCTCGCCATGGGCGCCGTCGGTGATGGGCGCGCGGATCTGCAGGGCCTCGGCCTCGGGCGACGGGTAGTACCAGTCGTAGCCTTCCCCGCCGAGGATGTTGGCCTTGAGGTAGTCCAGGTTGTAGATCGCACCGTATGCCGCGTCCGCCTCGTCCGGCTGATCGCGCCAGTCCGACAGGGGCATGTAGTTGTCGATGCCGATGAAGTCGATGTTGGCGTCGGCCCAGAGCGGGTCGAGGTGGAAATAGAGATCCCCCGAGCCGTCCTGCGGCTGGTAGCCGAAATACTCGGTCCAGTCCGCCGCGTAGCTGATCTTCGTATCGGGCCCCAGGATGGCCCGCACGTCCGCCGCCAGCTGGCGCAGGGCGGCCACGGCCGGAAAGCCCGCGGCACCCCGGATGGTGGTCAGGCCACGCATTTCCGAGCCGATGCAGAAGGCGTCCACGCCGCCCGCCAACGCGCACAGATGGGCGTTGTGCAGGATGAAGCGGCGGTAACCCCAGCCGTCCGGACCGTCGAAGACGATCCGCCCCTTCGAGGTCGAGAAGTCGTCGGCCTGCGCATCGCCGAAGAACGCGGCGACCTGCGCGTCGGCCCCGGCGGTGCCGTCCGGGCTGCCCGGGCGCCCGGGCGCCTGGTCCAGCGTGATCCGGCCGCGCCAGGGCAGCGCGGGCTGGCTCGGGCTGTCGCTGTAGGGGTCGGGCAAGGTATTGCCGTCCAGCTGGTCCATCAGGATGAACGGGTAGAACATCACCTTCTGTCCCGCGTCGTTCATCGCGCGGATGGCTTCGATCACCGATCCGTCGGCGGGCGTGCCGCCATAGACCACGCGCCCGTCCGAGCGTGCGACCGGCTGCGCCTGGCTGCGCGCGATGCCGCCCGCGCGCCACTTCATTTCCTTGCCGTCGATGGCCGTTTGCTCGACCTTCGGCCGGATGTCGCACGTGCCGCACCGCAGGTCACTGCCGAACCACGACACGATCAGCGACGTCGCCCCGCAGCGCGGAAGCTCGCCCGTCAGCGCGTCGAGCGAAACGGCGAAATCGGTCTTTCCGAGCGGCGTGTTGACGTTGATGTAGGCGTCTTCGCCCTCGGCCGCGCCCAGGCGCACCGGCGTTGTCGCCAAGACGTATTCGCCGGTTCCCGGCAGCATGGCGACGGCCTGGACCTGCTCGCTCATATCCACCAGGTTTTTGTCGGTGGAGTCCTGTTCCGTGCGGATGACTTCGAAGGTAAATTGCGGCACCCGGTTGCCGAAGTCGCCAAGCTGCAGGTTCTCGATCACCACGTAAGCCAGACCGCGATAGGCGGGCACCTGTCCCTGCCCTTCATGGGCTTCGATCAGCGGATCGGGCTGCTGGTCGGGCGCGCCGTCATAGACCCGCAGATCCAGCGTGGTCGGGTCGATCTCTCGCCCGTCGGCCCAGACGCGGCCAACCCGCCCGATCACGCCCTCACACAGGCCCAGCGCCAGCGAGATCGAATAGCTGTATTCGCGGATTTCGGGCTGGCGCGGTTGCCCCTTGCCGCCACCGCCCGAGCGCGAGACCTCTTCGACGAAATCGGACGCCCAGATCACCTGGGCGCCGATCCGCATCCGGCCATGGATCTGCGCGATGGGACTGCCTGCCCCCGCGCTGGTCAGCCGAAAGCGATCGACGCGCCCGGTTTCGACCGGATCGCTGCCCGAGCCCATGATCGCCTGGTCGATGACGCGGCCGACCGTGGCACCGATGGCCCGGCCGATCACGACCGAGCTGAGACCCAGGACGCCGCCCCCAAGGGAAGCGCCCGCTGCCGCTCCGGCGGCTGCAAGAATGATCGTCGCCATGTGAGGGGTCTCCGAGTTAGGGGAATTCGAACCGCGCGATGACGCGGCGCAGCCAGGGACGGCTCAGGGGGGATTCGACGACGCCGTGCCCCGAATAGGCATGGATCACGCTGGGAGCGGGGTCGCCGGTGCCGACGATGCCCAGATGCTTGGCCACCGCCCCGTCGCGCATCCGGAACAACAGGACCTGCCCGGCACGGATCGGCCCGTCCGGCACGTGTCGCAGGTGGCGCATGGCCTCGCGCAGAAGTTGCTCGTCGCGCTGCGGCTCGGACCAGTCGGGGGTGTAAGCGGGCGGCACGACGGGCTCGTCGCCCACCACTTCGCGCCAGACCCCGCGCACAAGGCCCAAGCAGTCGGTGCCCGCACCCCGGACGCTGGCCTGATGGACATAGGGCGTGCCGATCCAGGCCCGCGCAGCGGCAACGATACGATCGGTCATTTTGAGCCTTCCTGTCCTTTGATCGGGTACGCCATCAGGAAGTCCTCGCCCGGAAGATGCGGAAAGCCCTGGAAGTTCAGGATATTGGCGAACTTCATCCGGCAGGTTTCCACGCGCTTGTCGCAACCGGCCTCGATCCGCACCCGATCGCCGGGGGCAATCGTGCCGCGCACCGTGTCCCAAAGCGCGATACGGCGGTCGGCCCCGGTCAGCTCGTCGGACTTGATGATCCGAACGTCGCCCGCGCAATTGCCGGTCAGCACCACGAGCCGCCCCCGCTCGAACCAGCGCGCGTCGAAGTCGGACAGATCCCCCAGATCGAAGATGCGCCCGCCCACCACGTCCACGATATCGCGTTCGACGAAGAATTGCGGCAAACCCAGGTCCACCTGGCAGCTTTCATCGCCCAGAACGGCCGCGCAGGGTTCCTGGTAGGTGCGTCCCTGAGGCTGGTTGAGCGCCTCGGTCAGCCCGCGCAGTTCGGCCTTGAAGGCGCCGCCCGCGCGCTGGATTTCGCCCATCTCGCCGGTGAACAGCAGCGTGCGCTGCGCGGGGTCGGACCAGTTCACCAGCCACGACTCGACCTTCGCACCGTCGAAACGGCCCGCCAGGATGTCGCCTTCGGTCACGCCCGCCGCGCTGAGAACGCCGAGCGCTTCGGAGTTGTCCACCGAAAGGCCGGTGCTCTGCTCCAGCGTGCGGGCGCTCAGACCGTCATCGGCGCGAAAGCTCGTGCCATCGAAGGTGACGCCCAGGTCGTGGTCGGTGAAGCCGTAGACGCGGCCGTCGCGCCGGGTGACGCGCCAGCAACGGCAGAGCGTCGTGACGCCGGTCTCGAGGTGCTGAAGAAGCGGTGCGGGGATCTGCATCACAGCCGCACCTCGACCACGGGAATGTCCGGGATCTCGCCCGCCTGGAAGGTCGCCACGGATGTCGATATCCGGTCGGTATCGAACCGCGCGGGCACGTCGAATTCGAACCCTGCACTGATCGCCGCACCCGCGACGGGCACGAAATTCAGGGTCACGATCCCCGTGGTCAGGTCGAGCGTGAAATCGGTCTCTTCGCGCAGCAGATCCCCCTCGACCCCGATGGTCACGGTGCCTTCGACGGGCTTCAGGATAGGGCGGGAATAGGCGGTCGGGCCCAGGCCATAGGTCTTGGACAGCTGGAAACTGGCGGTCTGGCCGTCCGCGATGGCGATATCCTGGTCCATGTGGTTCAGGTCTTCGCTGGGGCGGGACGATTTGTAGTCGGCCCAGTCCTTCCAGCGAAACGCGTGCAGCGGGCCGCGCCGCGCCTCGAAGAAAGCGACGACCTTTTCCATGTCGTCGAGCGAGCGCAGGCCCAGCCCCGCGTCGTAGCGGCGGCGCGAATGCTGCCAGGGCGTGTTGCGCTCTTCGTGGCCGTTGGCCAGCGTCACGATCTGGGTGCGCCGCTCGGGCCCGCCCAGCGCGCCGAAGCTCAGGTTGACGGGAAATCGCTCTTCGTGAAACGCCATGGCGGGTCCTTTCGGATCTGGGGCGCCCTGGGCGCCCGGAATGTCTTGCTGTGTCATCGCCCGACCGGGGTTACGGTCGTCTCACGCCACCGCGCGCAGCCTTTGAACGGTGCGCAACGGGTCAGCGGTTGCGCTGGCCGCGCGCCAGCGCCCGGCCCATCTGCGCGGCGATCTGGCTTTGCGAGCGGCGGAAGCCTTCCACGTCGGGCGTGGTGATGTTCATCACCACCTGAACGGGCCGTCCGCCGCCCGCCTGCACCCCGAGCTTGCCATCGGCCCCACGCGCCAGCGGCATGATCGCCTCGGGGCCCGCTTCGCCCATCAGCCCGGTGCCGCCCCGCATGGGAAAGGACGTGGCCTGGCTGACGACGCCGCCCTTGGCGAAAGGCATGACGCGGCCTTGCGTGAACGCGCCGCCATCTGCGAAGGGCAGGAAGCCCTGCATCGCCGATTGCACACCCGTGGCCAACACGCCGCCGAAATGCCTGGCGACCGGGTTGATCGCGGCATTGTAGGTGGCATCGAGCATGGATTGCGCCACGCCCTGCAAGGCGTCGCTCAGCTTCATGCCGTCGAAGACCAGCCCTTCGAAACTGCGCTTCAGCCCGCGCGAGATCCCGCGCGACAGCACGCCCACCTCGCGGCCCGTATCCGCCACGGTCGAGCCCATGGCCCGCACCTCGGCATCGAAGGCGTCCAGCACGACGCGGGTCGCACCCAGCGTTTGCTCGAAGGCCGACAGGTCGGCTTCAAGCAGGTCGAAATCGGGATCGCTCATGGTGTCGTGTCCTTTCGCGTGTCAGGAAAGCCCGCTTCCAGCTCGGCCAGCCGGTCGCGTCCCAGGGGCGCGGTCCCACCGCCGCGCCCCAGCATCATCAGGAATTCCGCGGGCGTCAGCGCCCAGAACTCGGTCGGGCGCAGGCCCAGGCCGTTGATCCCGGCCCGCATCATGGACGCCCAGTCGAAGGCGGCCGCACTCATCGCGGCTCGGCGAAGGCGCGGGCGAGCAGCTGGCCCGCCACGCGCGCCGCCTCCATCGGGCCGCCCGCGATCTCGACGCTCAGCAGATCTGCCAGCTCGCCCCGCCAACCCCCGCCGCGCAATCCCGCGACGATCAGGGCCAGCGTGTCGCGGGTGGAAAACGCGCCGCTTTCGAAGCGCGTCACCAGCGACACCAGCGTGTCTTCGCCCAGCTGCGCCTCGAGCTCGGCCAGCGCGCCAAGCGTCAGCTTGGCCACGTGCCGCTCGCCATCCAGTGTCAGCGCCACTTCGCCCTGGTACGGGTTGGCCATCAGAGCGCCGTGAAGTCCAGTTGCCCGGCGGACGCCATCGACAGCTCGTAGGTCGCTTCGCCGTCATGGGTGCCGGAATATTCGACGGACGTGATCTGGAACGGCCCTTCCAGGATGCCGAAGTCGGGCACGATGACCTGGAAGCGGGGCGTCAGGCCGTTGAAGAAGATCTGCCGCGCGCGTTCGTCGGTATTGGCGTCCTTGAAGATGCCCGATCCCGAGATCTGCGCCGTCTTCACGCCCGCATTGCCCAGAAGCTCGCGCCAGCCGCCGGGGCTGTCGATGCTGGTCACGTCAACGCTTTCCGAGTTTAGCGACAGCCGCGTGGCGCGAAGCCCCGCGATGGTTTCGAACTGCTCGTCCCCGGTCTGGTCGAGCTTGATGAGAAGGTCCTTGCCGTTTTGTGCAGCCATGGTGGTGCTCCTTGTCAGAGTTGATCGTCCTGGACCTGCGCCCGGAAGCGCAGATCGATGCGTCTTTGATCGCCGGTGCCGACGCGGCTGGCCTGCGCGCGCTGGAACCACAGCCCGGTGACGCTGCCGCGTGACAGGGTGAGCGGCGCTTGCAGCAGCGCGTCCGACACGGCGCCGGCCGCGCGTTTCGCGGTCTGGAAACCGGGCTGATCCGACACCACCGACACGGTGAAGTCGTGCCATGCGCCGCCCGCGTCCTTGTCGGACCGGTCGCGCACGCGTTCCTCGCCCAAGACGACGTAAACGGATGGCACGCTGCCCGAGGGCACGGCGTCGTAGATCGCGTCGCCCACCACCTCGGCCAGCGCGGCATCGGTGGACAGGCGTTGAAACAGCGCCGCCTGCAGCGGCTCGGAGACGGCATAGGTCATTGCGCCAGCTCCTCTTCCGCGAAGCAGTCCAGGTATTTCACGCCCGCCCGAGACTCGGTCACGGCCTGGATGTCGAACACCCGCGCGCCGTCCAGAAGACGCTGACCGGGCTTGGGACGCGATGGTGCGCCCTGCGGCGCGGCCCGCACGGTGATGCGGTAGCTCATGCGCGACAGGCTGACTTCGAGCCCCGAGACCGAGCGCCCGGTGCGCGGGGCGATCTCGGCCCAGATCGTGCCGAGCGTTTCCCAGCCTTGGGTATAGCCGCCCTGCCCGTCGGCGACGCGCAGCGGCGCTTCGAGCTTCAGGCAGCGGTTCAGTTCGGGAAGCGCCATCCTAGAAGCCCCCCAGCAAACGCGGCTGCCGGTAACGTGCCAGCATCGTCTGCACGTTCGGCGGAATGGTGCCCAGCTCGGTGCGGTCCTCGTACTGCAGCGCGGCCAGCGCCAGAACCGAGTTGGCGAGGTCCGCGGGCACGTCGTCCCAGCTCGCGCCATAGCCGGCGGTGAAAGCGATCTCGGCGTGGCCGCCCACGGGGATCTGCGGCAGCGTGAAGCCGCGCGCCACGATCGACGGGCGCTGCGCGTCGCGCTCGACGTGGAACCGCTCGGGCGCGATCACCTTGGGCGTGCCGCCCAGGTCGATGATGGCAAATTGCGTGACCGTCGCCAGCGGCGCGCGCGGCAGGATCTGTCGGCCCAGGTCGCGCCAGGCATGGACGGTCAGGGTGAACCCGCGCATCAGCAAGGCCTTGGCGCACAGGTTTTCCACCTGCCCGATGGCACCGCGCAGCAACCGATCGAGCAGCGCGTCCTGCACGTCGTCGTCGGAAAAGCCGGTGCCCAGGCGCAGGTGGGCTTTGAATGCCTGGATCGGCAAGTCCTCGGACGCGATGGGCGTCTGTTCGGTCAGAAACATCGGTTTGCCTCCTCGGGCGGGGGTCGTTCTTCTTTGCGGATGGTTGGGGACGGCGCCCGCGCGCCCAAGGGTCGCGCGCGGGCGGCGAAGTCCTTACGACACCGAGAACTTCAGCAGCTTGATCGCCGCGAAATCGCTCACGTCGCCGCCGACGCGCTTGGTGGCATAGAACAGCACGTGGGGCTTGGCGCTGAACGGATCGCGCAGGATGCGCAGGTCCGGGCGCTCGGCCACGGTGTAGCCGCTGGCAAAGTCACCGAAGGCGATGGCGGTGGCGCCGGTCGCGATGTCGGGCATGTCCTCGGCGATCAGCACCGGGTAGCCCAGCAGGCGCGCGGGCTCGGCGGCGGCCAGGCCGTCGGACCACAGGAAGCGGCCGTCGGCATCCTTCATGCGGCGCACGACACCGGCGGTCTTCGAGTTCATCACGAAGGTGCCGTTGGCGCGGTACTGGGCGCCCAGCGCGTAGACCAGGTCGACCAGAGCGTCCGCGTCGACGAAATCGCCATCGGCGCCCGTCGCGATGTAGCCCAGCGAATCCCAGGTCCAGCTGTCATTGTCGACGCTGGGGTGGTTCAGTATGCCGCGCGGCTTGTCGATGCCGTCGCCGTTGACGAAGGCCGCCGCTTCGGCGCGGGCGAACTTGTCGGCGATGCGACCGGCCAGCCAGCCTTCGATGTCGAAGGCCGCGTCGTCCAGCAGGCGCTGCGACGCTTTCGGCAGGGCCGAGAGCTCGTGCAGCGGGATGCTGATCCGGTCGATCTGGGGGGTGCCCGTCTCGGCCTCGCTGCCGGTCTCGGACGACCAGCCCGCACCGATATCGGTGGTGTCGATCAGCACGTCGTAGGACGTCGCTTCGACGTTCACGACATTGGCGACCCGGCGGATCGACGCGGTCGAGCGCAGCACGGACTGAACCGTTTCGCTGGTCTGCGGGTCGACCAGGTAGCCGCCGTCACCGGCGACGGCCGTGTTCAGCGCCTTGCCTTCCAGCACCAGGCCGCGCAGCGCGTCGTCGTCGCCCGAGCGCACATAGGCCTCGAACGCCTTCTGGTGGGGGACTTCCATTTCGGCCGAGGTGGCCAGCGCGGGGCGGCCCGCGATCCGTGATTTCCGATCGAGCATGGTCATTCGCTTTTCCTGTTGTTGCATCTGGTCGTTGATCCCGGCCTGAAATCCCTTCAGGTCGGCGACGAAATCGGCCATGGCGGCGCGCATCTCGTCGGTTGCGTCAGGCATGGCGCTGCCATCGCCCGATCCCTTGGTCTCGGTCGTGCTCATTCGCATTTCCTTCGTGGTTGCGTTGGTTGTGCCGGGCTTCAGCCGCCCGCCAGCTCTCGGGCGGCGGTCCGGAAGATGGCCGCCATTTCGCGCAAGGGGTCGGTGTCGGCGTCGGCCGCCTTCGCGCCCCCCAGGCGCGCCTCGGGAAGCATCGGGAAGGTGACAAGCGACACTTCCCAAAGCTCCAGTTCCGACAAGAGCCTGCGGCCCTTGCCATCCTTCACCGCGCGCCGGGTCCGGTAGCCGATGGACAGCCCGTCGATGGCGCCCGCCGCGATCAGCGACGCGGCCTCGCGGCCCCGGTCGATGTCCGTCAGGATCCGGCCCTTGACGTAAAGACCGGTCGCGTCCTCGCGCACCTCGTCCCACACGCCGATGGGCTGGGCGGGATCGTGCTGCCACAGCATCTTGATCCGCCCACCGCGCGCTTTCAGCGCGTCGAGCGACGCCGCATAGGCCCCGGGCTCGACCGTGTCGCCGCCCTGGTCGCGCGCGCCGAAGAGCGACGCGTAGCCTTCGATCACGCTGCCGTCGGTCAGGCTCAGATCGCCCTCGACAGCGCAGAATTTCCGTTCCAGATCCATTGCTTGGTCCCCTTCGTTATTCACTGGCCAACCCCAGGATGGCGCGCTTTTCGTCGTTGCTCAGGAAGTCTGCCTCGGCGATGCGGCGCCATTGAGCGTCGCGTTCCAGCGCCAGGGCGGGCACGTGATCCATGTCCACGCGCAGCTCGGACTCTTCGCCCGCAAAGCCCGACAGCCAGTGGCTCATGGCCGCCGCGACCCGGTTGGCCAACGGCAGAACCGTCAGCCGGAAGAACGCGCGATTGGCTTCGGCGTAATTGGCGTAAGTGGCATCGCCGGGGATGCCCAACAGCATCGGCGGCACCCCGAAGGCCAGCGCGATCTCGCGCGACGCGGCATCCTTGGTCTTCTGGAACTCCATGTCCGAAGGCGAGAATCCCATGGGCTTCCAGTCCAGCCCGCCCTCCAGCAGCATCGGGCGTCCGGCATTGCGCGCGCCCTGGTGATGCGCCTCCATCTCGGCCACCAGCCGGTCGTACTGGTCGGGCGCGAGCATCCCGTCGCCGCCCTGGTAGACGATGGCCCCCGACGGCCGCGCGGCGTTGTCCAGCAGCGCCTTCGACCAGCGCGAGGCCGAGTTGTGCACGTCCAGCGCCGTCGCCGCCGCCTGCATGGGCGACAGGCCGTAATGGTCGTCCTGCGGGTGGAACGATTTCACATGGCAGACAGGCGACACGCCATCGACCACCTGGAAGCGGTGCTTGCGCCCCCCCACCGCGTAGTCATAGGCCACCGGCCAGCCATCGGCACCGGGGATCACGCTCATCCGGTCCGAACGCAGCACGTGCAGCTCCAGCGGCAGTCCGCCATCGCCCACGGCCTCGAGATATCCGTCACCCGACAGCAGCAATTGGCCGAACAGCGCCTCGAGCAGCTCCGCGCGTCCCTGCGCGGCGTTCGGCCTGCGGACCAGCTGCAGGACCGGGTGCGTCTCGAAGCGCCCGTCCGCACCGAACAGCGCCAGCGGCAGCGACGCGGCGGCTTCGGCGATCATCTTCACGCAACGAAAGCCCACCGGGTTGCCCTGGAAGCCGTTGCGCGTCATCGAAACCGTGTCGCGCGGCGTCCAGGCGACGCGCCCGGCCGCGCCATAGGCGATGGCGGGCGTGGTCAGCGGCCCCGTGGCCGAGGCCTTCTGCTCGGTCGGACCTGCGTCCCTGGTCTTGCGGAATTTGAACATGCCTGCTCCTTGCGAAACGTCGTCGGACACATCTTTCCCGGTCCCGCGAGGCGGGGCGCGAACGATGCTCGTGGTGAGGTCGGGTGCGGTCCCCTTCGGGGATCGCCGGTCGTCTTTCTGGACTAGAGGCGCCGCACGTTGGGGCGCGCGGCCTTGCCCAGCATCAGCTCGGACAGCGCCCAGACCAGCGCGTCCACGCGGTCGGGGCTGCCGGTGCCCTGGTATCCATGAACGGCCATCTGCGTCATCTGCGGCTCCAGTTTGTCGAAGAGGCCCAGGTGTTTCACGCGGCCCTGTTCGTAAAGGGCGGCCACCGGCTCTGCACGAACAGACTTACCCCGGGAGGCGTGAACGGCGCGGTAACTCACCGTACGGTCGTGCTGGCGGATGATCTGCTCGACCATGTTGCCGCCCTGGTTGACCTCGGCGATCAGGCGATCCGCGTCGTGGCGATGGAAGGCCGCGATCGCCGCCTGCGCCCAACCGCTGGGCGACAGGCCCTGCACCGAGCAATCCTCGAGCACGACGCCGACGCCATCGGGCGTGACGCCCGCCACGACGATGCCGCAGGTATCGGCGGATTTGCCGTCCGATGCGGGCGGGTCCACCGCCACCACCACGCGCGCCAGGTCGGGCTTATCGCGCAGACGGTTCCCGTCCAGCAGCGCATGGGTCCAGAGCGCTCCGTCCACGTCCTGCAACAATTTGCCTTCCAGCTCCTGCTGGCCAAGTCGGGACTGGCCGTAGCGCTTCACGACCTCTTCCAGGAAGGTGGCCGACAGGTGCGCGCGGTTGTCGAAGGTCGTGGCGCGGGTGACGACGGTGCTGTCATTGTCCAAAAGCTGTTTCAGCACGTCCACGTTGCGCGGCGTGGTGGTGACGCATTGGCGCGGATCATCGCCAAGCCGCAGGCAGAATTGCAGCATGTCCCAGACATCCTGACCCCGTTTCCATTTGGCAAGCTCGTCCACCCAGGCGGCGTCGAATTGCGGACCGCGCAAAGCCTCGGGCTCGTGGGCCGAAAACGCCTGCGCCTGCGCCCCGTTGGGCCAGACCAGGCGGCGCTTGCTGGCCTGCCATTCCGGCGCCCTGTCGGGCGGCGCGCAGGCCAGGATGCCGCTGTCGCCGAAGATCATCACGTCGCGCACCTGGTCGAAGGTCTCGCCCACCAGCGCCATGCGCCGCGCGCGGCCCGGATCGCCGGGCCGCGGACCTTCGACTTGCGCGCGCACCCATTCGGCGCCCGCGCGCGTCTTGCCCGCGCCGCGCCCGCCCAGGATCACCCAGCTGCGCCAAGCGCCCTGGGGCGGGAGCTGGTGATCGAGCGCCCAGAAGTCGAAGAGATAAGGCAGCGCCAGAAGCTGGTCGTCACTCAGCCCCGTCAGGAATTTCTCTTGGGCCTCGCGCGGCCCGGAGCTCATCAAGTCGGCGCCTGATTTCAGTGCGCACTGCATCGAAGTCCAGCTCGGTCGCGGCGCTTTCGCCATCTTGCTTCTTGCGGAATTCATCGAGCCGGGTCCTTTCGGTATAGATGTTCTGGATGGTCCTGTTGACCATGGAGACGATGCGCTTGGCCTCGGCTTCCGAGTATTTCTCGCAGGCGCGCACGGCCTTTTTCATTTCGTGCAACTCGAGAAGGACGTCCTCGTAATTCGACACGGCGATCTCGAAGAGCTTGTCCGCCCTCTTCGCCTTGTCCCGACTAATTTTCTGGTCATCGCTTCGCGCCATCGTTGCCTCATTTCAAAAGCTATGCCCGCGACATGAAAAAAGCGGCAAAGGGTGCGTCCCTTTACCGCTTCTCATTCTGTCCAGCTGTGGTTGAGCTTACGCCCGATGCATTGCCCGCACCTTACCGTTGCGCACGGATTTCGTTAATTCGACGACGTCTCCTGCTCGGCCTCGATCGCGCGCCACCTGGCGACGTTGTCGTTGTGCTCGGCCAGCGTCTGCGCGAATGCGTGCCCGCCTGACCCGTCGGCGACGAAGAACAGGAAGTCGGTGCTGTCGGGGTTCAGCGCGGCCTCGATGCTGGCCAGGCCCGGATTGGCGATCGGCGTCGGAGGCAGGCCGTCGATCTCGTAGGTGTTGTAGGGCGTGGCGCGCTGCAATTCGCTGCGCCGCAGGCCACGGCCCAGCACGCCTTGCCCGTTGGTGATGCCGTAGATCACCGTGGGATCGGTCTGCAGCCGCATCCCCTCGCGCAGGCGGTTGACGAAGACGCTGGCCACCTGGCGCCGTTCTTCGGGCACGCCGGTTTCCTTCTCGACGATGGACGCCATGATCAGCGCCTCTTCGGGCGTGTCATAGGGCAGCCCGTCGGCGCGGTTGTCCCACGCCTCGGCCAGCCGCGCGCCCTGCATTTCCTGCATGTGCCCCAGCAGGTCCTGCCGCAGCGTTCCCGGCTCAACCTCGTAGCTGTTGGGCGCCAGCAGCCCCTCGGGCGGCACATCGGCCACGTCCCCGGCCAGGAAGTCCGCGCCCTTCAGCGCCTCGACCACCTGCCACGAGGTCACGCCCTCGGCCACAGCGATGCGGTAGCGCGTGTCCGACAGGCTGCGAAGATCGGCGTAAAGGTCGGGCGCCGCCCCCGCCAGCGGGTCGAACTCGGTCACGACTTCGAAGCGGTTCGTCGCCGGATCAAGCTCGCGCACGCGCATTTCCTGGCCGGTCACGCCGATGCGATACACGACCTCGGTGCCACAGGTGGATTGGCCGTCGCCGGTCAGCAGCGCGACGATATCCTGCATCGAGCTGCCTTCCTCGATCAGGAAACTGCCCGCCTTCAGCTTGTCCGACCGGTCGGTGTAATCCGCGCCCATCCGCAGGATTTGCGGGTATTTGACCGCGTCGCGGCCTGCGAGCTCTTCGCTGACACGGCGCAGGTTGCTGCCGGATTCGACCCTGAGGCAGATCGCCTGGGCCAGCGGTCCGGGGGCCTCGTACTGAGCTTTGCCCCAGGCGATCATGCCGCCCACGGCGATCAGCAGAACGATCAGCAGCGAAATGCCGTTTGCCGCAATATGCTTCCACATCAGTCGGTGACCCTTCGCATCAGAAGGGCCGCGTTGGTGCCCCCGAAGCCGAAGCTGTTGGACAGCGCGATGTCGATCTTGCGTTCGACCTTCTTCAAGGGCGCAAGGTCGATGATCGCATCCTCGGGCGGGGTCTCCAGGTTCAGCGTCGGTGGCGCGACCTGGTCGCGGATCGCCAGGATGCAGAAGATCGCCTCGATCGCGCCCGCGGCGCCCAGCAGGTGACCGGTGGCGGACTTGGTCGACGACATCGTGGCCTTGGCCGACGCGTTGCCCAGCAGACGCTGGACGGCGCCCATCTCGATGGTGTCGGCCATGGTGCTGGTGCCGTGGGCGTTGACGTAATCGATCTCGGAGGTCTCGATCCCGGCCCGCGCAACGGCGGCCCGCATGGCCCGCTCGGCGCCCTCGTGGTTGGGCGGGGGCGCGGTGATGTGGTGGGCGTCGCCCGACAGCCCGTAGCCGATGATCTCGGCGTAGATATGCGCGCCGCGAGCCTTGGCGCGCTCGTAGTCTTCCAGCACCACGACGCCCGCGCCCTCGCCCATGACGAAACCGTCGCGGTCGGCATCCCAGGGGCGGCTGGCCTTGGTGGGGTCGTCCTTGTGCTGGGTGCTCAAGGCCTTGCAGGCATTGAAGCCCGCGACGCCGATCTCGGTGATCGGGCTTTCGGTGCCGCCCGCGATCATCACGTCCGCGTCGCCCCACTGGATCAGCCGCGCCGCGTCACCGATGGCGTGCGCCCCGGTCGAGCAGGCTGTGACCACCGCGTGGTTCGGCCCCTTGAAGCCGTGCTTGATGCTGACCTGGCCCGAAACCAGGTTGATCAGCGCGCCCGGGATGAAGAACGGCGACACCCGGCGCGGACCGCGTTCCTTCAGCAGCACGGCCGTCTCGGCGATCGAGCCAAGACCGCCGATCCCCGATCCGATCATCACGCCGATTTTCAGCTTGTCCTCGTCCGTCGCATCGCCAAGGCCCGCATCCGCGATGGCCATGTCGGCGGCGGCCATGCCGAACAGGATGAAATCGTCGACCTTGCGCTGTTCCTTGGGCTCCATCCAGGCGTCGGCGTCGAAGCTGTCATCGCTGCCGTTGCCGCGCGGCACTTCGCAGGCGTAATCGGTGGCCAGGTGCGACGCGTCAAAGCTTTGGATCGTGCCCGCACCCGAGCGGCCGTCGAGCAGACGCGTCCACGTCGCATCGACGCCAGACGCCAGGGGGCTGACCATTCCTAGTCCGGTGACCACAACTCGCCGCATTCCGACACCTTTTCCTTAAGTTCCGCCAAGGTCGCCGACCGATACACCGCCGCGCCCCGGGTGGAAAGGGTGCGCTGGACAGATGGCATGGTAAAGGAAAATTCACGCTGATCGCCTAGCACGAAGGGATGACCCTGTTTGCGGCAATCCGGCGGCGCGTGGCGCTTGCGTTCTTGATGACATGGCCCGTGGTCGCGCAAGCGCAGGTCACGTCCTGCGGAACGCTGGGCTGGGTCATGGCCGTGGCCGAAGCCGCCCAGCGCGACCCGCATCGCAATCCCGGCGCGCAATCCCGGCTTCATCGGCTGAGCCATCGCTTCGCGCCCGCCGATGTCAGCGCCGACCTGCAGGCCAGCCTGTCGCCATCAGAGCTGAAGACCGTCACCGATTTCCTGAGCACGGTGCGCGCGCGAAGCGAAGCGACCTTCTACGTCGTGGATCCCCAATTGCGGTGGTCCGCAAGCCAGGCTTCGTTGGCCGTGGGTCGCGTGGCCTGTGGCGTGGGGTCCACGAACCTGCGCCGAAGCTCGGGTCCGGCGACGCGCGATGGCGGTGCCAATTCCGACGACGGCCGGATCTACGCGCGCCGCGAGAGCGAGAGCTTTCTGACCCGCAAAACGGTCGAACGGATCGCGGTCGGGATCTCGGTGGCCGCGGCAGTCGCCGCCCTGATCGCGGCTTTTCGCTTCACGGCTGTGCTGGCCAGACGCCACAAACGCCACACCTGCGGCATCGATTGCCAATTGCTCGGCACTGGCGACCGCATCGTGACGGCGCGGATGATCGACCTGTCCGAGGGCGGCTGCAAGATCGCCGTCGGCGAAGCCGCGTTCGATACCGCCGATCGCCTGAGCCTTCGGGTCGGTGGGCTGGATCTGGGCTCGATCGTGATCTGGGCGTCCGAGGCCGCGATCGGTCTGCGCTTCGAGGACAGCCTTGACGCCGGGCAGGTTCGCGATCTGGTGCGGCAGGCCAAGGCCGAACGCGACGCCCAAAAGCGGATGCGCCGCGAGGCCCATCTGTCAGAGGCCTAAATCCGCAGGCCAGAATAAAAAAGCGCTTCGGACCCGGGTCCGAAGCGCTTTTCATGGCATCTTGCCGATCGCTTCAGGCGATCAGACGGCGCCCTTGATGAAGTTCACGGCATCGCCGAAGGTCTGGATCGTCTCGGCGGCGTCGTCGGGAATCTCGATGCCGAACTCTTCTTCGAACGCCATGACCAACTCGACGGTGTCCAGGCTGTCGGCGCCCAGATCATCAATGAAGGACGCGTTATCGACGACCTTTTCTTCGTCGACGCCCAGATGCTCTACGACGATCTTCCTGACGCGTTCCTTAATATCGCCTTCGCTCATGCTCGTGTCCTTATATGTGTTTCGGGCCGCGGCCCGATCTTCGTTCGACCCTTTCTGGGCCACTCTCACTTCCGCCCGAGCGAGTCGGATGGAAAAATTGCGCCGCCTATAACACACAGCTTTGTGAAGGCAAACAACTGCGAAAAGCCCGGGCTCGTCCCCGCGTTCTTCTCAGAGCATGGCCATCCCGCCGTTCACATGCAAGGTGGCTCCTGTCACATAGCCGGCCTCGGGACTGGCAAGGTAAAGAACGGCCGCCGCGATCTCGTCGGGGGCACCCATGCGCCCGGCCGGGATCTGCTCCAGCATCGCCTCGCGCTGCTGATCGGTCAGTTTCTCGGTCATCGCCGTCTCGATGAAGCCGGGTGCGACGCAGTTCACCGTGATACCACGGGTCGCGACTTCCTGAGCCAGGGATTTCGACATGCCGACCATTCCGGCCTTCGCGGCGGCATAATTCACCTGGCCGGGATTGCCGGTCGCGCCCACGATGGACGAGATATTCACGATCCGCCCCCAGCGCGCCTTCATCATGCCGCGCAGGCTTGCGCGCGTCAGCTTCATCACCGCCGTCAGGTTGACGTCGAGCACCGCGTCCCAATCCTCGTCGCTCATCCGCATCATCAGCCCGTCGCGGGTGATGCCCGCATTGTTGACCAGGATATCCATGGATCCCATCGCGTCGGCCGCGTCCTTGGGCAGCTGCTTGATGGCGTCGTCGTCGCTCAGATCGCAGGGCAGCGGATACGCCCCGTCGCCAAGCTCTTCGGCCAGCGCGTTCAGCGGATCGCGGCGTGTGCCCGACAATCCCACCTTTGCCCCGGCCCTGTGCAGGGTTCGCGCGATATCACCGCCGATCCCGCCCGACGCACCCGTGACCAACGCGGCCTTCCCACTCAGATCGAACATGGCGTCTCTCCCTATGCTTCCATCGCGGCGCGCACATCGTCGGCGGTACCGACCTGGCGCGTCGTGATGGTCTTGTCGATGCGCCGGATCATGCCCGACAGCGCCCTGCCCGCGCCGACCTCCCAGATTTCGTCGATGCCTGCCGCGGCCATGTTGGCCACGCTTTCGCGCCACCGGACCGAGCCTGTGACCTGCTCGACCAGCAGCCTGCGGATCTCGTCTGGATCCTGCACGGGCGCGGCCGTGACATTGGCCATGACCGGCACGGCGGGCGCCTTCAACTCGACATCGGCCAGCGCCCTTTTCATCGCGTCCGCCGCGGGCGCCATCAATTCGCAGTGGAACGGGGCAGAGACCGGAAGCAGCATCGCGCGTTTCGCACCGGCCTCCTTGGCCAATTCGACCGCGCGCTCGACCGCTTCCTTGTGCCCCGAGATCACGACCTGGCTGGGATCGTTGTCGTTGGCCGCCTGGCAGACCTGGTCGCCCGCCGCCCGTCGCGCCACATCCTGCGCCGTGTCGAAGTCCAGCCCGAGCAGCGCCGCCATCGCGCCGACGCCGACCGGCACGGCGTCCTGCATCACCTGGCCGCGAAGCCGCAGCAGACGCGCAGCATCGCCCAGGGACAAGGTCCCCGCCGCCGCCAGTGCCGAGTATTCGCCCAGCGAATGGCCCGCGACCATCTGCATCCGGCCGGTGTCGAAGCCTTCGGATTGCAGCG
This sequence comes from Palleronia pontilimi, assembly GCF_016412875.1. Taxonomy (GTDB): domain Bacteria; phylum Pseudomonadota; class Alphaproteobacteria; order Rhodobacterales; family Rhodobacteraceae; genus Palleronia; species Palleronia pontilimi. The sequence continues at coordinate 231,474 of NZ_JAEKPD010000002.1, read as the reverse complement.
CGCGAAAGGCGGCCAGCGACGTCGCCATCAGCGCGGGTTGCGCATTGGCCGTCAGCGTCAGCGTGTCGGCGTCCCCGTCCCAGATCAAGGCGCTCAACGGCTCGCCAAGGGCGTCGTCGACCTCGTCGTACACGGCACGCGCTTCGGGGTAGCTCTCGGCCAGATCGCGCCCCATTCCGATCGTCTGCGCGCCCTGTCCGGGAAATACCAGCGCCAAGCCCATGCCGGCCTCCATCGTTGTGTCATTTTTCAGGGGCATAGCCAAATCGCCCCGGCGGCGCAATGAAAGCGCGCCATTGTTCTTTACACCGACAAATCTAGATCAGCGGCATCACGTAACGACCGAAAGCGCACCCATGGCCCTGACCAATTCCGCGTCAAGATATGGCACGATCACGAAAAGCTTCCACTGGCTGACCGCGCTGCTGATCCTGACCGCCATACCGCTGGCGCTGATCGGCGAGGAATTGCCGCAGGAAACCTCGGACCAGGTGGCGGTGAAAGCGCTTGTCTATTCGATCCACAAGACGCTTGGCGTGACGATCTTTTTCGTGGCCCTCCTGCGCATCGCGTGGGCGCTGACCCAGCCCAAGCCCGTCCCCGTCCATCCCGAACGACAGGCCGAGACGTTCCTGGCCGAAGCCGTCCACTGGTGCCTTTACAGCGCGCTGATCGTCGTTCCGCTGTCGGGCTGGATCGGGCATTCGGCGGCCGAGGGCTTCGCGCCGATCTACCTTCCCTTCGCCGACAGCCTGCCCTTCGTGCCGAAATCGCCCGAGGTCGAACACGCCGCCTTCCTGACCCACTGGGTCTTTACGAACGTGCTGATCGGATCGCTGATCCTGCACATCCTGGGCGCGCTCAAGCACGCCTTCATCGACCGCGACGGGACGCTTGCGCGGATGTGGTTCGGGCGCGGGGGCGCGGATCCACGGCCGCATGCGGAACCCAAGGGGGCGGGCGCCCTTCTGGCCGCGGCCATCTACGTCTTCGGCGGCGTGGCGGTGATCTACTTCAGCTACGATCCGACCGAAGCCGCGGTCGGGCCACGGCAGGCGGAGCGGACTGGCGGAAACTGGCAGGTCGAGCAGGGCGAGATCGCGATCACCGTGCAACAGATGGGATCGGCCATCGAAGGTCGCTTCGCCGAATGGAGCGCCGAGATCACCTTCGACGAAGAGCCGACGGATGGCAGCCACGGCTCGGTCACCGTCACGATCGAGATCCCGAGCCTGACGCTTGGCTCGGTTACCGACCAAGCCATGTCGGCGCAGTATTTCGACGCCGAGAACCACCCGGTTTCAACTTACGAGGCAACGATCCTGCCCGCCGAAACCGGGTATCTTGCCCAAGGCACCCTGTCGCTGGCGGGCCAGACTTCCGATGTGTCGCTTCCCTTCACGCTGCAAATCGACGGCGACACCGCCCGAATGCAGGGGTCGACGACGCTGGACCGGCGAAACTACGGCATCGGTGAAGGACAGAGCGATCCGTCGACCCTTGGCTTCGAGGTCGACGCGTCCATCGACCTGACGGCAACGCGCGTCGGGGGCTAGGCGCAGAGCCTGAAACGAAAAGGCGCGACCCACCGGGCCGCGCCTGTCTTGCTGGTCTTGGAGTGTCGACCTTATCCCTCGACGGGCGAGCCCTCGACCGAGATCTGAACTTCGACCTCATCGCTGACGAAGGGTGCGAAGGCGCCCAGGTTGTAGTCGCTGCGCAGCAGCGTCGTGGTGGCGGCGAAACCCGCGACCGGATCGCCCTGCGGCCCGTCACCGGTCTTGTTCAGCATGGCGTCGAGCACGACTTCGTTGGTCACGCCGTTCACGGTCAGATCGCCCGTGATCTCGGCGGTGTTTTCGCCCGTCACGTTGATGGCCGTGCTGGCGAAGGTGATGTCATTGGCGAAGTTTTCGCCGAAGAAATCGCCGCTCGCCAGGTGCTCTTTCAGCCCGGCGTTGATCTGCATCGACTCGGTCGGGACCGAGATGCTGACCGACGAGGTTTCGGGGGCTTCTTCGTCGAAGGTGAACTGGCCGTCCGCGCCGAAGAAGATGCCACGGGTGGTCGAAAAGCCGCCGTGGGTCCAGGTGAACAGGATCTCGGTGTGGTTGGGATCCAGGTTATAGGTCACCGGCTCGGCGAACGCGGGGGCGCTCAGGCCAAGGACCATCGCGGCGGGAATAAGCGTGCGGTACATTCGAAATCTCCTGATTACGGATAGGATATGTTGTCTTGCGATCAGACAACTAGCCCACCGCACAGGCCGCTCAATTGCTTACGGTCGAACAGGGTCTGCTCGCTGATACACAGTTGCGTGCGTCAGGCCGCCGACGGACCGCGCCGCTTCACCTGCGCCAGTCCCACCAGTTCCCGCGTCAGTGCCGCGGCGCTTTGCCTGTCGCGGTTGCGCAGACGGTCCAGCAGGCGTTCGAGCTTTCGATCGTCGTCCGACCCCAGATAGACCGCGTCGCTGCCATCGGTCAGGCGCGCGTAGAAATGTGACGCGCTGTGCGGCCCCGGCACGCGCATGATGTAAAAGCTGCCAACCAGGTCGAGCGGGCACTCGAAGACCTGGCGGCTGCTGCCGCCAGCCGTGGATTGATGACATTGCAAGGTTCCGGCATCGCGATCGATCCGCAACTCGATCCGCATGCCCTGCGCGGCCGCCCGGCCCAGGCAGGTCGCGGCCAGCAGAAGGGCAGCGCTGAACGCGACCTTCAACGGCAGGATCACCGGCTCGATCCCGGCGCGCGGGGTGGTCCACAAGCTGACCGCCCAGGCGACCAGGATAAGGGCTCCCATCCAAAGAGCGCCTTCGATCAGGCTTGCGTGGCGCGCCAGCGGCGTGTCGCGGTAGAAATAGGTGCATGCGCCCTCTTCCCGGACGCGCAGCGCCGTTTGCGTCAGGGGGCGTGTAAGACGTTTGAGCCGGGGGAACGACATGGCCGGAAACTCCGCTGTGCTGTGCCAGGCGACTATTCTTGCGAAAGCGGGCCGAAATGGGGCTGGTTTGGCGCGTTTGCGTGAAGGGGCGACGGTCCGCTTGCGTCCATCGCCATCTGCTTCTATAGCCACACGACTTCCGCGAAGAACGATGAACGGCGCAGCCTCTCGTGACAGGGCCGCGGAAGCCATAATGCCCTGTCTTTGAAATGCGCCCTGAAACAGAACTGGAATGCCCATGCCGCTTTACGAGCATGTCTTCATTTCCCGTCAGGACCTGTCGAACACGCAGGCCGAGGGACTCATCGAACATTTCGGCACCGTGCTGTCCGACAACGGCGGCAAGCTGGTTGATCAGGAATACTGGGGCGTCAAGACGATGGCCTACAAGATCAACAAGAACCGCAAGGGCCACTACGCCTATCTGCGCACCGATGCCCCCGCCGACGCCGTGCAAGAGATGGAGCGCCTGATGCGCCTTCACGACGACGTCATGCGCGTGCTGACCATCAAGGTCGACGAGCACGCCGAAGGCCCGTCCATCCAGATGCAGAAGCGCGACGAACGCGACGACCGTCGCCCCCGCCGCTAAGCCCACGAAAGGAATAGACAAATGGCTGCAAAACCGTTCTTCCGCCGCCGCAAGGTCTGCCCCTTCTCGGGCGACAATGCACCTGCCATCGACTACAAGGACACGCGCCTGCTGCAACGCTACATCTCCGAGCGTGGCAAGATCGTGCCGTCCCGCATCACCGCCGTATCGGCCAAGAAGCAGCGCGAGCTGGCCCGCGCCATCAAGCGCGCCCGCTTCCTGGCCCTGCTGCCCTACGCCGTGAAATAAGGAGGAAGACCATGGACGTTATTCTTCTCGAACGCGTGGCGAAGCTGGGCCAGATGGGCGATGTCGTGTCCGTCAAGGAAGGCTACGCGCGCAACTATCTGCTGCCCCAGAAAAAGGCGCTTTGGGCGTCGAAGGCCAATGTCGCGGCCTTCGAGGACCAGAAGGCCCAGCTAGAAGCCCGCAATCTTGAGACCAAGAAAGAGTCCGAAGATCTGGCAAGCCGCCTGGAAGGCCAACAGTTCATCGTGATTCGTTCGGCTTCGGACGGCGGTGCGCTCTATGGCTCGGTCTCGACCCGGGACGCGGCCGATGCCGCCCACGAAAACGGCTTCGACGTGGACCGCAAGCAGGTCGCGCTGGCCGCTCCGATCAAGGAGTTGGGGCTGCACGACGTGATCATCACGCTGCACCCCGAGGTCGACGTCACGATCCAGCTGAACGTGGCACGGTCCCAGGAAGAAGCCGAGCTTCAGGCCCAGGGCAAGTCGATCCAGGAACTGGCCGCGGAAGAAGAAGCCGCCGCCGAGTTCGAGATCCAGGAGCTGTTCGACGATATCGGTGCCGCCCAGCTGGACGAGCTCGAAACCGTCGACGAGCAAGAGACCGCTCAGCCCGCGACACTGGACAAGACCGAACTAGATGATCGCCTGTCGGACGACGAAGACTAGTCGACAGTCCAAAACATCGAAAAAAGGACCGCATGGTGTGACCGTGCGGTCCTTTTTTATGGGCTGCCGGGACCGGGCCTGCCCCGAGCTCAACACCAATTCGCTCAGGCATTGGCCGTAACGCGTTCATCGGAAGCTTTTCTGCAATCCCGATAGCAAACATGGGCGGCTTCTTTCACGGACCCCGTGTTCAAACCGCAGCCAAGTTCCCGCCTGGTGAGCCACAAAAAAAAACGCGCCCGGAAGGCGCGTTTTTCTGAGTCCGAAGGCCCGTCCGCTCAGACGGCTTCGTCCTCTTCCAGCTTTTCGACCGCTTCCTGCAGCTGCTCCTTGGTCACTTCCTTCTCGGTGACCTCGGCGCTGTCGAAGACGTGGTCCACGACCTTGTCCTCGAACAGCGGCGCCTGCAGCTGCTGGCGGGCCTGCGGGTTGTTCTGGACGAATTCGAAGAACTGGCGCTCCTGGCCGGGATACTGGCGCGCCTGGTTCATCACCGCTTGCGTCATCTCGGCGTCGGTCACCTGGATCTCGTTCTTGCGGCCCAGCTCGGCCAGCAGAAGACCCAGGCGCACGCGGCGCTCGGCCAGCGTCTTGTGCTCTTCGGTGGGCTCGATCTTGTCGTGATCGTGGCCCTGCACGTCCGGGTTGTCCTCATGCCACAGCTGGTGCGCGATCTGGCTTGCCTCGGCCTCGACCAGCGAAGGCGGCAGATCGAAGCTGACCTTCTTGTCGAGCTGGTCCAGAAGCTGGCGCTTCATCACCGCGCGCGCGGCCTGGCCGTATTCGGCGCTCAGGCGCTCGCGGATCTGGCCCTTCAGGCTTTCCAGATCCTCGGCCCCGAACTGCTTGGCCAGCTCGTCGTTGAGCTCCGCCTTGGCGGGCTTTTTGACTTCCTTGACGGTGCAGGCGAAGACGGCTTCCTTCCCGGCCAGATGATCGGCCTGGTAGTCTTCGGGGAAGTTCACCTTCACCTCGACTTCTTCACCGGCTTTCGCGCCTTTCAGCTGGTCTTCGAAACCGGGAATGAAACTGTTCGAGCCCAGGACCAGCGGATAATCCTCGGCGGTGCCGCCGTCGAACTTTTCGCCGTCGATCGACCCCGAGAAATCGATCACGACCTGGTCGCCATCGGCCGCCTTGCCCTTCTTCGTCGCGAAGGTCTGCGCGCTCTCGGCCAGCTTTTCCAGCGCTTCGTCCACCGCGGATTCGTCGGGGGTGACGACCATCTTTTCCAGCGTCAGGCTCGAGGCATCCAGATCCGGGATCTCGGGCAGCGCTTCGTAGGTCATCTCGACCTCGATATCGTCGCCTTCCTTCCAATTCTCGTTGGTCATCTTGATGTCGGGCTGCATCGCCGGGCGATCGCCGCTGTCTTCGAAATGCTGCTGCATGGCGCCATCGACGGCTTCCTGCATCGCTTCGCCCATCAGGCGCTGCCCGAATTGCTTCTTCAGAAGCGCCATCGGCACCTTGCCCTTGCGAAAGCCCTTCATCTCGACCCCGGGCTGGGCTTCTTTCAGCTTCTCGTCGACCTTGGCGTTCAACTCATCGGCCGTCACCGTGATGTGGTAGCCACGCTTGAGGCCGTCGTTCAGGGTCTCGTTGACCTGCATGCCGTTCTTCCTTCTCATCTCTCTGGTGCGGGTGAAGGGACTCGAACCCCCACGCCTTGCGGCGCTTGGACCTAAACCAAGTGCGTCTACCAGTTCCGCCACACCCGCAAAGCGAAGGGGCAACCGCTGGCCACCCCCGAAAATTCGCGCCTTCCTAGCAAAGCGGCGACGGGGATGCGAGGCCAAAATACAGGGGCGAGACTTGCAAAAAAGGCACAGAAATCCCGTTTGCTAACGAACTTTTGACACATTTGGCCGCAAGGAAGGGGGACCGACAGCGAGAAGGCAGAACCATGTCCCATCAGCAGCCCGCCCACAGCGCCCAACGCCACGCCAAGCTCGATACGACCGAGGCAGGTTTGGTCACCGGAACCCGGGTCATGACGCTCGATGGCATGATTCCGGTCGAATTCCTGACGCCGGGCGACCGGATCGTGACGCGCGATGGCGGCGTCAGCGTTCTGCGCGGGATCAAGGTGACCAATCACGTGGCCCTGAGCGCCGTGACGATCAGCGCATCGGTCCTGGCCCATGACCGTCCCGAACAGGATATCGTCGTCGGGCCCGATCAGCACATCCTCGTGCGTGGCTGGAAAGCCCGCGCGCTCTACGGCGCCGAAAGCGCGTTGGTTCCCGCTTCCCGCATCGCCGACGGCGAGCACATCCGCCAAGCGGCCACGCCATCGGCCCTGCGCACGTTCCAACTGGTCTTCGATGCCGCGCACATCATCTATGCCGAAGGCGTCGAGCTGGCGATGACCCTGACCACGGCCACCGTCGTCGAATAATCCAAGGCCGGATCGTCTGTCGGATCTAGGATGGACAAGCGCTGCTGCGCAGCAATAAGTCCCGATCGACCACGGCAAAGCAGTGACGTCTGGTCAGAGCACATCGACGACCCATGCAAAATCCCGATGCAGAACGATAGTGATGCTGTTCAGGGCTGAATGAAGCAATCGCGCCGCTCGGCCGTTGACCAGTGTCCGTATCCTGCCCTGCCCCGTATTTTCGAGCCCGACCGTCGAAAGTTGAACCCGACGACCGTAGTCAGAGCGACGTGGCATACCCAATTCATACGCAGCGCAATGCGCGTGTTCAGGACGCCTCGCCGAGCATCCGCGCCGCGTCCCCCGGCATCGACAGCACGCCGCCGCCCACGGGAGCGACGACGCCGGTCGTGCCAGGCGCCGAGGTCGGCCAGCCCCGCGCCACGCGCACGGCGAGGTAGCCAAAGGCCTGGGCTTCCAGCATGTCGCCGTCCAGGCCCACGGTTTCGACCGGCTCGACCGGGCACGTGCAGCCCGCCGCCAGCATTTCCATCAGCACCGGGTTGAGCCTTCCACCGCCCGTCACCAGGACACGCGCTGGCGGCGACGGGCAATGCTCGAGCCCCAGCGCCACCGAGGCCGCGGCCGCCGCGGTCAGCGTCGCCGCGGCATCGGCATCGGACAGGTCCGCCACCGCGTCGGTCAGCCACGAAAACGCGTCCCGGTCCAGCGATTTGGGCGGCATCTTGTGAAACCACGCGTGGCCCGCCAGACGCTCCAGCACCGCTGCATTCGGGGATCCCTGAGACGCCAATGCGCCATCCTCGTCCATGTCGCGCCCCAGACGCGCCTGCATCAGGTCATTGAGCGGCGCGTTCGCGGGGCCCGTGTCGAACGCCAGGCAGGCCCCCGGATCGGCCGGGCTTTCGATACTGGGATCGACCCAGGTCAGGTTGCCGACGCCGCCGAGGTTCAGGAACGCCAGCGGCGCATCGGCCTTCATCCACCGCGCGCAGGCATGGTGGAAGAACGGCGCAAGCGGTGCGCCCTGCCCGCCCATCTCGACATCCGCGCTGCGGAAATCCCAGACGACCGGGCAATCCAGCACATGCGCCAGGATGCGCCCGTCTCCGATCTGGCAGGTGCCGCGACCGCCCGGATCGTGGGCCGTCGTCTGTCCGTGGAAACCGATCACCTGCGCACCGGTCATCTGCGACAGAAGCTCGGCATGGGCGGTCTCGACGACCGCGGCAGGCTCGTCGAGATCGTCCCAGCCGCCCATCGCAGCGCGCAACACCTTGCGTTCATCGCTCGAATACGGCCGATAGTCGCTGGCCCCGAACTGGAAGATCCGGGCCCCGTCGGTCAGCACCATCGCCGCGTCCACTCCGTCCAGCGACGTGCCGGACATCGCGCCGAGCGCCCAGACCGGCCCCGCTTTCAATGCAGCTTTCAACATGGCTTTCCCTTCTACCAAGCCCCCGATATACGGAGACCTGCCCGCGAAGGATGGAACGAAATCCGATGACCTACCAGCCGAAATCCGACTTCCTTCAGGTGATGATCGCGCGCGGCTACCTGGCCGATTGCACCGACTACGAAGGGCTTGACGCCGCCATGACCGCGGGCACCGTGCCCGCCTATATCGGCTATGACGCGACCGCCCGGTCGCTGCATGTGGGCCATCTGCTCAACATCATGATGCTGCGGTGGCTGCAGAAGACGGGGCACAAGCCGATCACTTTGATGGGCGGCGGCACCACGAAGGTGGGCGATCCGAGCTTCCGGTCGGATGAACGCCCGCTGCTCGGGCCCGAGCAGATCGACGCCAATATCGACGGCATGAAAGGCGTCTTCGCCAAGTATCTCGATTACGGCGACGGGACCGATGCCGCGTTGATGCTGAACAATGCCGAGTGGCTGGACGACCTGAACTACCTGGAATTCCTGCGCGATATCGGCCGCCATTTCAGCGTGAACCGCATGCTGAGCTTCGAGTCGGTGAAGTCGCGCCTCGACCGCGAACAATCGCTGAGCTTCCTGGAATTCAACTACATGATCCTCCAGGCCTACGATTTTCTCGAGCTCAACCGCCGCTATGGCTGCTTGCTGCAGATGGGCGGCTCGGACCAGTGGGGCAACATCGTCAACGGCATCGACCTGACCCGCCGCGTCAGCGACGTCACGGTGTTCGGCCTGACCTCGCCGCTTCTGACGACGTCGGATGGGCGCAAGATGGGCAAAAGCCAGGGCGGTGCCGTGTGGCTGAACGCCGACATGCTGTCACCGTACGAATTCTGGCAGTTCTGGCGCAACACGACCGACGCCGACGTGGGCCGCTTTGCCAAGCTCTACACCGAACTTCCGGTGGACGAATGCGATCGCCTAGGCGCGCTTCAGGGCGCCGAGATCAACGAGGCCAAGGTGATCCTGGCCAACGAGGTGACGGCCCTCTGCCACGGCCGCGCCGCCGCCGAGGCCGCCGAGGCCACTGCGCGCGAAGTGTTCGAGCGGGGCGGCGTTGGCGAAGATCTGCCCACCCTCGCATTGAGACGGTCAGATCTCATCTGGATTGGCGAGAATTCCGCTTATCTTGGCCAAATGAGCCTCGCTGAAAGAAACGAGTTTGTATCAACTCTGACAAAAGCGGAGAGAGAATTTCACATTCCAGCCTCATCTCTCTTCGTGAAAACAGGTCTCGCAGGCTCCGGCAAGGAGGCTAAAAGGCTCATTACTTCCGGAGGAGCTAAGATCAACGACGAGGATGTCTCTAATCCCTCTGAAATGATATCGGCCGAACAGTTCCCTCTGAAGCTCACTGCCGGCAAGAAGCGCCATGCGCTGGTGACCCTCGCTCCATGAGCCCCTTCCCCTATCTTCATGAAACAGCACTCGGGGGGGCGGCCAGGGGCCGCGGGGGGCAGACTGCCCCCCTCCGACATCAGCGGAAACACATACATGCCCACCGTTCTTGACAAGATCAAAGCCTACAAGCTGGACGAGATCGCCGCCCGCAAGGCCGAGCGGGACCAGACCGCCATCGAAACAGCCGCGCGCAACGCACCGGCCCCCCGCCCCTTCGCGGAACTGCTCAGCGACGCCACCCGCGAAGGCTATGGCCTGATCGCCGAGATCAAGAAGGCCAGCCCGTCCAAGGGCCTGATCCGGCCCGATTTCGACCCGGCCGCGCTGGCCCAGGCTTACGCCAAGGGCGGCGCAACCTGCCTGTCGGTGCTGACCGACGCGCCTAGCTTCCAGGGCCACGAGGATTACCTGATAGCCGCGCGCAAGGCCTGCGATCTGCCGGTGCTGCGCAAGGATTTCATGTACGATCCCTGGCAGGTGGCCGAGGCACGCAGCCTGGGCGCCGATTGCATCCTGATCATCATGGCCAGCGTCGACGACAGTCAGGCCGCCGATCTGGAAGCCGCCGCGCAGGACTGGTCCATGGACGTGTTGATCGAGGTCCACGACGCGGACGAGCTCGACCGCGCGCAGCGCCTGAAATCGCCGTTGATCGGCATCAACAATCGCAACCTGCACACGTTCGAGACATCGCTCGAGACGACCCGCGATCTGGCGCGCCGGGTCGATGCCGACCGGCTGATCGTGTCCGAATCCGGCCTGTCGACCCCCGCCGACCTGGCCGACCTGGCCCGGTTCGGCGCCCGCGCCTTCCTGATCGGGGAAAGCCTGATGCGCGAGCAGGACGTCGCCCAGGCCACCCGCACCTTGCTGTCCGATCCCTACGCCCCCGGGGGTCGCTGATGCCGCTCACCCATTTCGACAGCCAGGGCAACGCCCACATGGTCGATGTTTCCGACAAGCCGTCGACCGCACGCGAGGCGCGGGCCGCGGGATGGGTGAAGATGGCGCCGGAAACTCTTGAGATGATTACCGAAGGCCGCGCCAAGAAGGGGGACGTCCTGGGTGTCGCACGGCTGGCGGGCATCATGGGCGCCAAGCGGACCGCCGACCTGATCCCGCTCTGTCACCCGCTGCCGGTCACAAAGGTCGCGCTGGAGCTCGAGCCCGACCGCGACCTGCCCGGCATCCGCGTCACCGCCACCGTGAAAACCGGCGGGCAGACCGGCGTCGAGATGGAAGCGCTGACCGCCGTCTCGACCGCCTGCCTGACGATCTACGACATGGTGAAGGCGGTGCAGAAGGACATGGAGATCGGCGGCATCCGCCTGCTCTACAAGGATGGCGGCAAGTCGGGGCGGTTCGAGGCGGCGCCGTGATCTCGGTCGACGAGGCGCTCGAGAGGATCTTCGCCCTGCTCACGCCGCTCGAGACCGAAACCATCCCCCTTCGTCACGCCCTGGGGCGCACCGTTCTTTCCCCCGTGGCGGCCCTGCGCACCCAACCCCCGTTCGATGCCTCCGCGATGGACGGCTACGCCATCGCGACGAAACAAGCCTCGCCCGGCGATCAATTCACCGTGGTCGGCGAAAGTGCTGCCGGACATGCCTTCGATGGCGTCCTGCAGGAGAGGCAGGCCGTTCGCATCTTCACCGGCGCCCTGGTCCCGCTCGGCGGTCATCGCGTGGTGATCCAGGAAGACGTCCGCGTAAGCGGCGACACGATCAGCCTGTCAGAGGGGCTCGATACCGGCCTCCACATCCGCCCGGCGGGCCAGGACTTCACGGCCGGCCAGGAAATCACCTTCAAAGACCCGTTGCGCCCCGTGGATCTGGCGCTGCTGGCGGCGTTGGGTCACGGCACGGTCGCGGTGACGCGAAAGCCCAAGGTGGCGATCATCGCGACGGGCGATGAGCTGGTGGCGCCTGGCGAAGTGCCGGGACCCGCGCAGATCGTGGCTTCCAACCATCTCGGGCTTGCCGCCCTGGTCGAACGGGCGGGCGCCGAGGCGCGGCTTCTGCCCATCGCGCGGGATACGAAGGCGTCGCTCGGGGCCACGTTCGACCTGGCGCGCGGGTCGGACCTGATCGTCACCATCGGCGGCGCGTCAGTCGGGGACCACGACCTTGTTGCAGATGTCGCGGCCGCGCGCGGGTTGGAGCGCAGCTTCTACAAGATCGCCATGCGCCCGGGCAAACCCCTGATGGCCGGACGCCTCGACGGCATTCCCATGATCGGTGTGCCGGGAAACCCCGTTTCGTCCATGGTCTGTGGTGAGATCTTCATCCGCCCCGCCATCGACATGCTGCTTGGACGCGCGGGACGCGCGCGCACCACGCATCAGGCCCCGCTGGCGCGACCGATCGGGCCCAACGGGGCCCGCGAACATTACATGCGCGCCACGCTCTGCGACGGCGCGCTCACCATCGCCGAGCGTCAGGACAGTTCGCTTCTGAGCGTGCTGGCCCACGCGAACGCCCTTGTGCGCCGCCCCCCGAACGACAAGGCGCGCGCGGCAGGTGACAGGCTGGACTACATCGCTATCTAGGGCGTTGACACAAATCAGGAACGCGCCTAGAACCTAAGGCGAACAACCTGGCAACGGTCAAGGATCGATTTTATCATGCTGACCCGCAAACAATTGGAATTGCTGACTTTCATCAACAAGCGCGTGCAGCGCGACGGCGTTCCTCCGTCCTTCGACGAGATGAAGGAAGCGCTGGATCTGCGCTCGAAGTCGGGCATCCATCGCCTGATCACCGCATTGGAAGAACGCGGCTTCATCCGTCGCCTGGCCCACCGCGCCCGCGCGATCGAGATCGTGAAATTGCCCGAGGCGCTGGAGGGTCAGAGCCCTGCGTCCCAAGGATTTCAGCCGCAGGTCATCGACGGCGACCGCCCCGACGCCGCACCCCCGCGCGCCGCGCTGTCGGTGGAAGTGGCCGCTGTCGAATTGCCGGTCATGGGCCGGATCGCGGCGGGTGTGCCCATCGAAGCGATCTCGGAAGTGTCCCACAACGTGGCCGTTCCAAGCCAGATGCTGTCCGGCAAGGGGTCGCATTACGCGCTCGAGGTCAAGGGCGATTCGATGATCGAAGCCGGGATCAACGATGGCGATGTCGTCGTGATCCGCGAGACGTCGACCGCGGAAAACGGCGATATCGTGGTCGCTTTGGTCGAAGGCCACGAGGCGACGCTGAAGCGGTTCCGCCGCAACAAGTCCACCATCGCGCTGGAAGCCGCGAACCCAGCCTACGAGACGCGCTTCTTTTCCGACGACCAGGTGAAGGTCCAGGGCCGCCTGGTGGGATTGATCCGCAATTACTGACCGTCGATCAGGACCTTGTCGGGCGTGATCGAAAGGGTCGGCAACGCCTCGGGAAGCGCGGGTCCCGAGTTCCAGGGGCGCGCACCTGTCTTGGCGCGCGCGGACGTCAGATGCGCCTGCCCGTCCCGAACCCGCACCGACACCGCGCCCGTCCGGGTCAAATCCACGCTGTCGAGCAGCAGGCACGATCCGGCGGCATCCGGAACCTCGACGCTGGCCACCACCAGGCCGCCTTCGGCACAGGATTCGCGCGCCCGATCAGCAGCCCCGCGCCCGCTGATCTGAACGATGCTCAGCCCCGACGCCCAGAAGCGATGGCCCGGCTCGAAGACCGCGGCCGCCGACTGCTCGGTCAGATCGCCATCATTCTCAAGCCAGACCCGCGCGGCAAATCCGTCACCCTTCGGCTTGGACAAGTGGCGCTTGCCCTCCTGCATCACGCCGATCAGCCCACCTGACGGGGCGATCAGCACGGCCGGACGCTCGGCGTTGACCCACAGCGCAATCGCAGCCACCGCGACGGCCACGCCCGAGAACCGCATCGGCCCACGCCACAGGATGAGCAGAAGCATCCCCAGTGAAAACAGCCCCAGGAAGCCCGCGGGCGCGGATTGAACATGGGATGTGGCGTTGGGCAGTGCGGCGACCTGGTGGGCCACCGCCATGATCCACTCGACCGCCGGTTTCATCAGCCAAAAGCCGATCCAGCTCAGGCCGAGGGGCGCAAGGCAGGCCGCCAGAAGCGCCGCAGGCATCACGAACGTCCCCATGACCGGGACGGCCAGCACGTTGGCCAGCAGGCCGTAATGCGAGAGCTGATTGAAATGCGCCGCTCCGTAGGGTGCCGTCGCGACCCCGGCGACGAGCGACGAGAACACCAGGGCAAGGAGCCATCTGCGCCATTTTCCCGTCCCGACCGGCGCATGGTCGCGCATCATCCGGAATGCGGCCACCAGGGCGGTCGTCGCGGCAAACGACATCTGGAAGCCCGGCTCGGTCAGTGCTTCGGGGCGCAGGATCAGCACGATCGTGGCCGACACGGCAACCGCGCGCAGCGTGACGGCCCGCCGGTCCAGGCACACGGCGACCAGCATGACGGCGGCCATGATGAACGCCCGCTGCGTCGCGACGTTGCCGCCCGATAGCGCCAGATAGACCGCGCCCACCGCCAAGGCACCCAGGGCCGCGTATTTCTTGACGGGCCGCGACAAGGCCCATCCGGGAACCAGCGAAAACGCCAGCCGCAGGGCCCAGAAGGCCGCTCCGGTCAACAAACCCATGTGCAATCCCGAGATCGCCAGCAGATGCGCAAGGTTCGACGCCCGAAGGGCTGCCAAGGTTTCGGCCCCCATGGCGGAGCGATCGCCCGTGGTGATGGCAGCGGCGAATGCCCCCGCCTCACCCGGCAGGACCGTGCGGACGTGGCGCGAAATGGCCATGCGCAGGCGACCGATCGGACGGGTGCCATCGTCGTCCCGGACCAGGATCGCGGGCGATCTGGCGTAGCCCACGGCACCCAGGCCGCGAAACCAGGCCATGCGCCGGAAATCGAAACCGCCTGGCTCGACCGGACCTTGCGGCTGCGACAGATGTGCCGTGACGCCGATCCTTTGGCCGGGGCTCGGATCCAGCCAGTCCTGTTGCCCGTGCAGGGAAACGCGGACCCGCAGCGGCGTTTCCTCCGGCGCGACGCGGTCAAGCTTCACGCGGTCCAGTGTCAGGCGGATCTTGTCGGATCCCGAGCGATCGACCGTGACCACCCGGCCCGTCACCGGTCCATAATATCGCCAGTCCAGAACCGGACCCGCAACCATGTACGTGCGCAGGCCAGCCAAGCCAAAGCCAAAAACGATCAGGATCAGCGCCACCGCCAACGGCCAGTGTCGCAAGCCCGCGAGCAATCCGCCGACCGACAGCAGCAACACGATCGCCAGGATCCACCAGTGGCGTGTGGAAGGCTCGACCGGCAAAGCGAAATAGGCACCGATCCCGCAGGCCAGGCATACCGGGATCCACGGCACCAGCGCGCCGCGCTGGCCGTCCAGGCGCAGGGCCGACAGCGTGGTTGAAAGCAGCGCCAGGGGCACCCTTGTTTCCCCCGAAAGGATTGACTAGACCGCTGCGAACGCTCTCCCAAAATGGTTTACGAATGGTTAACGCGCCTGAGACCGACGCCCCGGTCGTCACCCGTTTCGCCCCGTCGCCGACCGGCTTTCTGCATATCGGCGGAGCGCGGACGGCGCTGTTCAACTGGCTCTACGCCCGCGGGCGCGGCGGCAAGTTCCTGCTTCGGATCGAGGATACCGACCGCGCGCGCTCTTCGGATGACGCAACCCAGGCGATCTTCGCGGGGCTGCGCTGGCTGGGGCTCGACTGGGACGGCGACGCAGTCAGCCAGGCCAGCCGCGCCGCGCGCCACGTCGAGGTGGCGCACGCGATGCTGGCCTCGGGAGCGGCCTACAAGTGCTTCTCGACCCAAGAAGACATCGAAGCCTTCCGCGAAACGGCCCGCGCCGAAGGCCGCAGCACGCTGTTCCGCTCGCCCTGGCGCGATGCCGATCCGGCCACCCATCCCGACGCGCCCTACGCGATCCGGGTGAAAGCGCCGCTCGACGGCAAGACCGTGATTGCGGACAGGGTGCAGGGCGATGTCGTCATCGCCAACGACCAGCTCGATGACATGATTTGCCTGCGATCCGATGGCAGCCCCACCTACATGCTGGCCGTGGTGGTCGACGATCATGACATGCGGATCACCCACGTCATTCGCGGGGACGACCACCTGAACAACACCGCGCGCCAGATGCTCGTCTATGCCGCCATGGGCTGGGACGTGCCCATTTACGCGCATATCCCGCTGATCCACGGCGAGGACGGCAAGAAACTGTCGAAACGCCACGGGGCCCTCGGGATCGAGGAATACGCGGCGATGGGATATCCGGCCGCGGCCGTTCGCAACTACCTGACGCGGTTGGGTTGGAGCCACGGTGACGACGAGGTCTTCACCACCGAGCAGGCGAAGGACTGGTTCGACCTGAAAGGCATCGGAAAGTCACCCGCGCGGCTGGATTTCAAGAAGCTGGACCACATCTCGGGGCAACACATGGGGATGCTCGACGACGATACGCTCATCGCGGGCCTGCGGGCGTGGCAAAGCGCCGCCCGTCTGCCCGAGATGGACCAGGCGACGGAAGACGCGTTGCGCCCGGCCCTGCCGCTGGTGAAATCGTCGGCGAAGACCTTTCCCGAACTGCTCGAGAAGGCTCATTTCGCACTCGCAACTCGGCCTATCGCCTTGGAACCCAAGGCTGCCAAGCAGCTTGGCCCGGCATCCATCGGGATCCTGTCAGAATTGACGCCGCACCTGCAAACTGCTAGCTGGGACCGTGATACGCTTGAGGCTACGGCCAGCAAGCTGGCCGAAAGTCATGGCGTAGGGTTGGGCAAGATCGCCGGACCGCTTCGCGCCGCTTTGGCCGGACGAACGGCAAGCCCGAGTGTCTTCGACATGATGATCGTGGTAGGACGCGACGAGACGCTGGCGCGCATCGGCGACGCCGTGAGAACAGGGCCGCAGACGTCCTGAAGTATGGATTGAGACCCGCGCGCCTTGCCGCCGTGGCTCAATGGAACAAGGGAGATCAGGCCATGGCCGACGCACAGAAGACCGCGAAACTCAGCTTCGGTGATACCGAGGTCGAGCTGCCGATCCACACGCCCACCGCCGGTCCCGATGTCATCGACATCCGCAAGCTCTACGCGCAGGCCGGTGTGTTCACCTACGATCCGGGCTTCACCTCGACCGCCGCCTGCGACAGCACGATCACCTTCATCGACGGCGACAAGGGCGAATTGCTGCACCGCGGCTATCCCATCGACCAACTGGCCGCGAAATCCCACTTTCTCGAGGTCTGCTACCTGCTGCTTTACGGCGAATTGCCGGACGCCGCGCAGCTCGAGGATTTCGAGCATCGCGTGACACAGCACACCATGCTGCACGAGCAGATGATGAACTTCTTCCGGGGCTTCCGCCGCGATGCGCACCCGATGGCGGTCATGGTCGGTGTCGTGGGTGCCATGTCGGCCTTCTACCACGACAGCACCGATATCAGCGATCCCTGGCAGCGCGAGGTCGCGTCGATCCGCCTGATCGCCAAGATGCCGACCATCGCCGCTTGGGCCTACAAGTATTCCATCGGCCAGCCCTTCGTCTATCCGCGCAACGACCTGGACTACGCGTCCAATTTCCTGCGCATGTGCTTCAGCGTGCCTGCTGAAGACTACGTCGTGAACCCGATCCTCAGCCGCGCCATGGACCGGATCTTCACGCTGCACGCCGACCACGAGCAGAACGCGTCCACCTCGACCGTGCGCCTTGCCTCGTCCTCGGGCGCCAACCCGTTTGCCTGCATCGCCGCGGGCATCGCCTGCCTCTGGGGACCGGCCCATGGCGGCGCGAACCAGGCGTGCCTGGAAATGCTGCGCGAGATCGGGACTGCCGACCAGATCCCCGAATATATCAAGCGCGCCAAGGACAAGAACGATCCCTTCCGCCTGATGGGCTTCGGCCACCGGGTCTACAAGAACTTCGACCCGCGCGCGAAGGTGATGAAGCAATCCGCCGACGAGGTGCTGGACCTGCTGGGGATCGAGAACAACCCGACCCTTCAGGTGGCGAAAGAGCTCGAGCGGATCGCGCTGGAAGATCCCTATTTCGCCGAAAAGAAGCTCTATCCCAACGTGGATTTCTATTCGGGCATCATCCTCGATGCGATGGGCTTTCCCACCGCCATGTTCACACCGATCTTCGCGCTGGCGCGCACGGTCGGGTGGATTTCCCAGTGGAAAGAGCAGATCAGCGATCCGCAACTGAAGATCGGGCGCCCGCGCCAGCTTTACCTGGGCGAGACCTACCGCGATTACGTGAACGTCGAGAATCGCTGACACGCCGACACCTCGGCATGCCATGAATGGGCCGCCCGGCTGGGGCGGCCTTTTTCGTTTCGTTCCTCGACAATTTTACTCAATTGAGCTGCATCGTTTCCGGTCACGGCCCGAAAACCGGCTGGATCGGCCGCTGCCCGAATTTCGCCACATCCACGAACGATCCCGGTCGCGCCAGCGACGCGATCCCGGCCAGCGCGGGGTTGCGGATGCGGGCTTCTGCGGGGGCGGAACTGTAATTCGAGGACTGCGAACCCGTCATGCACATGAACCCTTCCGGCACCGTCCATACACCCAGCGCCTTTCCCACGGTGGAAGAGCTTTTCACCTTCCAATCGTCCCTGTCGCATCACTGGTTCGACAACATCCTGTTCTTCTTCGCCGACAACACCCAGGTCGAACGCAACGAATACGACTACAAGGCCGATGACGGCACGCTGACGCTGAAGGTCTCGATCAAGCTCGAAGACCTGGTCGGCAAGGACACGGGCAGTTCCTTCGCGGGCTTCGACACCACGCTGATCGAAGGTCTGGTGGCCGATCTGGGCGCGACGGACATGAGCTTCACCAAGTTCGTGGTCAAGGACGACGAGATCGTGTTCGAGTTGGTGGCGAACGGCATCACCGCCACCGAAGCCCAGGTGGCGGCACAGCTCGAAGTGCTGCCCATGGGCCTGACCATCGAGGACGCCGACGGCGACACGGCCGAGATCGCGCTGCACATGGGCGCGGAAGACGCGCCGATCCACGCGCTGGCCGAAACCGATCTCGACGCCATGATGGAAAGCTACGCGGACTACCTCAGCGCGGCCAACAAGGCCCAGATCGAAGAGGTGCTCGGGGATTACGGACCCACCGAATGCGCGGCAATCGTCGACAGCTTCCACGATTACGACCCCGACCGCGACATCCCCGACCAGCTGATGATGACCGAAGACGTCTGGTTCGGCGTCGCCCCAGGGCAGGAGACTATGCACTCTGCAAGGACGACGAAGAGCTCACCAAGATGGAATGGGACTACAGCCGCGGCGGCGACAAGCTGACGCTCGAGGTCGAGTTCGAGACCGCGGGCCTGTTCGGCGAAGGCGCCGACGACCTGGTGACCCAGATCGACACGTCATCGGTCGAAGCGCTCATGGCCGATCTGGGCGCGACAGAGATCATCATCGACAAGCTCGACATCGGCCACGACAAGGTCGCTATCAAGATCATCGGCGAAGGCATCGAGATCACCGACAAGGAAGTCTACGAGCTGCCCGGCGATGTCTCGTTCGGCCTGACGACCCAGGACGGCGAAGGCAACATGACCGACGGCACGCTGGACCTGTGCGTCAAGGATTACGACCCCCATTCGCCAGTGACCTTCGATCTGAACATGGACGGCAAGATCGCGACCACCGGCGCGACCACGGCGATGGACCCGGCGGGCAACCAGCTGGGCGACACTGTCAGCTTCGACATCGACGCCGACGGCAAGGCTGACACGATGGAATGGCTGACAGGCGACGGCGACGGCTTCCTGATCGACAATCGTGACGGCAACGCCATGAACGACATGGACGGCGCGCGGCTGTTCGGCGACGAGGGCGGCAAATACGTCAACGGCTATCACAAGATGTCAGTCCTGCTGGACGCCAATGGCGACGGCGTTCTGATCGACGACGAGCTTGACGGGCTGGAGTTCTGGATCGACGACGGGGACGCCGTGGCGGAAGATGGCGAATTCATCTCGGTGAAGGAGTTCGGCGTCTCGGAAATCGCCATCGGCTTCTGCCTTGATGAAAACGACCGCGGCGAGTTCCTGATGAAATCGCTGGCCGTCATCGAAGGCGCGGATTTGCCGGATCCGACGATTGATCCGGGCGTCGTCATCGACGGTGAGCCGACCCTGGATCCCGAGCCGATCGACGATATCACGCGGCCTCAAACCGAGCTCGATCCGTCCTTCCCGCTTCCGATGATCCCGGTGGATGAAAGCGAAGACGACTTCGCCTTCGACGAAAGCGTCGAGATCGACGGCGTCGCATTCGCCTGACGGGCCGACCCGTTTCATCCCCCGTCAGGGTTAATTGTGTCAGGGGCCGCGCGTATTTCCATCGCGCGGCCTTATTGTCTCCAGTTTGATGCGAGGGACCAAATCTATCATGTCCACGCCCGAATGTTGCCCCAGTGAAATGGGACCGCTCCGCCAACCGGATACCGCGTGGAGCAAGACATGACAGATATGACGAACCCGATCACCGCTCGCAGCATGAGCTTCATCATCGAAGGCGAGGTGAACGTCGAAGTCACCGTGACCGAAAACGGCGAAGGCGGTCTGACCTTCACGGTCGACGTCCTGACCAAGAATGGGATGATCGGCGACCTGAACGGGCTGTTCTTCGACTTCGCCAATCCCGGCCTGGTGGATGGTCTGATGATCGACGGCGAAATGGTCACCAATACCCAGTTCGAATATGACGGGGTGTCGAACCTGGGCGGCGGCGTCAACATCAAGGGCGACCTGATCAACAACACCGATCTATTCGACGCGGGCGCGCGTCTGGGCACATCGGGCATGTCGAAGGACGACATCCAGTTCACCACCTTCACGCTCACCCACGGGTCTGAGCCGCTGACGCTAGAAAACGTAGCGAACATGGATTTCGCGGTGCGCCTGACGTCCGTCGGCGAAATTGGCGGCAGCCGAGACGGTTCGCTGAAGCTGGGCGGAACCAGCCCCGATGCGCCCGCCATCGAAGATCCGGTCGATGATGTTGTCGACGACCTGCCTTCGGGCGGCGGTGGCGATCTGCCCGACAACCCGCCCCCGGGCGATGACGAGTTCGATTTCGGGGATCTCGGCGGTCCAGGGGACGGCTTTGACGATCCCCTTCTGGGCGACGATCCGCTGCTGGGTGGCGAGCTCGACTTTGGCCTGAGCGATCCGAGCACGACCATCGACGGTGGCCTGCTGGTGGACAATCCGCTCGATCCCGGCGTGATCACCGACGATTTCTCGATCCTCTGACACGAATGATGCGGATCGCGTCCCAGGCGCGATCCGCCATCCGCCCAATCGGATCCGGGCGATCATCCCAGAGCTCGGATGATTTCCGACCAAGGCCGACACCCAAGTCCGCCCCGGATCACTCGCCGAATTCATTTAGCTATATCTCTGATCGAGGGCTGGTTGCTCCTCTGAATTAAGGCCCCGGCGGAAAGCCTTCGACCGCATCCGCGAATCGAAGCGGGCGCAATCGGACCAGGGGGACTTAGAACGAACGTCGAAATACAGGTTAATGCGAATTACGGCGGATCTCTGTTTTGAATATAGCCTGAAATCACTCGATCGTCACAGCTTTATCCACGATCGGACAACAAGTCTGCTGCTCAAACACACTTGCCTAAAACTTGCCTCAAAGTGCGGTCATTCACTCCGCAAGGGGCTTAAGGCGGAGTGAGACAATGGAAGAATTAGCAACTGAAGTAGTACCTGCGAGCATGGAATTCGTCCTGGCTGGCGACGTCAACGTGAAGGTGACGGTGACCGAGACCGCCGATGGCTGTCTGGAATTCACGGTTGAGGTCATGGAAGGTGAAATGACCGCCGATCTGAACGGTCTTTTCTTCGATTTCGGGGATCCGGATCTCGTCGGAAGCCTGACGGCGGACGGTGCCGATATCACGAACAGCCAATTCGAATACGATGCCGTGGACAATCTTGGCGGTGGCGTGAACATCAAGGGCGAGCTGGTCAACGACACCGATCTTTTCGACATCGGTGTTCGGTTTGGCACGTCCGGGATGGCCAAGGACGACATCCAAATGACCTCGTTCACGCTCAGCCATCCCGATTACGACCTGAGCCTGGCCGATATCGAGAACATGGATTTCGGTGTCCGCATGACGTCGGTCGGCGAGATTGACGGTTCGCGTGACGGTTCGCTGAAAATCGGCGGAACGGCACCCGAAGCGACCGTTCTTGATGGTGTAGATGATCCTGACGGCACGCCGGTCGACAACGACATCCCGATCGACGAACCCGTGGTGGATGAGCCCATCGCGGACCTGCCCATCGACGGGATGCCGCCGGACGAGCCGATCGACGCACAGCCCACCGCCGAGGACGCATTGCTGTCAGATACGCCACCGGAGCAGATCGATCCGGTCGACGGCCCGACGGAAGAGCCGGTGTTGGACGGCACGGATCTGCCGTGGCTCGAACCGCTCACGGACGAAGAGATCGCAGCCTTCGACGAGCCCGAAGACCTGATCGCCGATCCGATGCCAATCGGCTGAGACCAGTGCAGAAGAGAATTTAAAGGGCCGCCCAATTCGGTGGCCCTTTTTTATTCGAAATGTCGGCAAGCGTGATGCGCGCTGCCAGATTTTTTTGAATTAAGCCGTCTCCCGGCAAAGATCGGTGCACAATGCAACGTCCGATTACGCTTTGTTAACCATTCTGAACCGTGATCCGGCCGTAAAATGCCTTGTCAAAAATTCGCCCCAAACTGAGTCAATCTCGTGCCTGAACAACAGCATATTGGAGTAGGGCATGGGCCGAAAAACTGGAGCGGAAGAGTTTGCCAACATGACGTTCGTCATTTCCGGCGACGTGGATATCGAGATCACCGTCAGTGAAACCGCAAAGGGCGACCTGGACATGACGCTGAGCGTCCTGAATGACGATGGCGCGGCCGGGGATATCAAGAACGTGTCTTTCGACTTTGCCGACCCGGACCTGTTGGACGGGCTGATCGCGAAGGGCGCGAACATCTCGAAATCGTCCCCAAACGAAAACGCGTTCGACAATCCCGGCAAGGGGCCCGGCTTCAAAGGCGGCAAGACGAACGACCCCGAGGCACAGGATGTCAGCGTGAAGCTCGGACCCGCGGGGCGCGGTTCGGACGAGCCGGACGAGACCTCTTTCACGCTGTCCCACCCCCAATTCGATCTCAGCCTGCTTGATATCGAGGCCATGGATTTCACCGTTGTCCTGGAGGACGCAGAGGCCAGCGACGCCAGCGTGACGATCGGCGGGAGCGCGCCCGCGGCCACCGAAATGGACGAGCCGCCGCAAGAGCAGCCCCCGGCGGAAGATGCGACCCAGGACGCACCCCCGCAAGCCGAAGTCCTCGAGGACGAAACGCAGGTGGATTACGGCGACCTTGGCACCGGGCTCGACGGCGCGGTCACCGGCGACGACGATCTGCTGCTGCTCGACCCGCTCACCGAGGAACAACAGGCGGATTTCGACACTCCGGAAGACCCATTCCAGGACCCGCTCGAAGTGGCTTGACCCCCGAAAGTCGCTCGAGAAAAAGGCCGCCCCCGGGGGGCGGCCTTTGGTTTTGCCGGATTGGATACCGCTCAGGCGGCCTTGATTTCGTCCATGAAGGGATAGTCGATGTACCCTTCCTCGCCGCCGCCATAGAACGTGTCGGGGTCCGGCTCGTTCAACGCGACGCCCGTGCGGATGCGTTCGGGCAGGTCCGGCGTGGCGATGAAGTCGCGCCCGAAGGTCACCGCGTGGCAATGCCCCAACGCGACCGCCTGCGACGCTTTCTCCGGCGTGTAGCCGCCGTTGCTGATGATGAACCCGTCGTAAAGATCGCCCAACCGCTTCAGGCTTTGCATCGTCGCGTCGTCCGTCTCGCTGCCCGGGAATTGCTCGACCACGTGCAGATAGGCCAGCTTCTTGTCGCTCAGCATCTTGTAGACCGGCGTGAAATGCGCCTCCGGGTCGCTGTCGGACATGTCGTTGAAATTGCCGTAGGGCGATACGCGCACGCCGATCCGGTCGCGCGGCCAGACAGTGGCCACCGCGTCGATGATTTCCGACACGATCCGCATCCGCTTTTCGGGCGTGCCGCCGTAATCGTCATCGCGCTTGTTGACGCCGTCCTTCAGGAACTGGTCCAGAAGATAGCCATTCGCGGCGTGGACCTCGACCCCGTCGAACCCCGCCTTCTTCGCCATCTCGGCGCCGTGGCGGAAATGCTCGATGGTCTCGCGGATCTGCTCGACGCTCATGACTTCGGGTTCCGAGCAATCCTCGAACCCGTTGGCGGTGAAGGTCTGCTGGTCGGCCCGCACCGCCGAGGGCGCCAAAGGCTTGCGGCCTTCGGGCAAGAGCGACACGTGGCTGATCCGGCCCACATGCCACAGCTGCATGTAGATCCGGCCGCCCTGCGCGTGCACCGCATCGGTGATCTTCTTCCAGCCCGTCACGTGATCGTCGGTATAGATGCCCGGCGTGTCGAGGTAGCCCTTGCCCATGGCGCAGACCTGGGTGGCCTCGGTCAGGATCATGCCCGCGCTGGCCCGCTGGGCATAGTAGATCTGCGCCATGTCCTTGGGCGTGCCGTCCGACTGCGCCCGGTTGCGCGTCAGGGGCGCCATCAGGACGCGGTTGGGCAGCTCGACGCCGCCCATCATGATCGGCGAAAAAAGATTGCTCATATCGGGCATTCGACTGGATCCTTTCGTGGTGTTTCCGTCTTCGGATGGGTAACGAGGTCGGACACGCTGCGTTCCCGCCCCCCTCGCTCAAATGCCGCGCATGCGATGTGCGCCGGTCCACATCCCTCACATCAAGGAGCGCCCGGATGCGCCTCAACGTCTCGGCCACCCTCGATTACGGCATCGAAGCGCCCGCCGATCTGCTGGTCCAGATCGAAGCCGCCGCCATGCCCGACCAGTCCGTGATCGGCGCCAAGTTCGATCCCGGCCAGACGGCGCATCTGCACCGGATCGCGGCCGAGGACGGCGTGGGCACGCGGGTCTGGCTGCATTGCGATCAACGCCTGATCTGCAGCTACAACGCCGAGATCCGGATCGACCGGTCCGACCCGGACCTGAGCACCCTGTCCCAGGATCCCGTCCACCAATTGCCGCACGAGGCCGTTCGCTACCTGATGGCGTCCCGCTTCTGCCCGTCCGACGAGTTCCAAAGCTTCACCGACTCGCAGTTCGGCCACCTGTCGGGCGGGGCCTTCGTGGACGCGGTCGCGCGCTGGATCGAAACGCGGTTCACCTACGCGCCCGGAGCCTCGCAAGCCACGACCACCGCCATCGACACCTTCGTGTCACGCCGCGGCATCTGCCGCGATTACGCCCACGTGATGATCTCGCTCGCCCGCGCCGCGGCGATCCCAGCGCGCATGGTCAGTTGCTACGCGCCGCGCGTCACGCCGCAGGATTTCCACGCCGTCGTTCAGGTCTGGCTGGACGGGGACTGGCGCATCGTCGATCCGACCGGGATGGCGAGCGCCTCAGAGACCGCGATCATCGGCGTGGGCCGCGACGCCGCCGACATCGCTTTTCTCACAAGCTATGGCTGGGTGACGCTGAAAGATCAGCGGATCACCGTCTCGCAGGCCTAGCGGCCCTGGTAGTCGGGCTTGCGCTTTTCCAGGAACGCAACGACGCCTTCCTTGAAGTCCCGCGTCTGCCCGCATTCCCCCTGAAGCGACGCTTCTAGGTCCAGCTGCGCCTGCAGGCCGTTCTCGTAGGTGCCGCGCAAGGCCCGCTTCACGTTGCGATAGGCCACGGTCGGCCCCTTTGCCAGATGTTGGGCACGGCTCCACCAGTGATCCTGGAAGGCGTCGTCGTCGACCGCTTCCCAGATCATGCCCCAATCGGCCGCCTGGCGTGCAGTCACCGGCTCGGCGAACAGCGCCGCCCCCATGGCCTTTGCGAATCCCATCTGGCGCGGCAGCCAATAGGTGCCACCGGCATCCGGGATCAGCCCGATCCGCGTGAACGCCTGCAGGAACACCGCGCTTTGCGTGGCGATCACCACGTCCGCCGACAGCGCCAGGTTCGCACCCGCGCCCGCCGCCGGTCCGTTGACCGCGCTGATCGTCGGGATCGGGCTGTCGTAGATGGCCTTCAGCATGGGCTCGTATTCATCGCGCAGCACGCGTTCCAGGTCGGCCTGGTCCAGGCTGACGCTGTCACCCAGATCCTGGCCTGAGCAAAACGACGCGCCCTGCCCCGTCATCACCAGCACGCGCGCGTCTTCCCCGGGATTCTTGACCGCGTGCAGGATCTCTGCCCGCATCTGCGCTGTGAGCGCGTTCATCTTTTCGGGACGGCGGAAGGTGAGAACGGCGACGCCGTCGCGAACCGACAGGCGGATGGTCTCGTAGTTCATCGCAGGATCCTTTCGCGAAGCGTTGCCGCCTTGATGGCACGGCGGGCACGCTTCGCAAAGCCCGACGCCCCGTCAGTCGCCGGTCAGCTCTTCCAGCCGGGCCCGTTCGGCATCGCTCAGCGGGTCGGGCCGCACATCCGCCCCCTTGCGCCGCCGCAGATAGGTCAGTGCGATCAGCCCCCCGCCCAAGGCCATGATCGGCCCTGCCAGCCAGAGAACCAGGTTCACGCCGCGCGCGTTGGGCCTGAGAAGAACGTATTCGCCGTAGCGCGTGACGAGGTAGTCGATGACTTCGGCATCGTCATCGCCCGCCACCAGCCGCTCGCGCACGGCCAGCCGCAGATCGCGCGCCAGATCGGCGTTGGATTCGTCGATATTCTCGTTGCGGCAGACAAGGCAGCGCAGGTTCTTCGAAAGCTCCCGCGCGCGCGCCTCCAGCGCGGGGTTCTGCAGGATCTCGTCCGGCTGCACCGCGAAGGCGGGCATCGCGAGCAGCCAGACAAGCACCGCAACGCGGATCATTCGGCGGGCACCGCTGCGGGCGGGGCCTTCGCGGCCCCCGCGGCCACCCTGTGGCGCCGATCCGACAGGCTCAGGCAACCGCCCAGCGCCATGATGATGCAGCCCGCCCAGATCCAGTTGGCGAACGGCTTGATATAGGTCCGAACGGCCCAGCCCCCGCCGTCCTGCGGATCGCCGATCACGACGTAGATGTCGCGCAGGATGCCGTTATCGATCGCCGCCTCGGTCGTGGGCATGCGCGCGACGGGGTAGAAGCGTTTTTCGGGGATCAGCGTCGCGACGGACCGGTCGCCACGCGCGATCTCCATCACCGCCAATGTCGCCTCGTAATTGGGACCGCGCGCCCCGCGCACGTCGGCCAGCGTGATCGTGTAGCCCGCCACGTCGAAGCTTTCGCCTTCCTGCGCCACGCGGATGTCCTCGACCTGCCAGGCGGTCAGCGCGCAGATGCCGAACAGCGTCACGCCGAAGCCCGTATGGGCGACCGACTTGCCCCAATCGGCGCGCGGCAGTCGCCTGAGACGCCGAATTTTCGCCGAAAATTCGCGCCCCCGACCGGCGCGCGTCCAGAGATCCACAAGGACACCCATCACCACCCAGGACGCCAGCACAGCACCGAAGGGTGCCAGCATCGAGCCGCCGGTCTGGATGACCCAGACCAGGGCGCCCATCGTGATGGAAAGCGCCAGCGCCCCCCAGAGCGGTGCCATCACCCGGTCCATCTTCGCCCGTTTCCAGGGCATCAGCGACCCCAGGGGCAGAAGCGCCGCCAGGGCGACCATGAAGGGCGTGAAGGCCGCATCGAAGAAGGGCGCGCCGACGCTGAGCTTGCGGTCCCACACCATTTCGGCCAGCAGCGGCCAGACCGTGCCGATGAAGACCACGAAGGCCGACACGGCGAGCAGCACGTTGTTGGCGACGAGCGCGCTTTCGCGGGAGGCCAGCCCGAAGACACCCTTGGCCTCCATCGCGCTGGCCCGCACGGCGTAGAGCATCAGCGCACCGCCCATGAAGACGCCGGTGATCGCCAGCAGGTAGACGCCGCGCTCGGGATCGTTGGCGAAGGCATGGACCGAGGTCAGCACGCCCGAGCGCACGATGAACGCGCCGATCAGCGAAAACCCGAAGGCCAGGATCGCCAGCAGGATGGTCCAGCTCTTCAGCGCCTCGCGCTTTTCGACCACGATGGCCGAATGCAGCAAGGCCGCCGCGATCAGCCACGGCATGAAGCTGGCGTTTTCCACCGGGTCCCAGAACCAGAAGCCGCCCCAGCCAAGCTCGTAATAGGCCCACCACGAGCCCAGCGCGATGCCAACGGTCAGGAACAACCACGCGGCCAGCGTCCAGGGCCGCACCCAGCGTCCCCAGGCCGCGTCCACGCGTCCTTCGATCAGCGCCGCGACGGCGAAGCTGAACGCCATGCTCAAACCCACGTAGCCGAGGTAGAGAAACGGCGGGTGGAACGCCAAGCCGGGATCCTGCAGCAGCGGGTTCAGGTCGGACCCGTTCATGGGCGGCACGCTCAGGCGGGTGAACGGGTTGGAGGTGAAGATCAGAAAGCTCAGGAACGCGACGCTGATCGCGCCTTGCACACCCAACACCCGCGCCCGCAGGCTGGGCCTGAGATTGGTGCCAAACGTGGCGGCCATGGCGGCGTAAAGCGCCAGGATCACGCACCAGAGCAGCATCGAGCCCTCGTGATTCCCCCAGACGCCCGTGACCTTGTAGAGCATCGGTTTATCGGTATGCGAGTTCGCCGCCACCAGCGACAGCGAGAAATCCGATGTCACGAAGCCGTAGGTCAAGGCGCCGAAAGCCAGCGCCAGGCAGCCGAACTGGGCCGTCGCGGCGGGACCGCCCGCCGCCATCGCGCTGTCCCAGCCGCGCGACGCGCCAAGAAGGGGCAGCACCGTCTGAACGACGGCCAGCACGAGGGCGAGGATAAGGGCGAAATGACCGAGTTCGATAAACATGAGGTCATCTTATCCGGCCCACGCGGCGGTGCCAATGCGACACCCGCGACCGTGACTTCAGATCAGCCAGGTCGCGAGCCCCGATGCCGCGAAGGCCAGCAGGGGGATCACGGCGCCGCTGTGGCGGGGCCAGCCAAGCGAGCCCTCGATCACCGTGAAGTGAAGCACGGCGCCGGTGGTATAGATCGCCACGAAGCCCATCAGCGCGGGATGGTCGCTCATGCTGGTCGATACGCCCCGCGCGGCCAGCGCCCACCACCAGGCCAGGACCAGCGCGCTGCCCGACCAGCTGAAGGACATCCCCAGCGCCAGCGGCGTGGCGCGCACCCGCCAGAGCCACAGGAACGTCCCCGCGATGATCGCCGACATGGCGATGATCCCTCCCGAGGCCACTTGGTACGTCGCATCCTGCCCGTAGAGGGTTTCAACCCCGCTCAGGGCGACGAAGCTGATCGCGGTCAGCGTCAGGGCAATCTTCATTTCCCCATCACCTCTCTCAATGCGCGGTCCAGCCTGTCGGCGGCAGCGCGGTTGCGGGCCAAGTCGCGCAGGAAGGCGCGCCCCAGGATGAATCGGCGGATCCTGCACCAGATCATCGGTAGCTCCCGTAGCTCACGGGCATACGGTCGCGGATCAGCGTGGTCATTTCCGTCAGAAGGGCCGTGTTCTTGTTCAGCATCTCGCGCGTGGCCGCGTCCTTCTGCCCGTCGCGATAAAGCAGGTAGAAGACCAGCATCACCCACGGCCCATGCTCGGCCACCAACTTCAGGACCAGGTCAGACGCCATCGGATCCCTTCCAATCCCGCAGCGCAGCATTGGTGTCATCGCCTGGCTCCGGGCGCGGCGCGGCGGCCTGCGCCACTGCCAGGGTCTGCGCCAGCGAGCGCTGGAATTCCTGTCCCTTCACCTGGTGACGGGCGCCGAAATAGAAGGACACGATCGCCCCGAGAAGCCACCAAAGCGGCTCGGGCACCAGCGCAAGGCCCTGCATCCGCGAGGAAAACCATGCCGGGTCGATCATGGCGGCCGCGAACAGCCCCAGCGTGCCCAAGGCCATGGCGGGACGCGGGACGCGGTTCAGACCGTCCATGAAACGGTCGAAGCCGCCTTTCTGGGTCCGCGCGAACTCGGATGCGAATTGCTCGAGCGCGGCCTTCGCCCGTTCGGCATCGCGCTCGGCCCCGGCCTCGGAGTTTTCGCGAAAGACCTCGATCGTCTCGACCAGCGCCTTGTTGCCCGAGCCGAAAACCGCACCCATGAGTTTGTCTATCATGCCCATGCCATCACCCGCTTCGCATGTTCGCCGGGGCTCAGGTGATAGCGGGGGGACATGAACTCTTCGGCCCGCGTGATCCAGCCGCCCTTGCCCCCGTCGCGCCGCCGCGCGAATTTGCGCAGGGACGGGCGCCGGTCACCCAAGCGGTAGTAATAGTTGCGCCGAGCGATCCCGTAGGCATCGCGCAGATGGTGCGGGGCCTGGGCCTGCGCCAGCGCGGCTGCCGCCGCCGTCTGCGGGCCGATCAGCCCGTCGATGCTGACCGTTTGCCCCATGTCGCACAGCAGTTTTTGCAGGATTCGCACGGCGTTGCGGCCCGCGTTCACATACATGTCGAACACGCTTGCCTGCAGGTTCTCGGGCAGCTCGGCGATGCGCGGCCGGTGGAAGTAATGCTGCAGGAAGATGTCGCGCGCCCGCTCGCGGGTCATCAGGCGCACGTCGCCCGCGTCCACGTCACCGTCGCCGTCAAGATCCAGGCCCAGCCGCCGCATCGTGCCGATGGTCACGCCGTATTTCGTGGCGCCACCCGGATCGTCGGGGTCGTTCACGTAGCCGCCTTCGCGGGCCACGATCTCTTCTGCGATGTCTTCGATACTGCGCATGGCTTTCCCTCGAAACTGATGGAAAGCACCGTCGCGCGGCGCGGTTAATTGGTCGGCAACTCTGCGTTCGGATCCTGGTAGACGCCCTGCTCTTTCAGCGCGTCGATCACCTCGGCCGGCATGTAGGATTCGTCGTGTTTCGCCAGGATCTCGGTGGCGACGAACGTGCCGTCGACGTAGCGGCCGGTGCCGACCATGCCTTCGCCTTCGCCGAAAAGGTCCGGCAGCACGCCGGTATAGGCCACCGGAACGCTTGCGGCGCCATCGGTGACCGAGAAGAGCACGGTCTCGCCCTGCCCGCGCTTGAGCGTTCCGTCCTCGACCAGACCGCCGATGCGGAACACCTCGGTCGGGCCCGGCGGTGCCTCGGCCACCTGGCTGGGCGAGCGGAAGAAGTTGATGCCGTCCCGCATCGCGTAGCCGATCAGCGCGGTCGACACGATCAGCGCCACCGCCGTGACGGCGATGACCTGGATCCGGCGCTGTTTCTTGAGCGATTTCATCGCGGCCTCACGGAAAGACGGGGGCCATCATCAGCCCGGCGGTCTCATCTTCAGATAACATCAGGTTGGCGTTCTGCAATGCCTGCCCCGACGAGCCCTTGGTCAGGTTGTCCAGCGCCGCGAAGACGATCGTGCGCCCCGCGCGCCGATCCGCCACGACCCCGAGATGCACGAAATTGGATCCCCGGACATGGCGCGTCGACGGCAACTCGCCCATGGGCAGCACGACGATGAAGGGCTCGTCAGTGTAGGCATCGGTGAAGGCCGTGTGGATCGCGTCGGCCTCGCCCTTCACGTAGATCGTGGCCAGGATGCCCCGGTTGGCGGGCGACAGGTGCGGCGTGAACTGCACCTCGACCGGCCGCCCGGCGATGGCGCTGAACTCCTGGTCGAACTCGCCCAGGTGGCGGTGGGTGCCGCCCGCGCCGTAGGCATGCGTGCCCTCGCTCAGCTCGGCGTGCAGCAGGTTTTCCTTCAGCGCGCGCCCCGCCCCGCTGACCCCGGCCTTCAGGTCGATCACGATGTCGTCGAGGTCGATCAGCCCGCGCTCGATCAAGGGGCGCAGCGCGTATTGCCCCGTGGCCGCGTTGCAACCGGTGCCCGCCACCAGCCGCGCGGACCGGATCTGGTCGCGGTAGAACTCGGTCAGCCCGTACACCGCCTCGGCCTGCAGGTCGGGCGCGTCATGCGCCTTGCCGTACCACTTCGCGTAGGCCGCAGGGTCGCGCAGCCGGAAATCGGCGCTGAGATCCACGATCTTCAGATCGCGCGGCAGGGTGGCGATCACGGCCTGTGACGTGGCGTGGGGCAAGGCACAGAACACCAGGTCGACGGCGCCGAAGTCGATTTGGTCGATGGTCACCAGCTCCGGAAGGTCCAGGTGCCGCAGATGCGGGAACACCGCCCCCATGGGCTGGCCCGCCTTGCGGTCCGCGCTCAGCGCCACGATTTTGAAGCTCGGATGGGTGGCGATCAGACGCACCAGTTCCGCGCCCGTATATCCAGAAGCACCAAGGATTGCGATACTGTGGCTCATGCTCTCTCTCCGGGAACACGACTATCCAGGATAGTCGCGGGGACATCCTTTCGGATGCTCTCAAGCTTGCTCAAAGGTGATCTTGCGCTTCAAAAACTGGGTGGCCCGGTTCGATACGCGCCTCGGATCGCCGGTGGTCAGGTATCCCGCCTCGCCCGCGCCCACCATCTTCGGATGCCGCGAGAGGTAGTCGGCCAGGCTTTCGGCCACCAGGTTCGCCTGGCTGAAGACGTTGACCTCGGGGCCCAGCGCGTCCTGGAAGATCTCCTGCACCAGCGGGTAATGGGTGCAGCCCAGAACGGCCGCCTGCGGATGCGGCATCTTGCGCTTCAGCGCGTCCACGTGGCTGCGCACCAGCGCCTCGGCCAGGATCATGTCGCCCTCTTCGATGGCATCCACCACGCCGCCGCAGGCCTGTGCCTCGACATCGACACCGATGGCACGGAACGCCAGTTCGCGCTGGAACGCGCGGCTCGACACCGTGGCGGGCGTGGCGAACAGCGCGACGTGCTGCACCGCGACCTCGCGCGGGGGCGAATTGTCCCCCCAGTGGCGTTCGGTCAGCGCCTCGATCAGCGGCACGAACACGCCCAGTACGCGCTTGCCCTCGGGCAGCCAGCTTTCCTGCATCCGCCGAAGCGCCGCCGCCGAAGCCGTGTTGCAGGCCAGGATCACCAGGTCGCAGCCCCGGTCGAACAGCGCCTGCACCGCAGCCGTCGTCAGCTCGAAGATGTCGTCGGCGTCGCGCACACCGTAGGGCGCGTGGGCCGAGTCGGCGAAGTAGATGAACGGAGTGTCCGGCAGACGCCTCTGCACCGCGTCCAGCACGGTCAGGCCCCCCAATCCGCTATCGAATATGCCTATCGCCATGGGTGAGTGCCTTGTACCGCCGCTCGAACTCGAAACCGTATCCGCATTGGACCGGCTCCGGTGACAGCGCATAGGTCGTGTCTCGCAGAAAGTCCATCATTGCGCGCGCATCGCCCGCGCGGGCGGCCAGTTCGGTGGGCGGGATCGCAGTGCCGACGCTCACCTTTACCGGAGCATCGACGCGCGCGCCGAATTCCTTGATCAAAAGCGCCAGCCGCAACGTCTGGTGCAGGTGCGACGCAAGCTGGAACAGGCGCGAATTGTGGCCGTGGAACAGGATCGGCACGACCGTCGCGCCGGACCTGGCGATCATCTTCGCGGTGAAGCCCCGCCACATCGGATCACGGGGGACGCCGAAGGGGCGCGGCGCGGTCGACACGGTGCCGCCTGGAAAGACGCCGATCGCGCCGCCACCGGCCAGGTAGTCCAGCGCCGCCTTCCGCGAGCCGATGTTCTGCGCCCGGGCCGCCTTCGTCTCGTCGAAGCTGACGGGCAGGATGACACCGTTCAATTCGTCCGCGCGACGAAAGACGGTATTGGCGAGGATCCGGAAAACGCCCCGCGCCCGGCTCAGGATCAGGCCCATCATCAGCCCATCCAGGATCCCGTAGGGATGGTTCGACACCACCACCAGCGGCCCATCGCGCGGGATCAGATCCAACGCGCCGTCCACGATGTCCAGGCGCAGCCCGTACCTTTCCGCCATGACGTCCCAGAACATCCGCCCCCCTGCGATCTCGTCGCCATAGCCATTGGCGCGCCGGATCAGCCGCAGCCGACCGGTGGCGTTCTCGACCGCGCGGATCAGCGCCTGGCCGCTGCGTGACTGCGCCGCGCTGGCATAAGAGATATCGCGCGCCGCGTGGCGGCCGGTCGGAGGGCGGAAGCGTTTCATGCCCTTCTGACTAACTCGGAACGGCGTCCGCCCGCAGCGCCACCTGCGGCTTATTCCGCCGCCTGTCGCATCCCTGCATCGCCCCCGTCGATCGCCGCCAGCAGGTCTTCGCGACGCAGGGCGGCTGCATCCGCATTCGCCTGTTTCACCGGCCCGAAACCGCGGATGTCCAACGGAAGCCGCGCCAGCGCGATCACCGCGTCGCGGGCAGAGCCCACCTTGGGCAGGGCCGCGTCGATGTCAGCCTCGTATTGGGCGATCAGCGCGCGTTCCAACCGGCGCTCGGCGGTGCGGCCGAAGGGGTCGAGCGGCGTGCCGCGCAGCATCTTCATCCGCGCCAGCAGCGGAAAAAGACGCTCGATCCACGGCCCGAAGGCGCGTTTACCCGGGCGCCCGTCGGCACCGGTCTTCGCCACAAGCGGGGCCGCCAGGTGATAGGTCAGTTTCGGAGCACTGTTGAAGGTTTCGGCCACTTGCGCGCGGGTTGCGCGCAGAAGTCGCGCCACTTCGTATTCATCCTTGTAGCTCAGAAGCTTGTGATAGCCCTCGGCCACGGCGGCCTTCACCTCGAGGTCGGTGATCCCTTCGAGCCGCTTCAGATACCGTTTCGCCAGCCGCTTGCCCTGAAATGCGCGCAGGTGCTCGGCGCGAAAGGCGATGCGCTCGTCCAGCGACTTTGGCTTGGCGACCACGGTTGGATGAAGGACCCGCGCGACGCCGTCGGGGTTCACCGCCGCCCAGCGTCCCAGCTCGAACGCGCGCTGGTTGCGCGCGACCGCGGCGCCGTTCATCTCGATCGCCGCCAGGATGGCGTCATGGGCCACCGGGATCAATCCGCGCTGCCAGACCGCGCCGAAGACGATCATGTTGGAAAAGATCGTGTCGCCCATCAGCACGCGCGCCAATTCGGAGGCATCGAACAGCTGCAGATCGTCTCCCAGGCGCCGCTCCAGGGCAATAGACAGCTCGTCCGCGGGGATTCGGAACGCGGTGTCGCGTGTGAAATCGCCAGTCATGATCTCGTGGCTGTTGACCACGCCCCCGGTCCGCCCCGTCCGCATCAGCCCCAGCGTCTTGGCGCCCGCGCTGGTCACCAGGTCGCCTCCTACCAGCGCGTCGCATTCGCCGCTGGCCACGCGGATGGCGCTGATATCCTCGGGCCGCTCGGCCAGGCGGCAGTGGATATGCACCGCGCCGCCCTTCTGGGCCAGCCCCGCCATTTCCATCATGCCCGCGCCCTTGCCGTCCAGATGCGCCGCCATCGCCAGCACCGCGCCGATGGTCACGACCCCGGTGCCGCCCACGCCGGTGATGACGACGTTGTGCGTGCCGTCGATCTTCGGCAATTCGGGGTCCGGCAGATGGCCTACGTCGATCTCGGCGGTGGCTTCCTTGCGGATCTCGCCGCCCTCGACGGTGACGAAGGACGGGCAGAAGCCCTTCAGACAGCTGTAATCCTTGTTGCAGCTGGACTGGTCGATGGCGCGCTTGCGGCCCAGCTCGGTCTCGACCGGCACGATGGCGACGCAGTTCGACTGCACGCCGCAATCGCCGCAGCCTTCGCAGACATCGGTGTTGATGAAGACGCGGGTGTCGGGATCGGGGAAGGTACCGCGCTTGCGGCGGCGGCGCTTCTCGGCGGCGCAGGTCTGGATGTAGATGATGGCGCTGACGCCCTCGACCGCGCGCATCCGCTCCATCACGGCGGGCATGTCGTCGCGTTCATACCAGGTCAGCCCCTTTGGGTAGCCGTCGCGCACCGGCTCTTCCTTGGGATCATAGACGACGGCGATATGCTTCACGCCCGCCGCCTGGATTTCGCGCGCGATGCGGTCGGGATGCAGGTCGCCATCATTGGGCTGGCCGCCGGTCATCGCCACCGCGTCGTTGTAGAGGATCTTGTAGGTGATGTTGGTCTTTGCCGCGAGCGCCGCGCGGATCGCCATCAGGCCCGAGTGGTTGTAGGTCCCGTCGCCCAGGTTCTGGAAGACGTGGTGGGTCTTGGAAAACGGCGCCTCGCCGATCCAGTTCGCGCCCTCTGCCCCCATGTGAGTGAAGCCCTGCGTGTCGCGGTCCATCCACTGCACCATGAAGTGACAGCCGATCCCGGCATAGGCGCGCGAGCCTTCGGGCACCTTGGTCGACGTGTTGTGCGGGCAGCCCGCGCAGAAATAGGGCAGCCGGGACGCGATCTCGGGGGCGTTGTCGGCGCGGCGCGCGTCGCGCACCCGACCCAGCGCACCGCGCATGTGGTCGCTGTCGCGCCCTTCCTCGATGAAGATATCGCCCAGCTTTTCGGCGATCTGCACCGGGTCCAGCGCCATGGCGACGGGAAACAGCACCAGTCGGCGGCCATGTTCCCACGTGTCGCCCTTGTGCCAGCCATAGACGCGGCGGCCCTTGCGGTCGTCGAACAGCGCCTCCTTGATCTGCACCTCGATCAGCTTGCGCTTTTCCTCGACCACGATGACCAGGTCCAACCCCTCGGCCCAGTCGTGGAAGCCGTCCATGTCCAGCGGCCAGGTCTGGCCGACCTTGTAGGTGGTGATCCCCAGCCGCTCGCACGCGCCCGCGTCAAGGCCCAGAAGCCCCAGCGCGTGTTGCAGGTCCAGCCAGTTCTTGCCCGCCGCCACCAGCCCGATACTCGCGCCCGGCTTGCCCCAGACCCGGCGGTCCATGCGGTTGGCGCGCGAAAACGCCTCGGCCGCGTGGCGCTTGTAATTCACCATCCGCGCTTCCTGCGCGACCCAGTGATCGGCCAGCCGGATGTGCAGCCCGTCGGGCGGCAACGCGAAGTCGGGCGTCACGAACGACATGCGGTCGGGGCGGCCATCCACGACGCTCGTGACCTCGACCGTGTCCTTCATCAGCTTCAGCCCGGCCCAGACGCCCGCGAACCGCGACAGGGCGAAGCCGTAAAGCCCGAAATCCAGGATTTCCTGCACGCCCGCCGGGCTGAGCACGGGCATGTAGGCATCCACCATGGCCCAGTCGGACTGGTGGCAGGTGGTGGAGGATTCGCCGGTGTGATCGTCGCCCATGGCCATGATCACGCCGCCCAAGGGCGCGGTGCCCGCCATGTTGGCGTGGCGCATCACGTCGCCCGAGCGATCGACGCCGGGACCCTTGCCGTACCAAAGGCCGAAGACCCCGTCATGTTTGCCATCGCCGCGCAGCCCGGCCTGCTGGGTGCCCCACAGCGCGGTGGCGGCGAGATCCTCGTTCAGGCCGGGCTGGAAAACGATGTCGCTTGCGGTCAGCAGCTTGCCCGCCTTGGCCATCTGCAGGTCCACCGCCCCCAGCGGCGAGCCGCGATAGCCGGTGACATAACCGGCCGTATCATGCCCCGCCGCCCGGTCGCGCGCCTTCTGCATCAGCATCAGCCGCACCAGCG
Source organism: Palleronia pontilimi (assembly GCF_016412875.1). Lineage (GTDB taxonomy): Bacteria > Pseudomonadota > Alphaproteobacteria > Rhodobacterales > Rhodobacteraceae > Palleronia > Palleronia pontilimi. The sequence continues at coordinate 194,287 of NZ_JAEKPD010000002.1, read as the reverse complement.
CTTGTGTGCCGTTCAGCAAGACGTGGTGCTTCGACAGGTCGTACTTGTCCTGAAGGCTCACGTCGTGGCGCATGGTCACACTCCCTTGATGAGATCAGCGTAGGGGATGCAAACCCGCACAACAATTCACATCTAGCTGCGCTTGAGGGTTTGCAAAGGACGGACCGATGTCGATACAAGATCGCAATATTACACAGCTTCGGATGTATCGCGCCATGGATTGGGACAAGCTGCGGATCTTTCACGCAGTGGCGGATGCAGGCAGCCTTACCGCGGCCGGCGATACCTTGCACCTGAGCCAGTCCGCCGTGTCGCGCCAGATCCGCGCGCTGGAGCAATCGCTCGACACGACGCTCTTCCATCGCCACGCCCGCGGCCTGATCCTGACCGAACAGGGCGAATTGCTGCACGACGCCACGTCGTCCATGAACCGTCGCCTGGAAACCGCCGCCGCCCGCATCCGCGACAGCCGCGAAGAGGTGTTCGGCGAATTGCGCGTGACCACCACCACCGGCTTCGGCACCCTGTGGCTGGTGCCGCGACTGCCCAAGCTTTACGAGAAATACCCCGATCTGAAGATCGACCTGATGCTGGAAGAACGCGTGCTGGACCTGCCCATGCGCGAGGCGGATCTGGCCATCCGCATGAAAGAGCCCAGCCAGGCCGACCTGGTGCGCAAACGGCTGAACACGGTGCGGATGCGGCTTTACGCGATGCCGGACTACCTGGAAGAGCACGGTGTTCCGCAAAAGCCCGATGATCTTCAGGATCACAGGTTGATCTCGCAGAACGTGCGCTCGCAGCAGGCGTCGGCGGGCGAGATGCTTATCCAGTCGCTCACGGCGATGGGCACCCCGTCCACCCTGACGGTGAACAACTATTTCGGCGTGCTGCAGGGCGTTCTGCACGGCCTGGGGATCGGAGTGTTGCCCGATTACGTCATCGCGGACTTCCCCGAGATCGTCCGCGTTCTGCCCGAAATCGAGTCCGCCCAGATCCCCGTCTATCTTGCCTATCCAGAAGAATTGCGGAATTCCAAAAGGATCGTCGCCTTTCGGGACTTCGTGCTGGAAGAGCTCGCGCTCTCGGCCAAGGTGCTGGAAGCGGCGGCTTCGTAAGCCATGCGCCAAGCGCATAGCTGAACTGCACAGTTTATCACCGCTCAGCGCTTGATAGGTCAAACCTTGGGCTCTATCTGCTCTCGTGAAGACGGCGACGATACGCTCTCGTCGGCTTCACCTCCCTGTTGGACTGGCCGGGCCTTGTGCCCGGCCATTTTTTTGTCCCGGACACTTCAGGAGATATGCGCATCACGTTGCGTTCGTGTCCCCGTTGGCAAATCCCGCTTCAAGCGGCTATGAGGGCGCAAATCGCGCCATCCCGCCGGAGAGCCATGTCTGATCCCGCCATCACCCCCGACCTGATCGCTGCCCATGGTCTGAGCGACGACGAATACCAGCGCATCCTCGAGATCATCGGCCGCGAGCCCAGCTTCACCGAGCTCGGCATCTTCTCGGCCATGTGGAACGAGCATTGTTCCTACAAGTCGTCCAAGAAATGGCTGCGCACCCTTCCGACCACCGGCCCACAGGTGATCTGCGGGCCGGGCGAAAACGCGGGTGTGGTCGATATCGGCGACGGGCAGGCCGTGGTCTTCAAGATGGAAAGCCACAACCACCCCAGCTATATCGAGCCCTACCAGGGTGCGGCCACCGGCGTCGGCGGCATCCTGCGCGACGTGTTCACCATGGGCGCGCGCCCCATCGCGGCCATGAACGCGCTGTCCTTCGGCGACCCCACGCATCCCAAGACGCGGCAGCTGGTCCACGGTGTCGTCGAGGGCATCGGCGGCTATGGCAACTGCTTCGGCGTGCCCACCGTCGGCGGCGAAGTGCGGTTCGATCCCTCCTATAATGGCAATTGCCTGGTCAACGCCTTTGCCGCGGGCCTGGCCGATGCCGACAAGATCTTCTACTCGGCCGCCTCTGGCATCGGGATGCCGGTCGTCTATCTGGGCGCGCGCACGGGCCGCGACGGCGTCGGCGGCGCGACCATGGCCAGCGCCGAGTTCGACGACACGATCGAGGAAAAGCGCCCGACCGTGCAGGTGGGCGACCCCTTCACCGAGAAATCGCTGATGGAGGCATGCCTGGAACTGATGCAGACCGGCGCCGTCATCTCGATTCAGGACATGGGCGCCGCGGGCCTGACCTGCTCGGCCGTGGAGATGGGCGACAAGGGCGGCCTTGGCATCCGGCTGAACCTCGACGCGGTGCCCGTCCGCGAAGACAACATGACCGCCTACGAGATGATGCTGTCGGAAAGCCAGGAGCGGATGCTCATGGTGCTGCGCCCCGAGAAGGAAGCCGAGGCGAAGGCCGTCTTCGACAAATGGGACCTGGATTTCGCCATCGTGGGCGAAACCATCGCCGAGGACCGCTTCATTATCGAGCATGGCGGCGACGTGAAGGCCGACCTGCCCCTGCGCACCCTGTCGGGCAGCGCGCCGGAATACGATCGCCCCTGGGAAGAAACGCCGCCCGCGCCGGACCTCGTCGACGCCCCCAAGATCGACCCGATCGAAGGGCTGCGCGCGCTGATCTCGCAACCCAACCACGCCGCCAAGCAGTGGATCTACGAGCAATACGACACTCAAGTGATGGCCGACACCGTGCGCCCGCCCGGACTGGGTGCCGGCATCGTGCGCGTCCACGGCACCGACAAGCTGCTGGCCTTCACCAGCGACGTGACGCCCCGCTACGTCTTTGCCGACCCGGTCGAAGGCGGCAAGCAGGCGGTGGCCGAGGCCTATCGCAACCTCGTCGCCGTGGGCGCGACCCCGCTGGCGACCACCGACAACATGAACTTCGGCAACCCCGAAAAGCCCCGCATCATGGGCCAATTCGTGGGCGCGATCAAAGGCATAGGCGCCGCGGTTGAAGCGCTGGACATGCCGATCGTGTCGGGCAACGTGTCGCTTTACAACGAGACCGACGGCAAGGGCATCCTGCCCACGCCCACCATCGGCGCCGTCGGGCTGATCGCCCGCGCGGACCAGGTAATCGGCGGCCTTCCGCAGCCCGGCAACCTGCTGCTCGTGCTCGGGCAGACCCATGGCCACCTGGGCCGCTCGGCCCTGCTGGCCGCCGCCTGGGGCCGCGACGAAGGCCCGCCCCCGCCCGTCGACCTGGAAGCCGAGCGGAAGAACGGCAGCTTCCTGCTGGAGAACCGAGACTGCGTGACGGCGGCCACCGATGTCTCGGACGGCGGCATCGCCCTTGCGGCCTTCGAGATGGCAGAAGCCGCGGGCATCGGTGTCACAGTCGACAAGAAGCGAAAGACCGCCAGCCTGTTCGGCGAAGACCAAGGCCGCTACCTTCTGGCCTGCACCTTCGATCAGGCCGACGCGCTGATGGTCGCGGCGGGCAAGGCGCAGGTCTGGCTGACGCCCATCGGACGCTTCGGCGGCGACCAGGTCAGCCTTGGCCGCGCCAGCGCGCCGCTGTCCGAACTGTCCGCGATCTATCGCAACACCTTCGCGGACACCTTTGCCTGAGCCCGCTTGCGCCGCGCGCGGCGCGCCCCTAGATCAGAAAAAAGGCCAACAGGAGCCCACCCATGCCAATTGACGCCCACCAGATCGAAAAGATGCTGCGCGAGTCGTTCCCCGACGCGCAAATCACCGTGCAGGGCGACGATGGGGCGCATTTCGCGGCCGAAGTGGTGGATCCGTCCTTCGCGGGCAAGAACCGCGTGCAACAGCAACGGGCCGTCTACGCGGCCCTGAAGGGCAAGATGGACGGCCCCGCGGGCGAGCTGCACGCCCTGGCACTGACCACGCGGGCGCCGTGACCGGCCCGCTCACCCTGTCGGCTGCCATCGGCGCGGTGATCCTGGCCGTGCTGCTGGTCCGCGCCTTCTATGTTCTGCGCGTCGAGCGCGACCAGCGTCCCGGCTCGCTGCCCGGCCAGGGCCACCACAAGCTGAGGTCCGAGTATTTCTCGGGCGGCGGCGGCGGCGGCCAGGCCTCCGAGTACACCGTTCCGAAAGACCCGCAGGCCTACGCGCTGCTTTTCGTTCCCAAGACCACAGACAAGAAGGACAAGTAAGATGAGCGCCGAGACCCAGATCAAGGAAACCGTCACCAACAATGACGTGGTGCTGTTCATGAAGGGTACGAAATCCATGCCCCAATGCGGCTTTTCCAGCCGCGTGGCGGGTGTGCTGAACTTCATGGGCGTCGACTATGCCGACATCAACGTGCTGGCCGACGAGAACCTGCGCCAGGGCATCAAGGAATATTCCGACTGGCCGACGATCCCGCAGCTTTACGTGAAGGGTGAATTCGTCGGCGGGTGTGACATCATCACCGAGATGACCCTGTCGGGCGAGCTGGATGAGCTTTTCGCCAAGGAAGGCGTGAGCTTCGACAAGGAAGCCGCCGACAAGATCCGCGAAGCCAACGCCTAACCGGACCGCGCGCCTTCCGTGACCGTAGGGGCGGATTTCACAAAAATCCGTCCCGCGCCTGACGGCACCCGCGCATCCTGGCGGATCGAGCGTTCAGGATAGTCGCCGACGCGCCCGCTGTCTGTGAAGCGAACGGGTTTTCCCAGCACCCTTGTCCGTCTATCAGGCCGCGCTGTCGCCCGCGGCCTTCTCCTCGACCGCATCCGCAAGCGCTTCGGAATGCGCCGCAAGCTCGGCCATCGTATCGAGCACGGATGCCGGGATCACCGGCACCTCGACCCGTTCGGGCGCGGGCGGCTCGGCCCGCTCGAGCGCCGCGATCTTTCCCTGCAACTCCTGCACTTCGACCTCGCGCGCGCGCATCTGTTCGTCCAGACCCGCCGTCTTGTCGGCCAGCATGAGACCCGCCATCAACAGCATCCGCGACTCGGGCAAGCGGCCCGCCATGTCCGCAAGAGCCGCCGCTTCGACGTCGAGCATCGCCGCCGCGCTGCGCAGGAACTGTTCTTCGCCGGGCTGACACGCGACCTCGTAATCGCGTCCGCCGATCTTCACCTTGACCTCAGGCATCCTGCTCGGCCTCCTCGTCTTGGGTTTGCACGTCTTCCAGCGCGGGTGCCAGCAAGCCCAGAACGGCATCCAGCTCGGCCCGGTCGCTCTGGCGGACCTGGCGCAAAGCGTCTAGCTCGGTCTGCATCGCCGTGTTGATCAGTGCGCCGTCGCCGACGCCCGCCTCGTTCGCCTCGCGCAAGGCCTGGTTGCTGTCGCGCAGCGCATCGTTCACCGCCTTCAGCCGCCCGCGATCCTCTTCCATCGCGCTCAACTGGGCCTGCAGCGCATCCAGCTTCGCCTGCAGATTGTCGGCCGTGGCTTTCGACTTGTCGCGGTTCGCCGCCAGGCGTTCCTCGAGCTGGGCGACCAAGGCGCGCTCGGCCTCGAGATCGGCGGCAAGCTGGCCCGCGTCGAGCTGGGGGCCCTCGTCCTCGGACGCTTCGGCCGCGTCCGGCACGGCCGTGAGGCCGTCGAGCCCCGCACCGATCCGTTCCAATGCCGCCGCAAGCCTACGCTGCAACTCCGTGATGTCCTGCATTGCTCAGACGTCCTTTATGCCCGGATCGCGCTTGTTCCGCGCGAATTCGCGTGATTCGTCCACTTGGAGACAAGTAAATCGCATCCGTGCGGCAAATTCAGCCCCCTTTCGGCCCGTGACGGGCCCAGCAAGCTTGAACTTGACCCCGGGGCTGGTATTCAACCGGCCAGCATCGTCCAGACAGGAAGGAAGACCCATGGATATCGCCACCCTGCGCGAACAACATTCCGATCACTGGATGCGGGCCGCCGCCCTGCGGATGCTGGCAATGGATGCCGTCGCGGCCGCCAATTCCGGTCACACCGGGATGCCCATGGGCATGGCCGACGTGGCGACCGTGCTTTACGCGAAGCACCTTAAATTCGACGCCAGCGCGCCCGACTGGGCCGATCGCGACCGCTTCATCCTGTCCGCGGGTCACGGCTCGATGCTGCTTTACGGCCTGCTGCACCTGACCGGCTACGAGGACATGACCCTCGAGCAAATCAAGAATTTCCGCCAATGGGGCGCCAAGACCGCGGGCCACCCCGAATACGGCCACGCCAAGGGGATCGAAACGACGACCGGTCCGCTGGGCCAGGGTATCGCCACGTCCGTGGGTTTCGCCATCGCCGAGGAAGCCCTGCGCGCGCGTTTCGGCAAGAAGATCGTCGATCACAAGACCTACGTCATCGCGGGGGACGGCTGCCTGATGGAAGGCGTCAGCCAGGAAGCCATCGCGCTGGCGGGTCACCTGAAGCTGGGAAACCTGATCGTCTTCTGGGACAACAACGGCATCACCATCGACGGCAAGGTCGGCCTGTCCGACAGCACCGACCAGGTGAAGCGTTTCGATGCCGCCAACTGGCACACCCAGGAAATCGACGGCCACGATCCCGACGCGATCGACGCGGCCATCGAGGCCGCGAAAAAGGCGGGCAAGCCGTCGATGATCGCCTGCAAGACCAACATCGCCCTGGGCTCATCGGCGCAGGACACGTCTAAGGGCCACGGCGCGCTGACCGATCCGCAACTGATCTCCGACACGCGCGAGGTCTATGGCTGGAACCATGCGCCCTTCGATATCCCCGCAGACATCAAGTCGTGGTGGGAAAAGGTCGGATCGCGCGGTGCCGAAGCGCGCGAGGCGTGGAACGACCGCGTCGAAGAGCTATCGGCCAACAAGCGCGCGCTGTTCGACCGGATGCAAAGCGGCGAAGCCCCGAAAAAGCTGTCCGGCACCATCCGCGCGCTGAAAAAGCAGATCAGCGAAAGCGGCCCGAAGGTCGCCACCCGCAAATCCAGCGAAATGGTGCTGGAGGTCGTGAACCCGGTGATGCCCGAAACCATCGGCGGCTCGGCCGACCTCACCGGCTCGAACAACACGCTGACCGCCGATCTGGGCACCTTCACCGCCGAGGATCGCAAGGGCCGCTACGTCTATTACGGCATCCGCGAGCATGGCATGGCTGCCTGTCTGAACGGCCTGGCGCTGCACGGCGGCATCCGGCCCTATGGCGGGACGTTCTTCGTCTTCACCGACTACGCCCGCCCCGCCATGCGCCTGTCGGCCCTGATGGGTATCCCCGTCGTCTACGTGATGACGCACGATTCCATCGGCCTGGGCGAAGACGGGCCCACGCACCAGCCGGTCGAGCACCTGGCCATGTGCCGCGCCACGCCGAACACCTTGGTCTTCCGTCCCGCGGACACGGTGGAAACGGCCGAGGCCTGGGAAATCGCGCTATCGGTTAAGGACTCGCCGTCGGTCCTGGCACTGACGCGCCAAGGGCTGCCCACCGTGCGCCGCGAGCACAAGACCCGCAACCTGACCGCCCAAGGCGCCTACGTTCTGGCCGATGCCGACGGCAAGCGCCAGGCGGTGCTGCTTGCCACCGGTTCGGAAGTGTCCATCGCCATGGAAGCGCGCGAAAAGCTTCAGGCCGAAGGCATCGGCACCCGCGTCGTCTCCATGCCCTGCTGGGAGCTTTTCGAGCAGCAGGACGAAAGCTATCGCCGCCGCGTCCTGCCCGCGTCCGCCGTGCGCGTGGGCATCGAGGCCGGCGTGCGCCAGGGCTGGGATCGCTGGCTTCTGGGCGAGCGCGGACGCGAGGCCAAGGCGGGCTTTGTCGGCATGTCCAGCTTCGGCGCGTCGGCCCCGGCCGAAGAGTTGTTCGAGAAGTTCGGCATCACCGCCGACGCCGTCGTCGAGAAGGTGAAATCCCTGCTCTGAACTCTTGGGCCGCGACACCCCGGAGCTAGTCCGGGCTGCGCGACGCAAATCGACACGGCCCGGCCCCGCGTCGGGCCGTCCGCGTTCGGTCACTGTTCTGCGAGGCCGGTGACATGTCCTTTCTGCCGACCGCACGCGTGCTAGCTTCCCCGCAAACGGAGGTTATCCATGACGCTATTCCGCCCCCTCGCCATCGCGCTGACCGCGCTTGCCCTGCCCGCATCCGCCATGCAGCTGGTCTTCGACGACAGCTGGAAGTTCCAGAAATTTCCGTTCCAGCCGGACAACGACTACGCGCTGAATGGCGATACGCTGGGCGTGACGTCCGACGGCACGGTGTCGCTGGTCTATCTGCGCACCGACGACGCGACCGATGCCACCGGCGCCAGCTGGGACTGGTCGGTGAGCCAGGGCGTGCCCCCCACCGACCTGACGCAAAAAGGCGGCGATGACCGCAACCTGTCGCTGTATTTCGTCTTCGCCGACCCCGAGCAGGCCGCGGCGCTTGAAGGGGCCGAATTGCGCGGCCTTATGGGGGCCGACGACGTGCGGATCCTGATCTATGTCTGGGGCGGCGACGCCGAGCCGGGCAGTTTCCTGGACAGCCCGTATCTGGGCGACAAGGGCAAGACCATCGTGCTGCGCGGCGCGGGCGACGGCAGCTACAGCGAGACGGTGGATTTCGCGGCCGATCTCGAAAAGGCCTTCGGCGCGCGTCCGTCCGAACTGCTGGGCATCGCCGTCAGTGCCGACAGCGACGACACCGACACGTCCATCGACGCGCAGATCTCGAACCTCACGCTGGAATAGAATATCGGACCGCGGGGTGCGGGCCCCGCACCCCGGAGCATTTCCGGAACAGTGATGCGAGGGGCGCGGTGCCGGTCAGGCACCGTTCTTCTGCAACCACTCCACAAGCGTTGCGGTCGACGCGTCCTTGCCGTCGGTCCCCTGCTCGCCCGAGACCACGGGCTCGAGCGCCTTGGCCAGTTCCTTGCCCAGCTCGACCCCCCATTGGTCGAACGAATTGATGCCCAGCAGCACCCCTTCGACGAAGACGCGATGTTCGTAAAGTGCCACGATCTTGCCGAAGGTTTCGGGCGTCAACTTGGGATAGAGCAACATGGTCGACGGCCGGTTGCCGGGGAAGACCCGGTGGCGCGCCTGGCGTTCCAGCTCGTCGCCCTTGAACTGGTCGCGGATCAGGTCCTTCGCCTCGTCCAGCGTGCGGCCTTTCATCAATGCCTCGGCCTGGGCCAGGCAATTGGCGATCAACAGGCGGTGCTGGTGCGGCAGCTCTTCCTCGAACCCCTCGGCACCAACCATGAATTCGCAAGGGACCACGCGGGTGCCCTGGTGGATCAGCTGGTAGAACGCGTGCTGCCCGTTGGTGCCCGGCTCGCCCCAGACTACGGGGCCACTGTCGACCGCCAGATCCTTGCCGTCCATCGATACGCGCTTGCCGTTACTTTCCATCTCGAGCTGCTGAAGATACGCGGGCAGCCGCGACAGGCGCTGCTCGTAGGGCAGCACCGCGCGGGTGGCGTGGCCGCAGCCCTGGTTGTGCCAGATGCCCGCAAGCGCCAGCATCACCGGCATGTTCTGGGCGGGCTCGGCCGCGCGGAAGTGGTTGTCCATGGCTTCGGCCCCGCGCAGGAAGGCGCGGAACGCTTCGGGTCCGATGGCGATCAGCAGCGACAGCCCGATCGGGCCCCACATCGAATAGCGCCCGCCGACCCAGTCCTCGAAGCCGAAGACCCGCGTCTCGGCGATCCCGAACGCGCTGGTCTTGTCCTGGGCCGTCGACAGCGCCGCGAATTGCGCCGACGGATCGCGCACCCGCTCGGCCATCCAGGCTTTCGCGGTGGCGGCGTTGGTCATCGTCTCGATGGTGGTGAAGGTCTTGGACGCCACGATGATCAGCGTGCGCGTGGGATCGAGCGGTCCGAGCACGTCGGCGATATGCGCGCCGTCCACGTTGCTGACGAAGTGGCAGTTCGGGCCGTCGTGATAGGGTGCCAGCGCCAGCGTCGCCATGGCGGGGCCCAGGTCCGAGCCGCCGATGCCGATATTGACCACATCCGTGATGGTGCCGCCCTCGCCGCGGAAATTGCCCTCGCGCACCGCCCGCGCGAAGCCTTCCATCCGCGCCAGCGTGCCCAGCACCTTGGGCATCACGTCACGCTCGTCCAGCATCACCGCGCCACCGTCGAGATTGCGCAAGGCGGTGTGCAAGACCGCGCGGTTCTCGGTCTCGTTGATCGGCTCGGCCCCGAACATGGCGCGGCGCTTGTCCTCCAGCCCGGCCTTGTCGCACATGGCCAGCAGGTGATCGCGGGCGGCCGGATCCATCGTCGTCTTGGAATAGTCGAAGCGCATGTCGCAAGCATCGACACTGAAGGTGGCCACACGCTCGGGCGAAATCAGGCCCTTGATGCTGCGGCCCTCGGCCTCTTTGCCCATACGGGCCAGGTCGCTCCACATTTTCTTCATCGAAATCAGTCCTTTGCCCAATGCACTGTCGCTTCCGGCAGGACCGTCGCGATCGGAGCCTCAACGGCGCTCAACCGCGCAGCGGCGTCGAGCGCGCGGCGTTTTTCGTCGCCCGTGATGACCACATGGGTCGACATCGCGGCACGCAAGACCGGCGCGGTCAGGGTGATGCGCGGCTCGAGCCCCTCGGGGGCGTCGACCTCCATCAGCGGCGGCGCGTCCTTGGCCAGCGCCGCTTCCAATTGCGGCGAGCCGGGGAACAGCGACGCGCAATGCATGTCGGCCCCCATGCCCAGAAGCAGGATCGACAGCGGAAGCTCGGGTGTCAGCCGCTGGACCAGCGCGTCCATATCCGCGCGCTCGTCCGGGACCAGCCGCAGGAATGTTGCCGCCGCGGCCTTGTCGGTCAGCAACCGCTCGCGCAGGAGCCGTTCGTTCGAGCGTTCGTGATCGGGCGGCACGCGCCGTTCGTCGGTCAGCAGGACGTGGACGCGGTCCCAGTGCAGATCCGCCCCCGACAGGGTGTCGAAGATCGGGCCCGGCGTCGTCCCGCCCGGCACCGCCAGCGACGCGTGATCGTGGGCGGCCAGGCAGTTCGAGATCTCGCTGGCCAGCTTGTCGGCCAGCGTCATCATCATCATCTCGGCGTCCGAGTATTCGATAAGGTCCATGGCGCATCCTTTCCGCATCTAAGCTAGCAACCTGCGATACGGTGTCCATCGCAGATGCGTCGCGCGGCAGTCACCGCGACCCCCGGACCCGCGCGTCGTCAGTCAGCGCAACAACCCTGCCCTATTCCTTGATCTCGCGCCAGCGGCGGTCTTCGCGGTGCAGCAGCATGGCAGATTCCTCGGGGCCCGCCGTGCCCGGCTCGTAGGCAAATGGGCGCTCGTCGCGCTTGGTCCAGCCCTCGATGATCGGGTCGGTCCAGGCCCAGGCGGCTTCCACCTCGTCGCCGCGCATGAACAGCGTCTGGTTGCCGCGGACCACGTCCATGACCAGCCGCTCATAGGCTTCCGGGATCTCGTCGCCTTCGGGGCCCAGCGCGTCGGCAAAGCTCATGTCCAGCGGCACATCCACCAGCCGCATGCCACCCGGACCGGGTTCCTTGATGGTGACGCCCAGGGTCATGCCCTCGTTGGGTTGCAGCCGGATCGTCAGGATGTTGCGGTGCCGCCCCGCCGCTTCGCCGAAGATCGAATGCGGCGCGTCCTTGAACACCACCGCGATCTCGGACTGGCGCGCTTTCAGCCGCTTGCCGGTGCGCACGTAGAACGGGGTGCCCGCCCAGCGCCAGTTCGAGACATGCAGCTTCATGGCGATGAACGACTCGGTGCGGCTTTCGCCGTCCTCGACATCGTCGTGATAGGACGGGGTCTTGCCCTTGCCTTCGTACTGACCGCGCACGATGTCGCCGGGCTCGACGGGCTCGAGCGCCCGGATCACCTTCAGCTTTTCGTCGCGCACGGCGTCGGGCTCGAACCGCGATGGCGGCTCCATGGCGATCAGGCACAGCAGCTGCATCAGATGGTTCTGCACCATGTCCCGCATGGCGCCCGACTTGTCGTAATAGCCGCCGCGCCCGCCGACACCCACCGTCTCGGCCACGGTGATCTGGATGTGATCGACGTATTGCGCGTTCCAGAGCGGCTCGAACAGGACGTTGCCGAAGCGCACGGCCATCAGGTTCTGCACCGTTTCCTTGCCCAGGTAATGGTCGATCCGGTAGATCTGCGTCTCGTCGAAATGCTCGGCAAGCGTCGCGTTCAGCGCCTTGGCCGATTCCAGATCCCGGCCAAAGGGCTTTTCGACCACGATCCGCGAATTTGCCCCCGCGATCTTGTGGAGATGCAGCCGTTCGGCCAGGTCCCCGAACAGGGACGGCGCGACCGAGAAGTAGAACGCCCGGACGACGTCGTCATCGTCGCGCATGGTCTGCGCCAGCTTCTTCCAGCCGCCCTCGCCCTTGGCGTCGATGGACACGTAGTGCAGCCGCGACAGGAAGGCGGCGATATTCTCTTCGCTGAGCGCGCGCTTCGAAACGAATTCCTTCAGCGCATCGCGCACGTCCTTGCGATAGCCCTCGTCGTCCAACTCGGAACGCGCGGCACCGATCACGCGCGCGTCTTCCGGCATCTGCCCCGCGATGAACCGGCGATAGAGGCCGGGAAGGATCTTGCGCCGCGCCAGGTCGCCGGTACCGCCGAAGATGACCAGGTCGAAAGGATCGACGGGAATGACGCGAGAAACCATGGAGATATCCTTTCCAAGCGCGGGTGTCGGATCAGACATTGGACCGCTGGCGCGCGGGGTCAAGCCGAACTTTGGGCGCTAACATAACTCCTCGCACGTCCGTTGCACGTGGGCAGGGGCGCTCAGGCTTCCAGCTCGGCGTCCCAATACAGAAAATCGCGCCAGGTCTCGTGCAGGTGGTTGGGCGGGAACTTTCGCCCCATGTTCTTCAGCTCTTCCGCGCCGGGCTGACGTGGAGGCTTGCGCAGGCTCAGGCCCGTGGCACTCAGCGCGCGCGATCCCTTGCTCAGATTGCACTTCGAGCAGGCGGCGACCACGTTTTCCCAGCTTGTCCTGCCGCCGCGCGCGCGCGGGACGACATGATCGAAGGTCAGATCGCCGGTGCTGCCGCAGTACTGGCACAGGAATTCATCGCGCAGGAACAGGTTGAACCGGGTGAAGGCCACCCGTTTCTGGGGCTGGACGTAGTCTTTCAGAACGACGACGGACGGGATCTTGATCTCGGTCGTGGGCGAGCGCACCGTTGCGTCATACTCGGCGACGATGGACACCCGGTCCAAGTAAGCCGCCTTGATGGCGTCCTGCCAGGGCCAAAGCGACAACGGATAATAGCTGAGCGGGCGATAATCCGCGTTCAGCACCAAAGCGGGATGATGCCTGAGCGAATTGGGTTCGCGGACGAACGCCGTCCTGAAATCGCCATCCATGAGCCGTGTCATCCTTCGTCCCAGCGGGTCAAACATCGGCAGCGGGGCGGGGAAAGAGCCCCGGTGCTGATGCGACTATATATGGCGACCGAAAGCTGGCAAGCCCCACATTTTGAGTTCGTTATGATGATTTTGTGACGTCCGGGTCAGACGATCCGCGCCGTCAGCTCGGGCAGCCCGTCGATGCGCGCCACGATCCGGTCCCCGCGCGACACCGGGCCCACGCCCGACGGCGTTCCTGTCATGATCAGATCGCCGGCCCGCAGTTGGTAGAGCCCGGACAGATCGCCCACCAGTTCGTCGACGCTCCAGACCATGTCGGCGATCCGGCCCCGCTGCCGCGCGACACCATTCACATCGAGCGCGATCTTGGCATTTCCAAGCGCATCCCCGGACACCGCGCGCATGGGCGCCAGCACGGCGGATTGCTCGAAATCCTTGGCCACGTCCCACGGACGCCGCTTGTCCTTGGCGACCGCCTGCAAGTCGCGCCGCGTCATGTCCAGGCCAACCCCGTGGGCGATGACCTGCCCGCCTGCACCCAGGGCGACCACCAACTCGACCTCGTGATGCAGGTCTGCGGTGCGCGGCGGATATGCGACCTCGGCCCCCGCACACGTCACGGAATGCGCAGATTTCGTGAAATAGAACGGGGCCGCGCGATCGACCTCGTTGCCCATCTCGGCTGCGTGCGCGGCGTAGTTGCGTCCGACGCAAAAGACCCGGTGGATCGGTAGATCAACCTGCCCCTCGACTTCGATCACCGGCTGCGGAGCGGGGTCGAACAGATATGCCATGGCGCATCTCCTTCACATGGGTCCGCGGACGTTCTAGACGGCATGGGATCGGGAAAACACCCTGCCGTGCCGGACGCCACGGATTCTGCGGGATCGCACCGCCACGGGGCTTGATCCTTCCCGACGATCGGCGTATTGCGCGGCTTCAAATGAAATCCAAGGGCCGCGACAGGCCTGTTCAGGGGCGTCCAATCGCCCCACAGATACGAAGGTCACGAGACATGGCTGTCCCCCAGAACAAGATCACCAAGTCGCGTCGCAACATGCGCCGGGCCCATGACGGCCTGACGGCCGCCAATCCGGCCGAATGCCCAAATTGCGGCGAGCTGAAGCGCCCGCACCACGTCTGCGGTGCCTGCGGCCATTATGCCGAGCGTGAAATCGTCGCCCAAGCCGACGAGATCGATCTCGACGACGACGCAGCGTAAGCTGCCCGGGCTTGCCGACAGGTCACGCCGATAAAACCGCAGACGCGCCTTCGCACCGGGGGCGCGTTGTCGTGTCCGTGGATGGCATGGGCAGCGACAATGGCCCCGCGGTCGTCGTGGACGGGATCGCCAAATCCGCCGCGATCAATCCCGACGTGTCCTTCATCCTGCACGGACGCGCGTCCGAACTGGAACCGCTGGTCGCGAAACGCAAGCTCGGCCATCGCGTGACCATAGCCGACGCGCAAGACGTGGTCAGCATGGACGACAAGCCCAGCCACGTCATGCGCAACGGCAAGGACACGTCCATGTGGTCCGCCATCGAATCCGTGCGCCAGAACGACGCGCAGGTGGCGGTCAGCTGCGGCAATACCGGCGCGCTGATGGCGATCAGCATGATCCGGCTGCGCAAGCTCGAAGGCGTGAACCGCCCCGCCATCGCCTGCCTCTGGCCGTCGCGCAACCCGTCTGGCTTCAACGTGATGCTCGACGTGGGTGCCGATATCCGGGCCGACCAGGACGACCTGCTGCAATACGCGCTGATGGGCGCGTCCTACGCGCGCAACGGGCTGGGCCTGACGCGCCCGCGGATCGGTCTGCTGAACGTGGGCACCGAGGAACACAAGGGCCGCGCCGAGCTGAAGGTCGCCCATGACTTGATCGAAAAGAACGCAAGAAGCGCCGAGTTCGACTTCGTGGGCTTCGTCGAGGGCGGCGATATCCCGTCGGACCGGGTCGACGTGATCGTCACCGACGGCTTCACCGGCAACGTGGCGCTGAAAACCGGCGAAGGCACCGCCGCGCTGATCCGCGACCTGCTGCGCGAGGCGTTCAACCACTCGATCCTGTCGAAGCTGGCCGCCGTGCTGGCCCTGGGGTCGTTGAAGCGCCTGCAAAAGCGCATCGACCCGCGCCGCGTCAATGGCGGCATCTTCCTGGGCCTGAACGGCACCGTGGTCAAAAGCCACGGATCGGCCGACGCCACCGGGGTCTCGGCGGCGATCAAGCTGGCGGTGACACTGGCCGAAGGCAATTTCAACGAACGTCTCGCGGCGCGCGTCGCCTCGGCCGAAGGTCACCCGGTGCAGGAGCACGCGCCATGACCCTTCGCGCTCAGGTTCGTGGCGTCGGGCATTACCTGCCCGAACGTATCGTCGAAAACACCGAACTCGAAGGCTGGGTCGACACGTCCGACGAATGGATCCGCACCCGTTCGGGCATCGAACGGCGCCACTTCGCCGCCGAATCCGAGCATACGTCCGATCTGGCCGCGAAGGCCGCCGAGGCCGCTTTGACCGACGCGGGCCTCAAGGCCACCGACATTGACGCGCTGATCGTGGCCACGTCCACCGCAGACCTGACCTTTCCGTCCGCCGCGACCATGGTCCAGGCCAAGATCGGGATGCAGCAGGGTTTCGCATTCGATATCCAGGCGGTCTGCGCCGGGTTCGTCTTCGCGCTGTCGACGGCCAATGCCATGATCCTGTCCGGACAGGCCAAGCGCGTGCTGGTGATCGGCGCCGAGACCTTCAGCCGGATCATGGACTGGAATGACCGCACCACCTGCGTGCTCTTCGGCGACGGGGCCGGTGCGCTGGTTCTGGAAGCCGCCGAAGGCACCGGCACCACCGACGACCGCGGCATCCTGGCCTCCGATCTGCACTCGGACGGCACCTATCGCGATATCCTTTACGTCGATGGCGGGGTGTCGACCCAGAACACGGGCTACCTGCGCATGCAGGGCAAGGAAGTCTTCCGCCACGCCGTCGAAAAGCTCGCCGCCACGGCCCACAGCGCGCTGGAGAAGGCAGGCCTCGGGCCGGACGATGTCGACTGGATCGTGCCGCACCAGGCCAACCTGCGCATCATCAAGGCCACCGCGCAGCGCATGGGGCTGGACATGGACCGGGTCGTCGTGACCGTGCAGGACCACGGCAACACCTCGGCAGCCTCCATCCCGCTGGCCCTGTCGGTGGGCAAGCAACGCGGCCAGATCAAGCCGGGCGATCTTCTGGTGACCGAGGCGATCGGCGGCGGCCTGGCCTGGGGATCGGTGCTATTGCGCTGGTAGCCCCGACTTCAATCGGCACCTCCATGCCACCTTCCAAGCCGCTGTTATTGACTTTGTTTTGCCTCGCGGCCATTGTTCGCGCGTATTGAACAGGGGGGATTTAGACATGGCCGACAAGACGCTGACCCGGATGGATCTGAGCGAGGCCGTGTTCAACGAAGTGGGCCTGTCGCGCAACGAATCCGCTCAACTGGTCGAAGCCGTGCTGGGCCATATGTCCGACGCGCTTGCCACGGGCGAGACGGTCAAGATCTCGTCCTTCGGCACATTCTCGGTGCGCGACAAGGCCGCCCGCATCGGGCGCAACCCAAAGACCGGCGAAGAGGTTCCGATCCTGCCGCGCCGCGTCCTGACATTCCGTCCGTCGCATCTGATGAAGGACCGCGTGGCGGCGGGCAACAAGGCCTGAAAGTATGGCGAAGTCGCCCGACGCCTTCCGAACGATCAGCGAAGTCGCAGATTGGCTGAACGTGCCGACGCACGTCCTGCGTTTCTGGGAGTCGCGCTTCAGCCAGGTGAAGCCCGTGAAACGTGCGGGCGGACGGCGCTATTACCGGCCCACCGACATGGAGCTTCTGGGCGGGATCAAGCGGCTTCTGCACGATGACGGCCTGACGATCCGCGGCGTGCAGAAGCTGCTGCGCGAAGAAGGCGTGCGGCATGTGGCATCCCTCGCGCCGCCCTTGGACGGACGCCCCGACCAGCGCGGGACCGGGGGCGACAACGTGGTCTCGATGACCAGGAAGGACGCCGATCCCGAAGCCGCGCTGAGCCGCTGGCCCTTCGTCGACGACGACCCGGCGCCCGAACCCACGCCCGCGGAAAGCGAGACGGATGAGACGACCGCCGCGGAAGCCGCTGCGGCCGATTACGCGGCGCATACCGAAGCCGACATGCCGGTTCCCGACGACGCCCAGCAGGAGACCGCGGCCGAGGCGGTGACCGAAGCCGCGCCGGACACGGCAGCGCCCGCCGCCGAAGCATCCGAGCGCCCCCCGCTGAGCGGGCCGCCACTTTTCGACGAAACCGCGATCTACTTCGCGGGTCCGCGGGTGGTCGCCGGGCTCAGCCGGATCACGCCGCGGCAGGTCCGTGCCCACCGCGACCTGTTCGATCAGGCGCTCGATCGCGGCCAGGCCCTGAAGCGCGCCATGGACCGGCTGGATGGTTGAGCCACGCGGATTTTTCACGCATTCCCTCTTGCCCCTGCCGACCCAATCGGTAGAAGGCACCTCAGTCGGGCTATGGCGCAGCCTGGTAGCGCGTCCGTCTGGGGGACGGAAGGTCGCAGGTTCGAGTCCTGCTAGCCCGACCAACAAGATCCTGCCGCCCCCCCGGCAGACCCACCGACCGGAGCCGACATGCCCGGCGTGATTCCTTCGCAGACGCTGACCCGGATGATTGCCGACGGCACCATCGTCTCGGCCACGCCCGTGACACCCGCCCAGATCCAGCCCGCGTCGCTTGACCTGCGGCTGGGGACCACCGCCTATCGGGTGCGCGCCTCCTTCCTGACCGGGCACGGCAAGACGGTGGCCGAACGCCTGCCCGAATTCTCGATGCACCAGATCGACCTGACCGGCGGAGCGGTTCTGGAAAAGGGCTGCGTGTACCTGGTTCCGCTGATGGAGTCCCTGTCGCTGCCGCCGGGCCTGCGCGCCGTGGCCAACGCCAAAAGCTCGACCGGTCGGCTGGACCTGCTGACCCGCACGATCACCGATGGCGGGACCGAATTCGATCGTGTGGCCGACGGCTATCACGGCCCCCTTTACGCCGAGATCTGCCCCAGATCCTTCTCGGTCCTCGTGCGCCCCGGCATGGCGCTGAACCAGATCCGCTTTCGCGAGGGCAAGGCGGTGCTGGACGACGCGCAGCTAACCGCCCTGCACGCGGAAGAGACGTTGGTCGATGGCACGCCCCATATCGACGACGGCCTCGGCTTCTCGGTCGACCTCAGGCCGCGCGATGACACGCTGGTCGGGTATCGCGCCAAGCCGCATACGGGCGTCATCGACCTGGCCAAGATCGCCCACTATCCCGCCCGCGAATTCTGGGAGGAGCTGCATACCGACCAGGGCCGCATCATCCTGGACCCCGGGGCGTTCTATATCCTCGTCAGCCGCGAAGCCGTCACCATCCCACCGGATTACGCCGCCGAAATGGCGCCCTACCTGGCGATGGTCGGCGAATTCCGCGTCCATTACGCGGGCTTCTTCGATCCGGGCTTCGGGCATGCCTCCGCGGGGGGCAACGGCGCGCGCGGCGTGCTTGAAGTGCGCTGCCACGAAGCGCCCTTCGTGCTCGAACACGGCCAGATCGTCGGACGCCTGATCTACGAACGCATGGCAGAGTCACCCGAACGCCTGTACGGGCGCGAGATCAAGTCGAACTACCAGGGCCAGGGCCTGAAGCTGGCCAAGCATTTCGTCTAGCGCTGCGTGTGAGGTCTTGGGCGGGCGTCGACAAACCCTTTTGAGCAGTCGCGCCCGAACGCTCCTAGAACCGCCCGAAACGCCGCATCATCCGCAAAGCCTGTTTCGAGCGCTTCGCGTTCTGCTTCGCCGCCTGATGCTTCTTACGCTCTTCGGGCGTCATGTCCTTGGGATCCTTCGCGCCGCCGAAGGCACTGTCGATGCCCGCGTTGATACCGTGATGCATCACGCGGCGCAGGAAGAACCCGATCATCCGGTTCACGTTCATGTCGAATCCTCGCATTCTTCGTCGGTCGTATCGAACATATCGACCTGATCTTCACCCTCGCCATCGTTTTCGGACGGCGTGCCCGGCACGGGGCGCGATTCAAGCAGCCCCGAAGCGCGCAGATCCTTCAGCCCTGGCAGATCCCGCGCCGATTCCAACCCGAAATGGTCAAGAAATCCTTGCGTGACGACAAACGTGACCGGGCGACCGGGCGTGGCCCGGCGTCGTCCGAAACGAATCCATTCCAGTTCCAGCAACTGGTCGATCGTACCACGGCTGACGCTGACGCCCCGGATCTCTTCGATCTCGGCGCGGGTGCAGGGCTGATGGTAGGCCACGATCGCCAAGGTCTCGATCGCCGCGCGGCTGAGTTTTCGGGTTTCGACCGTTTCGCGCTGCATCAGGTATCCCAAGTCGGCGGCGGTGCGCATGACCCACGCGTCGCCCACCTTCATCAACTGCACCCCGCGCCCGTCGTAGCGTTTGCGCAGCAGTTCAAGGGCCGCGACCGCGTCGCAGCCATGGGGCATCCGGGCGTTCAGTTCGGGCACGCCCACCGGCTCGGCGCTGGCGAACAGGATCGCTTCGACCATGCGCTCCTGCTCGGCCAGCGGGGGCGCTTCGAAAAGCGACGGGTCCTCGCGCGGCGCATCACTCATCGTCGCGACGCCTGATCTCGATGGGGGCGAACGTGTCGCCCTGCCGGATCTGGATCTTGCCCGCCTTGACCAGCTCGAGCGAGGCCGCGAAATGCGACGCGGTGGCCGAACGGCGGCGGACCGGATCGCTGGACCAGCCCTCGGGCATATACGACGCCAGGTCGGTCCACGTCCCCGCGAAGCCGATCAGGCCGCGCATCCGGTCCAGCGCTTCTTCCATCGTCATCACCCGTTCGCGGTCCATCACGAAGGGGCGGAATTCGTCCTTGGTGCGGATCCGGGCATAGCCCTGCATCAGGTCCATCAGCGTGGCCGTATACTTAACCCTGCGAACCCGCTCCAGGCTTTCGGGAATGCCGCGCGCGAAGAAATCGCGGCCCAGCTGGTCGCGCGCCATCAGCTTCGCGGCGGCCTCGCGCATGGCCTCGAGGCGTTCGAGCTGGAACGCCAGGTGCGCGGCCAGATCCTCGCCCGAAGGGCCATCGTCGGCGGGGTCTGGCGGCAACAACAGCCGCGACTTCAGAAAGGCGAGCCAGGCGGCCATCACCAGGTAATCCGCCGCCAGCTCGATCCGCAGCGCGGCGGCTTTCTCGACGAAAGCCAGGTATTGCCGCGCCAGTGCCAGCACCGAGATCTGGCGCAGGTCCACCTTCTGCGTCCGGCTCATGGTCAGCAGAAGGTCCAGCGGCCCCTCGAACCCGTCCACGTCGACGATCAGCGCCTCGGCCGCCAGCCGCTCGCCCACAGGTCCGTGCAGATGTTCGATGTCAGCCATGGACCTTTCCACCCAGAAGGGCTGAAAGCTCCGCTTCGAGGGCGGGAATGTCAACAGGCTCGGGCGCGCGCCGGGCGGCCAGCGCCTTGTCGGCCCGGCGAAGCGCGGTGCCGTCCAGGGTGCCGCAGGCGCCCAGGCAATCCACCATCTCGTCGCGGATGCCGTTGCAGTGCAGGACCAGATCGCAGCCCGCCCGGATCGACGCCCGGGTGCGCTCGGAAATGTCGCCGGACAGCGCCTGCATCGAGATATCGTCGCTCATCAGCAGGCCCTGGAAGCCGATCAGATCGCGGATCAGCGCGATCATCTGCGGATCCTGGGTGGCCGGACGGTCCGACAGCGCGGCGAAGACGATATGCGCCGTCATCGCCATGGGCAGGTCGCTGAGCGCGCGGAACGGGGCGAAGTCTTCCTCGAGCGCGGCCTTCGATGCCTTGACCACCGGCAGGCGCTTGTGACTGTCGGCCACCGCTCGCCCGTGGCCCGGCAGGTGCTTCATCACGGGCAGCACGCCCCCCGCCATCAGGCCGTCCGCCATGGCCCGGGCGTTGCGCGTGACCGCATCCGCATCCAGCCCGAGACAGCGATTGCGCAGGAACGGATGGGTTTCGTCTCGCGCGATGTCGGCGGTGGGGGCACAGTCCACGTCGATGCCCACCGCGCGCAGCTCGTCCGCGATCAGGCGCCCCCGGATCCACATCGCGCGGGCGGGATCGCGCGCCGCTGTCACATCGTCGAGCGGTGGCGCGAATTGGCGCCAATGGCGCGGGCCCAGCCGCTGCACGCGTCCGCCTTCCTGGTCCACGAGGATCGGCGCCTCGCGGCCGACGCTGTCCCGCAACGCCTGGGTCAGCCGGGTCACCTGCGCGGGATCTTCGACATTCCTGGAGAACAGGATAAAGCCCCAGGGCTGCGCGTCGCGGAAAAACGCCACCTCGTCGGGCGACAGGGTGGCTCCGGCGCAGCCCAGGATGCAGGCGCTGGTCACCGCAGCTCGACCGGGATGCAATCGGCCTGTCCGGCCACCAGCGCGGTGCAGAAGCGGCGTGTATCGGCCAGGTCGGTGAAGCCCTCGGCGCGCAGGCGGAAGAAGGTCTTGCCGCCGGACTCCGCCCTTTGCACCACCCGGCGCTTGCCGTCGAAATAATCCGGGAAGCGCGCCGCGATCTTGTCCCACTCGGCCCGGGCCACGTCACCGCTGGCAAAGGCGCCGAGCTGGACCAGGCGCGTGCCCTGCGCCAGCGATGCCACGTCGACCTCACCGGCGACCGCGGCGACGGGCATCGCTTCGGGAATCCCCGTCGGCTGGGTCGCCACAACCGCTGCCGCGCGGGCGGGCCTGGGGAGCGGACGCGGCGAAACCGCTCCGATCTGCGCCACACGTTCGGATTCGTCTTCCGCGCCGAAATCTTCGGGCATGTTCAGCGCCTCGGCGACCGCGGCATCCGTGGCCAGGGCGCCATCGGGCACCTGGTTCTCGAGCTCGATCTCGTCGATATCGCTGCTCAGCGCCACCGGCTCGGGCTGGATCGGCTCGGCCATGGCCGGCATGCTCGGAACCGGCACTTCCTCGCTGTCCTCGGCCGCCAGCAATTCCAGCACGGCTGCCGCGCGATCTTCGTCGGTCAGCCCGACCGTGGGCGGTGCCAGCCGCACCTCGTCCACGGGTCCCGACGCCTCGCCAAGCGCGGCGATCTCGTTGACCGCGAGCCCCTGATGCGGCGCGCGCATGCCGCCAGGATCGTCGGGGGCCACGCGGAACGCGCCTTCCATGGCCTGGACCACCGGCACACCCGTCACGTCGCGGACCAGCAGCTTGTAGCCCCAGACCGACAGCCCGCCGATCAGCGCCAGCGAAACAAGTGCGCCCGACAGGTTCACCCAGC
Organism: Palleronia pontilimi; assembly: GCF_016412875.1. Lineage (GTDB taxonomy): Bacteria > Pseudomonadota > Alphaproteobacteria > Rhodobacterales > Rhodobacteraceae > Palleronia > Palleronia pontilimi. Next base: position 171,746 of record NZ_JAEKPD010000002.1, on the reverse strand, counting down.
GGCTCACATCCAGTCCCGATCCGGTCGAGCTGTGCCCGCCATATTCTTCCATATAGTCGATTTCTGCCATGCCTGCCTCATCGCGGACGCGGGGACTTGCCGCGTGCCGTCTGCTTGAACTGCCTCTTGGGCTGTCTCGGCATCCTCGTTGGGCGGGATGCTCGGTCGGACGACCCATCGCCAGAGGCTAGCAAATCCGGTGCGCCGATCCCACTGTAAAGCCCGCGCATTCGCCATTTTCCGCCGCCTGTCACGCGCAGGGCACGCGGGGCGCAGGGGCTCAGCGTAGCTCTTCCAGGGGGGTGACCCCCAGGATGCCAAGACCAGACGTCAGCACGGCCGCGACGGCGGCGGGCAGCGCGAGCTTGCCCGCGCTGGCGATCACGTCATCCTCCTGCACGAAGCGCAGCGACGCGTCGTCATTGCCCCTGTTCCAAAGGGCGTGGAAGCTGCTGGCCAGCTCGTACAGGTAGAAGGCGATGCGGTGCGGCTCGTGGTTGCGCGCGGCGATTTCCACCAGGCGCGGCCATTCGGCCAGCTTGCGCGCCACGTCGACCTCTGCCGGGTCGGTGAGCTGCGGCACCCCCGTGGCGATTTCCAGCGCGTCGGCCTTGCGCTGGACCGACCGGATGCGGGCATGGGCGTATTGCACGTAGAAGACCGGGTTGTCCTTCGACTGCTCGACCGCCTTGGCGAAATCGAAATCGAGGGGCGCATCGTTCTTGCGGGTCAGCATCGTGAAGCGGGTAACATCCGCGCCCACCTCGTCCACCACGTCGCGCAGGGTGACGAAATTGCCCGAGCGCTTGGACATCGTGAACGGCTCGCCGTTCTTCCAGAGCTTCACCAGCTGGCACAGCTTGACGTCGAGCGGCACCTTGCCGTCCGACAGCGCCGAAACGGCCGCCTTCATCCGCTTGACGTAGCCGCCATGGTCGGCGCCGAAGACGTCGATCAATGCATCGAAGCCGCGCTCGATCTTGTCGTAGTGATAGGCGATGTCGGGCGCGAAATACGTCCACGAGCCGTCGGATTTCTTCACCGGGCGGTCCACGTCGTCGCCATGCGCGGTCGAGCGGAACAGCGTCTGCTCGCGCTCTTCCCAATCCTCGGGCAGCTTGCCCTTCGGCGGCTCGAGCGTGCCACGATAGATCAGGCCCTTGTCGTCCAGCGCCTGCAGCGCCGCTTCGATCCGGCCCGTGCCGTATAGAGACTTCTCGCTGAAGAAATTGTCCATCTCGACGCCCAGGCTGGCCAAGTCCTCGCGGATCAGATCCATCATCGCGTCGGTCGCGAAGTCGCGGATGCTTTCCAGCCAGACCTCTTCGCCCGTGCCCACGAAGCGGTCGCCGACCTGTTCTTTCAGGTCCGCGCCCACCTTCTTCAGGTAGTCGCCGGGATAGGTGCCGTCGGCGAAGGCCACGTCCTGTCCGTGCGCTTCGAGATACCGCAGATAGACCGAGCGCGCGAGCACATCGACCTGCGCGCCGCCGTCGTTGATGTAATATTCGCGCGTCACGTCCCAGCCGGTGAAATCCAGCAGATTGGCCAGCGCGTCGCCGAACACGGCCCCGCGCGTGTGGCCCACATGCAAGGGACCGGTCGGGTTCGCGCTGACATATTCCACGTTGACGCGGGCGCCCTGCCCCGTATCCGAGCGGCCGTAGGCCTGGTCCTGCAAGATGGTTTCGACCACTTGCGTCCAGACCGATGCGTCCAGCCGCAGGTTCAGAAATCCGGGCCCCGCCACCTCGGCCGAAGCGACGCGTTCAAGACCTTCCAGTCGTACGGCCAGGTCGGCGGCTATGTCGCGCGGCTTCAGCCCGGCAGGCTTGGCCAGGACCATCGCGGCATTGGTCGCCATGTCGCCATGGGCGGCGTCGCGGGGCGGCTCGACGGTCACGTTGTCGAAGCCCAGGCCTTCGGGCAAGGCGCCGTCCGCCACCATGGCACGCAGCGCGTCCAGCACATCGTCGCGCATCTGCGCAAACAGGTTCATCACATCAATCCTCAGGGCGCGTTGTCGCGGGCGGTCATACCACCCCGCGCCACCGGGTCAATCGCTCACGCGGCACTGGCCTCGGCATCGGGGGCGGGCGCGTCGCCTTCCTGCTCGGTCTCGCCGGGCGGCAGCATCGACACCAGCCGGACGCCCGGGCCCGCTTTCGCTTCTTCGTCGTCGGTGACGAAATGCGGCTCGCCTTCGGTGTCGATCCACGCCAGAAGCCGTGCCTCGGGGCGGTCCGCGCGCCATTTCTCGCGGGTATATTCCTCGGTCAGCTTGGTGACGCTGAACGCCCAGTCGTTCCACATCAGGCGGTTGAGCTCGTTATACGTGGCCTCCGACGCCAGTGAGCGTCCGCCAAGCGTCGAGGGCAGCGCGTGGCGCGCGTAGCCTGCCTTGTCGCGCGCGATCTGGTACACGTTCTCGCGCCCGAAATGCGGGCCCAGATCGGTGGCGACCAGCGTGTTGTAGGCGTCGTTGTCGGTGGCGGCGACGACGATCTTGTAGCCGTTCAGCTCGATCCGCATCTCGGCGGCTTCCGACAGGATATCGCCGAAGAACGTGTCGATGCCCGCCTCGCGCGCGCGCCGCAGATGGCCGCGGTTCGGGTCGGTGATGAGCACCGGGATCTCGGCCTTTTTCAGCGTCTCGGCCAGCGCCGTCGTCCAGCGGGATCCGCCCACCAGAAGGACGCCGGGTGTCTCGGCCGCCGTGAGCCCAAGGAACTTGGCGAAGGGCTTCAGCGTGAAGCCGTGCACCACCACCGATGCGGCCACCAGGATGAAGGCCAGCGGACCGATGATGCCACCGTCTTCGACGCCCAACTCGACCAGCCGCTCGCCGAAAAGGCCCGCGACCGCGATCAGCACCACGCCGCGCGGGCCGGTCGTCGCCACCAGGATCTGTTCCTTCCACGGGATCTTGGTCGTCGCCAGCGCCGCCAGCACCGTCACCGGCCGCGCGATGGACAGCACCACCACCACGAACACGCCCGCGCGCCATGTCAGTTGGCTCAGCGCGTTGAAATCCAGCGATGCGGCCAGCAGGATGAAGACGCCCGACACCAGCAGGATCGTCGCGTGCTCCTTGAAGCGGCGCAGCTCTTCGTAGGACGGCAGGTTCGCATTCGCGATCACGACGCCCATAATCGTCACGGCCAGCAGGCCGGATTCGTGCAGGATCTCGTTCGAGACCGCGAAGACGGCCAAGAGACTCGCGAAAAGGACCGGCACCTTCATGTATTCCGGCACCTTCGCCCGCCGATAGGCCCACGCCATGCCATAGCCGCCCGCCACGCCCAGCGCGCAGGCGATCAGGATGCCCGATACCAGCGAAAACACGGCCTCGCCCGCCTGCTCGGCGGTGCGCAGGACCAACACCACCTCGAAGGCCAGCACGGCCGCCAGCGCTCCGATGGGATCGTTCAGGATCGCTTCCCATTGCAGCAGGGCCGCGGGCCTGCGCGCCAGCCGGGCCGAGCGCAGGAGCGGCGCGATCACCGTCGGGCCGGTCACGATCATGATGCCGCCGAAGACCGCCGCCGTTTCCCACGTGGTGCCCGCGCCGTAACGCAGGGCCAGCGTGCTCAGCAGCCAGCCCAGCGGCGCGCCGATGAAGACCAGCCGTTTCACCCCTTCCGCCGCATCGCGCAACGTGTGGAAGTTCAGGGTCAGGCCGCCTTCGAACAGGATAATCGCCACCGCGATCGAGATCATAGGCCCGTATAACGGCCCGATGTCACGCGCGGGATCGAAGATGCCCAGAAGCGGGCCCGCGATAATGCCAGCCGCGAGCATCAGCACGATGGCGGGCATCCGCAGCACCCAGGCCAGCCACTGGCTTCCGACGCCAAGCACGCCCACCAGCGCGATCGCTGCCACCGGGCTCAACGCACCTTCCACTCCTGTCGCCATCCGCTTGTCCGTCCTTTTTGCCGCGCACACACGCACATACGGACCCCTATTTAGCGCAAACCACGGTGGGGGCGAGCCTGCTTGCACCCCGAAGTCCACGCTTTTAGATCGAACCGAACGTCAAGGAGCCCCAAATGACAGACCCAGCCCGCCGCGAGTGGTGGAAGGACGGCATCATCTACCAGATCTACCCGCGGTCGTTCCAGGATTCGTCGGGCAGCGGCGTGGGGGATCTGCCGGGCATCGTGCAGCGCCTGCCGCACGTGAAGTCCCTCGGCGTGGATGCGATCTGGATCTCGCCGATCTACCCGTCACCCATGAAGGATGCGGGCTACGACGTGAGCGACTATACCGAAGTCGAGCCCCTGTTCGGCACGCTCGAGGATTTCGAAACTTTGGTCCGCGCCGCCAAGGACCACGGTCTGAAACTGCTGCTGGACCTGGTGCCGTCGCACAGCTCGGACCAGCACCCCTGGTTCGTCGAGGCGCGCAGCTCGCGCACGGCGCCCAAGCGCGACTGGTATGTCTGGCGCGATCCCGGCCCCGATGGCGGCCCGCCCTCCAACTGGATCGCGGAATTCGGCGGCTCGGCCTGGGAATGGGACGAGGCGACCGGGCAGTATTACTTGCATATCTACATGGTCGAGCAGCCCGCGCTGAACTGGCGCAACCCGCAGGTGCGCGCGGCGATCCACGACGCGATGCGGACCTGGTTCGACCGCGGCGTGGACGGGTTCCGGGTCGATGCGGTCGAACACCTGGCCCCGGACGACCAGTGCCGCGACAACCCGCCGAACCCCGACTGGCAGCCCGGCCAGGGCCCCGCCCGGTCGCTGCTGCGCAAGTGGTCGTCGCACCAGCCCGCGGGCTTCGACGCCGTGACCGAAATGCGCGCCGTGGCCGACGCATTCCCCGAGCGCGTGCTGGTCGGCGAAGCCTACGGCACGCTGGACGAGGTCATGCGCTATTACGGCGACGACCTGGACGGCTTCCACTTGCCGTTCAACTTCCAGCTCATCGAATCGGCTTGGGATCCGCGCAAGATCGCCGACTTCATCCAGACCTACGAAGCCGCCCTGCCGCCCGGCGGCTGGCCCAATTGGGTGCTGGGCAACCACGACCGCGACCGGGTCGCCACCCGGTGGGGACACGATGTGGCCCGCGCGGCTGCGATGCTCTTGCTGACCTTGCGCGGCACGCCGACGATCTGGCAGGGCGACGAGCTGGGGATGGTCAACGAAGCCGTGCCGGACCACCTGATCCAGGACCCCTGGGCGCTGAACAACCCCGGAAGCGGGCTGGGACGCGATCCCGTGCGCATTCCGATGCCGTGGGACGACGGTCCAGGCCGCGGCTTCACCACCGGCACGCCGTGGCTGCCGCTGTCCTCGGTCCCGTCCGCCGCGGCGCAAGGCGACGATCCGCGCTCAATGCTGACGCTTCATCGCGCGCTGATCGACCTGCGGCGGCGCGAACCCGCCCTGTCGGCCGGGGACTGGTCGCTGCTCCACGCCGACGACGCCACGCTGGCCTATGCCCGCAGCCACCAAGGCCGGACGCTGAACGTCGCTCTGAACTTCACCGACCGCGATCAACCCATGCCCTGCCCCGGCACGCCGCTGCTGTCGACGCATCCCGATGGCCTGGGCGAAAATGGCGCTCAGAGCCTGCGGCCGAACGAAGGGGTGATCCTGTCGGCCTGACGGCGGCGTCCCGAGAGCCAATCGACGGTGTCAGATTTCCAGGTGATCGCCCACCAGCCGTTCGTGCTCCTGGATCGCGAAGCGGTCTGTCATGCCCGCGATGTAATCCAGCACGATCCGCGCCAGCGCGGTCTCGTCGCGCGCGTCCTCGACATCCTTGCGCCATTGCTTCGGCAGAAGGTCGGTGCGCTCCATGAACAGCGGGAACAGGCCCTCGACCACCTGCGTGACCTTGGCGCGCATCTCGACCACGCCGGGGGCCCGGTACATCCGGTGAAACAGGAAATCGCGGATCACCTGCAGATCGTGCCAGACCGGCTGCGAAAAGCGGATGATCGGCGCGCCCGCCATCCGAACCTCCGCGGCACTTTGCGGATCGAGCGCGGCCAAGCGCTGCCGCGCTTCGGCGATCACGTCCTCGACCAGCAGACCGAAGAAGCGGCGCAGGGCTTCATGCCGTCGGCGGTAGTAGTTCAGACCGGGATAAAGCGCGTCCACCCGCGCGAAACACCCCTGCAGCAGCGGAAGCTCGGCCAGCTCGTCGGTCGAAAACAACTCTGCCCTCAGCCCGTCGTGCAGATCGTGGTTGTTATAGGCGATGTCGTCGGCCAGCGCGGCCACCTGGGCCTCGGCGCTGGCATGGGTGTGCAGTTCCAGATCGTGGCGCAGGTTGTAATCGGCCAGCGCGTAGGGGATCGGTTCGGATACAGGGCCATTGTGCTTGGCGATCCCTTCCAGCGTTTCCCAGGTCAGGTTCAGACCGTCGAATTCGGCGTAATGACGCTCCAGAGACGTCACGATCCGGATAGCCTGCGCGTTGTGATCGAACCCGCCATAGGGTGCCATCAGCCGTTCCAGCGCATCCTCGCCCGTATGCCCAAAGGGCGGATGCCCCAGGTCGTGGGCCAGTGCCACGGCTTCTGTCAGCGCGATGTTCAGCCCGAGCACGCCGGCGATCGTCCGCGCCACCTGCCCCACCTCGATGGAATGGGTCAGCCGCGTCCGGAAATAATCGCCCTCGTGCTCGATGAAGACCTGAGTCTTGTGTTTCAGCCGCCGAAAGGCGCTTGCGTGGATGATCCGGTCGCGGTCGCGCTGAAAACACGACCGGTGCGCGCTTTCTTCTTCCGCGTGAAGCCGCCCGCGAGATCGCTCGGGATCCGCCGCAAATATCGCCTGCATGTCCAAGCCAATCTTGTTGTCGCTCTTGGTGCCCCTTATATTTGCAATGCTCCACCAATGCAGGGCGAACACAGCATGAACCTTCCGCCGAAAGTCACCGATCGCGCTTTTGCCCGCCTGTCCGAGATCGGCGCATCCGAGCAGGGTCAGGCCCTGCGCGTCGCGGTCGAAGGGGGCGGCTGCTCGGGTTTCCAGTATGAAATCAAGCTCGACGCCCCTGCCGATGACGACCTGGTGCTCGAAAAGGACGGCGAGCGGGTGCTGGTCGACAGCGTGTCCCTGCCTTTCCTCGCGGGCGCTGTGATCGATTTCAGCGACGAGCTGATCGGCGCGCGCTTCGTGATCGAAAATCCCAACGCCACCTCGTCCTGCGGCTGCGGCACGTCGTTTTCCATGTGATACCCGGCTTGCCCCGGCCCGGTCTTTCGGCCAGAACCGGGCCATGAAAATCGCCACCTTCAACATCAACGGCATCAAGGCGCGGATCGACGGCCTGACCCACTGGCTGTCGGACAGCGCGCCCGACGTGGCCCTCTTGCAAGAGATCAAGTCGGTCGACGATGGCTTCCCGCGCGCGGTGATCGAGGATCTGGGCTACACCGTCGAGACCCATGGCCAGAAGGGCTTCAACGGCGTCGCTATCCTGTCGAAACTGCCGCTCGAGGATATCACGCGCGGCCTGCCCGGCGACGAGAACGACGAACAGGCCCGCTATATCGAAGCCACGGTGATGGGCGACCGCGCCGTGCGGGTCTGCGGGCTCTACCTGCCCAACGGCAACCCCGCCCCGGGGCCGAAATACGACTACAAGCTGGCTTGGATGGACCGTCTGCACGACCGGATGGAGCAGGTCCTGGCGACCGAAGAGCCCGCGATCTTCTGCGGCGACTTCAACGTGATCCCGCAGGACGAAGACGCCGCGCGCCCCGACGCCTGGCGTGACGATGCGCTGGCGATGCAGCCCTCGCGCGAGGCGTTCCGGCGATGCCTTCACCTGGGCCTGACCGACGCCTTCCGGGCCTGTCACCAAGGCGGCGGCCATTACAGCTTCTGGGACTACCAGGCCAACGCCTTCGACCGCAACGACGGCATCCGGATCGATCACCACCTGATGACCCCGCAGGCCGCCGACCTGCTGCGCGACTGCTGGATCGAAAAGGACGTGCGCGCTCGGGAAAAGCCCAGCGATCACGTCCCCGTCTGGGTCGAGCTCGACGCCTGAGCGGAACCGCACCGCGGAATCGGCGTTTTGATCTCATGCGCCATCTCATCGTCCTGATCGCAATCGTCTTTTCCTCACCGGCCCATGCGTGCTTCAAAAGCGTGGGCGAGGTCGAGTGTCGCAGCACGTCTGCCTTCGAGCGGACGATCGACCGTCAGGCGGGATCCTGGCGCAGCGTGCCCGTCAGCGTGCGCACTGCCCCACGCGGTCCCGAGATTGGCAGCGTCCTGCCGCGCGAAGACTTCAACATCCTGCTGGGCACGGCGTATCTGGGCTTACCACCCGTGCGCGACGGCTGGGTTTACGTGAAGCTCGACCGTGACATTTACCGGGTGGACCGCACATCGCTCGAAATCCTCGAACGCATCCGCGATTAGGCAAATCCCTGCCGATCGCGCCACCGTGACGGGACATTCGCCTCGCAATCTGCGTTGAGAGTGTCCAAGCCAATCCCGAACCCAATCGAGGCCCGCCATGAACCGCATCGTCACTGCCACCCTAGCCCTCGCGCTTGCTGCCGCCCCCGCTTTGGCCGGGAACCACAAGTCCAACGGTCACAAGGGCAACGGCGGGAACAAGCACGGCAACTTCCAGGCCGCGCAGGGCTGCCCGCCGGGCCTGGCCAAGAAATCGCCCGCCTGCGTCCCGCCCGGCCTGGCCAAGAAGGGCGTCAGACGCGACTACCGGATCGGTGACACCCTTGATCGCGACTTCGATCGCTGGCGCGACTACGAGCGGTACGGCGTCCGGTTGAACGATGGCGAGCGCTTCTATCGCCGCGACGACATGATCTACCGCGTGCAGCGTGACAGCCGCGAAATCCTGGATATCCTCCGCCTGGCGGACCTGGTCCTGAACTGACGCGTCCGCACACCGATCCAACGAAGATCGCCCGGGCCTATCGTGGCCCGGTCAGACCCACGTGATCGTAGAGCTTGAAGCAGTAGGTCCACCAATCGACAAGCTCACCACGGTTTGCCGGATCGTCCCAATCGCCTGCGTCCCACCGATCCTCCCAGACGTGCAGCTTCCGGCGCGACATCTCGCCGACATAGGCGGCGTCGCTGCGCCGCGTCGCCTCTAGGCGAAACTGCTCTGCGGCATGCACATACATATCCAGAAAGTCGGACGAGCCCACTATGGGCGTCTGCTGGCCGATCATCGCATCGACCAGAACGCCACGTTCCACAAGGCTTTCGTGGATCGGCTGGCTTGCCTGCGCCGGGGCAAGCGCAGCAAGCAGAAGGAACGGGGTGAATTTCAACCCCGTTGCATGGCTCACTGGGTTTCTCCTTGGCATCCCAGCGCAGCCTAGCAATGGATTTCGACCAGATCGTGGCTCTTACTCCGCCGCCACCTTCCCAAGCCCGAGCATCGGCTTCAGATAGCGGCCGGTATGGCTTTCCGCATTCTCGGCCACGTCTTCGGGCGTGCCGACCGCCACGACCATCCCGCCGCCATCGCCGCCTTCGGGTCCGATATCGATCAGCCAGTCGGCGGTCTTGATGACGTCCAGGTTATGTTCGATCACCACGACCGAATTGCCCTGGTCCACCAGCTCGTGCAGCACCTCCAGCAGCTTGCGCACGTCCTCGAAATGCAGTCCCGTGGTCGGCTCGTCCAGGATGTAGAGCGTGCGGCCCGTGGACCGCTTGGCAAGTTCCTTCGACAGCTTCACGCGCTGCGCCTCGCCGCCTGACAGGGTCGTGGCCTGCTGGCCCACCTTGATATAGCCGAGGCCCACGCGCACCAGAGCGTCCATCTTCTCGCGGATGCTCGGCACCGCCTTGAAGAAGTCCTGCGCGTCTTCCACCGTCATATCAAGAACGTCGGCTATGCTCTTGCCCTTGAAGCGAATTTCCAAGGTCTCGCGGTTGTAGCGCGCCCCCTTGCAGGTCTCGCATTCCACATAGACGTCGGGCAGAAAGTGCATCTCGATCTTGATGACACCGTCGCCCTGGCACGCTTCGCACCGCCCGCCCTTCACGTTGAAGCTGAACCGCCCGGGCTTGTAGCCGCGCGCCTTCGCCTCAGGCAGCCCCGCGAACCAGTCACGGATCGGGGTGAAAGCGCCGGTATAGGTGGCCGGGTTCGAGCGCGGGGTGCGCCCGATGGGCCGCTGGTCGATGTCGATGACCTTGTCCAGATGCTCGAGCCCCTTGATCGTCTCGCAGGGCGCGGGCGTCTGGCGGGCGCCGTTCAGCCGCATGGAGGCGGTCTTGAAAAGCGTCTCGATGGTCAGCGTCGACTTGCCGCCGCCGCTGACGCCCGTCACGCAAACGAACTTGCCCAGCGGGTATTCGACCGTCACGTCGCGCAGGTTGTTGCCGCTGGCCTTGACGACCTTCACCGCCTTCTTCTTGCCCTTGCGCCGCTCGGCGGGCACCGGGATCTCGCGCCGACCGGCCAGGTAGTCGCCGGTCACGCTTTGCGGCTGCGCGATGATCTCGGCGGGGGTGCCGTGGGCGACCACCTGCCCGCCATGCACGCCGGCACCGGGGCCGATATCGAAGACGTAATCGGCCTCGCGGATCGCTTCCTCGTCATGCTCGACGACGATCACCGTGTTGCCCTGGTCGCGCAGGTTCTTCAGCGTGGTCAGCAACCGGTCGTTGTCGCGCTGGTGCAGGCCGATCGACGGCTCGTCCAGCACGTAAAGCACGCCGGTCAGACCCGAGCCGATCTGGCTCGCCAGCCGGATGCGCTGGCTCTCGCCACCCGACAGGGTGCCCGCGTTGCGCGACAGGGTCAGGTATTCCAGACCGACGTTATTCAGGAATCCCAGCCGTTCGCGGATTTCCTTGAGAATGGCGCGCGCGATCTCGTTCTTCTGCTTCGACAGGCTGCCCGGCACCCGCTCGCACCACTCGTAAGCCTCGCGGATCGACATCTGGACCACCTCGCCCACGTGCAGACCGTCGATCTTCACGGCCAGCGCCTCGGGACGCAGCCGGAAGCCGTGGCAGGTGCCGCAGGGGCGATTGTTCTGGTAACGCTCAAATTCCTCGCGGATCCAGCTCGAATCCGTCTCGCGGTAGCGGCGCTCCATGTTGGGAATGACGCCTTCGAAGGGGCGCGTGACCTCGTAGACGCGGCCGCCTTCGTCGTAGCGGAACTTGATCTGCGTGTCGCCCGAGCCGAACAGGAAGACGGCCTTCACCTCGTCGGACAGGTCCACCCACTTGGCCGATTGCTTGAACTTATAGTGCTTGGCGATGGCCTCGATCGTCTGCAGGAAATACGGGCTTTTGCCCTTGCGCCAGGGCGCCAGCGCACCGTCGGCGATCTTCAGGTTCTGGTCGGGGACCACCAGCCGTTCGTCGAAGAACAGCTCGACCCCCAGCCCGTCGCAGGACGGACAGGCGCCGAAGGGGGCGTTGAAGGAAAACAGCCGCGGCTCGATCTCGGGGATGGTGAAGCCACTGACGGGGCAGGCGAATTTCTCGGAAAACGTGTGCCGCTCGGGCTCGCCTTCGCCGGGCGCGGTCTCGAGGATGGCGATCCCGTCGGCCAGGTCCAGCGCCGTGCGGAACGAATCCGCCAGCCGTGTCTCGAGCCCTTCGCGCACCACGATGCGGTCCACGACCACGTCGATGTCGTGGCGAAACTTCTTGTCCAGCGTCGGCGGCTCGTCCAGCTCGTAGAATTCGCCGTCCACCTTCACCCGCTGGAAGCCCTGCTTGCGCAGGTCCAGAAATTCCTTGCGATACTCGCCCTTGCGGTCGCGGATGATGGGCGCCAGCAGGTAGCCGCGCGTGCCCTCGTCCATCTCCATGACCCGGTCGACCATGTCCTGCACCTGCTGCGCCTCGATGGGCAGACCGGTGGCGGGGGAATAGGGCGTGCCGACGCGGGCGAAGAGAAGCCGCATGTAGTCGTAGATTTCCGTCACCGTGCCCACGGTCGAGCGGGGGTTCTTCGACGTGGTCTTCTGCTCGATCGAAATCGCGGGCGACAGGCCGCTGATATGGTCCACGTCGGGCTTCTGCATCATGTCCAGGAACTGCCGCGCATAGGCCGACAGCGATTCGACATAGCGGCGCTGTCCTTCGGCATAGATCGTGTCGAAGGCCAGCGACGATTTCCCCGACCCAGACAGTCCCGTGATGACGACCAGCTGGTCGCGGGGGATGTCCACGTCGATGTTTTTCAGATTGTGCTCGCGCGCGCCGCGCACCTCGATGTTCTTAAGCTCGGCCATGACACCCCTCGTCGCCTGAACCTGTGACATAGGATCAGTCCCGCCTTTCGCAAACGCGAAATACGAACATTAGGGGAACATTAAGACATTATCCGGTCCGATGCACGGACAATCCGTCGCATCCCGAGCACGACCGCCAATCCGCAGGCCGCGCTCGCAGCGCAGGCACCAAACAGGAAGGGCGTGCCGCCAGCCGCAAGGCAGAGCGCGAATAGCGGCGTGCCCAGGACCGTGCCCACGTTGCCCAGTTGCGCGATGCAGCCCGAGGCGCGCGCGCGATCGGCGGTGCTGCCGTTGAGATGCGGGATCATCGCGAAAGAGGCGCCGGGGATCAGGCCCATCACCACGAAGACCGGCAGCACGAGCAGGACGGGTGCGACCAGCAACGCCAGCGCCCCGGCCAGGACCGCCCCGAAGGCCGCGGCGGCCACCTGGTCCGGAGTGACACGTGTCAGAAGCGGTCCGGACAGGAAGGTCCCCGCCAGGCCGCATAGCGGCAGCGCGACGGCCAGCCACGCCTTGCCGGTCGCCACGGGCAGCAGCGTGACAAAGGCCACGAAGACCAGCGTGTAGAACATGAAACCCGCCCCCGGCGCGGCCAGCCGCGGGGTGCTGTAGATCCGCCGATGCAGCGACACCGGGTCCAGGGTCATCGGCGTTCGCGTCTGCCGCTCCAATCGCCGTGCAAGCGGCACCGCGATGGCGAGCAGTCCCGCCCCGTGCAGACCCAGCAGAAGCGGCAATCCACCGGCGCCCAGAACCGATGGCACGATCAGCGCCGACAGCGTGAAGGACAGGCCGAAGAAAGCGGCCCAGATGGCCATCACGACGGGCCGGTCCCGATCGGATGCCGCCCCAGCCATCAGCGGCGGCGCGGCGACCACGATGCCCAGGTGCGATGCCCCCTCGACCACGCGCAGCAGGCTGAAGACGGGCAGCGGCGGCAGGAACGCCTCGCAGGCCGACACCCCTGCCCCAAGAACCAGCGATCCAAGGATCACGCGACGCGCCCCCAACGCGGCCACGACGCCACCGGCCAGCACGCCACCCAGGATACCGATGATCCCGAGCATCGACACCAGGTACGCCACCGCCGCCACCGGCCGGTCGAAATGGTCGGCAACCTGCGGAAGCACCAACGCAACCTTGGCAAATTGCGCCGCCGCCAGAAGCCCGGCCGTGAACAGCGCGGCGATCAGCGGCCAGTCAGTGATGGATCTGTCGGACATGGTGCGTGCAGATCACCCGAGCCGCGCGGGCACAAGCGCCCGGCCGGGCTCAGGCGGCGTTCTGCAGGGCCCGCACCGTGGCGCCATAGCCGCCTTCGTCCATGAAGGTGCGCTCGGACGGGGTCGTCGCCCGACCGAGCACCGCGTTGCGGTGCGGGAAGCGGCCGAAATCGCGGATCACTTCGCGATGGGCGCGGGCGTGCAGCAGGTTGTTCTCGGCCTCGGGCATCCGGGTCAGGAACAGCCGCACACAGCGGTCCTGGTCGGACAGGTTTTCCGAATGCATCAGCGGCAGGTAGAAGAATTGCCGAGCGGGCGGATCGATCCGCAGGTCCCAGCCGCGCGCGATGGCGATCTTGGCGGCCGCCAGGGCGAAGCGGTCCATGGCGAAGGCGCGCGGATCGCCCCGGAACATGTTGCGCGGGAACTGGTCGGTGACGATCAGGTAAGCCAGCGTGCCGGTGGGATAGGTCAGCCACAGCGACAACCCGCCTTCCGAAGCGCGTTCCCACGTTTCGCCGAACTGTTCGACGATCTTGCTGTCGAGCGCGTCGTCGGTCGCGTACCATCCTGACGGGCCGACCTCGTCGAGCCAGAAGGACAGAACTTCTTCGGGTGTGGACATCGCTCTCTCCTCGCTCAAGCGCCCCCACGCGTGTTTCAAGAGTGACGCAAAGGGTTCCGTTTCGCAACCGCCTTGGCCGATCTAGGCCTCGTCGTCTTCTTCCGCCTGCTCCTGTAGCCAGTCCTGAGCGGCGTCAAGTGTCACCAATGTGCTCGACGGCGTGACGGCGATGTAGGCGCCGTATTCGCTTCGGTCGGGTGCCGGGCGGCGGGTCATGCGATATCCCGCATAGGCCGCAAGGATGAACATCAGAACCATCAGGAAGACCCAGAACCCTTGGGGCCCCAACGAACCGATGAGCGCGCCGGTGATCAGCGGTCCCGCCACGGCGCCAAGGCCGTTGATGAACAGCAAACCGCCCGAGGCAGCCGACATGTCCTCATAGTCCAGGTAATCGTTGGTATAGGCGATCAGCAGCGCGTAAAGCGGATTGGCCAGGCCGCCCAGAAGGAACCCGGCGACGCAGAGCGTCGTCAGGCTGGGATCGGGCCATAATCCAAGAAAACACACCACGCCGCCCAGGGCCGACGACACCACGATGATCAAGCGTCGGTCCAAACGGTCGGACATGAAGCCGATCGGGTATTGGAACACCATTCCGCCCGCGTAGAACGTGCCCACGAACAGCGCCACCTGCGCCACCGGCAGACCGATCTGCGTGGCATAGACGGACGCCATGCCGAACTGCGCCGAAAACACGCCGCCGGTCAGGAAGATGCCCACGCAGCCCAGCGGGGACGACTGGAACAGCCGCCGCAGGCTCATGGGCTTGGTGGACTCAAAGGCCGGCGTCGGGCTGACCGACAGCAGGATCGGCGCGAAGGACATGGACACCAGGACCGACGGGATCACGAACAGCACGAAACCCGACGGATCGCCCAGCACCAGCAGGCCCTGCGCGGTCAGGATGCCCGCCATCTGGATGATCATGTAGACCGACAGCGCCTGGCCGCGCCGCTCGTTGGTGACCGAGTTGTTCAGCCAGGATTCCGCGGTGACATAGACGCCGGAAAAGCAGAACCCGATGACAACCCGCAGCAAGGTCCATGCCCAGGCATCGGTAATCGTCGGATACAGGATCAGCACCGCCGAGATGAACGACGCCAGCGCCGCGAAGACGCGGACATGGCCCACGCGGCGGATCATCTCGGGCGCCAGGCGCGATCCGCCCAAGAAGCCCACGAAATAGGCCGACATGATCAGCGACAGCTGGAAGGTCGAAAAACCCTCGATCTCGCCGCGCACGCCCAGCAGCGTGCCCTGCATCCCGTTGCCGATCATGAGCAAGCCCATGCCCAGGAAAAGCGCCCAGGCGGCGGCCAGAACCTTGAACATACGGTGTCTCCTGATCGCATGGGTGGAACGCTGGATCGCTTCGCGCCACTAGCAGGAAGATCGAAGTCTGCCCAGATCGAAATGGGCCTGGATCGCCCGGCCGACACGGTTTTCGCGCGCGTCGTCGGCGTGGATCCGGCAGCTTGTCTTGCAGCCCTGCAAATCCCGCGCTAAGAGCATGCACCACCACCGGCGGCGAGTTGGCGGAGTGGTGACGCAGCGGATTGCAAATCCGTGTACACCGGTTCGATTCCGGTACTCGCCTCCACCTCTTTCGGATGAGCCACCTCCGCGGCTCACCTGGAAATCACTTCCCATAAACGGTCCGAGTACTTTGCCCGATCCCGGCGCGAAGGGCACACGGTCGCCTGGATTCTTTACTATGACTACCGGACTTGATCCCGCGGGCGCATCCGGGGCGCGCTTTCGGAAACCGCTCCTCGGCGCGGCTCTTCACCCCCGCGTGGGTTGCACGGTCAATTCGGACGCCCCGACATCCCCGTAGGACGACACGCCGAGCTGGCCCAGCGCCCGCTCCAGCTCCAGCTTCAGGATTTCCATGGCGCGCTGCGCACCCGCGGCGCCACCGGCCCCGACACCGAAGGCCAGCGCGCGGCCCGCAAAGGTGAAGTCCGCGCCCAGCGCCTTGGCGCGCAGGACATCGGCGCCACGGCGCACGCCGCTGTCCAGCATGATCTTGATCCGGCCCTTCAGCGCCTCGGCGACGCGCGGCAAGACCTCGACCGTCGGCGGGCCGAAAGCGACCTGCCGACCGCCATGGTTCGACACGATGATCCCATCGCATCCCAGTTCGGCGCATCGCACGGCGTCCGCGGGGTGCAGGATGCCCTTGACCACCAGCTTGCCCTTCCAGCGCTCGCGCAGGCGTTCCAGGTCGTCCCAGGTGAAGCTGGGCGTAATCAGCGTCTTCTGCACGTCGGCATAGGACGTCGCCGCCTTCAGCAGATCGGCATAGTTGGCGATGTTGGGCTTACCCTGCGCCAGGCTTTCCATCGACCAGCGTGGATGCAGCGCCAGTTGGACCAGGATTTCGGGCGTGATCTTGAAGGGCACGCTCAGCTGGTTGCGGATGTCGCGGTCGCGCTTGCCCGCGGCGGGCACGTCGGCGGTGACCATCATCACCGGGTATCCCGCCGCCTCGGCCCGGTCGACCAGCCCGGCGGTCACGTCCGGATCGCCCGACACGTAGAGCTGGAACCAGCCATTGCCGTCGGCGGCCTCGGCCAGCTGTTCCAGTGTCGTCGAGGCGGCGGAGCTGGCCACGTAAGGAATGTTTTCGCGCTTGCAAAGCCGCGCAAGGATCAGGTCGGCCCCGGGCCAAAAGGCGTTCAACATCCCGATGGGCGCCATGCCGAAGGGCACGTCGAAGGTCTGGCCGAAGATCTCGGCGCGCATGTCGATTTGGCCCACATCCGTCATGTAGCGCGGCGTCAGCTCGACCTCTTCGAAGGCTTCGACGTTGCGGCGCATGTTGCGCTCGGATTCCGCCCCGCCATCGACCAGATCGAAGGCGAAGCGGGGGATCCGACGCTGGGCCATGGCCCTGAGGTCGCCGATGGAAGCCGCACGGTCCAGCCGCATCAGGTCGACCACCCGCCGTCGATGGCGAACGCCTGGCCCGTGGTGAAGGCCGACAGGTCGCCCGCCAGGTAGCACACCATCTCGGCGATCTCCTCGGGCTTGCCCAGGCGGCCCATGGGCTGGCGCGCGGTGAACTCGGCGTGGGCCTTTTCGTAGTCGCCGGTGGCCGCCAGCCGGTCCTTCAGCGACGGGCTTTCTACGGTGCCAGGGCAGATCGCGTTGCAGCGGACGCCGTCCTTGACGAAATCGGCGGCAATGGCTTTGGTCATGCCGATGATCGCGGCCTTGGACGCGCCATAGGCAAAACGGTTCGGTGCGCCCTTCAGGCTCGAGACGATCGACGCGATATTGACGATCGAGCCCGAGCCGGTCTTCAACATGCCGGGCAGCACCGCCTTGGTGACGCGATACATCGCCTTGGCATTCAGATCGAACGACCGGTCCCAGGCGGCTTCGTCGCAGTCCAGGATGCTGCCGCTGTGCACCCAGCCCGCGCAGTTCACAAGGATCTGCACCGGCGACACCTCGGCGACCAGCGCCGACACGGCGTCGGCATCCATCACGTCGAGCTTGCGGGCGGTGATATTCTCGGTGGTGGATGCCAGATCCTCGATCGCCGCGCCGTCGATGTCGGTGGCGATCACGCTGGCCCCGCGCGCGGCCAGTGCCTCGGCCGAGGCGCGGCCGATGCCCGCCCCCGCGGCGGTCACCAGCGCCGTCTTTCCCTGCAATGTCTGTTCCATCTGCTGTCCTCTCTCAACGTACAAGCCAGCCGCCATCCACGGTCACGACGCTGCCATGGCAATAGGCGGCTGCGTCGGAGGCCAGGAAAACGGCGGCGCCGGCGATCTCGGACGGCTCGGCGAAACGACCCGCCGGAATGCGGTCCAGCAAGGCCGCCGAGCGGTCGGGATCGTCGCGCAACGCCTGCGTGTTGTCGGTTGCGGTATAGCCAGGCGCGATGGCGTTCACATTCACGCCCTTCGACGCCCATTCGTTGCACAAGGCACGGGTCAGCCCGATCGCGGCGTGCTTGCTGGACGCGTAGGCGGGCACGTACAGCCCCCCTTGCGAGCCCAGCACCGACGACACCGTGATGATCTTGCCGCTGCCCTGGGCCACCATCCGGCGACCGGCGGCTTGCGACAGCAGCCAGACGGAATCCAGGTTGACGGCCAGCACGCGGCGCCAGTCCTCGAACTCCGTCTCGGTCGAGTCGCCCCGGTGGATGATGCCCGCGTTGTTGACCAGGATATCGAGCCCGCCCAGCGCGTCCGAGGCGAAGCTTACCACCTCGTCGGCCTGCGCGGCATCCATGCCGTCGAAATCGGCCCGCACGGCGGCGGCCTTCACGCCATGCGCCTCGATGGCCTTCAGCGTGTCGTCGGGCTGGTGGCTGCGATAGGTCAGCGCCACGTCGGCCCCGGCGGCGGCAAGGCCGAGGGCAATGCCCTCGCCGATGCCGGTGGCCCCGCCGGTGACCAGCGCCTTGCGGCCCGTCAGGTCGAACGGATTGGCCATCGCTCAGTACCGGTTCGCGATGGGCAGTTCTTCGGCCGGGAACAGGCTGATGACCTCGCATCCCGTTTCGGTGACGACCACCTCTTCCTCGATCCGCGCGGCCGAATAGCCGTCGCTGGCCGGGCAGTAGGTTTCCAGCGCGAAGACCATTCCGGTCTTGATCTCCATCGGGTGATCCAGCGACACGGCGCGGCTGATGATGGGCCGTTCGTGCAAGGCCAGGCCCAGCCCGTGGCCGAATTGCAGGCCGAAGGCAC
Organism: Palleronia pontilimi; assembly: GCF_016412875.1. GTDB lineage: Bacteria > Pseudomonadota > Alphaproteobacteria > Rhodobacterales > Rhodobacteraceae > Palleronia > Palleronia pontilimi. Next base: position 152,951 of record NZ_JAEKPD010000002.1, on the reverse strand, counting down.
TGTCTTCGTCGGGAAAGCCGAATTCTTCGGCCTTGGGCCAGGCCTGCGCCACCGTGTCGGTGGAAACGCCCGGGCGGATCAGGTCGATGGACGCGTCGATCCATTCGCGCGCCTTCACGTAGGCGTCGTTCTGCCCGCTGGTCGCCCGGCCGATGTTGAAGGTCCGGTAATAGCAGGTCCGGTACCCCTGGTAGCTTTGCAAGATGTCGAAGAACGCCTGGTCGCCGGGGCGGAAATAGCGGTCGGTGAAGTTGTGCGGATGCGGGTTGCACCGCTCGCCCGAGATGGCGTTGATCGCCTCCACGTCGTCCGAGCCCATCTCGTAAAGCATCTTGTTGCTGAGCGCGACGATGTCGTTCTCGCGCACGCCCGGCTTCAGCTCTTCGTAGATCATGTGGTAGACGCCATCGACCATGCTGGCCGCCTGGGTCAGCAGCTGGATCTCGTCCCAGTTCTTGATCTCGCGCGCCGCCAGCATGATCTGCTGGCCGTCGACGATGTTCAGGCCCTCTTCCTTGAGCGCGTGGAACATCGCCGTTTCGGCGTAATCCACGCCCACCGGCATATCGCCCATGCCCGCGTCGCGGATCAGGCCCGCGATCTGGTGGGCGTATTTCTTCATCAGGCCGAACTCGGGCGGAATGGTGCCGCGCATGCCGACCACGCCGGCCAGGCAGTGCTCGGGCTCGAGCCAGTCCGAGAACTTCTTGTGGTGCATCGCGGCCGAGCCGAAGTCCCAAACATAGGGGCTGTCGTCACCCGTCAGCAGGCAGAAGCGGCACATCTTGTCCCGCTCCCATTCGCCGATCTTGGTGGCGCTGACGTAGCGGATGTTGTTCACGTCGAACAGCAGCAGCGTGCCTGCGTTGGACGCCTGCAGGGCCTGGCGGGTCCGCGCCAGCCGGTAGCGGCGCAGCCGGTCGTGGTCGATGCGGCGTTCGAAATCCACCGACATGTGGCCGGACGCGGGCAAGCGGCCCTCCCAGCGCCAGTTCGGTTCAAGATCCTGCGGTGTCAGCAGGTTGGGCATGAGTGCGCGAGACATGGGGTCCTCCTTCGGGTGCACCGGTTCGGCACCCGTTTGCGATTGAAATTGAAAAAGTCGGCACCTTTACTGGATACACCAGCCGCCATCGATATGGATCATCTGGCCGGTCATGTAGTCGCTGTCGTCGGACGCAAGGAACGACGCGGTGCCGACGATGTCCTTGGGATAGGACACGCGCTTGATCTGCAGCGCGTCGCGCACGATGTCGTCATAAGCCTGGCCTTCCTTTTCCTTGAAGCCGATTTCGACCAGGTCCTTGTCCAGCTGTTCCCAGAGCGGGGTGACGACGACGCCGGGGGCGTAGCCGTTCACGGTGATGTTGTGCTCGGCGAGGCCGATGGCGCCGCAATGGGTCAGCGCAAGGCAGCCGTATTTCGACGTGCAATAGACCGTTACATCGACAAGCGGCTTGCGCGACGCGATCGAGCCCACGTTGATCAGCTTGTAGGGATGATCCTCCATCGGGCCCTGCGCGATCATCTGGCGGGCGGTTTCCTGCATGCCCAGCCACATGGCCTTGGTGTTGACGTTCATGATCATGTCCCAGTTGTCTTCGTCGATATCCATAAAGAACCGGGGCTTGTTGAGGCCCGCGTTGAACAGGCCCACGTTGATCGAACCGAACGCGTCGACGGTGGCCTTGACGGCGGCGGCATTGTCCGCGCGCTTGGTCACGTCCATCTTGGCCGCGATCGCCTTGCCGTTGCCCTCGGCGTTGATCCTGTCGACGACCTTCTGCGCCTCGGCCTCGTCGAGGTCGCCCAGGCACACGTTGGCCCCCTGAGCCGCGAAGCTTTCGGCGTTCGCCGCCCCCATGCCGCGGGCGGCACCGGTGATCAGAATGTTCTTTCCCTTCAGGCGATCAGGGTCCATGGACTTTCCTCCTCGTGTCACTTTGTCTGGTCAGATCGTATCAGCGCGTCGGCCCGTCCTTGGGCGTTGCGCAAAGCCTGTCGCGGCGAAACGGAGCCGCGCAGCATGTCGTGGAATTCCTCGCCGCAGATCTGCACGATACCGCCGATTTCGGGCACCGGCGGGCGCGGCCAGAATTGCAGCTCGTCGCGCCAGGACATCTCGTCCACAGCCTCGAAGATGGTCGAGGCGCGGCGCACTTCGGGATCGGCGGCCACGGAATAGCGCGGGTTGGTTCGGCTGCCGTTCTGCACGAACAGCTTTTGCGCTTCGGGCGACGTGAAGACCGCCAAGGCATCGACCGCGGCAGGCACCCGTTCGGGCGGCAGGTTGGCGGGGATGCCCAGCACGTAGCCGCCGACGGGCGCGATGGTGCGCCCGCCCGGACCCGCGGGATGCGGCAAGTATCCGGTCTGCCCGCAAGCGGGCGAGCGGTCGTCGCCTTCGAAATACGGCGCCAGCAGCGTGTAGCCATAGGCCATAGCGGCCTTGCCCGCCGCATAGGGGCGGACCCGTTCGTACCAGGACATCGACAGGATGTCGGGCGGCGAATAGTTCAGCAGCTCCAGCAGGAACTCGGCGGCTTGCAGACCGGCCTCGGTGTCGATGGTGGGACGGTAGCCGCCGCGCGCCAGGTGCGCCGCGTCGAAGCCGCCCGCGATCCGCGGCAGGTCCAGGACCGGCTGGCCGAAATCGGCCATCGCCATCAGGACCGTATGGCCAAGCGCCGTGCCGCGCGCGGCGTTCCAGGCGATCCCGTAGCGGCCGCGATGCGGCTGGTGCAACGTCTTCGCAGCCACCAACAGGTCGTCCGTGGTGCGCGGCGGCTCCAGCCCAGCATCGGCGAAAAGGTCGCGCCGATAGAACAGCAGTTCGGGCGTGGTCTGGGCAGGCACGCCGTAGGCCCGGCCGCCCCAATGCGCGGCGGTCCAGCCTGCGGTGTGGAAATCGGCCGGATCCAGCCGCGCGATATCCATCACTTGATCCAGCGGCATCAGCACGCCGCGCTCGGCGAATTCCCCGATCCACGGCAGATCGACAGCGATGATGTCATAGCGGCTGGCGGCCTTTTCCGCGTTGCGCAACGCTTCCTGGCGCAGCCGGTCGATGGAAAAGGCGCGCTGGTTGATCCGCACGCCGATGGCCTGTTCGAATTGCCGCTTCAGGTTGACCATCACCATGAAGGTCGGATCGCCATGCGCCAGCACGCGCAAGCCCCCGGCCACCCGCAGCGGTTCTGTCAGGACGCTCAGCGGCGGGATTGACCGCGCCGCGCTGTAGCTGCCGCCGAAGTAGTAATCCTTGGTATCGTCGATCTGCGTCTCGCCGCCGAAACGCGCCTGGCACATCCGACGGATGCGGCCCGAAAGCTGCGTCCACTGGGACAAAAGCGCGTCGCTGGGGTGAATCGAGAAGCTCTTGCCGCTGGCGGTGCGCGGGCGCTGTTCGACCAGCCCGGCGGCGACCATTTCCTTCAGCCGCCGGTTGGCTGTCGCGTAGGGCACGCGGCTGGCACCGATGGCCGATGTGGGCGTGATCACGCGCGCCTCCACATGGCCGCGCAGAAGATGCAGCATCATCCGCAGATGCGGGTTGGGACCCACCAGGTCGAACGAGCCTTCAAGCTCGTCGCTGAACTCTTCCAGGAACGACAGCAGGTCAAGCATCTCGGTCGCGCTGCTTGGCGAGCGATGTGTCTTGTCCATATGTGCAGCCATTGCATTCATGGATGTCGCTGTTCTTTCCTGGTTCCTGACCGACCGCGCTGTCGCAGCCCTGTCCGATCTGGACGATTTCGGCCGAGTCACGATTGCACCTCCAAGAATTGTTCAAATTGACAGCGCCACGATACCGCCGATTCATCCAGATTGGATATTATTTTGTCCAATATGGATATTTCTCGTGCAGATTGATCAGTTTGGATGCGCCAAGATGTCGGGGATCATTCGTCTCAAGGAATGATGTGCGGACGCACGGATGAGACGTCCGAGACAACGAACGACCAGAAACCAAGAAGTTCCGGGAGGAAACCAGATGAAACTTCGCAATGCCCTTGTTGCCACCACCGCGGCAACCGCCATGTTCGCCGGCGCCGCCATGGCCGCCAGCCACAGCGAGACCATGAAGATCGGCATCACGCAGAACAATGTCGGCGTCGACAGCTACCAGACCACCTACGAACAGGCCTTCATTGCCGCGGCCGAGGCCAACGACATGGTCGAGACGGTCGTGCTGGACGCGGGCGGCGACGTGGCTCGCCAGATTGCCCAGATGGAAGACCTGATCCAGCAGGATGTGGACGCCATCATCATCTGGCCGACCAACGGCGAGGCCGTGATCCCCGCTGTCCGCAAAGCGTCGCAGGCCGACATCCCGGTGATCGTCACCAATTCGAACATCGCCGAGCAGGGACAGGATTTCATTGCCTCGTTCTCGGGCCCCGACAACATCACCCAAGGATCGCGTTCGGCCGAGATCATGTGCGACAAGTTCAAGGAAATGGGCATCGAAAGCGAAGCCCGTGTCGTGCAGATCAGCGGCCAGCCCGGCTACACCACCGCGATCGAGCGCGCCAAGGGCTTCGAGGATCGCCTGCCCGAGGTCTGCCCGGACGTGACGCTGGTCGAAACCCAGCCTGGCGACTGGAACCGCGAGAAGTCGCAGCAGGTGATGGAAGCCTTCCTGGTCAAGTATGACGACATCGACGGCGTCTATGCCGGCGACGACAACATGGGCGTGGGCGCGCTGAACGCCGCCAAGGCCGCGGGCCGCGACGGCATCATCTTCGTCGGCGCGACGAACTTCTCGGTCGGCTACGAAGCGATGGAAGCGGGCGATTACTGGGGCTCGATCTACCAGTCGCCGGTCGATGACGCCGAGGCCGCCCTGCAAACCGCGATCGACGTGCTCGAAGGCAAGGAAGTGCCGAAGCTGAACTACTTCGACACGCCGAAGATCACCCAAGAGAACATGAGCGAGTTCTCCAAGCCGGTCTTCTGATCGGCCCCTCCCAAAATGCGGGGCGCGTGGACCGACCACGCGCCCCGCACGTCCCCGAAGGACAAACGGCAATCAAGGGAGGTGCGCCATGGGACGCGTATCAGGACGGGTCTGCATCGTGACGGGTGCCGCGCAGGGCATAGGCCGCGCCATCGGCGAGGCTTTGCTGAGCGAAGGCGCCAAGGTCTGCTTCGCCGATATCAACGGCGACAAGGTGGCCGAAGTGGCCGAAGCGGCCCGCAGCAATGGTCACAAGGATGCCGTCACCTCGACGCGGGTCGACGTGACCGACCGCGACGCCGTCCGCGCCATGATCGCGCACACGGTCGAGACGTTCGGACAGCTCGACGTCAAGTTCAACAATGCGGGCGTCAACAAGCCCATGAACTTTCTCGACGTGACGGAAGACAACTGGAATTTCATCATGGGCGTGAACGGTCTGGGCTGCATGATCGGCATGCAGGAAGCCGCGCGCCAGATGATCGACCAGGGCACCGGCGGCAAGATCGTCAACACCGCGTCCATCGCCAGCCGCCAGGGGTTCGACAACGTGGCCCCATACTGCGCATCGAAATGGGCTGTGGTGTCGCTGACGCAATCGGGCGCCCGGGGCCTCGCCAAGCACAACATCACCGTGACCGGCTTCGCGCCGGGCGTGGTGGCGACCGAGATGTGGGACCAGGTCGACAAGGACCTGCTGGAAATCGGGGCGTCCGAGCGTCCCGGCCAGGCGATGGAGGAATTCAGCGCCGAGATTCTGAAGGGCCGCGTCGCGAAACCCGCCGACATCACGGGGACGACGACGTTCCTTGCGTCGAAGGACAGCGACTACATGACCGGCCAGATCGTCATGATCGACGGAGGCATGACACTGGTTTGAACGACATTCATCGGGTCAAGGGCCAGCGACCGGCCCGAAAGCCCAAGGGAGGAATTATGGCGACAGTTTCGAAGCAACAGATCGGCAGCGTTCTGGCGAAGCAGGGGATCCTGATCGCCTTCGCGGTCTTCATCGTGGCCTTCACGTTCGCGAACTCGAAGTTCCTGACCGTGGACAACGTCTTCAGCGTGGTTCGGTCCTCGGCGATCCTGGGGGTCATGGCGCTGGGCGTCACCTTCGTGGTCATCAGCGGTAATCTTGACCTGTCGGTGGGCTCGATGATGTCGTTCTCGACCATCGTCGTGCTCGATTTGCACGACAAGATCGGACCGTTCCTCGCGATCCCGGCGATGTTTGCCATGACCCTGGCGCTGGGCGCGCTGATCGGCTTTCTCGTCGGCTATCTCAAGCTCAATTCGCTGATCGTGACTCTAGGTATGCTATCGGCCATCCACGGCCTGACGCTGACCTATTCGGGCGGCAAGAACATGGACATCGCCGACAAGGAAGGCACCTGGTTCAGCGTCTTCGGACAGGGCTCGGCGCTGGGCATTCCCGTGCCGATCCTGATCTTCCTGCTGCTGGCCGCATTCCTGGGACTGGTGCTGTCCAAGACGCCGTTCGGGCGCAAGGTCTACGCGGTGGGCGGCAACGGCACGGCGGCCACCTTCTCGGGCATCCGCCGGGCGCGCACCGTCTTCTTCTGCTACATCATCTCGTCCGCCTGCGTGGCGACCGCGGGGTTGATCCAGGCCAGCCGATCGCTGGGCTCGCAAAACACCGTGGGACAGGGGCTGGAGCTCGAGGTCCTGGCCGCCGTCATCCTTGGCGGCGCCTCGTTGATGGGCGGCTCGGGCACGATCTTCAAGACCGTCATCGGCGTGCTGATCCTGGGCTTCATCCAGAACGGCCTGCTGCTTCTGGGTCTGCAATTCTACGTCCAGTTCGTCGTGACGTGGATCATCATCATCCTTGCTGTCTGGCTCGATATCGCGGCCAAGCGCGGCAAGCTCATGTCACCAATCGCTTGAACGGAGGGGAACCATGCAACCGGGTGCACTGTCCAAGGCGCTGAAAAGCGGCGCGATCTGGGGCTTCATCGTTCTGGAACTGATCTTCTTCTCCGTGGCGGGGTCGTACATGTCGCTCAGCGACACGGCCTTCATGGATTGGGAAAACATGCTGCTGCTGCTCAAGCAGTCGGCGCCGATCGGGATCATCGCGATGGGCATGACCATCGTGATGGTAAACGGCAATATCGACCTGAGCGTCGGCGCCACCTACGCCATCGCCGCCATCGTGCTGCTGGACAGCATGACCTGGCCGATCTTCGCGGGCCTGGGCGACTGGGTGATCCCGGTGGCCTGGCTGCTGGCGCTGACCGTGGGCACCGCCCTTGGCGCGCTGAACGGGCTGATCGTCTGGAAGACCGGCGTCGACGCCTTCATCGTCACGCTGGGCTCGATGCTGGGCTATCGCGGCATCGTCTTCATGTTCAACGGCGAGAATCCGACCAGCCACCTGAACTGGACGCTGGTCGACCTGGCCGAGGCCGAATTCCTGGGCCTCGCCACCGCGTCATGGTTCCTTCTGGCGGTCACGGGGGTGGTCTGGTTCCTGATGACCAGGACCGTGCACGGCCGCAACGCCTATGCCATCGGCGACAACCGCGACGCGGCCGTCAACGCCGGCATCCGGGTGGGTCCGCACATGATGATCAACTTCGCGATCATCGGCTTCTTGGCGGCGCTGTCGGCGGTCGTCTTCTACTCAGAATCCGGATCGGTGAACCCCAATGACGGCCAGCTCTACGAGCTATGGGTTATCACCGCCGTCGTCCTTGGCGGCACCAAGATCACCGGCGGCGCGGGGTCCGTTATCGGCACCTTCGGCGGCGTCATCGCGATCCAGCTGCTGCGCAAGGGGCTGGGCCATATCGGCGCCGACACATCGACCGTGAATCTGGTGATCGGCCTGATCCTGATCGCCGTGCTGTTCCTGGATCGCCAGCTGAACGTGAAGGGCAAAGAGGAGCTGAAAGTATGACCGACGCAAAGCCAATCCTGCGCCTCGACGGTATCGTGAAAACCTTCCCCGGCGTGCGCGCGCTCGACGGCGTGTCCTTCAGCGTCATGCCCGGCGAAGTCCACGCCCTGATGGGTGAAAACGGGGCGGGCAAGTCCACGCTGATGAAGGTGCTGGGGGGCATCCACCAGCCCGACGAGGGCGCGATCTACATGGGCGACGACCGGGTCGTCATGGCCGGACCCTTGGAGGCCAAGGCCAAGGGCATCGTGTTCATCCACCAGGAACTCAGCCTTGCCGAAGAACTCAGCGTGGCCGAGAACATCTACTTGGGCGAGTTGCCGCGCAAAAGCTTCGGCCGTGTCGACTGGACCACCCTGACCGACAAGACCAACGCGATCCTGAAGAAGCTGAACGTGGGCTTCGACGCCAACACGCTGGTGGGGGATCTGTCCATCGCCAACCAGCAGATGGTGGAAATCGCCCGCGCGCTGACGGTGGACGCCAAGGCTGTGATCTTCGACGAGCCCACGGCGTCGCTGACCGATGCCGAGAAAAGCGTGCTCTTCGACGTGATCTCGGACCTGCAGGCCGATGGCGTGGGGATCATCTATATCTCGCACCGGATGGAAGAGATCTTCAAGATCACCGACCGCATCACCGTCCTGCGCGACGGCCAGTACCAAGGCACGGTCAACACCCGGGAAACCAACGAAGAATCCGTCACCCAGTTGATGATCGGCCGCAAGCTGGACCTGACCCGCAACGCATCGCACCACGAGATCGGCGATGTGGCGCTGGAAGTGCGCAATCTCAGCTGCGGCAAGCTCTACAAGGATATCAGTTTCGAGGTGCGGCGTGGCGAGGTCGTGGGCTTCTACGGCCTCGTCGGGGCGGGCCGGACCGAAATCGCTGAGACCCTGTTCGGTCTGCGCGACCCCAGCGCGGGGCAGATCTTCCTGGACGGCCAAGAGGTCCGGATCAGCTCGCCCGCCGATGCGATCACACGCGGCATCAGCCTAGTGCCCGAGGATCGCAAGGGCCAGGGACTGGTGCTGGGGATGAACTGTCGCGACAACATGACCCTGCCCCAGGTCGACGACCTGAAAGCCGGTCCTTTCGTGGCCGAGGGCGCCGAGATCGCGATCTTCGACCAGTATCGCGACCAGCTCGACATCCGCACGCCCAGCTGGCGCCAGCAGGTCGGCAACCTGTCGGGCGGCAACCAGCAGAAGATCGTCATCGGCAAGTGGCTGTCCATGCACCCGAGCCTGCTGATCGTGGACGAGCCCACCCGCGGCATCGACGTGGGCAGCAAGTCCGAGATCCACAAGCTGCTCAGGGCGCTCGCGGCGAAAGGCTATGCCGTCATGGTGATCAGCTCGGAAATGCCCGAGGTGCTGCACGTCTCGGACCGGATCGTTGCCATGTATTCGGGCCGGATCATGCGGACCTTCACGTCCGACGAGGTGACGGAAGACAACCTGATCCAGGCCATTTCCGGGATCAAGGCCGACCAGGCGGCGTGATGCGGCTCGGCCTTGCAGGATCGGGGCGGGTGGGTAATCCGATGGCGCTCAACCCTGCCCGCGCAGGAAGCGCGCTGGCCGACGGCGGCAGGAAGGTGGCCTGCTGAACCTGATCGCCGGGCGGCCGCGGGTCGAACCTGGCACAAGGTGGCACGACCACCGACACAAGAAACATTCCGACAAACGAGGGTAATTCCATGAAACTTCTTCGCTATGGCCCCCCCGGTGCCGAGAAACCGGGCCTGCTCGATGCGGATGGCCGGGTCCGGGACCTCTCCAACGTCGTGGCCGACATTGGCGGCGACACGCTCCGCTCGGACGGCCTTCAGGCGCTCCGGGACCTCGATCCAGGCACCCTGCCCGTGGTCGACGGCACCCCGCAGAAGGATCTGCGGCTCGGCGCCTGCGTGGGCGGCATCGGCAAGTTCATCTGCATCGGCCTGAACTACGCCGATCACGCCGCAGAGGCCGGGATGCCGATCCCGGACGAGCCGATCATCTTCAACAAGTGGACCTCGTCCGTGCAGGGCCCCGACGATCCCATCCAGATCCCACGCGGCTCGACAAAGACCGACTGGGAGGTCGAGCTGGGCGTCGTGATCGGAGACCCGGGCGCCTATATCGACGAGGCCGATGCAATGAACCACGTGGCGGGCTTTTGCGTCATCAACGACGTGTCCGAGCGTGAATACCAACTGGAACGGGGCGGCAGCTGGGACAAGGGAAAGGGCTGCGATACGTTCGGGCCGACCGGGCCGTGGCTCGTCACGCGCGACGAGGTGGCGGACATGGACAACCTTGAAATGTGGCTCGACGTCGATGGCGCGCGCCAGCAATCGGGCAACACCTCGACCCTGATCTTCCGGGTGCCGCACCTGGTCGCCTATTGCAGCCGTTTCATGAGCCTGCAGCCGGGGGACGTGATTTCCACGGGCACGCCGCCGGGTGTCGGCATGGGCCAGAAGCCCCCGCGGTTCCTGAAGGGCGGCGAAGTCGTGAGCCTGGGCATCGACGGCCTGGGCCAACAAACGGCGTCCGTGCTCGCAGCGTCCTGACCCTCGGTCTGACGCCTGCGACCATCCCACACGCCCTGAACGTATGGCCGGGCAACGGGCCCCGGCCATACCCAACCGTCATCTGGTGCGACCTAATCCGGCGCGAAATGCAACGCGACCTCGCGGCGGTGCGGCGCGTCCCGATGCTCGACAAGATAGATCCCCTGCCAGGTGCCCAGCCGCATTCGGCCATCCTGCACCGGGATCTGAAGGCTGACAGGCAGATGCGCGGCCTTTATATGGGCGGGCATGTCATCGGGCCCCTCGGCGCGATGGGTGATAAACGCCATCTCGTCCGTATCCGAGCGGGGCACGAAGTGCCCCAACCACGCCAGCAGGTCGCGCCGAACCGCGGGATCGGCGTTTTCCTGGATCAGCAGCGAACAGGAAGTATGGCGCACGAAAAGCGTCAGCAAGCCGCTTTTCCGGGGCAGTTCGGCGGCCACCTGGCTGGTGATCTCGACCAGGCCGGGACCGCGTGTCTGCAAGAAGAGGTCACTTTGCATGCCCGAACCCTGCGGCAAGACGCGCCCGGAACGCAAGACACGCCGCAGCCGTTGACGTGGCACATGACACAGGAGCGTTCCATGACCAAAGCAACGACCGGCCCCGGCACGACCAATGACCCGAACCAGGCCAACAAGACCGGCCTTCCCGAAAAAACGCCCGAGACGCCGGATGTCACACCGCCCGAAGCAAACGACGGCGCCACGACGGACCGCCCCGACGATCCCACGACCGGTCCGGGCACCACGTCGGATCCGAACCAGGCGAACCGCACCTGAGCGACCGACCGATTGCGCAAGATCAACCCGGGCGGCGGGCAGGCCTGCAATGCTGGCGGAACACACCAGCAAAGGAGGCTCCCATGTCCGTGGCCCGCGTGACCGAAATCTCATCCACCTCATCCGTCAGTTTCGAAGATGCCGTCGAAAAAGGCGTGAACCGCGCGTCCAAGACGCTGCGCAACGTCGTCAGCGCTTGGATCAAGGAGCAGCGCGTCGGGGTCGAGAACGGCCAGATCCAGCACTACCAAGTCAACCTTATGGTAACCTTCCTGCTCGAAGACTGAAGCCGGGCGATATCCGCTTTTCCACGCGGGCAGGCTGGTTAATGTGGACGCGATGGATATCGCGAGCCTTCTGGACCAATACGGCCTGCTTTTCGTGGCCTTCGGTTGCATGATCGAAGGCGACGCGGTCGCCGTCAGCGCGGGTGTGCTGGCCCATCAGGGCGTGCTGCCCTACACGGCCACGATCGTCGCCGCCGGGCTTGGCGGCTGGACGTCGGATATGGGGCTCTTCACCGTCGCGCGATCCTCGCGCCACCATCCACGTACCCGCCGCGTGCTCGACGGGCCGCGTGCGACCGAATTCGCCGCGAAATACCTGAAACGCCCGGTGGCACTGGCGGTGGCCTTCCGCTTCGTGCCAGGCACGCGCACGTTGGCACCGGTGGCCCTTGGCGCCGGATCCCGCATCGCCTTCCCGATTTACGCGGCGATCACTTTCGTCACCTGCCAGCTCTGGGCGCTCATCGCCGTCACGCTGGGCAAGGACATCTCGCTGTTCCTGGGCAAGTTGCGCGCGGAAATGCCAGTCTGGCTGCAGATCCTGTTCGCGGCCGGACTAGCGCTCTTCGTCGTCACCTGGTCGATGCGGCGGATCGTGCGGCGGGTCAGGCGCGCCCGGACGGCGCGCCGTTAACCTACTGATCCAGGAACGAGCGCAGCTTGCGCGACCGGCTGGGGTGCTTGAGCTTGCGCAACGCCTTGGCTTCGATCTGGCGGATCCGTTCGCGGGTGACGCTGAACTGCTGGCCCACTTCTTCCAGGGTGTGATCGGTGTTCATGCCGATCCCGAAGCGCATCCGAAGCACGCGTTCCTCGCGCGGGGTCAGCGACGCCAGGACACGCGTCGTCGTCTCTTTCAGGTTCTCCTGAATGGCCGAATCCAACGGCAGGACGGCGTTCTTGTCCTCGATGAAATCGCCCAGTTGCGAATCTTCCTCGTCGCCGATGGGCGTCTCGAGGCTGATCGGCTCCTTGGCGATCTTCATCACCTTGCGAACCTTCTCGAGCGGCATCTGCAGCTTCTCGGCCAACTCTTCCGGCGTCGGCTCGCGGCCGATCTCGTGCAGCATCTGGCGACCGGTGCGCACCAGCTTGTTGATCGTCTCGATCATGTGGACCGGGATGCGGATCGTGCGCGCCTGGTCGGCAATGCTGCGCGTGATCGCCTGGCGGATCCACCACGTGGCATAAGTGCTGAACTTGTAGCCACGGCGATACTCGAACTTGTCCACGGCCTTCATCAGGCCGATATTGCCTTCCTGAATGAGATCAAGGAATTGCAGGCCGCGGTTCGTGTATTTCTTGGCGATGGAGATCACCAGGCGCAGGTTTGCCTCGACCATTTCCTTCTTGGCCTGACGGGCTTCCTTTTCGCCCTTCTGGACCTGCTGGACGATGCGGCGGAATTCGCTGATATCGACGCCCACATATTGGCCCACCTGCGCCATCTCGCCGCGCAGCTCTTCGACCTTCGGGGTCGAGCGTTCGACCAGCGCCTGCCAGCCGCGCCCGGCCTTGTCGGACATGCGGTCAAGCCACGTGGGGTCCAGCTCGTAGCCGCGATAGGCATCGATGAATTCGCGGCGGTTGATGCGGGCCTGGTCGGCCAGCTTCACCATGGCGCTGTCGATGGACATGATCTTGCGGTTGATGCCGTAAAGCTGGTCAATCAGCGCTTCGATGCGGTTGTTGTGCAGGTGCAGCTCGTTCACCAGCTCGACGATCTCGCCGCGCAGCTTTTGGTATTTCTCCTCGGCGTTCTCGCTGAACGATCCGTCCTCGTTCAGCGTCGCGGACATGCGCAGGTCCTGCATCTCGCTGAGCTCGGAATAGTCATGCGCGATCACGTCGAGCATTTCCAGCACGCGCGGCTTCAGCGCGGCTTCCATGGCCGCCAGGCTCAGGTTGGCCTGCTCGTCCTCGTCTTCCTCGTCGTCGGCCTTTTCGATCGGGTTGCCGTCGGCGTCCAGCTCGGGCTTGTCCTCGGTCTTCTTCGCGTCGCCGCCCGCCGCGGTCGCGGCCCCGGCGGTTACGGTGGTTTCTTCCTCGTCCTCGCCCATCGAGCGGCCGAACGTGGTCTCAAGGTCGATGACGTCGCGCAGCAGGATGTCTTCCGACAGCAATTCGTCGCGCCAGATCGTGATGGCCTGGAAGGTCAGCGGGCTTTCGCAAAGCCCCGCGATCATGGTGTTGCGACCGGCCTCGATCCGCTTGGCGATGGCGATCTCGCCCTCGCGGCTGAGCAGTTCGACCGATCCCATCTCGCGCAAGTACATGCGCACCGGGTCGTCGGTGCGGTCCAGCTTTTCGCTTTCCGAGGTCGAAACGGCGACTTCGCGCGAATTGGACGTGGTCGCCACGTCGGTCGAGGATTTCTTGTCCTCTTCTTCCGCCTCGTCGTCCTCGATCACGTTGATGCCCATTTCGCTGAGCATCGACATGACGTCTTCGATCTGCTCCGAGCTGACTTGCTCGGGCGGCAGGACCTGGTTCAGCTGGTCATAGGTGATGTAGCCGCGCTCGCGCGCCTCGGCGATCATCTTCTTCACGGCGGCCTGGCTCATGTCCAGCATGACCTCGCCGTCCTGATCGTCCTGCTTGCGCTCGTCGTTGTCTTTCGCGGCCATGCGCCACTCCCTTAACCCCTGAGCCCAGATGCACCCTGCGTCCCCCGGCGCATCCGGCTACCCGCGAATCAACCGAATCGGGTGATTCGCGAAATGTTTACCGTGATTCGATTACCAAATTACCCAGCAACTTCCCAGCTTTGCACCATCACTTCTTTTTCGAGTGACCAGATAGCCCGATCTTGTCCAAAAGCCCGTCCAGCGCATTGCGCTCGGCCCGACTCATCTTCACCCCGTTCGGGGCCTCTTCGTATTCGGCCGTATCTTCGGCCTGACCCGACTGCGCCTGGTCGCGGGCGAAGGCCACCTGGCCCAGCCGCCACGTCAGCGACTCGCTGGTTTCCTGCGCGAAATCCTCCATCGCTTCGGCGATCTCGCGCGCGGCACCTTGCGCTGCCAGCATCTTGGCCAGCTCTTCGCCCAGGCACACGGCCGCCAGGTCGGGATCGTTGACCTTCAGCGCCGGTACTACGCGCAGATGGCCCGCGGATTGCAGCTTTTCAAGGGCACCGGACGGTGCGTCCCGGGCAATCGCAACATCGCGCTCGTCGACCGGCAGCCCGTCGGCGCTCAGGATGGCACGAAGCAGCCCCGCGTGGCCGTCGCCGCGAAAGTCGACCGACCCCAGCGCATCCTCGACCCGGGCGACCAATCCGCCGAACCGCAGCAGGATCGCCAACACGACCTGTTCGCGCAATCCCTGCTCGACCGCCTCGCCGCCCGCGACCAGGACCGACGCGCGCGTCGTCGTGGCCGGGATCTGCGGCGCGACACGACCCCTGCCCGGCTGCCAGGTGCTTCTGGGCTTGCGGGGATTGAAAAGCTGCCAACGCCGTTCCTTGATGGCGTCGCCGTAATGCCGCTTCAGCGACGGATCGGCGATGCGGCCCAGCCGCTGGCGCAGGGACTTGTCCAAGGCCGCGCGCGCTTCGGGCGTCGCCAGGTCGCGGCCCTCGGTTTCGGATTTCCACAGCAGGTCCACCATGGGCTGCGCGGCGTCGAGCAGCTTCTGCATCGCGGGCGCGCCGCCATCCTTCAGCACGTCGTCGGGATCCTTGCCCTTCGGCATCAGGCAGAACCGAAGGCTCTGCCCCGCCTCGATCAAGGGCAGCGCCAGGTCCAGCGCCCGGAGCGCCGCGCGCTGGCCCGCCGCATCGCCGTCCAGCGCGATGATCGGCTCGGGGCTGATCCGCCACATCAGGCGCAACTGGTCCTCGGTGATGGCCGTGCCGAGCGGGGCGACGGTGGCGGCGAAGCCCGCCTCGGCCAGCGCGATCACGTCCATGTAGCCTTCGGCCACGATCAGCTGCGCCTTGCCCGCCGCGGCGCGCGCGGGCCCGATGTTGTAAAGCGTGCGGCCCTTGTCGAACAGCGGCGTCTCGGGCGAGTTCAGGTATTTCGCGTTGTCGTCGGGGTCCATGGCGCGGCCCCCGAAGGCGATGCAGCGCCCGCGCGCGTCCCGGATGGGATACATGATGCGGTTGCGGAAGGTATCGTAGGGCGCCTTGCCCTTCTGCGATGTCTTCGCCAGCCCGGCTTCCACCAGCTTTTCGACCGCGATGCCCTTGCCGACCAGGTGCTCGCGCAGCGCCTCCCAGGCCTCGGGCGCGAAGCCAAGACCCCACCGCTCCTGCGCGGCGCGGTCCAGGCCGCGGCCTTCGAGATAGCGCCGCGCCGCGGCACCGCCGCCCCCCGCCAGCTGCATCTGGTAGAAGCGCTGCGCCGCCTCCATCACGTCGACCAGCGTATCGCGCATTTCGGCCCGCTCGGCCGCGCGCGGATCGCGGTCGGGCATCTGCATCCCGGCCTCGTCCGCCAAGAGCTTCACCGCCTCGATGAAGGACAGGTTCTCGGTCGCCATCACGAAACCGATGGCATCGCCCTTCTCGTGGCAGCCGAAGCAATAGTAGAACCCCTTGCGGTCATCCACGTGGAAGCTGGCGGTCTTTTCCTGGTGGAACGGACACGGCGCCCACATGTCGCCCTTGCCCTGGTTGGACTTACGGCTATCCCACATGACCTTGCGACCGACCACCTGGGACAGGCTCAGTCGGCCGCGCAATTCGTCCAGAAATCCGGGGGGCAAGCTCATCGCTTCAATATCGGTCCGCGCGCGCCCAGAGTCGAGAGGGCGCGCGCGCCGGTAAGGGCCCTCTTTCAGGTATTTTCAGACCAGTGATGACCAAGGTGCCGCATTCCTGTCATCACTGGTCCGGAAAGATCTCCGTGCCGCTGCCACTACACCGCGCCAGGCCTCAGCCGAGACCGAAGCTCATCCTGCCGTCCTGCCAGATGGCCGCGTCGGCACAGTCCGTGCGGCCACGCCCGGCCCGGCGCGGGCCGGGCACCCCAACGGACCGCTAGCAGGCGTCGATGCTGCGCGACGCGACGGGTGTGCCGTCGGGGGCGGCCACCGTCGCCGTCACACCGCCCCGCGTCTGGATGAAGGCGCGCAGGGCAGGCACGGCGCAAAGCTGCTGGCCGAAGCTGTCTTCGAACCCGGCGATGAATTCCGCCCGCGTCTGCGGCGTCGCGATGGCCGCGTCGCTGTCCAGCGCCATGTCCAAGACCAGGCGTCCCCCCTCGCCGCGCGCATCGCGCAGGGTCAGGCCTTCGCCCAGCGGCTTGCCCTCGGCGGGCTCGAGCTGGGCCAGGACCGCCGATAGCTCGGGCGGGTTGGCCGTCGCATTGGCCGCCTCCTGCGGATCGATCTCGGGCATCGGCTGTTGCATGCATCCCGCCAGCGCCAGCGCGCCCAGCGCGCCCGTCAGAAATGGCTTCATGTGACTTCCTTCCGTCGTCTTGTTCCCGCGCAGACTGTGCCGACCGTCCGCGATCCGCAAGCGGCCTGATGCAGGTCGTGTTTTCCTCGTCCATCGGACCCACGCCGGTTTCGAGCCGGTCCAGCCAGACGTGTGCGCCGCCCTGCCGCCAAGAGGGCGTTCACCCGATTCGGGGTGGGGCACCATATCCCGTCGTTAACGTCAATTCCCCAATATTTACCACAATTCAAATGGCTTACCCGCGCTCGGGCGTCATTTTTCGCCCCTTATTGTTGCGTTCGACGGGCCAATCGCAAGCCGCTTCACCCGATGTCGCCAAGCCCGCTTCAATGACAAAATCCGATCCGGGTCGTGCCCCAATCCTGCCCCAATTGAAGCAGAAGCAATCAAATTGAACCAAATCCCTCAGGACTTTGTCCGTCCATCCGAGGGGCCTACAGACATCGAGGATCCACATGGAACGCTCGCTTGCCAAGATACTTCCTTCGCTGTCCCGCTTCCGCAGGGACCAGGACGGCTCACTCACGATCATGGCATTGTTCTTCTTCATTTGCATGATCATGATCGGCGGTCTGTCGGTCGACATCATGGTGTTCGAGAACAACCGCACGCGGCTTCAAAGCCTGACCGACCGGGCCGTCCTGGCCGCGGCGGACATGGAACAGTCTGGCGATCCCGAAGGAGTCGTGCGCAGCTATTTCGAGAAGGCGGGTCTGGCCGACAAGCTCGACGCCATCCAGGTCCAGAACGGCCTTCTGACCCGCTCGGTATCGGTGCAGACATCCAACCCCATGCGCACCATGTTCATGAACATGACCGGCGTCACGC
Source organism: Palleronia pontilimi (assembly GCF_016412875.1). Lineage (GTDB taxonomy): Bacteria > Pseudomonadota > Alphaproteobacteria > Rhodobacterales > Rhodobacteraceae > Palleronia > Palleronia pontilimi. Next base: position 135,192 of record NZ_JAEKPD010000002.1, on the reverse strand, counting down.
AGATGACGCCCCGCGCGTCGGCCACGGCAGCCGAAGGCCAGGGCGACCTGGAAATCGCGCTGGTGCTCGACGTGTCGAATTCGATGAACAACCCGTCCAGCGTCCCGGGCATCCCGACGAAGCTGGACGACATGAAAGGCGCCGCCAAGCGGTTCGTCGACATCGTTTTCGCGCAGAGCGAAAACGACAGCATCACGATCACGCTGGTGCCCTACAACACGCAGGTGAACGCGGGCAAATCCATCCTGACGGCGCTCAACGTGCCGCAGGTCCACGATTACAGCCACTGCGCGGAATTCTCGAGCGGCGATTACGGCACGCTCAGCCTGTCGGCGGGGGGCCAGTATGACCAGGCCGCGCATTTCGACCAGTGGTACAGCAGCGAAGATCCGGTGGTGAACGTGTGCCGCACCGGCGCCAACCAGCAGATCAAGCTGCACCAAAGCAATCCCGATGTCATCAAGACCCAGCTCGACGCGCTCAGCGCGCATGGCAACACCTCGTCCGAGATCGGTCTGAAATGGGCCGCCGGCTTCCTCGATCCCGCCAGCCGCCCGGTCACCGCCGCGCTGGCCGCCGCGGGCGAGGTCGCGCCGAACATGGCGAACCGCCCCCTGGATTACGGGACCGGCAACTCGCAGAAGGTGATCGTGCTGCTCACCGACGGCATCAACACCGACCAGAAGCGCATCCGCCCCGAATACATGTCCGGCGAATCCCCGGTCTGGCGCATCTTCGCGGACCAGTCGCTGGATTTCTACGCCGCCCGGATCAAGGAAGTCGGCGACCAGGACGGCGACGGCTTCCAGAACGAGCAGTTCTGGATCAAGGGCGGCACCTACATGGGCGTGACCTGGCCCGACCAGTTTTCGAGCGCACCGTTGCCGCCCTTCCTGGCATCCATCTTCAACACCACGTTGGACCCGGTCCGCCTGAGCTGGTCCGAGCTCTGGGCCGAGATGAACCCGCGACACTACGCCTATGCCTACATCGCCGACGCGACCGAGAATACCGCCGATGGCGACGCCTTCCTCAACGAGATCTGGGCCAATGTCTCGGGTCCCGAAAAGGACGACCGGCTGCTGCAGACCTGCAACGGTCTGCGCGACGCGGGCGTCGCGGTCTACACGATCGGGTTCGAGATCAACGACCACGCCAAGGACATCATGGGCCGCTGCGCGAGCAATGCGAACACCTTCGTGAACGTCGTCGGCGATGACCTGGAGGACAAGTTCGTCTCAATCGCCACCTCCATCACCAAGCTGAGGTTGACCCAATGAGCCGCCTTCTGCGCAAAGCCGCCTCCCGCGTCGTCCGGTTTCGCCGGAACGATGACGGGGCAGCCACGATCGAGTTCGTGATCCTGTTCACCCCCATGGTGATGATGATGCTCATGGGCGCCGAGGCGGGCCTGCTGAACCTGCGCCACGCCATGCTGGAACGCGGCGTCGACGTCGCCATCCGCGCGGTGCGGCTCAGCCCCGACACGCCGCCCGACCACGCCCAGATCAAGAAGATGATCTGCGACCAGGCGCTGCTGATCCCCGATTGCGAAAACGCCCTGTCGGTGGAAATGCGCGCTGTCGCCAAGGACAAGTGGGACGTGTTGCAGGAAGCGGCCATCTGCCGGGATCGCTCGGAAGAGGTGAAGCCGCCCAAGCACTACAATCCCGCCGCCCAATCCGAGCTCGTGCTCGTGCGGGCCTGCGTCAAGGCCCGTCCAATCTTCCCGACCGCCGGGCTGGGCGCGGCCATGGTCAAGGACGGCAACGGCGACTACGCCGCGGTCGCGACTTCGGCCTTTGTCAACGAACCCAGATAGGGGACACCGATGATGACTGCATTCAAACTGAAAGCCCTGCTCGCGCGCTTCCGTCGCCGCGAACACGGCGGATTGTCGATCGAATCGGTCCTGACCCTGCCGACCCTGGCCTGGGCGCTGCTGGCGATGTTCTCGTATTTCGACGGGCTGCGGCAGTACAACGTGAACATCAAGGCCGCGCACACGATGGGCGACCTGCTGTCGCGCGAGACCGAGCTGGTCGACGACGACTACATCGACGGGATGCACGACGTCCTGAAATTCCTGGTCCGCGCCGATGGCGATCCGCGGATGCGGATCTCGGTCGTGGCCTATGACAGCGGCGACGACGCGTTCGAGCTGAAATGGTCCGAAGTGCGGGGCGGCGGCAAGGCGCTGACCCCCGACAGCTTGAACGAGATCACCGACCGCCTGCCCCAGGCTTTCGGCGGCTCGCAGCTGATCGTGGTCGAGACGGCCGTCGACCACAAGGCGCCCTTCATCTTCGGCGTGGGCGACCAGACGCTGACGAACTTCCTGGTCACGCGCCTGCGCTTCGTGCCCGAGCTCGGCCACAAGGACATGACCGAAACAAGCTGACACGCGCAGCTGCACACCCATCCGAACGCCCCGCCGCGCAGATCGCCCGGCGGGGCGTTTTGCGTCCCGCCGCGGGCCGCTTGACGCGAAGTGGTGCCGATCGTGCCACATTCCCGCCGCGCCATCCCGTGCGAGTCCCCTTGGTTAACAGGCTTTCTGCAAAGGCGGATGCGGCCACAATTCACTCTAATTGTGACCGTTCCTCGCGATTTTGACCGAATCCCCGTCTCAATGCCGCCGCCTTCCCCCTCCATAAGACTCGCAACGCAAACCGTTGCGTCTGCTTGCACCTGAGGGAACCCGAACCGATGCTGAAAATGATCACATCACAATCTTCGCGCGATGCCAAAGCGCGCTTCCAGCGTGGAGCTGCCACACGCTTCCAGCGCGACGAGGACGGATCCTTCGTCCTGTTCGGCATCTACCTTCTGATCGTCATGCTGCTGGTGGGCGGCCTTGGCGTCGACATCATCCGCCACGACTTCGAACGTCTGCGCATGCAGGGCGTGGTCGACAGCGCCATCCTGGCCGCCGCCGACCTGGACCAGCAGCTGGACCCCGAAGAAGTGGTCCGCGACCATTTCCGCAAGGCGGGCGTGCTGGACCGGCTCGACAACGTGACCGTGGTCGAAGACATCAACTCGCGGATGGTGTCCGCGACCGCGTCCATGAACGTGGGCACCATGTTCATCCGCTCGATCGGCTACGATTACATCGGCGCCCATTCGGGCGGCATGGCGCGCGAGGATATCCGCGACATCGAGGTCAGCATGGTGCTCGACATCTCGGGGTCGATGGACAACGCCAACCGCATCCAGAACCTGAAGATCGCGGCCAAGGATTTCGTCTCGACCGTGCTCAGCGGCAAAAGCCAGGGCCGCGAGAACGAGGTTTCGATTTCGCTCGTCCCCTACGCGACCGAGGTCGCGATCGGCGACGAGATGCTGAGCCTCTTTTCACTGACCGAAACGCACCCCTATTCCAGCTGCGTCGATTTCGTGGCCTCGGATTTCGACGCGATCTCCCTGGATTTCACCACCGTGCGCAACCAGACGGGCCATTTCGACCCCTGGTCGGACGGATTCGACTGGAACACCCGGTCGCCGAACCCGCTCAGCCTGCCGTGCCGCGACGATGCGGCGTCCGAGATCACGTATTTCTCGCAGAACGAAGTCGACCTGCACAACCGCATCGACGCCCTGACGCCCGGCGGCAACACCTCCATCGACGTGGGCCTGAAATGGGGCGCCGCACTGCTCGACCCGTCGACGCGTCCCGCCATCGCCGCGCTCGGCGTGCTGGGCAAGGCCGACCTGGCCTTCGCCGACCGCCCCTACGCGCATGATCGCAACAACTCCATGAAGGTCCTCGTGGTGATGACCGACGGGGAAAACACGACCCAGTACAAGCTGAAGGACGAATATGCGGGCGACACGCTGACGGACGTCTACGGCGCCGACATCACCAACGCCACCAACGCGTCCGACAACGGCTACCGCTTGTCCATCGCCGACCGCGAGATCCAGGACCGCGACGGCGACGGCCGCTTCGAAGAAACCTGGTGGATCCCCAATCGCGGCCAGTGGTACAACGGCAACTGGGGCGGTGCGGCCGCCAAGCGGCTGACCTACGCCGAGCTGTGGAACGTGTCGTCGCTGGGCTGGCACGCCTACTGGGGCCGCTACAAGCAGTACAACAACGCCAACACCTATTACGGCTGGAAGCAGACGCCCTACTGGACGATCGGCCCCTCGACCAAGGATCCGCGCATGGAAGACATGTGCCGCCTGGCCAAGGCCGAGGGCATCCTGATCTTCTCGATCGCGCTCGATATCGCCGAGACCAACGCGGTCCGGATGAAGGAATGCGCCAGCTCGGAAAATCACTACTTCAACGTGACCGGCACCGAGATCAACTACGCCTTCGCCGCGATCGCCAGCACCATCAACCAGCTGAGGCTCGTCCAATGATCGGCTTTCTCAAGAAGTTTCTCCGGCGCGAGGATGGCTACGCAACCGCCGAAGTCGCGCTGCTGTTTCCCGCCGTGCTCTGGCCCTTCATGCTGGCCATGGAGACGGGCCTGATCCAGATCCGCCAGGTGATGCTCGAACGCGCGATGGACGTGGTGGTCCGCGACCTGCGGCTGGGCAACCCCGATCTGGACACGGGCGAAAAGCTGAAGGCCGCGCTGTGTGCCGAAGTGCTGATCATGGGCGATTGCGAGCGTGACATCATGCTCGAGATGGGCCCGGTCCAGGTCGCCGATTTCGAAGGCCCGACCACGCGCCAGGCCTGCGCCGACCGCCAGAAAGAGGTGAACCCGGTCACCAACTACACGCCCGGTGCGACCAACGAGATGATGCTGCTGCGGTTTTGCATCCTGCACGACCCGATCCTGCCCGCGGTGGGTCTTGGCAAGATCCTGCCTCGCGAAGCGGGCGGCGGCTTCGCCCTGACCGCGTCGACCTTTTTCGTGAACGAGCCAAGGGACTAGAACCATGCTCTCGACGATCACAACATCGCTGAAGCGCTTCGCGCGCGACACCTCCGGCGCCTACTCGATCGAGGCCGCGCTGGTCCTGCCGACACTGATCTGGGCTGGCCTGTCGTCGCTCACCTACGTGGACGGCTACCGCCAGCAGACCATGAACCTGCGCACCACCTACGCGCTGTCGGACATGCTGTCGCGCCAGTGGGACCCGGTCGGCCCCAAGTTCATCGACGGGCTGGGCCGCGTGCACGATCACCTGACCGAAAGCGACGACGAGACCTACCTGCGCGTCACCGTCGCCTATTGGGACGCCATCGACGAAGAACACAAGCTGGTCTGGTCCGACAGCACCGATGACGGCCCCACCGAGGTCACCCAGGAAACGCTGAACTCGATCGCGGGCGCCATTCCGACCATGGCCAACGGCGACTCGGCCATCATCGTCGAGACCTGGATGGACTACGTGCCCGCCTTCAATATCGGCCTGAAACCCAACCGCTTCTACAACCGCGTGGTCACGTCGCCGCGCTTCACGCCGCAGCTGAAATACGATCCCGCCAAGTAGGGCTCACTCGGTCCGTTCGGCCATCAGGACCTGCAACAGCTCGGCGATGGCCTTGGCCTCGCCCGGCGACGTCACGCCACCCACGCCCACCCGGCGCCCCAGGCGCCACCACATCCCGGGCGCCCAGCCGAACGGCACGCGGGTCTTCAACTTCACGCTGAACCCGTTGGACGGCTTGAACGCGAACGCGCCGCGCTCGATGGTCTCGATCTGGTCCAGCGGGGCAAGCGGGGCGTCGGTCTCGGTGAACAGCCCCTCGGGCTTCAGGACCACCGCGCCGCCCGTGGCCCGCCACAGCTCGAAGCCGCACCACAGCACCCCGATCCCGCCTGCCCCCAGAACGACCCGCCACAACGGCGACGCCGGCTGCGACACCGCGATCCACAACAGCAGGACGCCCAGCGCGCCGATCATGAAGACACCGATGAAGCGCCGCGTGGGCGACGCGCGCAGCTCGGTCAGGGGCTGGCCGGGGGGACCGTGGATCTGCAGGTGGGACATGGGCGGACGGCTCCTCGCGGCTGGCCCTTCCTTAGACGCTTCGCGCGACGGCGAAAAGCGGCGTTGCCCTGCGCCGCCGCCGGGCGCTATCGTCGCGGGCAACCGACCCCGATAGGTCCGATCCCCATGCGTGCCCTGCCCGCCTTCCTCCTTGCCGCACTTCTGACAACCGCGTGCGACATCCCGCAGCTAGATGTGCCCAATGCCGCGGCCCTTGCGCGTCAGGATCCGCCGCAGCTGTTGCCCACGTCGCAGATCAGCGCCCGCGCCGGCGCCATCCCCGCCCGGATCACGCCGCAGACCACCGCCGGTCTGGAAGCTCGCGCCGCGAACCTGCGCGCCCGCGCCGGTCTGCTGCGACAAAGCGCCCTGACGGCCGCCGAGCGCGAACGCCTGCGCGGCGCGCTGGGGCGGCTTCGCGCCCGCACCGATGGCACCTGACCCTCTGGCCCGCGGTCGCCAAACCCGCTAAGCCCGGCAGCACCAACCGCCTGCAGGAGCCCGCATCCCATGACCTCCCCCCTTCGCCTCGGCATCGCCGGGATCGGCACCGTGGGTGTCGGCGTGATCCGCATCGTCCAGCGCCACGCGGACATGCTGACCGCGCGCAGCGGCCGCCCTGTCACGATCAGCGCGGTCTCGGCGCGCGCGCGCAACAAGGATCGCGGCGTGCGCCTGGGGGATTATGCGTGGGAAGACGATCCCGTGACGCTGGCCGGGCGCGATGACGTGGATGTGTTCGTCGAACTCGTGGGCGGCGACACCGGCCCCGCGAAGGACGCGGTCGAGGCGGCGCTGAAGGCGGGCAAGGACGTGGTCACCGCCAACAAGGCGCTGCTGGCCCATCACGGCCAGGCGCTGGCCGAACTGGCCGAGGCGAACGGCGCCGTAATCCGTTTCGAGGCGGCGGTGGCAGGCGGCATCCCGTGCATCAAGGCGCTCGGCGAAGGGCTTTCGGGCAACGAGATCACCCGCGTCATGGGCGTCATGAACGGGACCTGCAACTACATCCTGACCCGCATGGAAAGCGCCGGGCTGGCCTACGACACGGTGTTCCAGGAAGCGTCCGACCTGGGATACCTGGAAGCCGACCCGACCCTGGACGTGGGCGGCATCGACGCGGGCCACAAGCTGGCGCTGCTGGCCTCGCTGGCCTTCGGCTGCCAGGTCGATTTCGACGGGGTCGCGCTGGAAGGGATCGAGCGGATCGCGATCGACGACATCAACCATGCCGCCGACATGGGCTTCCGGGTGAAGCTGCTGGGCGTGGCGCAGATGACCGGCCGCGGGCTCGAGGCCCGCATGTCCCCCTGCCTTGTGCCCGCCTCGTCGCCCTTGGGCCAGTTGGAGGGCGCGACCAACATGGTGGTCCTGGAAGGCGACAGCGTGGGCCAGGTCGTGCTGCGCGGCGCGGGCGCGGGCGAAGGCCCGACCGCCAGCGCGGTGATGGGCGACGTGATGGACATCGCGCGCGGCATCCGGCTGCCCACGTTCGGGCGGCCCGCCGCAAGCCTGGCCAAGCCCAAGCGCGCCGACGCGAACGTGCCCGCGCCGTTCTATTTGCGCATGGTGCTCACCGATAAGCCCGGCGCGCTGGCCAAGATCGCGTCCTGCCTGGGCGAGGCCGGGATTTCCATCGACCGGATGCGCCAATACGACCACGCGGCAGGCAGTGCGCCCGTGTTGATCGTGACCCACAAGGCCATGCGCCAGTCCCTCGACAGCGCCATCGCGGCCATGTCCGGGACGGGCGTGCTGGAAAGCGATCCGGTCGCGCTCAGGATCGAGGACGTCTGAGGCTCGCGCCATGTTTCCGATCCGCGACCATAACCCGTCCACCGCGACACCCTGGGTCACCCTCACGCTGATCGCGATCAACGTCGCGGTGTTCCTGGGCACGCTGCCGATCCTGGCATCCGAAACGACGGCCCTGCCATTTCTGGCGGATTGGGCGCTGATCCCCGCGATCTCGGCGCCGCTGACCTTTCTGACCTCGCAATTCCTGCACGGCGGCTTCATGCACCTGGCGGGCAACATGTGGTTTCTCTGGCTCTACGGTGACAACCTGGAAGACGAGATGGGGCCGTTGCGCTTCCTGGGCTTCTATCTTGCCTGCGGGATCGGCGCGGCGCTGGCGCAGACGCTGTCCGATCCGGCCTCGACCATTCCCATGGTCGGCGCCTCGGGCGCCATCGCGGGCGTCATGGGCGGCTACCTGCTGCTCTTCCCGAAGGCGCGCATCGACATCCTGGTGATCCTGCTGGTGTTCTTCCGGGTGTTCCCGGTCCCGGCCTGGCTGGTCCTGGGCCTGTGGTTCGCGATCCAGATCCTGTCGGGTGCGGCGACACCCGCCGGGATGGGCGGCGTGGCCTACTGGGCCCATGCGGGCGGCTTCATCGCGGGCCTGGCGCTGACCTGGCCGCTCTGGCGGAAGCTGGGCGGGCGCGCGTTCTGGGAGCGGACCCATGGCCACCCGCCCCACCCCGAAGCGCGCTACACCACGCGGCGCACGCCGATCCCGAAAGCGGGCCGCCGCCGCTGAGCGACGATTTTTCGCCGAAAAATCGCGCCCCGCTCAGGTGGCGCGAATGGTCTTGGCGAAATCGTCGAAGATGGCCGAGTTCGCGGCGATCACGGTCCGGCTGTCGAAGATCGAGCCCGCCGCGCCGATGGGTCCGACCATGCCGCCCGCTTCGCGCACGATCAGAAGTCCGGCGGCCACGTCCCACGCGTGGATGCCGCGCTCCCAGTAGCCCTCGTAGCGGCCCGCGGCCACGTAGGCCAGGTCCAGCGCCGCGGCCCCCATGCGGCGCACGCCCGCGGTGGCGGGCAGCAGGCGGCCCAGGTCCTTCAGGACAGCGGGCAGTTCGGGCCGCCCGCCGAAGGGCAGGCCGGTGGCGAAGATCGCCTCGATCATCCGGTGCCGATCGGACACCCGCAAGCGGCTGGCATTGAGGAACGCACCCTGGCCCTTTTCGGCGACGAACATCTCGTCCTTGGCCGCGTCATAGATCACGCCCGCAACGATTTCGCCCTTGTGTTCCAATGCGATGGACACCGCCCAGTGCGGCAGCCCGTGCAGGTAGTTGGTCGTGCCGTCCAGCGGATCGACGATCCAGCGGCGGGTGGGGTCCTTGCCCTCGACCGGCTCGGATTCCTCGCCAAGCCAGCCGTAATTGGGCCGTTCGCCCATCAGCATGTCGCGGATCGTGCGCTCGGCCGCGATGTCGGCGCGGCTGACGAAATCCCCCGCACCCTTCGACGAGACCTGCAGGTTCTCGACCTCGCGGAAATCCTTGACCAGGCCGCGCGCGGCGGTCCGGGCGGCTTTCATCATGATGTTGAGATTGGCACTGCCTTGCATGGTCGTCTCCGTCCGGTCGTTCGGCTTGGCGCATACGCGAGGGGACGCGGGATGCCAAGGGTGCCCGCTCCGGCTCAGTCGGCGGAGGCCGATGCAGGTGCCTTGCGTTGCAGCTTCACCGGCTCCGTGCGGGCCAGGCGCAGCAGGTGGGACATATACGGCATGGTGGTGTCGTCCGATCGTGTCGCGGCATAAAGACGACGCGTCAGGCCCGTGGCGGTCAGCGGCCGGGTGACGTAGTCGCTTTGGAATTGCACGTCGCGCACCACCCAGTCCGGCAGAACCGCGACACCGCGCAGGCTGGCCACCAGCAACAGGATCACCGCCGTCAGTTCCACCTGCCGGATGGCAGCGGGCTCGACCTTGGCGGGGGTAAGCAGCTCGGTGAACACGTCCAGCCGGGTCCGGTCAACGGGATAGGTGATCAGCGTCTGGTCGCGGAAATCCTCGGCCTCGATGAAAGGTTTCTCGGCGAGCGGGTGGCGCGAGGACGCCACGAAGACCGGCGCGTAGTCGAAAAGCGGCGTGAAATCGATGCCCGCGATGTCCTCGGGGTCTGAGCTGACCACCAGGTCGACCTCTTCGCGGTGCAGCGCGGGCAGCGCGCCGAAGGCAAGCCCGGGGCGGATATCCACGTCCACGTCGGGCCATGCCTGGCGGAACTTCTCGAGCACCGGCAGCAGCCATTCGAAACAGGCGTGACACTCGATGGCGATATGCAGACGACCCGCCTTGCCAGACTGCAACCCCTGGAATTCCGCTTCCAAAGCAGCCACTTCCGGCAGGATCTTCTCGGCCGCGCGTAGCAGGCGCATTCCCGCCGCGGACAGTTTCATGGGCTTCGAGCGGCGCACGAACAGCTCGACGCCCGCCTGGTCCTCGAGCCCCTTGACCTGGTGCGACAGCGCGCTTTGGGTGATGTTCAGCCGATCGGCGGCGCGGGCAAGCCCGCCTTCGTCATGGATCGCCTTGATGGTCCGCAGGTGGCGGAACTCGATATGCATCCTGAAGCAGGCCTCATGTTAAACTTGAAAGTTATGAATTTGTCTCATGGCACGCGGCGTGAGACAAGGTCTGATACCGCAAAGGATCACACCATGACCGCGCCTGCCATTTCGTTCGAATTCTTCCCGCCCAAATCGCTCGAAGCGTCGTTCCGGCTGTGGGACACGATGCACACGCTGGCACCGCTGGAGCCCGATTTCGTCAGCGTCACCTACGGCGCGGGCGGCACGACCCGGGCGCTGACCCACGAAGCGGTCACGACCATCGGCAAGACCACCGGCCTGCGGGTAGCGGCCCACCTGACCTGCGTGAACGCCAGTCGCGCGGAAACGCTTGAGATCGCCGAAAGCTACGCATCCGCAGGCGTGACAGATATCGTCGCGTTGCGCGGTGACATGCCGGGCGGCGGGGCGTTCCAGCCGCATGCGGACGGCTTCGCGAGCTCGGTCGAACTGGTCGAGGCGCTGGCGCAGACCGGGAAGTTCACCCTGCGGGTGGGGGCCTATCCCAACCGTCACCCCGAAGCGGCCAGCGACACGGCGGATGTGGATTACCTCAAGCGCAAGATCGACGCGGGTGCGTCCGCCGCGATCACCCAGTTCTTCTTCGAGGCCGACACCTTCTTTCGGTTCCGCGACCGCTGCGTCGCGGCCGGGATCGACGCGCCGATCATCCCCGGCATCCTTCCCATCGAAAGCTGGACTGGCGTGCGAAAATTCGCGACCGCCTGCGGCACGCCGATCCCCGATTGGCTGGACCAGGCCTATGACGCGGCGATCCGCGACGGGCGCGAGGATCTGCTGTCCACCGCGCTGGCGACCGAGCTGTGTTCGGATCTGATCGACGGCGGCGCGGAGCATCTGCATTTCTACACGCTCAACAAGCCCGCCCTGACCCGCGACGTGATCCACGCGCTGGGTCTTGCGCCCGAGCGGGTGCTCGAGAAGGTCGCCTGAGCGGACCCGTTTCAGGGGGTTACGCGCCGTAGCAATGCTGGGCATGATGGCGGGGTTTGCCACGATCCAAGGTGCCCCGCCCGATGACCCACGCCACTTCTCCCGCCGACCTGGCCGACATGGACGTGTTGCGCCACAAATCGGGGCTCGAGTTCATGCGGGCGCTGGCCTCGGGCGACCTGCCCGGAGCGCCGATTGCCGCGGGCATGGAAATCGACCTGGACGAAGTGGACGATGGCCGGATCGCGTTCACCGGCACGCCGCGCTTCGCCCATATGAACCCGATGGGCGGCATCCATGGCGGCTGGTACGCGACGATCCTGGATTCGGCGATGGCCTGCGCGGTGATGACCCGGGTGCCCTGCGGATCGACCTACACCACGCTGGAATTCAAGGTGAACATCACCCGCGCCCTGCCCGCGGACACGAAGGTGCGGTGCGTGGGCCTCGTGGCCCATGCCGGACGCTCGACCGCGGTCGCGACGGGCGAGATCCGCGGCGCCGCGGATGACCGGCTTTACGCGACCGGAACGACCACCTGCCTAATCATGGCGCTTCCGCCCGCCTGATGCGCCCGGTGGCTGCCCGCGCGCCGGGATATTTTCGAGAACAAAGATGCAGGCGCGCGCTACTCGGCGAAGGGCAGTCCCTTGGCCTCGTTGCGCAAGGCGCCCCGTTCGAGCGCTGTGGGATGCAACCGCTCCGACCGGTCGGCCCCGATGGATCGCGGCCCGCGGGCCACGAAGATCCGGCCCCAGCCGCGGTTGACCCCGATGGACGGCGCGTGCGGATCGCAGCCGAAGCGGGCGCGCCAGCCTTCCGGCAAGGGCAGGCCCTGCTCTTCGGCCTTGCCGAGCATCCAGACCAGCGGGATATTGGCCAAGGGACGCGCCGCGCGCACGCCATCGAGCTGGCCGCCCACATCGCCATGGGTGCCGCGGAACCAGACCTGCTCGCAGATCCCGTCCCAGTCGCCGTCGAGCCGCCAGAGCACCGGGGCGTAGGCCTCGCGCGTTTCGTCCAGCGCCAGGGCGTGGAAGCCCGCGCGCGTTGTCGGGCCCAGCCCGTGGGTGTGGAAACTGTGGGCGATGCGCGACCAGCGCCACAGGATCGGCAGGCGCAAACCCAGCGCCTTCACCGTGTCCCAGGCGCCGACCATCTGCACCTCGACGGCTTCGTGGCAGAACAGCCGCTTGAACTCCTGCGCGCCGAAGCTGTCGGGGATCGTGCGGTAATAGCGATAGGCCAGGCGGACGTTGCGCTCGGTGGCGGCGTCGGCCCGTAGCAGGCCCACCCGGTCGATGACACCCGCCAGCGAGCGCACCGCATAGGCGCCGCGCGAATAGCCGAACAGGAAAATCCGATCGCCGGGCCGGTAACGCGAGGCAAGCCAGCCATAGGCGCGGCGGATCTGGCGGTTCAGGCCACGCCCCTCGGCCACGTCGCGGACCTGGCGCCACGACGTGAACTGGATACCGGGCTCGTATTTCAGGGACATGTGGGCGGCGGGCGCCATTTCCGACAGAAGCCGCCAGGTCAGACCCGCGTTCGTCTCGCGCCCGGGCTCCAGCGACGACATGGTGCCGTCCAGGATGATGACGTGGGTCACCGGACCACGATGGATCGGCATGTTGGTCTGCTGGACGACCCGCCCGCGGCCCAGCCACGCCAGGCCGCGCCGCAGCAGGCCGCCCGTGTTTATGCGCGGGCGGCGGTCCTCATTCGGCGGCGTGGGCATGGCTCTCGGCCGTCAGAAGATCCCAGACGCGCGCCGGGGTGAAGGGCAGATCGACCTGCCGCACGCCCCGTTCCCACAGCGCGTCTTCCACGGCGTTGGACACGGCGGCCAGCGCACCCACCGTGCCCGCCTCGCCGCAGCCCTTCATGCCCATGGGATTGGCGGTCGACGGCACGGGGTTCGTGTCGAAGCGGAACATCGGCACGTCCACGGCGCGCGGCACCCCGTAATCCATGTAGCTGGCGGTCAGAAGCTGGCCGTGTTCGTCATAGACCACGCGTTCCTGGATAGCCTGGCCGATGCCCTGGACGACGCCGCCATGCACCTGACCTTCGGCCAGCATGGGATTGATGAGATTGCCGAAATCGTCGCAGACGGTGTATTTCACGACCTCTGTTTCGCCGGTCTCGGGGTCGATCTCGACCTCGGCTATATGGACGCCATTGGGATATGAACGTCCCGGCAGCTTTTCGTGGGCCGTGCGGGTCAACAGGTCAGTGCGTCCCGCCGCGCGCGCCATGGCGGCCACGTCGAGCATGGTCGGCGTCTCGTTCGAGCCCTCGACGCGGAAGCGCTCGTCGTCGAAGCTGACATCGTCGGGCTTGGCGCCAAGTTCGTCGGCCAGGAACGCCGCGAAATCGTCGATCATTGCGCGCGCGGCCTTCAGCGTCACGTTGTTCTGCACCGTGACCGAGCGCGAGCCACCGGTGCCGCCGCCCGATGCGATCAGGTCCGAATCGCCTTGCACGAAGGCGATCTTGTCCACCGGAATACCGGTGTGATCCGACAGGAACTGCGGAAAGACCGTCTCGTGCCCCTGCCCGTTCGACTGGGTGCCCACGAAGATCGACGCCGTACCGTCGTCGTTGAACGCGATCTTCACGTGCTCGTCGGGCGCGCCCAGGATCGATTCGATGTAGTAGCAGGTGCCGATGCCGCGCAGCTTTCCGCGCGCGGCGCTGTCGGATTTGCGCGCGGCGAATCCGGCCATGTCCGCCAAGGCTTCCCCCTTGGCCAGCGTGGCGTGGAAATCGCCCACATCGTAGGTCTCCCCGGTGGCCGAGACGTAGGGAAACTGATCCGCCTTGATGAAATTGCGGCGGCGCAGCTCGTGCGGGTCGACGCCCAGCTCTCGCGCGGAGCGCGACAGGATGCGTTCGAGCGTGAAGATCGCTTCGGGCCGCCCCGCGCCGCGATAGGCATCGACCGGCGCGGTGTTGGTATAGATGCCGCGGGTGCGCAGCCACGTGGTCTGCACATCGTAGGTGCCCATCAGGACGCGGCTGAAGAGCTCGGTCTGGATCATCTGCGCGAACATCGAATTGTAGGCGCCGATATTGCACGTATTCTCAACGCGGTAGGCGGTGATCTTCAGGTTCTCGTCGAAGGCCAGCTCGGCCACGTGGACAAGGTCGCGGCCCCCGTTGTCCGACAGCATCGCCTCGGTCCGGTCCGACATCCAGCGCACCGGGCGGCCCAGCTTCATCGCGGCCCCCGCCACGGCGAAATATTCGGGGTAGTTGAAACCTTTCATGCCGAAGCCGCCGCCCACGTCGGGCGTGGTGGCGCGGACCTGGCTTGGATCAAGGCCGAACCGATTCACCAGCTCGGATTTCAGACCCCAGACCCCTTGGCCCGAAAAGCAGACATGCAGCCGGTCCTCGGCCCATTCCGCCCAGCAGCCGCGCCCTTCCATGGACGAGACCATGATGCGGTTGTCCTCGATCTTCAGCTTCACGGTGTGGGCCGCGTCGCGAAAGGCGCGCGCGCAGCCCGCCTCGTCGCCCTTGCCGTAATCGAAGGCCAGATTGTCGGGGGCCTCGTCATGCAGCGCCTCGCCACCCGTCGCCAGGTCCATGTGGGCGGGCAGTTCGTCGTAGTCGACTATCACCGCCTCGGCGGCCTCGATGGCCTGCGCTTGCGTTTCGGCCAGCACCACGGCGACGGGCTCGCCCACGAAGCGCACGCGATCATGGGCCAGGAACGGACGCTCGGGCGCCGTGCCCTTTCCGCCATCCAGCGTGGGCACGCGGGTGTAGTCCATCCCCAGCGACGCGCCCATGGCCAGCATGTCGGCGGCCGTCAGCACCGCCACGACGCCGGGCATGGCGGCGGCGTCCTGCACGTCGACCGACCCCAGCTTCGCGTGCCCCACCTGGGACCGGACGAACCCGGCAAAGAGCGCATCCGCGGGCGCGATATCGTCCACGTAGCGGCCGTGGCCCGTGACCAGGCGCTGGTCCTCGCGGCGCGTCACCGACTGGCTTTTGCCGAAATTGTCCATGTGCGTCCCCTTCGCAGAATTCGCGCCGACACTAGCCAACGCACCGGGATTTTCCAGTGCCATATCGCCCCATCCCCCGCCCTTCCCCTTGGCCGCCGATTTGGCTATCCCGACGGGCAAGTTTGACCCAAAGGACGCCGCCCTCATGCCCATGGAAAAATCCTTCGACGCCGCCGCGCGCGAGCCCGAGATCTTCGCCAAGTGGAAGGACGCGGGCTGCTTCACGGCGGGGGCCAACGCCAAGCCCGGCGCGTCCGCCTTCTCGATCCTGCTGCCGCCGCCCAACGTCACGGGGTTCCTGCACGCGGGGCACGGCTTCAACCACACGCTCATGGATATCCTGACGCGATGGCACCGGATGCGCGGCGACGACACGCTGTGGCAGCCGGGGCTGGACCACGCGGGCATCGCCACGCAGCTGGTGGTCGAGCGGCAGCTGGCCGAACAGGGCATCAAGCGCACCGACCTGAGCCGCGAGGATTTCATCGCCAAGGTGTGGGACTGGAAGGCCACGTCCGGCGGCCAGATCGTCGAGCAGGACAAGCGGCTGGGCTGCTCCATGGACTGGTCGCGCGAGGCGTTCACCATGCAGGGCGCGCCCGGCGATCCGTCGCCCGAGGATGGCCCGAATTTCCACGACGCCGTGATCCGCGTCTTCGTCGATATGTTCGACAAGGGCTACATCTATCGTGGCAAGCGGCTGGTGAACTGGGATCCGCATTTCGAAACGGCGATCAGCGATCTCGAGGTCGAGAACCGCGAAGTGCCCGGTCACATGTGGCACTTCAAGTACCCCCTCGCGGGCGGCGCCACCTACACCTACGTCGAAAAGGACGCGGACGGGAACGTCCTGTTCGAAGAGGTCCGCGACTACATTTCGATCGCCACCACCCGCCCCGAAACCATGCTCGGCGACGGTGCGGTGGCGGTCCATCCGGATGACCCGCGTTATGCGCCCATCGTGGGCAAGCTCTGCGAAATCCCGGTGGGTCCGAAGGAACATCGCCGCCTGATCCCGATCATCACCGACGAATACCCCGATCCCGATTTCGGAAGCGGCGCGGTGAAGATCACCGGCGCGCATGATTTCAACGACTACGAGGTCGCCAAGCGCGGCGACATCCCGATGTACCGGCTGATGGATACGAAGGGTCACATGCGCGACGACGGCGTGGATTACGCCGAGGCCGCCGAGATCGCCATGGCGGTGGCGAAGGGCGACCGTACGCTGGGCGAAACCGAGGCCGACGCGCTGAACCTGGTGCCCGACGACCTGCGCGGCCTCGATCGGTTCGAAGCCCGCAACCGCGTTGTCGCACAGATCACCGAGGAAGGGCTTGCCGTCATGGTGCCGCCCACCGATCCGCGCCTGGGCGAGCCCGCGAAGCCGCTGGCGCCCGAAGAGGGCGGCGAAGGACGGCTGGAACAGCTGACCCCGCTGGTGGAAAGCAAGCCGATCATGCAGCCCTTCGGCGACCGCTCGAAAGTCGTGATCGAGCCGATGCTGACCGACCAGTGGTTCGTCGACACCGCCCAGATCGTCGGCCCCGCGCTCGAGGCCGTGCGCTCGGGCGAGGTCAAGATCATCCCGGAATCGGGCGAAAAGACCTATTTCCACTGGCTCGAAAACATCGAGCCCTGGTGCATCTCGCGCCAGCTGTGGTGGGGTCACCAGATCCCGGTCTGGTACGGCTTCGATCTGCACGCCAACGGCTTCACCGATGACGAAGGCGACGGCGCGCTCGACGAGGTCGAGCTCGGCCGCATCCTGTCCTCCGACAGCCTGGCCAACGGCGATCTGCGCCCCCATTGCGCGCCCGATTTCACGGCCGTCAAGGACACGTTCGGCGACATGCTGGCCGATCTGCCCACGCCGCTGAACCACGCATCGGTGGTCGAGGTCGCGACCCGCGACGAAGCGTTGCACCGCCTGTCGGAAAGCCTTGCCGAATATGTCACCAGCCAGGATCCCACGCACCTGGTCTATCCGGTCTGGCGCGATCCCGACGTGCTCGACACGTGGTTTTCGTCGGGTCTCTGGCCCATCGGCACGCTGGGCTGGGGCGACGACGACCAAAGCTTCATGGACCGGTATTTCCCCACATCCGTGCTGATCACCGGCTCAGACATCCTGTTCTTCTGGGTCGCCCGGATGATGATGATGCAATACGCGGTGGTGGGCCAACGCCCCTTCGACACCGTCTATCTGCACGGCCTCGTCCGCGACGCGAAGGGCCAGAAGATGTCGAAATCCATCGGCAACGTGGTCGATCCGCTGGACCTGGTGGATAAATACGGCGCCGACGCCTACCGCTTCAACAACGCCGCCATGGCGTCGATGACCGGCACCATCCGGCTGGACGAAAAGCGGATCGAGGGCTACCGCAACTTCACCACGAAGCTCTGGAACGCGTTCCGTTTCGCCGAGATGAACGACGCCCTGCAGCACCGCGCCGCCGCGCCGCCCAAGCCGCGCGCGACGGTCAACGCCTGGATCATGGGCGAAACGGCCCGCACCCGCGACGAGGTGGACGCGGCGCTGGAAGCCTTCAAGTTCAACGACGCCGCCGACGCGATCTACAAGTTCGTCTGGAACGTGGTCTGCGACTGGTACCTGGAATTCTCGAAACCGCTGTTCGGATCCGAAGACGCGGACCTGATCGCCGAGACGCAGGCGACCATGGCCTGGGTGCTCGATCAATGCCTGCTCCTGCTGCACCCGATGATGCCCTTCGTCACCGAAGAGCTGTGGGCGGGCCCCGATCTTCTGGCCGTCACCGACTGGCCCGATTACGCCACCGCGGATGTGACCGACGCGGATGCCAGCGCGGAAATCGCCTGGGTCATTTCGCTGATCGAGGCGATCCGCTCGGTCCGGGGCGAAGTCAACGTGCCCGCTGCCCTGAAGGTCGAGCTCCTGGAAATCGAGCTGGACGCCGCTGGCCGCACCGCCTGGGATCGCAACGCCGCGATGATCCAGCGGCTGGCGCGCGTGGAGCGACTGACCCGGGCCGACGCGCCGCCGAAAGGTGCGCTGACGATCTCCGTGCGCGGCGGGCAATTCGCCCTGCCACTGGCCGGAATCGTCGACGTCGAAGCCGAAAAGGCCCGGCTGGCCAAGACGCTGGGTAAGCTGGAAAAGGATCTGGGCGGTCTGAACGGGCGGCTGAAGAATCCGAAGTTCCTGGCCTCGGCCCCGGACGACGTCGTGGACGAAACCAAGGCGCTTGTGGCCGAGAAATCCGAGGAAAAGCAACGCCTTGAAACCGCCCAGGCACGGCTTGCCGAATTATGAGCGATCCGCGCCTGACCCCTCTGGCGGCCGCGTTGCCCGACACGGTGCCCTTCGTGGGTCCCGAGACCCAAGAGCGTCGGGCGGGTGGCGCGTTCCGCGCGCGGCTGGGCGCGAACGAGCTGACCTTCGGCCCCAGCCCCAAGGCGATCGCCGCGATCAAGCGCGCGGCACACGATGTCTGGAAGTATCCGGATCCGGAATATTTCGACCTGAAACAGGCCCTTGCATCGCATCTTTCATGTGATCCCGTACATATCGTCACCGGCGCGGGGATCGACGGGCTGCTGGGCTCGACCGTGCGGCTTCTGGTGGCCCCGGGCGATGCCGTGGTCACGTCCGACGGCGCCTATCCCACCTTCAACTACCATGTCACGGGCTATGGCGGAACCCTCCACAAGGTGCCGTACGCGGGCAATCACGAAGACCTCGACGCCCTTCTGGACAAGGCGGTCGAGACGCGCGCGAAGCTCATCTACCTTTCCAACCCTGACAACCCCATGGGGTCCTGGCATACGTCATCCGACATCTCGGCGTTTATCGACCGGATCCCCGACACCTGCGTGCTGGTGCTGGACGAGGCCTATGCCGAATGCTCCGACGCCGACACGACGCCGCCGCTGCAGCCCGACCATCCGAACGTGATCCGCTTCCGCACCTTTTCAAAGGCTTACGGGATGGCCGGTGCGCGGATCGGCTACGCCATCGGGCCGCAATCCCTGATCGGCGCGTTCGGCAAGGTGCGCAACCATTTCGGCGTCTCGCGCATCAGCGCGGCGGGCGCGATCGCGGCGCTGGCGGATACAGACCACTTGAACGACGTTCTGAAGAAGATCGCGCAAAGCGTTGATCGCATTTTCGAAATCGCGCGCGCGAACGACCTGGCACCGCTTCCGACCGCCACCAATTTCGTCACCATCGATTGCGGCCGCGACGGCGATTTCGCCCGCGCCGTCCTGCAATCCCTGGGCGAACGGGGGGTCTTCATCCGCATGCCCGGCGCGGCCCCGTTGGATCGCTGCATCCGCGTCACCTGCGGTCCCGACGACGCGATGAACGTGTTCGCCCAGGCGCTGCCCGTCGCGCTCGAGACGGCGCGCACGAAAAAGTAACGTGACAGCCACATCCGCCCGGCTAACATCGCCCCCATGATCGAACGACAGCCCGCCCCCGACTTCACGCGCCCCTTCCTGGTCTCGCTGGCGCCGCTGGTCTTCATCGCGCTGGTTTTCGTCTGGATGGTCTGGGGCCTGCTGGCCGCGATGGGCGTGACCTATGCGTCCGACAAGGCGATCAGCCGACTGTCGCGCCGCTGATCGCCCGCGCAGGGCACCCCCGGCATCACGGATTTTCAAACACGCGTGGCCGATGCTCAGGCCCCGGCGCAAACCTCGGCCGCGGCATCCAGCCCGCCGGGCCCGAACGGAATGTCCAGCGCCCGCATCCCCGACTGGATCACGCCCAGCACGCCAAGCACCATGTGCGCGTTCACATGCCCCATATGCCCCACGCGGAAATAGGCCGAAGACGGCTCCATCCCCAACCCGATGCCCAGCGTCACCCCCGCCTTGAACTCGCACCAGTGGCGCAGCTCGTCCCCCAGGCTGCCCCCCAGATGCGCCGCCGTGACCGCGTGCGAGCGGATGTCCCGCGCAGCATTGATCGCGAGCGGCCCGTCCGCGCCCCAGGCATCGAAGGCCGCCCAAAGCGCGCGGGCCAGCGTCGCGTGCCGCGACAGCACGTTGTCCAGACCCTCGTCATGGATCATGTCCAACGCCGCGCGCAGGCCATACAGGTGATGGGTCGGCGCGGTCCCGTCGAAATAGCGATAGAAGTAGTCGGGGTCCGTGCGCGGCCGCCAGTCCCAGTAATGGGTGACGCAGCGCGCCGTCTCGCGCATCGCGTCGGCGCGGTCGTTGTAGAACACGAAGCCCACGCCTGGCGGAGTCATCAGCCCCTTCTGGCTGGCCGCGATCACCACATCGACCCCCCAGGCGTCCATCTCGAAGGCGTCGCAGCCCAGCGACGCGATGCAATCGGCCAGCAGCAGCGCCGGGTGGCCGAGCTCGTCGAGCACGCGGCGCAGGGCCGCGATGTCGTTGCGGATCCCCGTCGAGGTGTCGACATAGACCACCGGCAGCGCCTTGATCCGGTGCCCGGTATCGGCGGCCAGCACCTCGGCCACCCGGGCCGGATCGATGGCGTCCCGCTTGCCGAAATCCAGCATTTCGGTCTCGATCCCGAGAGGCTGGGCCATGTCGGCCCAGCCATGGGCGAAGCGCCCGGTGGCCGGGATCAGAACGCGGTCGCCGGGCGACAGGATGTTGCTCAGCGCCGCTTCCCACAACCCATGCCCGTTCGAGATGTAGATCGCGCAATGATGCGCGGTGCGCGCCACGCGCTTCAGGTCGGTCACGATCCCCGGCACCATCTCGGTCAGCTCACCGGTATAGATGTTGGGCGACGCGCGGTGCATGGCGCGCTGCACCGCGTCGGGGATCACCGACGGGCCGGGAATGGCCAGATAGGGGTGGCCGTTGGCAAGCGACATGGGGCGGGCTCCTTCACGTGGGCCGCCCAGCGCTACAAAGCGGCGTGGGCGGCGTCAATCACCCGGCTTTCCCCTGACAGGCATCCGCGCTAGGTCGCGTGCAAGATGAGCGCGAAGCCCAATCCATTGTCGAACCGGACCCGCACCCTGCTGATGCGGCTTTGGCGCGACTACGTGCGTCAGCACTGGCCGTGGCTGCTGGCCGCGTCCCTTCTGATGATGATCGAGGGCGGCAGCCTTGGCGCGCTCAGCTACCTGCTGCAGCCCATGTTCGACCGGGTCTTCATCAGCGGCGACGGCGGTGCGATCTGGTGGGTCGGCGGCGCGATCATGGGATTGTTCGTCATGCGCGCCATCACGGGCGTCCTGCAGCGCACGATGCTGACGCGGGTGGCGCAGCTGACCAGCACCCGGATGCAGGTGGACCTGCTGGGCCACATGATGACGCTCGACCAGCGGTTCTTCTCCGAAAACGCCCCCGGCGCGCTTATCGAGCGGGTGCAGGGCGACACGCTGGCCGTGCAGAACGTCTGGCAGGTCCTGATTTCGGGCGTGGGCCGTGACGCGGTGGCGCTGGTGTCGCTGTTCATCGTCGCGCTCACCATCGACGTCGGCTGGACGCTGGCGGCCCTGGTGGGTGTGCCGCTGCTGATCCTGCCCTCGGTGATCCTGCAACGCTACGTCCGCCGCAAGACGCGCGCGATGCGCAGCGTGTCGTTCAAACGCGCAACCCGCCTGGACGAGATCTTTCACGGCATGAACGCGATCAAGCTGAACCGGATGGAGCCCTACCAGATCGGCCGTTTCGATGACCTGGTCAGCGATATCGTCCGCGTGCAGATCAAGACCGCCGCGGGCCGCGCGATGTTGCCGGGTCTGATCGACATCGTAACCGGGGTGGGCTTTTTCGGCGTGTTGATGCTGGGCGGACAGGACATCATCAGCGGCGAAAAGACCGTGGGGCAGTTCATGTCCTTCTTTACCGCCATGGCGCTGGCCTTCCAGCCGTTGCGCCGCTTGGGCGGCGTCGCCGGTGTCACCCAAGTCGCGGCGGCGTCGCTGGAAAACCTCTACGCCATTTTCGACATGCGCCCCTCGATCACGTCGGGTCCGCTAGGCGATGCGCCAGACGCGCCGCCGCGCATCGCGCTGGAAGACGTGCACTTCGCCTATGACGACACGCCCGTTCTGCGCGGCACGTCGCTCGTCGCCGAACCCGCGCAGACGACGGCGCTGGTGGGCGCGTCGGGGGCGGGCAAAAGCACCGTCTTCAACCTGCTCACCCGGCTGGTCGAGCCGCAAGAAGGGCGCGTGACCATCGATGGGCGGGATGTGTCGGAATTCGACCTGGCGGCGTTGCGCGGGCTCTTCTCGGTCGTGTCGCAGGATTCGCTGCTTTTCGACGAGACCATCCGCGAAAACATCCTTCTGGGTCGCGACGACGTATCCGAGGCCCGCCTGCGCGACGTGGTGGAGGCCGCGCATGTGGCCGATTTCACCGACGATCTGCCCGCCGGGCTGGAAACCAAGGCAGGCCCGCGCGGCTCGAACCTGTCGGGCGGGCAACGTCAGCGTGTGGCCATCGCGCGCGCGCTGCTGCGCGACACGCCGATCCTGCTGCTGGACGAGGCGACATCGGCGCTCGACGCCCAGTCTGAGGCGGTGATCCAATCCGCGCTCGAGCGACTCTCCAAGGGCCGCACCACGCTGGTGATCGCGCACAGGCTGGCCACGATCCGGTCGGCCGACAAGATCGTCGTCATGGACCAGGGCCACGTGGTGGATGAAGGCACCCACGCGGAGCTGATCGCGCGCGGCGGGCTTTACGCACAACTTCACAAGCTGCAATTCGACACCAACGAGGACGACGCCAATGGATGATCCGCGCACAGTCCTGTCGCTGAGCGGGGCCGACCGGGTCGCGTTCCTGCAGGATCTGGTGACCAATGACGTAACCCGCCCCGGCGCGCTGGTCTATGCCGCGCTCCTGACGCCGCAGGGCAAATACCTGGCCGATTTCTTCGTCTCGCACCGCGCGGACGCGCTGCTGATCGACGTCGCCACGCCCCTGGCCGAAAGCCTCGTGCAACGGCTGACCATGTATCGCCTGCGCCGGGACGTCACGATCGAGACGACCGGCCTGCAGGTGTCGCGGGGCACGGGCGATCCGCCCGAGGGCGCCGTGCCGGACCCAAGGCACCCGGATCTGGGCTGGCGCAAGATCGACCAGGCCGCAGGCGATGACGGCACGGATTGGAACGCGCTCCGGGTCGCGCATGTGGTTCCGCAATCGCTGGTCGAATTGCAGCCCAATGACAGCTACCCGCTGGAATTCGGGCTGGACCGGCTGCACGGCATCGACTTTCGCAAGGGATGCTACGTGGGCCAGGAAGTCACCGCCCGGATGAAGCACAAGACCGAGCTGAAAAAGGGGCTGGTGCAGGTGCGCGTGACCGGCGTTGTCCCGGCGGGAACGGAAATCACCGCGGCGGGCAAGCCCGCGGGCACGCTCTTCACCCAGTCTGGCGGGCGTGGCCTCGCCTGGCTTCGGTTCGATCGCGCGGGCGCGGGCATGCAGGCGGGGCAGGCGCTTGTCCACTACGACGGATAAGCTGTCGGCACGCATCGCCGCCGCGCTCGGCGCGCCGGTGGTCACCCTTCGCGCCATGCAGGGCGGCGATATCTCGGCCGTGTATGTTGCGACGCTCGACGACGGGCGCGACATCATCGCGAAGCAAGGCGGCCCTTGCCGGACCGAAGCGCGGATGCTGCAGGCCGTCGCCGCGGCGGGATGCCGCGCCCCGGACGTTCTTCACGCCGATGCCGACCTCTTGCTGATGACACGTCTGGCCGAGGGCTCCGGCTCGGATGCCGCATGGGCCGACGCGGGCGCGCAGATCGCGCGGCTGCACGCCAGCCACGGCGCGCGTTACGGCTGGCCCGAGGACACGGCCTTCGGCCCGGCGCCCTGCCCCGCGGCAGTCTCGAAAAATTGGCCCGAATTCTGGGCTGAGCGGCGATTGCTGGCCTGGCCCGATGCGCTGCCCGCCGACCTGCGTCCGCGGCTGGCACGGTTGGCCGCCCGCCTGCCCGACCTCCTGCCCCACGATCCGGCGCCCAGCCTGCTGCACGGCGATCTGTGGCAGGGCAACGTGCTGATGGAGGACGACCGATTCTCGGGCCTGATCGATCCGGCCTGCTACCACGGCCACGCCGAGGTGGATCTGGCGATGCTCTGCGTCTTCGGCAAGCCACCGCGCGCCTTCTGGAACGCCTATGGTCCACTGGAAGACGGCTGGGACGCGCGTCGGCCGATCTACCAGCTATGGCCCGCGCTGGTGCACCTGCGGCTTTTCGGCGCGGGATATCGCGGCATGGTCGAAAGCCTGCTGACCCGGGTCGGCGCCTAGGCGCGCTCGGCGTATTCCATCGTCTCGGTATTGACGATGATCTCCTCGTCCTGGCCCACGAAGGGCGGCACCATGACCTTCACGCCGTTATCCAGGATGGCCGGCTTGAAGCTGTTGGCGGCCGTCTGGCCTTTCACGACCGGCTCGGTCTCGACCACCTTGCAGGTGACCTTCTGGGGCAGCGTGGCGTTCAGCGCTTCCGACTCGTAGTATTCGATCTGGATCGTCATGCCGTCCTGCAGAAACGGACGCCGCTCGCCCAAGATATCAGACGGCAGCTCGATCTGCTCGTAAGTCTCTGAATCCATGAAGACAAGCATGCCATCGGTTTCGTACAGGAACTGCTGATCCTTCTGCTCCAGACGCACCCGCTCGACCTTGTCGGCCGATCTGAACCTTTCGTTAAGTTTCGATCCGTTACGAAGGTTCTTCATCTCGACCTGAGCGAAGGCACCGCCCTTCCCGGGCTTCACATGGTCGACTTTCACGGCAGCCCACAGGCCGCCGTTATGCTCGAGCACGTTTCCGGGACGGATTTCGTTCCCGTTGATTTTGGGCATGTGGCGAAACCATGGCAAAAGGTTGATGAATGATTGATGGACGCTATATATGCACCATCAAGGGTCTGCAACACGGCCTATCTGGAGTGTTCGGGCCTTCAGTCATGCATCAGTCGCATAGCTGGTATTCCGAAATAGAGTGACACATGCTGTCGTGATAGTCCATAAGGGGCGCTCACGACGCAAATGCAAGAGCAATAAGGATCGTCGAATGACCGACTTCGTTGACGGAACCGCATTCAACCACGAGCAGGGCAATCGCGCGCGCAAACTGTTTGCCGCCGTTGTGCTGGCTGCGTTGGACGACGCGATTGCCGATGACAAGAAATACGGCAATGGCCCCGAGCAGATCGCCCGCTGGGCCCGCTCGCGCGATGGCCGCGAAGTACTAAGCTGTGCCGGAATCGACCCGAACGAACGCGTCGTCTCGGGCCTGATGGATTTCGTCGGCAAGGGCGTGCGCACCTCGGTCGCGCTCAGCCGCGAGGAAAGCGAACGTCGCAGCGCCGCGCAGGCCGAAGCCGCCTGACGCCGTCCCATCTTTCACGTGTTACCGGAAAGCGCCGCGGATCGACCCCGCGGCGTTTTTCCTTTGCGTGGCTCAGAAGATGAACGACCACATGACCCACGGCGCCATCTGGCTGGTGCCTAGCGCCAAGAAGCCCGCGCGCGCGGGCCAATGGGTGTGCCGGATCACCAGGATCGCGCAGAACGATACCGTCAGTCCGATCTCGATCCACCCGACCACCTGCCCCGTCGGTCCCTGCCAGTAGGACACGGGCGAGATGAATTTCCAGTCGGTCAGCGGCCAGAAATGCGCCCGCGCATCATGGGAATGCAGCGGAAAGTCGAAGGCCAGGTGCAAAAGCGCGGCCCCGGTAAGCGCAATCGCCCAGCCGCGTCCCGACCAAAGCGCCAGGGCGAAGCCGATGCCCCACAGCACGAAGCTGTTGTCCACGGCGAAAACCTGCTGCCATTCGGGCGAATAATAAAGCGTGCCGAACACCCTTTGCGGTGAAATGCCCAGGACCAGGATCGACACGCCCGCCATCAGGTACAGCGACAGATCCGGCGCGAAGGCGCCCAGCACCGCGCCCCAGGTGCGGTGCCTGTCGCCCTGCCGCCCGAAAACCGCTGCTCCCATGATCAGGTGGACGGGTGTGTTCAAGGCTCTTTCCCCCAGGCAGCCGCGCGGCTAAGGCAGTGTCGATGAAGGGGGCGGCGATGGCCAGAGCGATCATGATCCAGGGCGCCGGCTCGAATGTCGGCAAGTCGATGCTGGTCGCCGGGATCGCCCGCGCCTTCCTGCGGCGGGGCATGAGCGTGGCACCCTTCAAGCCGCAAAACATGTCGAACAACGCCGCCGTGACGGAAGACGGGGGCGAGATCGGTCGCGCCCAGGCGCTGCAGGCGCGCGCCGCGGGCCGCGCGCCTCTCGTCGACATGAACCCGGTCTTGTTGAAGCCAGAAACCGACCACGGCGCGCAGATCATCGTGCAGGGCCAGCGCATCGGCACCATGCGCGCGCGCGACTACGGCGCGCAGAAGGCGACACTGTTGCCGCGTGTGGTGGAAAGCTTCGCGCGGATCGCAGCGGGCGCGGACCTGGTGCTGGTCGAGGGCGCGGGCAGCCCGGCGGAGGTCAACCTGCGCGCGGGCGACATCGCCAATATGGGCTTCGCCGAGGCCGTGGACCTGCCGGTCGTGCTGGTGGGCGATATCGACCGGGGCGGGGTCATCGCGCAATGCGTGGGCACCCACGCGGTCCTGTCGTCCCAGGATCGCGGGCGGATCAAGGGCTTTGCGATCAACAAGTTCCGGGGCGACGTCTCGCTCTTCGACGATGGGCTGCGGGTGATCGAGCGGGCGACGGGCTGGCCGTCGCTCGGGGTCGTGCCGTGGTTCGACGACGCGTGGCGGCTGCCCGCCGAAGACGTGCTCGACCTGGAACGCAAGGGCGGCGCGTCCGGTGCGCTCAAGGTGGCCGTGCCGCGCCTGGGCCGGATCGCCAATTTCGACGACCTCGACCCCCTGGCCGCCGAGCCCGACGTGACGATCGACCTCATCGCCCCCGGACGTCCCCTGCCCGGCGATGCGGATCTCGTTCTGCTGCCGGGCTCGAAAACCACCATCGCCGATCTTGCCGCGTTCCGCGCGCAGGGATGGGATATCGACCTGGCCGCCCATATCCGGCGCGGCGGTCACGTGATGGGGATCTGCGGTGGCTACCAGATGCTCGGCCGCAAAATCACCGACGCGCACGGCCTGGAAGGCCCGCCCGGTAGCGCGGACGGGTTGGGCCACCTGGATATTGAAACGCATCTAAGGCCCGCAAAAAGACTGGCGCTGAGCCAGGCGCGTCACATGGCCAGCGGACAGGACGTGCAGGGCTACGAAATCCACCTGGGCGAAACATCCGGACCGGATTGCGCCCGCGCGTGGCTCAGCCTCGATGGCCGCCCCGAAGGCGCAGCGTCAGCCGACGGGCGCGTGATGGGCTGCTATATCCACGGGCTTTTCGCGGCCGACGGCTTCCGGCAATCGTATCTGAAGGGCCTTGGCGCCAGCCCCACCGCGCGCGGTTTCGACCACGGGATAGACGAGACGCTCGACGCGCTGGCCGACCATCTGGAGCGGCATCTCGATCTGGATCTATTGCTGCGCCTGACGTCGCGCCCGTTCAGCTAGACCCGATCACTGCAGGTCGCGCACGGTGATCGCGCGCATGATTTCGCGGCGCACCAGCTTGCGCACGTTGCGGGTGATCCGCTCGCCCAGGGCGCCCTGAAGCTCGCTGCGCACGATTTCGGCAACCAGGTCGCGCAACGCGGCTTCGTCGAGGATCGCGCCCTCTTCCGCCACGTCCATATCCCGGCCCGCGCCGTCCTCATCGGTGTTCTTCCCCGCCTCAGGGTCCGCTTCCGAAACAGACGCCTCTTGCGGATCGCTGACGTCCGAATCCGCGTTCCTCGCTTCACCGACGGCTTCGCCGTCTTTCGCCGCGGTGGCCAGATCGTCGGACGCATCTGCGTCGTCCGAACTATCGATGGCGCCACGGGCGTCCGTGTCATCGTTTGCGGCGGTATCTTCGGTGGAGCCTTCGTCGGCATCTTCCTCGGACGCGCCTTCCGGTGAAGACCGCAAGCGGTTGAAGATGGATTTGTCCGTATCCCGATCGGGGGCCGACCCCTGCGCGTCCGGTTCTGCGTTCGCGCCGGTGTCATCCAGGGCCTGCGTCACAACGCTGCGGGCCGCGTCCGAAATCAACTGGGCGATGGCCTGTTCGGTATCCGCCGAGGGTGCAGGACGCCTGGAGGGGACACTTTCGGGGCGGTGCTGCTGCAGATCCTCGCTTCCGTCCGGCTCGAAATCCGAGGCTTGCGACGACACCGCGGCCTCGAGCTCGGCGATACGCGCCTCCAGTGTCGATCCGGGGCGGACCGCGTCCTCGGCCTCGGTCGCGTCAATCTTCTCCTCGGATTCCCATTCGCTGCTGTCCGGCAGGTTGAAAACGAAGGTCTCGACGGACTGCGTCAGCGCAAGGTCACTGTCCTGCTCCGACGTGGGGGCGTCCTCAGCCGCTTTGTCATCGCGCGTCCCGGCATCATCGCTTTCATCGGATGCCTCGTCCGCATGGTCCCGCACAACGTCTTCATCACGCTCGGGCACATCTTCGGACGCTGGCGCGTCGGGGGCCACTTCACCGCTCTCGGTCACAATTTCCAGCTTTCCGGCACCGCGATCATCCTCACGCGGGGCGGCCGCGTCCTCGGGGACCTCGGCAAGGCCGGGTGAGACCGACGCTTCAAGCCTCAGCGGTGCTGCCTGGTTGCGCTGCCCCCGGTCCGATCGCCCGTCGTCACCGCCCACGCGCTGATCGGAGGTCAGAACAAGCTTTTGCGTCACCGCACCGCGATGGGGCTTCAGCCCGCCCGTGGGATCGACCGACACCAGCCTGCGGATGGACGCCAGGACATCCTCGATTTCAGTGCTTTTCGCCGGATCGGACATTTGCCTGCCTTCTGTCTCGTGCCTGGCGCAAGGATACGCAAAGAGTCGACGCCGCACAACGCGGCGGACGACGCAACCCTGATGGTATTCGACAGATCTTAATTTTTCCCCAGCGACTTCAGCAGCAGGTCCAGCTTCTGACCCTGTGGCGACACCTTGCGGATCGGCGCGGTGCGCACGGCGTTGTAATAGGCCGACGGATCGTAGGTCACGACGTTCAGGTTCAGGTGATCGACGGTCATCAAGCCCATCCCCGTCAGCACCTGGTACGCCGCCTGGATCTCGGAAATGCGGGCCGAGATCAGGTTGGCGCGCGCGTCCTGCAGGTCCTGCTCGGAGTCCAGGATGTCCAGCGTGGTCCGGGTGCCGAAACGCACCTCTTCCTGGACCGAGCGGAACGCCAGTTCGGCGGCGCGCACCTCGAGCTGGCCCGAGCGGATCCGCGCGCGGGCCACTTCCAGCAATGCGTAGGCCTGCGCGAGGTCCTGGAACACGTTGTCGGTGCTGATATGCAGATCGGCGCGCGTCTCGTCGCGCTGCGCCACGGCCTGGCGGTAGGCCGCCGTCAGGCGTCCACCGCGATAGATCGGGCCCGTCATCGCGACGCCGACCGACGCCTGCTCTTCGAAATCGTCGCCGATCGAAACCGACGCGCGCCCGGTGATCCGGGGCTTGATCGACGTCTCGGCCCGCGCGACGTTCAGATCCGCCACGGTGACCAGGCGCATGCTGCGCAGGATGTCGGGATGGGTCTTGCGGGCCACGGCCTCGGCGGCGGCCAGGGATGCGGGCAAGGGCGGAAGCTGCGACACGGCGGCCAGGTTGCCGGGTTTGCGGCCGACGAAGCGCACGTAATTGGCACGGGCCTGTTCCAGATCGCCCCGTGCCGCGGCAAGGGTCGAGCGTGCGGCGGCCAGGCTGGCCTCGGCGACGGCCACGTCGGTGCGCGTCACTTCGCCCACTTCGAAACGCTCGTTCGCGGCCCGCAACTGCTCGGAAATTAGGCTGACATTGCTTTCGCGCAAGTTGACGAACGCGATCGCCTCGCGCACGCCCAGATAAGCGGCCACCCCGTTCAGCAGGACCTGCTGTTCGACCGAAACAAGGCCCTGGCGCGTGGCGAGCACCAGCTCTTTCGCGACATCGACGCCCAGCTGCGTGGCGCCCCCGTCCCACAGCAGAAGATCCGCCGATATTCCGATGCTGGTCGTCGTCTCGGCCGAGTTGTCGATCCGGCGCGGCGGGACGACCGCCGGGTTCGCGCTGGGGATCTCGCGGTCGTTCGGGAAGGTCCAGGTGCGTTGCAGGTTGGCGGTATAGTCGACGATGGGCCTGAGCGACGACAACGCGATGGCCACGTCCTCGTCCGCGGCCCGCAGAACGGCGCGGTTCTTTTCGATAAGTCCGGAATGGCGATAGGCGCTGACCAGGGCATCGGCCAGCGTTTCGGCCCGGGCCGCCGTCCCGCCGAGCGATGCGCCCAGAACGATGGAAAGCGAAAGGGTGGTCTTCAAAAGGTGTCTGGCGATCATAGGGAAAACTCCGCGCTGTGTGCAAAGCCCGGCAATACGGGCGCGCTGGCATTAAAGGCGTAACGCCAATTCATTCGGCCGTCGATCTTGTGGCCGACCCGCGCGGTGCCAAGCGCGCCATCCATGAAGATGCACCCGATCCGGCCGCCTTCGGCCAGTTGGTCGAGCAGGGTGTCGGGCAGCGTCTCGACGCCGCCTTCGATCACGATCACGTCGAAGGGCGCGTATTGCGGCGCCCCGTCGGTCAACGCGCCTTCATTCACGGCGGCATTGTCGATGCCCGCCTCGGTCAGCGCCGCCTGGGCTTCGCTGACATAGGCCGCTTCTGGCTCGACCGCGACGACGGCTTCGGCCAGGCGGGCCAGGATCGCGCTGGAATAGCCCATGCCCGGCCCCACATCGAGCACCAGGTCCGATGGCGTGATGTCCAGCGCGTCGATCAGCTTGGCCAGCACCCGCGGATCCAGGATCACGCGGTTCTTGCCCAGCGGCAGATGCTCGCCCAGATAGGCGGCTTCGACCAGCGCCTGCGGCACGAAAAGCTCGCGCGGGACGTTCAGCATGGCGTTGATGATGGGAAACTCGGTCACGTCCGAGGGCCGGACCTGCGTGTCCACCATCATGCGGCGGCGGGCTGTGAAATCGACCATCGGCAGAATTCATCCGTTCTGTTTCGACTGGATTTGAAGTGACACAGGTCCGCCCTTAGGGCAACGACCGATGTCCTGCGGGCTCAGAAATCGGCGGGCCATAGCAAACTTGCATCGCCGTAGCTGAAGAAACGGTAGCCCTCGGCGATGGCATGGGCATAGATCTGGCGGATTTCATCGCTGCCCTGGAAGGCCGAAACCAGCATCATCAGCGTCGATTTGGGCAGGTGAAAATTCGTCATCAGCCCGTTCGAGACCTGGAAACGGAAGCCCGGCGTGATGAAAATGTCGGTGTCGCCCTGCCAGGCGGCGATCCGTCCCGGCCCCGTCGCGGCGGTCTCGAGCAGGCGCAGCGCGGTGGTGCCCACGGGCACGACGCGGCCGCCCGCCGCGATGGTCTGCGCGATCTCGGCCGCGGCGTCGGCGCTGACCTCGCCCCATTCCGAGTGCATCTTGTGGTCGCGCACGTCGTCGACCTTCACCGGCAGGAAGGTGCCCGCGCCCACATGCAGCGTCACGTGGGAAATCTGTACGCCCCGCGCAGCCAGCGCATCCAGCAGCGCGTCATCGAAATGCAGCGATGCGGTGGGTGCTGCGACGGCGCCCCGGCGCGCGGCCCAGACGGTCTGGTAGTCGTCGCGGTCGCGCGCATCGGCGGGCCGTTTCGAGGCGATATAGGGCGGCAGCGGCATGGCACCCGCCTGCGCCAACGCCGCGTCGAAATCGTCGCCTTCCAGGTTGAAGCGAATGTGGGCCGAGCCGTCATCGCGGCCTTCGACGCGCGCCGACAGATCGGGTGAGAAAACGACGGTCTCGCCGTCCCGCACCTTCTTCAGCGGCTTCAGCAGGGCGGACCAGCTGCCATCCGCACCCGGCTCCAGCAGCGTGGCCTCGATCCGGGCCTCGGTCGGGCCTTGCGCGCCGCCCCGCCGCCGCAACCCCGACAGCCGCGCCGGGATCACCTTCGTATCGTTGAGCACAAGCCGGTCGCCCGGGCGCAGCCAGTCCGGCAGGTCGCTGACCCGCGCGTCGGTGATCCGCGCGCCCTCGGCCACCAGCATCCGCGCCGACGAGCGCGGCCGTGCAGGCCGCAGCGCGATCCGATCCTCGGGCAGATCGAAGTCGAACTCCGACAGCTTCATCGGGCGACCCTTTCGGGCGGCGGGCGGCGGAAGATCTCGCGGAACATGCCGGGCGTCAGGATCGACAGCGGATTGACCGCCACCGCCGGGTCGCTGACCGTGCCGCGCAGCGTGAAGCTGACCCCGAACAGCCCTTCGCCCCGGCGCGTGAAGATCGACCCCACGCGGTTCAGCAGGTAAAGCGGCGACACGACGCCTTGCATATCCATCCTCTTGCTTTGCGGATCGTAAACGCCGTCCATCGACAGCCCCAGCGAATTGCCGGTGGCCGAGGACCGATAAAGCGTGATGCGCGACGGGCTCAAGCGGAAATCGGCGCTGACCTCGTCGAAGGGGATGCCCTGGCCCTGCATCTGCTCCAGAAGACCCACCACCGATATGGCGCTGAGAAGCTCGGCCATGGTCGGCGCGTTGCGCAGGCGGGGGCCGGTGACGCGCAAGGCCCCTTCGTAGATTCCGCGCCCGCCCCCGGGGCGCAGGGTCAGCTCGAGCGCGCCGCCCTCGACGTTGCGAAACAGGCCCGCGTCGCGCAGCACCGCGCCCGCGTCGTTGGCCCGGATGCGGATCGCCGTGCCGTTCGGCCCGCCCGCCAGCGCCCCCGCCACCGTGACCCCGCCATTGATGCGGCCGCGGAAATCGCCCGACAGCGCCCGGCCGGGCGCAAGATCCACCGAAAAGTCGCCCAAGGCCAGCGTGTCGGTCACCCGCAGCCGGTCCAGCCTCAGCGACACCGGCCCGCGCGCCGCCCCGGATCCGCCGCCACCTCCGCCCAGCTGGGCGCGGCGAATGTCGATCTCGCCGCCGCGCACGGTGATGGCGGGCGGCTGGCCTGCGCCCCGCGCGCGGATCGTCACCGCCGCGTCAAGCCAGCCGCCCAGCCGCACGCGGTCCAGCTCCAACGCCTCGAAGCTGGGACCGGGGCCCAGCACCACGTCGCCCGTGGCCGACAGGCCCGGCGCGCTCAGCGACAGCCCGTCGACGCGCGGCGTCTCGGCCAGGGTCAGCGCAAGATCCAGTCGGCCCGGCGTGTCGGCGGGCTTCGACCAGTTCACCGCGGGAATGTTCAGGCCCAGCCCGCGCAGCTCCGAGCTCAGTTGCAACGTCGCGGGCGCGCCGGGTCGCAGCGCAAGGTCGATCTGCGCCGGACCCCTGCCCGTCAGAAGGCCGCGCGGAAGCTTGACCCCGAACCGCTCCAGCGCCTCGGGGCCGAGCTCCGCGGTCCCGCTGACGCTGCCCTGCCCCTGGTCCGGGCCCGCAAGCGCCTGCCGCCAGGCCCCCTGGAACGCCACGCCGTCCAGAGTGGCGCGGCCATTGGCCGACAGGCGCGCCTCGGCCAGCGACACGTCCAGCCGGTCGGATCTGAGCGCGCGGCCCCCGACGATCGTGTCCGACGCGAAGTCGCGCACCACCGCGTCGGCCGCGATGTCGATATCCTCGCTCGTGTTGCCCTTTTTCAGCACCAGCCCGATCCGCGCGGATCCGGTGATCCGCCCGGTGGCCAGGTCGGCATCGCGGCCCGACTTGCTGAGCAGCTGGAACCGCTCGGCATCCAGCACGTCGAACAGCGCGCCCAGCGGGCCGTCGGCCGCGATGTCGATCACGGCCGGGCTGGGCTTGATGCGCCCGTCCGGGATCGTGAAGACGCTGCCCGCAAGGTCCAGGTCACCCCGCGCCCCGGTCTTCATCACCCCCTCGTCCACCTGGATCACCAGCCGATGGTCCATGATCGAACCCAGCCCCGCCCCTTGCGTCACCGGGGGCAGACCCTTCATCACGCGCACATCCGCGTCGCGGAAGCCGAAGGTCAGGTTCAGCCGGGGCTTCGCATCGCCCGGCGCAAAGCGCAGCGCGGCCACGACATTTTCGGCAAGGGCCCCGTTGATGTTGTCGCTCAGCCAGCCGCGCGCCTTGGGGGCGATCGGCAAGGGCCAAAGCCGCAGAAGCGCCTCGATGCCCAGCGCCTCCGCCCGGCCATCGGCGCTGACCTGCCAGCCCTCGGGCGTCGCCTCGACCGACCCGGACACATGCAGATGCCGCCCCGGCGCGCCGCCCGCGTCGGGCAACGAGATCTGGCCGATCTCGACCCGGAAAGGGTTCAGGCGAATGCGCAGGTCAAGCTGACCGTCGCCAAGCGTGATCGGCGCGGGAAACAGCCGCGGCGCGTCCAGCGCCAGCGTGTCCAGCGCCATTTGCGCCAGCAAAGTGCGGGGAAAGCCGTTATCGCCCAGGTCGTCCAGGTAGGCGTGGCCGCTGACGCGCCCCTCTCCCAGGGCGCCGGTCGCGCTGATCTGGCTGAAATTCAGGCGCGCGCGGTCGGGATCGTAGGTGAAATAGGCCTTCGCCTGCTCGAACCCCAGCGGCGTGCCGCCCGTGCGCGGGGCCAGCGTGCCCGCGCCGATCTCCAGGGTGCCCGCGAAATCGGTCAGCCCGCCGTCGCCCCCGACCTCGGCCCGAAGCGCCCCCGACAGCGGCGCGTCCAGAACCGACAGGAACGACAGGGCCGGGCTTTGCAGGGCGATATCGGCAGCGCTCACATCGCTGAGCGTCACTTGCGCGCTGGCACCGCGATCGCCGCCCTTCGCCGTGACGGTCGCCTGCAAGGCGCCCAGCGTGTCCGAGCCGTTGAAGATGTCGGCGTTCAGCGACAGCTCCAGCCCTTGCTCGGTCCGGCGCAGCACGGCGCCCGCGTCGCTCAACTGCCAGACCCGCGCGGCGCGCGCGTCCTCGACGGTGATGGTGGCGCGGGTCAACTCGACCCGCTCGACCCGGTCCACGGGCGGCGCTTGCAGCGCCCGGTCGAGCAGTTGCAGAAGCCCGCCCAGCCCCCCTTCCAGCCGCTGTCCGCCACCGCCGAAGCTGATCTCGAACGCGCCGCTGCGGTCGCGGCGCAGCGTCAGCGTCGCGTCCTCGACCCGCAGCACCCGCGGGGCGACACGGCCCCGGATCGCCGCCCCCGGATCGAAGGCCAGGCCGACGCGCGACACCTGTGCCAGCGTCTGCCCGCCGACGCCTTCCAGACCCACATCGTCGATCCAAAGACGCGGGATCGCGCTGCGATCCAGCCCGACCGTGATCTGCGAGATCCCAAGCTGCAGGGGCGAATCGCGGTTGATGCGCCGCTCGATCCGCTCGGTCAGGGCCTGGGGCAGCACCAGGCGCGTCTCGCTGATCGCCAGGGCCGCGACGCTGACCACCAGCAGCGCCGCAAGCCCCGCGACGATGCTCCAGGCGACCCCGTGGGCACGCCGAAGCCCCCGGCGTTTGCGGCCGGGCGACTTGGCGTTCGGCTGGGACGGATCGCTCATGCAGACCTTATCACCTGCTGGGCGCGCCCTGCCCAGAGGGGTCGGCGATCACATCTGGCTTATTCGGCGCGGGTGATGCCCAGGATCTTGCCGAAGCCGTTGTCGCTGATGGTCTGGAACTCGATGGTGACGGTGTCGCCCGCTTCCAGCTCTTCGGGCGCGGTCGCGCCGCCATCGCTCAGCGACCAGACCGACTTGTCTTCGAGCACGATGATCTGCGCCACGCGGTCGAAGGCAAGCACCTCGCCGCTGACCTCGTCGGCAAGGGCGGGCGTTGCGGAAAGAAGGGCCAGGACGGGAAGAAGACCAAGACGGGTCATGGGCGGGATGCCTTGAATGAAAGCCGCGCGACAGTGCGCAGGCCAGCAGATGAGGCGCCGGGGCCCGCTCTGCAAGGGCGCCGCGTTAATAATTTGCCGCCCCCGAACGCGCCCTAGTTCCCCCAAGGAAGATGAACCCCGACAGGAGCAAGCCCGATGAGCCTTCAGGACCAAGAAGCCCCCGATTTCACCCTGCCGCGCGACGGCGGCGACGACGTCACCTTGTCGGCCATCGACGGGCCGGTGGTTCTCTATTTCTATCCCCGCGACGACACGCCGGGCTGCACGAAGGAGGCATTGGGCTTCACCGACGCGGTGGACGATTTCGCCGCCGCCGGTGTCACCGTGCTGGGCATCAGCAAGGACACCGTGGCCAAGCACGAGAAGTTCCGCGACAAGCACGGGCTGAAGATCGCCCTTCTGTCCGACTCCGACGGCGCGGTGTGCGAAGCCTACGGCGTCTGGGTCGAAAAGAACATGTACGGCAAGACCTCCATGGGGATCGAGCGCGCGACATTCCTGATCGACGCGGACGGCAAGGTCGTGCGCGAATGGCGCAAGGTGAAGGTGCCCGGCCACGTGGACGAGGTGCTCGAGGCGGCGCGCGCATTGTGAAGCCGCTGACGCAGATGGCGCTGGAGGTCCTGCAGACAGCGGACGGGCGCGAAAAGACGGCGCTATCGCATGCCCACGCCGCCGCCTGGCGCGCGGCCCGCAGCGACGACGCGCGCCCCGAGATCGGTCGCGCCGCGCCGCCGCTGCAACCTGCCCGGCCCGCCAAGCCCGACCTGGTGTCGCCGCGCGACGTGCCCCGCCGCAAGCCCGGCAGCCCCGAGGGGCGCATCGCGATGATGCACGCAGTCGCCCATATCGAGCTGAACGCGGTCGATCTGCACTGGGATGTGATCGCTCGGTTCGGACACCTGGACCTGCCCATCGGGTTCTGCGACGACTGGGTCCAGGCGGCAGACGAAGAATCCAAGCATTTCAACCTCATGTGCGACTGCCTTGAGGCAGAAGGCAGCTTCTACGGCGCCCTGCCCGCCCATGCGGGCATGTGGCGCGCGGCCGAAGAAACGGCGGACGACCTGATGGCGCGACTGGCCGTGGTGCCCATGGTGCTGGAAGCCCGCGGGCTCGACGTGACACCCGGCATGATCGACTTGTTCCGCCGCGCGCATGCCACGGGCGCGGTCGCCGCACTGGAGACGATCTACGCCGAAGAGGTGGCGCACGTGGCTTACGGCTCGAAGTGGTTCCACTTCCTCTGCGGCCGCGAGAATTGCGACCCGAAACCCACCTTCCACGCCCTGGTGCGCCGGTACTTCCACGCGCCCCTGAAGCCGCCCTTCAACACCGAGAAGCGCGCCGATGCGGGTCTTCCGCCCGATTTCTACTGGCCACTTGCGGACTTACCCAAGGCCCAAAGTAAGTAAAGTCGGCGGATTAATGCCGATTCCCTGCGACTCTCCGCCGGCGGCACACGAGAGCCTGCAAAATTGTTGCGGTGTGGCTTTCCGGTTGCTAGTCACGGTCCCAATAACAAGTTTGCGCCAAGCGGACGCTGCCAATCGGGACAGCAAGGGGACAGGTTTTTGACGTCATTGACCAACAAGATGGGTGCGGCCCTCGCGCGCGCCTTCCCGGAAAAGCGACTTTTCCTTCGCTCCAACACCGAAACTCGATACGTGCGCCTGTCGCCCGCGACCCAGGTGATGACCGTTTCCGGCATCGCCGTGGTGGTCGGCTGGACGATCATCGCCTCGTCGGTGTTGCTGATGGACTCGATCGGATCGGGCCACGAACGGGACCAGGCCCAGCGCGAACAACAGCTCTACCAGGACCGGCTGAACGCCATGTCCGACCAGCGCGACGCCGCCCTGGCCGAAGCCGCGGCCGCCCACGAGCGTTTCAACGCGGCCCTGCGCCAGGTCAGCACCATGCAGTCGCAGCTTCTGGACAGCGAAACGCGCCTGACCGAGCTCGAGCGCGGCATGGATGTCACCTACGGCAAACTCCGCGACGCCGTTCTGGCGCGCGACGCCGCCCGCCAGGAAGTGGCGCAGCTCAACGACAGCTTGAACGGCGACGGCTCCGAAATGGCCGAACTGGCGCGGCTGGGCGACATGGAAAAGACCGTCGACCTGCTGGCAGGGGCGCTGACGGCCGCATCCGGCCAACGCGACTCGATGATGATCGAGGCCCAGGAGGCCGAGGATTTCGCCGAAGAGATGATCTTCGAGGCCAAGCTGAAACAGGCCCGCAACGACAAGATTTTCAACCAGCTTGAAGACGCGCTGACGATCTCGGTGTCGCCGCTGGACAAGATGTTCCGCAGCGCCGGGCTGAACACCGAAAACCTGCTCGACCAGGTGCGCCGCGGCTATTCCGGCCAGGGTGGTCCGCTGACGCCCATGAGCTTTTCGACCAAGGGGTCCGAGCCCGACGCCGACGGCCTGCGCGCCAACGGCATCCTGGAAAAGCTGGACCGCATGAACCTGTACCGGATCGCCGCGCAGAAAGCGCCCTTCGCGCTGCCGGTGAAATCGTCCTTCCGCTTCACCAGCGGATTCGGTCCGCGCTGGGGTCGGATGCACAACGGGACTGACTTCGCCGCGTCCCATGGCACGCCCATCCACTCCACCGCCGATGGCGTCGTGACCCATGCCGGTCGCCAGTCCGGCTACGGCATCCTGGTCAAGATCAAGCACGAGTTCGGCATCGAAACGCGCTACGCGCATCTGAGCCGACTGCATGTCAAAGTGGGCCAAAGGGTCTCGCGCGGGGAGCGGATCGGTGATATGGGAAATACCGGTCGCTCGACCGGCACGCATCTGCACTACGAGGTGCGCGTGGGCGGACGTCCCGTCAACCCGATGACCTATATCAAGGCGGCGCAAGATGTTTTCTAAGAGCAAGATCAACGAGCCCGGCCCCAAACAGGGCGGCGAGGCAGTGACCCGTCCCACAAGCGAGAGTCCCATGAACGCACCGAAATCCAACACCGACACGTCTTCCAGCGCGCCGAAGGCGAAGCCGCCCGCATCCATCCTGTCCTCGGACCTGACGGTGAAGGGCAACCTGCGCACCACCGGCGACATCCAGATCGAAGGCCAGGTCGAAGGTGACATCCGCGCCCATCTGCTGACCGTCGGCGAAGGCGCCACGGTCAAGGGCGAAGTGATGGCGGACGACGTGGTCGTCAACGGTCGCGTCGTGGGCCGCGTTCGCGGCCTGAAGGTGCGCCTGACCGCGACCGCGCGGGTCGAGGGCGACATCATCCACAAGACCATCGCCATCGAAAGCGGTGCCCATTTCGAAGGCTCAGTCGCCCGCCGCGACGATCCGCTGAACACCACCGGCGGGGCACGCCCTGCCGCCCAGGGCGGCGGCGCCCCTGCGCCCGCGCCCGGCTCCGGGTCGGGATCCGAAGCCAAGGCCTGATCGACGCCGCATCTTGCGCAAAGGGCACCCGGTTGCGCCGCGGTGCCCTTTTTCATGCGCGTTGCCAGAAGGACCCGGCGCCGAACGCCGTCCGCCAGCGGACCCCCCCGGTGGAAATCTCGCGAAACCGCAAACGCGGGAAGTGTTCATCGGCGCCCGCGCGCTAGGTCAGGGTCATGACCGCGCCTGTCCTCATGTCCACCGTCGGATCGCTGGGCGATCTCTTTCCCGTCCTCGCCGTGGCGCGGGCGCTCGAAGAAACGGGCCAGCCAGTCCGCCTGCTGCTGGGCCCCGACGATGCGGACGAAGCGCGCGCGCACGGGTTCGAGGCGGTGGCGTTCGGCCCCAGCGAAGCCCAGCTGGTGGCCGAGTTGGACATGGATCGCGACGCCATCGCGGCATCGGTCTTCCGGGATCCGTCCGAACTGCTTAAGCGGGCCACATATCCGCGCCTGGCCGACCTGACGCGCGCGCTCCTGCCCCACGCGCAGGGCGCCCGCGCGGTGTGCAGCACGGCGCTGGCCATGGCCGCGCCGCTGGCTGCGGAACTCACCGGTCGGCCCCATATCCCCCTGCTGCTCCAGCCCGTGATGGTGCAATCCGCCCTGGATCCGCCCCGTGTCCTTGGCCTGTCGCCGCCCATGGTGCCGCGCCCCGGCAATGCCGTTTCGCGCAGTTGGAACCGCTTATGGCTGCGGATCGTGGCGCTCGAGATGCAACGCCGCCACGGGCGC
This sequence comes from Palleronia pontilimi, assembly GCF_016412875.1. Lineage (GTDB taxonomy): Bacteria > Pseudomonadota > Alphaproteobacteria > Rhodobacterales > Rhodobacteraceae > Palleronia > Palleronia pontilimi. Next base: position 94,936 of record NZ_JAEKPD010000002.1, on the reverse strand, counting down.
GATCAGGCCCACGTGCGACGCGAGCTCGGCCTGCCGCCCAGCCGCGCGACGCCGCTCTTCGGCCACGCGGTTGCGCCGCACATGCGCCTGGGTCTATGGGATCCGGCATTCTCGCAGCGGCCCGCGGACGCACAGGATCTGCGCCTGACGGGCTTCGCGCGATTGCAGCAGCGCGACGCCGTCCTGCCCGCCGAGCTGCAGCGCTTTCTCGAGGCGGGGCCAGCCCCGCTGGTGGTCACGCTTGGATCGGTCGCGCACAAGCTGGCCGGGCCGCATTTCTGGCGCGACGCGGTCGCTCTGGCACGGGGCGCGGGACTGCGGGCCGTGCTTCTGTCGGGCGCGGCAAAGGTTCCCAGCGGCGCCGACATCTGCGCCCTGCCCTACGCGCCGCACGCCGCGCTCTTCCCCCACGCGCGCGCCGTCCTGCACCACGGCGGCATGGGCACGCTCGGCCAGGCGCTGCATGCGGGCCGTCCGCAGCTGATCCTGCCCCTGGGCGCCGACCAGCCCGACAACGCGGCCCGCGCCCAGCGGTTGGGCGTGGCGCGCCGGATCCGGACCGCGACGGACGCCCAGGCACTGGCCTTCATCCTGAAACCCGAAGTGGCGGCCGCCGCCCGCAAGTTGGCCGACCGGCTTGTTCCCGACGGCGCGGGGATGGCCGCGCGCACGATCCTGGCGGCGCTCGACGCGGATCGTCCCCGATTGGGACACAGTTCTGACGGATTGGCACGATAGATTTCTGCGCGAAGCCGCAGGAGCAGATCGATGACGGACACGACCCAGACCGGCCCGGTGGCGGGCCTTCCTTCCACGCTGGCGCCCGTCGTCTTCACGGCGACGATCTTCCTGTCCGCGTCGCTGCTGTTCTTCGTCCAACCGCTCTTCGCCAAGATCGTGTTGCCCGAAATCGGTGGCGCCGCGTCCGTCTGGACGACGGCCATGCTGTTCTTCCAGACCGTTCTGATCGCCGGATACCTCTACGCACACCTGTCGACGCGCTATCTGCCGGTGCGCGCACAGGTGGCGCTGCACATGGCCGTCTGGGCGCTGGGCCTGGTGTTCCTGCCGCTGGCCATCCCCGACGGCTGGAGCTGGACGCCTGGCCAGCCCGCCGCCTGGCAAACGCTGGCGCTGTTCGCGGCGGGCGTGGGCGTTCCCTTCGCGGCGCTGTCGGCCAACGCGCCGCTGATCCAGGCGTGGTACGCTCGGGCGGGCCTGCCGCCGACGATCCCTATTTCCTTTACGGCGCGTCCAACCTGGGCTCGCTGATCGCGCTGCTGGGCTTTCCGCTGATCGCCGAGCCGATCTGGGGGACCAGCGGCATCGGCGCGGGCTTCGCCGCCGGATACACGGTGCTGGGCGTGGGCTTGCTGGCCGCCGGGGTCATGGCGCGCGGCGGTGTCGCGCGGCACCGGGCCGAGGCGGCCAAGGCCCACCCGCAGCAGATCGGCCTCTGGCTGGTTCTGGCCTTCGTGCCCTCGTCGCTGATGCTGGCGGTGACCACCAAGATCAGCACCGATATCGGCTCGATCCCGCTGGTCTGGGCGGTGCCGCTGTCGCTGTATCTTCTGTCCTTCGTGCTGACCTTCCGGGCCCGTGTGATCCTGCCGACCATGACCCTGCGCCTGCTGACCGTCGTGGCGCTGGCCCTTCTGGCGGCCGTATTCCTGGGCCTGACGGGCGGCCACCAGAGCCTGACCATCATTACATTGATGGGGCTGTCCTTCTTCGTCGTGGCCCTGTTCGCGCATCGCCGCCTCTACGAGGCGCGGCCCGACGGAAGCGGGCTGACCGGGTTCTACCTGACCATGTCGGTGGGCGGGGCGCTGGGCGGTCTCTTCAACTCGATTCTTGCGCCTGCGGTCTTCGACACCCTGGCCGAGGGTCCCGTGACGCTTGCGGTCGCCGTTGCCCTTCTACTCAGCCCCGGCGCGTTCCGGATGACGCGCGGCACTGCCCTGCGCACCGCGCTTATCGGTGCAGGTGCAGGGCTGGCGCTGCTGGTGCTCTCGTCCGTGGCGCCGCAGCCCGACCTGGTGGCCAAGGCGATCCTGCTGGGCACGGCCTTGGTCCTGGTGGCGCTGTTTCGTCGCGCGATCGGGGCCGCGCTGCTGGCGCTGGCAGTCTTCGTCGCGCCCGCCATGTCCAGCCTGCCCGACAGCGCCGCCTTCCGCGACCGCAGCTTCTTCGGCGTGCACAAGGTCGAGGAAAAGACCGGCGTGCGGCTTTACACCAACGGCACCACCCTGCACGGCGCACAGCTGCTGGAAGAAGACGACCGTCCCACCCCGCTCAGCTATTATCACGGCGGCCTGCCCCTGGCCGAGCTCATCAACTCGCCCGTCGGGACACGGGCGCAATCGATGGGCATCGTCGGCCTCGGCGTCGGCGCGATGGCCTGCCACGCGCGGCCCGGACAGGACTGGACCTATTACGAGATCGACCCGGTCGTCGCCCAGATCGCCCGCGATCCCGCCCTGTTCACCTATCTCAGCGACTGCACCCCCGACGCGCCGGTCCTGCTGGGCGACGCGCGCATGGTGCTCGAGCGCGATCCCCAGACCTTCGACATCCTGGTGATCGACGCCTATTCATCGGACGCCGTGCCGGTGCACCTGACGACGACCGAGGCGATGCAGCTTTACCTCGACCGGCTCAATCCCGGCGGGCTGCTGATCTACCACATCTCGAACCGCTATTACGACCTGACCGTGCCGCTCGGCCGGTCGGCGCAAACGCTGGGCCTGGCGGGCGCGCATCGCTACGACCGCCCCGAAGAGGACGAGCACCTGGCCCATGCCAGCAGCGTGGTTGCCCTGTCGCGCGACGTGGCGACGGTGCGGGCTGCCACCGCCGCGTCGGACTGGGCGGTGCTGGACGACGATGGCGGCCGGGAATGGACCGACGATCACGCCAACCTGCTGGAACTGCTGCTGGATTAATCCTCGGCCGTGGCTTCGGCGCGGGACTTGCCGGACACGTCCTGCGCCAGCGTGGCGGCCATGAAGCGGTCGAGATCCCCGTTCAGCACACCTTGCGTGTCGCTGGTCTCGACCCCGGTGCGCAGGTCCTTCACCATCTGGTAGGGCTGGAGCACGTAGGACCGGATCTGGTTGCCCCAGCCCGCATCGCCCTTCGCTTCGTGCGCCGCGTTGATGTCGGCGGTGCGGCGGTCCAGCTCCATCTGGTAGAGCCGCGATTTCAGCGCCTTCATGGCGATGTCGCGGTTCTGGTGCTGGGATTTCTCGGAACTGGTGACGACGATGCCGGTGGGCGCGTGGGTGATCCGCACGGCCGAGTCGGTCGTGTTCACGTGCTGCCCGCCCGCACCCGACGAGCGATAGGTGTCGATGCGGATATCGGCGGGATTGACCTCGATCTCGATATTGTCGTCGACCACCGGATAGACCCAGACCGAGCAGAACGACGTGTGCCGCCGCGCCGCGCTGTCATAGGGCGAAATGCGGACCAGCCGGTGCACGCCGGATTCGGATTTCAGCCAGCCATAGGCGTTGTGCCCCGAGATCTTGTAGGACGCGGACTTGATGCCCGCCTCTTCGCCCGACGTCTCGGACTGCAATTCGACCTTGTAGCCCTTCTTCTCGGCCCAGCGCACGTACATCCGCGCCAGCATCGCCGCCCAGTCGCAGGATTCCGTGCCGCCCGCGCCCGAGTTGATTTCCAGGAACGTGTCGTTGGCGTCGGCCTCGCCGTTCAGCAGCGCCTCGATCTCGGCGGCCTCGGCGCGGGACTTCAGCGTGGACAGCGCCGTTTCCGCCTCTTTCACGACCTCGATGTCGTCTTCCATCTCGCCCAGCTCGATCAGCTCGACATTGTCCGACAGATCCTGCGCCATGGTCTCGTAGGACTTCATGGCATCCACCAGCGCCTGGCGTTCGCGCATCAGCTTCTGGGCGTTGTCGGGATCGTCCCACAAACTCGGATCCTCGACCCGGGCGTTGAATTCTTCCAGCCGGTGGGACGCCGTGTCCCAATCCATGCGCTGGCGCAGAAGCTCCAGCGATTTCTCGATCGCCTCGACGGTGTTCTGGGTTTCTGCGCGCATGGGGGGCTGCCTTTCCTGTCGGCGCAGGATGTAACAACGCGATGGGCCGCCCGCAACGGGGCATGTCGCGCGCGGCCCAGGCCCACTAGCTGGGCGGGCAGTCTTAGGGCTTGGCGTTGAACACGATGGGCCACATGAAATCCAGCGACGCGTAGCCGTCGCCCAGCGCGGTCGGATACGCGCCGCAATCCTGCGTGGTCTGGCCAGTGCCGATATAGGCGGGCCGGATCGTGCCCACGAGCACCGAGAACGGGAAGGAGGTCCCGGTCTGCGGGTTGATCGCCGCGGTGGCGTGGCAGCCGTGGCAGGACGTGCAGTCGGTGATCGAGCCCGCGGGGTCCGAAGAGCCGGGCCTGACCCCAACAAAGCGCCTGGGCGCAACATAGACAAGAAAGTCCTTGCCGGAAACAAATTCAAGATTGAAAGCCCGACGGCCGAGCGAAAGGCCCCCGGAAGGGCCTTCACCGGCGCTAGTAAAGACCGCCCGAGCTGAGCGAGCCGAAGGTCGCCTTGTCCTGCGGGATGACGACCGTGTTGCCACGACCGTTTTGCACCTGCTGCGCGCCGCTCCCGCCGCTGGCTTCCTCGAACAGCGGCAGGTTCGCCCCCATGGCGAAGCCACCGTCGAAGGCGACACCGAACATCGGCTCTTCGCCCAGGCGGAAATACTCGGCGATGACGTTCTCGCCCGCGGCCGTGTCGGACAGACGCGCCCCGGTGAACCGGTCGATCTTGATGAAATGTCCGCCCGGCGGCACCTCGAAGGCGCCACCGCCGTATTTCGCCGTCGCTTCCTGCATGAACCGGTTGAAGACCGGCGCGCACATGCCGCCGCCCGACGCGTTGGACCCCAGCGACCGCGGCTGGTCGAAACCGATATAGCAGCCCGCCGCGATGTTGCTGGTGAAGCCCACAAACCACACGTCCTTGGCGTCGTTCGTGGTGCCGGTCTTGCCCGCCACCGGCACGCTCAGGTTCACCTTGCCCTTGGCCGTGCCGCGCTCGACCACGCCCACCATCATCGACGTCAGCTGGTAGGCGGTGATCGCGTCGATCACCCGCTCGCGTTCGGACGCGATCCGCGGACCCAGTCCCGGCTCAAGCGACGCCACCTGGCAGTCCAGGCATTCGCGCTGATCGTGGCGATAGACGGTGCGCCCGTAGCGGTCCTGCACCCGGTCCACCAGCGTGGGCGCCACCCGCTCGCCGCCATTGGCGAACATGGAATACGCGGCGACCATCTTGTAAAGCGTCGTCTCTTCCGAGCCCAGCGACGCCGACAGGTAGCCGCCCATCCGGTCATAGACGCCGAACCGCTCGGCGTAGCTGGCCACGATGTTCATGCCCACTTCCTGCGCCAGCCGCACCGTCATCAGGTTGCGCGACTGCTCGATGCCCGTACGCAGGGGCGTGGGGCCGTAGAAGCGGTTGGAATAGTTCTTGGGCCGCCACAAACCTTGCGGCGTGTTGATCTCGATCGGGGCGTCCACGACGATCGTGGCGGGCGAAAAGCCCGAATCCAGCGCGGCGGCATAGACGAAGGGCTTGAAGCTCGATCCGGGCTGGCGGGTCGCCTGGGTCGCGCGGTTGAACACCGAATGCTGGTAGGAAAAGCCGCCCTGCATGGCCAGAACGCGGCCCGTATCCACGTCCATCGCCACGAACGCGCCCTGCACCTGCGGCACCTGCCGCAGGGTCCAGCGGATCAGCGAGCCGTCGTCGTCATTGGTCATCTGGCGCACATGCACCACGTCACCGCGCTCGAAATTGTCGGCGAAGCTGCCCCGGATCCACGAGATGTCGTCGCGCGGGATCGATTGCTCGCCCTGCCCTTCGACGCCGACGCGCATGGATTCGTCGCCGATCTCCAGAACGACCGCCGGATACCAGGTGTTTTCCAGCTCGATGTCCCGCGCCACGTTGACCTCGGCCAGCGCGTCCTGCCAGGTGTCCAGCCGTTCGGCCTCGATGCTCTTGCCGGTGCCGCGCCAGCGGCCGATGCCGCGATCGTATTGCTCCAGCGCCTGGCGCAGGCTTTCGGCGGCGACCTTCTGCAGCTCTTCGTCGATGGTCGCGCGCACCGACAATCCGCCCGAAAAGAACTCGCCCTCGCCGTAGTCGCGGCTCAGCTGGCGGCGGATCTCGTCGGTGAAATAGTCGCGGGGCGGGATTTCCGAGCGGAAGCTGTCGAAATCGTCGCTTTGCACCGACAGCAGGGGCGCGACGCGGGCCGTGCGATAGGCCTCTTCGTCGATATAGCCGTTCTCCCACATCTCGCGCAGGACATAGTTGCGGCGCGAGATGGCGAATTCGCGGTTGCGGACGGGGTGGGTATAGGCCGGGCGCTGCGGCAACGCGCCCAGATAGGCGGCTTCGGCCACGCTCAGCTCGTCCAGCGCCTTGTTGAAATAGGTCTGCGCGGCCGCGGTGACGCCGTAGCTGTTCTGACCCAGGTAGATCTCGTTCAGATAGAGCTCGAGGATCTTGTCCTTGGAAAGCGTCTCTTCGATCCGGCTGGCCAGGATCAGTTCCTTGACCTTGCGCTCGGCCGAACGCTCGCCGCCCAGAAGGAAGTTCTTCATGACCTGTTGCGTGATCGTCGATGCACCGCGCAGATCGCCACCCCGCGCCGCGTCGATCGCCGCGGCGGCAATGCCGCGCGGATCATAGCCCTGGTGGGTATAGAAATTCTTGTCCTCGGCCGAGATGAAGGCGTGCTTGACCAGGTCGGGAATGTCCTCGGCCGGGGTGAACAGGCGCCGCTCTTCGGCGAATTCGTCGATGATCTCGCCCTTGCCGGAATAGATGCGGCTGATGGTCGGCGGCTGATAGCTGCTCAGCTGGTCGGTATCGGGCAGGTCCGCGCCGTACATCCAGAAGATCGCGCCGATGGTCAGCGCGACGGCCAGCACGCCCATGGTCACCAGCGTGAACAGGCTGCCGAAGATCGAAAGGATGAAGCGCATCATGGGTCGCGGACTCCTGGTATGCTGCCCGGTCGTGACCCGCTATATCGTGGACGCACGCGGAAATCAAAAGGGATGGCGGACTGGCCCGACCCCGATGACGCGGAATTGAGACCGTGGCTACTTGCGCAGCAATCGCGCCTCGGCCGCGTCCTCGCGGGCCCAGGCAAGCACGGCGTCGCAGACTCCCTTGATCGCGTTGGCGCGCCAGGCGGGATCGGCCAGGTTGGCGCGGTCGCGGGCGTTGGACAGGAAGCCGAGTTCCAGCAGGACCGACGGAATATCGGGCGCCTTGAGCACCGAGAACCCGGCCTTCAGCCGCGGGCGCTTGTGCAGATCGCCCGTCTGTCGCGCCAGACCGTCGACAAGATGCGCGGCCAGCCGTTCGCTGCGCGGCGCGGTTTCGAGCCGGGCCATGTCCATCAGCACCAGTGCGACCTGGTCGTCATGGGCATGCAGGTCGATCCCCGCCAGCAGATCGGCGCGGTCGTGGCGCTCGGCCAGCTTCTGGGACGCCACGTCGGACGCCTCGTCGCTGAGCGTATAGACGGTGGCCCCCGACGCACGCCCCTCGGCCAGCGCATCGGCGTGCAGCGACAGGAACAGATCGGCGCGCGCTTCGCGGGCGATGGTGACGCGGCGCTCGAGCGGCACGAACGTGTCGCTGTCGCGGGTCAGCGTCACGTGGTGGCCATCCTTGCGCAGCCCGTCGGCCATTTCGCGCGCGACCGTCAGGATCAGGTCCGCCTCGGTCATGCCATCGGCCTCGGCACCCGGATCGATGCCGCCGTGCCCGGGGTCGAGCACGATCCGCAAGGGCCGCTCGCCGCGTTGCCGCTCGACCGGCTCGGCCACCTTCTGCGGCGCGGGAAGCGCGAAGATCCCGCTTTCCGGCGCGCCGACAGTCGCGGCGAATTCCCGTTCCGATGTGGGGGCAAGCGATAGCTTCAGCGCGTTGGCCCCGCCCGTCGGACCCACGGCAAGGCCCGCCGTTTCGATCCGCATGGGCGCCTCCAGCCCGAGCACCAGCCGCGACCAGCCGTCCCGGTACCGCCCGTGGGTGACGGACGAAACCAGGTCGCTGTTGAGCACGGTGGTCAGGTCGGTTCCGGCGAAATCCACTTCGGCGAAGTCGGCAACCAGGCGGCGGGGGTTGTCCAGCGTGAAGACCCGCCAGGGCACCGGATGGCTCAGGGCCAGTTCCAACTGCAGATCGGGTCCGAAATCCTCGATCCGGCTGGCGTCGACATCGATCCGGGCCAGCGCCCGAAGATCGGGCATCTGCGCCCGGGCGATGGTTGGTCCAGCCAGAAGGCCGACAACGATGAATGCCCTGAGAAATCCCTGAATTGGGTGTCCCACCCGCATGGCTGCGCCTCGTTCACTGCCCGGAGGTCTTGATGCCTCTCTGCTGGGCAGCATACCGCCGAAATCGCAATTTTGGAAGGCGGAAATCAACCCATACGCGAGGCGCGCCAGGTTTTCAGTCGATCCAACCCCTCGGCGATGTCCTCGGTCGATCCCGCATAGCTGAAGCGCAGCATCCGGCCGCCGCGGCGGGGGTCGAAATCCAGGCCCGGCGTCACCGCGACGCCCGCCTTTTCCAGGATTTCGGCCGACAAGGCCAGCGCGTCGTCGGTCATGTCCGAGACATCCACGTACACGTAGAACGCCCCGTCGGGCGGTGCGAAGGACGCGAAGCCAGCAGCGGCCAGCCCGTCGATCATCAGGCGGCGGTTTGCGGCATAGACCGACAGGTTGCGGTTCAGCTCGTCGCGGCAATCGAAGGCGGCCAGTGCGGATACCTGGCTCGCGTGGGACGGGCAGATGAACATGTTCTGGGCCAGCCGCTCGATCATCCGAACGTGGCTAGGCGGGACCACCATCCAGCCCACGCGCCACCCGGTCATCGAGAAATACTTGGAAAACGAGTTGATGACGTGGACATCGTCGGTGATCTCGAGCGCCGAGACGGGCCGCCTTTCGTAGTCGATGCCGTGGTAGATCTCGTCCGAGATCAACGCGATATCGCGGTCGGCGCAGGTCTCGACCAGCGCATCCAGCGCGGGCCGGTCCAGCATGGTGCCCGTGGGATTGCCGGGCGACGCCACGATCAATCCCTGCACGTCCCGCGGGATCTCCGACGGCACCGGCTGGAAGCGGTTCTCCAGCGTCGTCTCGATGCCCACCGGCGCCAGGCTCAGCGCGCTCAGTATGTGGCGGTAGGACGGATAGCCCGGCAGGCCCAGCGCCACGCGCTCGCCCGCCTCGAACAGCGCCGTGAACGACAGGATGAAGGCGCCCGACGCGCCCGCCGTCACCACCACCCGGGCCGGATCCAGATCGACGCCGTAGCTTTGCCCGTAATGCTGCGCGATGCGGGCGCGCAGTTCCGGCAAACCCAAACCCACCGTGTAGCCCAGCGGTCCCGCCGCCATGGCCGCCGAAAGTGCTGCGCGCGCGCCTTCGGGGGCCGGTGTGCCGGGCTGTCCGACCTCCATGTGGATGATCCGGCGCCCGTCGGCCTCGGCGGCGCGGGCGCGCTCCATCACGTCCATGACGATGAACGGGTCCACCTGCCCGCGCTGCGAGACGCGCATCCGCCGCCCTCCTGTCTTTTGTCCTGACTGCGCTGCCGCGACCGATTGGTCAAGCGGATCACAAACGCCTTATCGCGGTTGCGAAACCGGCCCGATCTGCGACAGTGCGCACGATTTCAGACGACCTTTCGCCACGGAGCTTTCGCCGATGAAAACCACCCTGACCTTCGCCGCCCTCGTGCCCGCGCTCTTCGCCGGGTCGATCGCGTTCGCCCAGGACGACGACGCGGCCTTCGGCGAGCGTGTGCGCCAGTACCTGCTGGAAAATCCGCAAGTCATCATGGAAGCCGTGGCCCTCCTGGAACAGCGCGAGGCCGAGGCCCAGACCGCCGCCGACGGGGACCTGATCGCCGACAACGCGGACGCGCTCTTCGACGATGGCGTGTCGTGGGTCGGCGGCAATCCCGACGGCGATGTGACCGTCGTCGAATTCCTGGACTACCGCTGCGGCTATTGCCGCCGCGCACACCCGGAAGTGGCCGAACTGGTGGCTTCCGACGGCAATATCCGGCTGATCGTGAAGGAATTCCCGATCCTGGGCGAGCAATCGGTGCTGGCCTCGCGCTTCGCCGTGGCGACCCTGCGCCAGGCGGGCGACGCGGCCTACGAGCAGGTGAACGACGCCCTGATGACCATGCGCGGCGACATGACGGCGGACAGCCTGGAAGCACTCGGCGAAGAGCTGGACATCGACACGCAGGCCATCATGCAGGACATGGACAGCGACGAGGTGACGGCCATCCTGGCGCAGAACCGTGCGCTGGGACAGGCCATGGCGATCAACGGGACGCCCAGCTTCGTCTTCGGCGACCAGATGGTGCGCGGCTACGTCCCGCTCGACGCCATGCGCGAGATCGTCGAGGAAACCCGCGCCGAGGGCTGAAGCCATCGTGCCCGCCATCGCCCAGTCCCGATGGATGACGCGCGGCCGAACCGCCGCCCGCTAAGTCCGGCCCGTCTTGTCCGCGAGGTGGACATAGGTTTCGTCATACCTGCGTGACAGGTGATCGCCCGCCAGGATCACCTGGTCGGATCCCGGCGGTGCGACGTTGGTGTCGTAGTTGGGGTTGAAGAACAGCGGCACCGAAATCCGCTCGGCCGTCGTGCCCACGACCCGGTGCGGCGTGGCGCGGACGCGGCCGCCGGTCCACATCTCGAGCATTTCGCCGAAATTCACGATGAACTCGCCCGGCGGCGCGCTCAGCGGGATCCACCCGCCACCGCGCCTGCGCACCTCCAGGCCCGGCGTGCCGTCGGTCGCCAGCAAGGTCAGGCAACCGTAATCGGTGTGGGTGGCGATGCCGAAATCCTTTGCGCCCGCCCAGTCGGGGCGTTCGGGATAGAAGTTGCCCCTGAGCAGCGCCATGGGCCGATCGAACGCGGCGCCGAAGCTGTCCTCGGGCTGGCCCATGGCGCGGGCAAGCGCGCGCAGAAGCAGCATCGAGACGTCGAGCGCCTTGGCGTAATACGCCTCGAGCGTGGCGCGGAATTCGGGCATTCCGTCGGGCCAGCGGTTGGGCGCGTAGTATTTCAGACCGTGCGCGGCCAGCGGGTCCGTGGCAGGCAGCTCGAACCCCATGTCGAAGACCTGCTTGAAATCAGGGTTCGCATCCGGATCGACGCGCTCGGCCCCCGGCGCCCCCCAGCCGCGGTTCGACCCCGTCGCCGCCATGTCGATCTTCGCCTTCTGCGCGCGCGGCAGGTGAAAGAAGCTCCGATAAGCCTCGAGCACGGCTTCGACATCGGCGCGGCACAACGCGGTGTTGTGGACCGTCATGAAACCCACATCCGTCGCGGCTTCCAGCATCTGCGCGCTCACATCGCCGCAGCGCGCGTGGTCGGGATCGGTCAGGCAGGCGGCGTCGATGCGGGGGATCATGGGGCGGGCCTTCTCTGGGGTCATGCCCTCACCTAAGCCCTTTCGGCACGCGCGCAAACCCGGTAGCCATGGGCAAAGGCCTTGATCAACGAAGGAGACCGCCCATGTCGGAGCGCCGCAAACTTGCCGCCGGAAACTGGAAGATGAACGGAACCGGGGCCGATTTGTCGGAAATCGACGCCTTGGTATCGGGGCATGGGGACGCGGGCTGCGAGGTGCTGATCTGCCCGCCCGCCACGCTGATCACCCGCATGGTCGCGCGCGCCGACGGCAAGATCGCCGTGGGCGGACAGGATTGCCACCCGGCCGCATCGGGCGCGCATACCGGCGACATCTCGGCCGCCATGCTGAAGGATGCGGGCGCGTCTTTCGTCATCACCGGCCATTCCGAGCGCCGCGCCGACCACGGCGAAACCGACGAGATCGTACGCGCCAAGACCGAAGCGGGATGGGCCGCGGGGCTGACGGTCATCGTCTGCATCGGCGAGACGCTGGACGAGCGCGAGGCGTCGAACACGCTGGGGATCATCGACGGGCAACTGGCCGGGTCGGTGCCCGATGCCGCGACCGGGCACAACCTGGTCATCGCCTACGAGCCTGTCTGGGCCATCGGCACCGGCAAGGTGCCCTCGACCGACCAGATCGGCGAGGTGCACGACCATATCCGCACGCGGCTCGAACAGCGTTTCGGCGCGGGCGTGGGCCGCACGGTCCGGCTGCTCTATGGCGGATCGGTGAAGCCCGGCAACGCGGCCGACATCTTCGCGGTGCCGAACGTGGACGGCGCCCTGGTGGGCGGCGCGTCCCTGAAGGCCGACGATTTCGGCGGCATCATCTCGGCGCTCGACGCCTAGAACTGCCGCGCACCCTGCCGCGTCAGCGATCGCGCGGCCCATTCGGACCGCGCGCAGTGACATCGTGGTCGTACAGCCAGTCGAACCGCCGCCTCAACAGCTCCGGCCGCAGCCCCGCCACCCGCAACGCCGCATGGGCGGCAAACCGCGACGCCCCGCGCAAGTGGTAATTCCGCGCATTCGCATTGGCCGCGGCGATCGCGCGGCCGACGCGGGGCGCCCGCGCGGATTGGTAATCCACCAGCGCCGCGGCGCGGTCCGGCTGCGCCAGCGCGCGGGCCAGGCACCACGCGTCTTCCAGCGCCAGGTTCGCCCCTTGCGCCAGGAACGGCAAAGTCGGATGCGCCGCGTCGCCCAGCAGCGCCATCGCCCCACCGTGCCAGCGCGGCGCGACCGGATGGCGGAACAGGCCCCAAAGATGGCAGCGATCGACAGCACCCAGCCAGTCCCGCGCGGGCGCCGCGAACTCCGCGAAGGCCGCGCGCAACCGATCCGGATCGCCCGGCTGGTGCCACCCTTCGTCGGTCCAGTCCGCCCGCTCTTCCACCGCCACCAGGTTCAAGCGCCCCTGCCCCAGCGGATAAGCCACCAGGTGTCGCCCCGGCCCCATCCAGACCTGCGCCTCGGGGGGCGCGTCCGCATCGATGATGGCGCGCCAGGCAATCTGACCGGTGAAGAACGCCGGATCGCTTCCGTTCAAAGCGACCCGCAGGACAGAATTCAGCCCATCGGCCCCGACGGCGAACGCCACCTGCTCGGTCGTCTCGTCCAGGCGCAGCGTGGCCGTCGCACCGTCTTCGGCCCCGGCGACCCGGGTGCCCAGACGCAACGCCACGCCCCATGCGCTCGCCGCCTGCGCCAGCAGATCGACCAGCGCCGCGCGGTGCACCATGTGGTAGTCGCGCCCGCCCAGCGGCATCCGCACCACGGTGCGCGCCGTCGGCCCGTCCACCAGCCGCACCGCCTGGCTTCGGACCGACACCGCACGCAGCGCGTCGCCCAGGCCCAGGTCGCGCAGGACCGCGAAGCCGTTCGGACTGATCTGCACGCCCGCGCCCACCTCGACCAGTGCGGGCGCGCGCTCCAGCACCGTGGCCGCGATGCCCCGCCGGGCCAGCGCCACGGCATGGGCCAGCCCGCCGATGCCGCCGCCGACGATGGTGATCGGCTGGTCCATGACCGCTGCCCCCAATGCAAAACACCGGGGCGTCGCCGCCCCGGTGCTGAGATCAAATCGATGTCGCCCGGCGATCAGTCGTCGCGGTGCACTTTCTCGCGGCGCTCGTGGCGCTCTTGCGCTTCCAGGCTCAGCGTGGCGATGGGACGCGCGTCCAGCCGCTTCAGCGAGATCGGCTCGCCCGTCACTTCGCAATAGCCGTATTCGCCGTCGTCGATGCGCCGCAGCGCCGCGTCGATCTTGGCGACCAGCTTGCGCTGGCGGTCGCGGGTGCGCAGTTCAAGCGCGCGGTCGGTTTCTTCGGAGGCGCGGTCGGCCACGTCGGGAATGTTGCGCGTGCCGTCCTGCAGACCGGTGATGGTGCTGCGGCTTTCGTCCAGCAGGTCGCTCCGCCAGTCCTGCAACTTGCGGCGGAAATATTCCAGCTGGCGTTCGTTCATGAACGGCTCGCCCTCGGCCGGTCGATACTCATCCGCGATAAAGGTTTCTACCTTCATATCCATCTCCCCAAAACCTCGGGTCTGTGCCCGAATTGTCGTCCCACTGGCTACGTCTTGGGGCGGGGATACCCCATGGACTTTCCGTTGTCACGCGCCATGTTGCATTGGTTGCGGCCGATTTGCGGGGCGCCTATGGTCCGCGCGACACACAGGCAGGACAGCGCAGGCATGAAATTCTCCTCGACCGACGGATACGTGGCCACCGACGATCTGACGCTGGCCGTGAACGCGGCCATCACGCTGGAACGTCCCCTGCTCGTAAAAGGCGAGCCGGGCACCGGCAAGACCGAACTTGCGCGACAGGTCAGCGCATCGCTGGGTCTGCCGATGATCGAATGGCACGTGAAATCCACGACACGCGCGCAGCAGGGTCTCTACGAATACGATGCCGTCAGCCGGTTGCGCGACAGCCAGCTTGGCGAAGAACGCGTCCATGACGTGAAGAACTACATCCGCCGCGGCAAGCTGTGGGAAGCGTTCGACCGCGACGACCGATGCGTGCTGCTGATCGACGAGATCGACAAGGCGGATATCGAGTTCCCGAACGACCTGCTGCAAGAGCTCGACCGGATGGAGTTCCACGTCTACGAGACCGGCGAGACGGTCGTGGCACGGCAACGACCCATCGTCATCATCACCTCGAACAACGAGAAGGAACTGCCCGACGCCTTCCTGCGGCGCTGTTTCTTCCACTACATCCGCTTCCCGGACGTGGAGACCATGAAGCGCATCGTCGACGTGCATCACCCGGGCATCAAGCCGCAGCTCTTGACCGCCGCGCTCACGCAATTCTACGAGCTGCGCGACCAGCAGGGGCTGAAGAAGAAGCCGTCGACCTCGGAGGTGCTGGACTGGCTGAAGCTGCTGCTGGCCGAGGATCTGTCGCCCGAGGACCTGAAACGCGACGGCGCGTCCGCCCTGCCCCGGCTGCACGGCGCGCTGCTGAAGAACGAGCAGGACGTGCACCTGTTCGAGCGGCTGGCCTTCATGGCGCGCGGCCAGCGGTGACGCCTCACGCGTCCGCGGCGCCGGTCGCGGCGTGGCACCGGGATATTTGCAAGAACAAAGATGGGGCAGTGGCGCGCCGCGGTGGCGGTTTGTCGGTGTGGTCCCGTCCGTGATCGGGATCCTGGTGCAGGACATCCTGCCGGTCTTCGCCATGCTGGCGCTGGGCTTCGGTCTGGGCCGCGGCGGAATCGTCGCCGCAAGCGAAGCGCGCGCGGTCAACCGCGTGTCCTTCCTGGTGCTGCAGCCCGCGCTGATCCTGCCGCTCATGGTCGGCGCCGATCTGTCCGAGTTCCAGCCCGCGCCGCTGGCGGGCTACGCGCTGTCCGAGGCGGCGATGTTCGCGGCGGCCTTCGCGGTGGCGCGCCATGTCTTCGGGCGCGAGTTGCGCGAGGCGTGGCTTCTGGGCATGGCCGCCATGTTCGTGAACTCGCTGCTCTATGTCTGGCCGATCTCGTTCCTGATCTACGGCAGCGAGGCCGCGTTGCCGATCACCGCCATCGTGATCTGGGACACCGCTTTCTTCTTCGCCTTCTTCATCCTGAGCATGGAGATCCTGTCGGGCAGCGGCGACACGAAAGCCACCCTGCGCCGGATCGCCGCCAACCCGGTGCTGATCGCCATCGTGCTGGGCGGCGCGGTCAACCTGGCGGGGCTGGCGCTGCCGGTGCCCGTGGCCAACGCGCTGGGCTTCGCGGGCCCGGCCGCCGCCCCGATGACGCTGTTCGCGCTGGGCGTGATCCTGTCGGGCACACCGGTGCGGCCGACCCCCACCGTCGCGGGCATGGCGGCGCTGAAGCTCGGGGCCTTCCCGGCGCTGGTCTTCGGGGTGACGGCCCTGATCGCGCCCGGCTCGGACTGGTCGCCGCTGATGGTGCTGACCGCCGCCGGTCCGTCGGGCGCCATGCCCTTTGCGCTGGCGCTGCTATACGGTGTGCGCACCGACACCATCGCCCCGGTCATCGTCTGGACCTCGATCCTGTCGCTCATTTCGCTGGCGACGCTGGCGTGACGCGTCCGCTTCTGTGGCGCGGGGACGCAACGATCGCGCAACGCGCGCAAGATCGGGTTGGCAATCGCCCGGCTTTCACCGACTATGGGCCGCCATGAGCCTGCGCCGTCTCCTCCCCCCAGCGTTGCTTGCCATCGCCGCCTGCGCGCCCGTGCCGCGCGATCTTCCCGATCGCCGCGAGGCCGCGCCGTCGCAGCTGCCCGCGATGAAGGTCTTCGCGGCGCCGCGCGTAAGCAGACCCGCGCGCAGCAACCGCGACATCGCGCAGGATTTCCTGGACCTGACCTTCCAGCTCGAGTCGGGCCGCACGCTGCCGGTCTTCACGCGCTTCGAGGGGCCGGTCAGCCTTCGCGTGACCGGCGCGATCCCCACATCGCTGGAGCAGGATCTGACCCGCCTGCTGGGTCGCATCCGCACCGAGGCGCGCATCGACATCGCGCGGGTGCCCGCCAACCGGCCCGCCAACATCACGATCCAGACGATTTCGCGCCGCGACCTGCAGCGCACGGTGCCCGAAGCCGCCTGTTTCGTGGTGCCTCGCGTCGGCAGCTGGGACGAGTTCCGCGCCAACCGCCGCAACGGCGTGACCGACTGGACCACGCTGGAGACACGCGAGCGGTTGTCGATCTTCATCCCCGGCGACGTGCCCCCGCAAGAGCTGCGCGATTGCCTGCACGAAGAACTGGCGCAAGCGCTGGGGCCGCTCAACGACCTTTATCGCCTGACCGATTCCGTGTTCAACGACGACAATTTCCACACCGTCCTGACCGGCTTCGACATGCTGGTGCTGCGCGCCACCTACGCGCCCGAGCTGCGCAGCGGCATGACCCGGGACCAGGTCGCGGCCCGCCTGCCCGCGATCCTGTCGCGGCTGAACCCGGCGGGCGATCGGCGCCGCAGCGCGGATCGCGGTGCCACCAACCGCGCCTGGATCGACGAGATCGAGCGCGCCTTGGGCCCGCGCACATCCCAGCAGGCGCGGCGCGACGCGGCCAAGCGCGCGGTCGCCATCGCGCGCGCATCGGGCTGGCGGGACAACCGGCTGGCCTTTTCGCTCTTTGCCCTGGGCCGACTCAGCCTCGGCGTCGAGCCCGAGCTGGCGCTGGGCTCGTTCCTGCAGGCCGCGGGCATCTATGGCGCCGACCCGGCCACGCAGGTGCACGAAGCCCATATCGCCATGCAGCTTGCGGCCTTCGCCCTGAGCGCGGGCGAGGCCGAGCAGGCGCTGGCCATCGTCGACGCAAATACGGACGCCGTCATGGCCGCCGAGAACGCGGCGCTGCTGGCCACCTTGCTGCTGGTGAAGGCCGAAGCGCTGGAGCTTCTGGGCCGCGACACCGAAGCGCAACGCCTCAGGCTTGAGGGTCTGGGCTGGGCACGGTACGGCTTCGGCTCTGACGCGGAAGTGCTGCAGCGGGAAGCCGAGATCAGCGCCATTTCCCCGCGTGCGCGCAAGGAGACTGCATCGTGATCGTTTTGGCCGGTATCGCACTCGGCATCGCGTGGGGCATCACGACGGCCCGCAAGCGTGGTGGCAATCGTAAGGACATGGCGCAATACGCGGCCGGAGCGGGCATCGCGGGGGCGCTTCTGGGCCTGATCGCGACCCTCGTCGTCGAGCGGCTGCTGGCCTGAGGCAGGCGCGGTGTTCCTGCCCTTCTTCGAGCAATTGCGCGCCCACAAGGTGCCCGCGTCGCTGCGCGAATTCCTGGATTTCCTGGCCGTTCTGAAGACCGGGCTCGTCACCTACGACGTCGATGGCTTCTACTACCTTTCCCGCACCGCGCTGGTGAAGAACGAGGCGCACCTGGACCGCTTCGACCTGGCCTTCGCGGCCGCGTTCAAGGGCATCGAAGCGATCCCGGCCGAGGCGGTGATGAACGCGGTCGACTTGCCCGACGACTGGCTGCGCAAGATGGCCGAAAAGCACCTCAGCCCCGAAGAACGCGCCGAGATCGAGGCGCTGGGCGGCTTCGACAAGCTGATGGAGACCTTGCAGGAGCGCCTGCGCGAACAGCAGGGACGCCACCAGGGCGGCAACAAGTGGATCGGCACCGCCGGCACCTCGCCCTTCGGCGCCTATGGCTACAACCCCGAAGGCGTCCGTATCGGCCAGCACGAGTCGCGCCACCGCCGCGCCGTGAAGGTCTGGGACAAGCGCGAGTTCCGCAATCTCGATGACGACCGCGAGCTTGGGACGCGCAACATCAAGGTCGCGCTGAAGCGCCTGCGCCGCTGGGCCCGCGAAGGTGCCGCGGAAGAGCTCGACCTGCCCGGCACGATCCGCTCGACGGCATCGCAGGGATACCTCGACGTCAAGACCCGCCCCGAGCGGCGCAACGCCGTGCGCGTCTTGCTGTTTCTCGACGTGGGCGGCTCCATGGACGACCACGTGCAATCGGTGTCGGACCTGTTCTCGGCCGCCAAGTCCGAGTTTCGCCATCTCGAACAATTCTACTTCCACAATTGCCTTTACGAAGGCGTCTGGCGCGACAACCGCCGCCGCTGGACCGAGCAGACCCCGACCTGGGACATCCTGCACAAATACGGTCCCGAATGGCGCTGCATCTTCGTGGGCGACGCCGCCATGAGCCCCTATGAGATCGCGTATCCCGGCGGCGCCAACGAGCACTGGAACGCCGAATCGGGCGAGGCCTGGCTGACCCGCGCCCGCGACCAGTGGCCCGGCCACCTGTGGATCAATCCCACCCCCGAAAAATACTGGGGCTACACCCAGTCCACCCAGATGATCCGCCAGATCTTCGGACCCGACCGGATGGTGCCGATGACGCTGGAAGGATTGTCGCGCGGAATGAAGGCGCTGAGCTGATGCGATACGACCCGCAGGAATGCAGCACCATGGCCGAGCTTCGGTCCCGGATCGACCGGATCGACGGCGAACTGGTGGATCTTCTGGCCCTGCGCGCCGCGCATATCGATCGCGCGGTTCAGCTGAAGCCCGGCGAAGGCATCCCCGCCCGCGCCGAGGATCGCGTGGCGCAGGTGATCGACAACGTGCGCGCGCTGGCCCGCGACAAGGCGCTGGATCCGGACCTGGCCGAAGAGCTGTGGCGTATCCTGATCGAATGGTCGATCCGCCGCGAGCAGCGCACCATCGACTAAGGCCGCTCCGCGATCAGCCCGCGGGCTCGATCGCCGCGCGCAGGTTCGACAGGGTCGCCCGCAGCGCGCTGATCTCGTCCGCGTCCAGGCCGGTCGCCCGCTCGACGCAGGCGGGAATGTCGACCGCCC
The DNA here is from genome assembly GCF_016412875.1 of Palleronia pontilimi. Lineage (GTDB taxonomy): Bacteria > Pseudomonadota > Alphaproteobacteria > Rhodobacterales > Rhodobacteraceae > Palleronia > Palleronia pontilimi. Next base: position 75,622 of record NZ_JAEKPD010000002.1, on the reverse strand, counting down.
TTTGCGACAGCGCGCGGCCTGCCTCGGTCAGCCCGATCTCGACCCGGCGCTCGTCGTCGCGGGCGCGGGTGCGAGTGATCAGCCCCTGCAACTCGAGCCGCTTCAGAAGCGGGGTCAGCGTCGACGTCTCAAGCCCCACGCGCGCCCCGATCCGACCCACGGGAAGCGGCGAGGTATCCCACAGGACCGACATCGCCAGGTATTGCGGATAAGTCAGGCCAAGTGGCGCCAGAAGCGGTTTGTAAAGCCGCGCGAAGGCGTGGTTCAGCGCATAGACGTCGAAGCACAGCATGTCCTCGGGCGTCAGGCAGGTGGTCTTGGCATCGATCATGCCGCGAAAATAGATCGCGCGCGATCAGATCGCAACCTTGACATTCCGCGCCTGAACTTATATCGTTTACGACAATATCGCGTAAACTTATTTCTGCGCCCCGCACCCTGAAGCGGGAACACAAGACAAAAGCGCTGCGTTTCCGGGACCGCAACGCATTTCGAACAAGGAGACACTAATGATCAAGAAGCATGGCACCGCAAACTGGAAAGGCCCCCTGAAAGAGGGGACCGGCATCGTTTCCACGCAAACCGGCGTGCTCGACAAGCAGAACTACGGCTTCAAGTCGCGGTTCGAGGGCGGCACCAACACCAACCCCGAAGAGCTGATCGGCGCCGCACATGCCGCGTGCTTTTCCATGGCACTCAGCATGATCCTGGGCCAGCACGACCTGACGCCCGACAACATCGACACTAAGGCGACGGTGTCGCTGGAAGAGGTCGACGGTGGTTTCGCGATCACCAAGATCCACCTGGACGTCACCGGCTCGGTTCCCGGCGCGACCCAGGAACAGTTCGACACGGCGACCCAGGCCGCCAAGGAAGGCTGCCCCGTCTCCAAGGTGCTGGCCGGTGCCGAGATCACGATGGACGCGAAGATGGTCTGACCACCGCCACGAGCTCGCCGCGTTAGGTATCATCTGTAACAAGTGAGCGGCGAGGCGCCGTCCCCGGCAACGGGGGCGGCGTTCCTGTCTCCGCACGCAGGCAGCGTCGGTTTCCCCCTATACTTCCCGGCGCGTCGCGCCTATGGACGCTGCGCCCTCCGCGCGTCGCGGACCAAACGGATCGATCCCCATGCACCCGACACTTCAGGCCGCCCTCGCCCAGCGGGGCTATGACACTTTGACCGAGGTGCAACAGGCGGTCGCAGACCCGTCGCTTTCGGACGCGGACCTGCTAGTCTCGGCGCAGACCGGGTCCGGCAAGACGGTGGGCTTCGGCCTGGCCATCGCCAACACGCTGCTGGGCGATGCCGACGCGCTGCCCCCCGCCGCCGCCCCGCTCGCGCTGATCGTCGCACCCACCCGCGAGCTTGCGCTGCAGGTCATGCGCGAGGTGACCTGGCTCTACGCCCAGGCCGGAGCCCGCGTGGTGTCCTGCGTGGGCGGCATGGACATGCGCGACGAACGCCGCGCCCTGGAACGCGGCGCCCATATCGTCGTCGGCACGCCGGGCCGGCTGCGCGACCACATCGCGCGCGGCTCGCTCGACCTGTCGTCGATCCGCGCCATCGTGCTGGACGAAGCGGACGAGATGCTGGACCTGGGCTTCCGCGAGGATCTCGAATTCATGCTGGGCGAAGCGCCGCCCGAACGCCGCACCTTGCTGTTCTCGGCCACCGTGCCGCCACAGATCGCGCGCCTGGCCGAAACCTACCAGCGCGACGCGACCCGCATTTCGACCGTGTCCAAGGGCTCGCAGCACGCCGACATCACCTACCAGGCCCTGCGCGTGGCCCAAAGCGATGCGGAAAACGCCATCGTCAACGTGCTGCGCTTCCACGATGCGGCCAATGCCATCGTCTTCGCCAACACCCGCGCCACCGTGGCCCGCCTGACCGCGCGCCTGTCGAACCGCGGCTTTCGCGTCGTCAGCCTGTCGGGCGAGCTGTCGCAGACCGAACGCACCCACGCGCTGCAAGCCATGCGCGATGGACGGGCGCAGGTCTGCGTGGCCACCGACGTGGCCGCCCGCGGGATCGACCTGCCCAACCTGGAACTGGTGATCCACGCCGAATTGCCGTCCAATGCCGAAGGTCTGCTGCACCGGTCCGGCCGAACGGGACGCGCGGGACGCAAGGGCATCTCGGCCATGATCGTGCCGCCCAAGGCGGTGAAAAAGACAGAACGCCTGCTGAAATTCGCCCGCATCACCGCCGAATGGACCGTACCGCCCGGTGCCGACGACGTGCTGCGCGCCGACGAAGCGCGCCTGCTGGCCGATCCCCTTTGGACCGACGAGATCACCGGCGACGAACGCGCCTTCGCCGCCACCCTGCTGGACCTGCACGCGCCCGAAACCATCGCCGCCGCGTTCCTGCGCCTGCATCGCCGCGCGATCTCGGCCCCCGAAGACCTGTCGCCCCCCGACACCCGCCCCGAGCCGCGCGACCGCGCGCCCTTCGGACCGTCGGCCTGGATCGCCCTGTCGGTCGGCCGCAACGACCGGGCCGAGCCGCGCTGGATCCTGCCGCTCCTGTGCCGCGCGGGAAATCTCGACAAGTCGCAGATCGGCGCGATCCGGGTGCAACCGTCCGAAACCCACGTGGAACTGCTCGCCTCGGCCCTGCCCGGGTTCCTCTCCGCGCTGGGCGATGGCGGCGAGGTCGAAAAGGGCGTGACCGCGCGCCAGATGGACGCCCCGCCCGAGCGTTCCGCCCACTCTGCCGCCCCCGCGCGTGGCCCGAAGCCCGAGCGCCCGCGCCGCGATCCGGCGCCCCAGGCCGACGCCGCGATGCCCGAGCGCAAACCGCGCAAGCCCAAGCCCGCCAAGGCGGACTGGCATCCCTCCGACACGCCCAAGCCCAAGCCGAAGCCGCGCTTCGACAAGCCCGCGCCGGTCGACCCCACCCGCGATGGCGGCGTGAAGCCCGCGCCCGACACACGGCCCGCGAAGCCCAAGGCAAAGCGCCCGGACGCCGCCAAACCCGCCAGCCCCGCCAAGACCTTCCGCAAAGGTGCCGCCGATCCGTCGCAACGGATGGAGCGTCCCGGCGGCAAGGGCGGCAAACCCCGAAAGCCCGGACCGAAAGGCAAGCGGCCATCGGGAAACGACACGCCCAAGCGCAAACCGCGCTGACTTTGCCGCATTGCGCTTGGGGGCCGCACACCCCACATTCGGGGCATGCTGAAGTTTACCCCGATCCTGCTGGCGATCCTCTACGGGCTTGCGATGTACCGCTTTTCGGTCTGGCGCACCTCGAAAGAGCTTGACGCCAAGTCCACCGAGCTGGCCGATCCGCAGCTGAAAGAGCTGACCGACCGCATGGCCGCCGCGCTCGACCTGGAGCGGATCAAGGTCCACATCTACGAAATCGACCCGGTGAATGGCCTGGCCGCCCCCGACGGGCGCATCTTCATCACCCGCGGATTCTACCAAAAATACCGGTCGGGCGAGGTGACGGGCGCGGAGCTGGCGTCGGTCATCGCCCACGAACTGGGCCACGTGGCGCTGGGCCATTCGCGGCGCCGGATGATCGACTTCTCGGGCCAGAACGCGCTGCGGACGGCCCTAATCATGATCCTGGGGCGGTTCATTCCCGGGATCGGCGTGATGATCGCCAACGCGCTGGCTTCGCTCTTGGCCGCCGGGCTGTCGCGCGGCGACGAATACGAAGCCGATGCCTATGCCACGGCGCTTCTGATCAAGTCCGGTATCGGCTCGGCCGGGCAGAAATCGCTCTTCGCCAAGCTCGACGCGCTGACCGGCAATTCAGGCACGGCGCCCGCCTGGCTGCTGAGCCACCCCAAGACCGCCGAGCGTGTCGCCGCCATCGAGGCCAACGAAGCCAAGTGGCTGCGCGCCTAGCCCAGCGCCTTTCCGATCTTGGGCAACCGCGCCCGCTTCAACAGTTCGCGCAGCGGCAGGACTTCGCCCGACAACCGCTCGGCCGTCGCGTGAACGCCCGTCACCACGTCGCGCACGGCCCAGGCGTCCCGGTCGAGCAAGCCGCGAAGCAGCTGGTCCGGATCCAGCCTGCGCAGCCCTTCCTGCTCCAGGATGCCCCTGGGAAAATCCTTCGCGTTGAACGTGCACAGGATTTCGGCGTGCCCCGCGATCGCGGCGGCCAGCACGTGGACGTCGTCGGCATCCGGCAAATGCAATCGCACCAGGTCCCCGGCCCGTGGCGTCACCTCGCTGCCGGGCCACCGGTCGCGCAGCAGGGCGATCTCGGCGCGCGCCACGTCCTCGGCCCCGGGTCCCAGCTTGCGGGTCGCGCGGGCCCATTCCTCAAGGATGCGCGGTGACCAGACGGGCCGAAAAAGCCGCCGCGCGGCGCAGCCCATCAGGATCTCGCGCAGCACGGTCGGATAAAGAACGCAGGCATCCAGACACACCACCGTCACGCCCCTGGCACCCCGGTGCGCCGGGATATTTGAGAAGAACAAAGATGGGCAAAAGCGCGCCCTTCCCCATCTTTGTTCTCACAAATATCCGGCATGACCTGCGACCATGCGGCCCGCCCGGTGCGGCTCACACCCGGAAGAACAGGGCTTTCAAATACCCCGTTTCGGCCAGTTGCGGCAATTGCGGATGGTCCGGTCCCGCAAAGCCCGTGTGGATGAGCTGCGCCCGCCGACCGCCGCGCCCGATCCCGCGCGCGGAAGCGTTCCTGAAGGATTGCAGGTCGACCGCGTGCGAGCACGAACACAGCCCCAGGTAGCCCCCCCGCGTCACCAGCGGCGCGGCCAGGCGGGCGACACGCTCGTAGGCGCGCAATCCCGCCTCGCGCGCCGATTTCGACGGGGCAAAGGCGGGGGGATCGCAGATGACGACATCGAAGCTCTCCCCCGCTCGGCCCAGGTCTTCCAGCACCGCGAATGCGTCGCCCTGCCGCGTCTCGAGCCGCTCGGCCACGTCCCCCGCCGCGGCCCCCGCCCGCGCCAGGTCAAGCGCGGGCGCCGAACCGTCCACGCAAAGCGCCCGCGCGGCCCCGCCCGCAAGGCAGGCTAGCCCGAAGCCGCCCACATGCGAGAACACGTCGAGCACCCGCGCGCCCTGCGCCAGCCTGGCCGCGAAGGCATGGTTGTCGCGCTGGTCGTAGAAAAGCCCCGTCTTCTGTCCACCGGCCAGGTCGGCCAGGTACGTGGCGCCGTTCATCGCCACCGGAACCGGCCCGTCCAGCGCCCCGCGCACCACGCGGCTGTCCTCGTCCAGGCCTTCGAGCCCCCGCGCGCGCCCCGCGGCGTTCTTGACCACGCAAGTGACGCCCGTCACCTCGCAAAGTGCCGCGACCAGGTCGTCGAGCAGCCGCTCGGACCAGGCGGCATTCGGCTGGATCACCGCCGCATCGCCGAACCGGTCGATGACCACGCCCGGAAGACCATCCGCCTCGGCATGGACCAGCCGGTAGAATGGCGCATCGTAAAGCCGGGCACGGTGATCCTGGGCCCGCGCGATCCGCGCGGCCAGCCAGTCGCGATCGATGCGCGCGCCGGTATCGCGTTCGAGCATCCGCGCGATGATCTTCGAGCCCGGATTCACCGCGACCAGTCCCATGGGGGTGCGCTCGGCATCCTCGAGCACCGCGATGGTTCCCGCTTCCAGGGCGCCCGTGCGGCGGTCCACCACCAGTTCGTTGGCGAACACCCACGGGAAGCCATGGCGGATGGCGCGCGCATTGGCCTTGGGCCTGAGCCGCACGACGGGAAGGGTCTGATCTGTCATACCGCAGCCCATAGGTCAGACGCGCGGGCTTGAAAAGTCCTCGGGCTTTGGCTGGTAGCGCTACCTGCGCTATGTTACGAGATACGGGATCCCGCACAGAAGAGGTCACGCCATGAGCCTGCACGCCACCATCGCCGACGTCACCGCCCGCATCGTCGAGCGCTCGAAGGACAGCCGCGCCACCTATCTCGACCGCATGGCCCGCGCCGCCGAAGACGGCCCGCGCCGCGCCCACCTGACCTGCGGCAACCAGGCCCACGCCTATGCGGGCGCCGGACAGGACCAGTCGAAACTGGCCACGGAAAACCAGCCCAATATCGGCATCGTCACCGCCTACAACGACATGCTGTCGGCCCACCAGCCGTTCGAACGCTTCCCCGAGCTGATCCGCCAGGCCGCGCGCGACGCGGGCGCCACGGCGCAGGTCGCGGGCGGCGTGCCCGCCATGTGCGACGGCGTGACCCAAGGCCAGGTCGGGATGGAGCTTTCGCTGTTCTCGCGCGACGTGATCGCGCTGGCCGCGGGTGTCGCGCTGTCCCACAACGTCTTCGACGCGGCGCTCTACCTGGGCGTCTGCGACAAGATCGTGCCGGGCCTCGTGATCGGTGCCGCCACCTTCGGCTACATCCCGGCCGTCTTCCTGCCCGCGGGTCCCATGACGTCGGGCCTGCCCAATGACGAAAAGGCGCGCGTGCGCCAGCAATTCGCCGCCGGCGAAGTGGGCCGCGACGCGCTGATGAAGGCCGAAATGGCATCCTACCACGGACCCGGCACCTGCACCTTCTACGGCACCGCGAACTCGAACCAGATGCTGATGGAGTTCATGGGCCTGCACCTGCCCGGCGCCAGCTTCGTCAACCCCAACACACCGCTCCGGGACGCGCTCACCGTGGCGGGGGTCCAGCGCGCCACCCAGATCACCCAAATGGGCAACGATTACCGCCCCGCTGGACAGGTGCTGGACGAAAAGGCCTTCGTGAACGGCATCGTCGGGCTCATGGCCACCGGCGGGTCCACCAACCTGCTGATCCACCTACCCGCCATGGCGCGCGCCGCGGGCGTGCAACTGGATCTCGAGGACTTCGCCGACATCTCGGCCGCGGTGCCGCTCATGGCCAAGGTCTATCCCAACGGCCTTGCCGACGTGAACCATTTCCACGCGGCGGGGGGCCTGACCTACATGATCGGCGAGCTGCTGGATGCAGGCCTGCTGCACGACGACACCCTGACCGTCATGGGCGACGGGCTGAAGGATTACGTGAAAGAGCCGAAGCTGAAGAACGGCGAAATCACCTGGGAAGACGCCGATCGCAGCACACAGAACGACAAGATCCTGCGCCCCGCCTCCGATCCGTTCCAGCGCACCGGCGGGCTTGCGGATCTCAAGGGCAATCTCGGGCGCGGCGCCATGAAGATCTCGGCCGTGAAAGAGCAATACCACGTGATCGAAGCCCCCTGCCGCATCTTCCACGACCAGGAAAGCGTCAAGACGGCCTGCAAGGCGGGCGAGATCACCGAAGACACCGTCGTTGTCGTCCGCTTCCAGGGCCCGCGCGCCAACGGGATGCCCGAGCTGCATTCGCTGACCCCGCTTCTGGCCAACCTCCAGGACAAGGGCCTGAACGTGGCGCTGGTCACCGACGGACGCATGTCCGGCGCGTCCGGCAAGGTGCCCGCCTGCATCCACGTCTCGCCCGAGGCGGAACTGGGCGGGCCCATCGCCAAGCTGCGCGACGGCGACGTGGTGCGCGTGGATGCCACGAAGGGCACGCTGGACGCCTTGGGCGTGGATCTCGACGCGCGCGATGCGGTCAAGGCGGATCTCAGCGACAACGGCCACGGCGTCGGACGCGAGCTCTTCGAGGTCTTCCGCCAAAATGTGGGCCTGGCCAGCCAGGGGGCGGGCACGGTGGTCTGACCCGCGCCCTGCCCCATCTTTGTTCTTCCAAATATCCAAGACCGACCCACGACAAGGAGCGCCCGAGATGACCCCGACCGCCGCCTCGCAACAGGCCGAGAAGATCTGCCGCCTCGCGCCCGTGATCCCCGTCCTCGTGGTCCACGACGCCGCCCACGCCCAGCCGCTGGCGCGCGCGCTGGTGGCAGGCGGGCTGCCCGCGCTGGAAGTCACGCTGCGCACGCCCGCGGCCCTCGAGGTCATCGCCGAGATGGCGAAGGTCGAGGGCGGCACCGTGGGCGCGGGCACGCTGCTGACGCCGTCGGACGTGGCTGCCGCGGTCAAGGCGGGCGCGCGCTTCGGCGTCTCGCCCGGCTCGACCCCGCGCCTGCTGGACGCGGCCGAGGACGCGGACCTGCCGATGCTGCCGGGCGTGGCCACCTCGACCGAAGCGATGGCGCTTCTCGAACGCGGCTACACCGTGCTGAAGTTCTTCCCGGCCGAGGCCAATGGCGGCGCCCCCGCGCTGAAGGCGATCGGATCGCCCCTGCCGCAGATCCGCTTCTGTCCCACCGGCGGCGTCAGCCTGAAGAACGCGCCCGACTACCTGGGCCTGTCCAACACGCTCTGCGTCGGCGGCTCGTGGGTGGCACCGCAGGACCTGGTCGAGGCTGGCGATTGGGACGGCATCACCGCGCTGGCGAAGGAAGCCGCCGCGCTCTCCCGCTAGCCACGCACCCCGCTTTCACGGATCAGGAAGACAGCCGCCCCGCGCGCCCGCCGCGCCGTTTCGGCTCGGGCGGTGCGTCCAACCCGTCGCGCAGCACCTGTTGCATGGGATGATCCAGCGGATCTCCCTGGTGGCGCGACAGCAATGCCTTGATGCCGCGCATGGGCGGCATGTCGGCGGGCAGTGATAGCGCCCAGTCCACGAAGATCGACCGGCATTCCGACAGCCCGATCCCGTCGATGCGGAAGGCTTCGCGGATCAGGCCCTTTGGGTCCACGGGGTCGGCGGGTTGGCTCACGGCAATCTCCGGCTCGGCGATGAAGCGGGCAAGCGCCCGGTCGATCAGGTCCGCCGCGCGCGCGGCGTGATCCTTCAGATAGGGCCGCAAGTCGGCAATGGCCAGTTGCCCCGTGCCCCGCAGGATCAGCGCCTCGCCCGACCCGCCAAGCGCGTCCGGGTCGATCGGGCCTTCTTCCAGCAGCCGCGCGGCGGTGTTGAAATCGGCCAGCGCCGCGTGCGCGGCCGCAAGATCGCGCGCCTCCCGCGCCTCGATCAGCCCCGCGCGCTGCCCGGCATCGATCTGGCCGGGCGCGTCCTGGCCCGGATAAGACGCCAGCAGGCCCAGCAGGGTCGCCATCAGCTCGATATCCTGCAGATGCCCCGGCCCGGCCTTCGGATCCCAGTCCGTTTCGGGCTTGGCCTGGAACAGCCGCGCGCGCATGTCCACCTCGTCCCGCGCCACCTGCGCGCGGTCGTGGATCTGCGCCAGCACCGCGTCGCGCACCGACGCGACCGCGTGGCCCAGCGCCTCGGACCCCGCCACGGGCCGCGCGCGGGTCAGCGCAAGATGCTCCCAGGTCCAGGCCTCGTCGCGCTGGTAGGCGGCGAAGGACGGCAGCGACGTGGCCACCGGACCCTGGCGGCCCGACGGGCGCAGGCGCATGTCGACCTCGTAAAGGCGGCCCTCTGCCATGGGGGCCTGCAGCGCGGTGACCAGCGCCTGCGTCAGCCGGATGTAGTACAGCGGCGACGGCAGCGGGCGGCGGCCCTCGGACGCGTCGACCCCGTCGGCATCGTATATCACGATCAGGTCCAGGTCCGAGCGCGCGTTCAGCCGCCCCGCCCCAAGCGAGCCCATGCCCAGCACCATCGCGCCCCGTCCCGGCGGATCCCCGTGCTTGGCCGCGAACTCATCCACCACGACCGGCCAGATCCGGCGCAGCACCGCGCCCGCCAGATCGGCGTATTGCGCCCCGGCCGTCGCGGCGTCGATCAGTCCCCGCAGGTGGTGCACGCCGATGCGGAAGTGCCATTCGCGGGTCCAGGCGCGCGCCGCGTCCAGCCGGGTTTCGTAGTCGCGGGCGCGGTCCAGCCGCTGGCCCAGCGCAGTCCCGAGCGCGTCCTGCCCCGGCCAGTCGGCAAAGAACGCCCCACCGATCACCGCGTCCAGGACGGCCGCGTTCCTGGCCAGGTACCCGGCCAGGTCCGACGTGGTCCCGGCGATGTCGGCGATCAGGTCGATCAGGTCCGGGTTGGCCTCGAACAGCGAAAAAAGCTGCACCCCCGCCGGAAGCCCGCGCAGGAAATCGTCGAACCGCGCCAGCGCCTGGTCGGGGCGCGGGCCGTCCAGCAGCCGCTGCAGCAGCCGCGGCTTCAGCCGGTCGAAGATGTCCAGCGCCCGTTCCGAGCGCAGCGCGGGCACGCGGCGCCAGGCATCGACCAGGCGCGCCTGCGCGTCGGTCATGTCGGGCAGCTCGGCACGCGGCGCGCGGTCCGAGGCGAAGAAGCCTTCGGTCAGTTGAGCCACCTCGGTCAGTGCATCATCGAGCGCGCGGGTCAGGCGGGCCGCGTCGGTATCCATCATGCAGGCCAGCCGCTCGAACCCGTCGCCGGTGTCGGGCAGCGCGTGGGTCTGGGCGTCCGCGATCATCTGCAACCGGTGCTCGACATCGCGAAAGACGGTGTAGTGGCGGGCCAGCGTGTCGGCCACACCGCGCTCGATCCAGCCCGCAGCAGACAGCCGGTCCAGCCCTTCCAGCGTGCCGCGCACCCGCAGCGACGGGTCGCGCCCGCCCGCGATGATCTGGCGGGTCTGGGTGAAGAACTCGATCTCGCGGATGCCGCCGCGGCCCAGCTTCATGTCGTGGCCCGGCAGCGTGATCGGCCCGCCCAGCCCCTTGTGGTCGCGGATCCGCAGCCGCATGTCGTGGGCGTCCTGGATCGCCGCGAAATCCAGGTGCTTGCGCCAGACGAAGGGCGAAAGCGCGTCCAGGTAGCGCGCGCCCGCCGCCAGGTCGCCGCCGCAAGGCCGCGCCTTGATGTGGGCCGCCCGCTCCCACGTCCGGCCGACCGACTCGTAGTAACGCTCGGCCCGCGCCATGGCCATCGCCACGGGGGTCACGCCGGGATCGGGGCGCAGGCGCAGATCGGTTCGGAAGACATAGCCCTCGGCGGTCTGCTCGGACAGGATCTGGCAGGCCGCGCGGGTGGCCTTGGTGAAGGCCGTCTGCGCCGCCGGGTAGTCGTCGGCGGAAAACCGCGTCTCGTCGAACAGCACGATCAGGTCGATGTCGCTGGAATAGTTCAGCTCGAACGCGCCCATCTTGCCCATGGCCAGCGTGACCAGCCCGCCCGCCCCATGCGCGTCGTCGATGCCCGGAAGCTTGCCGCGCGCGATCTGGGCCGCGACCGCGTCGGTGAAGGCCAGGTCGGTGGCCCGGTCGGCCAGCCGCGTCAGCGCGTCCGTGACCTGGCCCAGCGACCAGACACCGCCCAGATCGGCCAGCGCCACGATCAGCGCCACGCGCCGCTTGGCCCTGCGCAACGCGGATCCCAGATCGCCGTCGTTGTCGATGTCATCCAGCGCCGTGTCGACGGCCTCTTCTGGGTCGGCCTGAAGCGCCGCGCGCAGCCATGCGTCGTCGCGCATCATCAGCCCGCGCAGATACGGGCTGCAGCCCGCCGTTCCCGACAACAGCGCGCGTAGGTCGGGCGACAGGTCGTCGAAGGCGGCCGCGATCTCGGCGGCCGGATCCTGCTCGAACGGGCGCGGGGTGCGGGTCAGACGGCTTGTAAAGGTCATGGCAGAACCTGCGCCGCAGCCCTCGGCCCGGTCAAGCGGCTTGCACCGAACCGGCACGGCTGGCAGCAAAGGCGCCATGAGCAAAAGCCTGAAACGCGTGCTGGCCGCCCTCGACGCCGCCGGATTGCAGATCACCCCCGTCGAGGCGGACGCGCCCACCAAGACGGCCGCCGAGGCCGCGCGGGCGCTCGGGGTCGAAACCGACCAGATCGGCAAGTCGATCATCTTCCGGGGCGCCGAGAGCGGCCGCGCCCTGCTGTTCCTGACGGCGGGCGGCAACCGGGTCGATGCCCATTCCGCCGCGCGGCTGGCGGGCGAGCCGCTCGAACGCGCGAACGCCGCCCATATCCGCGCCCGGACGGGCTTCGCCATCGGCGGCGTCAGCCCGGTGGGCCATACCGGCGACACGCCCGCATGGATGGATCGCCGATTGCTCGATTTCGACGTGATCTGGTGCGCCGCGGGCACGCCACGCCATAATTTCGGGATCGCGCCACGGGATCTGAGCGAAAAATTCGGCCTTCAAGTGGCTGATTTCGCCTGCCTATCCGGGAAAATGTAAAATACCTTCACATCTGGCCTTGAAGCCGCCGCACCGCGATCTCATCTGCTATGATGTGAACGTGATTTACATACCTCAACCGCAGCAAAGGAGCTGACCCAATGACCACTTTCGCAGATGTTCCCGCCCGGCAGGGCAACTGGCTGACCCGGGCCGAAGACTGGCTCGATGCCCGCGGCAAAGGCGCCTGGATCGCCGCCATGGTGGTGGGTTTCATCGTGTTCTGGCCGATCGGCCTGGTGCTTCTGGCGTATATGCTCTTCGCGGGCAAGTTCTCGGGCGGATGCGCCATGTCGCGGCGCGCCCCGCGCTTCACCGCGCGCGGCAGCTCGGGCAACGCCGCCTTCGACGCCTACCGCACCGAGACGCTGCGGCGGCTGGAAGAAGAGCAGGAAGCGTTCGAATCGTTCCTGAAGCGGCTGCGCGAAGCCAAGGACAAGGCCGAGTTCGACCAGTTCATGGAAGACCGCGCCCGCAAGCGCGACACCGGCAACGACAGCCCCGTCGACGCGTAATCCGGCACCCCTGCCAAACCCCGCCCCCGCGCCAGCCGACCGGCGCGGGGGCGCCCGTCCTTTCAGCGAGGTTCCCATGACGACCATGACCCTTGGATTACCAGATCCCGACACCCTGCCCGAGTTCTACGCGGACATTCCCAGCAAGCGCGCGCTTGCCTGGGTGGTGGACGTCATCGCGATCTGCGCCTTTTCGCTTCTGCTGACCCCGCTGACGCTGTTCACGTCGCTCTTCTACTTCCCGGTCTTCTACTTCTGCGTGGGCTACGCCTACCGGGTGGCGACCCTGGCGCGCGGATCTGCCACATGGGGCATGCGGCTGATGTCGATCGAGATCCGCGATCATCGCGGCGCGCCCTTGAGCCTTGGCACGGCGTTCCTGCACACCACGGGCTACGCGTTTTCGATCGCGATGTTCCCGCTGCAACTGATCTCGGCGGTGACGATGCTGGCCACGCCCCGCGCGCAGGGCCTGACCGACATGGTGATGGGCAGCGCGGCCATTAACCGATCGGTAACCTGAGTGAACTCAAGGTAAACACAGGGGCTTGGCGGCGCCGAAACACGCCGTTAGGCTGGTGTTTCACCCTGGGGGACATCGATGCGCCATACGCTGCCAATCGCGCCGCAATTCTACGTGACAGCTCCGCAACCGTGCCCGTATCTGGCGGGCCGGATGGAGCGCAAGCTGTTCACCGGACTGCAGGGCGACGAGGCGCAGCTTCTGAACGACAGCCTGTCGAAACAGGGCTTCCGCCGGTCGCAGAACGTCCTTTACCGACCCAGCTGCGCCGAGTGCTCGGCGTGCCTCTCGGCCCGCATCCGCGTCGCCGATTTCAAGCCCTCGCGGACCCAGCGCCGGGTCGCCCGGAAGAACGGGCATCTCGACCGCAAGGCCAACGCGCCCTGGGCCACCGAAGAGCAATACGCGCTGTTCCGCGACTACCTCGACAGCCGCCACGCCGATGGCGGGATGGCGGACATGGATATCTTCGAATTCGCGGCCATGATCGAAGAAACGCCGATCCGCAGCCGCGTGGTGGAATACAGCGCCCCGGGATCGGCGGCGCGCGACCTGGCGGCGGTGTGCCTGACGGACGTGCTCGATGACGGGCTGTCGATGGTCTACTCGTTCTTCGATCCCGAACGCGCGAGCGACAGCCTGGGCACCTACGTGATCCTCGACCACGTCGAGATCGCGCGCGAGGCCGGGCTTCCCTACGTCTACCTGGGCTACTGGGTGCCGGGCAGCGACAAGATGGGCTACAAGGCCAAGTTCGACGCGCTCGAGATCTACCTGGGCCGCGCCTGGCAACGCCTGCGCAACCCCGAGACCTTCGCCGCCGACGAGCACACCCTGTCCAATGATCCCATCGCCGAACAGGTGGCCCGGATCACCCTGCCCGACAGCATGACCCGCCGGGACTGACCGCACCGCCGGGGGATCGTTTTCCTCGAGGAAAACGTCACGGATTTCTCGAGAAATCCGCGCCCACGCCCCACCGGTGCGCGATCAGTTCGGAAACAGCGCGGGCACCAGCGTCACCACGCCCGGGAAGAACCACAACAGCGCCAGCCCCAGCACCTGGATGAGCACGAAGGGCACGATGCCGCGATAGATGTGGCCGGTCGTCACCTGTTTCGGGGCCACGCCGCGCAGGTAGAACAGCGCGAAGCCGAAGGGCGGCGTCAGGAACGATGTCTGCAGGTTCACCGCGATCATGATCGTCACCCATTTCGGGTCCATCGTCCCGCCATAGATCACGGGACCCACGATGGGCACGACGATGTAGATGATCTCCAGGAAATCCAGCACGAACCCTAAGAAGAACAGCACCAGCATCACGATCAGGAAGACGACCATCTCGTTGTCGAAGCTGCGCAGGAATTGCTGGATGTAGTGCTCGCCCCCGAACGAGATCACGACGAGGTTCAGCAGCTGCGACCCGATCAGAATGGTGAACACCATCGACGTGACCTTCGCCGTCTCGCGCACGATGGCGGGAAGCACGCCGCCATACCACAGCACGAAGCAGGCATAGAGCAGCCCGAACATGGCGAACAGATAGGCCCCTTGCGCGACCAGGAAGGCCACCCACTGCTCGAACGATGTCTCGCCCACGCCCACGCGCAGGTCGAAATTCACCCCCACCAGGATCATCAGCACGATGGCGTAGGTGGTCCACAGGATGATGCGTCCCGAACTGCCGTCATCCTGCAGCTTGCGGAACGCGGCCAGCAGGATCGCGCCGCCGGCACCCAGCGCCGCGGCGGGCGTGGGGTTGGTGATCCCGCCCAGGATCGAGCCCAGCACCGCCACGATCAGCACCAGCGGCGGGAAGACCACACGCACCAGGTCGTTGCGCCCCAGCATCGCCGCACCCGCTTTCAACCCGTAGAGCACCAGCAGGATCGGCAGCAGCAGGATCAGGAACGTGACCCCCGGCGTCGTCGTCGGACCGATCAGCACGATGTCGAGCAGCGCCGCCAACACCAGTCCGAACGCCCCCACGGCCAGCGGGCGCGGATCGTCGACGGGCGCCACGCCCCGCGCGAAGGCCAGCACCAGCCCCGCCAGCAGCAGGCCCAGCGCGATGCCGGTGCCCAGCGGCGCGCGGTCGGCGATCTTGGCGGCGATGGCCGCCGTCAGCTCGTCCTCGCTCAGCCTAACGGATGCGGTGGCCCCGCCCGCATCGTTGATCGCCGTCTGCTCGGCCACGGCGGTGTCCCATGCCTGCTGTCCGTGCAGCTCGATCATCGCCTCCTGGCATTGGGGCGACACGTTGGTGCGCAGCGACGCGCCTTCGGACGCGTCCGAAAAGCTGTCGACGTTGTAGTTCTGCGATCCGATCAGCCCCGCGCCCGACAGCGCCACGAAGCCCACGATCAGCGCCACCGGCACGCCCAGGAACCAGGTCAGCGCCTCGTTCCGGGTGATGATCTCGCCCGTGGTCTCGCCGGTATTCACCGGCGGCGCCTTGCTGGGGTTCAGCACCGCGTAGCCGAAGGCGTAGCCGCCATAAAGCAGCGCCAGCAGGATGCCGGGCAGCAGCGCCGCCTGGAACAGCGTGCCCACCGACACCACCGCCGCTTCGCCCAGATAGGTCAGCGCGTCCGAGCAGCCCACGAGCTGCGCGCGCTGTTCCTGCGCGGTGGCGTAGATATCGCCCGCCAGCGTGCCCAGCAGCACGATGACGATCGACGGCGGGATGATCTGGCCCAGCGTTCCGGATGCGGCGATGACGCCGGTGGCCAGTTCCGGCGAGTAGTTGTTGCGCAGCATCGTGGGCAGCGACAGCAGGCCCATCGTCACGACCGTCGCTCCGACGATCCCGGTGGACGCGGCCAGGAACGCGCCCACCACCACGACCGACACGGCAAGCCCGCCCGGCAGCGGGCCGAAGACGCGCGCCATGGTGGTCAGCAAATCGTTGGCGATCTTCGAGCGCTCCAGCGTGATGCCCATCAGCACGAACATCAGCACCGCCAGCAGCGTCTCGATGGACTGGCCCGCCAGCACGCGCTCGTTGATGCGGTTGACGATGAAGCCCACGTTGCGGTCCAGCGCGACCTCCCAGCCGCGGGGAAACAGCGGCTCGGCGTAAAGCGCCAGGTCTGGGTATCGGAACTTCGATATGGTCTCGGGGCGCACGCCCTCGGCGATCAGCGCGCGGTAGGCGTCCGAGCCGGTGTCCACGGCCTGGTGGATCAGGATCCCCGCGCTGTCCAGCGCCGCGATGATGCCGAACGAGATCACCGCCGACCCGCCGATGGCGAAGGCCACCGGAAAGCCCGACAGGATCCCGCCGAACAGGCACAGAAAAACGATGATCAGGCCGATCTCGACCCCGTCCAAACCGAAAAGCATGTCCCTGCCCTTACGTCTTAATGCGTGCCTTCATAGGCTTCTTCCCCCGCGCCAAGCGTGTCGCGGTCCAGGTACTTGCCATCGCTTTCGGGGCCTTCGACCAGTTCGAGATACGACCGGTAGAACACCGCGATCGCCTGCAGGAACACCATCGCCGTGAAGGTGACCAGAAGCACCTTGAACAGGAAATACGCGTTGAACCCGTTGGGCGAGAAACCGATGGTCTCCACGTTCCAGCGCAGCGCGCGGGCCTTCATCAGCAGACTGTCCAGCGTGTCGCTGACCGACGGGTTCGGCACCACCAGCACGCGCCACAGGAAGAACCAGCCGTAAAGCCAGACCAGCACGGCGAAGGGCATCATGAAGAAGACCGCGCCGAACATGTCGATGATCTTCTTGGTCCGGTACTTGGCGGGCGCGTAAAGCAGATCGACCCGCACGTGTCCGCCCTGCACGAAGGTGTAGGCGCAGCAGAGCGCCACGATCAACGCGTTGTAAAGCTTCAGCTCTTCGGCGTACCAGCTCAGATCGAAGGTCATGGCGCTGCCAAAGCCGAAGGTCAGGTTCGACGCGGCGAAGATGCGCTGCGAGAACACGATGACGATCTGCTGCAGCACCATCAGCAGACCCGCCCAGGCGAAGAAACGCCCGACGCCGTTGGCAAAGCCTTCCAGCACGCGGACGCTGCCCCACATGATCGCCCGCTTCCACAGGCCCAGCCCCGTCAGGACCAGCAGGGCCAGAAGGATGACGAAGAACAGCTCGGCCGACGCGCCGTAATAGATAAAGCGCATCAGGCTTTGCTTGGCCTCCGGCGTGCTGAAATCCGCGAGCCAGCCCAGCCAGGCGCCCGGATCGGCGAGCGCGAAGAAGATGTTGAACGGCGCTTCGAAGAAATGGCCCGCAATCCACTGGAGCGCGCCGTCCTCCTTGAAGGCGTCAAGACAGGCGGTCGTGCCCTCTGCCGCAGGCGAAAAGAAGCCGGTGCACTCCGCGTCGTGTTCAGCCATCCGAGGCCCCCCGAGGACGGGACCGGTCCCCCGGCCCGAAGCCGGTCACCCGGCCTTTCGACAGATCGGGCCGCGCGGGCGCGCGGCCGGGTGCGGACGGGCCCGTGCGGGGCCCCGTCCGACGCTGCTGTGGCGGGCCGGAGGGCGACCAGCGCCCCCGGCCACGCGCTCAGCCCAGAACGCGGTCGCGTTGCGAGCGGTAGGCGCCTTCGCTGTCGTTGATCCAGCGCGACGACGCGGACATGGTGTCCATGACCGAAGCGCGGATGCGCGCGAACAGCTCGTCGTCCATGTAGGCGTCCAGCGTTTCCGCCGATGCCTTGCCGAACGCGTCCCAGACGCTGTCGGGGAATTCCAGCACCTTCACGCCGCCCGATTGCAGACGCTGCAACGCCGCGCCGTTGTTGAACAGGAATTGCGACAGGTTCCACTGGTGCGCTTCGGCCGCGGCGATCTCGATGATCTTCTGGTGGCCCGGCGACAGTTCCTCGAACACGTTGCGGTTGGTGGCGACCGACAGACCGGCGCCGGGCTCGTGGAAGCCGGCGGCGTAGTAGGTCTTGGTGATCTCCTGGAAACCGGCCTTCTCGTCGGCCCAGGGTCCGATCCACTCGGTCCCGTCGATGGCCCCCGACGACAGCGCTTGGTACACTTCCGCGCCGGGCAGGTTCTGCACCGATGCGCCCAGCTTGCCCAGGGCTTCGCCGCCCAGGCCGGGCATGCGGAACTTCAGGCCGTTGAAATCCTCGGGTCCGTTGATCTCGTTGCGGAACCAGCCACCAGCCTGCGCGCCGGTGTTGCCGCCCAGGAAGGACTTCAGCCCGAAGATCTGGCCCAGCTCGTCGTGAAAGCCCATGCCCTCGCCCTGGTAGTACCAGTTGGCCAGCTCTTGCGCCGTCATGCCGAAGGGCACGGCGGTGAAGAAGGCATAGCCCGGATGCTGACCGACGAAGTAGTAGTCGGCGCCATGGTACATGTCGGCTTGGCCGGACGTGACCGCGTCGAACACCTCGAACGCGCCCACCAGCTCACCGGCCGCCTTCAGATCGATGGTCAGCTGACCGTCCGACATGGCGGTGATGCTGTCGGCCACGCGCTGCGCCGCGTCATGCACGCCAGCCAGGCCGCGACCCCAGGTGGTCACCATGGTCAACGTCCGGTTGCCCTGCGCGTAGGCGGGCGCGGCCAGCGTCGACGCGGCGGCAGCCGAGCCGCCCAGCGCGGACGTTTTCAGAAATGAGCGACGATCCATCAATTTCCTCCCAGAAAAAACGGGCCAGGGTCTTGCCGCCCTGCCCGGATCGGTTTCGGTGCGCGGACCCTAGCCGCGGTTTTTGGCGGGATAAACACCGAAAGTCGCCCGGATCGCGCAACTTAGTTGCAAGATGACGCTACGTTATGACGCCTCGATGGGTGGCGCCGATGAAATTGCGCAATTTTCCTGCCGCGATGGATGCGTCACTTTGCCCGGTCTTCCAGGATCTTCGACAGCACCGCCCCCAGAAGCACGATGCACGCCGATAGCCACATCCAGACCAGCAGGATGATCGTCCCGCCGATGGCGCCGAAGGTTTCGTTGTACGAGCCGAAATACCGGACGTAGATCGCGAAGCCCAGGCTGCCGACGATCCAGAGCACGCAGGCCAGCGCCGCGCCGGGAAAGATCATCTTCCAGCCCGCGAAATCATGCGACGGCGCGACCCGGTAGGTCAGCGCGATGCCGCAGGCCGCGATCACCAGCAAGGCGGGCCAGCGCAGCACCATCACCAGCATCTCGGTCTGGCGGGCGAAAGGCAGCCAGGACAGCACGATCGGCACCAGCGCCGCGACCGCCACGCACAAAAGGACGCCCAGGATCAGTCCAAGGGTCAGCCCCATCTTGGTCAGGGTCCGGCCGATCATGCCGCGGTTGTCGGTCGTGTCGTGGACCAGGTTCAGCCCGTCCATCAGGCCCTGCATCGCCTTGGACGCCGAATAGAAGGTCAGCGTCAGACCCGCCAGCGCCGCCAGACCCAGCCCTTGCGAATTGCCGCCCGTCACGGCCCGCGCCTGTCCCAGAATGATCTCGGCCGCCGCTTCGGGCAGCACGGTCGCCAGCGTCTCCATCTGGCCCACGATGACGTCGGGCTCGACCAGAAGACCGGACACCGCCATCAGCGCGCCGATGCCGGGAAACAGCGCAAGCAGCCCGAAGAACGCGACCCCCGCCCCGATCAGCGTCAGCTTGATGCGGTCAGCCTCGTCCTTGACGGACTTGGCCAGCGAAAGGACGCCCCCGCTCGTGCGTGTCGAAGTGGTATCGGACATGAAAGCTCCGGAATTATACAATGGCGTGAACACAACGTGACCGCCGCAAGGCCGTTCCGAAAGCGGCCCAGATCGCGGGCAATGGACTGAATTTTTCGTGAAACGCCGTTTTCGACCCGCGGCGCGCAACAAAAGTTCAAAAAAACGCGCGGCCGCGACATGTTTTCCCCCGATCGGCGGTTGACCCCGCCCACCGCGCTGACTAAGCAGAAAAAACGAACGGAAAAGGAGACTTCCATGACGCGCGCCCCGGTGGTCGTAGGATGCCAAAGGCGCCGGGCCGGTTAGAACCGACCCGATTGGAAGACACGCGCCCTCGACTGATCCTCGGGGGCTTTTTCATGCGCGGCACGCGCATAAGATGCGGAGACCAGGACGATGAGCAAGCCGATGACAGGCGCAAGGATGGTGGTGCAGGCCCTGAAGGATCAGGGGGTCGAGGTCGTGTTCGGGTATCCCGGCGGCGCGGTGCTGCCGATCTACGACGAGATCTTCCAGCAAAACGAAATCCGCCACATCCTGGTGCGCCACGAACAGGCCGCGATCCACGCCGCCGAGGGCTACGCGCGCTCGACCGGCAAGGTGGGCGTCGCGCTGGTCACGTCCGGGCCCGGTGCCACCAACGCGGTCACCGGCCTGACCGACGCGCTGATGGATTCGATCCCTCTGGTGGTGCTGACCGGCCAGGTGCCCACCTTCATGATCGGCACCGACGCCTTCCAGGAGGCCGACACCGTGGGCATCACCCGGCCCTGCACCAAGCACAACTGGCTGGTCAAGGAAACCGACCGCCTGCCCCAGGTCCTGCACGAGGCATTCCACGTGGCAAGCTCGGGCCGCCCCGGCCCGGTGCTGGTCGACATCCCCAAGGACGTGCAGTTCGCCAGCGGCCAATACAGCCCCAAGCAGAAGATGAAGACCCATTACGCGCCGCAGGTGAAGGGCGATATCGGCACGATCACCGCGCTGGCCGACGCGATTGCCAAGGCGAAAAAGCCGGTCATCTACTCGGGCGGCGGCGTCATCAACTCGGGCCCCGCCGCGTCGCAGCTGCTGCGCGAGCTGGTGGCCGAGACGAACTTCCCCATCACCTCGACCCTGATGGGCCTGGGCGCCTATCCGGCGTCGGGCGACAACTGGCTGGGCATGCTGGGGATGCACGGGCTTTACGAGGCCAACCTGGCCATGCACGGCTGCGACCTGCTGATCAATGTCGGCGCGCGCTTCGACGACCGCATCACCGGCCGGATCCAGGATTTCAGCCCGCATTCGAAGAAGGCCCATATCGACATCGACCCCAGCTCGATCAACAAGGTGATCCACGTTGACATGGCCATAATCGGCGACGTGGCCCACGTGCTGGAAGACCTGTTGCGGGTCTGGAAGGCGCAGGGCCGCAAGACCAACGCCGAAGCCATCGCCAAGTGGTGGAAACAGATCGACGAATGGCGCGCGGTCGATTGCCTGGCCTTCGAGCAAAAGGGCGCGACGATCCGCCCCCAGCACGCCATGGCCCGGCTGGAAGCCCTGACCAAGGACCACGACCGCTATATCTGCACCGAGGTCGGCCAGCACCAGATGTGGGCCGCGCAATACCTGGGTTTCGAGGATCCGAACCGTTGGATGACCTCCGGCGGGCTCGGCACCATGGGCTACGGCCACCCCGCCTCGATCGGCGTGCAGCTGGCCCATCCCGAGGCACTCGTCATCAACGTCGCGGGCGAAGCGTCGTGGCTGATGAACATGCAGGAAATGGGCACCGCGGTGCAGTACAACCTGCCCGTCAAGCAGTTCATCCTGAACAACGAACGGCTGGGCATGGTCCGCCAGTGGCAGGAATTGCTGCACGGCGAGCGCTATTCGCAAAGCTGGTCGGAAGCGCTGCCCGATTTCGTCAAGCTGGCGGAAGCCTTCGGCGCAAAAGGCATCCAGTGCCAGGATCCCAAGGACCTGGACGACGCGATCATGGAGATGATCCGCCACGACGGCCCGGTGCTCTTCGATTGCCTGGTGGAAAAGCACGAGAACTGCTTCCCGATGATCCCCAGCGGCGAGCCGCACAACAAGATGCTGCTGGCCAATGCCGAGACGCAAGGCCAGATCACCGGCACCGGTGCGGTGCTGGTGTGAGACGGCGGGAGCGAGGGGCCGGCCCCTCGCGCTCCCCGAGGTATTTCCGGAAAGATGAAGACAGGGGCGCGCGCGCCCGGGAGGCTTGAATGAGCACATTGAAGATCAAGAAGGGCACGTCGAAGCATTCCGCCTACGACCTGCGCGACCCGCATTCCAACGTGATCGAGCGGCACACGCTGGCTGTCATCGTCGACAACGAGGCGGGCGTGCTGGCGCGGGTGATCGGGCTGTTTTCCGGGCGCGGCTACAATATCGAATCGCTGACCGTGGCCGAGATCGACCATACCGGCCACACCTCGCGCATCACCATCGTGACCACCGGGACACCCGCCGTGATCGAGCAGATCAAGGCGCAACTCGGACGCATCGTGCCGGTGCACGAGGTCCACGACCTGACGGTCGAGGGCGCATCGGTCGAGCGCGAGCTGGCGCTGTTCAAGGTGACGGGCAGCGGTGACAAGCGGGTCGAGGCGCTGCGCATGGCCGACGTGTTCCGCGCCAGCGTGGTCGATTCGACGCTGGAAAGCTTCACGTTCGAGATCACCGGCAGCCCCGAGAAGATCGACGCCTTCGCCGATCTCATGCGGCCCCTGGGCCTGTCGGAAATGGCGCGCACCGGCGTGGCGGCCCTGGCACGCGGCTAGGGCCCGGCGCGCGCGGTGCGCGACCCGGGACGGGGTCCCGGATCGCGCGAAGCCGCGTCAGCCGGCCGGGAGGGTGCCGGCCTCTTGCGCGGCGGCAAGCTCGTCGGCGTCGACCATGCCGTCGCCGTTGGCGTCGACGCTCAGGAAGGTCTCTTCGGTGACATCGGGCATCGCCGCCTGCATCTCTTCCAGGCTCAGCATGCCGTCCCCGTCGGTGTCGGCGTCGACCTGTGCGCTGACCGCTGCCGCGCTCGCGGTCAGGGCCATCGCGGCCAGGATCATGGGAAGTTTGGTCATTTTGGTATTCTCCACTTTGGTTATCGCCCTTTTGGCTGGGCGTGACGCTATCTGCGCAGGCCCGGCGCGGTGCGTCATCCACCGGTGAAGGATCGACCCGATTTGTCCGAATCCCTGCCGAAATCCAGACGCGACGCTGGCAGAAGGGCGCCTGAAAAATCGCCCCGCGGATCATGCGCGGAAACCGTCGCAGGCAAATATACCGTCACGGCAAGCCTTCGCGCATGGGCTGTCACTAGCCCGTGACAATGCCCCGCCGCCAGCGAGTCGCGCGCCGCTCCAAGCCTTGCAGCAGCACGTATTCGATCACCAGCATGATCCCCACGAAGCTGAGCGCATAGGCCAGCACGTAGCCGGTCTCGAACAGCTGGAAATAGAGGTGGATCTGGAAGCCCACCCCGTTTGAGCGGCCCAAGAACTCGACCACCAGCACGATCTTCCAGATGATCGCCAGCCCGTTGCGGGTGCTGGCCGCCACGAACGGCCAAAGCTGCGGCGCGATGACGTGGCGCAGCCGCGACCACGCGCCCATGCGAAACGCGCGGCTCATGTCGGTCAGCTTGGGATCCAGCGCCCAGATGCCTTCGCGGATATTCACCGCGACCATGGCGGTCTTGTTGACCGACACGGCGGTGATGGCCGCGACCTCGTTCAGCCCGATCCACAGGTAACACAGCACGATCACAACCAGCGCGGGCACGTTCAGAAGCACCACGACCCACGGCCCGAACCAGCGGTTCGCGCGCGGGCTCAGACCCAGCGCCAGCCCGATCGCGACGCCCAGGCCCATGGCGATGGCGAAGGCCGCGGCCACCCGCGCCAGCGTGGCCGCGACGTGGAACTGCAGCGCGCCCTTCGCGACCTCGCCCACCGCGATGCGCCAGACTTCGCGCGGGCCCGGCAGGATCTCGGGGTCGGCCGACACCTCTGCGGCCACGGCCCACGCCACGACAAGGGCTGCCAGCGACAGCGCGATGGTCAGGGGCGGCGGCTCGCGGTCGGATCTGGTGTCAGGGGCCATGACACACCCTGCGTCGCCGCCCCCGCGGCCGCATTTCTACCTTCGTCGCATATGGGGCCGCGGGGCGCGCGCATAGGCTGCGCTCCATGCTGCGCGCCGCCCGCCTGATCCTGTCGCTGTGCCTGACGCTGGGCGCGCTTTGCGCCGCGGCCGAGCCGCTGCCGCGCGAGGCCCTCGCCCCCTATATCCGCGCGCCCATGGCGCTGGGACCGGCGATCAACGACAAGGGCGTCTACAGCCTGCTGAACTCGGGCGGGGCCGAAGCGGGCTACGTGTTCGAGACCGAGCCCATGGCCCCCCTGCCCGGCTTTTCCGGCGCGCCCGTCAACGTGCTGGTGGTGCTGGACCTCGACGGGCGGTTCCTGGACGTGAAGCTGATCTCGCATAACGAGCCGATCTTCGTGTCCGGCCTGCCCGAGCACATGTTCTACGACTTTTTCGACCAGTATCGCGGCCATTCGATCAACGAGACGCTGGTGGTCGGCAACCCCTATGGCGACGGAGACGACGGCAGCGCGCTGGTCTACCTGGACGGCGTGACCAAGGCCACCGCGTCGGTGCGCATCGCCCACGAAAGCGTTCTGGCCGCCACGCTGCAGGTCGCGCGCGAAAAGATGGGCGGCGTCAGCATCGGCCCGCCCGCCGTGCCCGATCCGACCGTGGCCGAGAACCTCACCTGGGACGACCTGGTGGCCCAGGGCATCGTCACCCGGCTGACCGTCAGCAACGCCCAGATGAACGCCGAATTCGCGGGCACGATCTGGGAAAACGACGACCCCGACGCGCAGGCGGACCCTGACGCGCCCTATCTCGACCTCTGGGTCGTCGATCTCGGCCCGCCCTCGGTCGCGCGCGCGGTGCTGTCTGATAGCGGGCTTCAGACCTTGCGCGCCTTCCAGGAGATATCGACCTCGGACGAGCCCATCCTGGTGGTCGAGACCGCGCGCCACGGCCTGGTCAGCGAGGATTTCACCCGCAACACGTCGCCCGACTGGATCAGCGCCGAGCAGGGCGGCTTTCCGGTGGCGCTGCGCGACGCGGACCTGCTGATCGATCTGGCCGACGATGTGCCGGACGCGCTGCATGACGCGGTCCTTGACGGCAAGGCCCTGATCCTGCGCACCGACCGGCGACTGGGCTTCGATCCCGCCGCCCCCTGGACCCTGAAGATCGAGGCGGTGCGCGAGCACGGCATGTTCAAACCCGAACTGGGATCGGTCACGCTGGCGACGGACATCACCTCGCCCGAGCGGTTCTTCACCCGGCCCGAGGTGCAGAAGCCCGCCCCACCTTGGGTCGAGGCGCTGAAGAACCGCGCGCCGGACCTCATCGTGCTGGCGCTGTTCCTGACGCTGCTGGTCATGCTGCTGGGCGGCGCCATGAACCGGCTGGCCGCGCACCGCCACTTCACCCCGATCCGCCTGGGCATCCTGGCCTTCGTCACCGTCTTCATCGGCTGGTGGGGCCAGGGGCAGCTTAGCATCGTGACACCCCTGGGCGTGATCCGAACGGCGATCCAGGGCGGATCCTACAGCTTCTTGCTCTACGATCCGTTCTCGCTGCTGATCTGGGCCGTCACCCTCGCGGGCTTCGTCGCGTGGGGGCGCGGGCTCTTCTGCGGCTGGCTCTGTCCCTTCGGTGCGCTGCAGGAATTCGCCGCCCACCTGGGCCGCGCGCTGCGCATCCCCCAGGTCGAGCCGTCGGCGGCCAGGGACAACCGCCTGAAATGGCTGAAATACGCGATCCTCGCGGCGCTGGTCATCGTCGTCTTCACCGCGCCCGCCCGGCTCGACAAGGCGGCCGAGGTGGAACCCTTCAAGACCGCCATCACCACGTTCTTCCTGCGCGAATGGTATTACGTGGTCTACGCCGCCTTCTGGCTGCTGCTGTCCATGACGCTCTTCAAGGGCTTCTGCCGCTACGTCTGCCCCCTGGGCGCCGTCATGGCCATCGGCGGACTGGTCCGGGGCCGCGACTGGATCGCGCGGCGGCCCGAATGCGGATCGCCCTGCCAGCTCTGCCGGGTGAAATGCAGCTACGGCGCCATCGAGAAGTCGGGCCGCATCGACTATTCCGAATGCTTCCAGTGCCTCGACTGCGTGGCGATCCACGACGACCCCCAACGCTGCGTGCCCCTGGTCAACGACGCCAAGAAACGCCGCCGCGCCGCCTCCGGCCACCCGAACGCGGAAGGGGTGCCCGCCGAATGAAACGCCGCCGCTTCCTGGCCCTCAGCGCCGCAGCCCTCTGCCTGCCCGCCGCGGCGGCGCGGATCGAGCCGGTGCGCTGGTCCGGCTTCGCCCTGGGGGCCGAGGTCTCGATGACCCTGCGCGCCCCCCGTCCCGTCGCCGAAGCGGCCATCGCCGCCGCGCTGTCGGACATCGACGCGGTCGAGCGCGCCTTCAGCCTCTATCGGCCCGATTCCGAGCTGGTGCGGCTCAACACCACCGGCACGCTGGCCCCGTTCCCGCTCTTTTCCGAGCTGCTCGACCACGTGGACCGCGCCCATTCCCTCACCGGCGGTGTTTTCGATCCGACGGTGCAGTCGGCCTGGGCGGATATCGCGGAAGGCCGCGCCCCCGATCTCACACCGCTCGGCTGGCACAAGATCGCCCGCGCGCCGGACGCGATCACCCTTGGTCCCGGCCAGCAACTCACCTTCAACGGCATCGCCCAGGGCTTCGCCACCGACCGCGTCCGCGCGACCCTGCTGGCCCACGGGCTCGGCGACATCCTGGTCGATATCGGCGAATTCGCCGCCTCGGGCGGCCCGTGGCGCCTGGGGATCGCCGATCCAACCCACGGTCTGGTCGCCCGGACGACGCTCACCACGGGCGCCATCGCCACGACCAGCGCCGCTCCGCACCTGATCGACCCGCGCGGCCGCGCGCCGCGCCACGCCACCGTCTCGATCGAGGCGCCCGACGCCACGCTGGCCGACGCCCTCTCCACGGCCTGCCTGTTCCTGCCCCCCGCCAGCATCGCCCGCATATGCCACCGCGCGGGCGCGGGCCCCGCCCACGTCATCGACGCGCAGGGCCGCCACCGCCTCCTCTGACCTGGCAGCTGGCGCAAACCGCCGGATCGACGCCCGGCACCCCCATCTTTGTTCTCACGAAATATCCCGGCGCAGCCGCGCCCCACGCGCAGCACCACGAAAAAGGGCCCCGCCGTTCCCGGCAGGACCCGTAATCAATTCCAAAGGCCAGCCGTTCAGGCCAGCGCGTCCACCGCGCGCTTGGTCATCACCTTGGTCAGGTGCGCGCGGTATTCCCCGCTGCCGTGCAGGTCCGAGATCATGTCCTCGGCCGACACGCTCAGCCCCGCCACCGCGTCGCCCGTGAAGTTGGACGCCAGCGCCTCTTCCGCCTCGGTCCAGCGGAACACGCCGCCGCCCGACGCCCCGGTCACGGCCACCCGGACATTGTCGCCGAAATGGGCCACGAAGACCGCCGTCAGCGGGAACCGCGACGCGGGCTGGATGAACTTCTGGTAGATCGCCTTTTGCGGGATCGGGAACTTCACCGCCGTGACGATCTCGCCTTCCTCAAGCGCGGTCATGAACATGCCCTGGAAAAAGTCATCCGCCGCGATCTCGCGCGTGTTGGTGACGATGGTCGCGCCCGAGCCCAGCGCACCCGCCGGGTAACAGGCCGAGGGATCGTTGTTGGCGATGGACCCGCCGATCGTGCCCATCGAGCGCACCGACGGATCGCCGATCCGCCCTGCCAGCGACGACAGCGCCGGGTAGCTGTCTGCGGTTTCGCGCGCCACGGTGGCGTGGGTGGTGCCGCCGCCGATCCAGAGTTGATCGCCGTCCATGCGGACGCCCTTCATCTCGTCGATGGCGGTCAGGCTCACCAGCTTCTCGGGCGCGGCCAGGCGCGCCTTCATGGTGGGCATCAGGGTCTGGCCGCCCGACAGCGGCTGCGCCTCGTCCGAGGACAGCGCCGACACGGCTTCGTCGATGGTCTTGGGCCGGACGTATTCGAAATTATGCATCTTGGTCTCCTTGATGGCTGGGATCCCCGGCGCGGGCGCGCCGGGGTCGCTGGCCGTTGGCCCCTATTTCGCGGCGTGCATCGCCGACCAGATCCGGTCGGGCGACAGCGGCATGTCGATATGGTCGACCTTGTGGCCGCCGCGGTTCAGCGCGTCGATCACCGCGTTCACGAAGGCGGGGGGCGATCCGATGGCACCGGCCTCGCCGCAGCCCTTCACGCCCAGCGGGTTGTGGGTGCAGGGCGTCTGGCACGAATGGTCCACCTGGATCATCGGCAGGTCCAGCGCGCGCGGCATGGCGTAATCCATGTAGCTGGCCGAGATCAGCTGCCCGTCCGCGTCATAGGCGCAGTTTTCCATCATCGCCTGGCCGAAGCCCTGCGCGACACCACCATGCACCTGGCCTTCGACGATCATCGGGTTGATGACATTGCCGAAATCGTCCGCCGCCGAGAACGCGACCACGTCCGCCTTGCCGGTCTCGGGGTCCACCTCGACCTCGCAGACATAGCCGCCCGACGGGTAGGTGAAGTTGGCCGGGTCGTAGAACGCGGTCTCCTCCAGGCCCGGCTCGATGTCTTCCAGCGGGTAGTTGTGGGGCACGTAGGCCGCCAGCGTCACGTCGCCCCAGGCCACCGACTTGTCGGTGCCCGCCACGGTGAACTGGCCGTCCTTCAGCTCGATGTCGCCTTCGCTCGCTTCCATCAGGTGCGCGGCGATCTTCTTGGCCTTGGCGATGATCTTCTCAGTCGCCCGCACCATGGCCGAGCCGCCCACCGCGATCGACCGCGAGCCATAGGTGCCCATGCCCATGGGACCCTTGGCGGTGTCGCCGTGGATGATGTCGATCTGGTTCGCGTCGATGCCGATCATTTCCGACACGACCTGGGCGAACGACGTCTCGTGCCCCTGGCCGTGGCTGTGGCTGCCGGTCATCACGCTGATCGACCCGGTGGCGTTGACCCGGACCGTGGCGGACTCGTAAAGCCCCGCCCGCGCGCCCAGCTGGCCCACCAGGTTCGACGGCGCGATGCCGCAAGCCTCGATGTAGTGCGCGATGCCGAAGCCGCGCAGCTTGCCGTTCTTCTTGGACTCCGCCGCGCGCGCCTCGAAGCCCGCGTGGTCCGACATCTCCAGCACCTTGTCCATCGTGGCGTGGTAGTCGCCGGTGTCGTATTCCACCGCCACAGGCGTGGCGTAGGGGAATTCTGTGATGAAGTTCTGGCGCCGCAGCTCGATCGGGCTGACGCCCCGCTCGCGCGCGGCCTTGTCGATCACCCGCTCCAGCTGGAACGTCGCCTCGGGGCGGCCCGCGCCGCGATAGGCGTCGACCGGCACGGTGTTGGTGAACACCGCCTTCACGTTCACGTAGATCAGCGGCGTCTTGTAATTGCCCGCCATCAAAGTGCCGTGCAGCCAAGTGGGTACCGACGGCGCGAAGGTCGACAGGTAGGCACCCATATTGGCGTGGGTCTCGGTGCGCACGGCGGTGAAGTTGTTGTCCGCGTCCATCGCCAGTTCGATCTTGGTGACGTGGTCGCGGCCATGGGCGTCGGACATGAAGGCTTCCGAGCGGGTCGAGGTCCACTTGACCGGACGGTTCAGCGCCTTGGCGGCGAAGGTGCAGAAGGCCTCTTCGGCGTAGTGGAAGATCTTGGTGCCGAAGCCACCGCCCACGTCGGGGGCCACGACGCGCAATTTATGTTCCGGTATGCCCAGCACGAAGGCGCCCATGAGCAGGCGGATGACATGGGGGTTCTGCGACGTGGTGTAGAGCGTGTGCTCGTCGGTCGAACGGTTGTAGTCCCCCACCGCCACGCGCGGCTCCATCGGGTTGGCGACCAGGCGGTTGTTCACCAGTTCCAGCGTGGTGACGTGGTCGGCGTTCTTGATCGCCTCGTCCACGGCATCCTTGTTTTCCTGGACGAACCCCCAGTCGTAGCAGAGGTTGCTGTCCAGGTCGTCGTGCACCTTCGTGGCGCCCGGCTCGAGCGCCTTCTTCATGTCCACGACCGCGTCGAGCATCTCGATGTCGATCTCCAGCGCCTCGCCCGCGTCGCGCGCCTGCTCGAGGCTTTCGGCCACGACCACGGCGATGGGATCGCCCACGTGACGCACCTTGCCCTCGGCCAGCACGGGATGCTTGGGCTCCTGCATGGGATTGCCGTCGATGGACGTGATCTGCCAGCCGCAGGGCACGCCGCCCACGCCTTCGAAATCCTTCGCGGTGAAGACCTTCACGACGCCGGGCATGGCTTCCGCCGCCTCGGCCCCGATGGAATTGATCCGGCCATGGGCCACGTCCGAGCGCACGAAATGCGCGTAGAGCTGGCCGTGCAGGTTGATGTCGTCCGTGTAATTGCCGGTGCCGCTGAGGAAACGGACGTCTTCGCGCCGCTTCGTGCTGCTTCCGATGCCACCATCTTTGGGCATGTGGGTATCCTCCTGATGCGGGACCGATTTTTCGGCGAAAAATCGCGCCCCGAAATTCCGTTGTGACTTATTCGGCGGCCATGGCGGGCGGCGCGACCTCTTGGCCCGATGCCGCCAGGATGGCCTTGACGATGTTGTGGTAGCCCGTGCAGCGGCAGATGTTGCCGTCCAGGTATTCGCGGATCTCGTGCTCGCTGGGCTTGGGGTTTTCCTTCAGCAGCGACGCCGCCGCCATGATCATCCCCGGCGTGCAGAAGCCGCACTGAAGCCCATGATGCTCCTGGAACGCCGCCTGGATCACCGACAGCGACCCGTCGGCATTGGCCTGGCCCTCGATGGTGCCCACCTCGGCACCGTCGGCTTCCGCCGCCAGCATCGAGCACGCCTTCACCGGGTTACCGTTCACGTGCACCACGCACGCCCCGCACTGGGTCGTGTCGCAGCCCACATGGGTGCCGGTCAGCCGCAGATCCTTGCGCAGGAAATCGACCAAAAGCGTGCGGCCCTCGACGGTGCCGGACACCTCTTTGCCGTTCACCCGCATCTTGATGGAATTCATATCATCCTCCCTTATTTCTGGTGTTCTGTCGGTGGCTCAGCTGGATTTCAGCTTCGCGAACCATCCCTTTTTCTCTTTTTTCGCTTCGGCGGGTGCGGCCGCGTCGTCGCTGGCCGCGTTGGGCCCGGTCGCCTCTGCGTCATCGCCCGGCCCTTCGACCGCGTCCTTGAAGTCGGTGAAGAACTGGTCGGCCATCTTCTTTGCGAAGCTGTCGATGATGCGGCTGCCCAGCTGCGCGATCTTGCCGCCCACCTTGGCCTCCACGTCGTAATCGAGCACCGTCGCCCCGCCTTCCTCGCGCAGCTTCACCTTCGCGCCGCCCGACGCGAAGCCCGCAGCACCGCCCTTGCCCTCGCCCGAGATCTTCAGGCTGGCGGGCTTTTCCATGTCCTCGAGCGTCACCTGCCCCTTGAACGTGGCTTTCACCGGGCCGACCTTCTGGACGACCGTGGCCTCGAAACCGTCCTCGGCATTGCCCGACATCTCGGTGCAGCCGGGCACGCAGTCCTTCAGCACGTCGCGGTCCAGAAGTGCGTTCCAGACGGTTTCACGGTCTGCCTCGATCGTGCGGCTGCCAGTCAGTTCCATGGGGATCATGCTCCTGTTTCGGGGTTCACGCTAAGGTCGCGCGCCCGGCGCGACTATAAGACCAATGGCCAAGACCTAGCGAAAGGCGGGCGCTTCGTGGGTCAGGCCGTAGCTGTCGTAGATCGCCGCGATGGCGCCGCTGTCCAGGCCCTCGCGGATGGCGTCGTCGACGGTATAGCCCAGCGGGCGAAACCGGAAATTCACCGCGACGCCCAGCGTCCACTGGCTGATCGCGAAGCCCGCCAGCGGCGGCGCATGGACGCCCAGCGCGTCGGTCAGCCCCCATTCCAGCTGCCCGCGCGGCCCCATCGCCGCCTTCGTCTCGCCGCCCGCCAGCGCCTCCATGGCGGCGACCATGTCGGGAAAGCGTCGCACCTGGGCGTTCAGCTGCCCGCCCGCGAAGCTCGACAGGTAGAAATCCGCGATCGAGTCGTTCTCGACCGCCACCGTGTCGAAGCGGAAGTAAGCGGGCACCGGCAAGTCGTCGGGATAGGCGTCCTTGGCATAGGCGATGGCCACCCGCTCCACCGCGTATTGCCCGGTGAAGACGACCTGCTCGACCCGGCAGGCGAACTTGCTGTCGTAGGGTATGCGCATCATCACGTTGGACACCGCCCCCGACACGATCCCGCCCTGCCAGATGTTGTTGCGCAGGTCCGAATCCAGGCTCTCGGCGGCGGCCACGAAGTTGAACCGCGGCTCGACGCCCACGTATTCGGCGATCAGGCGCGCGATTTCCGCGTCGACACCGCGCGGGGTGCTGCCCTCCAGCCAGCTATAGGGCGGGTAATCCTCGTAAAGCGCGAAGCTCATGTGCCCGCGCTCCAGGATCGTGTCCAGGTCCTGCCCCACCTCGTCCCGGCTTGCGTTCTGGGGCCTCGGCTGGGGCACGTAATCGGCGCAGGGATCCTGCGCCGCGACGGGCCCCGCAAGGCCCACCGCCAGCAAGGCCGCGAAGACCCCGCGCAGCAGGCTCATTCGGCGGCCGACAGCCCGACGGTCAGCGTATCGGCGGCGGTGGAGTACCCGGCCTGCGATCCGTCGATTTCCAGGCTCGCGCGCCAGGCCACCGAATCGGCCTGCGGCGCGCCCGACAGCGTGTCGATGGTGGCCGCGATCTCGTCCAGCTGCGCCTTGACCGCGTCGGGATCGGCGCCCGTGGGGTCGTCGGCCCAGCGCGCCAGCTGATCGCGCACACCCTTCAGCGCGTCGCTTTTCGCCACGACCTGCGCATCGTCGGCGCGGCTTTCGACATAGGTGCGGATCGCCCAGGCCGCTTCCTGGCCCAAGAGCTCGCCGAAAGCGGGCATCTTGGTGGTGCCGTTCTGCGTGACGCCCGAGCGGAACCGCTCGATATACCATTCGTCGTCATAGGCGCTGGCTTCCAGGTAGCGCAGGTCCGGCGCCAATCCGCCCGACACGCCCTGGATCCCGTGGCACCGCGCGCAGTTCTGGTTGTATCCCGACGCGCCGATCTCCACGGCCGTGAACCAGACCTCCTGGTCGGCGGCCTCGGCGCGATAGGGGTTTTCCGACAGCCATTCGTCGCCCAACTCGGGCAGGCCGGTGGTGTCGATCGCCTGCGGCGTCATGGGCGGACCCGCGGCATAGGCCAGCGTCGCAGTTGCGGCCAGGATCGCGGCACCGATGGCAAGCTTGGTGGATTGCATGTCGTCTCCCCCTCGGGGTTGCTGTTCTTCGGCCCCTTGGTAAGCCGCCGCGATGGCGCGCACCATTAGACCTTGGGACGCCCTGCACCAAAGTCGGATTTTGGCGGCCGCCCCGATGTCTAGGCTGGCCTTCCGGAGGGGATCGATGCGCTTTGTCCTGACAGCCCTGGCGTTCTGCGTGCTGCCCCTTGCGGGCGCGGCGCAAACCGACGCGCGCATCCACTACCTGCAGCGCGCGGTCCCGCCGCCGCCAACGCTGTCGGACCTCGACACACCGCCCGGCGATCTCGGCGTCGCGGGCGCGCGACTGGCCATCGACGACAACGCGACGACGGGCCGGTTCCTGGGCCAGAGCTACGCGCTCGACGCGACCAGGGTCGCCGCGGACGCGGACCTGGCCGCCGCGGCGCGGGCGGCCCTGGCCGGGACCGATCTGCTGATCCTCGACGCGCCCGCCGACGATGTGCTGGCGGTCGCCGACCTGCCCGAAGCCCGGGGCGCGCTGATCTTCAACGTGGCCGCCCCCGACACGAACCTGCGCGACGCCGATTGCCGCGCCAACCTGCTGCATACGCTGCCCTCGACCCAGATGCGCACCGACGCGCTGGCGCAGTTCTTCGTGCTGAAGAAGTGGACGGACCTGCCGATGATCGCGGGCGGCCATGCGTCCGACCAGGCCTTCGCGGCCAGCATGGAACGCTCGCTCGCGAAATACGGCCTGAAGCCCGGCCCCCGGAAAGAATGGCGCTTCGACGCCAACATGCGCCGCAACGCGTCGGCCGAGGTGCCGCTCTTCACTCAAGGCTTCGGCCGCTACGACGCGCTGATCGTGGCCGACGAGATCCACGATTTCGGCCGCTACATCCTCTACAACACGTGGGAGCCGCGCCCGGTCACCGGCTCCGAAGGTCTGACCCCGGTGGGCTGGGACCGCGTGGTCGAACAATGGGGCGCGGCCCAGCTGCAAAACCGCTTCACCGACCTGGCCGCCCGCGCCATGCAGCCCAGGGACTACGCCGCCTGGGCCGCCATCCGCACGCTGGGCGAGGCGGTGACCCGCACCGGCGCCACCGACGCCGCGACCTTGCGCGCCTACATCCTGTCCCCCGACTTCGAGCTCGGCGGCTTCCTGGGCCGCCCGTTGACCTTCCGCGCGTGGAATGGCCAGATGCGCCAGCCGATCCCGCTGGTCCACCCCCGCGCGCTGGTGGCCCAAGCCCCGCTCGACGGGTTCCTCCACCCGGTGACCGAGCTCGACACGATCGGCCTCGACGCCCCCGAATCCCGATGCGAGGCCTTCGCCCCATGATCCCAGCTTCATCTTTCCCGAAATACCTCGGGGGGAGTCCGAAGGACGGGGGGCAGCGCCCCCCTTCCCCCGCGCGCCGCAATCCCCTGCCGATGATCCGCGCCGCTTGCATCGCGACCGTCCTCGCCCTGCCTGCCCAAGCCGACGAGATCTGGGTGACCAACGAACACGACGACACGATCTCGGTCATCGACACCGACACGCTGGAAGTGACCCGCACGATCGAGACCGGCGAACGCCCCCGCGGCATCACTTTCAGCAAGGATCACAGCGTCGTCTATATCTGCGCGTCCGACAGCGACGCCGTGCAGGTCATGGACCCGGTATCGGGCGAAATCCTGCACGACCTGCCCTCGGGCGAGGATCCCGAGCAATTCGTGCTCGCCCCCGACAACCGCCACCTCTACATCGCCAACGAGGACGACGCGATCACCACCGTGGTCGACACCGAAACGCGGACCGTCGTCGCCCAGATCGACGTCGGCATCGAACCCGAGGGCATGGCCATCAGCCCCGACGGCACCATCGCCATCACCACGTCCGAGACCACCAACATGGCCCACTGGATCGACACCGCAACGCAGGAGCTCTTCGCCAACACCCTGGTCGACAGCCGCCCCCGCCACGCCGAATTCGTCAAGGACGGCACCGAGCTCTGGGTCAGCTCGGAAATCGGCGGCACGATCACCGTCTTCGACGTGGCCACCCAGGCCGAAAAGGCCAAGATCGACTTCGATCTGCCCAACATCCACCCCGACCGGGTGCAGCCCGTGGGCTTCGAGTTCACCACCGGCGACACCCACGCCTTCGTGGCCCTCGGCCCGTCCAACCACCTGGCCGTGGTCGACGCCGAGACCTACGAAGTCGAGGATTACATCCTCGTCGGCCGCCGCGTCTGGCACATGGCCTTCGACGCCGACCGCGCGCGGCTTTTCACCACCAACGGCATCTCGGGCGACGTGACCGTGGTCGACGTGGCGTCGCGCAAGCCGATCAAGACCATCAAGGTCGGCCGCTTCCCCTGGGGCGCCGCCTTCCGCCCCACCAATTGAAAGCCCGCGCCATGCTCCGTGTCCTGACGATCCTCGCCCTAACCGCGCTGCCCGCCGCCGCGCATGATCTTGGCTTCGCGGGCCTGCTGTCGGCGGGCAACAAGGCCGACCTGCCGCCCGTCACCCTGTCCGCGGGCCAGCCCCTGTCGGACGCGCCCTGGTATCTGCAATCGGGCACCTATTACGAAGTCCTGATCGAAGCGGACGGCAGCCAGGAACTGGCGCTCGCCGGCGCGGACTTTTTCCGCGCCGTCTGGATCGACGAGATCGTCATCAACGGCCTGGAAGTCCGCCCCCTCGGCCTCGACAGCGTGGAATTCGACCAGGCCGGCACGATGGAGATCGGCTTCATCGCCATCAAGCCCGGCCGCTACGAGCTGCGCATCCCCGGCTCGGATGGCGACACCCAGCGCCTCGACATCACGATCCGTTGAATGAGTCTCGCCGTCGCCAACCTTTCCTATACCTACGGGCCGAAACGGGCGCTGGACGACGTCTCCTTCTCGATCGCACCCGGCCGCTTCTGCGCCCTGCTGGGCCCCAACGGCGCCGGCAAATCCACCCTGTTCGGCCTGCTCACCCGTCTTTTCACCACGCCCGACGGCCGGGTCGAGATCGCGGGCCAGGACCTGTCGCGACACCCCCTTCAGGCCCTTGCCGCGCTCGGCATCGTGTTCCAGCAGCAGACGCTGGACCTGGACCTGACCGTGCGCCAGAACCTGTCCTATTTCGCCGCCCTGCATGGCCTGTCGGGCAAAACCGCCGCGACCCGCATCGACGCCGCGCTCGATCGGCTGCGGATGCGCGAGCGCGCCCGTGAGAAGACCCGGACCCTCAATGGCGGCCACCGCCGCCGGACCGAGATCGCCCGCGCCCTTCTCCACGCACCGAAAGTGCTGCTGCTGGACGAGCCCACCGTCGGCCTCGACGCCGCGTCGCGCCGCGCGATCACCGACCACGTCCACGACCTGACCGCCGAGGGGCTGACCGTGCTCTGGGCCACCCACCTGACCGACGAGGTCCGGCCCGACGACCACCTTCTGATCCTGCACCAGGGCCGCATCCTGCGCGACGGCCCCGCCGCCGAGATCGCGCAGGGATCGGATCTCTCCGACACCTTCCTGCGTCTCACGAAAGCGTCCGCATGACGCGCCGCACCCCCTGCTTCATCTTTCCACAAATACCTTCCGGGGGGACGGCCGCAGGCCGGGGGGGCGGACAGCCCCCCGCACCGGCCAGCCAGCCATGACCTGGCTCACCGCCCTCGCCGCCATCGTCGCCCGCGAGGCGCTGCGCTTCGTCCACCAGCGCGAACGATTCGTCGCGGCCCTCGTCCGACCGCTGGTCTGGCTCTTGGTCTTCGCCGCGGGCTTCCGCGCCGCGCTGGGCCTCAGCATCATCCCGCCCTACCAGACCTACATCACCTACGAGACCTACATCGTGCCGGGCCTCTGCGGCATGATCCTGCTGTTCAACGGGATGCAATCCAGCCTCAGCCTGGTCTACGACCGCGAGATGGGGTCCATGCGCCTGTTGCTCACCGCGCCGCTGCCGCGCTGGTGGCTGCTGCTGTCGAAGCTCCTGGCCTCGACCGCGATCTCGATCCTGCAGGTCTATGCCTTCCTCGCCATCGCCGCGCTGTTCGATATCACCGTGGCGCCGCTGGGCTACCTGACGGTCCTTCCGGCCCTGATCGTCGCGGGGCTGATGCTGGGCGCGCTGGGGCTGGCGCTGTCGTCCTTCATCAAGCAGCTGGAAAACTTCGCGGGCGTCATGAACTTCGTGATCTTCCCGATGTTCTTTCTCAGCTCCGCGCTCTATCCCCTTTGGAAGATGGCGGAATCCTCGGAACTGCTGCACGACATCTGCGCGGTGAACCCGTTCACCCACGCGGTCGAGCTGATCCGCTTCGCGCTCTACACCCAGCTGGCGCCGTGGTCGCTGCTCTGGACCCTGCTCGCCGCCGCGCTGTTCTCGGCGCTGGCGATCTGGGGCTACGATCCGCAGCGGGGCCTGACCCGCAAGCGCGCCTGACGGCGACCATGGTGGCATGGCGCGACCCGGCGGAACGGACTATATCCGCGGATATGAGACATTTCCTGACGGCCACACTCGCCTGCCTGATCGCCCTGCCCGCCATGGCCGACGAGCTGGGCACGCTGAACCCCGAAGAGCTGACGTGGCAATCCATGCGCGACAAGGCCGCGCGGGGCGAGACGTCGATGACCATGTGCGCATCGGGCTACATGATGACCAAATCAGGCGACCACGCCACCGCCCGCGCCATCTTCGAGCGCTGCGCCGAGGCGGGATATACCGGTGCCATGACCTGGATGGGTCAGCTCGACAACAACGGCCTGGGCGGCGACTACAACCCCGACGCCGCCGCCGAATGGGACCGCCGCGCCGCCGACCTGGGCGACCCGGTGGGCAAGTTCAACCACGGTTTGAACCTGATGCGCGGTCACGGCATCGGCAAGGACGACGCACTCGGTCGGCAATACGTGGACGAGGCCGCCGCCGACGGGCTGCTGGTCGCCAAGCGCCTGCAGGGCGCGGGCTACGACCTGGACGAGGTCACGCCCGACGCCGACAACTGGAAATACGCGCCCTTGTTCTGAGCGTCGCCAGTGATCCGCGCGGGCGGGCCGCCCAGCGTCACGATCCGGCTGGCCAGACGCCGCGCCTCGTCCTCCACGTGGGTGACGAACAGGGTCGTCGTCTGCGTCTCGGCCCGAAGCTGCGCGAACAGCCCCATCATCTCGTCCACCAGCTCGGGGTCCAGCGACACGAAGGGCTCGTCCATCAGCAAGAGCTCGGGCCGCATGGCGAAGGCGCGGGCCAGCGCCAGGCGGCGCTGCTGGCCCAGCGACAGCTGGCCCGGGAAGTCGTCGCCGCGCCCGGCCAGGCCCACCGCGCCCAGCCAGTGGCGCGCGTCCTCGGCACCGATCCGGGCCGTCACGCGCAGATTGTCCGTGAGCGTGCGCCACGGCAGCAGCGTGGGTTCCTGGAAGATCAGCGCGGTGCGCTCGGGCGCGTCGATCTGGCCGCTGAACCGGGTCGTCAGCCCCGCGATCGCCCGCAACAGGGTGCTTTTCCCGATCCCCGAGGGCCCGACGATGGCGACCGTTTCGCCCTTCGTCACGCGCAGATCCAGCGCGGCCAGGACCTGCGTGCCCTTCAGGTCCAGACGCTGCAGCCGGACATGCAGAACCGGGCGCGTCGCGGCACCCGGCTGAAGCTGCGTGACCGTGCCCGTCACCTACATGCCCGTATCCAGGAAGGTGCCTTCGGGCAGTTCGGTCGCCTCGCCGATCAGCTCTTCGCCGCCGAGCTCGGCCATGAGCGACAGCATCTTCGACGCCGCCGCCTCGTCCACCGGCCCGGATGCGGGGATGCCCGCGCGGAAGCCTGCGACCAGCGCGTCGAACTCGGCGTCGGTGTCGGCGTTCATGCGGTCGCGCAGACGCTCCCACGCGGCGCTGTCCTCGGCCAGCAGGTCCTTGGCGTCGCGCGACGCGGCGGCCAGACCCGCGATCAGATCGGGATTGTCGCGCAGCATCTCGCCCTTCACGACGTAGCCCAGCAGCGGCGTTTCGGGATCGAGGCCCAGCGCCGTCGCGGCGGTCGAGATGTCGATCAGCTGCCGCATCCCGCCCGCTTCCATCTTGGCCATGAAGTGCCAGTAATTGATCGCGCCTTCCAGGTCGCCGCCCGTCGCGGTCTTGTAGATCAGGGGCGGTGCGCCGAAGACCTGCTCGGTCTCGGCCTTCAGATCGAACCCGAGCTCGGACTGGGCATAGGCCTGCAGGATCAGCCAGGACTTGTCCAAGGGCCCGCCCGCGATGCCGATCTTGCCACCCGCCAGGTCGGCCAGCGTTTCGGCCGAAGAGTCACCGGGCACCATCACGCCGCCCACGGCCTTGGAATAGGGGACGAAGACGTAATCGCGCCCCGCCGCGCGCTGGCGGGCGACCCACAGCCAGTCTGACACGATCACGTCCGCCGCGCCGCCCTGGAACGCGATTTCCCCGGCCGAGCCCGAGGCCACGCCGTTCACGTCCAGCGTGAAGCCGTGATCGGTGTCGAAGCCGTAGTGCGTGATGGTATCGAGCTCCCAGTTCACGGTGCCGAATTCCAGCACCGCGGCGCGCAGCGTGGGCGTTTCGGCCAACGTGGCGGTGGCGCTCAGGGCCAGCGCGATGGTGGCGCCGCCCAGGTGTCTGATGAAGCTCATGCGAGTCTCTCCCTCTTGGCTGGCGCGATCGTAGCAGCGCGCGCGCCGCCCGGAATACGACCAAAGGCGCGGCAGGCCCGTCCCACCCCGCGACCATGGTCGCACGCCTTGCTGTCAAGGGCCGCGTGGTCTTACGACCATTGCACAATATCTGTCGCAGCCCATCCCGCCGATGATCCCACCCGACGTATTGCGGGCCGTGCGAAAGCGGTTTGCGGAGACCGTCCAACATCTAGGGAGGACAAGAATGAATCGCTTTGTAACCATCGTGGCCGCGGGCCTGATGATCTCCGGCACGGCCCACGCCCAGGGCGTGACCGAGGAAATGCTGGCCAACGATGCCGCGACGCCGGGCGACATCCTGACCAACGGAATGGGACGCGATCTGCAGCGCTATTCGCCGCTGGATATGCTGAACAAGGACAACGTGGCCAACCTGGTGCCCGCCTATGCCTTCAGCCTGGGCGGCGAAAAGCAGCGCGGCCAGGAAACCCAGCCGCTGATCTATGACGGGGTCATGTACCTGACCGGCAGCTATTCCCGCATGTACGCGATCGACGCTATCACCGGCAAAGAGCTGTGGCAGTACGACGCCCGCCTGCCCGAAGGCATCCTGCCGTGCTGCGACGTGGTCAACCGCGGCGGCGCGATCTGGAACGACAAGATCATCTTCGGCACGCTGGATGCGCGCCTGGTGGCGCTGGACCTGAAGACCGGCGACGTGGTGTGGCGCGACGAGATCGCCGATTACAAGGCCGGCTATTCCTACACCGCCGCGCCGATCATCGTGGACGGGCTGGTGATCACCGGCAACTCGGGCGGTGAATTCGGCATCGTCGGCGAAGTGCAGGCGCGCAAAGCCGATACCGGCGAGCTGGTCTGGACCCGTCCCGTCATCGAAGGCCACATGGGCACGCTGAACGGCGAAGACTCGACCATGACCGGCGAGCTCAACGCCACCTGGCCGGGCGACATGTGGAAGACCGGCGGCGGTGCGACCTGGCTGGGCGGATCCTATGACGCCGACACCGACACGATCGTCATGGGCACCGGCAACCCCGCCCCCTGGAACAGCCACCTGCGCAACGCGGGCACCCCGGTCGAAGGCAATACCGGCGACAACCTGTATGCCGCCAGCCGCCTTGGACTCGACCCCGCGACGGGCGAGATCAAGTGGCACTTCCAGTCGACCCCGCGCGAAGGCTGGGATTATGACGGCG
This sequence comes from Palleronia pontilimi, assembly GCF_016412875.1. GTDB lineage: Bacteria > Pseudomonadota > Alphaproteobacteria > Rhodobacterales > Rhodobacteraceae > Palleronia > Palleronia pontilimi. The sequence goes on along the minus strand of NZ_JAEKPD010000002.1, from coordinate 34,765 downwards.
TGAACGAGGTCGTGGCCTTCACCGATCCCGAGGGCAACAAGAAGTTCGGCACCGCCGACCGCAACGGCTTCTTCTACGTGCTGAACCGCGAGGACGGATCGTTCGTGGACGCCTTCCCGTTCGTCAAGGACATCAGCTGGGCCGAGGGCATCGACGACACCGGGCGGCCGATCTTCGTCGAGGCGAACCGCCCCGGCGATCCGTCCGAGGCAGCCGACGGCAACAAGGGCGAGATCGTGTTCAGCTCGCCGTCGTTCCTGGGCGGCAAGAACTGGCAGCCGATGGCCCACAGCCCCAAGACGGGCCTCTTCTACGTGCCCTCGAATGAGTGGGGCATGGACATCTGGAACGAGCCGATTTCCTACAAGAAGGGCGCGGCCTACCTGGGCTCGGGCTTCACCATCAAGCCCAATTACGAAGACCATATCGGATCGCTCAAGGCCATCGACCCCGTCACGGGCGAATGGAAGTGGGAGTTCAAGAACGACGCCCCGCTCTGGGGTGGCGTGATGGCGACCGCGGGCGGCCTTGTCTTCACCGGCACGCCCGAGGGTGAGTTCATCGCCTTCGACGACGAGACGGGCGAAAAGCTGTGGTCGTTCCAGACCGGGTCCGGCATCGTCGGCCAGCCCGTCACCTGGGAAGCCGATGGCGAGCAATACGTCACCGTGATCTCGGGCTGGGGCGGCGCCGTGCCGCTTTGGGGCGGCGAGGTCGCCAAGAAGGTCAACTACCTCAACCAAGGCGGTCTGCTCTGGACGTTCAAGCTGCCCAAGCAGCTGGCCGCGGCCGAGTGACACCATCGGCCCTTGCGGGCTGACGCAGGCGCGCCCCCACGGGCGCGCCTTTTTCATGCGGCGCCTGGATTTCACGGAAACGTGAGCGTTATCGCCCGGTCCTTCAGGCCCCGTTTACGATTCGCGCCTACTGCTTTGCGGGCCCCCGCCCCGGTCCCTTCAAAGCGAATGTCATGCGCAGCTATCCCATCCCCTCGAACGAAGACGGCCGCATCGCCGCGATCCGCGCGACCGACGCGCTGGGCGACGCGCCGCACGGGCGGCTCGACGAGATCACCGAAGAGCTTGCCGCTGCCTTCGACTGCCCCACCGCGCTGGTGTCGATCGTGGATACCGACCGCCAGTATTTCCGGTCCCGTTACGGCCTGGACGCGTGCGAAACGTCGCGCGAGAAATCGATCTGCGCCCATGTCATCATGGCGCCGCGACAGCTGGTGATCCGCGACACCCATGCCGACCCGCGCTTTCGCAACCATCCCGTCGTCGTCGATCCGCCGAATGTCCGGTTCTACGCGGGCACGCCCATCATCCTGCACAACAACTTTCGCGCGGGATCGCTGTGCGTGCTGGATTTCGTGCCGCGCGAGGCCCCGAGCCCCGAGGCGGTGGACCTGCTGACGCGCCGGGCCGTGGAAGTGGGGCAGATCATCTCGTGCTCCAGCCCCGGCGAAGCCATGTATCCCGGCGCCACCGACAACGTCTTCAGCGAGGAATTCCTGGACTCCCCCACCGACGCGATCCCCGAGACCGCGGCGATCGTCCCGCTCAGCTTCCGGCGGCGCCGACCGGCCGCCCCCGCCCCCTCACCCGCAGACCCGGCAGCGCCGCGCGACGACGCCGCGCGGCAACGGGCCGCCCCGCCGGAAAGCCCCGCCATGCAAAGCGTGGACGACGTGGACGCGGCCGAGCTTGCCCGCCGCGAGTTCCTGTGCCTTGTCGGGCACGAGTTGCGCACCCCGCTGACGGTGCTCATGGGATACGCCAAGCTGCTCGAACACCGCGTGTCGGACGGCCCCGACAAGGTGATGACATCGGCGATCACGCGGATGGGCGACCACCTGCACGCCGTCGTGGAAAGCGTGCTGACCTACAGCGACCTGGTCTCGGGCGAGCGGATGCTCAACGAGGATCGGCACGATATCGAAGCCCTGCTGGAAGACTGCGCCAGCCTGATCCGGCCCAGCGTTGAAGTGGCGGGCAAGACGCTGGTCGTCGACAGCCGCGGTGCGCAGGGTCAGGTCACGGTGGACCGCGAGCAGATGAAGCTGGTGCTGGTGTCGCTGCTGAAGAACGCGGTGACCCATGGCGGCAAACGCATACGCTTCCGCGCCGCCCTGACGGATGCGGGACACCTGTCGATCCAGATCGAGGACGACGGCGCGCCGATCTCGGACGCCCAGGCGCGCCAGGTCTTCGAACCCTTCAAAAGCGGCGCTCGGCTGGACAATCGCGGGCGCGAGGGGCTGGGGCTCGGGCTGGCCCTGACCAAGCGGATCGTCGAGATGCACGGGGGCGAAATCTCGCTGGCCCAAGGCGACGGGGGCAAGACATTCACGATCCTGATGCCCGATTGGCGCATGTGACCGCGCGCGTCCGCGAAGGTTCGGAATAGGACCATTTGACAGGTGCAATTGCCGCACGCCGTGCCTACGCTCGGGCCATGCATGCGACAGTGAACACACCTTCGGCCCGAGGCAAACCCATCTTCCCGGGGGCGGACTGGGCGCTGGTGATCGACGACCATCCGCTGTTCTGCGACGCGCTCGAGCTGACCTTGCGCAACGTCGCGGCGTTCCGGGCGGTGGCCACCACCGACAGCCTGAAATCGGGCCTCCAGATCATCGCGGAGGATGGCGCGCCCAGCCTGGTCGTGCTCGATCTGAACCTGCCCGACGTGACCGGCATGGACGGCCTGATCCGCATCCGCACCCAGGCGCCCGAGACGCCGGTGATCGTGGTGTCGTCCATGACCGAGAACGCCATCATCTCGGCCGCGATGCAGGCGGGCGCGTCGGGCTACGTGCCCAAGCATTCGCCCCATTCGGAATTCCGCGCGGCGCTCGACGCCATCGCCGAGGGCCGGACCTATCTGCCCGAAAGCTTCGTGTCCTGCCCCCAGCCCGAGGATCGCGCCGACGCGGTGACGCGCCTGTCGTCGCTGACCGCGCAACAGGCGCGCATCCTGGAGCTGATCTGCGACGGCAAGCTGAACAAGCAGATCGCCTATGACCTGTCCATCGCCGAGACCACGGTGAAGGCCCACGTGACGGCCATCATGCGCAAGCTGGGGGTGCAAAGCCGCACCCAGGCGGTGCTGGTCGCCCAGCAGGCCAAGTTCGCGGCGATCTTGCCAAACACCGACGGCTGAGGTCATCATCCCCACCGGGGAGGATGACCAAGATCGATATCACGCGCGCGCCAATGCCGACCGCCGATGGCCGGGCTCCGGCGCATCTGATCAGGAATGCGACCGTCCCGTGCGATCTGGACGATCCGATCGGCGCGCTGAAGGATCAGCTCGGCCCCGGCCCTTTCGCGCAGGTCTTCTTCTTCGTGAGCCCCGCCTGCGATTTCGCCGCCCTGAGCCTGCGCGCCCGCGACGCGTTTCCCGGCACGTCGACCCTGCTGGCCAGCACGGCGGGCGAGCTTGGGCCCGAAGGCTATGCCGAGGCCACGATCATCGCCGTGGCGCTGCCGCAGGCCCATTTCCGCTGCCGCACCCTGGCGATCGCGCCCCTGGACGGGCTCGATCCCGACGGGCTGTCGGGCCACCTGGTCAGCGAGCGCATGGCGCTGTCGACCGACCATCCCGACTTGCCCGGCGGCTTCGCCTTCCTGCTGGTGGACGGACTGTCCATGCGCGAGGACACGCTTCTGTCGGCGATCCTGCCGGGGCTGGGCACGCTGCCGCTGTTCGGCGGCTCGACCGGCGACGGGCGCAGGTTCCGCAAGACGCACCTGGCGCTGGACGGCGTCGTGCTGGACCAGGCCGCGGTGCTGACGCTGGTGGCGACCGATTGCGAGACGCGCGTCTTCTCATTGGACAACCTGCGGCCCGCCGACACGCGCATGGTCGTCACCGGCGCCGATCCCGAGCGGCGGCTGGTCACCCATATCAACGCCGCCCCCGCCGCGCGCGAATACGCGCGTCTGATCGGCAAGGATCCCGACCAGCTGGACGAGTTCACCTTCGCCGCCCATCCCGTCGCGGTGCAGCTGGGCGACCGGCACCATGTCCGCGCCATCCAGCGGGTGAACGCGGCGGGCGAGCTGCATTTCTTCTCGGCCATCGAGGAAGGCATGGTGCTGCGCGTGGCCCATGCCGACGACCTGCCCGACCACCTGGACCGGGCCCTGTCGGGGCTGAGCCAGGACCAGCCGCCCGGCGACATCCTGGCCTGCGACTGCATCTTGCGCCGGATCGCCGCCGAGCAAAGCCAGAGCGTGCGCGCCGTCAGCGACGTGCTGTCGCGTCACCGGGTCATTGGCTTTTCCACTTACGGAGAGCAGATTGGCCCCATGCACGTGAACCAGACCATGACAGGCGTGGCGATCTATCCGCCGCGGACCCGCGAATGACCGACCTGATAGATCCCACCGACAGCGTCGAGCAGCAGAACGCCAAGCTGGTGCAGATCACCGAGGCGCTGATGCGCAAGGTCGAGCAGCAGAACGATCAGCCGGGTCTGGCCTATGCACAGTTCGAACGGGCCGCCATGCTGGAAGCGCAGGTCCGCCAGCGCACCAACGACCTGGAACGCACGCTGGAGCTTCTGCACGAGACCAACGCGCGGCTGGGCATCGCCAACCGCGCTGCCGAGGCCGCGCGCTCGAACCTGGCCGAGGCGGTCGAATCCATCAACGAGGGCTTCGCCCTGTTCGACCAGCACGACCGCCTGGTGATGAGCAATTCGCGCTTCTGCCGCGATCTTCTGGACGTGGCCGAGAATATCGAGCCGGGCCTGAGCTTTCATCACTACGTGCAGCTGGTCAGCCAGTCGATCTACCTGGCGCTGCCCGACGACGAAAGCCAGGCGCAGTGGCGCGAGAAGCGGATGCTGCGCCACCGCGACAAGCGCGTGATCTTCAACGTGCGCCTGACGCGCGACCGCTGGCTGCAAGTGGGCGAGCATCGCACCGCGTCGGGCGGCACCGTGATCCTCCAGACCGATGTCAGCGACATCATGCGCGCCGAGCGCGAGAAGCGCGACCGGCTGATGGACCGCCAGGCGCAGATGGTGCGCGCCACGCTGGACCACCTGAACCAGGGCGTCTGCATCTTCGGCACCGACCTGCGGCTGGTGGGTTGGAACGCCGGGATGGAGGCGCTTCTGGACCGTCCCATCGACGGCGGGCTGGTGGGCATCGACTTCGCCGCGCTGCTGCGTCGGCTGGACGACCAGATCGCGTTTTCCGAGTATTTCGGCAGCGATCACCTGCTGGCCTGGGCCAATCGCACCCGTCGGCCGCGCCAGCCCATCACTTTCGAGGTCACGCGCGGGCGCAACCAGACCCTGAGCGTCTTTGCCCAGGAAATGCCCGACAAGGGGTTCGTCATCAGCTTCACCGACGTGACGCCCGAACGCGAAGCCGCCCGCGCGCTACGCGAAATGAACGAGACGCTGGAACGGCGCGTCCACGCCCGCACGATGGAGCTGAACGAGGCGCTGGAAGAGGCCAAGCGCGCCAACGCGTCGAAGACCCGCTTCGTCGCGGCGGCCAGCCACGACCTGTTGCAACCCCTGTCGGCCGCCAAGTTGTTCGTGTCCTTCCTGTCCGAGCGCAGCCAGGACGCCCTGGGCCAGGACACCGCCGACAAGGCCATTTCCGCGCTGGCGTCGGTCGAGAACATCATCGAGGCGCTGCTGGATATCTCGAAGCTCGATAGCGGCCAAGCCACCATGCAGATGCAGGACGTGTCGCTGAACGAGATCCTGACCTCGCTCAGCTCGGAGTTGACGCCGCTGGCGCAATCCGAAGGCTTGGTGCTGCAGGTGATGCCGTCGTCGCAGATCGTCCGCTCGGACCCGGTCTTCCTGCGGCGCATCCTGCAGAACCTTGTGACGAACGCGATCCGCTATACCGATCGCGGCCGGGTGCTGGTGGGCGTGCGCCGCGATGGCGGCCAGGCGCGGGTCGAGGTCTGGGATACCGGTCCGGGGATCGCGCCCGAGGATCAGACGACGATCTTCCAGGAATTCAAGCAGTTAGGACCCTATATGTCGGGCTCGAAAGGGCTGGGGCTGGGGCTGACCATCGTCGAGCGGGCCTGCGCGTCGCTGGGCCACGATCTGGCGCTGCATTCGGTGCCAGGGCGCGGCTCGTGCTTCTCGGTCACGGCCGAGCGCATCGCCATCGCCCGCCAGGACCCGCCCGCGCGCCGCCCGGCGACCCGCGAAGCGCGGCCCGCCACGTCGAACCTGGTGGTGCTGCTGGTCGAGAACGACGAAGAGCTGTCGCAGGCCCTGACCCTGATGATCGAGGATTGGGGCAGCCACGTGGTCCACGCCGCCAACGGCGAGGCGGCGCTGGCCCTGCTGGACGAGATCGACATCGCGCCGGACCGGGTGCTGCTGGACTACCAGCTGGGCGACGGGATGACGGGGCTGGAGCTGCTGGGACGGCTGCGCGCCGAGCATGGCACCGTGCCAACGCGGATCATCACCGCCAGCCGCCGCCCCGATATCGCCGAGCTTTGCGCCGCGGCGGGGGTCGACCTGATCTCGAAGCCGATCCACCGCGACAGCCTGATCGGCCTGATCGACCAGGACTGCGCCGCGTCGGCCGCCTGAGACTTGTGACATTCCGGAAACAATCCGCGAATTTGGCGTTCCACGGTCCTGAAGTTGCCCTAATTGAAGCGCAGCTTAGGTTAATCGCCAACCTCTGGAACGAATCCAATGGAAAACCGAGCAAAACCGAAGCCGCAGCAAAAGCCCGTCCGCGAGACGCCGCAAAAGCCGGTGCGCTTCACCGACTGGGCCATGATCTGACTTTGACGCGCCGCCCGCGACGCCCCTAGACTGGCGCGTATGGGCACGCCGATCTCGAGTTTGCGCAACATGGGCCCCGCCATGGAAGCCGCCTTCGCCAAGGCGGGCATCCCAGACGCGGAGACGTTGCGCGACCTGGGCGCCGACGCCGCCTACGCGCGGTTGCTGCGGCACGGGGCCAAGCCGCATTTCATCCCCTTCTACGTCATCGAGATGGCGTTGCAGGGACGCCCCTGGAACGACTGCAAGGGCGACGAGAAGACCGCCCTGCGCGCGCGCTTCGATGCGCTGAAGGCGCGCCACGCGGCGCCCCCCGCCTCGGAGCTTGAAGCCTTTCTCGACCGGATCGGCGTGCGCGATCCCGACGCGTCCTGACGGAACCGCGCCGCATCCCGCCGGGTTGCCTAACCATGACGGAACATCCCCATGCCCCGCGCATCGCCCGGCTCGACCGGCTGTCGCGCACCCTCGACACCGCCTTCGGCATTCCCGGCACGCGGTTCCGGATCGGGTGGGATTCGCTGATCGGCCTCGTGCCCGGCATCGGCGACGCGCTGGCCTTCGCGCCCGCCGCCTATATCGTGCTGGAAAGCCACCGCATGGGCCTGCCGCGCGCCAAGCTGGTGCGCCAGGGGGTGAATTGCGTGCTTGACCTGGCCGTGGGCAGCGTGCCGCTGATCGGCGACCTGTTCGATATGGGCTTCAAGGCCAACCGGCGCAACGTGGCCATCCTGCGCGACCATTTCGAGCAAGAGATGGCCCGAAACGAAAAGACCCCCGCCACGGGCGAGGGTCATCTATCGTCGCACCACCCGCAGGTGGGCGATCCGGGCGGGTCGGCCTAGCCCACGATTTCGAGACCCGAGAAGAAATACGCGATCTCTTCCCTGGCCGTTTCGGGCGCGTCCGATCCGTGGACCGAGTTTTCGCCCACGCTTTCGGAGAACTCGGCGCGGATCGTGCCCGCATCGGCATCGGCGGGGTTGGTGGCGCCCATGACTTCGCGGTTCTTCGCGATGGCGCCGTCGCCTTCCAGCACCTGCACCACCACCGGCCCCGAGGCCATGAACTCGCACAGCTCGTCGTAGAACGGACGCTCGGCGTGGACCTTGTAGAACTCGCCCGCCTGCGCCTTGGTCAGCTGGATGCGCTTCTGCGCCACGATGCGCAGGCCCGCATCTTCGAACTTGGCGTTGATCTTTCCCGTCAGGTTACGCTTCGTCGCGTCGGGCTTGATGATCGAAAGTGTGTGCTCGGTGGCCATGATATGCCTCTTGTGATGGCGGGCGAACCCCATGTCCGGCCCTGATTTTCGGGCCCCGATACCATGCGCCCCCCCCATTGAAAAGCGCATCGCCGCGTCCCTTCGCCCGCGCGGTGCGATCCGCGCGGCCGCGCCCGGCCCCATCACTGCTCTTCAAATACCCGAAATCCCCCGGCCCGGCCCGCCGTCAGCCGTCGGGCATGATCGGCCCGGTTGCCTCCAGCGCGCGTTGCAAGGCCGGGACCTGCAGCAACCGGTCGAGATAGGCGGTGACGTGTGCGCCTTTCAGGACGCCCGCAAAGCGTGCCATGGCCAGAAGGTAGCACAGCTGCATGTCGGCCAGCATCGGCGCGTGGCCCATCAGGAACTCGCGGTCCGACAGGTGCGCATCCATATGGCCCATGTGCAGGTCGATCTGCCCTTGGGTCTTGGCATCAAGGCTGGTCCCGCCCTTCTTCGCCCAGAACGCGGCCCCGACTGGCCGGATCAGCGTGCCTTCCGCGTAGTCCAGCCATTCATCGTGCAGCGCCAGGTCGTGGCCACCCGGTCCGGGCGTGAAGCGGCCGTGGCCGTGCTGGCGGTGGATGTGGCGCAGGATCGCCGCCGATTCGCCCAGCGTCAGGTCGCCGTCCTCGATCACCGGCGACTTGCCCAGCGGGTGCACCTTCTTCAGCGCGTCCGGCGCGGTATAGGCGTCGGTGCGGTCGTAATGGATGACGTCGTAGGGCACCGACAGCTCTTCGCACAGCCACGCGACGCGCATGGCCCGGGAATATTGCAGCGAATGGATCTTGATCGTCATGGTGCTTCCTTGCTTCCAACGGCGCTGCCGCTCTGCTAACCCGCGGCCATGCTCAGGATCAACGATATCACCTATGCCGTCGAAGGCCGCACCCTGTTCGAAGGGGCGTCGGCCTCGATCCCCGAAGGTCACAAGGTGGGCGTCGTGGGGCGCAACGGCACCGGCAAGACCACGCTGTTCCGCCTGATCCGGGGCGAGCTGGTGCTCGAGGGCGGCAGCATCACCCTGCCCGCCCGCGCCCGCATCGGCGGCGTCCGGCAAGAGGTCCCGTCCTCGGAAGTGTCGCTGCTGGACACGGTGCTGGAAGCCGATACCGAGCGCGCGACCCTTCTGGCCGATGCCGACACGGTCACCGATGCCACCCGGATCGCCGAGATCCAGACCCGCCTGGCCGATATCGACGCCTGGTCGGGCGAGGCGCGCGCGACTCAGCTCCTGCGCGGGCTGGGCTTCACCCAAGCCGAGATCGCCATGCCGTGCTCGGCCTTTTCGGGCGGCTGGCGGATGCGCGTGGCGCTGGCGGGTGTGTTGTTTTCGCGGCCCGACGTGCTGCTGCTGGACGAGCCCACGAACTACCTGGATCTCGAAGGCGCGCTGTGGCTGGAAAACTACCTGACGCGCTATCCGCACACGGTCATCATAATCAGCCACGACCGCGGGCTGCTGAACCGCTCGGTCGGCGCGATCCTGCATCTCGAAGCCAAGAAACTGACGCTCTATACCGGGAATTACGACACCTTCGCGCGCACCAAGGCCGCGCAGCAGGCCGCGCTGGAAAGCCAGGCCAAGAAGACCGACGCACGGCGCGCGCATCTGCAGAAATTCGTCGACCGCTTCCGCGCGCAGGCCACCAAGGCCAAGCAGGCGCAGAGCCGGATCAAGATGATCGAGAAGCTGGAAACCATCCAGACCCCGCAGGAAGCCGCCCTGCGCGCCTTCACCTTCCCCGAACCCGAGGAACTGTCGCCGCCCATCGTGAACCTGGAATCGGCCAGCGTCGGCTACGGCGATCGCACCGTCTTGGGCAAGATGACCCTGCGCATCGACCAGGACGACCGGATCGCGCTTCTGGGCCGCAACGGGCAGGGAAAATCGACCTTGTCCAAGCTGTTGGCGGACAAGCTTGACCCCATGGGCGGGCGCATCACCAAGGCCAGCAAGCTGCGCGTGGGCTATTTCGCGCAGCACCAGGTGGACGAGCTGCATATCGACGAGACCCCCATCGACCACATCCGACGCCTGCGCCCCGACGAGGCTCCGGCCAAGCACCGCGCGCGGCTGGCGGGGTTCGGCTTGGGCGCCGACCAGGCCGAAACGCTGGTGGGCAAGCTCTCGGGCGGGCAGAAGGCGCGGCTGTCGCTGCTGATCGCCACCATCGACGCGCCGCACATGCTGATCCTGGACGAGCCGACCAACCACCTGGACATGGAAAGCCGCGAGGCGCTGGTCGAGGCCTTGACCGCCTATTCCGGCGCGGTGATCCTGGTCAGCCACGACATGCACCTGCTGGGGCTGGTGGCCGACCGGCTGTGGCTGGTCAAGGACGGGCGCGTGCAACCCTTCGACGACGACCTGGACGCCTATCGCCGGATGTTGCTCCAAAGCGACGCGCCGCCCAAGAAGGACAAGCCGAAACCGCAGGTCCGGCAGGCCAGCCGCGACGACCTGCTGGCGCTGAAATCCGAAGTCCGCAAGGGCGAATCCCGCGTCGAGAAGCTGACCGAGATGCGCGACAAGCTGGCCAAGAAGCTGGCCGATCCGGCGCTTTACGAGGACGCGCGGCTGGGCGAGCTCGAGACCTGGAACCGCAAATACGCCGAGGTGATGGACGGGCTCGAGCGGGCCGAAGGACTGTGGATGGCCGCGCTGGAGAAGCTGGAGCGGGCCGAGCCGTGACATGCCCATGCCCTGGACCTATCGCCACGCCAGCCGCGAATGGGCGCATTTCCTGTCGGTGGCGCGGGACGAGATGAACACGCCCACCGACAACGCCACCTTCACCGCCATCGAGGGCGTTCTGACGGCCTTCCGCAGCCGCCTTGCCCCCCGCGACGTGGTGGCCTTCGCGCAGGTCCTTCCATCGGTACCGCGCGCGATCTTCGTGGCGGGCTGGGACATCGACGCGGCCCCCCTTCCGCCCGGCACCCGCGTCGACTGGACGCGGGACGCGCAAGCGCTGCGCCGGTCCCACAACCTGGCCCCCGCAAATTGCGTGGCGGCCACCGCAATGGCCTTGCGACGGACGGTCCGCGCACGCGACCTGGACCCGGTGATCGTAGACCTGCCCGCCTTCGCGACCGAGTTCTGGTCGACCCCGGGAACCGACCCGGCCACGCTGGAGCCCGGGATCATATGATCGGCATGGAATTCTACATCACGGCCTTCGTGACGCTGTTCGTGATCATCGACCCCATCGGCACGACGCCGATCTTCATGGCGCTCACCCAAGGGCAAGCGCCCAAGCGGCGCCGCGGCATCGCGATCCGGGCCTGCCTGATCGGTCTGGGGGTGCTGCTGCTCTTCGGCCTGCTGGGCGAAGAGCTGTTGGGCTTCGTCGGCATCTCGATGCCCGCGTTCCGCATCGCGGGCGGGATCTTGCTGTTTCTCACGGCGCTGGAGATGCTGTTCGGGCGCCGCACCAAGCGCCGCCAGGACCAGAGCGAGCTCGACGACCCCGAGCACGACGACGATCCGTCGGTCTTCCCGCTCGCCATCCCGCTGCTGGCCGGTCCCGGTGCCATCACGTCGATCATCCTGCTGACCGACCAGGCGGGCAGCGATCCCTTGTCCGTGGGCGCGGTCTTCGGGATCATGCTGGCGATCTACGCGCTGGTCTTCGCGCTTTTCATGATGGCCGGACCGATCGAGCGGGCGCTGGGCGACACCGGCATCCTGGTGGTCACGCGGCTGCTGGGGATGCTGCTGTCGGCGCTGTCGGTGCAATTCGTGATCGACGGTTTGCGATCCAGCGGGCTGGCCTGACATTGGCAAGCGCGCCCGGCATGCCTATTTTGAGCGCATGACCGGAGACTCCATCGCATCCATCCTCTACCTCGTCCTACTCGGCTGTTTCATCGCGGGCTACTTCTTCGTGGGCCGCGCGAACCTGGGCAAGTCCATGCAGCAGGCCGCGATCTGGGCGCTGATCTTCTTTGGCGCCATCGCCGCCTTCGCGCTGTGGGGGGATGTGGGCGACCGGGTGATGACCCGGCAGAGCGTCGCCATCGACGGCAGCATCGAGGTGCCGCGCCGCTTCGACGGGCATTACCACATGACGCTGGGCGTCAACGGCACACCGATCGAGTTCATCGTGGATACCGGCGCGACCGACATGGTGCTGAGCCGCCGCGACGCGACGCGCGCCGGGATCGATCCCGACGGGCTGGCCTATCTGGGCCAGGCGCAGACCGCCAACGGCACCGTGCCGCTGGCGCGCGTGGTCCTGGACGAGGTCAGCCTGGGCGGCGTGACCGAGCGCAACGTGCGCGCGTCTGTCAATGGCGGCGACATGGACGGCTCGCTTCTGGGTATGAGCTATCTGGGCCGCTTCGGTCGCATCGAGATCGAGAACGATACCCTGACCCTGACCCGCTAGGCGCCGATTTTTCGCCGAAAAATCGCTCCCCGCCTCGCACGGAAATTCTTCGATCCGAAGGTCTCAGGCCTCTGCCTTCTTTTCCCACTTGCCCGATTCTTCGGACCAGTACTGCGACGAAATCCCTGCCTTGGTCAGCGCCCGCCACTGCGCGCGCGCCTTGTCCAGGGCGGCCGCGTCGGTTCCGTCGAAGATCACGCAGACCCTTTCGAGCCGCGCCACCTCGTCGGCCGTCACCTGGGCGCCGTCGACGCTCATCAGGCACACCACGTCCGCGGGCAGGTCCGGGCTGGTGGTCAGCAGCACCGGCTGGGCCGCGTCGGTGTCGCCCCCGGCCATCCCGTGCGGCAGGAAGCTGTCGTCGCGATAGGTCCAAAGCGCGTCGTCCAACTGCCGCAGGCGCGCGTCATTGCCGCCGCGCACGCAGATCCGCCAGCCCGCGCCCAGCGCCTTTTCCAGCAGCGTCGGCAGCACGTCTTCCAGCGGTCGCCGCGTCAGGTGGTAGAAATACGCGGCCCCCATGGCGTCATTTTTCCAGCGTATCGCGGATCAGCCGGTCCAGCGCCCGCACGCCCCAGCCCGACGCCCCCTTGGGCGCATAGGGGCTGTCGGCCTTGGTGGACGCGACCCCGGCGATGTCCAGGTGGCACCACGGCACGTCGTCCTGCACGAAGCGGTGCAGGAACTCGGCCGCGGTGATCGAGCCCGCGGGCCGCCCGCCCACGTTCTTCACGTCGGCGATGTTGCTGTCGAGCTGCTTGGCGTAGGGATCGCCCAGGGGCATGCGCCACGCGCCTTCGTCCTCGGCGCGGGCGGCTTTCAGGAACGCCTCGCACAGCCCGTCATCGTTGGAAAAGACGCCCGCATTGTCGTGGCCGAGCGCGATGATGATCGCGCCCGTCAGCGTCGCCAGGTCGATCATGCCGCTGGGCTTGAAGCGTTCCTGTGCGTACCACATCACGTCGCAGAGCACCAAGCGGCCCTCGGCGTCGGTGTTGATGACCTCGATCGTGTCGCCCTTCATGGATGTGACCACGTCGCCCGGACGGGTCGCGTTGGGGCCCGGCATGTTCTCGACCAGGCCCACCAGGCCCACCACGTTGGCCTTCGCCTTGCGCAGAGCCAGCGTCTTCATCACGCCCGACACGACGCCGCCGCCGCCCATGTCCATGGTCATGTCTTCCATGCCGCCCGCGGGCTTCAGCGAGATGCCGCCGGTGTCGAACACGACGCCCTTGCCGATCAGCGCGAACGGCGCTTCGGAGCCGCCGCCCTTCCACTGCATCACGACGACCTTGCTGGGGCTGTCGCTGCCCTGACCCACGGCCAGCAGCGCGCCCATGCCGAGCTCGGCCAGCTTGTCCTGCTCCAGCACCTCGACCTCGAGCCCGTATCGTTCCAGCGCCACCAGCTGATCGGCGAAGGCCGTGGTGGTCAGGACGTTGGCGGGCGCGTTCACCAGGTCGCGGGTGAAGAACACGCCCTCGGCCACGGCGCCCAGGGCTTCGGCGCCCTGCGACAGCGCGTCGGGATCGGCGACCATCAGGGTCAGCGTGTGCTCGCCCGGCCCGGTCTCGTCGTCCACCTTCGACTTCTGGTCGGTGTAGTTGTAGCCGCGCAGCAAGGCGCCGAGCGCCAGCGCCTCGGCATCGCGGTGATTGCCCGCGACGATGGTCAGATCGCCCGCCGCCTGCCTGGCCAGCGCCACGCCCGCGCGGCGCGCTGTGTCCGGGTCGGACTTGCGGTCGAGCCGCGCCACCAGCACGTTTTCGGCCGCCATGCCCGCGGGCCAGGCGATGGCCTTGGCGTCGCCGGGCTTCATCTTGGCGGCCGATTTGCTTTCCGCGAAGCGCGCCACAGCCCCTTTCGCCAGCTTGTTGACCCGCTTGGCGGGCGCGCCCAGCGCGCCGTCCTCGCCCATCAGGACGGCGACGCTGCCTTCGGCATCGGCAAGCGCATCCAGGTCCATGGCGACGATTTTCAGGGTGGCGGGGCGGGTCATGGGCGGCTCTCCGGCTGGCAGGGTCGCGCCCTTCCTAAGCGCGCCCGCGCGGCTTGGCCAGAAGGCAGTTTCACCGCACCCGCCCATGGGCTAGGCTTGCCCGAGCGAAGGATTGGATCGGGGATTTTCGGTGGCGCGATTCGACAGGTACCTGCTGTCGCAGCTGCTCACGCTGTTCGGCTTCTTCAGCCTGGTGCTGGTGCTGGTCTATTGGGTCAACCGCGCGGTGGTGCTGTTCGACCGGCTGATCTCGAACGGGCAATCGGCGCTGGTCTTCCTGGAATTCACCGCCCTGTCGCTGCCCAACGTGATCCGCGTGGTCCTGCCGGTATCGGCCTTCGCGGCGTCGGTCTACGTCGCCAACCGGATGCGCAGCGAAAGCGAGCTGGTGGTGATCCAGGCGGCCGGCTTTTCGCCAAGGCGGCTGGCGCGCCCGGTCGCGGTGTTCGGTCTGTTCTGCGCGACCGTCACCATGGTGCTGACGCATCTACTGGTGCCGGTTTCCGTGGGCCGCCTGGACCAGCGCAGCGCCGAGATCGCCCAGGACGTGACCGCCGGGTTGCTGACGGATGGCGAATTCCTGCATCCCACCGACGACGTCACCGTTTTCATCCGCGAGATCACGCCGCGGGTCGAGCTTCTGGGCCTGTTCCTGTCGGATGCCCGCGATCCGGCCCGGCACGTCACCTATTCCGCGCAGCGCGGGCTTCTGGTGCGCGCGGACGAGGGCCCGCGGCTGGTGATGTTTTCGGGTCTGGTGCAGAACCTGAACCAGGCGACCGGTCGGCTGGCCGTCACCCGCTTCGACCGCTTCGCCTTCGACATCTCGGACCTGGTGGAAATCGTCCCCGACGCCGACCGAAGTGCCGACGAGGTCCCCACATGGGAGCTGCTGGACCCCAGCGCCGCGCTCGAGGCTGAAACGAACGACACCCGGCAGGAGCTCTTGCTGCAGGGGCACGAGCGCTTCACCCAGGCGCTGGCCGCGCTGGTCACGCCCCTGGTCGGGTTTTCTGTCATGATGCTGGGCGGCTTTTCGCGCTTCAACGCGTGGCGTCCCATCGTCGGCGCGGTCTGCGCGCTGATCGGGATCGAGCTGGTGGACAACCTGGCCGCCGATCTGATCCTGTCGGGCGCGCCATGGCCGCTGGCCTATCTCTCGACCCTGTTGGGGCTGGCGCTGACGGTGCTGGTCCTGTGGATCGCGGGGCGTCCACGCGGACCCATATTCGCGGGCGAGGCCGCGGCATGATCCTGCACCGCTATTTCGCCCGCCGCTTCGCGCTGAGCTTCGCGCTGGTCGCGGCCGTGTTCCTGGGGATCCTGACGCTGCTGGACCTGGTCGACCAGGTGCGCCGCTTCGACGACGACGGCGCGGGCTTCGCCACCATCCTGGGCCTGACGCTGCTGAGCGTGCCCGAGACGCTCTATCGCATCCTGCCGCTCCTGGTCATCATGGCGACCCTGGCGCTGTTTCTGAACCTTGCGCGCACGTCCGAGCTTGTCGTGACCCGCGCCTCGGGCCGATCGGCGCTGCACAGCCTGATCGCGCCGGTGCTGGTCGCGCTGGCCTTGGGCACCGTGGCGGTCGCGGTCTTCAATCCCATCGTTGCCGCGACGTCGAAGCAATACGACACGCTGGCGGGCCGCATCTCGGGCGATAGCGGCAACGCGCTGTCCCTCGACGACGAAGGGCTGTGGCTGCGCCAGGGGGACGGCAATCGGCAGACCGTGATCCGCGCCGCGCGGGCCAACCTGGAAGGCACGCGGCTGTTCGGGGTCAGCTTCATCGGCATCTCGGCCAGCGGCGATGCCGCCTTTCGCATCGAAGCCGCCGAGGCGGCGCTGATCGACCGCACCTGGCAGCTGACCGACGCGAAGGAATGGCGGTTCGACAGCCCCAACCCCGAAGCGGGCGCGCGCGAGCACGACCTGCTGGAATTGCCCGCGACGCTGACGGCGAACCAGATCCTGGACAGTTTCGCCACGCCGTCGGCGGTGCCGATCTGGGATCTGCCGGCCTTCATCGCGCAGCTCGAGCGGGCGGGATTCTCGGCCCGCAAGCACCGCGTCTGGCTGCAGATGGAGCTGGCGACGCCGCTGCTGCTGGCGGCCATGGTGCTGGTGGGTGCGGGATTCACCATGCGCCACACCCGGTTCGGGCGCACGGGCGTGATGGTGCTGATGGCGCTGGCCATGGGCTTTACCCTGTTCTTCATCCGCAATTTCGCGCAGATCCTTGGCGAAAGCGGGCAGATCCCCATCGCCCTGGCGGCCTGGGGCCCGCCCGTGGCCGCGATCCTGCTGCCGCTGGGGCTGCTGTTGCATTGGGAAGACGGCTGACATGCGCGCAATCTGCCTTGCCCTTCTGATCTGCTGCGCGCCGCTTATCGCCGGCGCGCAGCAGCTTGCGACGCTGGTGGCCGACCGGGTCAGCGTCGAGCGTGGCGATCAGCTGGTGGCCACCGGCCGGGTCGAGGTGTTCTACGACGGCGTGCGCCTGCGCGCATCGCGGATCCGCTACGACCAGCCCAGCGACAGGCTGTTCATCGAGGGCCCGATCACGCTGGACGACGGCGACGCGATCCTGGTGCTGGCGGACGCGGCCGAGCTGGACGCCGACCTGGAGAACGGCATCCTGCAATCGGCTCGCATGGTGCTGGACCAGCAGCTGCAGCTGGCCGCCACGCAGCTGGCGCGGGTGGGCGGGCGCTATACCCAGCTCGACAACACGGTCGCGTCGTCCTGCGAGATCTGCGCGAACAACCCCACGCCCACCTGGGAGATCCGCGCGCGCCGGGTGATCCACGACGAACAAGAGCGGCAGCTGTATTTCGAGAACGCCACGTTCCGCGTGCTGGGCCTTCCCATCGCCTATTTCCCGCGCCTGCGCCTGCCCGACAGCACCCGCGACCGCGCCACGGGGCTGCTTATTCCGCGCGTCCGCACCACGTCGCAGCTGGGCACCGGGATCAAGCTGCCCTATTTCATCGCCATCGGGCGGCGGGCGGATCTGACGCTGACGCCCTATCTTTCGGGCTCGACCACGACGCTGGAGGGGCGATACCGCCAGGTGTTCCGCAACGGCCGGGTCCAGTTCGACGGCGCGTTCACCAATGACGACCTGCTGCCCGACGTGTCGCGCTATTACCTGTTCGGACGCGGTGCGTTCGACCTGCCGCGGGACTTCAAGCTGGAATTCGACCTCGAGCTGCTGTCCGACGAGGCCTATCTGATCGATTACGGCTATTCGGACCAGGACCGGCTGGAAACCGGCGTGCGGGTGTTCCGGGCGCGCGACAAGGACCTGTTCAACGCCAGCCTCGTCGGCTTCGACACCCTGCGCGACGCCGAATTCGCGATCGAGGAGCAGCTTCCGCGCTATTACGGCACGGTGGATTACGAACGCCGCGTGCCGCTGGGTGCGGGGGAGTTGGTCTTCGGGGCCAACCTGGCCGCCCTGGCCCGCGAATCGTCCGCCGACCAGGACGGCAGGGACACGTCGCGCGTGGGCCTGTCGGCGGAATACCGGCGCGGCTGGATCCTGCCGTCGGGCCTGGTCGGCGACGCGCGGGCCGGGGTGTCGGGCGATCTGTTCTTCACCAAGGACGACAGCCGCTTCGACGACATCACCGAGCGAGTGTCGCCCCACGTGGAAGCCACGCTGCGCCTGCCCATGCAACGCAGCGGCGCGGGCGGCGTGCGCCACCTGCTCGAGCCGGTCGTGCAACTGGCCTGGTCGGACGTGTCCGGCAGCGCGGTTCCCAACGAGGACAGCATCCTGGTCGAGTTCGACGAGGGCAACCTGTTCGCGCTCAGCCGGTTTCCGGGCCGGGATCGGATCGAGACGGGCCTGCGCGCCAACCTGGGGCTGCGCTACACGCGCACGGATCCGTCGGGCTGGACGCTGGGCGCCGTGGGCGGCCGCGTGCTGCGCGACGACGCGCTCAACGACATCGACCCCGACGAACCGGTCTTCGGCGGCTTCACCGGAAGCTCGGGCCTGTCGGGCCGCCGGTCGGACTGGCTGGCCGCGGCGCAGCTGCGCCTGGGCGATCGCTTCTCGATCACGGCCCGCGCGCTGTTCGACGACCAGCTGGTCATCACCAAGAACGAGGCGCGGATGGGCTATACCGGCGACCGGCTGACGCTGGACGCGACCTACGTCTTTCTCAATGGTGAGCCGTTCGAGAACCGCCCCCGCGACACCCACGAATTGACCCTGGACAGCAGCCTGCGCCTGTCGCGCCACTGGATCGGCAAGTTCAACACCCGCTACGATTTCGACCAGGACGAAGCCCAGAGCACCGGTCTGGGCCTGGAATACCGCTCGGAATGCATCACCGTCGATCTGTCGGTGTCGCGCCGCTTCACCGAATCCGCCAGGGTCGACCCGTCGACCGAGTTCGGATTCGGCGTCTCGCTTGTCGGCTTCGGCGGCGGCCAGCGCGACGCGAGCTATCGCAAAACCTGCAAGGGATGATATGACCGTGCTGAATTGCACCGATGACGGAAGCCCGCGCCCCATGACCTACCTCGCCAGACTTCTGACGATCCTTTGCCTTGCCTGCCTCGCGGCACCGGCCCTGCAGGCGCAGAACATGTTCGCGCCCGTGGTCCGCGTGAACGGCAGTGTCATCACCCAGTTCGAGCTGGACCAGCGCGCGCGGCTGCTGACGCTGTTCCGTGCGCCCGGCGATCCGCGCGAAGAGGCGCTGGAGGCGCTGATCAACGAGCGCCTGCAGATGGCCGAAGCCAAGCGCATGGGCATCCGCATCACCGACCAGCAAGTGCTTGAAGGGATGGACGAATTCGCCGGGCGCACCGACCTGACCGGGGCGGAATTCGTGCAGGTCCTGGCGGCGGACGGGGTCGATGTCTCGACCTTCCAGGATTTCGTCCGCGCGGGCACCGCCTGGCGCCAGATCGTGCGCGATCGGTTCGGCCCGCAGGCGCTGACGATCACCGAGGACGACGTGGAAGAGCGGATCCGCGCCCGCCCCGAGCCCGGCCTGCGCGTGCTGCTGAGCGAAATCATCCTGCCCGCCAACACGCCCCAGAACGCGGCCCGGTCCCAGTCGCTTGCGCCGCGCATCAGCGCCATCAACACCCTGCCCGGCTTCGCCGCCGCCGCGCGGCAATATTCGGCCTCGCCCTCGCGCGAGCGGGGCGGTCGGCTTGAATGGCTGGAGCTGTCGAACCTGCCCGGGCCCATCGCCACCGCCATTCGCGCCCTGCAGCCCGGCCAGGTCACCGACCCGATCTCGGTCCCGAACGCGCTGGCCTTCTTCCAATTGCGCGCGCTGGAGGAAACCCAGCCCCAGGCCCAGATCCAGGCGATAGATTACGCCGCCTTCTACATTCCCGGTGGCCGCAGTCCCGAAGCGCTGGCCACCGCGGCGCGCCTGAATGCCGACGTGCAGACCTGCGACGATCTTTACGGCATCGCCCAGGGCCTGCCCGCGGAGCGTCTGCAGCGCGACACGCTGGCGCCGGGCGCCATTCCCGCGGACGTGGCGCTGGAGCTGGCCAAGCTGGACGCGAACGAGGTGTCCATCGCGCTGACCCGCGCGGAGGGGCAGACGCTGGTCTATCTCATGCTGTGCGAGCGGTTCTACAAGACCGAAGACGAGATCGAGCAGGCCGACCGCCCCGCCGTGCGCAACGCGCTGGTGCAACAGCGCATCGGACGGGTCGCCGAGGCCTACCTGGCCGAGTTGAGGGCGAACGCCACCATCACCTATCCATGAGCGCGGCGGTCGCGCTGTCCTGTGGCGAGCCCGCGGGCGTGGGCCCGGAAATCGCGGTGGCCGCCTGGCGTACGCTCGGCCCCGCTCTGCCGTTCTTCTGGATCGGCGATCCGGGACACCTGCCGGGCGGCACACCCACCGTCCTGCTCGACGATCCGCGCGATGCGGCCATGGCCACGGCCACCGGCCTGCCCGTCCTGCCCCATGGGTTCGACGCGCCCGCCACCCCGGGCAAACCCGATCCGGCCAACGCGAAGGGCGTGATCGACGTCATCTCCCGCGGCGTGGACCTGGTGCGATCGGGCGCCGCGTCGGCGCTGTGCACCGCGCCCATCCACAAGAAGGCGCTGATCGACGGCGCGCATTTCGCCTATCCCGGCCATACCGAATACCTGGCCGCACTGGCGGGCGTGGACCACGTGGTGATGATGCTGGCCTGCGACGCGCTGCGCGTGGTGCCCACCACGATCCACATCCCCATAAGCGCCGTGCCCCGAGCGCTGACCCCCGATCTGCTTGAGCGCACCATCCGCATCACACACGCCGCCCTGATCCGCGATTTCGGGATCCCGGCCCCCCGGATCGCGGTGACCGGGCTCAATCCCCACGCGGGCGAAGGCGGCGCCATGGGGTCCGAGGACGCGGACGTGATCGCGCCGGTCATCGCGCGCCTGTCGGCCGAAGGGATGGACCTGCGCGGCCCCGCCTCGGCCGACACGCTGTTCCACGCCGCCGCCCGCGCCCGCTACGACGCGGCCATCGCCATGTATCACGACCAGGCGCTGATCCCGATCAAGACCATCGACTTCGCGGGCGGCGTCAACGTCACGCTGGGCCTGCCCTTCATCCGCACGTCGCCCGACCACGGCACGGCCTTCGACATCGCGGGCACCGGCACGGCCGATCCCACGTCGCTGATCGCCGCCCTCAGGATGGCCGCCGACATGGCCCGACGCCGCGCATGATCGTCCCTGTTCGCCACATGCCCCGGGGGCTCGGCAGGGCCGCTCGGGGCCGCGCCCCTCGCCGATCCCGGCCATGAGCGCCATCGACACCCTGCCGCCCCTGCGCGCCGTCATCGCGGAACACGGGCTCAGCGCCAAGAAATCGCTGGGCCAGAACTTCTTGCTGGATCTGAACCTGACGGCCAAGATCGCGCGGCAGGCGGGCGATCTGACCCGGTGCGACGTGCTGGAAATCGGCCCCGGTCCGGGCGGTTTGACCCGCGGGCTGCTGGCCGAAGGCGCGCGCCGGGTGCTGGCGGTGGAAAAGGATGCCCGCTGCCTGCCCGCGCTGGCCCAGATCGCAGACGCTTATCCCGGGCGCCTGGATATCCTGAACGCCGACGCGCTGCAGCTCAATCCGACCGCGCATCTGACGCCGCCGATCCGGGTTGTCGCCAACCTGCCCTACAACGTGGGCACCGAGCTTCTGACCCGCTGGCTCGATCCCGTGCACTGGCCGCCCTTCTGGACCTCGCTCACGCTGATGTTCCAGAAGGAAGTCGCCCAGCGCATCGTCGCGGGGCCGGGCAGCAAGGCCTACGGGCGGCTGGCGATCCTGTCGCAATGGCGCAGCGACGCGCGCATCGTGATGGAGCTGCCGCCCGAAGCCTTCACGCCGCCGCCGAAGATCCGCTCGGCCGTGGTTCACCTGACCGCCCTGCCGGAGCCGCGCTTCCCGGCGCCCGCGCCCACGCTGTTCCGCGTCACGGCCGCCGCCTTCAACCAGCGCCGCAAGATGCTGCGCGCATCGCTGAAAGGGCTCGATCCGCAGATCGTGTCGCGGCTCGAGGGCCTGGGCATCGCGCCCACCCGCCGCGCCGAAGAGCTGTCGCTGGAAGAATTCTGCGCGATCGCCAGGTCGCTGGGATGAAACGGAAAACGGCGCGCCGGTCAGGGCGCGCCGTTGGATCCGTCGGTTGAAAAGATGCTACTCGGCGGCGGCGTTCTTGCCGTCATCCGGATTCTGCGCATCGCCGCCCTGAGCCTCGGCCTTCGGCTTGCGCGTCCGGCGCGGCTTGGGCGCGTTCTCGGGCGTCTCGACCAGGCCCGAGCTGTCTCCATCCTTGGTGTCGATCACGTCGCTGGGCGGCGCGGGCTTGCGCCGGTTGCGCGGCTTGCGGGGCTGCTCGTTCGAAGCGCCACCATCGGCCTGGGCGGGCTGCGGCTGATCGCCGCCGCCCTGCTGCGCATCGCCCGACGGCTGGTTGCCGCCCTGCTGTCCGCCGTCGTCGCCGCGCGGCTCGTTCTGCTGGCGCGGGTCGTTGTTCTGCTGTTGGCGCGGCTGGTTCTGCTGCTCCTGCTGCTCGCGTTTCTGGTCGATCTCGCGCTGCGCCTCGGCCAGCATCCGGGTGTAGTGCTCGGCGTGCTGGGCGAAGTTTTCCGCGTTGACCCGGTCGCCCGAAAGCTGCGCGTCGCGGGTCAGCTGGTTGTACTTGTCGATGATCTGCTGGGGGGTGCCGCGCACCTTGCCCTCGGGTCCCGAGCTGTCGAAGACACGATTGATGATACTACCGCCCGACGGACGATTGCGGTTGTTCTTGTTCCGCGAGCGTTTGTTCGAAGATCGCATGTGAAAGAGGTTCCGGCCTTGTTCGTGACACGCGCCAGCCCGTTGTCTTGATGATCCGCCTGTTGCGGAAGGGGGCCCTTGGCGTCGATGTTCTGGCGATAACAGGGGGACAATGTCGATGTCCCGCCGCTGTGCGCAATGTCAGACCACGCAATCGGTTCGTTGACAACCCGATTCGCCGCAATCTGTTCGATAATCGAGCGTTTTCACGCCAGTCGGGCGGAAATCACACGATCCCTGCCTCCAAGATCGGTATGGCAGGCGACCTGCGCAAGGCCCGCGGACCTGAAAATCGCGATCACGGCGTCGCGCTGCTGCCAGCCGATCTCGACCAGCAGGCGGCCATCCGGAGCCAGGTGGGACCGCGCACCGGCCGCGATGCGGCGATAGGCCGACAGCCCGTCTTCGGTGTCGAAGAGCGCAAGATCCGGATCGAAGCGCACCACTTCCGGTGCCAGGTCGCCCCGCTCGCGCGGGTGGATATAGGGCGGGTTCGACACGATCAGATCGAAACGGCCCTGGACCGCGTCGAACCAGTCGGACCGCTCGAACCGGACGCGGTCCTCGACCCCCAAAAGCGCCGCGTTCGCCGACGCGGTCTGCAGCGCGTCGGGCGACAGGTCGGTGGCGGTGGCGCGAGCGCGGGGCCGTTCGGCCAGAAGCGTCAGAGCGATGCAGCCCGACCCGGTGCCGAGGTCGAGCACGCTGTCGAAGGGTTCGGCGAGCGCAAGCTCGACCAGGCTTTCCGTCTCGGGCCGGGGATCGAGCACGGCGGGTGTGACGCGGAACAGGCGCCCCCAGAATTCCCGCCGACCCAGGATGCGGGAGACCGGTTCGCGGTCGCATCGCGCCAGGATGAAGCGGTCGAACCGGTCGCCCGTCGCCGGGTCCAGCGGGTCGGGCAGCCGCGCGACCAGCAGCCCGGGATCGGTGTCGCAGGCCGCCGCCATGAGCAGGCGCGCATCGCGTTCGGGCGTGGGGATGCCCGCGCGCCGGAGCCGGGCGACCCCCGCGGCCAACGCATCGCGCCCGGTGCGCGGCGCGTGGGTGTCGGTCATCCGTCGATCTCGGCCAGCCGCGTGGCCTGGTCTTCGGCGATGAGCGCATCCACCACGTCGCCGAGATCGCCCTGCATGACCTGGTCGAGCTTGTAGAGCGTCAGGTTGATCCGGTGATCGGTCAGGCGACCTTGCGGGAAGTTGTAGGTGCGGATCCGCTCGGACCGGTCGCCCGAGCCCACCTGGCTTTTGCGGTCGCCCGAGCGTTCGGCGTCGATCCGCTGGCGTTCGGCGTCGTAGAGCCTCGCGCGCAGCACCTGCATGGCGATCTCGCGGTTGCGGTGCTGGGATTTCTCGGACGACACGACCACGATGCCGGACGGGATATGGGTGATGCGCACCGCGCTGTCGGTGGTGTTGACGTGCTGGCCGCCCGCCCCCGAGGCGCGCATGGTGTCGATGCGGATGTCGCCGGGTTCGATCTGGATGTCCACGTCCTCGGCCTCGGGCAGGACCGCCACGGTGGCCGCGGAGGTATGGATGCGGCCGCCGGATTCGGTGCTCGGGACCCGCTGCACGCGGTGCACGCCCGATTCGAATTTCAGCTTGGCGAAGACGCCTTCGCCCTCGACGTTGGCGACCAGTTCCTTCAGCCCGCCCAACTCGGTTTCCTGCATCTCGACGATGTTGAATTTCCAGCCCTGGGATTCCGCGAAGCGCTGGTACATGCGCATCAGGTCCATGGCGAAAAGCGACGCCTCGTCGCCGCCGGTGCCGGGGCGGATTTCCAGGATCGCGGGCCGCGCGTCGGCGGCGTCCTTGGGCAGCAGCGACAGGCGCAGCTTTTCTTCGACCTGCGGCAGGCGGGCGCGCAGCAGCGGCAGCTCTTCTTCGGCCAGCTCGCGCAGTTCGGGATCGTCGAGCATGGCTTCCGCCTCGGCGATGCCCTTCAGAAGCGCGCGATATTCGTGGATCTCGGCCACCACCGGGCGCAACTCGGCGTATTCGCGGCCCAGGGCGGCGATGTCGGCGCCGCTTTGCGACATGGCGGCTTCGACATATTCGAACCGCTCGGTGATTTGCTGAAGGCGATCAAGGGGAACCATGGGCTGCGTCATCCCTTGAAACGGGCCGCAGCGTCAAGCGGCTAAAGGCCCGCGCGCTCGAGCCAGCCGCGCACCTTGGCCGCGTTCACGCCCGCGTCGCCCTTGCCGATGACCAGGTGGCTTTGCACGATCACCCGGTCGCCCTCGGCCCAGACATGGGCCACGTCGGGAAAGCCGAAGACCAGCGAGCGCGTGATGGCCACGAAACGGTCGTCGCCCTGCGACACGATGTCGGTGCGCGGCGTGGCGCGCGCCGCGTCCAGCAGCCGGGCGAGCGCCGCTTGCGTGTCGTCGGGCGTGCGCACCGCGACGAAGCCGCCCTGCGACGGGTAATCGCCGACCCCTTGCGTCACTTCCGGAAACGCCAGCGCGCTGTCCGGCACCGGTTTCAGGCGCACCCAGATGCCCAGGGCGATGACCACGACGGCGGCGGCCGCCACGATCCCAATGATCCATTTCATCCCAGCGCCCCTATACCAAGGCCTACGACGTAGCGGGCTGGCGCATTTCGACCAGCCGGGCGAAGAAACTTGCCCCGATGGGCGAGATCCGGTCGTTGAAATCGAAAGCCGGGTTGTGGCACATGGGCCCGCCGCCCGAGCCCAGGTTCAGGTAGGCGCCGGGCCGGGCTTCCAGCATGTAGGCGAAATCCTCGGCCCCCATGCTGGGCTTGCTGTCGCGCACCACATGCGCCTCGCCCACCACGTCGGCCGCCACGTCCGCCGCCAGCGCCGCTTCGCGCGCGTGGTTCACGGTGGCGGGGTAGTCGCGGGTGTAGTCCACGTGGACCTCGACCCCGAACATGGTGGCGATGCCCGCGCCGATCTCGCGGATCCGGTGCTCGGCCATGTCGCGCATCTGCGGCGTGAAGGTCCGCACGGTGCCGCTGACACGCGCGTCGCCTGGCACCACGTTGAAGGCCGTGCCCGCGTGAACCTGGGTCACCGACACCACCAGCCGGTCGATGGGATCGGCGTTGCGCGACACGATGGTGTCGAAGCCCTGGGCCAGCGCCAGCGCCGCGGGGATCGGATCGACGCAGCCGTCGGGATGCGCCGCGTGGCCGCCCTTGCCGGTGATGGTGATCTCGAACTCGTCCACCGCCGCCATGATCGGACCCGGCGCCGTCAGGAAATGGCCGAACGGGTACTGGGGCGCGTTGTGCAGGGCATAGACCTCGGCGATGTCGAAGCGCTCCATCACGCCTTCCTCGACCATGACGCGGCCGCCGCCGCCGCCTTCTTCGGCGGGCTGGAACAGCAGCGCCGCGCGGCCCGAGAAATTGCGCGTCTCGGCCAGGTAGCGCGCGGCGCCCAGCAGCATCGCGGTGTGCCCGTCATGGCCGCAGGCATGGGCCCGGCCCGGCACGCTGGACGCGTGGTCCGCGCCCGACTTGTCGGGCATGGGCAGCGCGTCCATGTCGGCGCGCAGCCCGATCGTGGGTCCCGCGCCCTGCCCGTTGATGAGGGCCACGACGCCGGTCTGCGCGATGCCTTCGTGCAGCTCGTCCACGCCCATCTCGCGCAGCCGTTCGACCACGAATTGCGCGGTGCGGTGGCAGTCGAATCCCAGCTCGGGGTTGCGGTGCAGATGCTGGCGCCACTTGGCCATGTCGTCGGCAAAGGCGGCGATACGGTTCAGGACGGGCATCTGGACACTCCGGGCGGGATTGGGCAACGACGCCTATGTCACGCATGAGAAGGGACTTCGCAATGCCCGATCCGATCTTCAGTGTGCCGCCCGGCCTGCCCCGCCTGCGCGCGGTGATGGCGCGGCTGCGCGACCCCGACACGGGCTGTCCGTGGGACCTGGAGCAGGACTTCGCCACCATCGCGCCCTACACCATCGAAGAGGCCTACGAGGTCGCGGACGCCATCCAGCGCGGCGCCATGGACGAGCTGCGGGGCGAGCTGGGGGACCTGATGTTCCAGTCCGTCTATCACGCGCAACTGGCCGAAGAGGCCGGGTTTTTCGACCTGGACGACGTGATCGCGGGCATCACGACCAAGATGATCGACCGCCATCCGCACGTCTTCGGCGACGAAAGCCGCGACAAGTCTGCCGCCCAGCAGACCGCCGATTGGGAAGCCGCAAAAGCGCGCGAACGCGGCCCTGCGGGCGTGCTCGACGGGGTGGCGCTGGGACTGCCCGCCCTGACGCGGGCCGAGAAGCTGCAGAAGCGCGCGGCGCGGGTGGGATTCGACTGGCCCGAGACGGCGCAGGTCGCCGCCAAGATCGCAGAGGAAGCGGCCGAGCTGGCCGGGGCGGCCGCCACCGCGGACCCGGCGCAGATCGCCGACGAGATGGGCGATCTGCTGTTCGCGCTGGCCAACCTGGCGCGGCATCTGGGCGTCGACCCCGAGGCCGCCCTGCGCGGCACCAACGACAAGTTCACCCGCCGCTTCGCCCATATCGAGGCGCGGCTGGCCGACGTCGGCAAGACCCCCGCCGACAGTGACCTGGACGAGATGGACGCGCTTTGGAACGACGCCAAGCGGGCGGGAAAATAATTTCCGACTTCTTTCGTCGGGTATTGACCCGACCAAAAGAGTCGGATTTACATCGCCGCAGACACGAGCACCAAACGGAGCAACGCCATGCGCGCACTGACCCTTGCCACCCTGATGACCGCCACAGCCCTGCCCGCGCTGGCCGAGGTCAACATCTATTCCTACCGCCAGCCCGAACTGATCGAGCCGATCACCACCGCCTTCACCGAAAAGACCGGAATCGAGACGAATGTCGCCTTCATCGACAAGGGCCTGACCGAGCGGCTGAAGGCCGAGGGTGCGCGCTCGCCCGCCGATATCATCATGACCGTCGATATCTCGCGCCTGTCCGAGGCCAAGGAAGCGGGGGTCACGCAATCCGTCACGTCCGACATCCTGACCGAGAACATCCCCGAAAGCCTGCGCGACGATGACGGCCACTGGTTCGGCGTCACCACCCGCGCCCGCGTGATCTATGCCAGCAAGGACCGCGTCCCCGAGGGCGAGGTCACGACCTACGAAGACCTGGCCGACCCGAAGTGGCAGGGCCGGATCTGCACCCGCTCGGGCACCCATGTCTATACGCTGGGCCTGGTGTCGGCGATGATCGCGCATAACGGCGAAGAGGCCACGCGCGAGTGGCTGGAAGGCGTGAAGGCCAACCTGGCGCGCGCCCCGCAGGGCAATGACCGCGCGCAGGTCAAGGCGATCTGGTCGGGCGAATGCGACATCAGCCTGGGCAACACCTATTACATGGGCCAGATGCTCGAAGACCCCGAGCAGCAGGCCTGGGCCGACTCGGTGCGCATCGAGATGCCGACCTTCGCCGATGGCAGCGGCACCCATGTGAACGTGTCCGGCGTGGCCATGACGGCGTCCGCCCCCAACCCCGAGGATGCGCTGGCCTTCATGGAATTCCTTGCCTCGCCCGAAGCGCAGGCGATCTATGCCGAGACCAACTACGAATACCCCGCCGATCCCGACACGGCGCCGTCTGAAATGGTGGCAGGCTGGGGCGATCTCGAGCCCGACCTGACGGCGCTGAGCGCCATCGCCGACAACCGCGCGCAGGCGCTGCAGCTGGTCGAAGAGGTCGATTTCGACGGCTGAAGCCTTGCCGAAACTGCGAAATGAAGGCGCCGGGACAACCTGGCGCCCCGTTCTTGGTTCTGACGCGGCCGTTCCCAAGATTTCCCCGTTTGCACGGTGTCGATCTGCGACGCTATGGCGCGCGGGGCTTGGGCGGTGCCCCGGTCGACACCGCGCCGCAGCCCCCCTACCCCTGTCCGATGACGCAGCGAGGATCGCCAATGAATGATTACATCCTGGTCGTCGAGGACGAACCGTTCATCGCGATGGACATCGAGATGACGCTGAGCGACGGCGGCCTTGGCCCCGTGCAGATCAGCGACAGCGCGGCCGACGCGCTGAAGCAGATCGCCCTGCATCCGCCGCGCGCGGCCGTGCTGGGCCTGAACCTGGGATCCGGCACGACCAGCCTGCCCGTGGCCGAGCGGCTGTCGTCGCTGGGCGCGCCCTTCCTGTTTCTGAGCGGTCAGGCCAGCGTCACCGACGCATTGCCCGACGCCCTGCGCGGCGCACCCAGCCTGGCCAAGCCCTTCAACGACCGCCAGCTCAGCGCCGCCGTCGCGCGGCTGCTGGGCGCGGGCGACCCGGCAGAGGTCTAGGCAGCCTGAAGGACCAGGGCGCGCAGCTCGGCCATGCTCAGCACCGGCCGGGCGGTGGGGCCATAGGCCAGGCGCGCGGTGTCGCGGCAGGTGATCCGCGCGACCGGGGGCAGGATCTTTTCCAGCCGTTTGCGCGTGGCGGGCGCCATGGCTTTCAAGGCCAGCGCTCCGGGATAGAAACTTTCCGACGCCACCCCGTCCACCCGCAGCACCGCGTGCCGGTCGAGCAGCAGATGCACATAGGTCACCGTCTTGCGGCCCTCGGCCCGGCGCAGGCCGCGCCGCCCCGCTTTTACCAGGTGCGTCGCGCGGGCGAAGCGCTCGCCCTCGACCAGAAGGCAGTGCTGGGGGGAGACCAGCGTGTCGCGGATGGCTCCGAAGCGGCCCTTGCGGATCCGGATGGGCCGATCCTTGGGCCTCGCGTCCAGCGCGGCCCGGTCCAGATGCGTCGACCCGATCCAGCGCACGGGCTGCGCGCCGTCGTCGCGGGTCAAGACCAGATCGCCCGGGCGCAGCTCGTCGATCGGGCGCGGACCGTCCGGCGTGTCGATCAGGCTTCCGGCGGTGAAACAGGCCACGCCGGTGGTGTCGGCGGTGAAATCATCGCGGGTCGCCCCGGCAAAGACAATGCCGTCGCCCGGCGCGAAAGCGGTGTTGTCCGAATAGTCCACCGTGGCGCCGTTGGACTGGTTGAGGATGCCGTCATCCTCGAAATCGGCGCGCATCTCGGACACGCGGTCGTAATAGATCGACAGGTCGATGAAGTCGTTGTTGGTCGGGTCGCTGTCGCCGATGGCCCCGGAATTGCCGAAGTTGAAATCGGTGATCGTGTCCAGGCCGTCGCCGGGCGCGTAGAAGAAGCTGTCATCGCCGTCGCCGCCGGTCAGCACGTCGCCGCCGATGCCGCCCTCGATACTGTCGTCGCCCGCGCCGCCGTCGATGGTGTCGGTGCCGTCGCCGCCCGCCAGGATGTCGCCGAAGTCGCTGCCCAGCAGCGTGTCGTCGCCCAGACCGCCGCCCACGATGATGCCGCCGGTCGCGCCCGACGCATCCACCGTGTCGTCGAAATCGGTGAGCGCGGCGATCTCGACCTCTTCGAACGTGCCGGTGCCACCGGGGGTGGAGAACGTCGCCGCCTCGCCGCCCGTGTAGCTCAGCGATACCGGTCCGCTCAGCGCGCTGAAATCGACGGCGTCCTGGTCGGCGCCGCCTTCGCCGCCGACGATGCTGTCGGTGCCCGCGCCGTCGGTGAGGACGAAGAGGTCCTGATCGTCGCCACCCGCGAGCGTGTCGTCGCCCGCCCCACCCACAAGCGTGTCCGTGCCGACACCCCCCGAAAGCAGATCGTTGCCGTCGCCGCCCGACAGCAGGTCGTCGCCCGCGCCGCCCAGCAGCGTGTCGTTGCCGCTGCCACCCAGCAACGTGTCGTTTCCGCCCGCCCCGTCGACATTGATGCCGGTCGTGGCGCCCGTGCCATCCGCCGTATCGTTGAGGGCCGTCAGGGTCGAGAATTCGATATTGGTGAAGGTGACGGTGCCCGTGGGCGTTGCGATCGTGCCCGCCTCGCCGCTGTCGAAAATGGCGGTGACGGCGCCGGTGACTGCACCCAGGTCCAAGGTATCGGCGTCGGTGCCGGTCTCGCCGCCGTCGATCGTGTCCGAGCCCGCGCCGTCACCGATCAGGAAGGTGTCCTGGTCCGCGCCGCCACGCAGGACGTCATTGCCCGCACCGCCCGTGATCCGGTCCGCGCCCAGGCCGCCCTCGATGGTGTCGTCGCCAAGACCGCCGGTCAGCGTGTCGTCGCCCGCCTCGCCCCAAAGCTGGCCCGACATGTCCGACAGCGTCATGTCGTCGGCCGCCGAGCCGCCGATGGCGTCGACGAAGCCGGAAATCGTATCGCCGGTGGCATCGCCTCCCGACGCGGTGTTCAGGCCCAGATCGACCGTGACGCCGCTGCCGTCGGTGGAATAGTCCAGCAGGTTGCGACCCGCGCCGCCCGCAAGGCTGTCCGCGCCCGCGCCGCCCGCGATGGTGTCGTCGCCCGCGCCGCCCAGGACCGTGTCATCGTCCAGACCGCCCGACAGCCGGTCGTCACCGCCGCCGCCGTCGATCAGGTCGTTGCCCGCGCCGCCCGAAATCGTGTCGTTCGACGCGTCCTCATCGGCATAGAGCAGGTAGTCGGCATCCACCCGCTGGGCCACGAGGCCCGTGTTGTCCTGGACGACGCTGTCGAGGGAAATCGACACGATCGGCTGGCTGGTCAGCAGCGCGTTGTCGGCATTGTCGGTGAATTCCGGCGCCAGGTAGACATCGCCGCTGGCGGTCTGGAAGACGACCGCGGTGAAGGTTCCGCTCGAGCCGTCGAGAAAGGTGACGGTGGCGTTGAAGACATGGGTCGAATCGAGCGTGTCGGCCGCCCCGTCGATGGTGAACGTCTCGGGCGTGGCACCGCTGTCGTTGTCGGCCAGCACGTTGTCGCCATTGGCGTCGTTGACCACGACGTTGCGAAGCCGGTCGAAAAGCTCGGACCCGGCGCCGCCATAGGTGCCCAGCAGGTCGGCCGCGTTTTCCGAGATGCCGTTGGTTTCGTCCGGGTCCACGTCGGCGGTGTTGGCCAGGAAGATCGCCGACCATTCGGGCCCGACGGTCGTGGTCCCGCCCGAGCTTCGGGCGACCGGCATCGCGCCGCCGAAGATCGTGTCGTCGCCGCCCCCGCCAACCAGGCTGTCCGCGCCCAGGTCGCCTTCGATGAAATCTGCGCCCGCCTGGCCCAGGATGGTGTCGTCGCCGTCGCCACCGCGCAGCGTGTCCTGGTCGGCGCCGCCCAGGATCGAATCGTTTCCGGCCCCGCCGTCGATGGTATCGCGGCCTGCATTGCCCTCGAGCGTGTCGGCGCCGCTGCCGCCGTCCACACGGTCGTCGCCACCGCCGGCCAGCACGCTGTCATTGCCGCCGCCGCCCTTGATGACGTCGTTGCCGCCCAGCGCCTCGATCGTGTCGTTGCCAGCGCCCGCCAGGACCGTATCGTCCCCGGCCGTGACGACATCGCCCTGCGGGTCGGTGTAGCCGGCGTCGATCAGGTCGTCGCCGCCAGTGCCGTCGACGATGCCGAAATCCTCGGCGAAGCGGTCGGCCCCCAGGTTGACGTTGGCATTGTCGACGCTGTCGAGCGTCAGCGAGCGGATCGGCCGCGCCCGGATGGCCGCCTGGTCGGCGTTGTTGGTGATCTCGGGCGCCCAGTAGGTGTTGCCCTGGTCGTCCTGGAAGACGACGGCGGTGATCGACGCCGTCGAGCCGTCGACATAGGTAATCGTCGCATTGTAGACGACGGCGCTGTCATAAGTCTGGGCGGGGCCGCCATTGATGCGGAACGTGTCGCCCGCGTCGTTGCTGTCGTAGGCGGTCGTCGAGCCGTTCGAGAAATTTCCCGAGAAGCTGTTGATGGCGTTCGACAGGGGATCGTCGACCGAGCCGTAGGTGCCCAACAGCAGCGCCGCGTTCTCGCTGAAGGCGTTGCCCTCGGTCGGGTCGATCACCGCCCGAGCGCCGAGGGCAAATACGCTGAATGTTGTGGCCATGGGGTCTGCGTCTTCTGGTTCTTGGGTCTTGCGTCTGCCTCATGGTTAATTTGCCTAAAATTTAGGACGAATATGTGGCCCAATCCCGATCTTTCGCAGCCGGTGAGGAATGGGGCGGAAATGTGGCAGTGGATGCTGTTCGATCTTCCCGGACCGGCGCCGGATGCGTTCTGCCGTGGCGCGGAGGGGGATCGGCGACGTGAGAAACTGACAGTAACTATTTATTTTAGATAAATTTTATCGAGTTCGATCGAGGAGGTGGCATGTCGCGCTGATCCCCGGCTTGAGTGCCGAACGCGTCCGCTTCGGCCAGCGCCATCCATTCTGCCCCGAACCGACCGCCTTACTTCCGCCACATTTCGGCGGATCGGGGCGCGTGCCGGGTCGGCGTGCCCTTGCAGCGCCTTGGCCGGTCACTAGCATGGCCCGGCGTGCATCCGGGGGGCTGATGGTCGATACCCGCAAGACAGACGGCTTGGCGGGGCTTTTGCTTGTCGCCACCACGGTTTGCGTGGCGGCCTTCGAGTGGGGCGGCGGCCGCGTGTTCGCGCATGCCTCGGCGCTGACCGCGGTCTCGGCCCTCGCGCTTCTGTCGCTGCATGTCGCGCGGTCGCGGCGGGCCTTCCTGCTGATCGGCCTGGTGCTGTCCGCCCTTGCCTTGGCCCGATTGCCCGACGGGCTGGACGCGATCCGCCGGGCGCTGGCCAGTTCTGCTTTCATTATCGCGTTCTTCTCGGCGCTGACGAGCTTGCGCAGCGCCGCCATCAGCGCGCGTCCCATCGCCGATTGCGGGGCCTTCCTGTCCAGCCAACCGCCCGGACGCCGCTACCTCGCACTAACCCTGGGCGGCGCGCTCTTCGGGATCATCCTGCTTTACGGCGCGATCACGCTGCTGGGCTCGCTGGCCACCGGGGCGCGCGACGACGCCACCCCCGAGGTGCGCCGCATCCGCATCCGCCGCATGATGGTCGCTATCCAGCGCGGCTTCATCGCGACCTTGCCCTGGTCGCCGCTGACCTTCGCGATAGCGATTTCGACCTCGTTGGTGCCGGGATCGAGCTGGGCGGGCGCGCTGCTGCCCTGCCTGGTCTCGGGGCTGATCCTTGCCGGTGCGGGGTGGGCGCTGGACACCGCCGTGAAGCCCAAGCTGACCGGCCCGCGCCCCGTCTTCACGCCGCCCGAAGGCCGCTGGATCGCCAAGCTCGCGCCGCTGCTGGCGCTGCTGGCCCTGTTGGGCACGATCATCACCGGGCTGCACCTCTGGACCGGGGTGCGCGTGGTCGGCGTCGTCATGGTGGTGGTGCCGGTCCTGTCGCTTCTGTGGATGGCCCAGCAGGACGTGGCCGCCCGCCAAACGCACGTGCTTCGCCACGTGGCCCGGCGCGCCTGGGATTACGGCTTCGTCGAGCTGCCCGCCATGCGCGCCGAGATCGTGCTGCTGGCCATGGCGGGCTTCATCGGCACGCTGGGCGCCGCGCTCAGCGCGCCGCTGATCGCCGACGCGGGCATCGATTTGAGCGGCGTGTCGCCCTACCTGCTGCTGCTCGCGCTGTTCTGGGTGATCCCGATCACCGGACAGATCGGCATGAACCCAATCCTGTCGGCATCGCTGATCCTGCCGCTGCTGCCCGCGCCCGCCAGCCTAGGGATCAGCCCCGCCGCGATCATCACTGCGATCACCGCGGGCTGGGCGCTGAGCGGCGCGACCTCGCCCTTCACCGCGTCGACGATGCTGGTGGGCAATTATGGCGGCGTCTCGGCCGTGCATGTGGGCCTGCGCTGGAACGGGATCTATGCCCTGATCTGCGCGCTGGTGCTATCGGGATGGATCTGCGCCGTGGCCGCGTATCTGTGACGGGATGGATGGCGCGGTTGACGGGGCTCGAACCCGCGACCCCCGGCGTGACAGGCCGGTACTCTAACCAACTGAGCTACAACCGCGCATCGGCGTTTGGCGGGGGATCGTGGGGCAATGGTGGCGCGGTTGACGGGGCTCGAACCCGCGACCCCCGGCGTGACAGGCCGGTACTCTAACCAACTGAGCTACAACCGCGCATCGGCGTTTGGCGGGGGATCGTGGGGCAATGGTGGCGCGGTTGACGGGGCTCGAACCCGCGACCCCCGGCGTG
>NZ_JAEKPD010000019.1 GCF_016412875.1 Palleronia pontilimi | reverse complement strand
GTGTTACCGACACCCCTTCCTCGCGGTAGATGCGATAGAGCTTCTTGTGGTTCATGATCATGCCCTTGCGCTCCAACAGGATGCCGATCCGGCCCCTTTCGGGACATCACTTCGTGATGCCCTGCCGGGCAGCGGGATAGCCGAACCGACGTCGCTTGCCAGCGATCTGCTACATCTCCTTGCGGATCTCAGCGCTGTCGGGCGGGCGGTCTCGCCGGACAGCCTTGGGATCAACACCGACCAGCCGACAGGCCCGGCGCTGCGAGATGTCATGATCCCGCATCACCCGGAGCGCCGCGTCTCGCCGCTTGGTCGTTCGCCATTTTGCTCGAACCAATGGCGCATCAATGGCTCACCGTCAGCTCTTTCCCAGCAGGTCCTTCAGCACGACATTGTCCAGCATGGTATCAGCCAGCAGGCGCTTGAGCTTGGCGTTCTCATCCTCAAGCGCCTTCAGCCTGGCCGCCTCGGATACCTCCATGCCGCCGTATTTGGACTTCAGCTTGTAGAACGTCGCTGTGCCGAGGCCATGCCTGCGGCACACCTCAGCGGTCGACATTCCGTTCGGCACTACGATTGATCCACTGGATCAATCGCTTAACGCTTGAACCCTGTACCTTGATCATCCCGATCATCCGCGCCTCGGTGAAACGGCTCTTTCGCATCTGTCTGCTCCTTCAGAGGTGGCGCAGACCCTACATCACGGTGAGCGATTTCGCGGGGGGCAGGTGAGTAAGGGAAAAGCATTTTCCGTTGTTCTTGCGGGTGCAGTTGAACGCGCGGTTCGAATTCAGGAGGTCCGGAAACGTACTACCTGGTCCAATAGTCTCTGAGCAGCGGATCCTCAATATCCTGAATTCAAGGAGTGCGACGTGTTGTGGGTCTTCCCAACGAAGCTCCGCAAATTCGATATGACCCATAGACACGTCGCCCACGTTCGTCCCCTACTGCGAAACCCTCTTGCACCATAAGGCACTTCATCTGGCGGCGCTGGTCTCGTATGACATCGCGCAGTGCGGATGCCCTGACTTGAAACGGACCTGTCCATGTCCATCGCGAAAGATGCCCACCTCATTGGTGTCGATGGCGGCGGAAGCGGCTGCCGGGTATCGATCCGCGCGGCCAGCGGTGCCGAAATCGGGTCCGCAGAAGCCGGACCGGCGAACGCGACGACCGATCTTTTTCAATCCATCGCGAATGTCCTGTCCGCACTCCACGCCGCGTGCGCCATGGCGGGCCTGTCCGGCGAAGACCTTCGACGCTCGCATGTCCATGCGGGACTTGCGGGAGTGGTCTCGCCCGGCGTCGCGACCGCCGTCGCCCGCGGAATGATGAAGGACACGACTTTCGCGAGCTGCTCTGTCTCGGACGACCGCGAGATTCAGGCGCTTGGCGCGCTGGGAGGCAGCGACGGCTACCTGCTGGCGATCGGCACCGGCTCGATCGTGGCGCGGCTAAGGGATGGCCGACTGACGGGGCTGGGCGGCTGGGGCTTCGTTTTGTCCGATCAGGGCTCGGGCGGCGATCTGGGACGCCGGGCCCTGTCGCGCACGCTGCAGGCCCATGACGGGCTTGTCGAGCGGACGGCGCTGAGCGATGAACTGCTCGCCCGCTTCGATGGGCCCGCTGGCATCGCCGCTTGGGCGGCCCGCGCGACCCCCGCCGACTTTGCCAAGCTGGCCCCCGACATTACGCGTGCGGCGGGCAAGGCAGACCCGATGGCGTTAGATCTGATGATCGACGGCGCGGCCTATTTCGATCGTGCCCTTCGGGTCCTAGGCTTCACGCGCGGAGATCGGCTGTGTCTGACGGGCGGGCTTGGGCCGAACTACGAAAGCTGGCTTGTATCAGCCGCCGGGGCCGAGCTGACCCGCCCCCGCGGATCGGCGCTGGATGGCGCGATCCTGCTTGCGGCGAGACGGGGACGGTCGGGACGGTGAGCTTGCTTGCCCATATTGCGTCGGCCGTCCACGACGGCACGCGCCTTCACCAAGACGCCGCGCTGATCGTCGAGGACGGCGTCTGCGCGGGGATCGTGGCGGCCGCCGACATCCCCAAGGGCGCCCTGCGCGTGGTGAGCGATGGCATCATCTGTCCGGGCTTTGTCGATCTTCAGGTCAATGGCGGCGGCGGCCTGATGTTCAACGAGCGCCCGGATCCGGACGGGTTGCGGCAAATCGCACGCGCGCACGCGCGGCTCGGCACCAGTGCTTTCCTGCCGACGCTGATCACCGATACGCCCCAAAAGACAAGGGCCGCCGTCGCGGCCG
Organism: Palleronia pontilimi; assembly: GCF_016412875.1. Lineage (GTDB taxonomy): Bacteria > Pseudomonadota > Alphaproteobacteria > Rhodobacterales > Rhodobacteraceae > Palleronia > Palleronia pontilimi. Next base: position 52,433 of record NZ_JAEKPD010000019.1, on the reverse strand, counting down.
TTCGCAGCTTGATCGCGGCTGGCGATACCATCGTTGCCGGACTGCACCTTGAAGGGCCGCACCTGTCGGTCGCCAGGAAGGGCGCGCATGATCCGACGTTGGTCCGCCAGATGGAGCTCGAGGATCTGACATATCTCTGCGAAGCGTCAGGGACTCTTCCCGCGCTGATGGTGACGCTGGCCCCGGAAAACGTCACGAACGAACAAATCGCCACGCTGAGCGGTGCTGGTGTCATCGTCTCGTTAGGCCACACCGATGCCGATTACGAAACCTGCATGACGGCCTTTCGCGCGGGCGCGCGCGGCGTCACGCACTTGTTCAACGCGATGAGCCCGCTCGGCCACCGGGCGCCCGGACTGGTCGGCGCAGCGCTGGATGCGCCGGGCGTGATGATGGGCCTGATCGCCGACGGCATCCATGTCCATCCCGCCGCGATGCGGGCCGCTTTAGCGGCGCGCGGTGACGGGCTCTTCCTGGTCAGTGACGCCATGGCGATCGCCGGAACCGACCTGAAAAGCTTCGCTTTGAACGGCCGCATCGTTACCCGTTCAAACGGTCGGCTCGCCCTGCCGGATGGCACGCTTGCCGGCGCGGACCTGATCATGCCCGACGCTATCGCGACCTGCATCCGCGACCTTGCCCTGACCTCGGAACAGGCAATCGTCATGGCTACATCGAGACCGGCAGAGTTGATGGGGTTCGCGACGGCGGGAAGACTGGTTGTGGGCGCACCCCTGCGTGCCGTCGTACTGCGGCATGATTTGGGATTTGCGACCGTGCTCGACGATGTCTCGCGCGAGGGATCGCCTGACTGACGCCCTATGGTCTGGGAAAAGTGCTGTGATCATAGTTGCCCGGACCTCCGGAAGCCCGACTCTGCGTAGCCGCGCCGCACGACGGTAGCGACGCTTGCGAGCAGCAGCAGCGGCGCAAAGGGCATGTCCAGATCCTTCGACACCGCGACAAGGGCAGGCGCTATATAGCCCAGCACGAGGCCCGCGCGCTCAAAGGGCAAGAAGCCGGTAGCGCGGGCCCGCTGCCAGACGATCAACAGTCCCGGCAGGGTGAAGACCCAATCGTAAGTGTAGCTGTGCGGCGTGACCAGAAGCGTACCCACGAAGATTACTGCAAGAACGAAGCGCGCGGCGGCTCGCAGCATGATCAGATGAACGATGATAGCGATTATGGTCAGGGCGCAGACAAGGTGAACGCTCAGCGCCACGCTTTCGGATATGCCCAACAGCAAAAGGCCCGCATAGGGGGACGCCATCCATGACAGCGCCAGATTCGAATTGGCCAGGTTGGTGTAGGCCTCCAACAGCGCCGAGGCGAAGAACGCCCGCCAGGCGCCCGTCCCGAAAATCGCCGCCGACAGACCGATCACAACGGCCAGGCTGACAAACCCGGCGACGATGGTGACCCATCGACGTCCCGCCAGCAGCAAGACCGGCCAGAGCAGGCAGAGATGCGGCTTTATGGACAGAAGGCCCAGCCAGGCGCCCGCCCGGGCTTGCCGCTTGGCCAGGCATCGACAGGCCAGCACCGCAAGGGCCGTCGTCAGGAAAGCGTTTTGCCCGTGGGCGACGTTGATCCAGACCGCGGGCGCGGCGAGCAAGATCACCAGATCGTCGAAATCCGCCAGCAAGGGCCGGATCGCGATCAGAAGCAGGACGAAGGTCACGCCCAGGAAGGTGATCTGGGCGACAGCGTAGGGCAGGGCGGGCAGCCAGAAGGTCAGCAGCAGGTAGCTCGGCGGATAGTAGAAGGGCGCCAGGCGCTCGGTCCGGGGAAAGGTTGCGCGCTGCCGGTCCAGAAGACTGGGACCATCGAATGCCGCTTCGAGATTACCGTCCAGCGCCAATTGGGCGGCGGCATAGAAGGTAAGGAAATCGGTCGGGCCGCCGAGCAGAAGTTCGATTAGTATCGGAACGATCAGCAGCACGACCACGACCGCGACGAAGAGCCAAAGCCAGATCCGCGACTTCCGCGAGAGAGGCTCGGGCCGCAGGTCGCCAGCTGCACCGGGCAGGTCGGTGGGATCCCGGGCCGTCATCGCGCCGCGTGATTCGTTGGGCCGACGTGCATCGCCCGGGGCGCTTCCACGCTTTCTTTGCGTCTTTGTCATAAGGTGTCTAACCGTCCCGCGGCCGTTTGGGACAGACTGTGCCCAAAGCCCCTATCACTCCACCACAACCATACGCGGCCCCGGTCCACGCAGCCACAATCTGTTGCGCGCGTATCAACATCTGCGGCACCGGCGCGCGCCCGTGCCGGAGGCCGCGCAAGGCGTCGGGCCAAGGCTGCGCCGCGCTAGGCGTCGGCCATTCCGCTCGGGGTCAGGCCGTGGGCCCCGGATCCGGTGAGCCCCGCCAGATCTTCGCTGGCGGCGCGTTCGAACCGGGTTGCCCCCTGTCGTCGCGCCAGGTCAGCCGCGTCCTGCAACAGCTCGGCCACCGTCGAGTCCGACGCGCCCATGGCGTGCAGGCAGGCGGCCCGATGGCGTCGCACCTCCGACAACAGGTAAAGATGGCGCGAGCGCTCGATCTCGGCCTCGCAGTCATCGACCAGCGCCAGGGCCTCGTCCAACCGGCCCGCGTCACGCAGCAGCGTGGCCCGCAGCAGCATCGCGCTGGGCACCCAAAGCGGGTATTGCCCGCCTTCGCCCTGCGCCTCGGCCATCTTGGTCAGCCCGTCCTCCAGCGCGCCGCGCCGCGCCTTCAGCCACCCATCCCACAGATCGGCGTAGAGCGGTGCAAGCTCGCCGCGTTCCACCACCTCGCGCAACTCCTCCAGCAGCGGCGGAACGGCGTCGAAATCGCCCATCTCGATCCGCGCGATGCACAGATGCACCAGCACCTGAAACAGCGTCGCCGAATTGTCGAGCGCGCGGGCGCGTTCCAGCGCGCGGACATGGTTCAGCTCGACCCGCTCGGGGCGGTCGCGCAGGGCCATCAGGATGGTCTGCTGCGCGAGCGTCGCGGCCAGCACGTCGAACGGATGGCCCGGCAGGATCGAATCGTGCGCGTCGGGCGCGTAGCCGTCCAGCACGCGGTCGAAATGGGCCTCGGCCGCGTCCAGCTCGCCTTCGAGCATGGCGACGTAGCCCAGGATCCGCTCGGGCATCCTGTAGGCGTTCGGCAGGCGCGAATTCTCGGTCGCGCGCTTCATCTGCAGCGCCGTGGTGCGGGCCGAGACCATGTCGGCGCGCACCAGCGCCGACATGCACCTGCTCCAGAGCAGCTGCAAAGCGGCCTCGCCGGGTTCGGACATCTCGAAGAGGCCCGCCAGCCGCGCCAGGTTCTGCTCGACCTGGTCCGACGCGAACCCCGTGGTGGCCGTCAGCGGCATGTTCAGACGGATGCGCAGCGCGGCTTCCTGTTGGTCGCGCGCGGCCGTGGCGGGCTGGCGTCCGATCAGCTCGAGCGCGGTCCGGAAATACGAAATCGCCGACGCCATGGCACCTTGCGCGATGCTCTGCTCGGCGGCGCGTTCCCAGTATTGCAGCGCGGTCTCCAGATCGCCGGCTTCGGAATAGTGATAGGCCAGCGTTTCGGGCTGCGCCTCGGTCAGCGCCTGGAACCGCGTCTCGATCGTCTCGGCCACCCGGCGGTGCAGCGCGATCCGCCGCGAGCGCAGCAGCGAGCCATAGGCCGTGTCGCGCAGCAGCGCGTGGCGGAACGCGTGATCCGACTGGCGCCCCTTCTCGATCAGGTTCGCGCCTTCGAGCTCGGCCAGGCCGGCCCGCACCTGGTCTTCCGATAGATCGGCGCAGGCGATCAGCAGGTCGGTGGAAAAGCGCCGCCCGATCAGCGCACCGATCTGGGCCACCGGCTTGCCCGCGTCCAGCCGGTCCAGGCGCGCCATCAGGGTGTCCTGCAGCGTGAAGGGCACGGCGCTTGCGTCGCCGTCGGGCTGTTCCAGCACCGCTTGCGTCAGTTCCTCGGTGAAGAACGGCACCCCGCCCGAGCGCTCGGCGATGGTCCGGCGCACGTCGTCGGGCAGGGCGTCGGCACCGGCCTGGGCGGCGATCAGCGCGTCGGTGGCGTCGGACGGCAACGGTCCCAGGGCGATTTTGCGCAGCGCGGGCGCCGCGGGCAGCCGACCCGCGTCGGGCCTTGCGGTCGCCACCAGCAGCAGCGGATGCTCTTTCGCGCGCTCGGCCAAGCGGTCCAGCACGTCCAGGGTCGCCGCGTCGGCCCATTGGATGTCCTCGACCGTCAGCAGGCGCGCGCGCTGGGCCGATGCTTCCAGAAGCGCGACGACCGCGTCGATGGTGGCGGCGTGGCGGTCCGCCGGATCCATGTCGGGCGCGTGCGGCCCGGCGCTCAGGCCCAACGCGCCGACCAGGTACGGCAGGCTTTCTGGCGTGGTGCCCGGAAGCTCGCCAAGCGCCGCGGCGGGATCGGCGGCGGACTCGACGCCGAACTCGGCGCTCAGCCATTCCGTCACCGGGTGCAGCGCTGCACCGTGACGATAGGGTGAGCAGTGCAGATCCACGATATCGCCATCCCGTTGCGCCGCGCCGCGCAGCTCGGCCAGAAGGCGGGACTTGCCGATCCCTGGCTCGCCCTGCACCACGACGGCGCCGCCCTGGCCGTGCAGCCCGTCCTGCCACAGCGACAGCAGTTCGGCCTGCTCGCGGTGCCGCCCGATCATCGCCCCGCGCGAGGGCAGCGCTTCGGTGCCTTCCGGATCAAGATGGGCCTCGCGGGTGACCTGCCAGATCGTTTCTTCGTCGGAAAAGCCCTTCACCGCCTGTCGGCCCAGGGGATGCAGCTCGAACGTGCCGCGCAAAAGCCGCCGTGTGGCATCCGATACGACCACCCCGCCCGGCGGGGCCAGGTTCTGCAGCCGTGCCGCAAGCGACAGCGTTGCGCCGGTCGCCAACTCGTCGTTGGCCACGAAGCCCGGGCGGGTTTCCTCGATCACGGTCAGGCCGCTGGCGATGCCGACGCGCACCTCGACGGGGCCGACCACGGAAGACAGGCTGCGCGCCCGCGTGATGATCTCGAGCCCGGCGCGCACGGCGCGGATCGCGGCGTCTTCCAGCGCGCGCGGGTAGCCGAAATGCGCCATCAGACCGTCACCCATGCGGTGCGCCACGAACCCGCTTTCGGTCTCGATCGCGGTGATGCAGGCCTGGCGGTAGGCGCGCAGGTGGGAACGCAGATCCTCGGGGTCCAGCCGCGACGCGATCTCGGTCGAGCCGACCATGTCGCAGAACAGAACCGTCAGGTTGCGCCGCTCGCCCACGACGTTGTCGGGCTGCGAAAGCTCGCTCTGCGCGGCCTTCATCAGGCGCCGCCGGGGACCCAGTCGCAGACCCAGACCTTCCAGGTCCGAATCCGACAGGATCGCAAGATCGTCCAGCGTCACTTGCTCGGCGGCAAGCACGTCGAAATACTCGGACAGATCGAGGGCATCCAGAAATGCCCGCAGTCGCTGTTCGGACATCTATGCTTCCCCCTTGGCACGGATTTTACCCGAGCGGGTGACCCCTTGACAAGATTGCTAAATTTTCCCCAACGGGTAAAGTCCCGCCGACGCACCGCGGCGAGCGGTCGCATCGGCCCCGAGCCCGGTGCGCGCTAGCGGCCGCTGAGCGCGCGCGTCTGCTCGATCAGCGCATCCAGCGCGGCCGTGTCGGTGGCGAAAAGCCGGGCCTCCTGCCGGGCCTGCCGGGCGATGTCGTCCAGCTTCGCCTCGGACGCGGGCAGGGCCTTCAGGAAGGCCGCCTTGGCGATTTCGAGGTCGGCATCGGTGGGGTCGGGCCGACAGAAGGCCGCGGACACGGTGTCGTCCGCGATGGCAAGCGATGCGGGCAGCGTCAGGATGCCGTCGCGCAGGTCTTCCTTGCCACCCCCGCCCAGTGCCGGCAGGCCACGCACGTCGGCCACGTCGTCGCAGCCGTGATAGAGCCGCCCCAGCAGCCCGCCATAGGTCCTGAGCTTGCCGGACCGGTCGCCCAGGCAGGCGCAGATCTCGAACATCGAGCCGGTATCCTCGCCCGCGATATGCCACCAATCCTCGTATCCCAACGGCTGTCGGCGCAACCGCCATTGCAGGCACTCGGCCACGCCCAGCCGCTTCAGAAGCTCCGAAAACAGCGAAATCCCCTGCAGGTCGTCGCCCAGCTGCAGGTAGCCCTCCGCCACGATGTAGCCCGACGTCATCAGCGCCGACAGCTCGCCGAACTTGGTGTGCATCGTCGCGCGGCCGCGCCTCTCGGGCGAGCGGTCGACGATATCGTCGATCACCAGCGACACGTTGTGGAAAAGCTCGATCACCAGCGCCGACTGGATCACCCGCTCCGGGATCGGTGCGGCGCCATACATCGCGCGGTGGCAGGCGAAGATGGTCAGCGGGCGGAAATACTTCGACCCGCTCATGAACTGCCACTCCAGCGCCTCGCGCATCTCGTCGTCGCAGCCCGCGACCCAGGCGGCGATGCGCTCGCGCAGTTCGGACATCTCGGCCGAAAAACCCAGCGCGTCGATGACCGATGCGCTGGTGCTGTCCAGGCTGGCCGTGTCGTTCACAGCTTGGCTTCCGCGCGGCGCTGGAAATCCTCGGCCGAGACCGGATCCGCGACGCCCTGTGCCACCGCTTCGCCCAGCTGCGCCAGCTCGTGGTCCAGCCGCCGCGCTTCCAGCATCGCGGTCTCGCCCACTTCGCGCAGGAAGCGCCGCAGGCTTTCGACCTCGGCCCGGGCCCTGTCGGGCGGCAGATCCTGGCCCGACAGATGGGCAGGGATGGCCTCGATCAGCGCCGATTGGTGCCGCGCGAAAAGCTCGGTCAGGCGCTGGGAATAGCGCAGCGCGCTGCCGGACGCGATCGAGCCTGCCTCGATCAAAGCGGCGGTCGAGCCGATCCGCGCCCCGTCCGCCGCCCCCGGTCCGCCCCCGGCGATCTGGGACATGATCCGCGCGTAGCCTTCCAGAAGGCCTGCCAGCGATCCGGCCAGCCCGCCGGTGCCGTCCTGTCGGCCTTCTTCCGCTGCAGGTCCGGATGAATCGGGGCCAGTGCTTGTCATTGCAGGGTCCTTTCGGTCGTTCAGGGGGCGCGGCGCTGCGTCCCGGCGGCGTCGAGGGTGTTCAGAAGCGTCATGCCGAAGAGCGACGCGTAGCCGCGCATCATCTGCAGCTGGCGGCGCTGGGCGTGGTAGGCGATCCACATGGCCCGCTCGGTCGCCGCACTGCGCGCGGTGTCGGGCGCGCGCAGGGCCTGCGCGAGCGCCTGCGCCACTTCGGCGCTTTCGCCCGCGGTGGCGCGCAGCGCCTGGCCGCTCACATCGGCACAGCTTGCAACCAGCGCCCCGTAACCGCGAGCCGCGGTGATCGCCATGCGTGTGGGATGCAAAGTCATGGACAGGCCCCGGCCCCCGCGTGTTAACCATTTGTATCGGCACCCTGACCCGCAAACGGTGGAAACGCAATGTATTTGGATGGAGAAGTCCCTTATCCGGTAGCGCCAAGTCCCCGGCCACACGTCATAATTGTGGGCGCGGGGGTCGCGGGCCTGTCGGCGGCGCACCGTCTTCTGGAACGCGGCCACGACGTGACCCTGCTGGAAGCGAACTCATATGTCGGCGGCAAGCTCGGCACCCATACGGACTGGGACGACCAGCGCCACAACAAGCACGGCTTTGAGGTCGATGCCCCTCTGACCGAAGATCCGGGCCCGTTCGGGCGCCGCCTCTGCGACACCTGCACCGACCCCTGCTGCCAGGACAAGCGGTTCGACGACCGCCACGAGCACTGCTACCACATGTACCTGAACTGGTATCACAACTTCTGGGGCCTGATGCGCGACATCGGCGCCGTCGACCGGTTCGTGCCGATCAGCGATATCTGCCACCAGCCCGCCGACCCCGACGCCCAGGCTTACCGGGTGGTCAATCCCGGATCGCCCTGGACCGCGCTCAGCAACCTCGGATGCGGCGTGAACACGCCCGTCGACATGTTCCTGCACGGCCAATCCATGCTGGATCTTCTGGCGTTGCCCGAACGCGCGGACCGGCGGCTCGACAAGATGAGCGTCGAGGCTTTCCTGCTCGACCATGGCTACACCACGCCCGCGTCGCGCAAATCCAGCCACCGCGTGCTGGCGAAGGCATTCGCCGCCTCGACGTCGATGGCGTCCGCGTCGACCTACCGGTCTTTCGTCAAATACGGCGCGCGGCTGCCCGATCCCACCATGTGGCTGCTGGACGGCGACACGTCCGAGGCGATCTTCACCCCGTGGCTGAAGACCCTCGCGGGTCTGGTCGGGCAGTTCGATGTCGAAGGCGAGATCTTTCGCGACCGGCCCGTCTTCAGCGACGCGATTGCGCATTTCGAGACGCTGGAGCGCAGCGCGGCCGAACGCGACGCGCTGCCCAGCCTGAAGATCATCCCGCTGTGCGAGCTGACGGGGATCGAGATCGACTTCGAGACCGGCGAATTCATGCTGCGCGTCGACAAGCTGGACCGCTCGCCCGGGCCGCAGCCCGGGTACGACCAAAAGCGCGATTTCTATCAGGGCGGGCTATGGCGCTTCGGCGGGCAGATCATCCTGACGGTGCCGCCGCGCCAGCTGGCCACCCTGGCCTATACCCGCGCGGGCTATGAAAAGGCCGACGCCCGGACCTGCCTGGCCGCGGCCGATCCGCACCTGGCCAATGCCACGCGGCTGCACAGCGCGCCGATCATGACGCTCGACGTGGTGTTTCGCGGCCCACTCGAGCGTCCGTTGCCGCGCGGAATCGTCAACCTGCTGAACTCGAAATACGAGATGAGCCTGTACGACAACACGCAGATGTGGCGCTCGGAGGCGGGAGAGGAGCCGCGCGAGCACATGATCAGCGTGTGTGCGTCGGACGCGCAGACGCTGATGCCCTATGTCGACAAGCCCGGCGGCATGAAGGTCATCATCGAGGAATTGCTGGCCGAGATGCGCCGCTACGTGCGCTTCGACCCCGAGGCCGACATCCTGCATTGCCGCACCCACCTGCAGACCAACGCGGGCGAAGAGCTGTTCATCAACGCGGTCGATACCTGGAATTCACGGCCCCGCACCACGACCGAGATCCCCGGCCTGACCATCGCGGGCGATTTCGTGCAAACGCCCATCGACGTGGTCACGATCGAGGCCGCGGCCATGAGCGGGCTGATGGCGGCCGAGGCCGTGCGGCGCAAGACCGGCGCGGGGCGGCCCGTGGACATCGTGGTGCCCGACACCGTGCCGTCGGCGATGATGTCGGCCGCGGCCACGGCGATGCGGCCCTTCGCCTATGCCGCCCGCGCGGCGTCCGGCGTCGACCAGGGCTGGCGTCAGGCCTTCGACGAGGTGTTTCCGGCGCCGTCGGACGACTGAGCGCCGATCCGCACCGGCTCGGCCAGCGTGCAGGTCAGCCGTTCGGTCCAACCGTTGGCCGCGGGTCGCCTGCGATCCAGACCCAGCCCGCGCAGCGTGTCGCACAGGCACGCCATCCCCCCGCGGCAGAGGCATCCCGCCTGCAGCCCCGCCGCGCGGTCGGCGGGCAGGGTCAGCCGCACGTCGCCGCGGACCTGGACGCCCTCGCCGGTGCCGCTGCGCATCAGCACGGATCGTGCCGGTGCGACCGCCGCCGCCGGGGGGCCGTGCGGGGCGACCATCGAATGGATCAGCCCCGGCACCCGGTCGCTGCGCCCGCGCCCCAGCCGCGGGAAGGCCAGCTGCAACGTGCCGCTGGACCGAACCGCGCGCGATTGCAGCGCGCCCTGTCCGAACCGGACCCGGTCGGCCCCATAGGCCACCTGGAAGCGCGAGCGCGGTTCGGCGCTGGCATTGTCGTGCAGATCCTTGCGGATGCCCCAGATCTGCCGCGCCGCGCCCAACGAATAGGGATGCGTCACGATCAGCCGCAGGAACAGCTGTCCGGGACCGGGGAAGCGGGCGGCGCGCGGCGACACGGTCAGGCTCAGCCCGATTTCCTGCACGACCCCGAAATCCGAGGCGCGGTAATCCGATGCCACCAGCGACACCAGCACCCCGCCATCGCCCACCGCTACCGGCGCGAAGGCATCCAGCACCTCGGGCGGCTGGTGGCCGGTCTCGCAGGCCTCCGCCAGCAGGCGCCGGGCTGCGTCCAGCGGCACGAACCACGCGGCCCAGGCCTGCGACGCGTCCAGAACCCGCGCGGGCAACAGGAAGGGCGCGCCGGTCGTCGGCGCGAACTCGGGCACCGGCGCATCCACGTCGACGCCCGAGCGCGCGGTCAGCTCGCGCCACTGCGCCTCGGCCAGATTGGGGTCGACATCGACCCGGGTGATCGTCGCCACCGGATCGGTGCCCGCCAGGGCGCGCGCCAGGCGGTCCTGGGACGGGGCCTGCGCCTCGTCGAAATGCGCGGCGGCCGTGGCGGCTGCCGACGACGGCACGGCCAGCATGTCGACCGCCAGTTGCCCGGCCTCGCGCGCGGCCATCCGGGCCAGCGCCCTGGGGCTTTCCGCACCCAGGATGCCCCTGGCCACAGCGTCGGCCAGGCGCACACCGGCGGTGCCCGACAAGGCCAGGGGGCGCTTCACCATCTCGCAACCGAAGCCCGCCCAGGCGCAGTAAAGCCGCCAGGCATCGTCGGCGGTGATGTGGGGCTGCTGCAACGGGTGGCCTGGCTCGGTGCTCATGGGTCGTCTCCCTCTCTCTGGGGCGCGCACCGTGGCTCCGGGTCGCGCGCGTCAATCCCGCAGCGGCGCGTCGGTCAGCGCCTCGCGGTTGCGGCGCATCAGCAGGGTTTTCGTGGCGTCCGCGAACCCCGCGATGACCGCAAGCTTGATCTCGCTTCGCTTGCGAAGAAGCGCCTGCAGGCGCCGCGCGTCGAACGCCAGCACCCGGCAAGGCTCGTTCGTGATGACGGTCGCTGTCGCGGGCAGACCTGTCAACAGGGTCAATTCACCGATCAGGCAATCGTCGCAGGTGCCGACCTGCTTGCCGCCCATCACCACCCGCGCCGTGCCGCGGGCCAGGTAGTAGAATTGCGGAACCCGTTCGCCTTCGCGGGTCAGGACCTCGTCGGCGCCGATATCGCGCCACGTTCCCAGCTTCAGAAGCGGGCGCACATGCTCGGGCCGCAGATCGGGCAGGTGGGCCTTGATGAAGGCGCGTTCTTCGGGGGTCGAGCGCAACATCATCGCGTTCACCGCGATGCGCGAGATGCCGAGCACGCTGATCGCGATATAGAAGACCTGCATGAAGAAGACCGCCGGGTTGGGCGGGGCGACCGCGCTGATGGCAACGCAGCTGGCGGCGACAAGGACCAGCGACGCATAGGCGTAGCTCTGGCCGCGCAGGAATCCCATCTGCATCAGCCCGTAGGCGCTGATGTAGATCACCGCGCCGATCACGCCGATCGTTGGCGCAAGACCGGATATCGAAGGATCGGGGCCAAGGATCATGGCGCTTTTCTAGGGGGTTAGACACCGCGCGTGCAAGCCGCTTGTCGGATGCGCGACGCTCGACAAGGCCCGCGCACCTGCGTAGGCAGGACGTGTCCTCGAGCAGTGCCGACGCCCGGGACCAGTGCGTTTCGTGATGGGGCTTGCAGATGACCGAGATCGACGGACCCGGCCCGGATGCACAGCACGCCTCGGCGTGCCGCGACCGCCTTCTGACGCGCCTCGGCGACGACGCGACACCGGTGAAGCTGTCGGCCGGCGAAATCCTGTTCGAGCAGGGCGACCCCGCCGACGCGATCTTCGCCCTGCAGGACGGTCTTCTGGATATCAGCGCGCTGGCCGAAGACGGGCGCAAGCTGGTGCTGAACGTTCTGTCGCCCGGCGCGGTGTTCGGCGAAGTGGCCGTCTTCGAGCGGGGCACGCGCAGCGCGACCGTCTCGGCGCGCCAGCCCAGCCGCCTTGTCCGTGTCGGGCGCGACGTGCTGCTGTCGCGGATGCGTTCGGATCCCGACCTGGCGCTTGCCATGGTGCAACTGGCGGTCAGCAGGCTCAGCTGGGTCAGCTCCCAGCTCGAGCTTCAGGCGTTTCAACCGCTGCCCATAAGACTGGCCCGCCGCATCGCCTGGCTTCTGACCAGCGTCGGCGACGGCACCGTTCTGCCCATGTCCCAGGCCGAGCTGGCCGACCACGTGGGCGCCACGCGCGAGGCCGTGTCGAAGGTGCTGACCGGGTGGCGGCGCGACGGCATCGTCAAGCTGGGGCGCGGCAAGCTGGTCGTCCAGGACCCCGATGCGCTGCAGGACATCTATCTCGACGTCTCGCTCTAGCGGCGTCTCCTCTGCGCCGCCGCGGCAGAGAAAAGCATAAAACCTTCCGTTACGTGATCCAGTTCACAGACCGCGGCCGCCCCGTGATGCATGCTTACGGCATTAAAGATATCGCCCGTTTCGGGCAACGCGACGAACGAGTGGGGAAATCGCCATGCACGGCACGGGCGTAGACAGGACCGAGAATAGGACTGATCGCCCGACTGGTTTCCGCAGGTGCGTGGTGATGAGGGGCCATATTTCGGCCTTGGTTTTAGCGAGTTGGGATGTCTTTTTTTCCGGCACTCAATTTTCAACCGATGTTCTGAGCGGACCCCAATTCCAACGGGGTTTCGCTTCGGAGTAACCGCTTTCATGACGAAAACATTTTTAGCCACGGTCGCGTCCCCCGAGTAATCGGACCAGGACGCGGCCGTTTATTACACGGATCGCGCGGCCCGCTCCGCGCGATCCCGCCCTTGGCCGCCAGATCCGACACGGGATCATCGGCCGACGGGCGGCACGGATCACCTTGGGGGAGGGCGTGATGCTGAGATCGTGGAAAGAGCGCGCGTGCCAGACCGGATGTTTCGAAGTCATCGGCATCGCCCTGGTCGCCCCGGTCTATACCGCGATCTTCGGGGCAAGCCTGGGCCACGGCGTCCAGGTCATCGCGCTCTTGTCGGTGGTCATCGTGCTCTGGTCGCCGCTGCACAACACGCTGTTCGATCTTGCCGACTGGCGCATGACGGGCCGGACCGCGTGCCAAAGGCCGAAATCCCTGCGGCTGGTCCACGCCATGTCGCACGAGGCCAGCGCCGTGCTTCTGACCTGTCCGATCCTGGTCTGGTTCGGCCACGGATTGGCCGAAGCGCTTGCGGTCAATCTGGGTCTGACCATCGCCTACACCGCCTATGGCTACGTCTTCCACCTGGTCTATGACCGCCTGCGTCCCGTCAGGCTCGACCCGGCGCCACGCGGCAACGGGGTGGTGCTTCCCGGCGCGTATCTGAAGCTGCCCCTGGTGCTCTGAGCCGCGCGGCGCCGGACCAAAGCGGTCGGCGCACGAGTTTGACGTTTTCCCGACGCGGGCCCGCGGCTAGTCTGTCGCGACCGGACGCGGGGGACATCCATGAAGACGCAGGTCGCGATCATCGGCGGCGGGCCGTCGGGGCTGCTGTTGTCGCAGCTGCTCGGCACGCGCGGGATCGACAGCGTCGTGCTGGAACGCAGGACCAAGGCCCATGTCCTGTCGCGCATCCGCGCGGGGGTGCTGGAACGCGGTCTGGTGGCGCTCCTGGAAGAAGCCGGATGCGCGGACCGCCTGCACGCCGAGGGGATGCCCCACGACGGCACGCTGATTTCCTACGGGGACGAGATCTTTCGCATCGACTTCGCCGCGCTGACCGGCACGGCGGTCAAGGTCTACGGCCAGACGGAAGTGACGCGCGATCTCTACGCCGCGCGCGAGCGGGCGGGCGGACAGATCGTCTTCAGTGTCGAGGACGTGCAGATCCACGGTGCCGATACCGAAACCCCTAATGTCACCTACTCCACAGACGACACGCAGCAGCGCATCGACTGCGACTTCATCGCGGGCTGCGACGGGTTTCACGGCGTCAGCCGCCGGTCGATCCCGCCCGGCGCGCGGCGCGAATTCGAAAAGGTCTATCCCTTCGGCTGGCTCGGCATCATGTCGGAAACGCCGCCCGTCAACGACGAACTGATCTACGCCAATTCCGAGCGCGGCTTCGCGCTTTGCTCCATGCGCAACGATACCCTGTCGCGCTACTACATCCAGTGCGCGCTGTCCGACAGCCCCGATGACTGGACCGACGCCGCCTTTTGGGACGAGCTGAAGCGCCGCATCCCGACCGCGCAGGCCGACCGGCTGGTCACTGGGCCGTCGATCGAGAAATCCATCGCCCCGCTGCGGTCCTTCGTGACCGAACCCATGCGCTTCGGGCGGCTGTTTCTGTGCGGCGACGCCGCCCATATCGTGCCGCCCACCGGCGCGAAGGGCCTGAACCTGGCCGCGTCGGATGTGCACTATCTCTACACCGCCTTGCGCCGGTTCTACGGGACCGGCAGCCCCGACGGGCTGGACGGCTACTCGGACCGCGCGCTGGCCCGGGTCTGGAAGGCCGAGCGATTCTCGTGGTGGTTCTCGTCGCTGCTGCACCGCTACCCGGACCAGACCGCGTTCGACCACCGCATCCAGGTGGCCGAGCTGGAGTTCTTGCGCTCAAACGCCGCCGCGCAGCAGGCCATGGCCGAGAATTACGTGGGCCTGCCTTATTGATCGGCCCCGCACCCGGCCTGCCGTCAAGGAAAGTGGACAGGACTGTTGCAATCACTGCGGCGTGAGATACCCTGCCGCCACGATCACCGGCCGACAGAGCCGGGGCGTCCAGGGAGAGACCGGCACACCACCCGAAAGCGGGTGATCCCGTGCCTTGCGCCATCATCGACGCTTCTGTCCCGGAACGATTGAAACGCGGCCCCGTCTCGGGGTGCCCTTGGGTGGAGTACGCCATGACGCTGAAACTCGACAACGTCTCGAAGCGCGTCGGTGGCCATGTGCATATCCACCCCACCGACCTGACGCTCGAGCCGGGCACCATGAACGTCCTGCTCGGCCCCACCTCGGCGGGCAAGACCACGCTGATGCGGCTGATGGCCGGGCTCGACAAGCCCACGCAGGGGCGCATCCTGTGGCAGGGCGACGACGTGACCGACCAGCGCGTGCAGGACCGCAAGGTGGCGATGGTCTATCAGCAGTTCATCAACTACCCGACCATGTCCGTCTACGACAACATCGCGTCCCCCATGCGCCTGAGCGGCGCGAAAAAGGACGAAATCGACACCCGCGTGCGCGAAACCGCCGAGCTGATGCAGCTGACCCCGCAGCTCGACCGCAAGCCCTTGGAGCTGTCGGGCGGCCAGCAGCAACGCTGCGCGCTGGCCCGCGCGCTGGTGAAGAATGCAGGGCTGGTGCTGCTGGACGAGCCGCTGGCCAACCTGGACTACAAGCTGCGCGAGGAATTGCGCGCCGAGATCCCGAAGATCTTCGAGCAATCGGGCAGCATCTTCGTCTATGCCACCACCGAGCCCGAAGAGGCGCTGCTGCTGGGCGGCAATTGCGCGACGCTCTGGCAGGGCCGCGTGACCCAGTTCGGCCCCACGCCGTCGGTCTATCGCAAGCCCGCCGACACCACGACGGCGCGGGTCTTCTCGGACCCGCCGATGAACTTCCTGGATATCGAGAAGACCGGCGACACCCTGCGGCTGGGCGACGGCTCGGAACGGCCCGCCAGCCTGCTGGGCGGCGACGTGGCCGACGGCACCTATACCGCGGGCTTCCGTCCCAACCACTTGGAATTGCACGGAAACGGCGACAGCATGGCGTTCGACGCCACGCTCAGCGTGACCGAGATCACCGGGTCGGAGACGTTCATCCACATGACCCATCACGGCGCCAATTGGGTCGGGCTTGTCCACGGGGTCCACAGCCTGACGCCGGGCGAACAGGTCACCGTTCATTTGCACCCGCGCCACATCTACCTCTTCGACACATCCGGCGCGCTCGTGCGGCCCGCCCCCTATGCGGAGGCCGCGTGATGGCCAAGATCACCCTTCAATCGCTGGCCCACACCTATGTCCAGGACCCCAAGGGCCCCGAGGATTTCGCCCTGCAAGAGCTGAACCACGACTGGAACGACGGCGAGGCCTACGCGCTGCTCGGGCCCTCGGGTTGTGGCAAGTCCACGCTGCTGAACATCATCTCGGGCCTGCTGGTGCCGTCCCACGGCCGGGTGCTCTTCGACGGGCAGGACGTGACCGACCTGCCCACCGCCGACCGCAACATCGCGCAGGTGTTCCAGTTTCCGGTGGTCTACGACACGATGACGGTGCGCGAAAACCTGGCCTTTCCCCTGCGCAACCGCGGCCTGCCGCCCTCGGACGTGCAGGACCGGGTCGAACGCGTGGGCCGCATGATCGACATGACCGACGTTCTGGACCGCCGCGCCGCGGGTCTGACGGCGGATGCCAAGCAGAAGATTTCGCTGGGCCGCGGCATGGTGCGCGACGACGTGAACGCGCTGCTCTTCGACGAGCCTTTGACCGTGATCGACCCCCACATGAAGTGGGAGCTTCGGACCCAGCTGAAGAAGCTGCACCACGATTTCGGCCACACAATGATCTACGTCACCCACGACCAGACCGAGGCGCTGACCTTCGCCGACAAGGTCGTCGTCATGTATGACGGACGCGTGGTGCAGATGGGCACGCCGGTCGAGCTCTTCGAGCGGCCCGCCCACACCTTCGTCGGCTACTTCATCGGCTCGCCCGGCATGAACGTGTTCGACGCCAAGATCGACGGCACCAAGGCGCAGATCGCGGGCACGCGGTTCGACCTGAAGACCGGCTACAAGCTGAAGGGCGGCGCCACCAAGATCGGCGTGCGCCCCGAAAACATCCGCCTCGGCGATCACGGACTGCCCGCCCGCGTGAAGCGCGTGGAAGACGTGGGCCGCCACAAGATCGTGCGGCTGGACATGGACGGGCTCGAAGTCGCGGCCGTCGCGGGCGAGGGCGCGACCATCCCCGATGGCGGCACCCACGTGCAGTTCGTCGAGGGCGGCGTGAACGTCTATGAAAACGACTGGCGCGTGGCGGCCGAGAACGAGCAGCCTCTGACCCACGACAAGAAGGACGCGGCATAATGAAGACCGACAACCAACGCGCGTGGCTTCTGGTCCTTCCGGTCCTGGTGCTGGTGGCCTTCTCCGCGGTGATCCCGCTGATGACGGTGGTCAACTACTCGGTGCAGGACACGTTCGGCAACAACCAGTTCTTCTGGGCGGGGCTGGAATGGTTCCGCGACCAGCTGCATTCCGAACGCATGTGGGACGCCCTGTGGCGCCAGCTGGCGTTTTCCGGGATCATCCTGGCGATCGAGGTGCCTTTGGGCGTCTTCGTGGCGCTGAACATGCCCAAGAAGGGCGTGTGGGCGTCGGTCGTGCTGGTGCTCATGTCGCTGCCGCTGCTGATCCCGTGGAACGTGGTGGGCACTATCTGGCAAATCTTCGGACGCTCGGATATCGGCCTGCTGGGCTACACGCTCGACCAGCTCGGGGTCGACTACAACTATACCCAAGGCTTCTATTCCGCCTGGGCAACCGTGATCGCCATGGACGTGTGGCACTGGACCTCGCTGGTGGCGCTGCTGGCCTATGCCGGGCTGCAATCCATCCCCGATGCCTATTACCAGGCCGCGCGCATCGACCAGGCCAGCCGCTGGGCCGTGTTCCGCTATATCGAGCTGCCGAAGATGCGCGGCGTGCTGACCATCGCGATCCTGCTGCGCTTCATGGACAGCTTCAAGATCTACACGGAACCCTTTGTTTTGACTGGCGGAGGTCCCGGAAACTCGACCACGTTCCTCAGCATCGACCTGGTGAAGATGGCGCTGGGCCAGTTCGACCTGGGCCCCGCGGCGGCGTTCAGCCTGATGTATTTCCTGGTGATCATGGTGATCTCTTACGTCTTCTACATCGTCATGACGAACCTCGATAAGGAGGATGGCCAATGACCGATCAGACCGCATCCGCCCCCGGTGCCGCCGATCACCTGCCCGGCGACGTGAAGGTCGCCGACGCCAATGCCCGCGCCAAGCCGGGCACCCGCGTCAACGGCTCGACGGTGGTGATGGTGCTCTACCTGCTGTTCCTGCTGCTGCCGATCTACTGGCTCATCAACATGAGCCTGAAGACCAATGCCGAGATCCTGGGCGGCTTCTCGCTTTATCCGCGCAACCTGACCTTCTCGAATTACGAGACCATCCTGACCGACCCGTCCTGGTACATGGGCTACGTCAACTCGATGATCTACGTGGTGATGAACACGGTGATCTCGATCTCGGTGGCGCTGCCCGCGGCCTACGCGTTCAGCCGCTACAACTTCATGGGCGACAAGCACCTGTTCTTCTGGCTGCTCACGAACCGCATGGCACCGCCCGCGGTCTTCGCGCTGCCGTTCTTCCAGCTCTACTCGTCCGTGGGCCTCTTCGACACCCACATCGCCGTTGCGCTGGCGCATTGCCTGTTCAACGTGCCGCTGGCGGTCTGGATCCTGGAAGGCTTCATGCGCGGAGTCCCGAAAGAAATCGACGAGACCGCCTATATCGACGGCTACAGCTTCGGCGGCTTCTTCGTGAAGATCTTCATGCCGCTGATCGCTTCGGGCATCGGCGTCACCGCGTTCTTCTGCTTCATGTTCTCATGGGTGGAACTGCTGCTCAGCCGCACGCTGACCTCGGTCGACGCCAAGCCCATCGCCGCCACCATGACGCGCACGGTTTCGGCCTCGGGCCTCGACTGGGGCGTGCTCGCGGCGGCGGGTGTCCTGACGATCGTGCCCGGCGCGCTCGTGATCTTCTTCGTCCGCAACTACATCGCCAAGGGCTTCGCCCTGGGAAGGGTCTGATGAGCACCTCGGATACGGATCAGAAAGTCAGCCACGGCCATACCGGCTTCTTCGCCACGCTGGTGGCGCTGTGGCTGGTCGTCGGCGCGGTCATCCTCTATTTCGCCATGGCCGCCAGCGGCGAGGATCAGGCGATCCAGTGGACCCAAAGCCTGAACCCCGGCGGCTGGATGGCCTGGGTTCTGCCCACGGCTTTGTTCTTCTGGATCGTCGCGGGCATCCTGGTGGTCTTCACCATCCTGGCGATCCGCTATCCCGAGACGCCGAAGCTGGGTGTCCTGGGCATCGAAACGACGCGGGGGGACAGGCTGTTCATCTCGCTGCTGATTGCGGGGTTCGTGAACCTTGCATGGCTGGGGCTCGATCTGGGCCCCCAATACCTGGCGCTGGTCGTCAGTTTCGTCATCGCGGGCGGGGTCTTTCGCTACGCATGACGCCAACGGTAAGAAAACTCAAAGGGAGACTAGAATGAATCGTTCACTCAGATCGACGACAGCCTGCGCCATGGCGCTTGGCCTGTTGTCCAGCCCCGCGCTTGCGGGCATGGAGGAAGCGCAAGCGTTCCTCGACAACGAAATTGCCGGCATGTCGGTGCTGTCCCGCGAAGAGCAGGAAGCCGAGATGCAGTTCTTCGTGGATGCGGCGGCCGAATTCCAGGGCATGGACATCAACGTGGTGTCGGAAACGATCACCACCCATGTCTTCGAAAGCCAGGTGCTGGCGCCGGCGTTTTCGGCAATCACCGGCATCAACGTCACCCACGACCTGATCGGCGAAGGCGACGTGGTCGAGAAGCTCCAGACGCAGATGCAGTCGGGCCAGAACGTCTATGACGCCTATGTCAACGACAGCGACCTGATCGGCACCCACTGGCGTTACGGGCAGGCCCGCAGCCTTACCGAGTGGATGGAAGGGGAGGGAGCGGATGTAACCTCTCCGACACTCGACCTTGACGATTTCATTGGGCTGAAATTCACGACTGGTCCCGATGGCGACCTTTACCAGTTGCCCGACCAGCAATTCGCCAACCTCTACTGGTTCCGCTACGACTGGTTCAACGACGAGAAGAACAAGGCCGATTTCCAGGAACAGTTCGGCTACGAGCTGGGCGTCCCGGTGAACTGGTCCGCCTACGAGGACATCGCCGAGTTCTTCACCGGCCGCGACCTCAGCCACATGGGCGTCGAGGGCGAAGTTTTCGGCAACATGGACTACGGCAAGAAGGACCCGTCGCTGGGCTGGCGCTACACCGACGCGTGGATGTCCATGGCCGGCATGGGCGACGTTGGCACTCCGAACGGTCTACCTGTCGACGAATGGGGCATCCGGGTGAATGAGGACTCACAACCGGTCGGAGCTTGTGTTGATCGCGGCGGCGCCGCGAACTCGCCAGCGGCCGTCTACGCTGTCGACAAGGCGATTGAGTGGCTAACGAAATATTCGCCTCCGTCTGCCATGGGTATGACTTTCTCGGAAGCAGGACCCGTACCGGCTCAGGGTCAGATCGCGCAGCAGATGTTCATGTATACGACCTTCGTGCCGCCTTTGGTCGAGTCTGACACGGTCATGAATGACGACGGGACACCGAAATGGCGTTTGGCACCTTCCCCGCATGGAGTGTACTGGGAAGAGGGCATGAAAGTGGGCTATCAAGACGTCGGCTCATGGACAATCTTGGAATCCACTCCGGTTGACCGTGCAAAGGCGGCGTGGCTCTACGCGCAGTTCGTGACGTCAAAGACGGTGGATCTGAAGAAATCGGATGTTGGTCTGACTTTTATTCGTGAATCGACCATTAACTCGGACCACTTCTCGGAACGCGCGCCAAAACTCGGCGGGCTCGTGGAATTCTATCGTAGCCCTGCTCGGGTGGAATGGTCCCCAACCGGTACAAACGTCCCGGACTATCCCAAGCTCGCGCAATTGTGGTGGCAGAATATCGGCGACGCCATGTCGGGTGCAAAGTCGACCCAAGAGGCTTTGGATAAGCTCTGCGCCGATATGGAAGATGTCATGAGCCGCCTCGAGCGTGCCGGCATCCAGGGCGACCTGGGTCCGGTCATGAACGAGCCGCAGGATCCGTCCTACTGGCTGGAACAGCCCGGCGCGCCGAAGCCGAAGCTGGAAAACGAGGACGAAGAGCCCCAGACCATCAGTTACGACGAGCTGGTGCAATCCTGGCAGTAAGCGATCCTCGCTGACATGACGGGGGCGTCCGCGGATCGCGGGCGCCCCTTTTTCGTGGGGCTTGCATCGGGCCGTCCGCCCCGCTCAGATGGCCCCGAAGGGGGACAATAATGAAACTGCTCGACGGACGGACCGCCATCATCACCGGCGCGGCCTCGCAACGCGGGCTCGGGCGCGCGACGGCCGAGCTTTTCGCGGCCCACGGCGCGCGGGTCGCGGTGCTCGACCTGGACCTGGGCGCGGCGGAAGCGGCGGCCGCGGCCTTGGGCGGCGGGCACATGGGCCTCGCCTGCGACGTGACCGACAAGGACCAGTGCGACGCGGCCGTGGCGCGGGTTCTGGACGCCTGGGGCCGCATCGACGTGCTGGTGAACAACGCGGGCATCACCCAGCCGCTGAGGATCCTGGAAATCGCGCCCGAGAATTACGACGCAGTGCTCGACGTGAACCTGCGCGGCACGCTCTACATGACGCAGGCCTGCATTCCCGCGATGCGCGATGCGGGGTCGGGCAGCGTCGTCAACATGAGCTCGGTGTCCGCCCAGCGCGGCGGCGGCATCTTCGGCGGGCCGCATTACTCGGCCGCCAAGGCGGGCATCCTCGGCCTGACCAAGGCCATGGCGCGCGAACTGGCCCCAGACGGCGTGCGCGTCAACGCGATCTGCCCGGGCTTCATCGACACCGACATCACCGCCGGAAAGCTCAGCGACGACCAGCGCGCGCAGGTGCTCGCGGGCATCCCCATGGGCCGCGCGGGCCGCGCGTCGGACGTGGCGGGCTGCGCGCTGTTCCTGGCATCGGACCTGTCGGCCTATTGCACGGGCACGGAAGTGGACGTGAATGGCGGATCGCTGATCCACTGACCGGCCGTTCCGCTCGCCGCAAATGCGGCGCCGGGATATTTGGAAGAACAAAGATGGGGCAGGGGCGCGCCTTGTGGGCGTCAGGCGGGTCGCAGGTCGAGGATCTCGCGGGCTTGCTTCGTCGTCGCCACGGGCCGGTCGTATTTGGCGCAAAGCTCCACCGTGAGGCGGACCAGCGCGGCGTTCGACGGCGCGAGCGTGGTCTTGTCGAGCCGGATGTTGTCTTCCAGCCCGGTGCGCGCGTGGCCGCCCGACGCGATCGCCCAGTCGTTCAACGTGATCTGGTGCCGTCCGACCCCGGCCGCGCACCACGGCGCGTCGTCGCCGAACAGCCGTTTCGTGGTGTGGATGTAGAAGTCGAACACCTCGCGGTCCACGGGCATGGCGTTCTTCACGCCCATGACGAACTGCACGTAGGGCGTGCCCTTGAGCCTGCCGTCATCGGCCATTATGCGGGCCTGGAAAATGTGCGACAGATCAAAGGCTTCGATCTCGGGCTTGATGTCGTTTTCGATCATCTCGGACGCCAGCCAGTCCACCAGATCGGGCGGGTTGTCATAGACACGGGTGGGGAAATTGTTCGACCCCACACAAAGCGACGCCATGTCGGGCCGAAGCGGCAGCATCCCCCCGCGCGCCTTGCCCGCGCCCGAGCGCCCGCCGGTCGAGACCTGGAAGATCATGCCGGGGCAATGCCGCTCCACCCCCTCTTTCAGCTCGGCGTAGCGGTCCGGGTCGGACGACGGCGCGCCGTCGTCGGTGCGCACGTGGGCATGGCAGATCGTGGCGCCGGCCTCGAACGCCGCGTGGGTGGAGTCGACCTGTTCGGACACCGAGATCGGCACCGCCGGGTTGTCGGATTTCTGCGGGACCGAGCCGGTGATGGCGACACAGATGATGCAGGGCTTCGACATGGGCAGGGTCCGGTATTGTTGGGTCGGGTCCCACATTGGCCGGGCGTGGGGCGATTTACCAGCGCCGATCCGGGCCTATCCCCGCATCCGGTCCGAGCCGGGATCGTAGAACGGTTTCAGGGACGCCTCGGCCCGCACCCGGCGGCCCGCGATCTCGACCTCGTAAGTCGACGCCAGCAGCTCTGCCGCCGTCTCGCCCCTGCAGGGTACGTAGCCCATGCCCAGCGCCGCGCCCAGGTGGTGGCCATAGGCGCCCGAGGTGATCTGCCCCACGATGGCGCGATCGCGCAGGATCGGCTCGGCGTGAAACAGCATGGGCGCGGGGTCGGCCAGCCGGAACTGCACCAGCCGCCGCTCCAACCCGGCATCTCGCTTGCGCAGCACCGCGTCGCGGCCGATGAAATCGGGCTTGGCGGTCTTCACGGCAAAGCCCAGCCCCGCCTCAATCACGTGATCCTCGCTGGTGATGTCGTGGCCGAAATGGCGGAAGCCCTTTTCCATCCGCAGGCTGTCCACGGCATGCAGGCCCACGTGTTTCAGCCCCAGGCCGGCGCCCGCGTCGCACAGCACGTCGAACGCGTGGGCGGCCATATCCGCGGATATATACAGCTCCCACCCCAGCTCGCCCACGTAGCTGACGCGGTGCGCGCGGGCCAGCCCCAGGCCCAGCTCGACCTGCCGCACGGCGCCGAAAGGGAAGGCGTCGTTCGAGAAATCGTCGGGCGAAATCAGCGCCATCAGTTCGCGCGCGCGGGGGCCCATGACGGCCAGCGCCGCTTCGGCGCTGGTCATGTCGGTCAGGGTCACCCGGGCGTCGCCCACGAGGCGGCGCAGGCGGGTCTGGTCGGCCAGCGGCGTGGCGGCGGGGGTGACCACCAGGAACTGGTCCTCGGCCAGGCGTGCGACGGTCACGTCGGCCTCGATCCCGCCGCGGGTGTTGAGCATCTGGGTATAGACCAGCCGTCCCGGGGGCACCGCCACGTCGTTGCCGCAGGCGCGGTTCAGGAAGGCTTCGGCATCGGGGCCGGTGACGGCGATCTTGCCGAAGCTGGACATATCGTAAAGGCCCACGCCGTGCCGGATCGCCGCGTGCTCGGCGGCGGCGTTGTCGTGCCAGTTCTGCCGCCCCCAACCGTGGCGATAGGTACGCTCTTGCCCGGGGTCGGCGAACCAGTTCGCGCGTTCCCAGCCCGCCAGCTCGCCGAAGACCGCGCCCAGCTTGGCCTGCTGCGCGTGCACCGGCGAGCGCCGCACCCCGCGCGCGGTGGCCTTCTGGCGATAGGGGTAGTGGTCGGCGTAGAGCAGCCCCAGCGCCTCGGTCGCGCGGTCCATCAGGTAGCGGCGGTTGCCCTGGAAGGGCTGCATCCGCGCGATGTCCACGTCGCCCAGGTCGAAGGGCTTTTCGCCGCTGTCCATCCACGCGGCCAGCGCCATGCCCGCGCCCCCCGCCGACTGGATGCCGATGGAGTTGAACCCCGCAGCCACCCAGACATTGTCCATCTCGGGCGCGAGGCCCAGCAGGTACGAATCGTCCGGCGTGAAGCTTTCGGGACCGTTAAAGAAGCTCTGGATCCCGGCCTCGGCCAGCATCGGCATCCGGGCGCAGGCGGTGTCGAGGATGCCCTCGAAGTGGTCGAAATCCTCCGGCAGCTGGTCGAACTCGAAATCGGCCGGGATGCCGTCCATGCCCCAGGGCTTGGCTACGGGCTCGAACGCGCCCAGCAGGATCTTGCCCGCGTCTTCCTTGTAGTACGCGCATTCGTCGGGCACCCGCAGCACCGGCAATTGGCCGAGGCCGGGGATCGCGTCCGTCACCACGTAGAAATGCTCGCAGGCCTGCAGGGGCACGTTGACGCCCGCCATCCGGCCCAACGCGCGGCCCCACATGCCCGCGCAGTTCACCACCGCGTCGGCGGCGATATGGCCGGTCGCATCGCCCGCGCGCCAATCGACGCCGGTGACGCGCAGCCCGTTGCGGGGCATCGCCGTGACCTCGACATTCTCGAAGATGGCGGCGCCGCGTTGCTTCGCGCCGCGTGCCAGCGCCAGCGCGATGTTGGACGGATCGCCCTGTCCGTCCTTGGGCAGCCAGACGCCCGCCTTGACGCCGTCGAGGTTCAGATGCGGGTAGCGCGCGCCGATCTCGTCCGGGGTAATCGGCTCGACCTCGACCCCGTAGAGCCGCGCCATGGAGGCCTGGCGCAGGATCTCTTCGCGCCGGTCCTCGGTCAGGGCCACGGTGATCGAGCCGCAGCGGCGAAAGCCGGTGGCGATGCCGGTCTCTGCTTCCAGCGCGCCGTAAAGCTCCTGGCTGTATTTCGCCAGCCGGGTCATGTTCTGGCTGGCCCGCAGCTGCGCGATCAGCCCAGCCGCGTGCCAGGTGGTGCCGCTGGTCACGCGCTTACGCTCGAGCAGCACGATGTCCCGCCAGCCGATCTTGGCCAGGTGATAGGCGACCGAGCAGCCGATGACGCCGCCGCCGACGATCACCACGCGGGCGTGTTTCGGGGGCAGGGCACTCATGCGCGCAGTCTGTCGTTGGCGGGGTCCCACAGGCAGGGGCTAGGCTGCACGACGCCGCGCGCGGTCTGGCCGTAGACCGACACGTTAAGCCCGGTGCCGGGGCCTGTGGCGTCGCGCGTCACCATCGCCAGCACGATGGCTTGGCCGGTGCGGTGGCCATACCCGGCCGAGGTCACTTCGCCCACGATCCGGTCGCCCAGCCAGACCGGCGCGTTCGCGGGCGCGTCCATGTCGAGCCCGTCCACGACCAGCGACACGAGCCTGCGCGCAGGGTCGGGCAGGGTGGCCTTGGCGGGGTCGAGGAAGCGGTCCAGCCCCAGTTCGCGCGCGCCGTATTGGTCCGAGATCTCGGATTTCCACGCGAGATAGCCCTTTTCCAGCCGCATGGACTCGAGCGCGTACATCCCGAAGGGCGTGGCCCCCGCGTCCCGCAGGGCGCCGTATATGTCGCCGATCGCGTCCATGGGGGCGTGGATTTCCCAGCCCAGCTCGCCCGCGAAGCAGACCCGCAGCAGCCGGGCGTCGTGGCCTGCCACGCGGGCGGGCTGGTGGCTGAGCCAGGGCAGCGACAAATCGGCGTCGGTCAGCGCCGACAGCACGTCCCGGCTGCGCGCGCCGCAGACGATCAGGGTCGAGATGTCGCGGCTTCGGTCCGAGACCGTCACGCTGCCGTTCTTGGGCAAGACGGCGCGCAACAGGTCGCGGTCGTGCCATTTGGCCGCCGCGCCCGAGATCAGGGTGAAGCCGTCGCCGTCGCGCAGGACGCTGAATTCCGACAAGACGCAGCCGTCCCGATCCAGCGCGTAGCCCAGCGACACGCGTCCCGGGCCCGGCAACCGGCTGGCCAGCAGCGCATCCAGCCACGCCTCGGCGCCGTCGCCGCTGACGTGGAAGCGCGAGAACCCCGGCAGGTCCAGCACGCCGCAACCTTCACTGGCGGCGCGCACCTCGTCGGCCACGCGGTCGAACCATGGGCCCTGCCGCGACCAGGTCTGGGTCGCCGCCGCGCTGGTGTCATCGCCGGGTTGGGCGAACCATGTGGCGCGCTCCCACCCCGCGAAGGCGCCCATCTGTGCGCCGCCCGCGCGCAGGGCGTCGTGGGCGGGCGACAGCTTGCGGTCACGGCCCGCGGGCCAGTGGTGGTGCGGGAAATGCATGGCGTATTCGTGGCCGTAAACCTCCATCGCCTTGTCGCGGGCGTAGTCGGGATCGGTGAACTCGGTGAAGCGCCGCGGGTCCAGCGACCAGCAGTCCCAGCCGGGCTTTCCCTTCACGATCCAGTCCGCAAGGATCTGCCCCGCGCCGCCGCCCTGTGCGATGCCGAAGGTGAAGGCGCAGGCCTCGAACGCGTTCTCGACCCCCGGCATCGGCCCCAGCAGGGGCAGGCCATCGGGCGCGTAGGGGATCGGGCCGTTGATGACCCGCCGGATGCCGACCGTGCCCAGCAGCGGCACGCGGGCCATGGCGTCCGCGATATAGGGTTCGAGCCGGTCCAGGTCGTCGGCGAAGAGCTGGAAGCTGAAATCCTCGGGCAGGGGATCGTCGCCGCCCTGCCAATGGGCGCGGCAGGCGCGCTCGTAGGGGCCCAGATTGAAGCCGTGTTTTTCCTGCCGCAGGTAGTAGCTGGTGTCGGGGTCGCGTAGCAGCGGCAGCTTGCCGCCATGGGCCTGCGACCAGGCGCGCAGCTCGGGGATCTCGTCGGTCAGCAGGTACTGGTGCGCCATCACCGCCATGGGAACGGGGCGGCCGCCGAAGGGCACGAACCAATCGCCCACGCGGCCCGCGTAGTAGCCCGCGGCGTTCACCACGATGTCGCAGCGCGTCCGGCCCTGCTGGTGCTCGACGATCCACGCGCGGCCCTCGCGGCGCACGCCGGTCGCGGCACAGAACCGGGCGATGCGCTGGCCCGTATCGCGCGCGCCCTTGGCCAGCGCCTGGGTCAGTCCCGCCGGGTCGATATCGCCGTCGTGGGGATCCCAGAGGCTTCCCGCCAGGTCGTGGGTTTCGAGGAAGGGATAGCGTTTCACGGTCTCGTCCACCGACAGAAGCTCGAGCGGGAGGCCGCTGTGAAGGCCCAGCTCGCGGACCCGCGCGAATTCGGCCATGCGGCGGTCGTCATGGGCCAGCCGGATCGAGCCGGTGACGTTGTAGGTCAGGGGCGCGTCCACGCGTTCGGCCAGCCCCCGATAAAGCTCCATCGACCGGCGCTGCATTTCCAGCACCGCGAAATCGGTGGAAAAGCTGGGCACGTTGCCCGCCGCGTGCCAGGTGCTGCCCGCGGTCAGCTCGTTACGCTCCAGCAGCAGGCAATCGGGCCAGCCCGCGAGACCCAGGTGATAGAGGATCGACGTGCCCACCACGCCGCCGCCGATGACGACGACGCGGGCCTCTGCGGGTAGGTCGGACATGGGCACCTTCGCGTGGGATGACGGGCCCAGAAGACCGCGGGCCATGACCGATTGTTAGGTCCAGTGTTACGCGACGGCCAGTCCAATCGCGCCGCCTTGCGCCACCGGTCGACTTGGCCGACAGTCGCCCGCAGGTCACCCGAAGGAGCGCGCGCATGTATCTTGGCATCGATCTGGGCACGTCGGGGGTGAAGACGATCCTGCTGGATGGCGCAGACCGCGTCACCGGACAGGCCAGCGCACCGCTGCAGGTGTCGCGGCCCCACCCGAACTGGAGCGAGCAGGACCCGGCCGACTGGATCGCTGCGACAGAGGCCACTTTGGACCAGCTGGCCGACGCGCACGACCTGGGGGGCGTCGCGGGGATCGGGCTGTCGGGGCAGATGCACGGCGCGACCTGCATCGACGCCACGGACGCGGTGATGCGCCCCTGCATCCTTTGGAATGACACACGCGCCCATGCCGAGGCCGCGCGCATGGACGCCGACGGCCCGTTCCGCGAGATCACCGGCAACATCGTGTTTCCCGGCTTCACGGCCCCCAAGATCGCGTGGATGCGCGCGCACGAGCCCGAGCTTTTCGACCGGATCGACTGCGTGCTGTTGCCCAAGGACTACCTGCGGCTGTGGCTGACCGGCGCGCGCGTGGCCGAGATGTCGGACGCGGCGGGGACGAGCTGGCTGGACATGGCCGCGCGCGACTGGTCGGACGACTGCCTTGCGGCCACGGGTCTGGGCCGCGACCGGATGCCGTCGCTGGTCGAAGGATCGCAGCCCTCGGGCGGGTTGCGGGCGACGTTGGCGTCGCGCTGGGGGATGCGCGCCGACATCCCCGTGGCGGGCGGCGCGGGCGACAACGCGGCGACCGCCGTGGGGCTTGGCGTGCTGTCCGAAGGGCAGGGCTTCGTGTCGCTTGGCACGTCGGGCGTGCTGTTCGCGGCCACCGATGGCTACCGCCCCAACGCCGAAAGCGCGGTGCACACCTTCTGCCACGCGCTGCCCGACACCTGGCACCAGATGGGCGTGATCCTGTCGGCGGCCTCGGCGCTCGATTGGTTGGCGGGGGTGCTGGGCGCGGCGCCGGGCGCGCTCATCGACGAGCTGGGCGACACGCCGCAGCCCCCCGGCCGCGTCACCTTCCTGCCGTATCTGTCGGGCGAGCGGACGCCGCATAACGACGCCACCCTGACGGGCAGCTTCGACGGTCTGACCCACGCCACCGGGCGCGCCGACCTGACCCGCGCCGTGCTGGAAGGGGTCACCCTGGCGCTGGGCGAAAACCTGGCAGCCCTTCAGCAGGCGGGCACGTCGCTGGCGCGGGTCACGGCGGCCGGGGGCGGGTCGCGGGCGCGCTACTGGCTGAAGCTCATCGCGGCCACGCTGGATTTGGAGGTGCAGGTGCCCGCCGCGGGCGAACACGGTGCTGCGCTGGGGGCCGCACGGCTGGGGGCCATGGCGGCAGGCGATGCGGGCGATGCCTTCCGCGCCGCGCCGACGATGGCCGAGACGATTTCGCCGGATCGCGAGCTTGGCGACGCCATGCGCGCGCGGTCGGACCGGTTCAGCGCGCTGCGCGACGCGCACCGGCCGGGGGCCTAGATCGCGGGACCCGTCCCCGGTGCGGCCCGGCTTCAAAAATTGCCAGAAATGCGATACAAGGATGACGCCCCCAGTGGAGTCCCTGATATGACCGATTATCCCGTGGATCTGAGTATCGCGCCCGAGGTCGAGGCGTTCTTCGACGAGGCCACCAACACCATCAGCTACGTCGTGCGTGATCCCGCCAGCACGTCTTGCGCGGTGGTCGATTCGGTGATGGATATCGACTACGCCGCCGGTCGCATCACCTATGGCCATGCCGACGCCATGATCGACTTCATCAAGCAGCGCGGGCTGACGCTGGAATGGATCATCGAGACCCATGTCCACGCCGATCACCTGTCCGCCGCGCCCTACATCCAGGGCAAGCTGGGCGGCAAGATCGGGATCGGGTCGAAGATCATGGTCGTGCAGGACACCTTCGGCAAGATCTTCAACGAAGGCACCGAGTTCCAACGCGACGGCTCGCAATTCGACCGGCTGTTCGAGGATGGCGACACCTACCACGTGGGCAAGATGCAGGCCTTCGCCATGGCCACGCCCGGCCACACGCCCGCCTGCATGGTCCACGTCATGGGCAACGCGGCCTTCGTGGGCGACACGCTGTTCATGCCCGACGGCGGCTCGGCCCGCACGGATTTCCCGGGCGGCGATGCGGGCGAGCTATACGACAGCATCCAGAAGGTGCTGGCGCTGCCCGACGACATGCGGCTCTTCATGTGCCACGATTACGGGCCGAACGGCCGCGACATCCAGTGGGAGACCACGGTGGGCGACGAAAAGGCCCACAACATCCACGTGGGCGGCGGCAAGACGAAAGCGGATTTCGTCAAGTTCCGCACCGAGCGCGACGCGACGCTGGCCATGCCGAAGCTGATCATCCCGTCGCTGCAGGTGAACATGCGCGCGGGCGAGGTGCCGCGCGACAAGGACGGCAATCCCATGCTGAAGGTGCCCGTCAACGGTCTTTGATCCGGGGGCGGGGGCCCACCCCCTTTCCTTCCGCGCCGTGCCGGGGTTCACTGCGGCACGGCAGCAGACAGGATCCCATGGCCCGCATCGTCTTCGACCTCGACGGCACGCTGATCGACAGCGCGCCCGACATCCATGCCATCGCCAACGCGACGCTGGCCGGTATCGGCGCCGCGCCGATCACCCTGGCCGAGGCACGCAGCTTCATCGGCAACGGCGTGCCAACCTTCGTGGCCCGCATGCGCGCGGCGCGCGGCATCCCCGACAGCAAGCAAGAGGCGCTGACGCAGGTCTTCCTGGACCGCTATGACGGCGCGCATGGGCTGACGCGGATCTACCCCGGCGCCGAGCGCGCGCTGGACCGGCTGAGGGGGGACGGCCACGCGCTGGGGATCTGCACCAACAAGCCCGAGCGTCCGTGCCGCGCCGTGCTCGATCACCTGGACCTGGCCCGCCATTTCGACGTGATCCTGGGCGGCGACACGCTGGATCGGCGCAAACCCGACCCCGCCCCGCTGCGCGCCGCCTTTGACGCGCTGCCGCATGGCCCTTGTCTTTACGTGGGCGACAGCGACGTCGATGCCGAGACCGCCCTGCGCGCCGACGTGCCGTTCGTGCTTTTCACCGAAGGCTACCGCAAGAGCGCGATCGCCGAGCTGCCCCATGCGGTGGCGTTCGACGACTGGTCCGCGATGCCCGGCCACGTGGCGGATCTGCTGGCGCAAGGGGCATCCACCGGGTGACCGAGCCCGCACCGCCATGCTGCACCAACGCCCCCTAAGTATGGTTCATGCGTCCCGGGCCATGCGACGCACGCCAGGCTCTACCGCCTTCGTGACGTGTCCTGAGCGCCCCGGCGATCGGCGAGCGCCCTGCATCCGGCGCGAATTAATGCGAAAAGTGGCAGCCCGTAGGGCTACATAACCCTTCGTCATACTGTCTCGCGCTGTTGCAGAAAGTCATTTCTTAGCATATACTTGAGAGGTGTTTGGGGCCTCACCTGTCCCAGTCGATTTCACCCTGTCCCATCAATTGTCCCATCATTTCTCATGCCGACTGATGGGACAAATGATGGGACAAAAGTTAGACCTGCGGGGTCGGAAGAATGGGACGTCTGTCGGTCAAGCGCGTCGCTGCAACCCGCAAGCCGGGGATGTACGGTGATGGCAATGGTCTCTACCTCCGGGTAGGGCCGACCGGCGCGAAATCCTGGATCCTGAGGACCCTCGTTCACGGCCGACGGCGCGATCTGGGGCTAGGCAGCTTGGCCTGGATGAGCCTCGCCGAAGCCCGCGAAGAGGCACGGAAGTTACGGACCGAGGCCCGGTCGGGGCGCGACCCGGACCTGCTGAGAAAGCGCGAAGAGCTGAGCTTCGAGGAGGCCGCGAAGCGTCACCACGCATCGCTCTCCCGCACCCTCAAGAGCGACCGTCACGCGGAGCTCTGGTTGCGCTCGCTCGAGCTCTACGCCTTTCCCAGGATCGGCAAGCGTCCGATCCAGTCGATAACCTCTGCCGATGTCCTGAGCATCCTGAACCCGATCTGGGCGAAAAAGCATGACACCGCGCGCCGGGTGAAACAGCGCATCGCCGCCGTCTTCGACTGGGCGAAAGGGGCGGGGCATTATCCCCACGAAAACCCGGTGGCGGGGCTGAAGAAGGCGCTGCCTGCCGTGAAGCGGAAGGCCGAGCACATGGCGGCGCTGCCCTGGCGCGAATTGCCCGCCTTCATGGCGCAGCTTGCGGCGCGCGAGGCGGTCTCTGCCCGCTGTCTCGAGTTCCTGATCCTGACCGCGCTCCGCAGCGGCGAGGTCCGGGGCGCGGAATGGTCCGAGTTCGATCTCGACGCAGGTATCTGGCTGGTGCCCGACGCGCGAATGAAACGGGGGCTGACCCATCGCGTGCCGCTCTCACCCGAGGCGCGGACCGTCCTTGAGAAGGTCCGCGGCCTCGATCCGGTCTACGTCTTTCCCAGCCCGAAGCGCGGCAAGGACCACAAGGCGCAGCCCCTTTCCGTCATGGCCTTCAAGCCGCTCTTCGGCCGCATGGGTGCGGACGGGTTCACGGTGCACGGCTTCCGCTCCACCTTTCGCGACTGGTGCAGTGAGAGCGCCCATGCTGATCGCGAGGTGGCCGAGGCCGCGCTGTCCCATGCCACCGGCAACGAGGTCGAGCGGGCCTATGCGCGCTCCGATCTCTTCGACCGGCGCCGGGCGCTGATGGACGCCTGGGGGCGCTTCGCAACCGGCAAGAGCGGCGAGGTTGTGGAGCTCGTTCGGTAAGACCTAGTGTGCTTTCTCACTTCCCGGCCTTCTCCTTCGCATCCATCTCGAACGCGGCGCGTCCCCAGTCGCGCCAGACCTTCCGCGCGTGGTCGCCTTGCTCGCCGTCCAGCCGGTCGGCCATCCACAGAAGCGCGCCGAAGATCAGGGTCCGGTCGTCGCCCGTGATCTCGACGATGCCCGCTTTCTTCATCAGCCCGCCGAGCTCGATCAGCTGCCGGGTGCGCTTGCGCCGGTCCATCTGCCAACCGCGCCGGTCATGCCGCGCCCGGGCCGCCTGATGGCGGTTGGCTGCTGCCCGGTTTCGCCTCTGCACGGCTTCGGTCACCGCCATCCGGTGAAGCAGATCGCCGCGCCTTGCCCCGAAACATCGCCGCCCCGCGTTTCGCCCAGGCCTCCCGTTTCGCCGCATCCGTCGTCTCGGCCAGGACAATCAACGCGCCTGCCAGTTCCTCGGGCGCCAGCGCATCGGCCCCCGTTGCGATCACCAGCTCGCCCAGCTGCTGCACCTTGCGCGTCTTGAGCTCCCGCGCCTTGTCCTCGAGCACCTTCAGCTCCGCGTCGAAATCCCGTGGTTTGCGCATGTCATCCTCCTCAAACCGTTGATGCGATGAGGATACCTGCACCCGGCCCGAAAGGCTCCAAGGTCGCCGGGACAGCGCGGGACGGCCCGGTCCCGGCCGAGATTTTTTCGAGGGAGGGCGCGCTTATACGTCGTTCCGACGTCGCAGCGCCCGTGGCACAGATCGCCCCATCATGGCGATCTATCACCTCCATATGAAGGTCATCGGACGGTCCTCCGGGGCAAGCGCGGTCGCAGCCGCCGCCTACCGCTCGGCCTCGCGGCTGCGCGACGACCGGATCGAGCGCAACCACGACTTCACCGCCAAGCGCGGCGTCGTGCATTCCGAGGTGCTGTTGCCCGGCGGCGCGCCCGATGCTCTGTCCGACCGGGAACGGCTATGGAACACGGTCGAGGCCTGCGAGCTCCGCCGCGACGCGCAACTCGCGCGCGAGTTGGAGTTCGCCCTTCCAAAGGAAATGACAGAGGCGCAGGCGATCGCGCTGGCGCGCGAGTTCGTGCAGTCCGAGTTCGTCGACCGGGGCATGATCGCCGATCTCAACGTGCATTGGGACCGGACCGCCGATGGCCTGCCCAAACCCCACGCCCATGTCATGCTGACGATGCGGTCCGTGGGCGAGGACGGCTTCGGCCCGAAGGTGCGGGAGTGGAACCGCACCGACCTCCTCGAACGCTGGCGCGAACGCTGGGCGGGCTTCGCCAATGCGCGGCTCGCCGACCTCGACATCGACGCGCAGATCGATCATCGGAGCCTCGAGGCGCAGGGCATCGCGCTGGAACCGCAGGACAAGATCGGTGCGCCCGCGCAACGGATCCTGGGCGAGGGCGGCGAGGCCGACCGCGCCGAGATGCACCGCGCCATCGCGCGCGAGAACGGCACCCGGATCATCGCAGACCCAAGCCTCGCGCTCGACGCGATCACCCGGCAGCAGGCGACCTTCACCCGGCGTGACATGGCCGCCTTCGCACATCGCCACAGCGACGGGCCGGGCCAGTTCGACGCGGTGCTGGGGGCCATGCGCCGCGCGCCGGACCTCGTGGCGCTCGGTCAGGACGGACGCGGCGACGAGCGCTTCACCACACGCGACATGCTGAAGGTCGAACAGCGCCTGCACCGCGCGGCTATGGCGATGGCGGAGCGAGAGCGTCATGCAATCGACGCCCGCAATCGCGAAGCAGCCCTGGCGCGCGCCGAGGCGCGTGGTCTGATCCTGTCGGCCGAGCAGGCCGAGGCGCTGGCGCATGTCACCGACGGGCGCGACCTCGGGATCGTCATCGGCCACGCCGGGACGGGGAAGAGCGCAATGCTGGGCGTGGCGCGCGAAGCCTGGGAGACGGCGGGCTACCGGGTCCGCGGCGCGGCGCTCTCGGGGATCGCGGCCGAGAACCTCGAGGGCGGGTCGGGGATCGGGTCCCGCACCATCGCGAGCCTGGAACAGGGTTGGGCGCAGGGGCGCGATGCCCTCACCCCGCGCGACATCCTCGTTATCGACGAGGCTGGCATGGTCGGCACCCGGCAGCTCGAGCGGGTCCTGTCGCAGGCGTCCGATGCCGGGGCCAAGGTGGTGCTGGTCGGCGATCCGCAGCAGCTGCAATCGATCGAGGCGGGGGCGGCCTTCCGGTCGCTGCACGACCGCCATGGCGGCGCGCGGATCGGCGAGGTGCGCCGCCAACGCGAGGACTGGCAGCGGGAGGCAACCCGCGATCTGGCGACGGGCCGGACCGCGGCGGCGCTCGCGGCTTACGAGACCCACGGCCATGTCCATGCGGCTTCGACCCGTGAGGATGCGCGGGAGGCCCTGATCCACGGCTGGGACTGCGACCGGCAGGCCGACCCCGAGGCCAGCCGCATCATCCTGACCCACACCAATGACGAGGTCCGCGCGCTGAACCTCGCCGCGCGGGTGCGGATGCGGGCGGTGGGCGATCTGGGCGCGGAGGTCCGGCTGACCGTCGAGCGCGGCGAAAGGGACTTCGCCACGGCCGACCGCGTCATGTTCCTCCAGAACGACCGCGGGTTGGGCGTGAAGAACGGCACGCTGGGAACCATCACGGAGCTCGACCGCCAGGCGATTACGGTGCGCACCGATGAAGGTCGCGCCGTCCGCTTCGACCTGAAGGACTACGACCGGATCGACCACGGCTACGCGGCCACGATCCACAAGGCGCAGGGCATGACGGTGGACCGCGCCCATGTGCTGGCCACGCCCGGGCTGGACGCCCATGGCAGCTACGTGGCCCTTACCCGGCACCGCGACGGGGTGGAGCTGCACTACGGCCGCGACGACTTTGCCAGCCCCGAGCGGCTGGCCCGCACTCTCGGTCGCGAGCGAGCGAAAGACATGGCACTCGACCATGCTGGGACTGACCCTGCCGAGGGGTTTGCCGTGCGCCGCGGCATCGACTTCGGACATCACGCGCCCGAGCCGCCAGATGTGCGCCCGCAGCCGGACGATCTGGCCGAGGCGCGCGAGGCCGCGCTCCGCCCGGCCCGTGCCCGCGCGCTGATCCGCCATGCCGAGGCCATCCACGACGTCTTCGAGACGCTGGCTCGAGGCGACAAGGCCTGCCCGGAGCAGGTGCGTACCCTCAACCGCGCCCGCGACGCCTTCGAGGCCCTGCGCCCCGGTCTCTGGCGCGATGCCGAGGCCGCCTACCTGAAGGATCCGACCCTCGCGCGGGACGCCGCCAAGCGCCAGCTCGGTCGCGCCGTCCGCGCTCTGCAGCTCGAGACCGAACTGCGTACCGACCCTCGAGCCCGCGCAAACCGCTTCGTGGAGCGCTGGCAGCAGCTCGACCGCCGGAGCGGGGAGCAATACCGCGCGGGCGATTACACGGGCTACCACGCCTCCCGGAAGGCCATGAGCGACATGGCCCGCAGCCTGCAACGCGATCCGCAGCTGGAATCCCTCCTCGCGAACCGCAAGCGCGACCTCGGCATCTCCAGCGACATGGGACGGCGACTCGGCGAGGCGCTCGCCTTCAGCCACGGTCTCGAGCTCGGCCGCAGCCGCGGCCTGGATCTCTGACACCCGTCCGATTTGCCGCCGTCAATACACGCTGACCCTACGCCGACCCAGGCGCTCTTGCCCTCCCATCCCGGCCCGGCCTGACTGGACCAGAACCCCTCACGCGACCCCAGCAGGAGCCAGCACAGCCATGCCCGACCCCGACCGAATCATCCGCCTCCGCACCGTCCTCGCCCGGACAGGCCTGTCTCGCTCCACCCTCTATCGCAAGATCGCCGAGGGCACCTTCCCCGCCCAGCTCCGCATCTCCGTCCACGGCGCGGGCTGGCGCGAGTCCGAGATCGACCGCTGGGTCGCCGACCCGGTCGGATGGCGGCCGGAAGGGGAGGGGCGGTGACATCAAGGGACCATCTCGCGTTCCGGCCGCCGAATTCTGATCGGAAGAGAATCTTGTGCGCCAGAAATTATGACACTATATACCGTAAATATTTCTGTTGGAGTGCTGCAATGCAGATCACGAATTTTACCGAAGCCGGACAATTCGAGCCGCGACGCATCGCAGCCGCGCTGCGCACCTCCGCCGAGGAGGTGGCCATGACGGTCGGGCTGGGCAAGGACGCTTTGCACCGTCGGACCCGGATCGGTTCGGACAAGACCCAGCGTCGCCTGCGGGAACTGGTGGAGATCCTGAACAAGGTCGAACCGCGCTTCGGCTCGGCGCTCATCGCCTATGCCTGGTATCGGTCGGAACCCCTTGCCGGGTTCGATGGGCGCACCGCGATGCAACTGGTGCAGGACGGCAAGGCGCAACAGGTGCTCGAATACATCGACGCGGTGGACGCGGGCGTCTTCGCCTGATGGCGTTGACCGGCGATGCCTATCGTGGACCGCTCTACCGTGCTCTGAACCCCGTATATGCCCGCATGCCTCTGTCCGGGCGCGGGGCGGAACTATATGGGGGGCGTTTCAACCCCAAGGGCACACCCGCGCTTTATTCCGCGCTCGACCCGGTCACGGCGCTGCGCGAGGCCAACCAGGTGGGCAGTCTGCAGCCGACGATCCTCGTCTCCTACCGGGCTGATATCGCGCCCGTGTTCGACACGCGGGAGGCCGGACAGCTCTCTGCCTTCGGAATGACCCATGAGGCTCTGGCCGATCCCGGCTGGCGTCTTGCCATGCTGGAGGGGCGGCGGGTGCCAACCCAGGATTTCGCCCGCGACCTGATCGCCGCGGGCTTTGCGGGCCTACTTGTTCGCAGCTTCGCGAAGGGCGCGAGGGACGCTGACTTAAACCTGGTACTTTGGAACTGGAGCAGCGAACGGTATTCGCTCGACGTGATCGATGACGAGGGACGGTTGGACAAGATGTGACGGTCGGAGTGCGAAGAAAATGACGCCGAGCACAACGACAGAATCCGTTTTCACTACGATGGAAGGGTCGGAAGAAAAAATGACCGGAGGCGACGGAAAGCCTTTCTTGCCAATGAGCTGATGTCAGGACTTCGTTGCGATCGGCCCGTTGCGGACCTGTTTGCGAGTCGCCCACGCCGCGGTGCCGCGTCCCGAAAGCAGACGTTGTTGACGGCGCGCAGCATCGGTCTGCCCGCGGAGGTCGGTTCTGCGAACGAAGCTGCGGTTCGCGTCACCAATTCTATTGTCCGCTTCGGCAATGCCAATGCCAATGCCAATGATGTCCTCGCCAATGTGCAACCGGCTCAAAAAGAAAAGATCATGGCGATGACAAAATCCCCAAGCACGTCCCTCTACACCTCATTGAGATCCGACGGGATGACGAAAATCCAGGCTGGATTAAAGAGGGGCGGCGCGATGTGCTGCCTTGTATTCGTGAATTTGAAGAATCTGACATCTCTGACAGCGCATTTTCTCGTGCCCGAATCTTTCGGAACCAATCGCGCGGGTTGTCAGCATGATGTCGCCCTAGTAGCGCTGTCGGACAAATTGGAATTGATCCGACAGCGCCTTTCAGCAGGCGTAGCATGTCCGGTTCGTCATCTTCGTCTAGGTGCTTTCGTAGCTACATAAGGATAACAACCGGTCCGAAAATCCGCGACCGGCTTTCAGCTTGGCGGGACGACTGCTCTATATGTGCTGCCACTCTTCCGGAACCCAAGCGTAGGCCCCGTCTTTTTCTTCGACATGGCCGATACCGGGGAACGGCAAATGGGTGCCCGCAACGGCCATCTTGTCGGCAACCACCATATCCAGGACACGGCGGCGCGTCTCGGCGGCCTGCGCGCTATCTGCGTCGAAGGCGATACCGGCATCGGGGTGGCGGAACTGCAGCGACGCGACAGCTGTGCTGTCTCCCCATATGAGCAACTGATCAGAGCCATCCGACACCCGGATCCCGCTGTGTCCAGGCGTATGCCCCGGCATGGCCAAAGTCGTGAGACCGCCACCGAGATCGGTATTGTCGCCAAACATTTCAGTCCGCTGGGTGTAGGCTTCGCTGACAGCACGTGCCAGTGCGAAGAAACCTTGCGACGATTCCGGCGCACCCGACGCGATCGTCTCGTCCGTCCAGAAGGCATGATCGGTTTCGCTGACATGCAACGATGCATTCGGGAAGACCGCGCCATTATCTCCCATCAATCCCCCGATGTGATCCGGGTGCATGTGGGTCAACACAACGCGCGTCACGTCTTCAGGTGCAACGCCAAGCGTTTCCAGCGATGTGCGCAACCGGCCTGCCGTTGGTCCAAAGGCACCGCCCGCACCAGCATCGATCAAGCTGACCTGGTCCCCTTGTCGAATGACGTGCGTACTGATTGCCAGCGGGATCGGATCCGCGGGGTCAAGATAGGCCGCCTTCATTCCTTCCTCGATTTGCTCGTCCCCGAGGTTCGTCACAGAGTTCTGATCGAGCTCGAAATACCCGTCCAGCAATGTCGTCACGCGCAGATTGCCGACCATACGATCATAGAAGGTTGGAAGTGGTGCCATTGAATGGGCCGCGGCTTGCAAGGGGTGTGGGCGTCCGGCGGCAAGAAAGGCGGCCCCAGCCGCGGCGCCGAGAATCAATCCACGGCGCGAAAGATCGAAAGAAGTCATGAGTTATTCCCTGTTTCAAATGCAGAACTTCAATTCTGCGTATTGTATGATTTCAATCAAATAGGTCCAAATTTCAGATGACCACCCACCGAAAGTATGGACAGACCAACGGCGCTCGGACGAACAGCGGACCTCTTCCGGATTTGCGGCACACCACAACTTGGGCTAGAAGCGGACTTGCGGCAGTGCGGCATCAAACCCCAAGCCGCGCGACCGGCGACGTCGCTGACGTCACTGCGGACCCTCTACATACAGCCGGGCGCCCAGTTGCAGCTTCTGCTGGCCAGACTTCCGCTACGGGCGCACGGTCCGGCACAAATCGATCTCGGTATCTTCGGCTCGGTCTGGTGGGTTCAAGTTCGGAAGAGGTTTCGTCAGAAATAACGCTTTTCACAGTAAAAAGATCACGAGTGGCCCTGAGCAGTTCGAGTATTGCTTCTGCAAAATTTGACGAATCAGCTAAAAGTTGATAAAAAATTACTGATTACACTGCTAAGTTGAGCACGTCCGACGATTTTCATAATGCATAACGATTTTGGAGATTGGTCATGCCCTCTTCGGGAAAGCGCTTTTTTCTCAGCGTATTGATCTCTATTCCCTCGCTCGCAGTGACTCCGGCCTTCGCGCAACCGACATCGCAAGATTTGGGCACCCCGTCGCGTCAGACCATCGAATTCGCAGGCCCTGATGTCATAGATCGTGCGCTGAGCCGCGCTCGGCCGCCAGGTCATGCAACCATCGGACCCAGTGGCATCGATGTCCCGCCACCGCCGACTGGGGCGCTGATCCCGGAGGATCCGGGCGCGTCGCAGATCAGCGTCATCCTTCGCTCATCGGGGCAAGTCGATCAGACGGTGACCGGGCGGCGCCAGTTGTCTCTGAGCATGAACCCCACCGCATCCGGCGGCGATGCCCAGTTGGATCTGGACATCACGGCGAGGCCTTTCGAACACACGCATCGCGTGTCCGGGCGCTGGCAGCATCAGTTCCCTGTGCGTTTGCTGATTAACGCACAGGACTCTCCTATGTGGCCTTGGAAGGCGGCTTATAGCGAGGTTCCGCAGGTTCGTGATATCGCTCGAGCCATCGTTCTCCTGACTGACGAGTGCGGCCATTACATCCGAACGGAGACGTCGGCCACCGGAAGCTTCAGCTTCGACTGGACCCCGGCGGGCTGTGAACTGGGTCAAATCACGGTCTATTCCGTTACCGACACGGACAAGGTTGGAGTCGGGCGATGGAACAACGGTCCGATTGCCAGCGCAAGTGAACTGACCAACCTGAGCGCGGACTACAGAGCCTACAGTTATTCCAGGACCTTCGACATCGACGACGCCCAAGATGGTCTGAATCTCGGCACGATCACCGTGCCGCAGAGCTCTGACGCCGCGCGCGGTTTCTTCATCATGAACAATATGCGGGACGCGCTCGCATACTACAATGCCATGCCGGGAGTCGCGAAATCCGAACTGCCGAAGATAAATGTTGAGCATACCGAGGGATTGAAACCCGCGAACGTATCCTGCAATGAAGCCGGTTGGGGCGATCTTTTGGGATTCAACTTCTACTCTTTTGGGATCGACCCGGGATTCATACACATCCCATGGGATTGCGCCGACTTCGGTTTCGACTCGCACGCGCATGTTCATGAAACAGTGCATTACTTCCACCGCCATTTCCTGCGTGAGAACCCCAGTTACAATCAGTTCGGAGAGGGCATGTCGAATGCACATGCGGCATTGATCCTGGGATCGGGGTGGATGTCGACCGCCGGTCCGGGTCTATTGGAAAACCTGGATGTGAATTCACGCCAGGCCTGCTGGGACGGTCAATCCTGGGCGAGCCGTATCGATACATTCGACGATCACGCGGACTGCTTGGAGTCTGGCGACACGCCGGGCTTCCCTCAGGCAGCCGCTTGGGATCCAAACCTGGCAAATCAGGGCTGGTTGCCGCGCATCGTTTACGATCTGTCGACCGCCGCTGGAGATGAAGATCTGACCCGATTCATCGTGGCGGGCCAGTCGCCCGGCGGATGTGGCGGGGCGTGTGAGTTCGGGCAGTTCGATACAGTTTCCGGCAACACGCAGGCGCTTGATGATGTCCTGATCCAATACTTGGGAGGCGATGCCGCAAACGGTGAGAATCCAAACTATGTCGATCGCGGTTTGGACGGGTTGGATCTGACCGATCTATTGGATGGGTTCATCTGCCGCGGGCACGCCACTTCATCGGAGGTCGAGGCGATTGCCGCAACGGCCATGGGCTTGGACTACGACGGTTCGGGCGCGCCGAGCGACTGCGCACATCCAAGCGACTAGCCACGAGGAACTCTAGCCAAATCACTTTCGGGCGCACTAGGAGCGGCTAAGCTGGGTTATGGTGACGCGGCCTGATCGGGCGGCGTGGTTCGGTGGGCTTGGGCGACTCCGTGGGTCGACTTGGCGAATTAAGGATTTTGGCAGTTGGTCCGCCGCTTATAGGTCCCACGCATGGGCGCGCGTCCAGCTCTTAAGCTCATATTCCGGTTGATGATCCGCGCCGCTGAACTGCTCGGAGAGCGGACATGAAATGGGTGATCATGAGTGAACGCGAGGTGAACCGCGTCGAGGTGTCGAGCCGAATGATCCAAGATCGGATGACGGTTTGAAGCGTTCCTCGGACTTCGGCTGAGATATCTGTGGCATCCGATGTCAAAGTCCCGAGACGTGAGGGCAAATGCGCCCAACAGCGATCGGCGAGACCTATAAGACCGTGTCATCGATGTTGTAGGCGGAGGATCCCGCCGACCTCGGCCCCATCTGTCAGCCAGTTTCCGCCAGCTATCTGCAATAGGAACTTTGGCGCTGCGGTGAGAAGCCCGAAAGCGCGACCCTTCGCCGTGACCCGCAACTGTGTCGTTCGTGATTTGAGCTGGCGCATCAACCGACCGCAGGGTCCGACATGCCGCATGGTGCGGCAGGTCCCGGGCAGACCCGGTATCCAGGATATGACGAAGGAGGCCAAGCATGGCACAGGCAAGCGCACTCGAACTTCTGATGCTCGATCTGGTGAACGAAGAGCGGACATCCCGCGGGCTCGATCCGCTGCGAATCGACAATGACCTGAACCAGTCGGCAGAGGATCACAGCGAATGGATGCTCGACACCGACACGTTCAGCCACACCGGGGTTGGATACTCGTCAGCTACCGATCGCATCAGCGATGCGGGATACGATCTGGAGGGGAACTGGCGAACAGCCGAGAATATCGGGTGGCAAAGCGAACGCGGCGATCCGGGTCTGGAAGACGACGTGGCGGATATTCACGCAAGTCTCATGAACAGTCCGCGTCACCGGGACAACATCCTTGACCCGGACCTAGAGGAAATCGGCATCGGCATCGAACAGGGAGACTTCACGACCGGCAGAGGAACGTTCGACGGCGTTGTGGTCACGCAAAATTTCGGCACCACCCAGGCCGAAGCGCTGGAAGATGTGCAGGTGCTGGCGGTATCGATGGAATCCGAGGCAGGTGGTCCGGACTTGGCATCCGGCGATCCGGTCACGACCGATGCTGAGAGTGACGTGAAGCCCGGCGGCTTCGACGGCGATGATAGCCTGCGGGGTTCAAGGGACGACGACATGATTTCGGGCTGGGCGGGGAACGATTCGATCCTCGGGGCCGCGGGGAATGACATTCTCGACGGGGAAGCCGGGTTGGATGCACTTCTTGGCGACAACGACAATGCCAACCTGATCGGCGATGAAGGCGACGAAACCCTGGTGGGCGAAAGCGATGATTTGCTGTTCGCCGAAACCAGACGGGAGGATCCGAATGCCGATGAGGGGACCGATACGTTGATTGCCGGTGAGGGCGTCATCGTGACGCTTGATGGCGGCCCGGGTGTCGACAGGATGGTCGGGTCCGACGCAAGCGCCGACCAGTTCGAGTTCTTCGAGCTGTCCAGTGGAAACACGCAAGACACCATGAACGTCTTCGAGAACTTCCAGAGCGGGCGAGATCTCGTCGATATTCGCGGCTACCTCGGGTTCGATTTCATCGGCGACGACGCATTTTCGGCCGCAGGCGGCGGATTCGGCATCGGAGGGTTCCCGTTCGCCGGTGACGTTCTCGAGATCGACGAAGACGGTGATGGCACAGGCGACGTCATGAT
Source organism: Palleronia pontilimi (assembly GCF_016412875.1). GTDB lineage: Bacteria > Pseudomonadota > Alphaproteobacteria > Rhodobacterales > Rhodobacteraceae > Palleronia > Palleronia pontilimi. The sequence continues at coordinate 9,199 of NZ_JAEKPD010000019.1, read as the reverse complement.
CGAGTTCGTTGGCGTGGGCATCCTTGGCGACTGCGACTTCCTCATGGCCTGACCCGGGACGCCTGGGAAAGACGGGGCGACCTGACGAGACCCTCGTTGCGCTGTGCGCTCAGGATCCTGCCTGCGGCGAGCGACCCCAAGACGGCCCGGTCGCTTGCCGATCATAGCGATGAATTTGGATTCGCCTACGCCTTTAGAGGGCTCTCAGCAGACCTTCGCAGTGACGGGGTCATGGCCACCGAAGACCCCACGATTGTGTCCGTCTCATCTGGCGGCCGACGGCTCGGCAGAGCAGGCCGCGGATCTGGCCCACAACCGGGATCGGCCTCCATACCTCAATCAAGCGCAAGCTCGCCGCCCGGCTGGTGCATCCCGAGGTCGACGTTCAACGCTGCACTGACGAGATGCCGTCAGGGGCGGTCACATCATCGGTCACGGGCTGGACGGAAGGACCGCGTGTCGGATTTCGGCAGCGCGCGGCGCATCATCCGGGCGTGGTCGCTGCCGCGGTATTGTTGTCTTCTCTGCATTCCATGACACGGTCGGACACATCCGCTTCCACGGTCACCGTGCAGTCCGGATCGAAGCAGTTTCCGCCACGCGGTGTGACCACCTGAATCGTCCGCGTCGCCCCGGCAAGAAGGCCGGGAACCGAACGTTCGACCACGACGCTTTGCCTGGGATCGAGCGTGGCGCGCGACTGGAAAGCGCCGCTGGCCGCGTCGCCGATGTTCCGGAGCGTGTAGTCTACCCGCGTGACGCAGGAGCCCCCACCCTGAGGGCAGGACACGCGCGGCCGACCGATATCGGTAACTGTCAGGTCTGGACAGGTGGTTTCGGGCGGCTCTTTCCTTTCGATCACGAACTCCTTGATCGGGACCACTTCAAGGGTCGTCGACAACGCCGGCGCGCCCCGGCAGCCTCCCACAGGTCGGTCGCAGCCTTGCTTGCAGCCGTGATGGCCAGCGTCGCCACATGGTGGCGCAGCAATGACATCACGACTGGTATAAACACCAGTCACGTTCAAGCGCGTGGCGGTTTCCAGCGCGATGTAACCCTCGATATAGGGTGTCGGGAACCCGTTGGGATACAACCTGCGCGCCACGTCTTCGCAATCCGTTTTGAGCGCATGACCTGGCTGCAGGACATCGGTGGCGATCGGCTTCACTTCGCCCTGACGCTGCTCACGCGGGGGATAGCTCAGGGACAGGAACTTCTTGATCCGCGCCGGATCGTCCGAGACGTTGAGCACGTTGATGGTGGTCGCGTAGTGGCCTTTGACCAGTCGGCCGTCGCTGGGCGCCTCGGGCTGCGTGCCGCAAATGAATTTTGCCGCATAGCGGTATCGCGTCGGTTCTGCATCGTCACAGATCCCGTTGCCATTGTCGTCGGAACATACGCCCGTGTCGATATCGATCGCATCGTCGACGCCATTGCCGTTGAGGTCCGGCACCTTGCCGGTGAACTGGATGAATATCCGGTTGGACACCGGCCCCGTGACCATTGTTCCGGTCGCCTTGTCGAAATACTGCGCCTCCGGGTCGGTGACCGTGGCTTCGACATAGACACGCGCCGACGGGAAGAGACCCAGAACCGGTCCTTCGTCGCAATACGGCAGATCGAGGAAGGCGTGGTCCGGGATCGGAGGCACATCCGGCAGCGAGCCGCATTCGGGATCGGCCTGCCGGAATTCGTCAAGCGCCCGGGGTTCGGCGAGGTTGGCAACAGGAAGCTCCGCAGCGCCTTGAACTTCCACGTTCGCTCCTTGGCGATCCGCCCAGGGCACCAATGCGCGCCCGTCGACACCGATCATCGCGCCGGTCGATGTCATCTCGTTGATCGCCAAGGTGCGCGGCAGATGCCGGATCCGCACATCCGAAATGACCAGCGGCCCGTTTTCGGGGTCCGGAACGGACAGGGTAAGGTGATAGTCACCGGTTTCGGGATTGAAGGAACTGTCCGGCGTGTATCCCACCACCCGCGGATGCAATTGCATTGGCGTGCCACCAGACAGAAGCGTCACGTCGTTCACGATGTAATTTTCGGTCAATCCGACCCCGACATGGAACGCCTCGCCTGCCGGGATTTCGCCGGCATCGCCGTTGTTCCAGCCTTGCGGGTCCGTGAAGGTGATGTTGTAGCGGTCGTAGGTGTTGCCCTGGAAATTGCCGGTCCCCGCTGCGGCGATCTCGGCGTCACCCCAGGGACTGAGCCCGCCATCGTAGACAGACCCGACCTCCGGCGTGTCCGCAGCCTGGTCAATGAAGACGGTGATGCGCAGGCCATCGGCTGTCGAACTGTTGGGATTGATGAAATCCCAGTTGCTCAGCGTCTGTTCGTAAAGACCAAGGGCACCCGCCAGCGCCTCGTAGCTGGTGTCGCTGAAATGCCTGTCTTCGATCCGGTCGGCCGCGGGCGGTGTATCCATGATGTGGTTTTCGAGTGCATCCTCGCCCGTTCGCGGATTGGCGGACGAATGACCCGGATTGCCGAGGGTCGAGCTGTGTCCCGGTTCATGCGACGTCGTCCCGGCAATGGCATTGGCCCAGCGATCAATCGTTCCGTCGCCGGGTGTCAGAAGACCGTCGAAGTTGCCGCCGACCACCGCACCGTCTGCGAAAGTCCCGGCAAACACCCGCGCCATGCTACTGTTGCAGCACACCCCGAAAAAGCCGCCTCCGGAATCGCTGCCGATGCCGACCACGAAATAGCTGTCGTCGGTCGGCACCGGATTGGTCGTGCCATTGGCGCTGGTTGTCTGAACCACCCTCACATCGAATTCGCAGTAGTCGGTCCTGACCCGTTGCGTGATCGCATTGCGATACTGCGCCGTGCTTCCCAGACCGGGATCAAGATCGTTGGCGTCGAACGGGGCAAGTGGCGAGGTGACTTCGCCGAACATGGGCGACGGAAAGTCGCTGTCGGACGATGTTGGATAGTAGAGATAGAGGACCAGCCCGTCGCCACTCCGATCGGCCTGGCAATCCACAGTCGCGGCCTGCGCCGTCATGCAGGTCGCTGCAAGAAATAGAGCAAAAAGAAATGCTGAGCATAGATGACAAAGTCTGGAGTAAGCCACTTTTCAATCCTCTCAGGTCTGAACTTAGATCAGTCCCCCGTGCCGATGACGCGTTCGGCTATGCCGACAAGATGTTCCGCCAGCCAGGAACTGCCTCGATAGCGGTCCCGCGCGTCGTCCGAGCAAATCCGCTCGATCTTGCCGGGCGCTTGCGGTCGGTAGCATTCGTAAAATCCCGCCACGCCCTTATCAAAAATCTCCGCATCAATGCGGTAGGCTGAATATGCTCCACCCGGAACAGTGCTGCGAACGAGATCTGTCGGCGGGCGTGCCATTGCCCTCACGAAGACAAATCCCTCGTCACGGATTAACTCACCTTCGCCCATCCTTCCGATAGGTCTGACCGACCCGTCTTTGGCTGGCGCGGCAAACAGGACGATCGATTGTCCCTCCGCAAAACTGCCGGAACGCGTGTCCGGTGGGTAAGTGTCGAACCGGACAACTTCGAGCGATGGAGGCGCATCCATCGTCCGGTAGTCTTCCACCGACTCCAGTCTATAGCTTTCGTCCTTTGCGCCCCGGACGACGCCGCGCACCGCGACTTCGTTGCCAGTAAGCAACTGAAAAAGCGTCAAATGTCCGTAGTCAGATACAGCTGGAGTCGCGGTCGCCGAGATGACCAAAGCCACAAACGCCAATACTTTTCGCGAGTAGGTCATGGTGGCATACAACTTATCATAGAATCCTCGATACGTCAGCTACAGCAGCCGCGCAGCTAGCCAGCTAGCTTCTCAGGACAGCGATATATTGCAGCGGCCGTCATCTGTTAGCCAACGATAGGCAGATTTGTCCAAGGACCTGATCTTTGCTCGTTCGGCTTTGCAGCGCCGTGCATGAACGGTCGATTTATCGGTTGCGCTTCGGCGTAAGTTACTTCCGCCATGTAGCGCCACTTTTGCTGTAAATGCGGGCAGCGAAGAACGGGCAGGTCCGGTATGGGATCGAAGCAGCCCTGCGGCAGCGCGGCGGTCGACAGATCATCCAGGCGGATCTTTCGACGTTCACGGCCCTTAGCGGACCTTGGGCCGTCGTCCGGCATGCTGCGGTGCGGCCCGTCAAACCTACCGTTCGCTGCACCAGCAAGATCTCAATGCTGGCGGATGTCCAAACAGCGGACCTTCCAGCCATTCGACTTCCTTGAACGATTGGCTGGTTTCCGCCTTTCGCGACACAGCGAAGATCGCCTACGGTGGCGACTGCTCGCTCGCTGCAGACGCAAACCCGATCTGCCCTTGAGCGTGATCAAGGGAGGATCGTTCCTCTGCTCATCTGATTTCTGTGGCTAATACCGGCCTGCCGCGCGGCATGCGCAGGATACAGACCTCGGGACAGACCGCGTGGGTTTCGCACGGTTTCGCGTGATCGAATTGGACAAATGAGTGGTTAGGCGGCATGTTTAACAACAAAACTGTACCGGGCGGAGCTATGAAACGCACTGCATGGGTCATATTGGCTCTGACATTCCTCGGTGCTTGCCGGGAAGAGAGAGCGGCGCCAGAGCCGGTCGTACGCGGTTTGAAAGTTCACGAGGTGGCCGAGGTCGAACGTGTCCAGACGCGGCGATTTCCATCGGTGCTGGAACCCTCTGACCTGACCGTCCTGTCCTTCGAGATTGGCGGGCGCATGGCCGAATTCGACCTGGATGTTGGCCAGCGCCTGGCTGAGGGCGACATGGTGGCGCAGCTCGATCCCGAGGCGCTGCGACTGCAAGTCGAGGCAGCCGAGGCCGCTGTGGCGCAGGCCGAGGCGTCGGCGCGCAACACCGCCGAGACATTGGCGCGGCAGCAGGAGTTGTTGCAACGCGGCACAACCACACGGGTTGCGGTGGACGATGCAAAGGCGCAGGCCGATTCCGCTGCGGCCGCGTTGTTACAGGCGCAGAAGTCGCTCGAATCCGCCGAGGAAAACTTGGGAAAGGCCGAGTTGCGCGCGCCTTTCGAAGGGATTGTCAATTCGGTTGACGCCACGGCTTTCGCGACCATCGGTGCCGGTACGCCGATTGCGACGATCTATTCGCCCGATGGGTTCGAGGTGTCGTTCTCGGTCAGCTTCGACGCGGCGACCGAACTTGTCGTCGGCAAACCGGCCACTATCCGCCTGGCGGACCGGCCCGACGTGACGCTTCCCGCTGTGGTAAGCGAGATCGGCTCGCGCGCAGACACGGTGTCGAGCTTTCCCATCGTGCTGCGGCTGGAGGACACCCATCCGCTGCTGAAAGCAGGCATGGCGGTCGAGGCGGCCATCGACTTTCCGCTGCCCGCGCGCGAGGGCTACCCGATCCCGATCGCCGCGCTGATCAAGGACGGGCAAAGCGGTAGTCCCGGCGACGCCCAGACCCCGGCGCAGGCGGGCGTCTATGTCTACGAGGCCGGCAGCTCGACCGTGACGCGCCGGATGGTGACGGTGGGCGGCATCCGCGAGAACATGGTGGTCGTCATCGACGGGCTGGCGCCGGGCGATCTGGTGGCCTCGGCGGGCGTAACGTTCCTTAAGGAGGGACAAGAGGTCAAGCTCCTCGGGTCCGAAGGCTAGGCCGGTGGACGGCCTCGCTCGGTTCGGGATCGAGAAATCCCGCTTCACCCTTTTGATCATGGTCGGGCTGATCGCCATCGGCGCGCTGGCTTATCTGGCGCTACCCAAGCGCGAGAACCCGGCGATCACAATCCGCACTGTTATCGTCGTGGCACAATTCCCCGGCATGTCACCCGAACGCGTCGAGGACCTGATCGCGGTGCCGCTGGAGCGCGCGGCGCGCGAGATCGGCGAGGTCGACGAGATCGCCACGCTGATCACCACCGGGCGGGCGCAGCTGAACGTCGCGGTGGACGACGGCGTGCCCGCCGATGAATTGGACCGCGTCTTCTCGGACATCCGCACGCAGATGGAGGACAGCGCGGGCGACCTGCCCGAGGGAACGATCGGCCCCTTCGTCAACACCAACTATGGCGATGTGGCGGTGGCGACCATCGCGGTGACCGGCGACGGGTTTTCCTATGCCGAGATCGAGGATGCGGCCGAGGCGCTGCAGACCGGGCTGTACGCCGTCGACGGGATCACGAAGGTCAGCCTGTCGGGCGACCAGGAAGAGCGGATCTGGCTTGAAATCGACAGCCGCCGCCTGGCCGCCGTGGGCATCCAACTGCCGCAGCTTCTGGGTGACCTGGACGACCAGAACGTCATTCTGCCGGCGGGCCGGATCGATGCCGACGGCACCAATATCGTGCTGGAAGCCAACGGCAATCTCGGCTCGCTGGAGGACATCGGCGGGGTGCTGACCCAGCTGCCCACCGGCGATATCGTCCGGCTGCGCGACCTGATGACGGTGCGGCGCGGCTATGTCGATCCGCCGCGGCAGCCGGTGTTCTTCAATGGCGAACCTGCGGTTCTGGTCAGCGTCGAGATGTCGGACGACCGCGACATCCAGAAACTGGGCCGCACGCTGCGCGCCGAGATCGCGCGGCTGGAACAGACGCAGCCCATTGGCATCTCGTACAATCTGTCAACCTTCCAGGAGACCAACGTCACCCAGTCGATCAACGGCGCGCTGACGAATGTCGGCCAGACCTTCGCCGTGGTGCTGGTGGTGATGTTCGTTTTCCTCGGCCTGCGCCCGGCGCTGGTGATCGCCAGCATCGTGCCCTTCACGGTGAACTTCGCGCTCTTGGGCATGTCGCAATGGGGGATCGACCTGGAACAGATTTCCATCGCCGCGGTGATCATTTCGCTGGGGCTACTGGTCGATAACGGCCTTGTGGTGGTCGAGGATATCGACCGGCGGATCAAGGAGGGCGCGGTGCCCAGCGATGCGGCCATCGCCGCAGGGGGCCAGTTCTTCGTGCCTCTCGCCGTGGCCTCGATCACAACGGTTTCCGCCTTTCTGCCGATGCTGATCCTCGATGGCACGACCGGCGAGTTCGCGTTTTCGCTGGGCGCGGTGGTGGCGCTGATGCTCGCAGGCTCATGGCTGACGGCGCATTACATCCTGCCGTTTCTCGCCGCCGCCCTGCTCAGGCCCAAACCGCAGAAGGAGGCGCGCGAAGGCGTGCTGGAGCGTGCCTATGGCGGCCTGATCCGGCGTATCCTGCGGTTTGGCATCCCGGTGGTTGCGCTTTGCTATCTGGTCGTGGCCTTCGGCATCACCAGCTTCGGCCAGTTGAAATCCGAGATGTTCCCGCTGTCAGAACGCGCCGAATTTCTGGTGTATGTCGATCTGCCCAAAGGCAGCTCGATCACCGCCACCCGCGATGAGGCGCTGGCCATCGACGCGTGGCTGCGCAACGCCGAGGCCAACCCCGAGGTCGCCAACACCACGCTGTTCGTGGGCCATGGCGGCCCGCGCTTCTACCTCGCGCTGTCGCCCGCCGACAGCGACCCGGCCAGCGCCTTCTTCGTTGTCAACACCCGTGATTTCGAAGGCGCGGTGGTCGCCGCCGAACGCACCCGCCGCCACCTGATCGCCAACCACCCCGCCGTGCGTGGCCGGGTCACGCGGCTGTCGATGGGCGGCAGCGAGTCGGGCATCGTCGAGGTGCAAATCACCGGACCCGATGCCGACACTCTGTTGTCGGCGGCCACCGAGGTCGAGGCCGCGTTCGACAGCGTGCCGGGGCTGGTGCTGAATTCCAACGACTGGGGCAACAAGAGTCTGACGGTCGGAATCGACATCCTGCAGGAGCGCGCACGCGAGCTTGGCGTGACCTCCAGCGACATCTCGAACGTCATGCAGACCTATTTCTCGGGTGCTGAGTATTCGGTTTTCCGCGACGGTACCGACCAGATCCCCATCGTCGTGCGCGCCGAAGAGGTCTTCCGGGACAGTCTGGAGGATCTGGCGAATCTGACAATCCCCACCGATACCGGCCTGATCTCACTCGACCAGGTCGCGCGGTTCCAGCCCCGTCTGACGCTGTCGCAACTGCGCCGCGAGAATCAGGTGCGCCAGATCACCATCTCGGGCAAATCCAGCACGCTGGCCGCGGCCGAGGTCGAGGCGTTGATTGCGCCCACGCTGGACGGGCTGAACCTGGGTCCGGCCTACGAGGTCGTCATTGGCGGCGAAAGCGCCGACGCGGCCGAGGCGAATGCCGATCTGGTGGCCGGCATGCCCTATGCGCTGCTGGTGATGATCGCGGCGCTGATGTTCCAGTTCAACTCGGTGCGCCGGGTGGCGATCACCTTCCTGACGATCCCGCTGATCCTGGCGGGTGCACCACTGGCTCTGCTGATCACCGGGCAGCCCCTGTCATTCTTCGCCATTCTCGGGCTGATCTCGCTGATGGGGATCATCATCAACAACGCCATCGTGCTGATCGACCAGATCGACATCGAACGGCGCGACAGGCCCCTCGACGACGCAATCGTCGCTGCCGCAATGAAGCGCCTGAACCCGGTCTTGTTGACGTCGCTGACGACTATCCTCGGCCTGATCCCCATGGCGCTGGCGGGCGGGGCGCTGTTCGAGCCGATGGCCGCGCTGATGATCGGCGGGCTTGTCCTGGCATCGCCGCTGACGCTGTTGTTCGTGCCGCCGCTCTACCGCCTGTTCTTCCTGCGCGCCGCACGGGCGCAAGCGGCCTGAGCGCGTGGGGGTCTAGCGCCGATGCCGGTCGCGGTGCAAATCCTGGCGGGTAGCGCGATGATCCTGATCTGCGCCGCGATCCATATTTTGGCGGCGGGCTTCGCGATCCGGACTCTGCGCCGCGCGCAGCCGTTTCGTGACAGCGCGACCATGCGTGCCGCGGCCCTGTCAACAAGCCTTCTGTTCCTGCTGTTGCTCTTCGCCCATACCGTACAGATCTACCTCTGGGCGCTGGCGTTCTGGGTCTTTGGCGCGCTGACCGGCTATGAGGCTCCTATCTACTTTGCTCTGGTGACCTACAGCACGCTCGGCTACGGCGACATCACCCTAGCACCTGAATTCCGAATCTTCGGCGCTATGGCCTCGGTCTGCGGTGTCTTGATGTTTGGTCTGACCACGGCGTTCTTGGTTGGCGTGTTCGCTAGAATTCTGACTGAGTAACCCAAAACACACTTGAGGACTCGCGTACTACGTCGGCTGTCAGCAACAAAGCGCACATTCTTTGACCTTCCCCCGCGGTTAGGGCCGGTTTGATCTGGAAT
>NZ_JAEKPD010000018.1 GCF_016412875.1 Palleronia pontilimi | reverse complement strand
ACATATCTCTTCAGATATATCACAATGTCAAAGAGCGTGAGAGACAAAAACAAACCGTTGCGCCAACTTCGGCGCGCCCGCCTGAATGCCTCTCGAATTTCTTGATCCGCTTCGTCTAGCCCCGGTAGCAATCGGCGTCAACCACATTCGTGATCGCTGCCGAAATTTTCCGCGGCCTCGCTTGGCGCCGCCTCGTTTGCCCCGATCCGTTTCCGCTGTCAACCACTTGATTTCGTGGTGTCTTTCGGTCGTCTTCGGCGCCCCGTCTGGCGTCCCGACCGCGCCTCAGCGCCGCCGGTGAGGGGCTGTTTACGGATAGGCCCCGAGCCCCGCAAGCGGTTTTTTCGGGCAATCCAGAAACTTCTGTGGATTTCTGGCCAAAGGCGCGGGCACGGGCGCTTTGCTCGGCCCGAAAAGCGGCGGGATATCAGGCGCTTGACTGGGAATCCCCCTGTCACGACTTTTTCGATCACGGCGCCGTCATCCGCTGGCTGCCCGGTCTTTCGGGATGGTTTCGACCGGATCCGACACCCCGATGCCGACTCGCCGATCAGCCCTGGCGCGAGAGAAGTGCCACGATTTCATGCCCGTCAGGCATACTCGCCGCCGCACCCGCGCGGGTCACCGACAAGGCTGCCGTGGCGTTGCCGAATCTGACCGCGTCGGCCGGACTGTCCCCGCGTGCCAGCGCCGCCGCGAATCCGCCGTTGAACGCATCGCCCGCGCCCGTCGTCTCGACCACCGCGCCCGCCCGGATCGCCGCGACGTGCAGGGTGGTGTCGCGGTCGCGGTAGAGCGCGCCGTTCTCGCCCAGGGTGATGATCGCCGCGCCCACGCCCCGGTCCAGCAGCGCGTCGGCGGCGCGCTTGGCATCGTCGACCGAGGCGACGGCGATGCCGGTCAGGATCTCGGCCTCGGATTCGTTGGGGGTGATGACATCGCAAAGCGCCAGCATCGCGTCGGGGATCTCGGCGGCGGGCGCGGGATTCAGGATCGTGCGCGCGCCGCCGTCGCGGGCGAGCTGCAAGGCGCGATGGGCCGCCTCCATGGGCTGTTCGAGCTGCGTGACGAACACGGCCGCCCCGCCGATCAGCGCGGCATGGGCGTCGATATCGGCGGGCGACAGCTGCCCCCCTGCCCCAGGCGCCACGATGATCGCGTTGTCGCCGCTGTCGGCATTCACGTAGATGAAGGCAGCCCCCGTGTAGCTGTCGGCGTCTTCCGTCACATGGGGCGTCACGCCCGCCTGCCCCCACACATCGCGCGCCATGTCGGCGAAGATATCGCGGCCCAGCCTTGTCACGAAATGCACGTCGCCCCCGGCGCGCGACGCCGCCACCGCCTGGTTCGACCCCTTGCCGCCGGGGCCCAGCGCGAAGCCTTCGCCCAGCACGGTCTCGCCCATGCTGGGCAGTCTCTGGCCGCGAAAGGCGCAATCGGCGGCGAAGACGCCAAGAATCACGATGCTCATGGAAAGCTCCTGTCAGGTGGTGAAAAGGTCCCAGAACATGCGCAGCGACGTGGCCAGCAGGAACAGCCCGAATGCCATCCGGAGCGCGCCGCGCGGGATCGCATGGGCCAGCCGGACGCCCAGATGGGCGAAGCTGGTCGACAGCGGAATGATGATCGCGGCCAGAAGCAGGTTCACGTAGCCCAGCGAAAAGGGCGGCAGGTTGTCCTGCCCCAACCCCGAAATCGCGTAGATGATCGCGCCGGGCACGCCGATCAGGAAACCGATGGCCGACGACGTGCCCACGGCGCGGCGGATGTCGTAGCCCAGGAAGTTCAAAAGCGGCACGCAGACGGTGCCGCCGCCGATGCCCATCATGGCCGAAATCGCGCCCGCCAGCGTGCCGAGCCCCGCCCAGACGGGCCTGGAAAAGCTGCGCTGGTCGCTGCCGTCGCCGCCCTTGCGAAACATCATGTCGAAGGACACGATCAGCGCGACCGTGGCGAAGACGGCCAGCAGGGCCAGCCCCGACACGACGCCGCCCAAGACCGAGCCGATGACGACGCCCACCAGGATCGACGGCGCCCAGAGCTTCAGCAGGTCGAAGTCGATGGCGCCCTGGCGGTAGTGCCCGATGCCGGAGCTCAGCGACGTGAAGACGATGGTGGACAGCGACGTGCCCACGGCGACCTGCATGATCAGCGCGGGGTCCATGCCGGTCAGCGACAGCGACAGGTAAAGCGCGGGGACGATGACGATGCCGCCGCCGACGCCCAGCAATCCCGCCAGGACGCCACCGGCGATGCCCGCGCCCACGGCGATTCCCGCCAGCAGCATCAGCGTGCCCGGGTCGAGCCCTCCGAACATGCGCCATCCCTCCCCGACTTGTTCGGGGCACCCTGTGGCGCGGCTCCGGCGGTGTCAATCGACCCGAAACGCAAACCGCCCGCGCCGACATTCAGCGTCGGCGCGGGCGGTGGTCGCGGATGCGTTTTCCTTGAGGAAAACGTGACGGATTTCTCGAGAAATCCGCGCCCGGCTCAGACGTAGTACACGTCTGCGAAGACGTGGCGCACGATGTCTTCGCGCTTCACGCCGCGTTCGGCCAGCTCGGCATCGCTCATGGCCGTCAGCCGTTCCAGCCGACGGTAGCGCGACGAATTCTCGCCCATGGCGACCAGCCGTTGCCCCATGGGGGTGAAGAAGTCGGTGATCGCTTCGCCCCATGTGCGGCGCGGGGCCTTGGTCTCGATATAGCTTGCATCAGCCATCTGATGTCTCCTCGGGTCATGTGTCCTTGCTTGACACAGCACCTATGAAGCGCCCGATGCGGGGGTAACCCCCGGTGCCGAATGCCCGCTATGCGCCCGCGGCAACCCGCCTGGGATGCGCGCCGAGCGGCAATAGCACCGGTCCGCCCGATGCCCGCGCTATCGCTGCAACGCGCGAAGCTCGGCGTTGCGCGCCAGCGTCAGCCGCGTGGCACAGGCGCCGATGATATAGGGAACGATGGATCCGCGCCCGTATTCCGCCGCCTCGGCGTCGCAGGTGGCATCGCGATATCTGAGCCAGGCGCGCTGCGCGTCCAGCAGCGCCTGCCCGGTCCCCGCGCGATCGGCCTGGGGCTTCACGATCCTCCAGAGCCGGTTCAGCTCGGCATCGGCGTCCTGCCACGCCCGCGCGGCGCATTCGTTCAGCTCGAGTTGGGTTTGCGCACCGGGACAGTTCACGTCCTGCGCCTGGGCAGCCGCGCCGACCATCAGACCGGCGATGCAAACAAGATATTTCATGGCAAATGCTCCTGATCAAAAATACAAGCCGCCTCAGGATAACAGCAAAACGCCCGGCGCGAAGACCGGGCGTTTCAATCAGGGTCTTCGGTGGGCCGATCAGTTCAGCGCGGCATCCGTGATGTCCGACGTCCATGCGCCTTCCGGCTCGGCCGATATCACCGGGTCCGAGCCGCCCGCCAGCAGCGTGTCCACCGTGCGGCGGTAGTCGGCCTCGTCCAGCGCGCCGTTCGATCCGGCGGTGAGCTTCGCGATCTCGCCCATCATGCGGACCTGGTGGGCTTCGGTCTGGGCGCCGGTTTCGTCATTGTCCAGAACGATCATGGCGGCCTCTTCGGGGTTCTCCTCGGCCCATTTCCAGCCTTTCATCGACGCGCGCACGAACCGGGTCATCTTGTCGACGAAGGCCGGATCCTCCAGGTTCTGCTCCAGCACGTAGAGCCCATCTTCCAGCGTGGCGACGCCCTGGTCCTCGTACTTGAAGGTCACCAGTTCGTCCTCGGTCACGCCCGCATCCAGCACCTGGCCGAACTCGTTGTAGGTCATGGTCGAGATGCAATCGGCCTGCCGCTGCAACAGCGGGTCCACGTTGAAGCCCTGCTTCAGCACCGTGATCCCGTCATCGGACGCATCGGTGGGAATGCCTTCCTGGCTCATCCAGCTCAGGAACGGGTATTCGTTGCCGAAGAACCAGACGCCGATGGTGCGGCCCGCGAAATCCTCGGGTCCGGTGATGCCGGTGTCCTTCCAGCAGGTCAGCATCAACCCGCTGGTCTTGAAGGGCTGGGCGATGTTGACGATGGGCAAGCCTTTCTCGCGCGCCGACAGGGCCGACGGCATCCAATCCACCATGACGTCGGCACCGCCGCCCGCCAGCACCTGCGGCGGCGCGATGTCCGGACCGCCGGGCAGGATGGTCACGTTCAGGTTCTCTTCGTCGTAGAAGCCCTGGTCCTCGGCCACGTAATAGCCCGCGAACTGGGCCTGCGTGACCCATTTCAGCTGCAGCGCCACGTCGTCCTGCGCGTGGGCGGCACCCGCAGCCGTCAGGGCCGCCGCGGCGGCGATGATGGTGGTTCTCATGTCCGTTACTCCTTGTTGATGTCTGCCCCCGGGGTTCATCCCCGATGGGACGGATGCCAGAAGGTCACCCGCTTTTCGATGACGGCGATGATGCCGTAAAACGCGGAACCCGCAAGGGCCGCCGCCACGATCTCGGCCCAGACCATGTCGAGCGCGAGTTGGCCGACGCTGGTCGAGATGCGAAAGCCCATCCCGAGCGTGGGCGAGCCGAAGAATTCGGCCACGATGGCACCGATCAGCGCCAGCGTGGTCGAGATCTTCAGCCCGTTGAAGATGAAGGGCAGCGCCGCGGGGATCCGCAGCTTCAGCAGGGTCTGGGTGTAGCTAGCGCCGTAGGTCCGCATCAGGTCGCGCTGCATGGCGGCCGTGTCGGCCAGCCCCGCCACGGTGTTCACGAGGATCGGGAAGAACACCATCACCACGACGACCGCCGCCTTCGACTGCCAGTCGAAGCCGAACCACATCACCAGGATCGGCGCGGTGCCGACGATGGGCAGCGCGGCCATGAAGTTGCCCACCGGCAGCAACCCGCGTTTCAGGAAGTCGAACCGGTCGGCCAGGATCGCGACGGCGAAGGCGGCGAGCGCGCCGATGACATAGCCCGACAGCGCGCCCTTCACGAAGGTCTGCACGAAGTCGGCCCAGATCACGTCCCACTGTCCCGCGAAAGCGAAGCCGATGGCCGAGGGCGGCGGCAGGATCACGCCCGGCACCTCCAGCCCGCGCACGATCAGCTCCCACATGACGATCAGCGTCAGTCCGAACAGCGCGGGCACGGCCAGCTGCGCCGTGCCCGTGTCGGCGGCGGGTCCGCTGGCCAGCCGGACATTCAACGCCCAACCGGCGGCCCAAAGGACCAGCGCGAAGACCACCAGCATCATCGCATCAGCCCCATGCGCCGCAGCAACACCCGCTCGACCCCCGAGATGATCGCCACCAGCAACGCCGCCAAGATCGCGGCAGCAAACAGCGCCGACCAGATCTGCACCGTCTGCCCGTAATAGCTGCCCGCCAGTAGCCGCGCGCCCAGGCCCCGCACGGCGCCGGTCGGCAGCTCGCCCACGATGGCCCCGATCAGCGACGCGGCCACGCCGATCTTCAGCGACGCGAACAGGTAGGGCAGCGACGCGGGCAGCCGCAGCCGCCAGAAGGTCTGCGCGCCGCTGGCGCCGTAGGTGCGCAGCAGGTCCAGCTGCATCGCGTCCGGGCTGCGCAAGCCCTTCACCATGCCCACGACGACCGGGAAGAACGACAGGTAAGCGCTGATGACCGCCTTCGGCACCAGCCCCTGCACACCGATGGAGTAAAGAACCACGATGATCATCGGCGCGATGGCGATGATCGGGATGGTCTGGCTGACGATGGCCCAGGGCATGACACTCATGTCCATGACGCGGCTGTGAACGATTCCCACGGCCAGCAGGATGCCCAGGCCCGTGCCCACCGCAAAGCCCGCCAGCGTGGCCGACAGGGTGATCCAGCCGTGGAAGACCAGGCTGCGCTTCGACGTAACCCTCAGCCCGACGGTCGAGCCCCAAAGCTCGGCCGCCACCTGGTGCGGCGCGGGCAGGACGGGACGATCCTGGCCGAAGGCCAGCGCCAGCGCGGGGTCGGGATTGCGCAGGCTCAGGGCGATGCCGCCCACGTCGCGCCGCTCGGAGGCGGTGGCGGGCGAAACCTCGGCGCCGCCCCGCTCGGCCAGCAGCACCGATTGCTGCGCGTTCATGGGGATGCAGGCCAGGTACCACAGCCCCACCAGCGCGGCGATCACGGCAAGGACCGGGATCACGGTGCCCGACACGGCTCTGAGCCGCAGCGCCACCCGCCCCGAGCGCCCGACGCCCGCCTGCGGGGCAGAAAGCGGGGCATCGGTCATCGCGCCGACCCGCCGCGGCGCCGGACGCCGATGCTGCGCGAAGGTATTTTCAGACCAGTGATGCAGCAGGACCGCGCCCCGTTCATCACTGGTCTCCAAATACCTCTGTCGAAACGGCGGTCGCGCGCGCGCTGGTCGGGATTAAGGATTTGTTTACCTTGATCGGTGCAAGATGGGGACACGGTACAGGCTGAGGAGCCGATGACCGTGACCAGTGATGCGGGGGGCCGCGTGCCCCCTGTATCCGTCCGGCTCATGCGGCCTCCATCCCTGCGCGCAGACCCTCGCGGACGCGGTGGGCGATTGCGATGAACTCGGCGCTGTCGCGGATGTCCAGGGGGCGTTCTTTGGGCAGCGGGCTGTCGATCACATCGCTGATCCGCCCCGGGCGCGGCGACATGACGACGATCTTGGTGGACAGGTACACCGCCTCGGGGATCGAGTGGGTGACGAAGAGCATCGTCTTGCCGGTCCGCGCCCAAAGGGCCAGAAGCTCTTCGTTCAGCCGGTCGCGCACGATCTCGTCCAGTGCGCCGAAGGGCTCGTCCATCAGCAAAAGGTCCGCATCGAAGGCCAGCGCCCGCGCGATGGAGGCGCGCTGCTGCATCCCACCGGACAGCTGCCAGGGAAACTTCTTCTCGAACCCGTCCAGATCGACCAGGGCCAGCGTTTCGGCCACGCGCCGCTTCTTCTCGGCTTCGGGAAACCCCATGATCTCCAGCGGCAGGCGAATGTTGCCGCCGATGGTCCGCCAAGGGTAAAGCCCCGCCGCCTGGAACACGTAACCATAGGCCCGCGCGCGCCGCGCCTCGTCCGGCGTCATGCCGTTGACCGTCAGAGTGCCGCCCGTGGGCGCCTCCAGCCCCGCCACGCAGCGCAGAAAGGTCGTCTTGCCGCAGCCCGACGGGCCGATGAAGCTGACGAACTCGCCGGGCGCGATATCGAGTTCGATATCCTTCAGCGCGTGGACCGGCCCGTCGCCAGTGCGGAACGTCAGGTCCAGTGATCGGGCGGAAACGACATTCATGCGTTACACCGGCCGATGGCAAACTGCATATTATTACTAACGAATCTCATCCTACAGAGAAGCGGATAATCAGGAAGGCCAAGAATGAAAGCGCGATCAAAGATATGTAAAGCGTTGAAACGTTCTGAAGCTTCATAGCTACAATTTGATCTGTGACTTCTTTCTCCTCCAAATG
Source organism: Palleronia pontilimi (assembly GCF_016412875.1). Classification (GTDB taxonomy): domain Bacteria; phylum Pseudomonadota; class Alphaproteobacteria; order Rhodobacterales; family Rhodobacteraceae; genus Palleronia; species Palleronia pontilimi. The sequence continues at coordinate 109,931 of NZ_JAEKPD010000018.1, read as the reverse complement.
TGTCCAGCCCAAAAGTACAGAAAATTTCTTACTCAGCTTGAATCCATCTTCTTCGCTACGGCGCGGCAGTTCGTAAAACGGTAAGCTTATCGGTATGCTATCGATTTCACCACTTTTTTGGGCTCGTAAAAATTCTTTTGAATTAAGATAATTGCATATTTCTACGTCTCGCAGAATGAATCTCTGTTGGAAACTCTTATACTGGCCATCAAGCGCCCAGAAAAGAAGTGACGAGAGAATAGAGAGTAGTGCGACAGACGGAAACTTCAGGGCCACTGACGCAGCAAGCACTCCCCCGAAAACCGTTATAGACCAACCTCTTATCTTGAATATTGAGGCATCCAGATCTCGGATTGCTATTTTTCCATGGTCCCAATCCTTCAGAAGAATTTGCTTTTGCGTTTCAAAAACCATGTCATGATCCTCAGTATCCTCGTCTAACATCGGTCAAACTCCACTCGCAGGGATGCCAGAGCGCCCTACCGGGCGGGGCGCGGTGATTGCCTTGTAGCTGGACAGTGCCTTCGACACTGCGCCCTTGGGCGGGCGCTTTACGAACTGGCCGTGCCCTTCCTCCGCGCGCAGTTCTCCGTCGTGGACGGCGACGTGGCCGCGGGTCAGGGTGAAGCGGGGCAGCCCCTTGACCTGCTGGCCCTCGAAGACGTTGTAGTCGATTGCCGAGACCTGTTTATCCGCCGTGATCGTCTTCTCTTTCTCGGGATCCCAGACCACGATATCGGCGTCCGAGCCCACCCGGATCGCGCCCTTTCGCGGATAGCAGTTGAGGATCTTCGCGATATTGGCCGACGTCACCGCGACGAACTCGTTCATCGTCAGCCGCCCCGTCGCCACGCCATGGGTCCAGAGCATCGGCATCCGGTCTTCCAGCCCGCCGGTGCCGTTGGGGATCTTGGTGAAATCGCCCAGGCCCGTGCGCTTCTGCGCGGTCGTGAAGGCGCAGTGATCCGTGGCCACCACCGACAGCGAGCCCGATTGCAGCCCCGCCCACAGGCTGTCCTGGTGCTGCTTGTTGCGGAAGGGCGGCGACATCACGCGGCGCGCGGCGTGGTCCCAGTCCTTGTTGAAATACTCGCTCTCGTCCAGCGTCAGGTGCTGGATCAGCGGCTCGCCCCAGACCCGCTTGCCCTGCTGGCGGGCGCGGCGGATGGCCTCGTGGCTGTCCTCGCAACTGGTGTGCACGACGTAGAGCGGTACGCCCGCCATGTCGGCGATCATGATGGCGCGGTTCGTCGCCTCGCCCTCGACCTGGGGGGGCCGCGAATAGGCGTGGCCCTCGGGGCCGGTGTTCCCCTCGGCCAGAAGCTTGGCGCTGAGGTCCGCGACCACGTCGCCGTTCTCGGCGTGGACCAGCGCGATGGCGCCCAGCTCAGCCAGCCGCTGGAAGGACGCGTACATCTCGTCGTCCTGCACCATCAGCGCGCCCTTGTAGGCCATGAAGTGCTTGAACGTGTTGATGCCGCGTTCCTTCACCACCGTCTCCATCTCGTCGAAGACTTGCTGGCCCCACCAGGTGACGGCCATGTGGAAGGAATAGTCGCAATGGGCGCGGGTGGACTTGTTGTCCCACATCTTCAGCGCATCCAGCAGCCCCTGCCCGGGGCTCGGCAGCGCGAAATCGACCACCATCGTGGTGCCGCCCGCCAGCGCCGCACGGGTGCCCGAATCGAAATCGTCCGCCGAATACGTCCCCATGAACGGCATCTCCAGATGCGTGTGCGGGTCGATCCCGCCGGGCATGACGTAGCAGCCGGTGGCGTCGATCTGCGTGTCGGCTTTCAGGTCCGGCCCGATTTCGACGATCCTGCCGCCGTCGATCAGGACATCCGCCTTGTAGGTCAGGTCATGGGTGACGATGGTGCCGTTCTTGATGACTTTGGTCATGCTGTCCTCCTAGCCGTTGGGCGCAAGCGGCACGCAGACGGGCTGGCCGTCCGCATCCACCACCGGCTCGACCACGTTCGAGCCGGGCACGGCCACGCCCTGGCATCCCTGCGCGTCGATGATGAGACGGCCGCCATCCACGTCGTTGACGATGGTCATCCCGTTGATTTCCTCGATACCGTCACCGGTTCCGCCGATCGCGTTGCAGCCGACAGGGCCCAGCACGGCGAAAAGGACGAGAAGTGTTCGATGCATTCCTTGATCCAATGCGAAAGCGTTGGCGGCCAGATTGCGCCAAGGGCCGAGGATGAGCAATCCGTCCCGTGCGACCCACGCGATCCTTGGAGGGCGTGACGCCGACCTCGGAAATCAGGCCGCCGTCGGTCAGGGCGGCAGCCGTGCAAGTCGGGTCTTGGGTGACGGAGGTGCCGTTGCCGGTGACGGTGGTCACTTCAGATCCTTTCCCATTGGGCGATGTCTTGCGGGCATGCGTGACCCGAGGCGTCCCGTTCCTGAAAACCGGTGCGTTCGCGTGCTGCGGGCGATGCCGCCTCGCGTTGGTCTTCGAACGGTTCGGCACGGTATTCGTTGACGTAGAGCGACCAATAGGACGCTCCGTCGCGATCAATCTTCAGGGTCACCCCGTCGTGCTTCGACAGGTAGATCGGAACAGTCGCCTTCCTCACCCCTCAACACCCGCCGTCTCCACCACGGCGTGCAGCAGCACGTCCGCGCCCGCGGTCGCCCACTCCTTGCTGATCTCTTCGGCCTCGTTATGCGACAGCCCGTCCACGCAGGGGCACATGACCATGGCCGTGGGCGCCACGCGGTTGATCCAGCAGGCGTCGTGGCCCGCGCCCGAGATCAGGTTAATGTGACTGTATCCCAGCCGCTCGGCCGCGTCGCGCACCGCGTTCACGCAGCCCTCGTCGAAGGCCACCGGGTCGAAGCCGCCGACCTTTTCGAATTCCACGCCCAGTCCCATCTCGCGGCAGATGGCCTGCGCCTCGAACCGCAGCTTTTGTTCCATATCTTCAATGACGCTCAACTCGGGCGACCGGAAATCAACGGTGAATACCGCCTTGCCGGGGATGACATTGCGGGAATTTGGAAAGACCTCGATATGCCCCGCCGCGCCCACCGCGTGCGGTTTGTGCGCCCACGCGATGCGGTCCACGGCGTCCAGCACCCGCGCCATGCCCAGGCCCGCATTCTTGCGCATGGGCATAGGTGTGGAGCCGGTATGCGCGTCCTTGCCGGTGATGGTCGCCTGCGTCCACGACAGGCCCTGCCCGTGGGTGACGACGCCGATCTGCTTGTCTTCGGCCTCCAGGATCGGGCCCTGCTCGATATGCAGCTCGAAAAACGCGTGCATCTTGCGCGCGCCCACCTCTTCGTCGCCGCGCCAGCCGATGCGCTGCAGCTCGTCGCCGAAGCTCTTGCCCTTCGCGTCGGTGCGCCCGTAGGCCCAGTCCTGTTCGTGGATCCCCGCGAAAACGCCCGAGGCCAGCATCGCGGGGGCAAAGCGGGTGCCTTCCTCGTTCGTGAAGTTGGTGACCACGATGGGGTGCTTGGTCTTCACGCCCAGGTCGTTGAGGCTGCGGATAATCTCGAGCCCGCCGAGCACGCCCAGCACGCCGTCGTACTTGCCGCCCGTGGGCTGGGTGTCCAGGTGGCTGCCCACGTAGACCGGCAGCGCGTCGGGGTCGGTGCCTTCGCGGCGCGCGAACATATTGCCCATCTGGTCCAGCCCCATGGTGCAGCCCGCCGCCTCGCACCAGGACTGGAACAGCGCGCGCCCCTGGGCATCTTCGTCGGTCAGGGTCTGGCGATTGTTGCCACCCGCGACGCCGGGCCCGATCTTGGCCATTTCCATCAGGCTGTCCCAAAGCCGGTCGCCGTTGATGCGCATGTTCTCGCCGGGGGCGGCTGGGGGCATGATGGACCTCGCGCTGATTTGACCAATCGGTAAAATGGACGCTACCAGAGGACAGAGGTCAGTCAAGGATCGTGGCGCGCATGGCGGCGAACGCACAAAATTCAAGCAATCTGCACGGACAAGGCCCATGCGGGACGCGACCCCGTCATGGCTGACAGCCGGATCCAGTCCCGAAACCGGGCAGCCATCCTGGAGGCGGGGCTCGAGATCTTTTCGCGCCACGGCTTTCGGGGCGCGACGCTCGACCAGATCGCGGCCGAGGCCGGGCTGTCGAAGCCCAATCTTCTGTATTACTTCGCCTCGAAGGAAGCGATCCACCGCACCCTTCTGCTGGGCCTGATGGACACCTGGCTCGACCCGATCCGCCGGATCGACCCGCAGGGCGAGCCGCTGGCCGAGCTGCTGGCCTACGTGTCGCGCAAGATGGCCCTGACGCGCCAATACCCGCGGGAAAGCCGTCTGTTCGCCAACGAGATCCTGCAAGGCGCGCCGCACATCGCCGATACCCTGAGCGCCGAGTTGAAGACGCTCGTCGACGCCCTGGCCGACCAGATGCAGGCCTGGATCGACGCCGGGCGGCTGGCGCCGGTGGATCCGCATCACACGATCATCTCGATCTGGGCGCTGACCCAGCACTACGCCGATTTCGACGTGCAGGTGCGCGCCGTCTTGGACTCCGACGATCCGCTCGACCGGGCCGAGGCACATGTCACGCAACTCTTCCAGCGCCTGCTGCAACCGGTGGACTGACCCCTTCGCGCGCCGGCTACGAAGCCCCGGACCCGCAGGTCAGCGAGGGGCTTTCTCAGCCTGTCCCGGCCGGATCAGGATCGCGCGGAAATCGTTCACGTTGGTCCCCGTGGGGCCGGGCACGAAAAGATCGCCGATGGCGTCGAACGCGCCCCAGGCATCGTTGCGCGCCAGGGCGTCGTCGGGATCGACGCCCGCCGCGCGCATCCGGGCGCGGGTGTCGCCGGTCACGAACGCGCCCGCATTGTCTTCCGAGCCGTCAATCCCGTCGGTATCCGCGGCCAGGGCGAACACCGTCGTCAGCCCGTCGATGGCCCCCGACAGGGACAGCAGCAGCTCGGTGTTGCGCCCGCCGCGCCCGTCCTTTCCCTTCAGCGTCACCGTGGTCTCGCCGCCAGACAGCAGCACCATGGGGGCTGCGAAGGGGCGGTCGCGCAGCGCGACCTCGCGCGCCAGCGCACCCAGCACCCGGCCCACGTCGCGCGCCTCGCCCTCCACCGCGTCCGACAGGATGACGGCGGGCACACCCGCATCCAGCGCGTGGCGCCGCGCGGCGTCCAGCGACATCCCGGCCGACGCGATCACCTGCACCCGGTCGCGCGCGAAGCCCGGATCGTCGGGCATGGGAGCATCCGGCGGCTGGCTGTCCAGGTGGCGCTGCACCCGCTCGGGCAGCGCGATGCCGTGGTTGCGGATCAGCGCCCGCGTCTCGTCCAGACCGACCCCCGACGGCACGGTGGGTCCCGACGCGACCTGCGCGGGATCGTCGCCCGGCACGTCCGACACCACCAGCGTCACCACCCGCGCCGGGTGCGCCGCGGCGGCCAGGCGGCCGCCCTTGATACCGCTCACATGGGTGCGGATCGCGTTCATCACGCCGATGGGCGCGCCCGAGGACAGAAGTGCCTCGTTCAGCGCCCGCTCGTCGTCCAGGTCCAAGCCTTCGGGCGGCATCGGCAGCAGCGCCGAGCCGCCGCCGCAGATCAGCGCGACCACCAGGTCATCCTCGCCCAGCCCCGACACCGCATCCAGAAGCGCGCGAGATGCTTTCAGCCCCGCCGCGTCCGGCACGGGGTGCGCGGCTTCCAGCACGCGGATGCGCCCCGCGTCGGTGGCGTAGCCGTAGCGGGTGACGACCACCCCCGACAGATCGCCTGCCCATGCCTCGTCGAACGCCGCGGCCAGCTGGGCGGCGCCCTTGCCGCACCCGACGACTACCGTGCGGCCCTTGGGCGGGTCGGGCATGGCGCGAGCGATCGCGCGCGCGGGGTCGGCCGCCCCAACCGCAGCGTCGAAGAGCCCGGTCAGGAAGTGCCGGTCGGACGCCTCCACCCGCTACTCCGCCGCGACCGCGCCGGGATTGTTCGGATGCGTCGTCCAGTTGGCGTATTCGCCCACTTTCTTGCCGGTGCGCGGGTCGATGGCGCCCTTGGGCAGTTCCTCCATGGTGATGCAGTTTTCCACCGGGCAGACATCGACGCACAGGTTGCAGGCCACGCATTCTTCGTCGATCACCGTGAAGGTGCGGTCCGCGGACATGGCGATGGCCTGGTGGGACGTGTCCTCGCAGGCCGCGAAGCAGCGCCCGCACTTGATGCAATCGTCCTGGCTGATCCGCGCCTTGGTCACGTAGTTGAGGTTCAGGTATTGCCAGTCGGTCACGTTCGGCACCGCGCGGCCCACGACTTGGTCGACGGATGTATAACCCTTCTCGTCCATCCAGGCCGACAGGCCCGCCTTCATCTCGGACACGATGCGAAAGCCATAGGTCATGGCCGCGGTGCAGACCTGCACGTTGCCCGCGCCGAGGCTCAGGAACTCGGCCGCGTCGCGCCACGTCGTGATGCCGCCGATGCCGCTGATGGGCAGGCCGTGGGTCGCCGGGTCGCGGGCGATCTCGGCCACCATGTTCATGGCGATGGGCTTGACCGCCGGGCCGCAATAGCCGCCATGGCTGCCTTTCCCGTCGATGGACGGCTCCGGCGACATGGTGTCGAGGTTCACGCTCGTGATCGAGTTGATCGTGTTGATCAGGCTCACCGCATCCGCGCCGCCGTTCTTCGCGGCCTGCGCGGGGGCGCGGATGTCGGTGATGTTGGGCGTCAGTTTCACGATGACCGGCTTGTCGTAGTATTTCTTGCACCAGCGGGTGACCATTTCGATATATTCGGGCACCTGCCCCACCGCGCTGCCCATGCCGCGCTCGGCCATGCCGTGGGGGCAGCCGAAATTCAGCTCGATCCCGTCGGCGCCGGTCTCGTCCACGCGGGCCAGGATGTTCTTCCAGGCGTCTTCCTCGCAGGGCACCATGATCGACGCGACCAGCGCGCGGTCGGGCCAGTCGGCCTTCACGCGCGCCATTTCCTCCAGGTTCACCTCGAGCGGACGGTCGGTAATCAGCTCGATGTTGTTCAAGCCCAGAAGCCGCCGGTCGGCGCCCCAGATCGCGCCGTAGCGCGGCCCGTTGACGTTGACGACCGGCGGGCCCTCGGCGCCCAGCGTCTTCCACACGACACCGCCCCACCCGGCCTCAAACGCCCGGCGGACGTTGTATTCCTTGTCCGTGGGCGGGGCCGAGGCCAGCCAGAAGGGATTGGGGCTCTTGATGCCCACGAAATCGGTCGTCAGATCGGCCATGCGGCCCTCCTTGGGTCGGTGCTGGTGGAAGCCCGAGCGCGCATCACGGCACCTCGAGCGGTTTGCGGAAGATCATCTCGGTCGGGGCCATGACGCCTTTCGACACGTTTTCGCGGTAGTTCTGAAGTTTCTCGGCGGCGTTGTCGCCCATCAGAAGGTGGATCCCCAGCGGCGGCTGGCCCTCGGCCAGGACATGCCGGTTCAGCCGCGCGAAATAATCCAGCGCGAATTGCGATCGGTCGCGCTCGCTCACCTGCTCCAGCCCGGCAGCGTGCGCGGCACGGCGATAGACCCCCGGCGCCTCGACACGGCTGGTTTCGGGGATGCCGGACCACGGCAGCGGGTAGACGAGATCCGCGTCGCTCGCACCCAGCATCACGTCGAACAGCGCGAAACGCCCCCCCGGCCGCAGCAACCGGCTCGCCTCGGCGAACAGCGCGTTCTTGTCGGCGATGTTCATGCCCACGTGGAACATCGTCACCAGGTCGGCCACCCCGTCGGTCAGCGGCACGTCCAGCACCGAGCCTTCGTGCAACGTGATCCGCTGGTCGTAGCCCACGCGTCTGTTCAGCTCTTGCGCCACGGTCACGAAGTCCGGCGTCAGGTCCACGCCCGTCACCCGCGCCCCGTAGCGGTGCACGATGTGGCGCGCGGTGCCGCCCAGGCCGCAGCCCAGGTCGACCACGTGGCTGTTGGAATCGATCTCCAGCTGGTCCAGCAGGGCCAGTGTCGCTTCCAGCCCGCCGGTATGGAATTCGTCGACGGGCTTCAGGTCATCCACGACCAGCTTGGCGGGATCGACCCCGCTTTCCTTCAGCGCAACATCGATCCGGGCGAGCAGGTCGCCCGTCGTGTAGTGGCGCGCGACGTCTTGTTCGAGTGTCATCACAGCCTCCATTTCGATCGGAATGGCGCCATGATAGCACATCACGCGCCTTTCTGATGATCGGGGCAATAATAAGTGGTGCGTCCGCCGACCTTCTTCTTGGCGATGGTCCCGGCGCAGATCCCGCAGGCCGCACCTTCCTCGCGGCGGTGGATCAGCCAGTCGTCGGGCAGCTTGGAATAGGTGGCGCAGGTGTCGATCACAGCGCGCAGCGTGTCGCCCACGGCCCCGTGCAGCCTGGCGATCCGGTCGGACGCCAGATCCGACGCCGTCGCCCCCGGCAGGATGCCCGCGCGATAGAGCGATTCGTCGGACCAGAGATTGCCCACGCCCGCCAGCTTCGACTGCGCCAGCAGCGCCGACTTCACCGCGCCGCGGGTGCCGCCGATCACCTCGGCAAAGGCGTTGTCGCCGATCTCCAGCGCGTCGGGGCCCAGGCCGCGTTCGGCGATGTAGTCGTCCACGTCCTCGACCACGACGATTTCGCCGAACTTGCGCGGATCGCGGAAGGTCAGGCGGGTGCCGCCCTCGAACGCCACGGTGAAGCGGATGAAGTCGGCGTCCACCTCGTCCGCGTCCAGCACCCGGATCGACCCGGCCATGCCGAGGTGGATCATCATCCACGGCCCGTCCTTTGTGCCCGCGAACATGAACTTGCCGTGCCGCCGGGTCATGGAAAACTGCGTGCCCACGAACCGGTCCAGCGCGTCGCGGTCGGGCAGGTCCATGTGCGTGATGTCGTCGCCGTAGCGCACCGCTCCGATCGTGCGGTGCAGCGCGCCGCGGTCGATCCGGCAGCGCGCGGCCTCGACCTCGGGCAGTTCAGGCACGCGCCGCTTCGCCGATCACCGCGCCGGTGGCACGCACCGCGACGCCCATCAGCGTGACGTGGATATCCTCGGCCGCGTCGCGCCCCTCGGCCACCGCCACGACGGTCAGATCCTCGCCCGGCGTGCAGTCGCCCCCGGCCCAGACCCCGTCGCGCGACGTGCGGCCCGCGCCGGTCACGGCGATCTTGCGCCCGTCCAGCGCCAGCCCGTCATGGGTCAGCACCTGGCCGATGGCCTTGAACACCTGGTCGGCGGGCAGGCGCAGCGTCTCGCCCGTGCCCTTCAGGCCAGCGCCGTCATCGGTGGTATATTCCAGCTCGATCTCGGTGGCCGCCCCGTTGCCGTGGATCGCCACCGGCTGCGCGTTGCAGATGATCCGCACGCCTTTCGAGGTCGCCAAATCCTGCTCGTAACGCGACGCGCCCATGCGGTCGCGGCCCCGGCGATAGGCGATGGTGACGTTCTCGGCGCCCAGCAGCTTCGACTGCACCGCCGCGTCCACCGCCGTCATGCCGCCGCCGATCACCACCACGTTGCGGCCCACCGGCAGCCGGGTCAGGTCGTCCGCCTGGCGCAGCGCGGCGATGAAGCCCACCGCGTCCATCACGCCGTCCCGCTCGGCGCCCGGCGCGTCCAGGTCGTTGACCCCGCCCAGGCCAACCCCCAGGAACACCGCGTCGAACGCGGCGGTCAGCCCGTCCAGCGTGATCTCGCGGCCCAGCGCGTGGCCCGGCTTCAGCTCGATCCCGCCGATCTGGCACAGCCAGTCGACCTCGCGCGCGGCGAAATCGTCGGTGGACTTGTAGGCGGCGATGCCGAACTCGTTCAGACCGCCGGGCTTGTCCTTGGCGTCATAAAGCACCACGTCGTGCCCCCGCATCGCCAACCGGTGCGCGCAGGCCAGACCCGCGGGCCCCGCGCCCACGACCGCCACGCGCTTGCCGGTGGACGCAGCCCGCGCGAAGGGATGCCCCTGCCGCGCCATGACCCTGTCGGTGGCGTGACGCTGCAGCCGCCCGATCTCGACCGGCTTGCCCTCGGCCGCCTCGCGCACGCAGGCCCCTTCGCAGAGGTCTTCGGTGGGGCACACCCGCGCGCACATGCCGCCCAGGATGTTCTGCTCCAGGATCGTGCGGCCCGCGGCCTCGGGTTGGCCCACCGCGATCTGGCGGATGAACAGCGGGATGTCGATCTCGGTCGGGCAGGCCGCGACGCAAGGAGCATCGTAGCAGAAATAGCACCGATCGGCGGCCACGCGCGCTTCGTGCATGTCCAGCGGCGCGTGCAGGTCGGCGAAATTCTCGGCGATTTCGTCGGCGCTCAGGCGGCCCGAGGCTATTCCGGGGGTCATCGTGTCGGGCATTTGCGCTCCTGCTCGGGCGATACGTCCCGCGGAGCTTTGCACGATTTATTTTTTTATCAAACGGTAAATTATGGGCGATCAGCGAAGACGCCCCGACAGCCCGTGGATGGCCGCGGCGCCGAACTCATAGACCACCTGGCGGGCGCGGGCGAAGGGCTCGGAATGGGTCCGGTCGGGGCTGACCGGCAGCACGGCCATGTCGCCGCCCAGAAGCGCGCGCGCGGCCAGCGTCCCGAACACCGTGCCCGGCCCGATGCCGCGCCCCGAATAGCCGAAGCACGACAACCCGCCCGGCCCCAGCGACACGATCTTGGGGACGTGGTCGCGGGTCATGGCGATCCGGCCGGACCACGCGTGCTGGAACGGCATGTCCGCCAGCGCGGGATAAAGTGCCGCCAGCTTGCGCCGCGCCCAGCCGCGGTGCAGCGCGCCGCCCGGCCCGGCCATGTCGCCCAGCCCGCCGACGATCATCCGGCCCTGCGCGTCCAGCCGGAACGAGCTCATGATCAGCGCGGTGTCCCAGCAGCCTTCGCCTCCGGGCAAGATGCGGGCCAGCAGCGCGTCGGGCAGCGGGTCGGTGGCGAACTGCGAATAGGCGACCGGCACGAATCGCGGCGTCACGGGACAGCGCAGCCCGTCGTGATAAGCGTTGGTCGCCAGCAGCACCCGCGCGGCGCGCACCTCGTGCCCGTTCGCCGTCAGCAGCCACCCGGTCCCGTCGCGCACCAGCCGCGTCACGGCCGAGCGTGGGTGGATCCGCGCGCCCCGCATCTGCGCCGCGCGCGCCAGGCCGCGGCAATAGGCCAGCGGCTGCACCGTGCCCGCGCGCGGATCGAAGAGCGCACCGTGCAGACCAGCGGCCCCGGTGCGCCGCGCAGTCTCGGCGGCGTCCAGCACCCTCAGCGGCGCGCCCATCCGGTTGCCCTGCCGCGCCCGGTCGTGCAACGCCGCCACCGCGGCGGGCGCGTGCGCGCAATAGAGCGTCCCCTTGCGCACGGGCGCGCAGTCGATGGCGTGACGCTCGATCAGATCGAACACCCGCCCGGGCGCGCCCGCCAGCAGATCGTTCAGCCGCTCGGCCGCCGCGGCGCCCATCTGCGCCGCGATCACGTCGGGCGCCAGCCACAGCCCCGCATTGACCAGCCCCACATTGCGCCCCGACCCGCCATGGCCCACATCCTGCGCCTCGAGCACGCAGACCGATGCGCCCTGCCCCGCCGCCTCGAGCGCCGCGGCGCAGCCGGTGAAGCCGCCGCCGATCACCGCCAGGTCGACCGACAGGTCCGCGCCCAGCGCGGCGCCCACCGGCGGCTCGGCCGCGCTGTCGTGCCAAAGGGTGTCGGGGTCGCTCATTCGCCACGCGCTTTCGATCTGCGACCATTCGCGGCTGGCCGCGCCGGTCGCTCGGGTTACCTCACCTGATTACACCGGAAAGGACGCCATGGCAGACCCATTCGACGAAAAGAGCGGCCTTGCCGTGCCCGCCGACCGCCTGTCGCGGCTCATGCGCATGGGCCGGATGTCGGGCGGGCTGGCGGGCCGCGCGCTGGCGCAGGGGGCCGGTCAGGTCGCGCGCGGCCGCAAGCCCATTCTGGGCGACCTGCTGCTCACCCCCGCCAATGCGAAAGCCCTGACCGACGAGCTGTCGCGGATGCGCGGCGCGGCCATGAAGGTCGGCCAGCTGATCTCGATGGAGACGGCGGACCTTCTGCCGCCCGAGCTGGCCGCGATCTTCGCCCGGCTGCGCGCCGATGCCGACCCGATGCCGCCCAAGCAGCTGCGTACGGTGCTGGACGACAACTGGGGTCGCGACTGGCAGCGGCAGTTCCGCCGCTTCGACGTGCGCCCCATCGCGGCGGCCAGCATCGGCCAAGTGCACCGCGCGCAGACCCGCGACGGCCGCGACCTGGCGATCAAGGTGCAGTATCCGGGCGTGCGCGGCTCGATCGACAGCGACGTGCGCAATATCGGCGCGCTGATGCGGCTGCCCGGCGTGGTGCCCCGCTCGGTCGATTTGTCCGGTCTGCTGGAAGACGCGCGCCGCCAGCTGCACGAGGAAGCCGATTACCTGCGCGAGGGCGCGGCGCTGGAACGCTTCGCGGACCTTCTGGACACGGATCCGGGCTTCATCGTGCCCCGCCTGCACGAGGATCTGTCCAGCCGTGACATCCTGGCGATGGATTTCGTGGAAAGCGTCCCGCTGGACGCGCTCGAGGACGGGCCGCAGGACACGCGCGACACCGTGGCCGCGCGGCTGATCGAGCTGGTCCTGCGCGAACTCTTCACCCTGGGCCACATGCAGACCGACCCGAACTTCGCCAATTACCGCTGGTCGCCCGAACACGGGAAGGTCGTGCTGCTCGATTTCGGCGCGACCCGCCAGATGCAGCCCGGCCTGGTGGCGGCGTTCCACGACCTGATGCGGGCGGGTCTGGACGAAGACCGCGACGCGGCCCGCGCGGCCTGCATGGCGGTGGGACTGTTCGATGACGATGACCCGGAAAAGCACCGGGACACGATCCTCGATATGTTCGCCATGGCGATGGAGCCGCTGCGCCAGGACGCGCCGTTCGATTTCGCCACCAGCGACCTGGTGCCCCGCCTGCGCCGCATGGGCCTGTCGATCGGGTCCGAGCGGGATTTCTGGCACGTCCCGCCCACCGAGACGCTGTTCGTGCAGCGCAAGGTGGCGGGCACCTACCTGTTGGCCGCCCGGCTGGGCGCGAGGGTCAATCTGCACGGGATCGTGACGCGCTACCGCTAAGGCCATGGTCCGCGCCGGGATCTCCCCGGCGCATCCCTGCTCTACGGGATCCGCTTAGTCCAGATGCGGGAAGATCCGGTCCGGCGTCGCCGGATAGTCGCGGACGCGCACACCGCAGGCGTTGTAGATCGCGTTGGTGATCGCCGCACCCGCGCCCGACAGGCCCAGCTCGCCGATCCCCTTGACCTGCATCGGGTTGGCCTGGTCGTCGCGCTCGTCGATGAACATCACGTCCAGGTCGCCCACGTCCAGGTTCACCGGCACGTGGTATTCGGCCAGGTCGTTGTTGACCACGTGGCCGGTGCGCGGATCGTGCTCGATGCCTTCGGTCAGCGCCGTGCCGATGCCCCAGATCTGGCCGCCCCAGACCTGGCTTTGCGCGGTCTTCGGGTTCAGGATCCGCCCCGCGGCCATGGCCGCCAGCATCCGGCGCACCCGCACCTCGCCCGTCACGGCGTTCACCGCGACTTCCGCGAAATGCGCACCGAACCCCGATTGGGTGAAGTCGTCGTCGGTCTGCCCGGGCTCAAGATGCCCCTCTTCGCTGATCGGGCCGTCCATCAGTTCGGCCAGCGGACGGCGGTTGTTGCCCCCCGTCGCCACGCCGTCCTGCAGGCGCAGCTCGTCCGCGCCGCAGCCCAGCCGCTCGGCTAGCTTCTTGCGGATGCCCTTGGCGCCCAGGAACACCGCGGATCCGGCCGACGCCGCCCCCCACGAGCCGCCCGAACCGGGGCCCTCGGGCAAGTCGCTGTCGCCCAGCTCGACCGTCACCTTTTCGGCGGGGATGCCCAGCATTTCCGCGGCGATCTGGCCCAGAATGGCGTAGGTGCCGGTGCCGATATCGGTCATGTCGGTCTGCACCAGCGCCGTGCCGTCGGGGTTCAGCGTCACCCGCGCCCGACTTTCCATCAGCAGGTTCAGACGTGCGGCGGACGCCACGCCCATGCCGATATACCATTCGCCCTCGCGCCGCGCCTTGGGCGCTTGCCGCTGGGACCAGCCGAACCGCTCGGCACCGTCCTCCAGGCAGGCTTTCAGCCCGTGGCTCGAAAACGGCGTGCCGTTCTCGGGGTGGCGGTCGGGGATGTTCTTCACGCGCAGCTCGATGGGGTCGATGCCGACCTTCTCGGCCAGCTCGTCCATGGCGTTTTCCAGCGCCAACATGCCCACCGCTTCGCCCGGCGCGCGCACCGAGCCCGAGGCGGGCCTGTTCAGCATCGCCACGTGCTGCCCGTAACGCCGGTTCTCACCGCCATAAAGCAGGTGCGTCGCCAAATCGACCGGCTCGGCCATGCCTTCGTCGGGCAGGTTGGCCTGCCAGTTCTCGTGCCCGATCCCGGTCAGCTTGCCCTCCGCGTCGCAGGACAGGCGCACGCGCTGGCGCGTCTCGGTGCGCAGCACGATGGTCTCGAACACGTGGTTGCGGTGCAGCACCACGCGCACCGGGCGGCCCAGCGCCTTGGCGGCCACCGCGGCGGCCACGCATTCCGGCGACATGCCCAGTTTCGAGCCGAAGCCGCCCCCCACATAGGGCGACAGCACGCGCACGTTCTTGACGTCGATGCCCAGGCTGTCCGCGATTTCGTGCTTGTTGTAGTTCAGCATCTGCAGCGACGAGCGCACGGTCAGCTTGTCGCCGTCCCATTGGGCCAGCGTCGCGTGCGGCTCCATCGCGGCCGAGTTGTGGGGCTTCGTCGTCCACATGCCGTCCACGGAAAACGCCGCATCGGCCATCGCCGCGTCCAGGTCGCCCTGGTCCAGCGCGTCGTCGTCATCCTCGTAGGTGGCGCTGTCGTCCATCACCACGTGGGCGTCGTCGTCGGGCGTGTATTCTACCTTCAGCGCCAGCGCGATGTCGCGCGCCTGCTCGAAGGTGTCGGCCACGGCGACGGCGATGGGCTGGCCCAGGTACTGCACCTGGTCGCCCGGCTGCACCGGGTTCGTGCCCGCCGTCCCCTGCGCCGAGTTGCGCACCATCCGGTCGGTATAGACCCCCAGGAAGCCCGGCATGTCCTCGACCGACGACGCGTCCACCTTGAAGCGTCCCTTGGTGATGCCCGCGCGCACCATGAAGCCCTCGGCCATGCCGTCCAGCTTCCACTCGGCGGCGTAGGTCGCGGTGCCGGTGACCTTCAGCGGCCCCTCGGGTCGCGGCATCGGCGCGTGCAGCGCGCCCTGCTCGGTTTCGTCCAGCAGGCGCGGCTGCACCTGGTCCATCTTCAGATGTTCGGTCATCGGGTCACTCCGGTCAGATCGGCCAGCACCGCCTTCAGCGTGCGCCGCACCAGCGGTATCTTGAAATCATTGCCACCATGCCCCTTGGCGTCAGCCAGAAGCACGTCGGCCGCCTTGTCGAACAGGGCGTCGGACGGGGTTTCGCCCAACAGAACCTGCTCCACGTCGGTATCGCGCCACGGCCGCGGTGCCAGGCCGCCGAAGGCCAGCGCGGCCTCGGTGATCTTGCCGCCGTCGGTGTCGACCACCGCCGCGACCGACACCAGCGCGAAGGCATAGGACGAGCGGTCGCGCACCTTGCGATAGGTCTGGTGCCCCGTCGGGGCCGACGGCAGGTGCACCGCCGTGATCAGGTCGCCCGGCTGCATCACCGTCTCGACCGACGGATCGTCGCCGGGCAGCACGTAGAAATCATCCATCGGCAGCGTCTCGGTGCCGCCACCGGCGCGCGCGACCTCGATCCGCGCGTCCAGCGCCCGCATGGCCACCGCCATGTCCGACGGATGGGTCGCGATGCACTGGTCCGACGTGCCCAGCACGGCCAGGATGCGGTTCACCCCCGCCATCGCCGGGCAGCCCGAGCCGGGCTGGCGCTTGTTGCAGGGCTGCGCCGTGTCGTAGAAATAGGGGCACCGGGTCCGCTGCATCAGGTTGCCGCCGGTGGTGGCCTTGTTGCGCAGCTGGCCCGTCGCGCCCGACAGAAGCGCGCGGCTCAGCACCGGGTAGTCGCGCCGCACCGTGTCGTGGGCGGCCAGGTCCGAGTTGCTGACCAGCGCCCCGATCCGCAGCCCGTCGTCGCTTGGCGCGATCTCGTGCATGTCCAGCCGGGTCACGTCCACCAGCTTCGACGGAGTCTCGATCTGGTGCTTCATCAGGTCGATCAGGTTGGTGCCGCCGGCGATGATCCGGCCCGCGGTATCGTGGGCCTCGGCAGCGTCGCTCGCGCGTACGTAATCGAACGGTTTCATTCCGCAGCCTCCCGCTTGGTCATGCCCTCTTCAGTGGCCGCGTCCTCGATCGCCTGGCAGATGCCCGGATAGGCCGAGCAGCGGCACAGGTTGCCGCTCATCCGCTCGCGGATCTCGGTGCGCGTGAGGTCGGGGATATCGGTCAGGTCGGCAGACACGTTCGACGGCCAGCCCATGTCCAGCTCGGCCAGCATGCCCTTGGCGGACATGATCTGGCCGGGGGTGCAATAGCCGCATTGGTAGCCGTCGTTCTGCACGAAGGCCGCCTGCAGCGGCGACAGGTTGCCCGGCTGGCCGAGCCCCTCGATCGTGGTGATCTCGTCGCCATCGTGCATCACGGCCAGGCTCAGGCAGGCATTGATCCGCCGCCCGTTCAAAAGGATCGTGCAGGCGCCGCATTGCCCGTGATCGCATCCTTTCTTGGATCCGGTCAGGTTCAGATGCTCGCGCAGCGCGTCCAGCAAGGTCACGCGCGGATCCACATCCAGCGCGCGGTCCTCGCCGTTGACGGTCAGGGTAATCTGCATGGGGGTCGCCTCTCGCCTCGGTACGTGTCATCAGGTGAAACCCCGGCCCCCCCGATAGTTCCGCCCGCCCCGCGCCAAACATGGCAGCGGCGCGCGTCTGCCCCCATCTTTGTTCTTTCAAATATCCCGGCACGACGCGCCAACCCTGCGAAACGGACCCGCGGGGCACCGAAATCGGGGTGCGGCCCCGTGTCGCGTGCCCTAACGTGGCCCCCATGAGCCCCCCGCCCCCATCCCCGCGCCGCTGGCGCGCGCTCGCCCTGATCTGCGCCGGGGTCGTGGGCGTGCTGACCACATGGTTCTCGGCCACGGCGATCCTGCCCGAACTGGTGGTCGCCTGGCAGCTTGGCCCCACCCGCAGCGCGTGGCTGACCAACGCGGTGCAGCTGGGCTTCGTCGCAGGCGCGCTGGCGACCTCGGCGGTCAACCTGCCCGACATCGTGCGGATGCACCGGCTGATGGCCTGGTCGGCGCTGGCCGCCGCACTCGCCAATGCGGGGCTGCTGGTTGCGGGCCCGGACACGGCCATCGCGCTGCGCTTTGCGACCGGCGTGGCACTGGCGGGCGTCTATCCCCCCGCGCTCAAGCTCATGGCCACCTGGTTCGTCACCGGTCGCGGCCTGGCACTGGGATTCCTGATCGGCGCGCTCACGCTGGGCTCGTCGCTGCCCCACCTGGTCCGGGCCCTGGGCGAAGGGCTGGACTGGCGCGCCGTCGTCTGGGCCAGCAGCGCGGCGGCCCTGGCCTCGGCGGCGCTGTTCGCCACCGGCCTGCGCGAAGGGCCGCACGCCTTCGCGCGGGCCCGCTTCGATCCGCGCCGGATCAGGGCCATCTTCACCAACCGCCCGCTGATGTTGGCGAACCTGGGATATTTCGGCCATATGTGGGAGCTCTACGCCATGTGGGGCTGGATCCTTTCCTTCGCCGCCGCGGCGGAAGCGGGCCTGCAGCCCTTTCCCTTCGGATCGGCGTCGATGCTCAGCTTCGTGGTGGTGGCGTCGGGCGTCGCGGGATGCCTGCTAGGCGGGTGGCTGTCGGACCGGATCGGGCGCTGCCTGACCACGGCGGGCATGATGCTCGTCTCGGCCGCCTGCGCCGCGACGATCGGATTCGCCTTCGACGGGCCCGCCGTGCTGCTGGGCGCGCTGGCCCTGGTCTGGGGCGTGTCGATCATCGGCGACAGCGCACAATTCTCGGCCGCCGTGACCGAACTGGCCGACCAGGCCTTCGTCGGCACGGCGCTGGCGCTGCAACTCGGGATCGGCTTCGCGCTGACCGTGGTGGCGATCTGGCTTGTGCCGCTGGTTGTGGGCGCGCTAGGCGGCTGGCAATGGGCCTTCCTGGTGCTCGTGCCCGGCCCGGTGATCGGCGCGGCCGCCATGCTGGCCCTGCGCCGCCTGCCGCAAGCCACGAAGCTGTCGGGCGGCGCGAAATAGCGACGACGGTGAATTGCGGTGGTCGCTTCCGAGCCGGACACACCCTGGATGTGCAAGCCCAGCGCCTTGCGCTCCCGAAACCGCGGACCTGCCCAATTCGGGCGAATCCGGATATACTGCGCTGTGGGGATTGATCATGTTGCCGAACCATCCAGCCGCGCCGACGACCGGGCCGACCCGTTCCAGGGATACCGGCAAGGCCGCGCGAGACCGGCCGACCATTAACACGCCCCGCAACACGACCCTCTCGCGCGCGCCGGTTCCGCGATGACCCGGGACCCCGCAGCGTCGCCCCTGTCGCGGTCCCTGGCGATCGGCCTGCGCATCCTGGCGCTGATCGCGTTCGTGCTGGTGGCAAGCTGGGTGTCGCACGTGGTGCGCGCGTCGCTGGACTTCGAGATGATGCCGATGGACGCGCAACAGATGCGCTGGATGATCCTGGTGGCGACGGTGACCTATATCGGCCTGCTTGCCATTCCCTTCGTGCCCGGCGCCGAGATCGGGATCGCGCTGATGTCCACCTTCGGCGCGGACGTGGCCCTCACGGTCTATGCGGCGACGGTGCTTGCCATGCTGCTGTCCTACGCGGTCGGCCGCCTGCTGCCGATCACCGTGCTGGCGCGGGTGCTCGCCGCGCTCAGGCTGCGCCGCGCGGCCGCGCTGGTCCGGCGGGCCGCGCCGATGCCCCGTGACGGACGGCTTCAGGTGCTTTTGGAAGGCGCGCCGCCCGGGATCGTGGCGCTGGCCCTCCATCACCGCTACGCGGCCCTGGCGCTGGCGCTGAACATCCCCGGGAACGCGGTGATCGGTGGCGGCGGCGGCATCATGATGGTGGCTGGGCTGAGCGGCATCTTCTCGCCGGTGCGCACCATCCTGACCGTGGCGATCGCCGTCGCACCGGTGCCGCTGGCTGTCCTGGTCCTGGGGGCCTGAGGGGCGCAACCCGGCCCCACTTCGCGCCATCAGCCGGTGCGCGCGACCCCGACCACGTAGTTCTTGCCGTAGACCTTCGCGCATCTGGGACAGGTGGTGTAGAAGAAATAGACCTCGTCCCCGGTCCCGCCGCGCGCGCGCGCCAGCGCCCGCATCTGTCCGTGCCATTCCCGGATGCGGCGATAGGGCCCTTCGAACACCTTGGTCACGAAATCGCCCGACAGCGTGACGGCGTCTTCGCCCTTGACCGGCGCGGTGGCCGAGAACAGGTGCTCGGCGCGCCACGGCGACAGGTCGCGGCTGAGCACCAGGAAATCGTCCGGATCGTACGCCCCCGCCCGTTCGATCCTGCCCTGCACCCTTGAAAACACGCGGCCCATGTTCAGCGGGAAATAGGCAAGGCTTCGGGTCGTGGCGCGCAGGAACGGCTTGTCGCGGAAATGCAGGTCTCGCCCGTCCCAACCGGTGGGATCGAAGCGCGGGCAGCAGCCGGTCGGATTGTCGGCATCGTCGTAATGGGGAACGGCGTTGGTCTGCATGGGGGCCTCCTGTCGCAAGGCCCCCCGGCAGCTACCACATCCGGGCCCCCGCGGGATTGACCCCGGTCAATCGGGACCCCCCAACGAAAAAGGGGGCCGCGTGCCCGCGACCCCCCCTGTCAGCCCTATGGCGACCTCAGGCCAGGTCGAAGCGGTCCAGCATCATCACCTTGTCCCAGGCGGCGATGAAGTCGTGCACGAAGCGCGTGTGCCCGTCCGACGCGGCATAGACCTCGGACAGGTTGCGCAGCTGCGCGTTCGACCCGAAGATCAGGTCGCAGCGCGTCGCCATGTACTTCACCTGCTTGGTGTCGCGGTCGCGGACCTCGAACAGCATCTCGGTGTCGTCGGTCTTTTCCCACTCGTAATCCATCGACGTGAGCGTGACGAAGAAGTCGTTGCTCAGCACGCCCGGACGATCCGTGAACACGCCGTGGCGCGCGCCGTCGAAATTGCAGTCGAGCACGCGCAGACCGCCCGTCAGCACCGTCCATTCCGGCGCGCTCAGCTTCAGCAAGGCCGCGCGGTCCAGGAAGATCTGCTCGGGCGCGACCTTGTAGCCGATCGAGCTGTCGTGGTAGTTGCGGAACCCGTCCGACACGGGCTTCAGCCACTCGAACGACTCGATATCGGTCTGCTCCTGCGTCGCGTCCATCCGGCCCGGCGTGAACGGCACCGACACCTCGATGCCCGCATCCCGCGCCGCCTTTTCCACCGCCGCGCAACCGCCCAGCACGATCAGGTCGGCCAGCGACACGCGCTTGTCGCCGCGCTGCGCGCCGTTGAACGCGTCGCGCAGCTCTTCCAGCGCCGCGACCACCTTCGACACCTGCGCGGGGTTGTTGACCGACCAGTCCTTCTGCGGCGCCAGCGCGATGCGCGCGCCGTTGGCCCCGCCGCGCTTGTCGGTGTCGCGGTAATTCGCCGCCGACGCCCAGGCCACGCCCACCAGCTCCGACACCGAAAGCCCGGTCTCCAGGATCCGGTCCTTCAGCTCGGGGATGTCCGAGCCGTTGATGACCGGGTGATCCAGCGCCGGGATCGGGTCCTGCCACGGCAGATCCTCGGCCGCAACCTCCGGTCCCAGGTAACGCACCTTCGGCCCCATGTCGCGGTGGGTCAGCTTGTACCACGCCCGCGCGAAGGCGTCCGAGAAGTAGTCGAAATCGTCCATGAACTTCTGGCAGATCTCGCGGTAGGCGGGATCTTCCTTCAGCGCGATGTCCGAGGTCATCATCATCAGCGGATGCTCTTCGCCCTCCACGTGGGCGTCGGGGGTCTTGGGCGCGCTGTCGTCCTTGGGCTTCCACTGGATCGCGCCCGCGGGCGAGCGGGTCTGCTCCCATTCGAACCTGAAAAGGTTGGTCAGGTAGTCGTTGTCCCAGCGCGTCGGGTTCGGCGTCCACGAGCCCTCGATGCCGTTGGTCATCGTGTATTGCGCGAAGCCGGTGCCGTTGGGGTTCTGCCAGCCCATGCCCATGGCCTGGATCGGCGCGCCCTCGGGGGCGGGGCCGATTTCATCCGGCGAGGTCATGCCGTGCGACTTGCCGAAGGCATGGCCGCCCGCGATCAGGGCGACGGTTTCCTCGTCGTTCATGGCCATGCGCGCGAAGGTCTCGCGGATGTCGCGGGCCGCATCCAGCGGCACGCCGTTGCCGTTCGGGCCCTCGGGATCCACGTAGATCAGCGACTGGTGCGATGCGCCCAGCGGGTTTTCCAGGTCGTAATAGTCGTCCTTCACGTCGCCTTCCCAGCGGATCGTGCGGGTGACCATCTGGCTCGGGTGGCCTTCCTTGCCGCCCTGCGGCGGGATCTCGTAGGGGCTTTTGCCGTCCCAGCCTTCGGGGCCCCACCAGGTGACGCGGTCGGGCTCCCACGCGTCCTCGCGTCCGCCGCCGAAGCCGAAGGTCTTGAAGCCCATGACCTCCAGCGCGACGTTGCCCGCCAGGATCATCAGGTCGGCCCAGGACAGGGCCGCACCGTATTTCTGCTTGATCGGCCAGAGCAGGCGGCGCGACTTGTCGGTGTTGCCGTTGTCCCACCAGCTGTTGACCGGCGCGAAGCGCTGCATCCCCTCGGCCGCCCCGCCGCGCCCGTCGGCGATGCGGTAGGTGCCCGCGCTGTGCCACGCCATGCGCACCATCTGCGGGCCGTAATTGCCGTAATCCGACGGCCACCAATCGACCGACGTGGTCATGAACGCCCTGATGTCGGCCTTGACCGCGTCCAGGTCCAGGCCCTTGAAGGCCTCGGCATAGTCGAAATCGCGCAGCGGGTTCGCGGCGGGGCTTTCGGCGTGCAGCAGCTCGACCTTCAGCCGGTTGGGCCACCAATGGTCGTTGCCGGGCTCCGAGCCGACGGCGCCGCCGATCCGGGTTCCGCGGAACGGGCATTTCCCGCCGTTGTCGTTCATGTCCTTCATGGTGGCACCTCGATTGAAAATAATCCGTGGGGAATGGTGGAGCGGAACGCCGTCGTGACAAGGACGCGCGTTCAGCCGATTGCGTCTTTCAGCGCGTGGTAGGACGCCTTCGGGTACCGCGCCTGGGTCGCGTAATCCACGTAGACGATTCCGAACCGCTTGTCGTAGCCGAAGGACCACTCGTAATTGTCCAGCAGCGACCACGCATAATAGCCGCGTACCGGGGTGCCCTGCTTGATCGAGCGCAAGACCGATTGCAGGTGGTCGTCGAAATACTGCACCCGCACCGGGTCGTCGCAGGTTTGCCCGTCCAGGTGGTCGTCGCCCGCCATGCCGTTCTCGGTCACGATGATCGGCGTGTCGCCGGTGTAGTCCCGCGCGATCCGCGTCAACATGTCGCCCAGGCCGTCCGGATAGATCTCCCACCCCATGTCGGTCTTGGGCAGCGGGCCGGGCACGTCTTCAAACGCGGGCCAGACCGCGCCCGGCAGGTCGCGCAGCGTGGTGCGGGTGTAGTAGTTCACCCCCAGCCAGTCGATCGGCGCCGAGATCGCGGCCATGTCGTCCTGCCACCCGTCGGGCATGTACGGGCCCAGCCCGTCCAGCGTGTCGGCGGGATACTGCCCCTTGGTGATCGCCTCCAGGAACCATCGGTTGTGGATGCCGTCGAAGCGGCGGGCCGCCTTCGCATCCGCGTCGCTTTCGGGCTTCGGCCAGGCGAAGTTCAGCACGATCCCGGCATCGGCCTTCGACCCCGACGCCCGGATCGCCTGCATCCCTTCGGCATGGGCCAGGTTGATATGGTGCATGGCCCGCGTGGCGGTGCGGATGTTGCGCATACCCGGCGCGTGCAGGCCCAGGAAGTGGCTCAGCCACGCGATGCACCACGGCTCGTTGATGGTGGCCACAGCACCTACCCGGTCGCCCAGCCGGTCCATGACCGCGCGGGCATAGTCGCCGAAGGCCAGCGCCGTGTCGCGGTTCGACCAGCCGCCCGCGTCCGCGAACACCTCGGGCAGTTCCCAGTGATAGAGCGTCAGCGACGGCTTCAGCCCGCGCTCCAGCACCGCGTCCACCAGCCTGTCGTAGAAGGCCAGCCCGTCGGCGTTCACCGTTCGCCCGTCCGGCATCACCCGCGTCCACGCGGTCGAGAAGCGGTAGGTGTCGAAATTGCCGTCCCGCACCAGGTCCAGATCCTCGCCGTAGCGGTGGTAATGGTCGCAGGCCACGTCGCCGTTCTCGCCGTTCACCACGTTGCCCAGCGTCGCGGCGTAGCTGTCCCAATGCGACGGACCCACGATGCCGTTCCGCGTGCCCTCGATCTGGTAGGCGGCGGTGGCGACCCCGAACTCGAATCCTTCGGGGAAATCCTTGCGCGACACGGACAGGGGCATGGCGGACCTCTTGGCTTGGATGACAGGAACCGGCCGGGCACACTGCGCGCCCGTCCGGCATCGCGTCAGGTAGCGCCTAGCGGATGCTTTCCCACCGCGCCTGAATGTCCGCCGCCACCTCTTCGGCGCTGGCGCCGGTGGTGTAGTCCACCATGCCGGTCCAGAACGCCGCCGTCCCGATCTCGCCCGGCATCAGGTCCGACCCGTCGAAGCGGAACGTGGTGGCGTCGGTCAGGATCGCGCCCAAGGCGGCCTGGGTTTCGTTGGCGTAGGCGTCGGTGTTCACGCCCAGGTGCGGGGTCAGGAAATTGCCCTGCGCCATGAAGATCTCGTGCGCGACGGGGGTTTTCAGGAATTCGATGAAGGCGCGCGCGATGGGCGCGTCGTTGGTGATCGTCACCAGCCCGCCCGATCCCAGCACCGGCTTGCCCAGATCCTTGCCCGCATAGGCCGGGAAATAGAAGAAATCCACGTCCGTGCCCAGCTCGGTCCCGTCGGGAAAGAAGTTCGGGATGAAGCTGGCCTGCCGGTGCATGTAGCAATCGGGCGGAAACTGGAACAGGCCCAGCACGCTGTCGCGGAAATCGGTGCCCGCCACCGCGTCGGGGCCGCCCTGCACGAAATCGGGATTGCGCGCGAAATAGCCGTATTCCTCGATCGCCGCGACCACGCGCGGGTCGTCGAAGGGCATGGCATTGGTGATCCAGTCGTCATAGACCTCCGGCGGCTGGGTGCGCAGCATCATGTCCTCGACCCAGTCCGTCGCGGGCCAGCCCGTCGCCGCCCCCGAGGCAAGGCCGATGCACCACGGCGTGCCGCCATCCGCGACGATTCGTTCGGACAGCGCCTTCAGCTCTTCCATGCTTTGCGGGATCGCGTAGCTCGCCTCGTCGAAGGCGTCGGGCGAATACCAGACCAGCGACTTCACATCGACGCCGTAGAACAGCCCATAGAGGTTCTCGCCCCCATCCGGCCCCTCGAACGTCGCCAGGTCCACCCAGGACGACCCGGCGGCGTAGTTCTCCTGCACCCAGGGCTCAAGGTCGTCCAGCGGCGTCAGGAACCCGCGCCCCGCCAGGTCCCGCGCCAGCCCCGGCTGCGGAAACGTGGCGATATTGGGGGCCGAGCCTGCCTGCGTGGCGATCACGATATCCTGCTCGAAGCTTTCCGAGCCGGAATATTCCACTGTCGCGCCCGTCGCCTCTTCGAAATAGGCGTAAAGGTTGTTCAGCCGGGCCGCATCGTCGCCGGTGCCCACGCCCGTCATCGACAGCGTCTGGCCCGAAAAATCGTTGGCCTCCGCGAAGGCCTCGTAGCTGTCCCAGTTGAACGGGCCCTCGCCGACGGGGAAAATCAGGTGCGTGTCGGCCTGAGCGGCACCGGCCAGCGCGGCGGCGCAACAAGTGAACGTGAGCGTTGAAAGCAGCCTCATCTTATTCCTCCCATGATTGCGGAAAAGCATCCGAAATTCACGACAGGAATACCAGCGATCTTCTTGGCACGCCGCCCCGTCGGAGTCAGGCCACCATCGCTTCCGCCTTCTTCAGATCGACCGACACCAGCTGCGACACGCCCTGCTCGCCCATGGTCACGCCGAACAACCGGTCCATCCGCGCCATGGTCACCGCGTGGTGGGTGATGATCAGGAACCGCGTGTCGGTCTGGCGGGTCATCTCGTCCAGCATGTCGCAGAACCGCGTCACGTTGGCGTCGTCCAGCGGCGCGTCGACCTCGTCCAGCACGCAAATCGGCGCCGGGTTGGCCAGGAACACCGCGAAGATCAGCGCCATGGCGGTCAGCGTCTGCTCGCCGCCCGACAGCAGGCTCAGCGTGCTCAGCCGCTTGCCCGGCGGGCAGCACAGGATTTCCAGCCCGGCATCCAGCGGGTCGTCCGATTCGACCAGTTCCAGCCGCGCCTCGCCGCCGCCGAAAAGATGGGTGAAGAGCATCGAGAAATTGGCGTTCACCTGCTCGAACGCGGTCAGCAGCCGCTCGCGCCCCTCGCGGTTCAACCCGGCGATGCCGCGGCGCAGCTCGGCGATGGCGGATTCCAGGTCGGCCTTCTCGGCCACCAGCTGCTCGTGCTCGTCCGCGATTTCCCGCGCATCCTCTTCGGCGCGCAGGTTCACCGCGCCCAGACCGTCGCGCTGGCGCTTCAGCTTCGCCACCTCGGTCTCGATCTCTTCGGCGGGCGGCATCCTGTCGGGATCGGCACCCAGCGTGTCGAGCAGCTGGTCCGGCGTCACCTCCAACGCCTCGCCGATCCGCTCGGCCGCCGCCGTCACCGCCTCGCGGGCCGCATCCGCCCGCGCGCCCGCCCGCGCCCGCGCCTCGCGCGCCTCGCCCGCCGCGCGCTCGGCGTCGCGCTCGGACTGGGCCGCGTCGCGCAGCGCCGTCTCGCCCAACGCCAGCGCATCGGCCGCCGCGCGCCTGCGCGTCTCGGCATCCTCCAGCCCCCGGTCCAGCGCGTCGCGCTTGACCCGAATGTCGTCCGGCACCGCGCGCGCGGCCTGCAACTCCACCTCGGTCTCGTCGCGCCTGCGCGCCAGTTCCGCGAGCCGCGCATCGGCGTTTTCCAGCCGCGACCGCCAGCTGGCCAGCTCGCGCGCGACCGCCGCCTGCCGCTTGGCGCGCGCCTCGCCCTCGCGCTTCAGCTCGTCATGGGCCGAGCGCCGCGCCATCATCGTCATCCGCGCCGCTTCCACCGTCAGCTTCACGTCCTCGACCCGCGCGCGCAGCTGGCCCAGATCCGCCAGCCCGCCCAGCGCCGCCTCGGCGTCCTTCACCGACGCGCGCGCCGCCATCGCCTCTTCCTCGTGGCGGGTCACGGCCAGGCGCGCCGACTCGAGCTTGCCCTCGGCGATGTTGCGGTCCGCCTCGGCCCGGCTGAGCGTCCGGCTGACCTCGGCCACCCGCGCGTCGGCCTCGCGCCGCGCGTCGCGCGCGCCCCGGTCGGCGGCGGCCAGCTCGGCCAGCCGCGCCTGCAATGCCTCGTGTGCCGCGCGGGTCTTGGCGGCGCGCGCGTCCAGCGTCGCCAACTCGGCCCGCAGGCCCGCAAGCCGGTTGATCTGCTGCAGCCGCAACGCGGCCGCCGACGGCGCATCCTCGGCGCTGGCGGCAAAGCCGTCCCAGCGCCACAGGTCGCCCTCGCGGCTGACCAGCCGCTGGCCGGGCAACAGGCGGGCCTGCAACGCCGCCCCCTCGTCCCGTGCGACAAGGCCCACCTGCGCCACCCGCCGCGCCAGCACGCCCGGCACGCGCACGTGACCTGCCAGCGACGCCACGCCGTCCGGCAGGGGCTGCACCGCGTCATAGCCCGGCAGCGCCCGCCAGCCCGAGCCGCTGTCGACCACCGGCGCGCGCAGATCGTCCGCCAAGGCCGCGCCCAAAGCCGCTTCGAAGCCCGGATCGACCGACAGCGCGTCCATGACCGCGCCCGCATCGCTGGCCTCGCGCGCCACCAGCTTTTCCAGCGCCCCCACCTCGGCGCGGATCGCGCCCAGCTCGCCCTCGGCCTCGGAGCGCGCCGCCCGCGTCTCGGCCTCTTGCGTCTGCACCGCGGCGCGCGCCTCTTCGGCGGCCACCAACGCGGCCTCGGCGCGGGCCGCAAGATCGCGCGCCGCGCCCTGCGCGTCCTCGGCGCCCCGGTACACGTCGCGCGACCGGGTCAGCGCCGCCTCGGCCTCGGCCACCGCGGCGCGCGCGCGCTCCGCCGCCTGCTCCGATCGGTCGCGGGTCTTGCGCCCGTCCTCGACCAGCCGCTCGGCGGATTGGTGGCGGGCCGCCAGCCGCGCCACGTCCTCGGTCATCTGGCCCAGGTCGCCCTCGCGCTCGGACAGCACCGCCGCCGCCGCGCGCGCCGCCTCGGCCGCCCCCGCCAGGTCGTCGTCGAAGCCCTCGGCCTGCGCCACCAGCTCGCCCGCCTCGGCGTCGAGCCGCGCGATCGTCTCGCCCGCATCCACGTTCAACGCGCTTTCCCGGTCGGCATCGCGCGACAACTGGTCCAGCCGCGCGGCCAGCGCCTCGATGGTCTTCGCCGCCCGCGCCGCCTGCTCGTCCAGCGACCCGCGCTCGACCTGCAGACGCTGCACCAGGGCGGCGGCGATCGCGTCCTCTTCGCGCAACGGCGGCAACGCGCCCTCTGCCGCCTCGCGCGCGCGGGCCGCCTGCACCGCCGCGCGCTCGGCCCCGGCGGCGGCGGTCACGCGCGCCGCCTCGTCCTGCACCGCCGCCGCCCGCGCGTCATCCGCCTCGCGCCAGCGACGATAGAGCAGCAAGCCCTCGGCCTGCCGCAGCCGTGATCCGATCTCGCGGTAGCGCGCCGCCTGCTTTGCCTGCCGCGCCAGCTGCGCCAGCTGCGCGGCCAGCGCCTCGATCACGTCGTCGACGCGCAGCAGGTTCGCCTCGGCGCCCTTCAGCTTCAGCTCGGCCTCGTGGCGCCGTTGGTAAAGCCCGGAAATCCCGGCCGCCTCTTCCAGGATCCGCCGCCGCGACTTGGGCTTGGCGTTGATCAGCTCGGCGATCTGGCCCTGCCGGACCAGCGCGGGTGAATGCGCGCCGGTGGACGCGTCGGCGAACAGCATCTGCACGTCGCGCGCCCGCACGTCCTTGCCCGCCGCCTTGTAGGCCGAGCCCGCATCGCGGGTGATCCGGCGCACGATCTCGATCTGGTCGGCATCGTTGAACCCCGACGGCGCCAGCCGTTCCGCGTTGTCGATATGCAGCGACACTTCCGCGAAGTTGCGGGCCGGCCGGGTCGACGCACCGGCGAAGATCACGTCCTCCATGCCGCCGCCGCGCATGGCGGTGGGCCGGTTCTCGCCCATCACCCAGCGCAGGGCTTCCAGCAGGTTCGACTTGCCGCAGCCATTGGGCCCCACGACCCCGGTCAGCCCGTCATGGATCACCAGGTCGGTGGGGTCCACGAAGGACTTGAAGCCGTTCAGTCTGAGTCGCGTGAATCGCATGGGAACACCCTCGCAAGATGGCCCCCACTTTCCGATCCCCCCGCGCGCCGAGTCAACAGCGCACATCTAGATACGGCATCGTTTTTCCGCTTATCCACAAGATATCGCGGCCATCCCAAGATATGAAGCGCCCCTGCCTCTTTGTTCTCGCAAATATCCCGGGGAGCGCGAGGGGCCGGCCCCTCGCTTGCCCCCCCTCACCAGGCGCACCCCGCGCAATGGCGCTTGACGCCCGCCCCCCGCCCTGCGCAAGACTGATCCTTGCATGGTGTCCTTCAGCCCCGCGGCCAAGCCGCGGCAGGGACCTAAAATGGGAATGCGGGCGTGGGGGATCCAATCAGGACCCCGCCAGACCGCAGCCGCCCCCGCGACTGTATGCGGTGAGTGGGCATCGACGACGCCACTGGGACCCATCCCGGGAAGGCCGATGACCGCCGCGACCCGCAAGCCAGGAGACCTGCCATGCGACCGGGCGTTGATCCGCCCGGACCAAGACGACGGACGGGGTGTTCCGGGGATTGGGTCATGCGGCTGCGAAGCGGTGATCCGTATCGACCAGGCCCCCCTTTCATGAATGACGATCCGAAAGGGGACACAAGATGAAGAAACTGCTGATCGCCACCGGCCTCGCCGGACTTGCCACGCCCGCGCTGGCCCACCACCCGCTGGGCGGGATGGAAATGACCACCTTCGCCCACGGCCTTCTGTCGGGCGTCGGCCACCCCGTCCTGGGCTTCGACCACCTGTTCTTCGTGGTCGCCATGGGCATCGCCGCCGCCTTCACCGGCCGCGCGCTGACCGCGCCGCTGGCCTACCTTGCCGCCATGGTCGCGGGCGTCCTGCTGACCACCACCGGGCTGACCCTGCCGCTGGCCGAAGCGGTCATCGCCGTGTCGCTGCTGGCGCTGGGTGGTCTGGTCCTGTCGGGCCGCGCCGTCAGCGCGCCGGTGGCCATGACGCTCTTCGCGGGCTTCGGCCTTTTCCACGGGTCGGCCTTCGGCGCGGCCATGGCTTCGGCCGAAGCCTCCGCCGCCGCAATCGTGCTGCCCGGCTACCTGCTGGGTCTCGCCGCCGTGCAATACGTCATCGCCGTCGCAGCCGGTCTGCTGGCCCGCCGCGCGGGCGACAGCGCCGCCGCGATCCAACCCCGGCTGGCGGGCGCGGTCGTGGCCGGTGTCGGCCTGTTCCTGACGCTCGAGACGCTGGAAGGCGCCGCCTTCGCCGCCCTCGGCTGGGGCTGACGACCCGCTCCGGAACCCACCTCCCATGCGCGCCGCCCAAGGCGCGCATGACACGTAACAAAGGTCTCCCCATGCCCGCCAAGATCCCCGCCACCATCGTCACCGGCTTCCTTGGTGCCGGCAAGACGACCCTGATCCGGCACCTGCTGCAAAACGCCGATGGCCGCCGCATCGCGCTGATCATCAACGAGTTCGGCGACCTGGGCGTCGATGGCGACATCCTGAAGGGCTGCGGGATCGAGACCTGCACCGACGACGACGTGATGGAGCTGAGCAACGGCTGCATCTGCTGCACCGTGGCCGAGGATTTCGTGCCGACGCTGGAAAAGCTGCTGGCCCGCGACACGCCCCCCGATCACATCGTGATCGAAACCTCCGGCCTCGCCCTGCCGCAACCGCTGGTCCAGGCCTTCAACTGGCCCGAGATCTCGACCCGCGTGACCGTCGACGGCGTCGTGACGCTGGTCGACGGCAAGGCGGTGGCCGAAGGCCGCTTCGCCCATGACGTCGCCGCCGTGGACGCCCAGCGCGCCGCCGACGACAATCTCGACCACGAAACGCCGCTGTCCGAGCTTTTCGAGGACCAGATCGCCTGCGCGGACATGATCGTGGTCAACAAGACCGACCTGCTCGCCCCGATCGAGGTGCAGGGCCTGTCCGACCGCCTGCGCCACGACGCCCGGCCCGGTGTCCAGGTGATCGCCACATCCATGGGCGTCCTGCCCGCCGCCGTGCTGCTGGGCCAGAACGCCGCGGCCGAGACGTCGCTCGACGCGCGCGAGGCGCATCACCACCACCATCACGACGACGAGGACCACGACCACGCGGACGATCACCCTCACCACCACGACCACGACGATTTCGAAAGCTTCACCGTCACCCGCGGCGAAATCTCCGACCCGGCCGATTTTTCGCGAAAAATCGCGGCCACGATCGAAGCCCACGACATCCTGCGCCTGAAGGGCTTCGCCACCGTCACCGGCAAACCCATGCGCCTGACGATCCAGGCTGTCGGCCCGCGGGTGGACAGCTACTACGACCAGCGCGCCAGCACCCGCGAAACCCGGCTCGTCGTCATCGGCCAGGCCGGGCTCGACCGCGCCGCGATCACCGCGGCGCTGCAGGCGGCGTGAGCCTAGTCGTCGGACTTCTTCGCGTGGCCCTCGGGCCCGCGGATATTCTTCGGCCCCCGCTCGTCGATCGCGATGGCCTCGTCGCCCGCGGGCGGCTTGTCGAGCTCGGTCTTTCCCTCAGCCGTGTCGTCATGGGCGGGACGGTCGGTGCGCTTGTCTGTTTCGTCGGTCATGTCGGTCGCTCCTTTGAACGTGAAAGTGGACCGCCGATCCATGTTGACGATTGAAAAGACGGACCCGCGGCAACCCGACGCAGCCCGGCTTCTCGACGCGAGCCAGGCGATGATGCGGGCGCTCTACGATCCCGAGCAGACCCATTTCCTGAGCCACGACGCCCTGGCTGCGCCCCATGTGACCCTTTGGCAGGCGCGCGACGGGTCGGACCCGCTCGGCGTCGTGGCGCTGGCCGACATGGACGACTACGCCGAGATCAAATCGCTCTTCGTCGCCGAAGCGGGTCGGCGCCGTGGCGTTGCCCGGGCGCTCATGCGCGCCGCCGAGGATCACGCGCGCGCCGCGGGCTACCGTCACCTGAAGCTCGAGACCGGCATCGGCCTCGACGCCGCGCACGCGCTCTACCGGTCGCTCGGGTTCCGGACCTGCGGCGTCTTCGGCGAATACGGGCAGCACGGCATGGACATCTCGGCCAGCGTCTTCATGGAAAAGAAGCTGGAGACCTGAGCCGCCATGCACCTTCTCGCCGCCACGCCGGGCACCATCGACGACGGGACCGAGCCGGTCGATCCCGGCCAGACCCCCGCCGATCTGCTGATCCTGTCGGCCGCCGACACGGACCTGGCCGCGCTCAGCATGGCGCGGGCCGACATGGACGCGCCCCCGTCGCTGCGCCTGACCAACCTGACTTACCTGCGCCACCCCATGTCGGTGGATCTGCACCTGGCCAATTGCGCGTCGAGATGCCGGATGGTGATCGTGCGGCTGCTGGGCGGCGTGGGCTACTGGAAATACGGCGTGGCGCAATTCTCGGACGCGCTGCACCGGGCGGGCGTGCCGCTGGTGCTGCTGCCCGGCGACGACAAGCCCGATGCCGAGCTGCGCGCCCTGTCCACGGTCGGCGCCGCCGATTACGACGCGCTCTGGTCCTGTTTCGTCGAGGGCGGCGTCGACAACGCCAAGATCCTGCTGACCCACGCCCGCGCCATGCTGGACGACACCGACCGCCCGCCCGCCGCCAAGCCCCTGCTGCGCGCGGGGCTCTACTGGCCCGGCACATCCGCGCTCACGCTCGACACCCTGCGCGCGCAATGGACCGACGGCGCGCCCATTGTCCCGCTGGTCTTCTACCGCGCGATGGTGCAGGGCGCGGGGCTGCAACCCATCAACCGGCTTGTGAAAGCGCTGCTGCGCGCCGGCCTGAACCCGCTGCCGGTCTTCGTGGCGTCGCTGAAGGACCCGGTCTCGGTGGCCACGCTCGAGCATCTCTTCCGCGCCGCACCTCCGTCAGTCATCCTCAACACCACCAGCTTTGCCGTGGGCTCGCCCCACGCAGGCGAAGGGGCCGACAACCCGCTGGCCGCCCCCTGGGCCAACGACGCGCCCGTGTTCCAATGCGTTCTGGCCTCCACGACCGAGGAACAATGGGCCGACGGTCTGGCGGGCCTCAGCGCCCGCGACATCGCCATGAACGTGGCCCTGCCCGAGGTCGACGGCCGCATCCTGTCCCGCGCCATCAGCTTCAAGGACACCGCCTTCTTCGACGAAGCCACCCAGTGCAACATCGTGACCTACCGCCCCCAGGGCGACCGGATCGGCTTCGTGGCGCAACTCGCCGCCAACTGGGCCCGGCTGCGCGCCACCCCGGTGGCGGACCGCAAGGTGGCGCTGGTGCTGGCGAACTATCCCAACAAGGACGGGCGGCTGGCCAATGGCGTGGGCCTCGACACCCCCGCCGCCACCGTCGGCACGCTGCGCGCGCTGGCGGGCGCGGGCTACGGCGTGACCGACATTCCCGCCGACAGCGACGCGCTGATGGCGCAGATCCTGGCGGGGCCCACCAACTGGCTGACCGACCGGGCCGGCCGCGCGGACGGCGAGGTGCTGCCGCTCGACACCTACCGCCGCCACTACGACGCCCTGCCCCTTGCCGTGCGGCAGGCCATCGAGGACCGCTGGGGCGCGCCCGAGGATGATCCCTTCTGCACGCCGCAGGGCCTCCGCCTGTCGATCTTGCGCTTCGGCCACGCCGTCGTCGGCATCCAGCCCGCCCGCGGCTACAACATCGACCCGACCGACACCTACCACGCGCCCGACCTCGTCCCGCCGCACAATTACCTCGCCTTCTACATCTGGCTGGCCCACATCCACGGCGCCCAGGCCATCGTCCACATGGGCAAGCACGGCAACCTGGAATGGCTGCCCGGCAAGGCGCTGGCCCTGTCGGCCGACTGCTTCCCCGAGGCGGTGCTGGGTCCCATGCCGCATCTCTATCCGTTCATCGTCAACGACCCCGGCGAGGGCACGCAAGCCAAGCGCCGGGCGCAGGCGGTGATCGTCGACCACCTGACCCCGCCGCTGACGCGCGCCGAGAGCTACGGCCCCCTGCGCGACCTGGAAGCCCTGGTGGACGAGTATTACGAGGCCGCGGGCGTCGATCCGCGCCGCATCAAGCACTTACGGGCCGAGATCCTGTCGCTGGCCCAAGCCACCGGCCTCGACCGCGACGTGGGTTTCGCGGGCGAGGCCGACGGCGATCTCGCCAAGCTCGACGCCTATCTCTGCGAGCTGAAAGAGGCGCAGATCCGCGACGGGCTGCACGTCTTCGGCCAATCCCCGACGCACGACCTGGAACGCGATCTCGCCATCGCTCTGGTCCGCGTCCCGCGCGGCGACGGCAAAGGCGCGGACGCGTCGCTGATCCGGGCGCTGGCGGGCGACCTGGACCTCGGCTTCGACCCGCTCGATTGCGACATGGCCGCGCCATGGACCGGCCCCCGTCCCGAGGCCCTGCAAGGCGACGGCGCCTGGCGCAGCCACGGCGACACGGTCGAGCGGCTGGAACTGCTGGCGCAGCGCCTGTGGGACGGGGGGCGGGGCGATGCGGCGCAGCCGCGAGCGACGGCCCCCGGACCGGCCAGCCAAGCCGTGCTGGACAGCCTCCGCGACCACGTCCTGCCCGCCATCCGCGCCTGCGGACCTTCGGAAATGGCGGCCCTGCTGCGCGGTCTCGACGGGCGCGCCATCGCCCCCGGCCCGTCGGGCGCGCCC
This sequence comes from Palleronia pontilimi, assembly GCF_016412875.1. GTDB lineage: Bacteria > Pseudomonadota > Alphaproteobacteria > Rhodobacterales > Rhodobacteraceae > Palleronia > Palleronia pontilimi. Next base: position 75,840 of record NZ_JAEKPD010000018.1, on the reverse strand, counting down.
ACCCGCGGGCGGCTCGACACCCTGCCCACCGGGCGCAACTTCTTTTCCGTGGACAGCCGCGCGGTGCCGACCCCCACCGCCTGGGCGCTGGGCTGGAAATCCGCGAACCTGCTCATCGACAAGCACCTGCAGGACCAGGGCGATTGGCCGCGCGCCCTGCTCATCACCGCCTGGGGCACCGCAAACATGCGCACCGGCGGCGACGACATCGCGCAGGCGCTGGCGCTGATGGGCGTGAAGCCGAAATGGGACAGCGCCAACCGCCGCGTCACCGGCTTCGACATCCTGCCGCTCGACACGCTCGACCGCCCCCGCGTGGACGTGACGCTGCGGATCTCGGGCTTCTTCCGCGACGCCTTCCCCCAGCTCATCGCGCTGGTGGACAGCGCCGCGCGCGCCATCCAGGCGCTGGACGAGCCCGCCGACATGAACCCCGCCGCCGCGCGCGCCCGCGCGGGCGAAGACCAGGCCCGGGTCTTCGGCTCCAAGCCCGGTGCCTACGGCGCGGGCCTGCAGGCGATGATCGACGAGCGGCTGTGGAACGACAAAGCCGACCTGGCCGAGGCCTACCTGACCTGGGGCAGCTACGCCTACGGCGCGGGCACCGAAGGCCAGCCCGCCCGCCCCGCCTTCACGGCGCGGCTGACCCAGGCCGACGCCATCGTGCAGAACCAGGACAACCGCGAACACGATCTGCTGGACAGCGACGATTACTACCAGTTCGAAGGCGGCGCGGCGGCGGCGGTGGAAACGCTGCAGGGGACCGCGCGGCCCATCTATCACAACGACCATTCCCGCCCCGAACGCCCCGTGATCCGCACGCTGGAAGACGAGATCGGCCGCGTCGTCCGCTCCCGCGTCGTGAACCCCAAGTGGATCGACGGGGTGAAACGCCACGGCTACAAGGGCGCGTTCGAAATCGCGGCGACGGTAGATTACATGTTCGCCTTCGCCGCCACCACGGGTGCCGTGAAATCGCATCATTTCGACCTGGTCCACGCGGCCTTCATCGAAGACGACGCCACCCGCGACTTCATCGCCGACCACAACGCCCCGGCCTTGCGCGAAATCGCCGCGCGCCTCTCCGAGGCGATGGATCGCGGCCTGTGGCAGCCGAAGTCGAACTCGGCCCGCGCCACGCTAGATGAGCTGGCATGATCGGGCCCATCGTCATCCTTCTGCTGTTCCAGCTCACGGGCGAGGTGATCGCGCGCGGCCTGGGCCTGCCGGTCCCCGGCCCGGTGATCGGGCTGGTGCTGCTGGTCTGCGCGCTGTGGCTCCGGCCCCAGCTCGAGGACACGATGCGGCCGCTGACCTCCACCCTGCTGGGCCATCTTTCGCTTCTGTTCGTGCCCGCAGGCACCGGCATCGTCGGCAATCTCGACACGGTGCGCGACAGCGGTCTGGCGCTGCTGGCCGTGCTGGTGATCTCGACCGCGCTGGCCATCGTGACGGGGGCCTGGGTCTTCGCCCTGCTCGCCCGCCGCTTCGCCCCCGAGACCGAGCCATGACCGACATCTGGTCCTATCTCAGCCGGGGCGAGCTGGTCTGGCTGACCGCGACGCTGGTGGCGTATCTCTGCGGCGACGCTTTGTTCCGCGCCTCCAAGCGCAACCCGCTGGTCAACCCGGTGCTCATCGCGGTGCTGATCCTGTCGGCGGTCCTGACGCTCACCGGCACCACCTACCGCACCTATTTCGAGGGCGCGCAATTCGTCCATTTCATGCTGGGCCCCGCGACCGTGGCGCTGGGCCTGCCGCTTTGGGCCAACCGCGCGAAGGTCGTGCGCGTTCTGGTGCCGATGAGCGTGGCGCTGCTGGCCGGATCGCTGGTCGCGATGCTGTCGGCGCTGGCGCTGGGCTGGGCGCTGGGACTGCCGCAGGACGTGCTGGTGTCGCTGGCGCCGAAATCGGCCACCGCGCCGGTGGCGATCGGCATCACCGAGCAGCTTGGCGGCCTGCCCAACCTGACGGCGGTGCTGGTGATCCTGACCGGGATCATCGGCGCCATCATCGTCACCCCGATGCTGGACGCGCTGGGCTTCACCGACTTCCGCGCCCGCGGCTTCGCAGTGGGGGTGGCGGCGCACGGGATCGGCACCGCGCGCGCCTTCCAGGTCAACGAGACGGCGGGCACGTTCTCGGGCATCGGCATGGGCCTGAACGCGGTGCTGACGGCGGTGCTGGCCCCCGTCGTCGTGCGGCTGTTCCTGTAACCCTAGCGCTCGACCGCGATCACCACGATATCGGCCAGCGGCGGCGGCTCGCCCGGCTGGCCCGCGCAATCCAGCGTCGCGCGCTGGATCGCCTGGTCGCCGTCGATGCGCTTGACCTGGCAGCCCGAGGCCTGGCCGATCGCCGCCTCGGCCCGCGCCAGCGTGGCGCCCACGCGCGGGCGCCGCTCGCGGCTCAGGCGGAGGGATTCCGCCCGCTCGCCCTTCACCCGGACCGAAAAGACCGACCCGTCCACCGACACCCGCGTCGCGGGCGCGTCCCGGAACCGCAGGCTGGGGCTGTCGCAGGCCGCGAGCAGCGCAAGAAGGATGATCCACCGCATGGCCCGCACCCTGCCCGTCGATTGGTTAACGAAGGATGAACGGCTTGCACCCCGCCGCCCGGCGCGACACTCTGACCGCCAACCCGGCAAGGAGCGCCCGATGACCAACGACCCCGACCGCCACGCCCAGAAGATGGCCAAGAAGAAGGCCGCGCGCGACAAGATCATGGCCACCAAGACCGACCAGAAGGGGCTGATCATCGTCCATACCGGCAAGGGCAAGGGCAAGAGCTCGGCCGCGTTCGGGATGATCTTCCGCTGCATCGCCCACGACATAAAATGCGCCGTGGTGCAGTTCATCAAGGGCGGCATGTCCACGGGCGAGCGCGACCTGATCCTGGCGAAGTTCTCCGACACCTGCGCCTTTCACACCATGGGCGAGGGCTTCACCTGGGAAACCCAGGACAAGTCCCGCGACACCGAAATGGCCCAGGCCGCCTGGGCCAAGGCCAAGGAGCTGATCGCGGACGAGAGCAACAAGATGGTGCTGCTGGACGAGATCAACATCGCCCTGCGCTACGATTATGTGGACGTGGCCGAGGTGATCGCCTTCCTGCGCGACCACAAGCCGCCCATGACCCACGTGGTGCTGACCGGGCGCAACGCGCATCCCGACCTGATCGAGACGGCGGATCTCGTGACCGAGATGGAGCTGGTGAAGCACCCGTTCCGGTCCGGCATCAAGGCGCAGATCGGCGTGGAGTTCTAGAACAGCTGCGGCGCGACGGTCGCGGCGATCACGGCCGGTTCGATCTCGCGCAGCACTTCCACCAGGATCGCCGCGTAGATCAGGCCGCTCGCGACCAGCACGAAGCCGTGCCAGATGGTGGTATGATAGGGCAACGCTTCCCACAGGAAGAAGATGACGCCTATGGTGTAAAGCGACCCGCCGACGGCGATCAGCGCCATGGCGCTGGGGCTGAGCTGGCTGAACACGCCGGCTCCGGCCCAGACGCCGATCCACCCCATTCCCAGATACAGCGACAGGCCCAGCCAGCGCAGCCTGTCGGGGGCCAGCATCTTCAGGGACGTGCCGCCCAGCGCGGCCCCCCACAACCCGGCAAGGAACGGCAGGCCCGCGCCGCCCGTCAGCGCCACCAGCGGCGTGAAGCTGCCCGCGATCTTCAGGTAGATCGCCGAGTGATCCAGCCGTTTCAGCACCTTGGTCCAGCGATGCTGGCCGGTGATGTTGTAGATGGCCGACGCGCTGAGCATCGCGACCAGGGTCGCGCCATAGACCGCGACCGCGCTCACCTCGACCCAGTGGTCGTGGCGCAGGACGGCCAGAACGATCAGCGTGGGAACGGCCATCGCCGCCATCGACAGGCCCACGTAATGCACGATCGCATCGGTGTGGGCCTCGGGCAGATAGGTCTCTTTGTGGATGCGCGGGGCGGTCATACGTCCAAGATAAGTCCGCGAGGATTAAAATTAAGCGACTTTATTGTGAAGAAAAGATGACCAAGCGTTAACCGCCGCTTCTGCCCCCCTGTGGAACCCGGGCGTCCGCGCCTTATCTGACCGGTCACATCACCGAATTGGGGACCGATCATGCTGCTCACGATCTCAGGCGCCTTGCGCGAGGCCTCGACCAACCGCAAGTTGCTGGCCGAGGCCGCGCGGCTTTACGGCGGTCCCGTCACCGAAGCCGACCTGCGCTTCCCGCTCTACGACGGCGACCTGGAAACGAACGACGGCATCCCCGACGCGGTCCACACGCTGGCGCAGCAGATCGACGACGCCGAGGCGGTTGTGATCTCGGGGCCCGAATACAACGGCTCGATCTCGGGCATCCTGAAGAACGCGCTGGACTGGATCAGCCGGGTCGACGGCAACCCCTGGGCCGACAAGCCCGTGGCGCTGATGGCGGCGGCGGCCGGGCGCTCGGGCGGCGCGCGCGGCGCCTACGCGACGCGGCTGGCGATGGTGCCCTTCCGGCCGCGCATCTCGGGCGGACCCGAGGTGCTTCTGGCCGCGTCCCGCCAAGCCTTCGACGATCACGGCACCCTGAAGGACGACGCCACCCGCGCGCTTCTGGGCAAGGCGATGGACGCCCTGCGCCGCGAAGCCCACGCGGGCTGACCGCGCCCTAGCCCTGCTTGGCCAGCGCGTCGCGGATCTCGAGCAGCACGTCCAGCTCCGAAGGCCCGGTTTCGACCTCGGGCGCGACCTCGTCGGGGGCGGTCGCCGCCGACTTGATGCGGTTGACCATCTTGACCAGCATGAACACCACGAAGGCCACGATCAGGAAATTGATCACCGCGTTGATGAAGCTGCCATAGGCGAAGACCGCCGCCCCGGCTTCTTGCGCGGCGGTCAGCGACGCGTAATCGCCCTCGCCCAGCACGACGAACATATTGGAAAAGTCGATGCCGCCGGTGAAAAGCCCGATGAACGGGTTGATCAGATCGGCCACCAGGCTGCTGACGATGGCCGTGAAGGCGGCGCCGATGATGATGCCCACGGCCATGTCCATGACATTTCCCTTGGCGATGAAATCCTTAAATTCGCTAATCACGTGTCTGTCCCCTCTCGATAAAAGATCGGCGTTCGCGCCGATGCGGACCCACAATTGGTCAACGCCGCAATATGGCAAGTCTTTTCACACGCCCGCCGCGGGTTTTCGCCAGCACCCGCGCCCGATTGTTCATCTGCCCACACCGGCCCTGCACCGGCGTGGCCTTTCGGGCATCGCCGCGCGTCCTAGGTAGCTGCGTGAACACGGAAAAGGACACCCCATGAGCACCCTGCACGACTTCAAGATCACCGAGAAATGGCCGCCGCAGCATCCCGAAAGGCTGCAGCTCTATTCCTACCCCACGCCGAACGGCAAGAAGATCGCCATCATGCTCGAAGAGATCGGCCTGCCCTACGAGCCGCACCTGGTCACGCTGGACGACGCGGACGTGAAATCGCCCGAATTCCTGTCGCTGAACCCCAACAACAAGATCCCCGCGATCATCGATCCCGATGGACCCAACGGCCAGCCGCTGGGCTTGTGGGAATCGGGCGCGATCCTGATGTACCTGGCCGAAAAGTCCGGCCAGCTGGGCGGATCGGACACCAAGCGGTGGGAGATCATCACCTGGCTGCAATGGCAGATGGCGGGGCTGGGGCCGATGCTGGGACAACTGGGCTTCTTCGTGAAGCTGGGCGGCAAGGACATCGAAGATCCCCGCCCCCGCCAGCGCTATATCGACGAAGCGCGCCGCCTGCTGTCGGTGCTGGAAGGCAAGCTCGACGGCTACGAATGGGCGGCCGACCAGTATTCCATCGCCGATATCGCCATAGCCCCCTGGCTCGACGCGCTGAACTTCTACGAGGCGAAGGACCTCGTCGGCTGGTCGGACTTCCCGCGCGTGAACGACTACCTCGAGCGGTTCAAGGCCCGCCCCGCGGTGCAGCGCGGCTGGAACGTGCCCGACCCGGGCTAGTCCTGGGGCAGGCGGACGCTGTCGCTGGCCGTCCTTTGGGCGCTCGAGAAGCCGATGACGTCCGTCAGCACGAAATTCGCCCCGAACGACACCACGGCGATGGCGACAAGGGCTAGAAGAAAGGCTTTCATTCGGTGTCTCCTGTCGTGGTCGCCGTCTTGAGGAACGCGATCAGATCGGCGCGGTCCTGCGGGGCGGCGATCACCTGCATGGGCATTTTCGATCCCGGAATATAGTGATCCGGACCCTGGTCGAACAGGGCGTCGATGGTGGTCTCATTCCACACGATGTCCGAGCCGTCCAGCCGGTCGGAATAGCCGTAGCCGTCGACCGTGCCCGCGCGCCGCCCGAACACCCCGTGCAGCGTGGGGCCCGCGCGGCGCGCGGTGTCGGGGGTCAGCGTGTGGCAGATCGAGCATTTGCGCATGAACTGCCGCTCGCCGTTGTCCATCAGCGCCGGATCGGTCAGGTAGCTGGCCTCGGTCGCCTGCGGGGTGGTGGCCGTCGCCAGCTGGTCCAGCGTCCAGCCATGCAGATCGGGGTCGAGCCCGCCCGCGTAGATCGTCTGCCCGTCCGGCGAAAAGGCCAGCGCCCAGATCGGCCCGCGGCCCGCGGCCTGGAAGTCGTGCGGCACGGACCGGGTGGCGGTGTCGATCACCATGACGAACCCCTCGCCGTCGCCCACCGCCAGAAGCCCGGTGGCGGGCGCGTAGTCCAGCGCCAGGATCGGGCGGCGGTCGGCGGTGAAATCGGCCAGCCCCTCGCCCGTCAGCGGCGAGATCAGGCGCGTGCCGCCATCCACCGCGCCGTAAGCCAGCCAGCCCGGCCCCTGCGCCAGCCGGTTGACGCCGAAGCCGTGGTTGGCGACCTGGCGCAATTCCTCCCCGTTGGCGATGTCCCAGGCGCGGATCGTGCCGTCGGCGCTGGCGGAATAGAGCGCGCCGTCCGCTCCGAACAGCACGTCGTTCACGCCCGCCCGGTGGCCTTTCAGGAAACGCGGCGCACCGCCCGCCAGCGGCCACAGCCCGATGGTCCCGTCCCAAGACGCCGAGGCCAAAGTCGCGCCATCGGGCGACAGGGCCAGCGCCGTGACCTTGCCACCGTGGCCTTCCAGCCGGGTGGGCGCACCGTCGCGCCACAGGATCACGTCGAAATCGTCGCCCGCCGACGCGACCAGGTCGCCCTCGACCAGCACCGCGTTCACCGCCGCCTCGTGCCCGTCCAGCCAGGTGGGCGTGGTGCCGTCCCACAGCCCCACCGCGTTGTCGAAGCTGGCGGTCGCCACCTGCCCGTCCGGCGCGACGCTCACGTCCATGATCGGGCCGCCATGGCCCGACAGCACCAGCGGATCGGCGTCGGCCGAACCCGCCAGCAAGGCTGCAGCGATCAGGCCGCGCCACATGCCCCGATCACTCGGCCGGGGTGGCTTGCGCGCCGCCCGCCCCGCGTTCCTCGGCCTTCTTTTCCTCGGCCCAGATCGAGTGGTGCTGCTCGGCCCAGTTCTCGTCCACCTGGCCCGATCCCATGGCGTCGAACGCGCCCTCCATCCCGAGCGAGCCGATATAGATATGGGCGATGATGATCGTCATCAGCACGAAGGCGACGATGGCGTGCCACAGCTGCGACAGCTGCATTTCCTCGTGCGGGGCCAGGTTGGTATCCAGCGGTCCGAAGCCCAAAAGCTGCGGCAGGCCGATGGCGTTCAGCTTCTCGAAGGTGGGCGCGAACAGCTGCAGCTCGAACGGGAACAGCAGCGCCAGCCCCGACACCGAGATCGACGTGCCCAGCACGATCACCGACCAGAAGATGATCTTCTGACCGAAGTTGAACTTCTTGGCCGGCGGGTGGCCCTTGCCGATCAGCCCGCCGCCCTGCGCGATCCAGGTCAGGTCGGTGCGGTCGGGCAGGTTGTCCCAGACCCACAGCACGAAGATCATGACCAGCGCCAGCATGAAGGCCCAGGACACGTTGTCATGCAGCCATGCGGTGACCGCGGCGACAGACGCATATGCCTCGTGCCCGAAGGCCGGGATGAACACCTTGCGCCCGAACAGCGACAGCAGGCCCGTCAGGCCGAGGATTATGAACGACCCCGACAGCAGCCAATGCGCGAAGCGCTCGACACTGATGAAGCGGGTCAGCGTGCGGCCGTCCTTGCCGCCCTCGATGCGGACCCGGCCCGCCAGCAGGTAGAAGACGGCCAGCAGCCCGGCCATACCCAGCATCGCGATGCCGCCCCACTTGGGCAAAGGCCCTTCGCGAAACTGCAGCCACGCCATGCCACCGTCCTGGATCAGCACGTCCGCGGCCGGGCCGCGCGCCGTGACGGTCAGGTCCGCCGTGTCGTAGCGCATGGCGCGCCACAGCTCGGGGTCCGACGCGCCGCCCAGCGCCTCGAGCGCGCCCGATCCCGCACCGTCGTCGGTGGGGCCCATGCCCACGGCCTCGGCGTTGCTGCGGAAGCTGTCGTCGACGATCTCGCCGCGCTGGCGGGCCAGGATGTCCTGCAGCGTTTGCGCGCCCCCGGTGGCGGGCCGCGCCTGCACCGATGGCGGCGCGATCTCGGGCACCGCGGAGTCCGGCGGCCGCACGGACGAGCCGCCCTGCGTGCCAAAGCCTAGGGAATCGTCGCGCAGCGGCGTCTCCATGCTGACCTCGCCGGGCAGTTCGGGCGTGTCGGTGGTCGGCAGGATGTCACGCTCGGGCGACGGGGGCCGGACCGACGATGACCCCGACCCGGTGGTATAGGGCTGGTCCAGGTCCTTCAGCACCTGGTCGACCGACGCGTCCTGTGCCGTGGCGGGCAGCGACGCAAGGCAAAGCAGCATGAGAACGGAACGAAGCAGGTGCATGGGGCGGCTCCTTGGGGATCTGTCGCGCGGGGTATGCGGTATGTGTTCCGCCCCTCGGGGGGACGGGAAAGGAACGGCCCCGCACTTGCGCGCGGAGCCGTGCTGTCTTGGGCCATGGGCCGGGCGGGGTCAGCCGCCTTTCTGGTCGTAGGCCGTGCCCCAGCCCCAGGCGCCCGAGCCGAAGCCGCGCGCGACGACGCGCTCGCGGTAGATGTTGGCGACCGTGTCGCCGTCACCGGCCAGCAGGGCCTTGGTGGCGCACATCTCGGCGCAGATGGGCAGCTTGCCCTCGGCGATCCGGTTGCGGCCGTATTTCTGGAACTCGGCGCTGGAGTTGTTTTCCTCCGGGCCACCGGCGCAGAAGGTGCACTTGTCCATCTTGCCGCGGCTGCCGAAATTGCCCGCTTGCGGGTATTGCGGCGCGCCGAACGGGCAGGCGTAGAAGCAGTAGCCGCAGCCGATGCACAAATCCTTCGAGTGCAGGACCACCCCTTCTTCGTTCTGGTAGAAGCAGTCCACCGGGCAGACCGCCATGCACGGCGCGTCCGAGCAGTGCATGCAGGCCACGGAAATCGACCGCTCGCCGGGCTGTCCGTCCTGGATGGTGACCACCTTGCGGCGATTGATCCCCCACGGGACCTCGTGCTCGTTCTTGCACGCGGTCACGCAGGCATTGCATTCGATGCAGCGCTCGGCATCGACGAGGAACTTGGCTCTTGCCATCTTATCTTCTCCTTACGCCGCCCAGATCTTGCAGAGAGTCGCCTTCGTCTCCTGCATCTGGGTCACGCTGTCATAGCCATAGGTTTGGGCAGTGTTGCAGGACTCGCCAAGCACGATCGGGTCGGCGCCCTCGGGATACTTGCTCCGCCAGTCCTCGCCCTGGAAGTAGCCGCCGAAGTGGAAGGGCATGAAGGCCACGCCCTCGCCCACCCGTTCGGTGACCATCGCCATGACCTTGACCTTGCCGCCTTCGGGACCTTCCACCCAGACCTGGGTGCCATCGCGGACCGACAGGTTGTTGGCGTCGCGGGGGTTGATCTCGATGAACATGTCCTGCTGCAGCTCAGCCAGCCACGGGTTCGACCGGGTCTCGTCGCCGCCGCCCTCGTATTCCACCAGGCGACCCGAGGTCAGGATGATCGGGTAATCCTGGCTGAAATCGTTTTCCTGGATGGACTTGTACATGGTCGGCACGCGCCAGAACTTCTTGTCCTCGTAGGTGGGATAGTTTTCCACCAGGTCGCGGCGGTTGGTGTAAAGCGGCTCGCGGTGGATCGGCACGGGGTCGGGGAAGGTCCAGACCACGGCGCGGGCCTTGGCGTTGCCGAAGGGGGCGCAGCCATGCTTGATCGCGACGCGCTGGATGCCGCCCGACAGGTCGGTCTTCCAGTTCACCGATCCCGTCTTCTCCAGGTAGTCCGACGGGATTTCGCCGGTGAACGTCGTCTCGCCCACCACGCCATCGACACGGTCACGGAAGCCCGCGACATACTCGATCTGCGCCATCTCGTCGTCGGTCAGGTCGCCGTCCCAGCCCAGGTCCCGCAGCATCTGCATGGTGAACTCGGGGTAGCCGTCCTGGATTTCCGACCCGGCGCTCGCCACGCCTTCGGCCAGCAGGTTGTCGCCGTCCCGCTCGACGCCGAAGCGCGCGCGGAAGGTCAGGCCGCCCTCGGCCACCGGCATCGACATATCATACAGGTTCGCGGTGCCGGGGTGGTTCATCTCGGGCGTTCCCCAGGCAGGCCACGGCATGCCGTAGAAGTCACCGTCGGCCGGTCCACCCTTGGCGCGCAACGTGGTGCGGTCGAAGGTGTGCTGGTTCTGCATGTGCATCCGCATCCGCTCGGGGCTTTGCCCGGTATAGCCGATGGTCCACATGCCCTTGTTGAACTCGCGCGTCAGATCCTCGATCAGCGGCTCGTCGCCGTTGACCTCGATGTTGCGGAACAGGCGGTCCGAGAAGCCGAACTTGTCGGCGAACTTCTTTATGATGGTGTGGTCGGGCAGCGATTCGAACAGCGGCTCGACGACTTTCTCGCGCCATTGCAGCGACCGGTTCGACGCGGTGACCGACCCGTAGGTCTCGAACTGCGTGGACGCGGGCAGCAGGTACACGCCGTCCGTGCGGTCATGCAGGATCGCCGAAACCGTCGGATACGGGTCCACCACGACCAGCAGGTCGAGCTTTTCCATCGCCGTCTTCATCTCGGTCATGCGCGTCTGCGAGTTGGGCGCGTGGCCCCACAGGACCATGGCGCGCGTGTTCGCGGGCTGGTCCAGGTTCTCGGGGTCTTCCAGCACGCCGTCGATCCAGCGCGACACCGGAATGCCGTTCAGGTTGCGCATGGGCTGGTCGTTGTAGGTCGCTTCCGAGAAGCGCGACTTCAGCCAGTCCAGGTCCTCGTCCCAGACGCGGGCCCAGTGGCCCCAGGCGCCGTCCGACAGGCCGTAATAGCCCGGCAGCGTATCGGCCAGCACGCCCAGATCCGTGGCGCCCTGCACGTTGTCGTGGCCGCGGAAGATGTTGGTGCCGCCACCCGCGGTGCCCATGTTGCCAAGGGCCAGCTGCAGGATGCAGTAGGCGCGGGTATTGTTGTTGCCGTTGGTGTGCTGGGTGCCGCCCATGCACCAGATCACGGTGCCGGGGCGGTTGTTGGCCAGCGTGCGCGCCACGCGCTTCAGCTGGCTGCCGGGCACGCCGGTGACGTTCTCGACCGTTTCGGGGTCCCAGTTGGCGACCTCGGTGCGGATCTGGTCCATCCCCCAGACGCGGGTGCGGATGAATTCCTTGTCCTCCCAGCCGTTCTCGAAGATGTGGTAGAGGATCCCCCAGACCAGCGCGACGTCGCTGCCGGGCCGCATCCGCACGAACTCGTCCGCGTGGGCGGCGGTGCGGGTGAAGCGCGGATCGCACACGATCAGCGGCGCGTTGTTCTGCTCCTTGGCCTTCAGCACGTGCAGCAGCGACACCGGGTGCGCCTCGGCGGGGTTGCCGCCGATGATGAAGATGGCCTTCGAGTTGTGGATGTCGTTGTAGCTGTTGGTCATGGCGCCGTAGCCCCACGTGTTCGCAACGCCCGCAACGGTGGTCGAGTGGCAGATCCGCGCCTGGTGGTCGACGTTGTTGGTTCCCCAGTAGGCGGCGAACTTGCGGAACAGGTACGCCTGCTCGTTATTGTGCTTCGCACTTCCCAGCCAATAGACCGAGTCCGGGCCCGATTCTTCGCGGATCGACAGCATCTGGTCGCCGATCTCGTTGATCGCCTCTTCCCAGGAAATGCGCTGCCATTCGCCGCCGACCTTCTTCATCGGATACTTCAGGCGACGCTCGCCGTGGGCGTGCTCGCGGACCGCGGCGCCCTTGGCGCAGTGGGCGCCCAGGTTGAAGGGGCTGTCCCAGCCGGGCTCCTGGCCCGTCCAGACACCGTTCTGCGTCTCGGCGATCACCGTACAGCCGACCGAGCAATGGGTGCAGACCGACTTCACGGTCTGGACGGCGGTGTTGGCCGCGGTCTGCGCGGTGGCTTGCGTGACCGTGCCGCCGGTGGCGGCGATGGCGGCCAGCCCACCGATGGCCAGGCCCGATCCGCGCAGGAAGCCGCGGCGATCCACGCGGGTCTCGGACGCTTGCGCCAGGATGCCACCCGGCCGGGCGGTGCGCGATACGCCGTTTGTCTTTTTGCGAAGCATTAGGAACTCCTCCCCGAAAATTCGTTTGCCGCGCTCAGAAGCGGGCGCTGTCCAGATAGGCGCGGGTATGCGCGGTGTCCTGCATCTTGTCCGAGGACAGATCCACGGGCTGAGCGGCGGCGGTATCCGTGCCCGCGGCCACGGCCACGGCGGCGACGGGCGCGGTGCCCGCCAGTCTCAGAAACCCGCGACGGCTGGTGCCCTTCTCAGGTGTATCGCTCATTGGATCGCTCCTTCTTTCTGTGCGGAACCATCGCCCGCTGCCATCCGAAACGCTTCGCGTTCGATTTCCATGAAGACCCGCCCGACCGTGCCCAGCGATGCATAGAGCACCGATTTCCTGGCGGCTTCCAGATCCGCGTAGAAATGCACGGCCCAGGGGCCGATATGCTTGTTGAAAAACTGCTTCTGGACCTCGACCGGGGCGGGACGTCCGAACCGGCCCATGATCTGGCCCGCCATCATCTCCATCAGCGACGCGATGTTGTCCTCGGGCTCGAACACGTTGGGCGCCCGCGCGATCGAGCGCGCGGCCATGTCGGCGCGCAAGCTGGCCAGCGGCTTTTCGTTCAGGAACCCGGTCAGGTAATAGCTGGCATAGGGCAGCAATTCGCCGCGCCCCAGCCCGATGAAAAGCGCGTTGAACTCGGACACCACGGCCTTGGGCTTGCTGGCCTTGGCCACGCGCGCCAGCCCCGCGATGGCGCGGCCCAGATCGGTCTGGTCGTCGCCCGACAGCCCGGCGGTCTGCGCCAGCAGCATCTCGTTGGGGGGCGCGGCCAGCATCAGCCCCAGGTAGTTGTAAAGATCGGCCCGCAGGCGGTCTTCGGTGGCGATATCGTGAAGCGCCTGGCCCATCACGCCGCCCCCGTCTCGAAGCGGAAGGCCATGCGGCGCGGGCGGGCGGCGTCGGGCGCGTCCGCGACAGGCGCCTCAGGCGTGCCAGCCGTCTCATCAACCACAGCCGCGTCGGCGACCGTCACCGGCGCCTCGTCCGTTTCGTCCTCAGCCGCGTCCTCGACCACATCCGATGTGTCCTCGGCGCGCTCCTCGGCGTCGGCCAAATAGTCCAGATGCGCCTTCAATCCCTTGCCCACCTGGTAGGCCGTCTTCACCCCCGGCGCATCCGTGGCGGCGTTGGTGAAATCGCCGTCGTAATCGTTCAGCCCGTCCAGGCAGGCCAGCACCGGGTTCGACCGCCACAGGCTGCGCAGCGCCCGGCGGCGCAGGTATTCCGGCACGGACTTGGCCATGAAGGCCCGGACCTCTTCGCCCGAGCACACGGTTTCGGGCGCGGGCAGGCCCAGCTCGGACAGCACCTCGTCCTCGGGGCGCTCGGCCAGCGCGGCCTGTGCCTGGGCCGCATCACGCTCTTCGGACTGCGCGCGCGCGGCCTCGTCTTCGGCTTCGACCTTCGCGCGGCGGCGGGACCAGAAATCGCGTTCCGACTTCATTCGGCGGCCTCCAGCGTCGGGTCGCCCTCGTCGCGGCGGCGGGGCGCGCGATAGACATCGGTGGTCTGGGCGATTCGCGGATCGCCGCGCCCGTCCTCGACCCTATCCACGCGCGCCTTGTCGCGGCGGCGCTTGACGAAGGGCTCTTCCACGTGGTGACGGTCGATGAAATCCGCGATCACGCCGCGCAGGCTTTCGGGCATCGGCACGCGCTCGACCAGGTCTTCGCCGTTATCGGTGTAATCCTGCGCCTCGTAGGGGCTGGCGGTCACCAGCACCACTTCCAGCGGCGGGCAGCCCGCGCGGTGGCGCATGATGACGTAGATCGACGGCTCCTGCGCGGTCAGGTTGTGGATATAGGCTTCCGTCTCGCCCGCGTGCAGCGACATGACATGGGTGGCGGCGTGGTATTCCACCGCGTCGCCTTCCTCGCGCAAAACCTTCCAGTCGGCCTGACCCGCGCCCGGCAGGACGGCGACGGCCTTCCACGACCAGCGTGCCCAACGGGTCACGCCGGGCAGCCGCCTGACGACGACGCCCACGGGCAGCGAAAATGTTCGCTTGGTGTTTTGCACCACTCCTCCATCCAGCGTGCGGTCCGACCGGCCTTGGCGGGGCACGACGGTATACGTAAGCCATTGTCACCTAATCGGACCGGATGTCCAGCTACGACCTTGGTCGTAATTCACGGTTGCGTGCCTTGCGATTGCCGTCCGCGCGCTTTGCCCCTAGCGTGGCGTGCCGAAATTCGGGGAAAGCCGCCATGACGAAAACCATCCTGCTCTGCGATTGCCTGGGCTCCCAGAGCGTCGATCGCGACCGAATCGAAGCGGCGACCGGGCTGCCCTGCTCGAAAGTGCACCGGTTCCTCTGCGGCGAAGAAATCGGGGCGGCAGGCGCCGCCATGCAGGCGGGCGACGTCATCGTGGCCTGCGCGCAAGAGCGCGCGACGTTCCACGCGCTGGCCGAGCAACTGGGCACCCCCGAGCCTGCCTGCATCGACATCCGCGACCGCGCGGGCTGGAGCGACCAGGCCACGGATGCGGGCCCCAAACAGGCCGCGCTGATGGCCGAAGCCCTGCTGCCCCTGCCCGCGCCGCGCGTCATGGACGTGGTCAGCGAAGGCACCTGCCTGCTGATCGGCTCGGCCGACGTGGCCCTGCCCGCGGCCGAGCGGCTGTCGGGCACCCTGGCCGTGACCTGCCTGCTGACCGACGCGGCCGACCCGCCCGAAACCCGCGCCTTCGACGTGATCCACGGCACGGTGCGCGGCGCGCAGGGGGCGCTGGGGCAGTTCCGCGTGACGCTCGACGGGTTGCGCCAGGTGGTGGCGGGCGGCCGCGGCGCGCTATCCATGTCCGATCCGCGCGACGGGGCGCGGTCCGATTGCGATCTGATCGTCGATCTGTCCGGCAGCGCGCCGCTGTTCCCGGCCCACGAGAAGCGCGAAGGCTACCTGCGCGCCGATCCCGGCCGCCCCGACGCGGTGTCGCGCGTGGTCTTCGACGCGGCGCAGATGGTCGGCACCTTCGAGCAGCCGCTTTACGTCCGGGTCGAGCCCGCGCTCTGCGCCCATTCGCGCGCCGAGCAGACCGGCTGCACCCGCTGCCTCGACGCCTGCCCCACGGGCGCGATCGTGCCATCGGGCGATCACGTCACCATCGACCCGGCGATCTGCGCGGGCTGCGGCGCGTGCTCGTCGCTGTGCCCGTCGGGGGCCGTCAGCTACGACGCGCCGCCGGTGGACAGCGTGTTCCGCCGCCTGGCCACGCTGGCCCAGACCTATCGCGACGCGGGCGGCGCGGCCCCCCGCCTTCTGGTCGTGGACGCCGATTTCGGGGCCGAGATGATCGCGCTTCTGGCCCGCCACGGGACCGGCCTGCCCGCCGACGTGATCCCGTTCGAGATGCCCGCGCTCAACGCCTTCGGCCATGCCGAGGCGCTGGGCGCGCTGGCCGCGGGCTTCGCCGACGTGTCGCTGCTGCTCGCCCCCCGGACCGAGCGCCCCACGGCCGAGCACGAGGCCGCGCTGGCCTGCGCCATCGCCGGGCCGGACGCGCTGAAGCTGCTGGACGTGACCGACCCCGACGCCCTGCGGGGTGCCCTTGGCGCGGCGCCCGGCGTGACCCACGCCCCCGCCCTGCCGCTGGGCACCCGCCGCCAGATCACCCGCCTGGCCGCCAAGACCCTGACCGACGCCGACACGATCCCCCTGCCCGACGCCGCGCCCTACGGCGCGGTCCTGGTCGACACCGATGCCTGCACGCTGTGCCTGAGCTGCGTGTCGCTGTGCCCGTCGGGCGCGCTCGGCGACAACCCGGACCTGCCGCAGCTTTTGTTCCAGGAAGACGCCTGCCTGCAATGCGGGCTCTGCGCCAATATCTGCCCCGAGGACGCCATAACGCTGGAGCCGCGCCTGAACCTGACCGACACCGCGCTGACCCAGGTCGTACTGAACGAGGAAGAGCCCTTCGCCTGCGTCGAATGTGGAGCACTATTCGGCGTGAAATCCACCATCGAAAAGATCACCGAGAAGCTGGCGGGCAAGCATTCCATGTTCGCCAAGCCCGAAGCCGCGCGGATGATCCAGATGTGCGACACCTGCCGGATCGACGCGCAGTATCACTCGAAGGACAACCCCTTCGCGGCAGGCGAGCGGCCCCGCGTGCGGACCACGGCGGACTATTATACCGACCGCAAGGATCACTGAGAGCGGACGCTCAGGTATTTATGGAAAGATGAAGACGGGGGACGCGCCCTAATCCGCGACGTCCACCAGGGTGGCGAGCGGGATGGCGCGCGTGGCGGCGCCGGTCTTCAGCAGCATGGCGAAATCCTCGTCCACGCCCAGGAAGGTGCCGGCCTCATGGCCTTGGGTGATCTCGGTGTTCAGCCCGTGCGCCAGGCCGCGCCATTCGGCGTGCAGCGCGCGCAGGTCGCCGTCGGACCAGCGGTTGAGCCAGACCAGCGTGTGCCGCACCCAAGCCTCGACCAGCGCGTCGGGGTCCATGTCGCCGCAGCCCTCGGCGTAAAGCGCGGTGCGGTCCGGATCGCTGCCCGGATCGTCGCTGGCGGGCAGCATGTCCAGCGACAGGGTGACGATCAGCCAGTCTGGAATGGCGGCCGGATCGGCGGCGGGCGCCACCAGTCCCAGCGCGCCGCAAAGCCCGCCATTGACGCGGATCGCGCCGTCCCAGCCCAGGTGCACAGCGACCTCGGGCGGTGCCAGCGCGCCCAGCGCGTTCTGGAAGCCCACGGCGCAGACCGGCAGGATCTGGGCGGCGTGGGCCAGCGGGGTCTCGGGCGCGAAAACGATCGCCGCCTCGAGCGTGCCCGCGGCGCTGCCATGCACCACCGTGCCCCCGTCGCAGCCCGCGCGCGCCAGGGCGACGGCGTGCTCGCGCGGCGGGCCGTCCGCCGCCACGGAGGTGAATAGCGGCGGTAACGACAGGCTCATGCGATGCCGTCAGCGATCAGCCGTTTCGCGAGGTCGCGGAACACCCGGGCCTGGGGGCTGTCGGGCTGCGACACCACGATGGGCGCGCCGCCATCGGCGGCCTTGCGGATGTCCAGGTGCAGCGGGATCTCGGCCAGAAGCGGCACGCCCAGCTTTTCCGCCTCGGCCGCGACGCCGCCATGGCCGAAGATGTGTTCCTCGTGGCCGCAATTGGTGCAGATGTGGGTGCTCATGTTCTCGATCAGGCCGTAGATCGGCGTCTTCAGCTGGTTGAACATATCGATGCCCTTGCGCGCGTCCAGAAGGGCCACGTCCTGCGGCGTGCTGACCACGATGGCACCGTCCAGCCGCGCCTTCTGCGCGAGCGTCATCTGCACGTCGCCGGTGCCGGGCGGCAGATCCACCAGCAAAATGTCGAGTGCCCCCCACTGCACCTGCATCAGCATCTGCTGCAACGCGCCCATGAGCATGGGTCCGCGCCAGACCACGGCCTGGCCCTCGTTGGTCATCAGCCCGATCGACATCATCGTGACGCCGTAATTGCGCATGGGCAGGATGGTCTTGCCGTCGGGGCTGGCGGGGCGACCCGACACGCCCAGCATCCGCGGCTGCGACGGCCCGTAGACATCGGCGTCCAGCAGCCCCACGCGGCGGCCCTCGGCGGCCAGCGCGCAGGCCAGGTTGGCGCTGACGGTGGACTTGCCCACGCCGCCCTTGCCGGACGCGATGGCGACCAGGCGGTCGACGCCCGGCACCGGCTCGGGGCCCGCGGGGGCGGCCTTGCGCGCGCCTTTCAGGTCCGGCGGGGCCGAGGGCTTGGAATGGGCCGTCAGCACCACCGACACGGTGCCGACACCCAGCGCCTTCACGCGGGCCTCCGCATCGGCGCGCACCGGCTCGTAGGCCTGCGCGGCCGAGGGCGCGATTTCCAGCACGAAGCGCACCGCGTCGCCGTCGACATTCAGCGCGCGCACCACGCCCGCGGACACGATGTCCTGGCCCGAGGCCGGATCCTTGATGTCCTTCAGCGCCGCAAGGACGTCGTCGCGGGTGACGCTCATTCCCGGCCCTTGATCTTGCCGGTCACCACGTGCTCAAGATCGACGCCGTCGATGGTCAGCACCACCTTGGCGTTGAACACCTTGCCGGCCGTGTCGGCGTCGCGCATGGCCTCTTCGATGGCCTGCTGCGACGTGACGCCCACCTGCTTGAGGAATTTCCGCATCGACATGTTGAAATCTTCGTCCATCGCCGTCTCCCTGCGCGCTGAAAATGATCGTTGACCGGGGTATGCGCCCACCCCTAGCGTTGCAAGCGAAGTTTCGGTGAGGTCCGCGATGGTCCGGGTTCTGGCGCTGCTGGTGGCGTTGATCGGAAGCCCCCTGCACGCGCAGGAGGCGCAGGTCGCGGTGCCCGACGCGCTGGCCACGTCGGGGCTGGTCGACCACCTTCTGCCACGCTTTTCGCTGAAGACCGGGCTGCGCCTGCGCCCGGGCGACGCCAGCCCCGTGGCGCGGTTCGGCGACGCGGGCGCGCCGGTGATCGCGGGGCCCGACCGGGTCTGGGCTCTGGAAGTCCTGGCCCCCGAGGGCGAGCGCTTCGCGGCCTGGCTGCGCTCGGACGTGGGCAAGCGGACCATCGCGGGGTTCGGCGACGGGCAGTTCAGCGCCGCCACGGACGTGCGCAAGGCCAAGGCGGAAACGCGCGTCACGGGCGACGTGGACAAAGGCGCCCGGCTGGCGATGGACCTGTGCGGCCGGTGCCACGTCATCGACGACACCAACCGGATGAAGGGGCTGGGCTCGACCCCGTCCTTCGAGGTTCTGCGCACGCTGCCGAACTGGCAAGGGCGGTTCGAGGCGTTCTACGCGCTGGCCCCCCACGGCGCGTTCACCCAGGTCAAGGACGTGACCCCGCCCTTCGACCCGCGCCACCCGCCGCCCATCGTGCCGCTCGAAATGACGCTGGACGACCTCGAGGCCATCGCCGCCTTCGCGGGCACCCTGCCCCCGGCCGATCTGGGCGCCCCGCTGCAATCGCGCTAGGCGGCTTTGCATCCGGGCGCGGGCCGCGCTATCGGGGATGCAGACCGTCACGGAGCCCCCCATGAAACTTGCCCGCGCCATCCATTTCGACGAAAGCGATCAACAGGTGTTCCACAGCCCCGCGCGCACGGGCGAATGGTGCATCCCCGGCGGGTTCGAGTTCAGCGACTGGTCCCAGGGGGATCTGGTGGGCAAGGCGAAGCAGGCGTTTTCCAACGGCTGGCTGGGGATCGAGACGTTCGGCCGCGCCAGTTTCGTGGCGGTGACGCAGATCCAGCCGTCCGAGATCGAGGCGCTGGCCGACGCGCTGGCGCATCACTTCGCCAGCCATTACGGCGCGCCCTCGGTCGAGGCGGCGCTGCCGGTGGCCCGCGAGCAACTGAGCGACATGGCCGAGCTTTGCGAGGATCACGCCCCCAACACCCTGCTGGCCGTCAGCCGCGAGCTGACCGAGGCAGGCGTGCGCGAAAGCTTCCGCTCCATCGAGCCACCCGACGCCGACCTCACCCAATTCGCCATCCACGGCGACACCGACGGCCTCGAGCCCCCGGATTTGCGGTAGGGTCGGTTGCGCGGTGGTAGGTTTGGGGGCGCTTGTGAGAGCGGGTTGAAGTGAGTCTTGCGTTGCAAGTGGGAAAGTCTCGTTCCGGCCTATAACAGACTTGCACGCATCGCGCGGATCACGATTGATGGTAGCAAATCTTACCTAGACGCTTTTATCGAGCTCTTTGTTTCATATGTATGTCGACGATTAGTTCCGACATACCCCTTCCTATGTAGTAGGGGCTTTCGAGTGAGCCCAACCTATCTTTTAAGACATTTATCTCCGCGTTATCAGAGCTTCGTTGATTTACCCACAGCAATAGATCGGCAGCTTGCAATCCTGCATTGTCCACGGAAGGGAGGATCTCTAATTCTCCGATTTTATAATCTGCCAAGATTGCGTCCGGCCAGCTCCCATCACACGTGTCTTGAATGACAACGCCGCCAAAACATTGGTAAGTGTCTTGGAGCTCACTTCGAAATTCATCTTGCTTATCGTGAAAGAGAATTTCCGGCTTACTGCCAGTGTCTCTTGAAAATTCGTGGATGGCCTGAAAAAGTTGGGTAAATGCGATAACGTTAGGAGTATGCGCCTGATAACCCTTCCTTTTTCGAGTTGCGTTCATTGTAAAGCTACCCGGCGATTTGCGGGCAAACTTGAACGCTTCCTTCACAACGGACTTGAACGGCTTGGGATAACCAGCTGACGAAATAAAACTCTCGACTTCGCCAAGGGTGCAAATAACGCCATCTATATCATCAGCTAAATATGCGGTCCAAAATTGCTTTGCCGCTTTAAAATTGAGAGCATCATCCATCATAAGGCAAAGAATGTGTCTGTGCATTTCGTCCCAATACCACACTCCCGGAACTGCAGAATTTTCACCGGGATCAAATATCAAGTCGACCAGTTTCGTCGGAGCGACATAAGGCTTGTGAATCTGCATGATGTTGAAATTCCATTTATTTCCATCATCAAGCGTGTCTAAAATATTTTGCCCGAGCTCTGCAATTTCGTGGTCCTGCCACTGGTTCGCATGCAGCCTTTCCACTCCCTTTCTTTTAACAAACGGACCTATTACAGATTCGCATGGGTGACGAATATCATTAATGGACAGAATGCTCCCTAGTCGAAAAATTTCGTTTTTGTCAAATATGTTCCTTCCTGAGTGCCCAGTTTCATCAGTATATGCAAACATTCCACACTCCACTATTTCCTGATCGCGGCCTGCATGAAGAGCGAGTATCTGACAGCTCCAAGAAAGGCCGCAATCTAAGCGACTTCGAAAAAGCAAAAAGCGCCAGTATTCAATAATTAGTGTAGTCACTCAAAACCTTAGAAAACGTGAAATGCTTCAGAGACCAAGCATCTATCATTTTAAATCCCATCAGGCAGTCTATGCAGTTCATTGAATTTCGCAAATAACGTTAGCTTCGTATTGTTGGCATTCGTTTTCTTCGTAACAGTGCCTCCTTCCCGCCCCAAAGAACGTCGATGCTTAAGGCCGCAACGAACAGGCTCCCCCCATACCCGACCAACGCCCCTCAACGACGGGTCCCCACCTACCCCCGCGCGGTGTCCATGATTTCGCGCATCCGGGCGATGGCGGGCTCGAGGCCCAGGAAGATCGCCTCGCCGATCAGGAAATGGCCGATGTTCAGCTCCACCACCTGCGGCAGCGCGGCGATGGGCGGCACCGTGTCGTAGGTCAGGCCGTGGCCCGCGTGGACTTCCAGACCCAGATCATGGGCGAAGGCGGCCATGTCGGTCAGCCGCGCCACTTCCGCGGCCGCGTCGTCCATCCGGCCCTCGGCGAAGGCATCGCAATAAGCGCCGGTATGCAGCTCGACCACCTGCGCACCGATGCGCGCCGCGGCCTCGATCTGGCGGCAGTCGGCGGCGATGAAGATCGACACCCGGCACCCGGCCTCGGCCAGGGGCGCGATGAAATGCGCCAGCTTGTTCTCTTCGCGCGCGACCTCCAGGCCCCCTTCGGTCGTGCGTTCCTCGCGCCGCTCGGGCACCAGGCATACGGCGTGGGGCTTGTGGCGCAGGGCGATGGCCTGCATCTCGTCGGTGGCCGCCATCTCGAAGTTCAGCGGCACCGTCAGCGCCGCCATCAGGTTCTCGATATCGGCGTCCGAGATGTGGCGTCGGTCCTCGCGCAGATGCGCCGTGATACCGTCGGCGCCCGACGCCTCGGCCAGCTTCGCGGCGCGCACCGGGTCGGGCACACCGCCTCCGCGCGCGTTCCGGACCGTCGCCACGTGGTCGATATTGACGCCCAGTCGCAGGTGCTCAGCCATCGGTCGCTTCCTTCTTCAGGCGACGCGCGGCACTGGTCTGCGCGGCGCGGCGCTGCTTTTCGAACTTCTTCTTCAGCCGCTTTATGCGCGACTTCTGATAGGCCGCAATGACGGGGCGCGAAATCGCGTAGGCCGCCAGCCCCGCCAGCACGCCGGGGATGATGCCCCCGACCAGGTAGGGCAGGAAGACGCGGCTCATGAACAGGTCCAGCCCGTCGAACTCAACCGACCCGCCGGTCAGCAGCGCGTTGGCGTTGGTCCAAAGCTCGACCGACACCCGGCTGAAGGCGTCGAACGTCTCGTCCAGCGGCAGCGGGTGATCCTGGCCCAGCAGCTTGCTGCCCAGCCCCACCGATACGCCGGCGATGACCGGGAAGGTGATCGGGTTGCCCACGAAGGTGGCCAGCAGCGCCGCGACGATGTTGCCGCCCATCAGCCACGCCAGGCCCGCGGCCACCAGGAAATGCAGCCCGAAAAGCGGCGTGAAACTGGTGAAGACGCCCGCCGCGATGCCGCGGCTGATCTTGTAGGCGGGGTCCGGCAGGCGGCGCAGCCGGTGCACCATGTACAGGATCGCGCGCCACCACCCGCCGCGCGGGTACAGCCAACGCCCCATATGCGCCAGGGTCGATCTGGGCTTGCGCCGCTTGAACAAAACCGGTGTCGCCTTTCTCAGGGTTTGCGGTCGGGATTGCGCACCCGCGTGATCGTCGCGACATCCGCATCCGATTCCAGCGACAGCCGGACCGCGTGCATATGCTCCACGCTGCGCAGGTCTATATCGATCTGGACGCGATAGAAATCGGGTTTCTTGTCGCAAAACACCAGGTCCGAGATGTTGGCCTTTTGCGACCCGATCAGCGTGCAGATGCGCCCCAGAACGCCCGCGTCGTTGGTCAGGGTCAGCTCGAAGGTAACGGTATGCACCGCCGGGTGCGTGCCCGAATGCCAGTGCAGGTCGACCCAGCGGTCGGGGCGGTCTTCGAAATCAATCAGCGTGGGGCAGTCGATGGCGTGGATGGTCACGCCCTTGCCCCGGCTGGTGATGCCGACGATGCGCTCGCCCGGGACCGGCTGGCAGCATTGCGCCCGCGCGAAGGCCTGGTCGCCCTCGAGCCCCACGATCGCGGCGCCGGCCTCGATCTCGTCGCCCTTGACCAGCACCAGCTCGGGGAACAGCACCTCGATCACCCGGCGCGCCTGCAGCTCGGCCGAGCCGAGCCGGGCCAGCAGCTCGTCGCTGTCGGGGATGTTCAGCAGCCGCGCTGCGGTGCCCAGCGCCTTGTTGGTCAGCCGCTTGCCCGCCGCATCGAAGGCCACGCGCGCCAGCTCGTTGCCCAGCCGGATGAACTTGTCGCGGTCGGCGGCGCGCAGCGATTTGCGGATCGCGGTCTTGGCGCGCCCGGTGGCCACGATGTCCATCCACGTCGATTGCGGGCGCTGGCCCTCGGCGGTCAGGATCTCGACGCTCTGCCCGTTCCTCAGCCGCGTCCAGAGCGGGACGCGCACGTGGTCGACCTTGGCGCCCACGCAGGCATCGCCGATGCGCGTGTGGATGGCATAGGCGAAGTCCAGCGGCGTGGCGCCCTTGGGCAGCTTCACCACCTCGCCCTGGGGCGTGAAGCAGAAGACCTGGTCCTGGTACATCTCCAGCTTCACAGCTTCCAGGAACTCGTCGTGATCCTCGGCGCTGTCGAATTGCTCGTTCAGCGTCGCGATCCAGCCCGCGGGATCGACGGCGAACGGGTTCACCGCCCGCTCGCCATCGCGATAGGACCAGTGCGCCGCGACGCCGCTTTCGGCCACCTCGTGCATCTGGCGGGTGCGGATCTGCACCTCGACCCGCTTGCCGTCGCGGCCCGACACGGTCGTGTGGATCGAGCGGTAGCCGTTCGACTTGGGCTGGCTGATGTAATCCTTGAAGCGGCCCGGCACGGCCCGCCAGCGCTGGTGGATGGCGCCCAGCACGGCGTAGCAGGCGGCTTCGTCGGCGACGATGACGCGGAAGCCGTAGATGTCGGACAGGCGCGAGAAGCCGATCTTCTTCTCTTCCATCTTGCGCCAAATGGAAAACGGCTTCTTGGCGCGGCCGTGCACTTCGCCGTCCAGGCCGATCCGGTCCAGCTCGGCGCGGATATCGGATGTGATCTTGTCGATCACGTCGCCCGATTCGCGCTGCAGGGTGATGAAGCGGCGGATGATCGAATTGCGGCCCTCGGGGTTCAGCACGCCGAAGGACAGGTCCTCCAGCTCTTCGCGCATCCACTGCATGCCCATGCGGCCCGCCAGCGGCGCGTAGATGTCCATCGTCTCGCGGGCCTTGCGCATCTGGCCCTCGGGCCGCATGGACTTGATGGTGCGCATGTTGTGCAGCCGGTCGGCCAGCTTGACCAGGATCACCCGCATGTCCCGGCTCATCGCCATGAACAGCTTGCGGAAATTCTCGGCCTGCTTGGTCTCGTTGGAATTCAGCTGCAGCTTGGTCAGCTTGGTGACACCGTCCACCAGCTCGGCGATCTCGGTGCTGAACTTCCGGGCGATATCGTCATGGGACGCGCGCGTGTCCTCGACCGTGTCGTGCAGCAGCGCCGTCACGATGGTGGCGTCGTCCAGCTGCTGGCCCGCAAGGATATGGGCGACCGCCAGCGGATGCGTGATGTAGGGCTCGCCCGAATGGCGATACTGGCCCTGATGCATCTCGGACCCGAACGCATAGGCGCGCGCGATCAGGTCGTCGTCGCTTTTGGGATGGTATTGCTTGATGCGGGCGATCAGGCCGGAGATGTCGTCCATTCGGCCTGCCGCCCGCGTCCCGTCGTGTTACTGCTGGCCTTGCGCTTCCATCAGCGCGCGCAGCAGTTTTTCTTCGCTCATGTCGTCGTCGGCGGGCTTGTCCTGCTCGGCGCCCATCAGCAGCGCCATCGCGTCCTCTTCGGGCTCGTCGACCTCGATCTGGGTCTGGTGCGATTCGATCATCCGCTCGCGCAGGTCATCGGCAAGCTGCGTCTCTTCGGCGATCTCGCGCAACGACACGACGGGGTTCTTGTCGTTGTCGCGGTCGACCGTGGGGGTCGAGCCTGCCGCGATTTCCCGCGCACGATGGGCGGCCAGCATCACCAGCTCGAAGCGGTTGGGCACTTTGTCGACGCAGTCTTCTACGGTCACGCGGGCCATGGGGCACCTCTTGATCTCGAATGTGTAAGGGGCCTGCCTTAGACGATGACAAAAGGATTGACAAGTC
The DNA here is from genome assembly GCF_016412875.1 of Palleronia pontilimi. Classification (GTDB taxonomy): domain Bacteria; phylum Pseudomonadota; class Alphaproteobacteria; order Rhodobacterales; family Rhodobacteraceae; genus Palleronia; species Palleronia pontilimi. The sequence continues at coordinate 50,255 of NZ_JAEKPD010000018.1, read as the reverse complement.
GCGAATCCGCTAGTCCGGGTCGGAAATCGGCCGGATCGCGGCCACGTCGCCCGCGGGCAGGCGGGCCAGCATCCCTGCCACGTCAAGGCCCAGCACCGGGTGACGCCAATCGGGCGCGATCTCGGCCATCGGCACCAGCACGAAGGCGCGCTCGTGCAGGCGCGGATGCGGCAGAATCGGCTGATCTGGCGCCTCGCGTTTCTGCCGCTCGAACGGCAGGTCGTGCCAGTGCAGATACACCTCGCGGTCCGGCACCACCCTGTCGCCCAGCGCCAGCAGGTCCAGATCGATCGTGCGCGCGGCCCAGCGCCCGTCGCGCGCCCGGCCCAGTTCGGCCTCGACGGCGTGCAGGTGGGCCAGCGCCCGATCGGCGTCCAGCGCGGTCTGGAACAGCGCCACCGCATTCACGAAATCGGGACCGGATCCGGCCGGAAACGCGGGGGTCCGCATCAACCGGCTGACGCGCTGCAACCGGAATGCTTTCGTGTCAAGAAGATGCAAGGCGGCAAGCAGCATTTGTGCCGGTTTTCCGGCATTGCCGGGCAGATTGGCGCCAAGCGCCACAAAAGCATGCCGTTGCGTCACATCTGTCATGGATTATTGCGCCGAAGTGTCAGAAGGTTATGTAGCCGGTCGGAACGGGCGCGACACTTTGGCAGTGATGGCCCAAACTCCCGCGGGAGGCTATTCGAGGATCTATCATGTTTTATCGCGACGAACGTTTGGCACTTTTCATTGACGGATCAAACCTCTACGCCGCGGCGAAATCCTTGGGCTTCGATATCGACTACAAGTTGCTCAGACAGGAATTCATGCAGCGTGGCAAGCTGCTGCGTGCGTTTTACTACACCGCCCTGCTGGAGAACGACGACTATTCCCCGATCCGCCCGCTGGTGGACTGGCTGCACTACAACGGCTTCACCATGGTCACCAAGCCGGCCAAGGAATTCACCGACAGCCAGGGCCGCCGCAAGGTGAAGGGCAACATGGATATCGAGCTGGCGGTCGACGCCATGGAGCTTGCGCCGCGCGTCGATCACATCGTGCTGTTCTCGGGCGACGGCGATTTCCGCCCGCTGGTCGAATCGCTGCAGCGCGCGGGCGTGCGCGTGTCGGTGGTCAGCACCATCCGCAGCCAGCCGCCCATGATCGCCGACGAGTTGCGCCGCCAGGCCGACAACTTCATCGAGCTCGAAGAGCTGCGCGAAGTGATCGGACGCCCGCCGCGCGAAGACCAAAGCCCCCGCGCCGTCAACAACTGAACCCTCGCATCCACGCCCCCATCGTGACCCCGGCCCGAAAAATCAGGGGGCGCCCCGATGACGACGCAACCGGACACCCCCGTCTGAAATAACCGCGCGTGCAAGCGGAACAGGCAATACTGACCCCGGCGGCGATACAATTTTTCGACTTTATCTTTTGGTCAATTCCTCCAACATCCCCCCAGACAGGGGGGAAGGGGTTCCATGCCTTTGGATCGGATCGACCAGATCGAGCGCAGCACCAGTGCGGCCGATCTCTGGGACGCCACGCTGTCGGCGCTGGCCGACGAGGGGCTGGATTTCGCCATCTACCTGACCGCCAACGCCGAGAACCGCGACGCGCAGCTGATGACGAACCTGCCGACGCTCTACGACATCTCCGCCCCCGAGGACGATCCGTTCCTGCAGCATTGCTGCCGCTCCTACGAGATCACGAAGACCGGCGCGGCCTACATGGAAGACTACCCCTACCTCAACGCAAGGGCGCGCAGCTTCATCCTGTCGGCGCGCGAGCACGGCTTCCAGTCGGGCATGGCGATCCCGGTGCGGCTGGAAGGCTCGCCGCGCTTCGGCGGCTTTAACCTGGGCTCGCGGCTGGACCGCGACGCGTTCGAGACCCGCATCTGGCCCCACCGCGAACGCATCCGCTTCTCGTGCCTGATCGTGCATCGCCGCATGGAAGAGCTGGCCCGCAGCCCCGGCCCCGATACCGGGTTCCGCGAATTGCTGATCGCGCCGCAAAGCGACCCGCTGTCGCCGCTCAGCCCGCGCGAGAAGGAAATGATCTACCTTTTGGCGCGCGGCCTCAGCCGCAAGGAATGCGCGCGGATGTGCGACATAACGCCCAACACGGCCAACGAATACATCAAGAGCGCCTATCGCAAGCTGGGCGTGCGCAACAAGGTCGAGGCCGCGCGGCTCATCAACTCGCTCTGACCTCTGGAATTCGGCGGCGCGCAACTTTAGGTGATACGCACTGACCGCCGGAGATCCCCCGAATGACCAAGCCGCCCCTCACGCTCTACCTCGCCGCGCCGCGCGGCTTCTGCGCGGGCGTGGATCGCGCCATCAAGATCGTCGAGATGGCCTTGCACAAATGGGGCGCGCCGGTCTTCGTCCGCCACGAGATCGTGCACAACAAGGTCGTCGTGGACACCCTGCGCGAGAAGGGCGCGGTCTTCGTGGAAACGCTGGACCAGGTGCCCAACGACCGCCCGGTGATCTTCTCTGCCCACGGCGTGCCCAAGGCGGTCCCGGCCGAGGCACGGCGCCGCGACATGGTCTTCGTCGACGCCACCTGCCCGCTGGTCAGCAAGGTCCATATCGAGGCCGAGCGCCACCACGCCAACGGCCTGCAGATGGTGATGATCGGCCATGCGGGCCACCCCGAAACGCTGGGCACCATGGGCCAGCTGCCCCCCGGCGAGGTGCTGCTGGTCGAAACCGTGGACGACGTGGCGGGGCTCGAGCCGCGCGATGCCGACAAGCTGGCCTTCATCACCCAGACGACGCTCAGCGTGGACGACACCGCCCATATCGTGGCCGCGCTGAAGGCGCGCTTCCCGGCCATCGTCGGGCCGCACAAGGAAGATATCTGCTACGCCACCACCAACCGCCAGGAAGCGGTGAAGGCCATGGCGCCCGACTGCGACGCGATGCTGGTGGTGGGCGCGCCCAACTCGTCCAACTCCCAGCGCCTGGTCGAGGTCGGCACCCGCGCGGGCTGCCCCTACGCCCAGCTGGTGCAGCGGGCCAGCGACATCGACTGGCGCGCGCTCGACGGCATCCGCTCGGTCGGCGTGACCGCCGGCGCCTCTGCCCCCGAAGTGCTGGTGAATGAGGTCATCGACGCCTTCCGCGCCCGCTACGACGTGACGGCGCAGCTGGTGGAAACAGCCGTCGAGACCGTCGAGTTCAAGGTGCCCCGCGTGCTGCGCGAACCCGCCTGAACACGCGGCCCGACAGCTCACCGATTGGCATCGCGCGCGTCCACGCTATGATTTCCGTAACCATTTCCGGATTAAGGTGACGCCCGTGTCGTACCAGTTTCTTCTGACCGCTTTCGTCGTCGTGATCGCCCCGGGCACCGGGGTGATCTACACGCTTGCCATCGGCCTGGGCCAGGGGCGGCGCGCGGCGCTCTGGGCGGCGCTGGGCTGCACCTTCGGGATCGTGCCGCACCTGCTGGCCGCGACGCTGGGCCTTGCGGCGCTGCTGCATACCAGCGCGCTGGCCTTCCAGATCGTGAAATTCGCGGGCGTGGCCTACCTGCTCTACCTCGGCTGGCAGGCGCTGCGATCGGGCGGCGCGCTGAACGTGGCGGCGCGGGACGGCTCGGATCCCGGCCCCCGCATCGCCCGGCGCGGCGCGCTCATCAACATCCTGAACCCCAAGCTGTCGCTGTTCTTCCTGGCGCTGCTGCCGCCCTTCCTCTCGGGCACCCCCGCCACCGCCACGGCCGAGATGCTGGTCCTGGGCGCCGTCTTCATGGCCATGACGCTGGCCGTCTTCGCGCTCTACGGCGTGGCCGCCGCACAGGTCCGCGCCCGCGTCCTGTCGTCCGAGCGGGCGCTGCGCTGGCTGTCGCGCGGCATCGCCGCCACCTTCGCAGCCCTGGCCGGTCGGCTGGCGGTCGAGCGCGCATGACCATCCCGCGCGCCCCCCTGCTGCTGGGCCTCGCGGGCCTCCTGCCGTTCCTGTGGGGCGTGGCGACCATGCTGCTGCCCGACCTCGGCACCTGGGCCGCGCGCGCCATCGGCCCGCGCTTCGTCGGGCCCTACGTGCAGTTGGCCTACGGCACGGTGATCCTGTCGTTCATGTCCGGCGTGCTCTGGGGCTTCGCCACCCGCGCGACCGGCGCCATCGCCGCCAGCGGCTACGCGCTGTCGACGGTGCCCGCGCTCTGGGCCTTTTTCCTTGTCGGCGGCGGACCGGTCTCGGCCGCGATCTACCTGGCCCTGGGCTTCGCGGGCATCCTGGCGCTGGACCTGCTGTTCTGGCGGCAGGACCTCGCGCCGCCCTGGTGGATGCAGCTGCGGCTGCTGCTGACCGCCATCGTCGTCCTGTCGCTGCTGCCGATCATCCTGTGACCGCCGATCCGCAAACCCTGGCGACCTACGCCAAACGGGCCGAGGAATACGCCGACGTCATCAGCCGCGCCGGGCCCGACGCCGACCTGCTGGCCTTCATGGACGCGCTGCCGCCGGGCGATGCGCCCGTGCTCGACTGGGGCTGCGGGCCGGGCAACAGCGCCGCGATCATGGTCTCGCACGAGATCGACGTCGACGCCACCGACGCGTCGCCCGAAATGGCCGCCGTCGCCGCGGGCCTGGGCGTGGACGTGCGCATCGAACCCTTCGACGCGCTCGACCCCGCGCCGCGCTACCGCGGGATCTGGGCCAATTTCGCCCTGCTCCACGCCCCGCCCGACGTGGTGCCGGACCTGGTCGCGCTGGCAGGCCGCGCTCTTCTGCCCGGCGGCGTGCTGCACCTGGGCATGAAGCAGGGCAGCGGCTCGGCGCGCGACCCCATCGGGCGCTATTTCAGCTACTGGCAGCCGGACGACTTGGACCGCATGACCCGCGCCGCCGGTCTGACCCCGTTCCGCACCCGGCTGGGCGAAGGCAACGGGCTCGACGGCCGGATCGAGCCCTTCGTGATCCATCTCAGCCGCAAACCGGCCTGAGCGAGCCATTTACCCCGGTCCGCGCTTCGGTCTAGAAGCTGGTCCACGCCACGACGAAAGCCCCCCATGACCAAACTCATCGCCTATACCGACGGCGCCTGCTCGGGCAATCCCGGCCCCGGCGGCTGGGGCGCGCTCCTGCAGGCCAGGGACGGCGACCGGGTCGTGAAATCGCGCGACCTGAAGGGCGGCGAGCCGCAGACCACGAACAACCGGATGGAGCTTCTGGCCGCCATCAACGCGCTGGAAAGCCTGTCGCGCCCGTCCGCCATCACCATCGTCACCGACAGCCAATACGTGAAGAACGGCGTGACCGCCTGGATCCACGGCTGGAAGCGCAACGGCTGGAAGACCTCGGCCAAGAAGCCTGTGAAGAACGAAGACCTGTGGAAGCGGCTCGACGCGGCCCAGCAACGCCACGACGTGACGTGGGAATGGGTCAAGGGCCACGCGGGCCATCCGGAAAACGAACGCGCCGACGAACTGGCCCGCGCCGGCATGGCCCCGTTCAAGACCGGCAAATGACGGCGCTGGCCTTTCTCGACTACGCGTCGGTGTTCATCTTCGCGCTGACCGGCGCTTTCGCCGCCAGCCGGGCGCAGCTCGACATCGTGGGCTTCGTGTTCCTGGCCAGCCTGGTGGGGATGGGCGGCGGCACGATCCGCGACCTGCTGCTCGACCGCCCGCCGCTCTGGATCACCGATCCCACCTACCTTGGCGTGGCGGCGGTGGCGGCGGTGCTGGTCTTCTTCCTGGCGCACCTGGTGGGCAGCCGGTTGCGCTGGCTGGTCTGGCTCGACGCCTGCGCGCTGTCGGTGGCGGTGCCCGCGGGCTTCGCCGTGGCGCTGGCGACCGGACAGCCCTGGCCCATCGTGCTGCTCATGGGCGTGGTGACCGGCACCTTCGGCGGCCTGATGCGCGACGTGGTCGTCAACGACGTGCCCGTGGTGCTGGTGCAGGGCGAGCTCTACGTGACCGCCGCCGCGGCGGGCGGGATCGCGGGTCTGGCCGCGCTGAGCATCGGCGACGCCTCCTTCGCCCTGCTGATCTGCGCGCTGACCACGCTGATCCTGCGCGCCGGATCGCTGCGCTTCGGCTGGTGCCTGCCCACCTACAAGTCGCGCGCCCCGCGCCGCTAGGCCCGCGCCGCCCCTAGCCCAGCCGGTCGGGCAGCGTCATGCCGCGCAGCGCCTCGCTGGCCGCAACCGCCCGCTTGCCCGCCCGCTGCAATTCCAGCACCTCGACCGCGCCCGCGCCGCAGGCCACGGTGAAGCCCCCCAGCACTGTGCCGGGCGCACCCGACCCTTCCACTGCCCGCGAGCGCAGCAGCTTCACCCGCTCGCCCGCGATGTCGCACCACGCGCCCGGCACCGGCGACAGCCCCCGGATCTGCCGGTCCACCTCGATCGCGGGCCGTGTCCAGTCCACCCGCGCCTCGGCCTTGTCGATCTTCCTGGCATAGGTCACGCCGTCCTCGGGCTGCGGCTCCGGCACCAGTTCGTCCAGGCGGTCCAGCGCCCGAACGATCAACTCCGCCCCCATGCCCGACAACCGGTCATGCAGATCGCCGGTCGTGTCGGTCGCGCCGATGGGCGTGGCCGCGCGCAGCAGCACCGGCCCGGTATCCAGCCCCGCTTCCATCCGCATGACGCAGACGCCCGTCTCGGTATCCCCGGTCATCACCGCCCGGTGGATCGGCGCCGCCCCCCGCCAGCGCGGCAGCAGCGACGCGTGGATGTTCAGGCAGCCCAGCCGCGGCGCGTCCAGCACCGCCTGCGGCAACAGCAGCCCGTAGGCCACGACCACCGCCACATCCGCGCCCAGCGCCGCGAAATCCGCCTGCGCTTCCGGCGATTTCAGGCTGGCGGGATGGCGCACCTCCAGCCCCAGCTCCAGCGCCCGGCGATGCACCGCACCCGGCCGGTCCTTCTTGCCGCGCCCCGCGGGCCGCGGCGGCTGGGTATAGACGCAGACCACGTCGTGGCCCGCGTCGACCAGCGCCTGCAGCGGCGGCACCGAGAAGTCGGGCGTTCCCATGAACACGACCCGCATGGCGCTATCCCCCCACCTTGGCGGCACGCTTCAACAGCATGTCGCGCTTCACCCGGCTCAGCCGGTCGAAATACATCCGCCCCGCTAGGTGGTCGACCTGGTGCTGCACGCTGGTGGCCCAAAGCCCCACGAAATCGCGCTCTTCCACCTCGCCCGCCGCGTTCAGGAATCGCACCGTCACCGCGCGCGGCCGCGACACCTGCGCCGACACCCCCGGCAGGTTCGGCGACGCTTCCTCGTGCAGGCGCGGCTCGACACTGGCATAAAGCACCTCCGGGTTCGCCATCAGCACCGCCCGGCCGCGCTCGGCCGACGCATCCACCACCGCCAGCGCGCGCATCACGCCGATCTGCGGCGCCGCCAGGCCCACGCCCGGCATCGCCTCCATCGTGTCCACCATGTCGGACCAGAGCGCGCGCACCGCGTCGTCCACCGCCGCCACCGGCAAAGCCGCGCGGCGCAGGCGTCGATCCGGCCACATCACGAAAGGCCTCACAGCCATGGCGCCCCTGCCCCATCTTTGTTCTTGAAAATATCCCGGCGCACCGCCCGCCCCGCGCGCGACACGCGCCTCAGGCGCGCGCCAGTTCCCGCTTCAGCTTCTGCATCTTGCGGGTGATCATCTGCCGCCTCAGCGGCTTAAGGTAGTCGATGAACAGCTTGCCATCCAGGTGATCGATCTCGTGCTGCACGCAGGTGGCCCAAAGCCCCTCGAACCGCTCCGACATCTCGGCCCCGTCCAGGTCGGTCCAGCGCACCTCGACCGCGGCGGGCCGCTCCACGTCGGCATATTGCTCGGGGATCGACAAACAGCCTTCCTCGTAGGTCGACAGCTCGTCCGCGGCCCACACCACCACCGGATCGATCAGCACCAGGGGCCGCGGCGCCGCGCCCTCTTCCTTCACGCAATCCATCACCAGCAGGCGGCTCGACACGCCGATCTGCGGCGCGGCCAGCCCGATACCCGGCGCATCGTACATGGTCTGCAGCATGTCCTCGGCCAGCGCCCGGATCTCGTCCGTGGGCGTGCCCACGGGATCCGCCACCTTCTTCAGGCGCGGGTCGGGATGGATCAGGATGGGTCGAATGCTCATGGCCCTCATTTATGCGCCACCGCGCCCGGATGCAACAAAACCGCGCCACCCGCAGCCCCGCGGGGCGTGCGATTTTTGCACTGGACGTCCGGCCCCGGCGTGACAGGTTCTCCCCCAAGCGCAACCCGAGGAACCGCCCCCATGTCCTTCGACGAGATCATCGACCGCCGCGGCACCCATTCCACCAAGTGGGACATGATGGAGCCGATCTACGGCGTCCCCGCCGAAGACGGCCTGTCCATGTGGGTCGCCGACATGGATTTCCGCGCGCCGCCCTGCGTGCAGGACGCGGTCGGGGCCCTGCACGACCACGGCATCTACGGCTATTTCGGCGACACCACGCAATATAACGACGCGATCCGCTGGTGGATGCGCGAACGCCACGGCTGGCAGGTCGATCCCGACCACATCTTCACCACCAACGGGCTGGTCAACGGAACGGCCATGTGCGTCGACGCCTTCACGTCTCCGGGCGACGGGGTGGTCCTGTTCACCCCCGTCTACCACGCCTTCGCCCGCGTCATCAAAGCCGCGGACCGCCGGATCGTCGAATGCCAGCTGGCCCTCGAAGACGGGCGCTACGGCTTCGATTTCGACGCCTACGACGTCCAGATGACGGGCCAGGAAAAGCTGCTGATCCTGTGCTCGCCGCACAATCCCGGCGGCCGCGTCTGGACCCGCGACGAGCTCGCGGGCGTCGCCGCGTTCGCCCGCCGCCACGACCTGGTGATCGTGTCCGACGAGATCCACCACGACCTGGTCTATCCCGGCCACAGCCACACGCCCATGGCCCTGGTCGACGGCATCGCCGACCGGCTGGTGATGATGAGCGCCACGACCAAGACCTTCAACATCGCCGGCGCCCATGTGGGCAACGTCATCATCGCCGACGACGCCCTGCGCGCCCGGTTCGCGCGCCGGATGGCGGCGCTCGGCACCTCGGCCAACGCCTTCGGCATGCACATGGCCACCGCCGCCTATTCGCCCGACGGCGCGGCCTGGGTGGACGAGCTGATGCAGTACCTGGACGAAAACCGCCGGGTCTTCGACGCGGGCGTGGCGCAAATTCCCGGCGTGCGCTCGATGCCGCTGGACGCCACCTATCTCAGCTGGGTCGATTTCACCGGCACCGGCATGACGCGCGAGGAAGAGCTTCACCGCGTCGAGCAGCGCGCCCGGATCGCCGTCAACCACGGCCCCACTTTCGGCAAGGGCGGATCGGGCTTCCTGCGGTTCAACATCGCCACCCCCCGCGCCCGCATCCACGAAGCCGTGGCGCGACTTCAGGACGCATTCTCGGACCTGCAATAAGGTTGACATCGGGACCGCACCCGACGATACGCACCCCCAAGACGTCGATCCCTGCCGCGTGAGCAGACCGGGCCACCCCGCCCTTTCCGGATCGGCGCACCGTTTCCCAAATCACGCGGGGAGGCACGCGCTTGCAGCGGCCTCATGGGCAATACGGCCCCCGGTCAGTCTTCGGGCGTTCCTCTGATCGCAACGGGACCCCCGTGTTCTCCACGGCCCCGATCCGTATTTTATTCCGAAAGGATCCATCTCCATGGATTTCGACATGCTGGGCCTCGAGCCCAAGATGATCTCCCGCCTGGCCGAACTGGGCATCACCGAACCCACCCCGATCCAGAAACAGGCCATCCCCCACGCCATGAACGGGCGCGACGTGATGGGCCTGGCGCAGACCGGTACCGGCAAGACCGCCGCCTTCGGCCTGCCGCTGATCCACGCGCTGTCGGCCGAAGGCACCAAGCCCGCGCCGAAATCCGTGCGCGGCCTGATCCTGGCCCCCACCCGTGAACTGGCCAACCAGATCAGCGAAAGCCTGCGCGGCTTCGCCGGTGGCACGCACCTGTCGATCACCGTGGTGGTGGGCGGCGTCTCGATCAACCGCCAGATCAACCGGCTCGAGCGCGGCACCGAGCTTCTGGTGGCCACGCCCGGCCGCCTGATCGACCTGCTGGACCGCCGCGCCGTGCGGCTGAACGACACCCGCTTTCTCGTGCTGGACGAGGCCGACCAGATGCTCGACATGGGCTTCATCCATGCGCTCCGGAAGATCGCGCCGCTGCTGCGGGCCGAGCGCCAGACGATGCTCTTCTCGGCCACCATGCCCAAGCTCATGAACGAGATCGCCAGCGCCTATCTCGACAACCCCATCCGCATCGAGGTCGCGCGCCCCGGCCAGGCCGCCGACAAGGTCGAGCAGGAGGTCCATTTCGTCTCGAAGGACGGCAAGCCGACCCTGCTGCGCGAACAGCTCGACCGCCACCCCAAGGACCGCGCGCTGGTCTTCGGACGCACCAAGCACGGCTGCGAAAAGCTGATGAAACAGCTCGACCGCGACGGCTACAAGGCCGCGTCGATCCACGGCAACAAGAGCCAAGGGCAGCGCGACCGCGCCATCGCGGGCTTCAAGGACGGCACCATCAAGGTGCTGGTGGCCACCGACGTGGCCGCCCGCGGCATCGACATCCCGGGCGTCGAATACGTCTACAACTACGAACTGCCCAACGTGCCGGAAAACTACGTCCACCGCATCGGCCGCACCGCCCGCGCGGGCCGCGAAGGCCAGGCCGTGGCCTTCTGCGCCCCGGACGAGATGTCGTACCTGCGCGACATCGAAAAGGTGCTGAAATCCAAGGTCACCGTCGCCTCGGGCGCGCCCTGGGCCGAAGACACCCCGCCGCCCAAGCAGGGCGGTCGCGGCGGCAGGCCCGGTGGCAATCGCGGCGGCCAGAAGCCGTCGGCGGCGAAATCCGGCCGTCCGCGCAGGCGTCGCAAGCCCGCAGGCAACCGCAACGCCGCCTGACAAGGGACGCGCCGGTCCCCCGGGATCGGCGCCCCCTGCCCCATCTTTGTTCTCTCAAATATCCCGGCGCCCGGCCCGCAGCCAGCGCCACGGACCTGTCAGGGCGAGGCGTCCGCGACCTGGATCGCCTCCAGCAGCGCGCGCACCGGCGGGACGATGGGCACCACCTCCGACGTGGCCCGCCGCACGCTCACGTGCACGAAGAACCCTTCCGCCGCCGCCACGTCGCTGTCATCGGCGAACAGCCCGATCTCGTAGCGCACCGAGGACCGGCCCAGATGCGCCACCCGCAACCCCGCGGTGACGGTCTGCGGAAATGCCAGCGGCGCGAAGTAGCGACAGCCCGATTCCACCACCAGGAACGCCGTCTCGCCCGCCACGGGGTCCAGCACGCCCGCCTCGACCAGCGGCGCGTTCACCGCCGTGTCGAAGAGCTGGTAGTGCAGGGCGTTGTTCAGATGCCCGTAGATGTCGTTGTCGAACCACCGCGTCCCCATCTGGCGAAACTGCCGATAGTCCGCGCGGTGGCCCGGCTTGGCCCGCACCCTAGAAAAACGCCTGCAGCCCGGTCTGCGCCCGGCCCAGGATCAGCGCGTGGACGTCGTGGGTGCCCTCGTAGGTGTTCACCGTCTCCAGGTTAATCATGTGGCGGATCACCTGGAATTCCTCGGAAATCCCGTTGCCGCCATGCATGTCGCGCGCCATCCGCGCGATCTCCAGCGCCTTGCCGCAATTGTTGCGCTTCATCATCGAAATCAGCTCGGGCGCCGCCGAGCCGTCGTCGATCATCCGCCCCAGCCGCAGCGAGCCCTGAAGCCCCAGCGTGATCTCGGTCTGCATGTCGGCCAGCTTCTTCTGGAACAGCTGCGTCTGCGCCAGCGGCTTGCCGAACTGCTTGCGGTCAAGCCCGTATTGCCGCGCACCGTGCCAGCAGAACTCGGCCGCCCCCATGACACCCCACGAAATGCCGTAGCGCGCGCGGTTGAGGCAGCCGAACGGGCCCTTCAGACCTTCCACATTGGGCAGCAGCGCGTCCTCGCCCACCGCCACGTCCTTCATCACGATCTCGCCCGTGGTGGACGCGCGCAAGGACAGCTTGCCGCCGATCTTGGGCGCGCTCAGCCCCTCCATGCCCTTTACCAGCACGAAGCCGCGGATCTTGCCGCCATGGGCCTCGGACTTGGCCCAGACCACGAACACGTCCGCGAAGGGCGCGTTGGAAATCCACATTTTCGACCCGTTCAGCACGTAGCCGTCATCGGTCTTCTTGGCGACGGTCTTCATGCCGCCGGGGTCCGAGCCTGCATCCGGCTCGGTCAGGCCGAAACAGCCGATCATCTCGCCGGTGGCCAGCTTCGGCAGGTACTTCTCGCGCTGCTCTTCGCTGCCGTAAGCGTGGATCGGGTACATCACCAGGCTCGACTGCACCGACATCATCGAGCGGTAACCCGAATCCACCCGCTCGACCTCGCGCGCGACCAGCCCGTAGGTCACGTAGTTCATGCCCAGCCCGCCATATTGCTCGGGGATGGTCAGGCCCAGCAGGCCCGCTTCGCCCATCTGCGGGAACAGCTCGGGCGAATAGGCTTCGTCGCGGTAATCGTCGATCACGCGGGGTTGCAGCACGTCCTGGGCGAACTGGCGCGCGGCGTCGCGCAGCATCCGCTCGTCCTCGGTCAACTGGCGTTCCAGCAGCATGGGATCGTCCCATTCGAACTGGCCAAGCTCGGGTCCGTGTCCTTGGGTATCCTTGGGCATTGGTTTTACTCCTTGTCCATTTCAGCGATCCGGTCCGCGAAGGTGTCCAGAAGCTTGTGTTTCAGTATCTTCCCGGTCGCGGCGGCGGGGAGTTCGTCGACGATGAATATAGCAGATGGCCGCTTGTAGTTCGACAGGCTGTCCGCGACGAAGCCGCGCAGGGCGTCGGGCGTCACGTCGCCCGCGGTCTGCACGAAGGCCAGCACCTGCTCGTTGCCCTTATGGGGGCGCCCGACCACCGCGCATTGCACCACGTCGGGGTGATCGTTGATCGCCGCTTCCACCTCGGGCGGATAGACGTTGAAGCCCGAGCGGATGATCAGCTCCTTGACCCGGCCCACCACGTGCAGGTTGCCGTCCGCGTCGATCTCGCCCAAATCGCCCGTCGACAGCCAGCCGTCGTCGTCCATGACCTCGGCGGTCTTGTCGGGCGCCTTGTAATAGCCCTTCATCACGTTGGGCCCGCGCACCAGGATTTCGCCCACGCCCTTGTCGTTGGGATCCTTCAGCCGCACCTCGACCCCCTCGGCGGGCGGGCCCACACTCACATCGGGCGTGCCGATGGGATTGCGCGTGCCGCTGACGCCTGCCGTGGTCTCGGTCATGCCGTAGCCGTTCTGCAGCGGCAGGCCGTAGAACGCCTCGGCCTTGCGCTTCCACGCGGGGTCCAGCGGAGCCGCGCCCGAGGACACATAGCGCAGCTTGGCATCCTTCAGGTTGTCCATCCCCAGCCCGGCAGTGTGCTCCATCAGCAGGGCGTGCATCTGCGGCACCGCCGGAAGCACCGTCGCGCCGTTCTGCAGCGCCTCGAGCAGCGCGGCGGGCGTGAAGCGCGTCTCAAGCTGCACCTCGGCACCGCAGACCGCCGCCGCCGTCAGCATCGACGCCAGCCCGAAGACATGGGTCAGCGGCAGAGCGCCATAGATCCGGTCGCGCGCCGTCATGGCGCGCAGATCGCACGACGCCTTGCCCGCGAAGACCAGGTTGTCATGGGTCAGCATCACGCCCTTGGGCGCACCGGTGGTCCCGGTGGTGTAAAGCAGCATGGCCACTTCGGTATCGGGATCCGGCTCGGCCTCGTGGGTCGCGATGGCGATGTGGCCGAAGCTCGCATCCGCAACGTCGGCGCCGGCGCGGGCCGCGTGGGCCTTCGCCTCGTCCGACGCGCCCAGCGTGAAGACGCTGGCGCGCGGCGTGCAATGGGCGCGGATGCTGTCGATCTCGGAGGCAGACATGCGGGCATTGACCGGCACGATCCAGGCATCCAGCCGCGAGGCACCGAACACCATCGCGGCGATGGCCAGGCAGTTCTCGGCCACGACCATCACCCGGTCGCCGGGCCGCACGCCCGCATGGCGCAGCAGCGCCGCCGCTTCTTCCGTGGCGGCCTTGTAGCCCGCGAAATCCACCCGGTGGCCCAGAGTGTCACGCAGCGCGGGGCTGTCGGGGCGCTGTTCGGCGTGGCGGTCGATCAGCTCCTGCAGGCGGGTCATCCGGACATCCTTTCCGGGCGCAGCCGCTTCAGCGCGGTCTCGGCCTCGTGCTCCAGTTGCGCGACGATCTCGGCCAGCGGCTTGATCGCGTCGGTCAGCCCCAGCGACTGGCCCGCCGACAGCATCCCCCGCGACACGTCGCCCGTCTCGTAGGCGCGGCGCCCGATCGTCCCCTTCACCAGCGGCATCAGCTGGTCGATGCCGCCCTCGGGGTTCTCGCGCTCCAGCCGCGCGACCTCTTCGGTGGTCTCGTTGGCCAGCGTGCGGATCGTGTTGCGCACGGTCTGCATGGTCAGCGCGGTGTCGCGCTCGGTCGCGTCCACCATGGCCTGCTTGTAGCCGCGATGGGCGCTCAGCTCCTCGCAGACCAGGAAGCGCGTGCCGATCACCACGCCCGACGCACCCGCGGCCAGAGCGGCGACGATCTGCGACCCCGCGCCGACGCCGCCGCCGATCAGGAAGGGGATCTCCAGCCTGCGCTCGGCCAGCGCCATGTTCACGAAGCTGCCCACCAGGTCCATGCCCGGATGGCCGCCGCATTCGGCGCCCACGATGCTGACCATGTCCACGCCCACCGATTGCGCCTTCACCGCGAAGCGCACCGACGGCACCTTGTGCAACACGGTGATGCCCGCGTCCTTCAGCTGCGGGATATAGGGTTCGGGATTGCGGCCCGAGGTCTCGACGACCGTGATCCCCGCATCGGCGATCTCGCGGAACACGTCGGCGGTTTTCTCGCCCGGCACCAGCTTCGGCAGCATCGAGACATTCACGCCGAAGGGCTTGCCCTCGGCCCTGTCGCGGCAGCGGGCGATCTCGTCCGTCAGCGTATCGGGGAAGCTGGCGGCGGTAATAAATCCCATGATCCCCGCCCGCGCGCAGGCGCTGACGTAGGCCGCGTCGCCCAGCCACATATAGCCGCCCGCCACGATGGGCAGGCGGGTGCCGAAGGTCCGCGTCACGGCGGTGTCGAAGACGGGATCGGTCATGCGCGCAGCTTTCGGAAATCGGGGGGGCGTTTATCCAGGAAGGCGGCGATGCCCTCGCCCGCCTCGTCGCCGCCTTGCGCGCGGGCCATGGCGTCGCGCTCGGCGTCGAGCTGGGTGTCGAGCGTCGCGGCCCGCCCCTGCACCAGCAGCCGCTTGATCGCGCGCTGGGTGTCCTGCGGGCCGTCGCCCAACCGGTCGGCCAGCGACAGCGCGGTGTCGAGCGCATCGCCGTCCGCGCAGATCTCGCTGAGCGCGCCGATCATGTGCAGCCGCTCGGCATCCACGCTCTCGCCCAGCAGCATCAGCCGCGCCAGCAGGTGCGGCGGGATCACCCGCGCCAGCGTCTGCGTCAGCCCGCCATCGGGGGCGAGCCCCGCCTTCACGTACGCCATGGTGAACCGCGCCTGCCGCGCCGCCACCACCATGTCGCAGGCAAACGCGATGGACACGCCCGCCCCCGCCGCCCCGCCTTCGACCGCGGCGATGACCGGTGCGGGGCAGGCGCGGATGGCCCGGATCACGCCGTGCAAGCCCTCGATCTTGTCGCGCCGCGCGGCCTCGGACAGCTCGCGCCGGGTGATGAGCGTGTTCAGGTCGCCCCCCGCGCAGAAGAAATCGCCCTCGCCCGTCAGCACCACCGCGGCGATGCCGGGCACGGCCGCCCGCTCGCAGGCTTCGACCACCGCCGCGTAATATTCCGGCGTCAGCGCGTTGCGCCTGGCCGCGTTGACGTTCCACACGATCAGCGCGTCGCCGCGATGCTCGATCCGCGCGCTCATGTCCGCATCGCCTTGAACGCGCCCGACCCGGTGGCGATCAGGGTGCCGTCAGCGCGGCGCAGCTCGCCCTCGATGAACTTCACCTTGCGCCCGCCGCCCACCAGCCGCCCCGTGGCCGTCAGCGTGTCGCCCACCTGCGCCGACGCGATGAAGTTGGTGGTCATCGTGATCGTCACCATCGGGTGCAACCCGCTTGCGTCCACCGCCAGCGACCCCGTCGCGCCCATGGCGTTGTCCAGCATCACCGCCGCCAGCCCGCCGTGAAACGCGCCGTGTCGGTTGGTGTGCCGGTCGTCCAGCGTCAGGCGGCAGCGCGCGCAGCCGTCTCCCTGCGACACGTCCAGCACGTAGCCGATATTGCGCTGCGTGCCGGTCTCGTCGGTGATGATGCCGGGCGCGTCCTTCATGCGGCGGCAAGCCGGGTGAAGCGCGACAGGTGGTAGGTCGTGTCGCCCAGCCGGTGGTCGCACATGGTCAGACGGCGCGTCAGGTGCGCCAGGTCGTATTCCTCGGTCATGCCAATGCCGCCATGCATCTGGATCGATTCCTCGACCACCAGCTTCGCCACCGCCCCGATCAGCTGCTTGGTGGCGCTGACGTGGCGCTCGCGCAGATCGCGCGGCTGGTCCAGGTTGCCGCACAGGTTGATGACGGCCGAGCGCGCCTGCTCGATCTCGATCAGCACGTCGGCCATGCGGAACTGCAGCGCCTGGAACTTGCCGATGGGCTTGCCGAACTGGGTGCGCTGTTTCAGGTAGTCGGCGGTCAGTTTGCGGCAGGCCTCCATCAGGCCCAGCGCCTCGGCCGACAGCGCGCCGGTGGCGCGCGCGACGGCCCATTCGATATCGTCGAAGGCGTCGCCCTCGCTTCCCAGCAGCTCGGCCTGCACATTGTCCAGCGCGATCTCGGCGGCGTGGCTGCCGGCCATGGTCCTGTATCCGCGCAGGTCCATGCCCTCGGCGCCCTTCTTCACCACGAACAACGAGATGCCGTCGCGGTCGGCCACCTCTCCGGACGTTCGGGCGGAGACCACAATGTGATCCGCGTTCGGTCCGTTTACGACCACCGCCTTACGGCCCGAAAGCGTGAAGCCATCGCCCGATTTGGTGGCTTCCGTGGACACCCGGTCCAGGTCATAGCGGCTGGCCGGTTCGGTATGGGCGAAAGCCAGTTGCGTCTCGCCCGCGATCACCGATTCCAGCACCGCTTTCTGATCGTCCGAGCCCCGGCGCGCGATCAGCCCGCCCGCCAGCACGACTTCCAGCAGCGGCTCGGTCGCCCCGGCGCGGCCCAGCTCTTCGAACACCACGCTCAGATCGAAACCCGCGCCACCGAAACCGCCGTCGTCTTCGGTGAACAGCGCGCCGATCACACCCATTTCGGCCAGGCCCTGCCAAGCTTCGGATGAATAGCCCGTATCGCCGTCCAGCACGGCCTCGCGGGTGGATTTGTCCCAGCTGTCGCGCATGAACCGGCGGAGACCGTCCTGCAACATCTGGCGTTCTTCTGTCAGGTCGAATTTCATATCTTAAAGCTCCAGGATGGCCTTCGAGATGATGGTCTTCTGCACCTCGTTCGAGCCGCCGTAGATCGACAGCTTTCGGTTGTTGAAGTAAGTCTTGGTCATCGGCAGCGCGTAATCCGGTCCGACCGGTTCGGTGTTGCTGCCGGGCTCGAGCGCCTCGCTGACGAAGGGCATTGCGTAGGGGCCGACCGCTTCGCGGGTCAGCGCGTTGATCTCCTGCCGGATCTCGGTGCCCTTGATCTTCAGCATCGACGATTCCGCGCCCGGCGCCTGCCCCTCGGCGGCCTTGCTGACCACCCGCAGGTTCGTCGTCGCCATGGCCATCAGCGCGATTTCCACCTGCGCCATCTTGGCGGCGAATAGCGGATCCTCGATCAGCGGTTTTCCATGCGACATTTCCAGTCTGGCGATGCGCTTGAGGTTTTCCAGCGCCGCGTTGGCGAAGCCCACCCCTGCAATATTCGTCCGCTCGTGGGTCAGCAGGTACTTGGCATAGGTCCAGCCCTTGTTTTCCTCGCCCACCAGGTTCTCGACCGGGACCTTCACGTCCTTGAACCAGACCTCGTTCACTTCTGCACCACCGTCGATCAGCACGATGGGACGCACTTCGATGCCCGGATCGTCCATGTCGATCAGCAGGAAGCTGATGCCTTCCTGCGGCTTGCCGTTCTTGCTGGTGCGCACGAGACAGAAGATCATGTTCGCGTACTGGCCCAGCGTGGTCCAAGTCTTCTGACCATTGACGATATAGTGGTCGCCATCGCGCACCGCTTCGGTCTTGAGCGACGCGAGATCCGAGCCCGCACCCGGTTCCGAATAGCCCTGACACCACCAGTCGTCGCCGTTCAGGATGCGCGGCAGCCAATACTCGTTCTGCTCTTTCGAGCCGAATTTCTGCAGCACCGGACCCAGCATGTTGATGCCGAAGGGCACGATGCGCGGCGCGTGGGCCTGGGTCGTTTCTTCCTCGAAGATGTGCCGCTCGACCGCGTCCCAGCCGGTGCCGCCATGTTCCTTGGGCCAGTTGCCCGCAAGCCAGCCCTTTTCGTTGAGGATGGCGTGCCATTCCTCGTGGTCTTCCTTGGTCAGCTCATGGCCCAGGCGCACCTTGTCCGAAAGGCGCTCGGGAAGCTTTTCCTGAAGAAAAGCCCGCACCTCGGCGCGAAAGGCGTTCTGTTCGTCTGTGTAACTCAGATCCATTTAAATCGTCCTTTCAGTAAATGTCGAAAAGGCCCGCGGCCCCCTGGCCGCCGCCGATGCACATTGTCACCACGCCCAGTTTCGCGCCGCGGCGGCGGCCTTCGTACAGGATGTGGCCCGCCATGCGCGCGCCGGTCATGCCAAAGGGATGCCCGACCGAGATCGAGCCGCCGTTGACGTTCAGGATGTCGTTGTCGATGCCCAGCCGGTCGCGGCAGTAAAGCGCCTGGCTGGCAAAGGCTTCGTTCAACTCCCACAGGTCGATATCGCTGACCTTCAGACCCGCGCGTTCCAGCAGGCGCGGCACGGCGAAGACCGGGCCGATGCCCATCTCGTCGGGCTCGCAGCCCGCGATGGCGAAGCCGCGGAAGGCGCCCAGCGGCTCCAGCCCGGCACGCTCGGCCTCTTTCCGGTCCATCATCACCAAAGCGGCGGCACCGTCGGACAGCTGCGAGGCGTTGCCGGCGGTGATGTATTTCCCCTCGCCCCGCACCGGTTCGAGCTTCTGCAGCGCCTCCAGCGTGGTGGAGGGCCGATTGCATTCGTCCATCTCCAGCGTGACCTCTTCGTGGGTCACCTCGCCGGTTTCCTTGTTCTTCACGGCCTTCGTGGTCTTGATCCCCGCGATCTCGGCGTCGAAGCGGCCCTGTTTCTGCCCCTCGGCGGTCCGCATCTGGGACTGGTAGCCCAGCGCGTCCTGCGCCGCGCGGGAGATGCCATAGCGCTCGGCCACGATATCGGCGGTGTCGATCATCGGCAGGTAGAGGTCGGGCTTGTGGGCCATGATCCAGTCGTTCGGCGCCTCATCGGGGGGCGGCTGGACGCCGGAAATGCTTTCCACCCCGCCCACGAGGATCGCCTTGCTGCCTTCCTGCGCGATCATGTGGCCGCCCATGGCGATGGCCTGCAAACCGGACGCGCAAAAGCGGTTGACCGTGGTGCCCGCGATGCTGACGGGAAGGCCCGCACGGATCACCGCCTGCCGCGCGATATTGCGCCCCGTGACGCCCTGCGGATAGCCGCAGCCCCAGATGCTGTCCTCGATCAGCGCGGGGTCGATACCCGACCGCTCGACCGCGTGGTGGGTCGCGTGGCCCGCCAGGTCGACGCCGTGGGTGATGTTGAACGCGCCCCGCCCGGCCTTGCCGATGGGGGTGCGCGCGACGGAGACGATGACGGCCTCAGGCATTGTTCATATCCTCGAATGTGCGGCCGTCCTCGGCCAGTTCTTCCAGCAGGGGCGCGGGCGTCCAGAAGCCCGATCCGTCCTCGTAGTCGCGCAGCCGGTCGCGGATCGTGGCGATCCCGGTCATGTCGGCGTATTTCATCGGACCGCCGCGATAGCGCGGGAAGCCGTAGCCCATCAGCTTCACCACATCGATGTCGAGCGGGCGCAAGGCGATGCCGTCCTCGAGCACCCGCGCGCCTTCGTTGACCATCGCGGCCATGTAGCGGTCGACGATCTCGTCGGCGCTGAAGTCGCGCGCCTCGATCCCCTGCTTGCGGCGCTCTTGTTCGATAAGGTCAAGAACCTCGGGATCCTCGCGGCCCTTGGGGCTTTCGTCGTCGTAAATGTAGAAGCCGCGGCCCGTCTTCCGGCCCAGACGGTCCATGTCGTAAAGGTCGTCGGCCCATTGCGGATGGACGATGCCGGCCTCGCGGCCCTTCCGCTGCCGCGTCATGTAACCGATATCGAGCCCCGCCAGGTCCGCGACCTTGTTCGGACCCATGGCGAAGCCGAAATCCTCCAAAGCGCGGTCGATCTGGTAGGGCGACGCGCCGTGCAGCATCATCCAGTCGGCGGCCGAGCGGTAATGCGACAGCATCCGGTTGCCGATGAAGCCGTCGCAGACCCCCGCCCGCACGCTGACCTTCCCGAGCCG
Organism: Palleronia pontilimi; assembly: GCF_016412875.1. Classification (GTDB taxonomy): domain Bacteria; phylum Pseudomonadota; class Alphaproteobacteria; order Rhodobacterales; family Rhodobacteraceae; genus Palleronia; species Palleronia pontilimi. The sequence continues at coordinate 29,705 of NZ_JAEKPD010000018.1, read as the reverse complement.
CTTGCCAAGCGCGAAGCCGGTGGCGGTGACGTCCTTGTCGGTGGCGTCGGCGACGACGACTTCCAGCAGCTTCATGATGTGGGCGGGGCTGAAGAAATGCAGCCCGATCACGTCGGCGGGGCGGCTGGTGGCCTGCGCGATCTCGTTGATATCCAGATAGCTGGTATTGGTGGCCAGCACCGCGCCGGGCTTGGCGATGGCGTCCAGCTTGGTGAAGACCTCTTTCTTCACGTCCATGGATTCGAACACGGCCTCGATGATGACATCGGCGTCCTTCAGCGCGCCGTAATCGGTGACGCAGTGCAGGGTGCCCAGCGCCGCGTCGCGCTTGGCCGCGCTCATCTTGCCGCGCTTCACGGCGCCGTCCAGGTTCCCTGCGATGGTGGCCTGCGCCTTGTCAGCCGCCTCTTGCTTCATCTCGACCAGCGTCACGGGCAGGCCGCGCAAAAGCGCCGCGGTGGCGATGCCCGAGCCCATGGTGCCACCGCCGATCACGCCGATGCTGCCGATATCGCGGGGCGTTGCACCTTCCAGCCCCGGCACCTTGGCGACCTTGCGTTCGATGAAGAAGGCGTGGATCAGCCCCTCGCGCTGGGGGGTGTCCATGAGCGCGTTGAACAGGCGGCGTTCCTCGTCCAGCCCCTCGGGCAAGTCGTGTTCGGTCGCGGCCTTCACGGCGCGCATGGCCTGCACCTGCGCCACCTGGCCGGGATATTTGGCGTGCAGCTTGGCCTCCCACGCGTCCCAGCCCTCGGCGGGGGCGGCGGGGCGGTCCATGGCCTTGATCGGGCGCGGGCCCGCACCCTGGTCCAGCAGGTCCTGCGCGTAGGCTACGCCCGTCGCGCGGGTCTCGCCCTCGCCCACCCGGTCGATCAGGCCCGCCTCCAGCGCCTCGTCCGGGCCGATGGGCTTGCCGCCGGTAATCATCTCAAGCGCAGTATCGGTGCCCACCACGCGCGGCGCGCGCTGGGTGCCGCCCGCGCCGGGCAGGATGCCCAAGGTCACTTCCGGCAGGCCCAGCTTGGTGCCGGGCATCGCCAGCCGGTAATGGCAGCCCAGCGCCACCTCGAGCCCCCCGCCCAGGGCCACGCCGTGGATCGCGGCGACGACCGGCTTGGGGCAATCTTCGATGAAGTTCACGACCTCGGGCAGCCACGGGTCCTGCGGCGGCTTGCCGAACTCGGACACGTCCGCGCCGCCCAGGAACAGCTTGCCGCCGCCCAGGATGACCGCGATCTCTGCGTCGTCGTCGATGAACCGCGCCACCGCGTCCTTCAACTGGGTGCGCAAGGCCAGGCCCAGCGCGTTCACCGGCGGGTTGTCGACGGTCAGCACGGCTATGGGGCCTTCACGGTCGTAGGTGACAAGGTCGCTCATCAATCTCTCCTTTTCAGGGTCGGCACGGCCTCAGCCCGGCAGGGGCGAGGGCGGCATGCCAAGACGTTGTTCCAGTTCCAGGACGGCCGCGCGCAGGGCGGGGCCGACTTCGGTTTCCATCCGGGCGACCGGCAGATCGACGGGCAGCGCGCCGCAGCTGAAGACCACCGGCTGCTGCAGGTCGCGCGGCTGGAAGGGGGTCGACACCGCGTGGATGTTGCCGGTGAAATAGCGGTCGGGGTCGCAGATCACGAAGCCCCGCGCGAAAAGCTGCTGGCGCGCGGCGGTGCGCAGCTCGCGCGCCTCGTCCAGCGTCATGGGCGCATCCCGCGACGCATCGGCGGCCAGGTCCGCCAGCGCGTCCTTGGACGTGGCGCCGATCAGGCACAGCCCCGACGACGTGCCGCGGTAAGGCAGCCGGTGGCCCATCTCCAGCCAGATCGACGACGCGCCCGCGGGCCGCCAGGTCTTGGCCAGCACCACCTTGTCGTGGTCGCGCATGGCCAGCAGCGCCAGCGTGCCGGTTGTGTCGGCCAGCCGCTGCATGATCGGCCCGCAAATCTCCAGGAACCCGATGGACGCCCCCGCCACGTTGCCCAGCGCCAGCAGCGCCGGTCCGGGGCGATAGCGGTCGCGGTGGCTGCCATGGGTCAGGTAGCCCAGCGTCTGCAGCGTGAAGGTCAGCCGCGACACGGTGGATTTCGGCAGGCCCGTACGCTCGGCGATCTCGGCATTGCCAAGCCCGTCGTCGCTGGGACGGAAGGCGCGCAGGACGCTCAGGCCCCGGGCCAGCGTGGTGGCGAAACGGCGGTCTTCGGTCATGTCGTTCATTGCAGCGTCCCCGGAATGAACAGGCTCAGCCACGGCACCGCCATGATGATGATCAGCACGATCACGTCCACCGACAGGAATCGCACCAGCCCCGAAAAGATGCGGTCGATCGCCACCGATGGCCCCACGACCGACGAGATGACGAAGACGTTCAAGCCCACGGGCGGTGTAATCAGGCCAATCTCCAGCAGTTTGATGACGACGACGCCGAACCAGATCAGATCGAAGCCATAGGTCTCGATCAGCGGGACCATCAGCGGCAGGGTCAGCACCATGATGCCGATGGGGTCCAGGAACATGCCCAGCGCCAGGTAGATCAGCGCGATGGCGGCCATTAGCACCACGGGGCTGAGCTCGGCATCGGTGACGGCCTGCACGATGTCCGGCGCCACGCCGGTCAGCGCGATGAAGGCCACGAAGATCTTGGCGCCCGCGGCGATCAGGAAGATCGACGTGGTCTGGATGCAGGTCTCGCGCAGCGCGTCCCAGAGCGCGCGGAAGGTCAGCTTGCGTTGCGCGAAGCCGATGGCGACGGCCAGCGACACGGAAATGGCCGCGGCTTCGGTCGCGGTGAAGAACCCGCCGTAGATGCCGCCGACGATGGTGGCAAACAGCGCCACGGCGGGCCAGGCGGCGATGGCGGCGCGGCGCTTTTCGGCGCGCGTGATCTCGCCCTCGTAGCGCGGCGCGTCCTGCGGCTTCTGCTTCACCCAGATCCAGATCACCAGCATGAAGCCCGCAAGGCTCAGCAACCCCGGCAGGATCCCCGCCAGGAACAGCGCGCTGATCGAGGTTTCCGTGAAGATGCCGTAGATGATGAACAGCACCGAGGGCGGGATCAGCGAGCCCAGCGTGCCGCCCGCCGCAACGGATGCGGTGGCCAGGCGCTTGTCGTAGCCCATGGACAGCATCTCGGGACAGCAGATCCGCCCCATGGTCGAGGCACACGCGATGGACGAGCCCGAGATGGCCGAGAACCCGCCGCAGCCCATGACGCTTGCCATGGCGACGCCGCCGGGGATCTTGGCCAGCCAGACGCGCGCGGCGTGGTAGATCGCGGTGGTGATGTCGGCCTTGTAGGCGATGTGGCCCAGCGCCACGAACAGCGGGATCATCGACAGATCGTAGCTGTGGATCAGGTCGAACGAGTTGGAAAAAACCAGGCTCGAGGTGGGGCGATAGGCGCGTTCGGGCGCGAAGGTGCCGGTGCGGAACGCGAAGATCACGAAAGTGCCCACGGTCGCCACCGCGGCCAGCGCGAAGGCGATGGGCACGCGGATGGCCAGCAGGCCGATGACGGACGCGAAGGCGACGATGCCGATGAGGGTGCCGTCCATGGCTCAGGCTTCCTCTTCGATATGGTCGGGGGTGGCGTCGATATGCGCGCCCGAACGGATCGTGGCGATGTCCTGCCAGACCATGATCGCCAGCCGCAGCCAGCAAATGGCGATGCCGAAGAAGAAGATCACCCGGCCGGGCCATTTGGGCAGGGACAGCTGGCCGAAGAAGAAGGCGCCGGACTCGAAGGCGCCCGTCACCTCGCGCCAGCCCGCCCACATGAGCGGCAGCAGCGCCAGCAGCCCCATGACCGACCCGAACACCACCAGCCAGTCCTGCCAGCGGCGCGGCATGTGCTGGGTCAGCACCTCGACCACGATATTGGCGCGGGCGGTGGCGGTGGCGGCCAGCGGCAGCACGATGGCCGCCACCATCAGCTCGCGCACCATGACCACGGTGTCGGGGATTCCCGAGTTCAGGAAGATCCGCAGGCAGACGCTGATGGTGATCAGCGCGCCCAGGCCGATCACGGCGATGGCGGCCAGGTCCAGCAGCAGCTTCTCGATGCGCAGCAGCATCCCGCGATCCTCCCAAATCGGTTCAGTTTCGGGGGTGGCGGGGCCGCGTTGGGCCCCGCCCCGGACGTGATCCGGGGGGCCCGCGCGACGGGCGCGGGCCCCGGTCAGGCGTCAGCGCGTCCAGGGATAGCCCTGGTCGTCCCGCTCGGCGGTGTACTTGTCGATGAGCCCGCGATACTCGGCCAGCAGCGCCGTGCCGTCCAGACCGGCGGCGGTGGCCTGCTCGACCCAGGCGTCGATATAGGTGCTGCCCTTCTCGACCAGCTTGGCGCGCTCTTCGTCGGGCAGCTCGATGACCTCGACGCCCGCGTCCTTCATGGTCTCGATGGCCTTTTCGTTGTCGGCGGTGATAAGCTCGCCCAGCTTGTCGGCCATGCCCATGCCCGCTTCCATCAGCGCGTCCTGCTGCTCGGGCGGCAGGCTGTCATACATCTGCTTGTTCATGAAGATGCCCAGCGCGCCGACCTGGCCCCAGTTCATCAGGGTGTAACTGTCCATGACTTCCTGCTGCTTCAGCGCGGCCACGGCGTAGCTGTAGCCCTGGCTGCAATCGATCAGCCCGGTATCCAGACCCTGGTAGGCGTCGTAGATCGACATGCTCACCAGGTTGGCCCCAAAATCGGCGAAGGTCTTGCCGTAGGCGCCGACGCCGCGGACCTTCAGCCCGTCGATATCGTCGGCGGTGCGGATCGCGGTGTCCTTGCAGCCGATATGCACGGCCGACGTGGTGTAGGTGCCCACATAGACCAGGTTCTGCGCGGCCAGGTTCTGCTGGATCGCCTCGGAGCTGCGCATCAGCTCGTCGGTCGCGCGCATCCCCACCCAGGCGTCGGGGTTGTTGATGGGCAGGTCGGCGATGCCGTAGGCGACCATTTCCTGGGGGAAATAGACCGCGATGATGGTGCCCGCATCGGCCACGCCGTCGGCGATGCTGTTCAGCGCGGCGCCCGCCTTGAACAGCGCGCCGCCCCACTGGATGTCGAAGCCCAGCTCGCCGCCGGTCTTTTCGCTCACCTGCTCGGCGAACCAGTTCGTCGCCTCGGCGCGCGCACCGCGGTTGGGGCCGGCCTCGCCGTAGAACAGCGTGGTCTCGGCCGCGGCAAGGCCCGCGGTGGCGGCCAGCGCGGTGCAGGTCGCGGTGATCTTGAGCATGGTTTTCATCGGTGGTTCCTCCCCTAATTCCATTATGCGGAATTATATTCTATTAAGCAGAACTACCATATCCACCCGGCCCAAGCAACCCGCCGCGTGGTGCCGCTCGTCGAAGCGGGTTTCCCGGCTGGAGGATTCAACTAGGACGCGTAACCCGCGCCGGGATCAGGACTTTCGTCGTAGAACCGGGGGCGGACCAGACCCGCGACCGCGTCGCGCGTCTCCGCCCGCACACGGGCGACCGGGGCAATCCCGCGAATCGCTCACCTCACGCGCGCCGCCCGAAGGCGCACCTAGCTGCCGCGATAGGTCGAATAGCCGTAGGGCGACAGCAACAGCGGCACGTGGTAATGGCTGTCCTCGTCCATCGTGAAGCGGATCGGGATGTCGCCCAGAAAGCGCGCGTCGCCCAGGTAGCCGCCCGCGTGGAACACCAGCTCGTAGGTGCCGGTGGCGAAGCCGTCCTCGGGCAGGATCGGCCCGTCGGTGCGCCCGTCGGCATTGGTGGTCTTGCGCGCCAGCTCGGTCCGGGTGTCGCCGTCGATGCGGTAGAGCACGATCAGCAACCCCTGCGCGGGCACCCCCTTCGCGGTATCGAGAACATGGGTGGTCAGGTATCCGGGCATCTGGCGGCGTCTCCGTGCGGGCTTGCAAGACGCAGTGTTTCGCCTGCTAATGCCGGGCACAAGAGGAATGCGCCCATGCCCGACCGCTATCCCCGCGACATGCGCGGCCACGGCCCCGTGCCCCCTGATGCCGCCTGGCCGGGTGGCGCGCGGATCGCCGTTCAGATCGTGCTGAACTACGAGGAAGGCGGCGAGAACAACATCCTGCACGGCGACGCAGGCTCCGAGGCGTTCCTGTCCGAAATCGTCGGCGCCGCCGCCTGGCCCGGCCAGCGCCACTGGAACATGGAAACGATCTACGAATACGGCGCGCGGGCCGGGTTCTGGCGGCTGCACCGGCTGCTGGCCGACCTGCCGGTGACGGTGTTCGGCGTGGCGACGGCACTGGCGCGCGGACCCGAACAGGTGGCGGCGATGCAGCAGGCCGGATGGGAGATCGCGTCGCACGGTCTGAAGTGGATCGAGTACAAGGATTACCCGCCGCAGGACGAAGCGGCCGACATGGCCGCCGCCATCGCCCTGCATACCGAGGTGACGGGATCGCGCCCCCGCGGCTGGTACACCGGGCGCTGCTCGGTCAACACGGTGCGGCTGGCCGCGGAAGACGGCGGCTTCGACTACGTGGCCGACAGCTACGCCGACGACCTGCCCTATTGGCACCAGGTCGGGGACGGCGCGCAGCTGATCGTGCCCTACACGCTGGACGCCAACGACATGCGCTTCGCCACGCCGCAGGGCTTCAATTCGGGCGACCAGTTCGAAGCCTACCTGCGCGACAGCTTCGACTGCCTCTACGCCGAAGGGCTGGCGGGACGGCCGAAGATGATGTCGGTGGGCCTGCATTGCCGCCTGGCCGGACGGCCCGGCCGGATCATGGCCCTGCGGCGCTTCCTCGACCACGCGCGGGCGCAGGACGGCGTCTGGTTCGCCACCCGCGCCCAGATCGCGGACCATTGGGCAAAGACGCATCCCTGGCGAGATATCGCGCGCCCCAGCCGGATGGACCGCGCCGAGTTCGTGGCGGCCTTCGGCGGCATCTACGAACATTCCCCCTGGGTGGCCGACGCGGCGTTCGACCTGGAACTCGGGCCCGCCCATGACAGCGCGGCGGGGCTGGCCCACGCAATGGCGCGGGCGTTCCGGCGCGCACCGGACGACGCGCGGCTGGCGGTGCTGCGGGCGCATCCGGACCTTGCGGGCAAGCTCGCGGCGGCGCGGCGGCTGACGGCCGACAGCACGGTCGAGCAGTCCAGCGCCGGTCTGGACGCCCTGACCGACGCCGAGCGCGCGCGGTTCACCGAGCTCAACGACGCCTACGTGGCGAAACACGGGTTTCCCTTCATCATCGCGGTGCGCGATCACGACAAGGCGGCGATCCTGCAGGCCTTCGAGCGGCGATTGCAGAACGCGACGGCGGACGAGCTTGCCGAGGCCTGCCGCCAGGTCGAGCGCATCGCCGCGCTGCGGCTGGCCGAGCGGCTGGCATGATGGCCGTTTTCCGCCCGGAAAACGTGACGATTTTCTCGAGAAAATCGGGCCGGAATTCTCAAGAATTCCGGTGCCGCCGGTGAGCTCGCTGCGGGCCCGGACGCTGACGCGAAACGCCTTCACACCCTTCGGCGACGTGCTCGACACCCGAGGCGCGCCCGACCGGATCATCAACCAGGGGCTCTGCGGCCGCTTCCACGACCGCGCGCGGCTCGATTTCGGCGACGGGCGCGCAGGCATCAGCCTGTTCGACGCCGAACCCCGCGCCCTGCCCTACCGGCTGGAGCTGCTCGAGCGTCACCCGCTGGGCAGCCAGGCTTTCATCCCGATGACTTTTCAGCCGTTCCTTGTCATCGTTGCCGAAGATCTGGGCGATCGGCCCGGGCAGGTCCACGCCTTCGTCACCGCACCGGGACAGGCGATCAATTTCCTGCGCGGAACGTGGCACGGTGTGCTGACGCCGCTGCACGCCCCGGGGCTCTTCGCCGTGATCGACCGGATCGGCGACGGCGCCAACCTGGAGGAGTACCCGCTTTCGAAACCGATCCTCGTTGAGGCAGCGGAAGAATGATCGCATTTCAGTGGATCGGCGTATCAACCGATTTGGAACCGGATCTTCATCGTTTTCGCGCTCGATCTGCTGCTGCCCGCTCCGTCAAGTCTGTGCCGCATTCCTTGCGAAACTGAAAACCACATCCATCTGAAGACCCGCGCTTTCCCAAAGAGAGAATACAGATGCTGGCCGACCACGCACACGATCCGGAAAAGGCGCTTTCCGACCACATCGAAGATGTCCCGAACGCCTCGCTTATCCCCTTCACCGAGGTCGGCAAGCGCGGTCGGCAGGTGCTTGGCGGTGTGCTGCGCGAGGACGGCAGTTTCGTCGATGCCTCGCGGTGTTTCATTAGCGAGACCCGGGCGGTCAATCGTCCCGCCACGCCGATGCCCATCGAGATCCATCGCGCCGGCACCTGGCTGTTCGGTGGCAAGCACGACGCCCGCTTCGGACATTTCCTGGTCGAAACACTGGCCCGTCTTTGGGCACTCGATATGGTGGCTGACCCGATCGCCGGGATCGTGTTCCTGCCGTGGAAGGTCATGCATCCGCGAAGGGCTGCCCGCCGCCTCAACAAGACGCGTGGCCTGTTCGACCTCGTCCCGGACTTGCCACCGATCGAGGTCGCGTCGGTGCCGACCAGCTTCGACCGCCTGATCGTTCCGCCGCAGGGATGCGGCGCGACGCTGATGGCGCCGGGCTGCCCCGAGTTCCGCGCGTATATCAAGGCTCGGTTCGCGCCCGACGTTGCGCCGTCGGGCGCGGGAAAGATCTTCGTTTCGCGCACGGCCATTCGGTCAACGCCAGGACACCTGCTGTTCGAGGATCGGCTCGAGGACCTGGCCCGGCAAAACGGTTACGAGATCTTCCATCCGCAAATGCACAGCCTTCCCGACCAGATCGCCCAATATCGCGCGGCCGGTGTCATTCTTGGCGTAGAAGGCTCTGCCTTTCACTTGGTCGCCTTTTCCGGCACGTGCGCAAAGATCGGCTTCATAAGGCGTCGTATGGGGGAGGCTCCGCTGGGCTTCCTGGGTCAACTGTCACGCATGACCGGCGGCCCGGTTTTCGATCTCGATCACCTGATCGAGAACTTCCTAATCGACGGCACGATACCCATGGCGAACGCGGTGCCTGACTTCGACGGATTGACAGCCGATCTGATCCGCCATGGCTTTCTAGCGCGGAATCAGGAGATCCCGCGGATCACGGCCAGCGACGTCGTGGCCGAGCGACGGCGGCTGGAGATCGACATCCTGGGACCGACCGCGTCGACCGGCTGAGCCGGTTCATGCTGACATCCGCGCGAGGGTCTTCGCCTCGGCCTGTCGCCTGCCCCGACATACGATCCCCGTTCAGAAACGCTAACCCACGGTGGCCGCGCTGTGGATGAGGGCGATCAGGCCAGCATCCGCCTGCCGGGCGTTTGTCGCATCTGGTCCGCTCAGCTTACTGGTATCGATGTCGATCACCCGGCGCAGGGACGCGGGCACGCCGCGCCACTGAGCGCCGCCGGGCCGGGGCCGCTGCCCCCGGACCCCCGGGATATTTCGAAAGAACAAAGATGGGGGCCGGGCGCGACCGGCCGGTCAGCGGCGCCGGGCGGGCGCGGTCTGGTCGCCCAATAGGCCCAGTGCCGCGTGACGGTTCACGTCCTTGTAGAGCAGGTAGCGAAACAGCCCCGGCCCGCCCGCGTAGCAGGCTTGCGGACAGAAGGCGCGCAGCCACAAATAATCGCCGGCCTCGACCTCGACCCAGTCGTCGTTGAGCCGGTAGACCGCCTTGCCTTCCAGCACATAAAGCCCGTGCTCCATCACGTGGGTTTCCATGAAGGGGATCATCGCGCCCGGATCGAAGCTGACGATGTTCACGTGCATGTCGTGGCGCAGATCCTCGGGGTCGACGAAGCGGGTCGTGGTCCAGTGGCCGTCGGTCTTGGGCATGGCGACGGGGGTCACGCGGTCTTCGTGGGTGACGAAGCTCTCGGGCGCGTCCAGCCCGTCGACCGGCTGGAAGAGCTTGCGGATCCAGTGGAAGCGCAGCGCCTCGCGGTCGCCCGCGAAAAGGCTCCACTCGGTGCCGGGCGCGATATAGGCGTAGGAGCCTTCGCGCATGGTGTGGCTTTGGCCCGCGATGGTGATGCGCCCCGTGCCGGACGTGAAGAACAGCACCGCCTCGGCGCGGGTGTCGTCGTCGGGACGGTCCGAGCCGCCGCCCGGCGCCACCCGCATGAGGTAATGCGAGAACGTCTCGGAAAAGCCCGTCATTGGCCGCGCGATCACCCAGAGCTGGGTCTTCGTCCAGAACGGCAGGCGCGACGTGGTGATGTCCTGCAGCACGCCGTGGGGGATCACCGCGTAGGCGGTCGTGAAGACCGAGCGGTCGGTCATCAGCCGGTCCTGGCCCGGATGGCCGCCCGCGGGGGTGAAATACTTGCGCTGGATGGGCTCGGTCACGGCATCAGGCCCCTTGCTGGGCGGCGCGATACCAGGCGCGGATCGCGGCGCGGTCGGCATCGGACAGGTCGGTGATGTTGCCCGGCGGCATGGCGTGGCTGACGCCCGATTGCAGGAAGATCCGGCGCGCCTGGCCCGCGACGTCGGCCTCGGTTTCCAGCACGACGCCCTTGGGCGCCCAGCGGAGGCCGGGCCACACCGGCTCGCGCGCGTGGCACATGGAGCAGCGCCCGGTGACGGTCTGGTGGATGTCGGCGAAGCCCGGCGCGGCGGCGTAGCGCTGGGCCAGGGGCGTCATCGCCTGCTCGGCGGGGTCGTCGGCGTAGAGCGGCGCGGTCGAAAGCCAGGCCAGTGCCAGGAACAGCACCACCGTCACGGCCCAGGTCCAGGTGGGATTGCCCGCGCGCGCGTGGCGGGTGTTGAAGTAATGGCGGATCGACACGCCGATCAGGAAGACCAGCGCCGCGATGATCCACGCGTTGTCGGTGCCGAAGGCCAGCGGGTAGTGGTTCGACAGCATCAGGAAGATCACCGGCAGCGTCAGGTAATTGTTGTGGGTCGAGCGCAGCTTGGCGATGGCGCCGTATTTCGGGTCCGGCGTGCGGCCCGCCTTCAGGTCGGCCACCACGATGCGCTGGTTCGGCATGATGACCATCGCCACGTTGGCGGTCATGATCGTGGCGGTGATCGCGCCCAGGTGCAAAAGCGCGGCGCGGCCCGTGAAGACCTGGTTCAGCAGCCACGAGGTCGCGACGATGCCCGCGAAGAGCACCAGCATGACGGCGGTGGGCCGCGATTTCAGCGGCGAGCGGCAGAGCGCGTCGTAGCCCACCCAGCCCAGCGCGATGAAGGCCACCGACAGCGCGATGGCCTGCCAGGTGGCGAGGTCCGCGCGCGCGGGGTCGATCATGTATAACTCGGCCCCCGCCCAGTAGAGCACGGCCAGAAGGGCCACGCCCGACAGCCAGGTGGAATAGCTTTCCCACTTGAACCAGGTCAGGTGCTCGGGCATCGCGTCGGGGGCCACCAGGTACTTGCGGATATGGTAGAAGCCGCCGCCGTGGACCTGCCATTCCTCGCCATGGGCGCCGGGCGGCAGGTCGGGCGCCTTGCGCAGCCCCAGGTCCAGCGCGATGAAGTAGAACGACGATCCGATCCACGCGATGGCCGTGATCACGTGCAGCCAGCGCACCGCGAAGGCCAGCCAGTCCCACATGACGGCGAAGTCGTACATCCTGTCTTCCCAAAGGCCTGGTCGCCCCGTTGTTGAGGATTTCCCCCAGCCGGTCAATGGGCGACGCGCCCGGCCCGCGGCGGCGTCGCGACCCCGGATCCGGGCCGAGCCCTCAGGCCACGGCGGTGTCGACTATGGCCAGGGTCTTGGGCAAGGTGATCTCGAACGTGGTGCCGCGCGGCCCCGTCTCGTAAAGGCCCAGCGTGCCGCCGTGGCCGCGCACCAGTTCCGCGGCGATGGCCAGGCCAAGCCCCGATCCGCCCTTCTTCACCGCCCCCTGGAACGGCAGGAACAGGTGCTCCTGCGCCTTTGGCGGCAGGCCGGGACCGGTGTCGCTGACGCGGATGATCCAGGCCACGTCCGTCTCGACCGCGCTGATGCCGATCTCGCCCGCCTTGCGCGACGCCTCGATCGCCTGGCGGGCGTTGCGCACCAGGTTCGAGATCACGCGATAAAGCTGCTCGGGATCGGCGCGCACCAGCATCGTCGGCGACACGTCTTCGGAGAACGAGATCTCGGCATCGCCCGCCGCCAGACGCTCGCCGTCGATCACGTCGTGGACGATCTGCGCCAGGCTCACATGGCTCAGCGCGGGCGGCGGCTCGTCGGCGCGGCCGAAGGCGAGCACGCCTTCGCAGATCGACACCGCGCGGCGGATCGAGTTCAGCAGCTTCGGCACCATGCGGGCCACCGTCGGGTCCGTCGTCGTCTCGATCCGGTCGGCGAACAGCTGCGAAGTGGTCAGCACGTTGCGCAGGTCGTGGCTGATCTTGGCGACCCCGCCGCCCAGTTGCGCCAGCCGGTCCTTCTGCTTCAGCGCCGCCGTCAGCTGCGTCTGCAGCGATTGCAGCGCCTCTTCGGCGGCGCGCAGCTCGACGATACCCGCATGCGGCTCGATGATGCGGCGGGCGTCCTCGGGGGCCTTGGCGTAGCTTTCCATGGCCGCGACGACGCCCTGGATCGGCACCACCAGGAAGCGGCGCACCGCCAGGAACAGCAGCAGCGCGGTCACGACCGAGATCACCGCCGATAGCACCAGCACGCGCAGCCCGTATTCCAGCATGGCGCCCCGCAATGGCCCGGTGGCCATGGTGATCTCGATCAGCTCGCCCCCCTCGCGGACCGGCGAGCCGAGCACGCGGATCACCTCGTTGCCGGGACGGGCCAGGGTTTCAAGCGCGTCGCGGATCAACGTCCAGGGGCTCGAATCGCGCATATCGTAGGTCGCCACGATGGGCGACGGGATGGGCGAGCTCAGCACCAGCTGCCGGATCTCGTCGCGGCGCAGGACCACGTTGAAGACCTCGGCGTTTTCCAGCAGCTCGCCTTCCAGCGCGGGGTCGATCATCTCGTCGGCCAGCAGCGCCAGCGACGCGATCTGCGCGCGTTCCAGCCGCGACAGCAGGTAATCCTCGCGGAAGCGCGCGACGGACGGCAAGAAGATCAGGACTTCCGCGATCATCACGAAGACGACCGTGAGGGCAAGGAAGCGTCCTGAAAGGGTGTTCAGCATCCGCGCGCGTCCATCGATGATCTAGGGCATGTATTTCTGCACAAGCTGAACGATAGTCTTGACCGACGCGTTCTCAAAGAGTTGCGGCGAGAAATAGGCCCCAGCGGCCCGCTTGTTGATCTCGGACAGGGTGGGATAGGGCAGCACCGTGTTGGCGATGGCGCTCATCTTCTGGCCGTTGGCGATGGCCATGGCCCACATGCCGATCAGCTCGCCCGCATGGGCGCCGACGATGCTGACGCCCTTGGGCTTGCCGTTGGCGACCAGCACCTTGATGAAGCCCTTGGTCTTGCCTTCGGCGATGGCGCGGTCGTTCTCGTCGTAGTTGAACCGCACCACTTTCATCTGGCCGCCGAACTTGGCGCGCACCTGGGCCTCGGTCATGCCCACGTGGGCGAGCTCGGGATCGGTATAGGTGACCCACGGGATGTGGTCCTGCCGCGCCTTGGCCCAGGTCATGCCCAGCACGGCCGAGCGCACGATGACGCCCGCGTGGTAGCCCGCCACATGGGTGAACTGCATCCGCCCCGCCGCGTCGCCGATGGCGTAGACCCGGCTGTTGGTGGGCGAGCGCAGGTCGTCGCCCACGGTCACGGCGCGGTCGTGCTTCACCCGCGCGGCCTTCAGGTCCAGCTTGTCCAGGTTCACCTTGCGCCCCACCGCCATCAGCAAATGGCTGCCGGTGAAGCTGCCGCCTTCGGTCTCGACCGTGATGCGGCCATCCGCTTCGCTGATCCGCCTGGCCTGCTGGCCCTCGATGATCTGCACGCCCTCGGCCTGCAGCGATCCGATCACCACCTCGGCCAGCTCGCGGTCGTCGTTGCCCAGCGCCTTCAGCCCCTCGATCACCGTGACCTTGCTGCCCAGCCGGATATGCGCCTGCGCCATTTCCATCCCGATGGGACCGCCGCCGATGATCAGCAGGTGCTCGGGCCGCTCGCGCAGATCGAAGATGTTTTCGTTGGTGTAATGCGTGACGTTTTCGATCCCGTCGATGGGCGGCACGAATGGGGACGATCCCGTGGCGATCACGAAGCGGCGGGCCGTGATCTCGTGCGCGCCCGCGACGACGGTCTTCTCGTCGGTGAAGCGCGCCCAGTCCCGGATCACGCGGACGCCGAAGCCTTCGAACCGTTCCTGGCTGTCCACCGGCGCGATGGTCTCGATCACCTTGGCCACGTGGTCCTTGGCGGCGGCGTAATCCACCTGCGGCTCGACCGCGGTCACGCCCAGATCCCCGGTATGGCCCATCGCATAGGCCTGCTTGGCCGCGGCCAGCAGCGATTTCGACGGCACGCAGCCGTAGTTCAGGCAATCGCCGCCCATCTTGTGGCCCTCGATCAGCACCACGTCGGCGCCCATCTGGCTGGCCCCCGCCGCCACCGACAGCCCGCCCGAGCCCGCGCCGATGATGCAGATGTCACACTTGATCTTTTCCATGGCTCAGATTCCTTTCTTGCCGCGCACGGCCTTCAGAATGATGGGCAGCGCGGCCAGAAGGCACAGGCCCAGGATCGGCAGCAGGATATGCGGCTCGAAGATGATGCCCAGGTTCGGCGTCTCGCCGCGGGCGAAGACCTCGCCCAGGCCCGCGCCGACGCTGGTATAGACCACCGCGCCGGGGATGATGCCGAAGAAGGTGGTGACGGCGAATTTCCACAGCGCCACGCCGACGAAGGCCGGGACCAGGTTCGCCACGAAGAACGGCACCGCGGGGACCAGCCGGATCAGGAACAGGATCGACCATTCGTTCTCGTCGATGCCCGCCTTGATGCGCGACACCAGCCCGTCGGACGCATCCATCCGCGCGGCCAGCCGGTCGCCCAGGCCCCAGCGCGCGGCCAGGAAGATGCAGATCGCCCCCAGCGTGGCGCCGGTGACGTTGTAAAGCGCGCCCGGGAAGGTGGCGAACAGGAACCCGCCGGTCAGCGTGGCGATGGTGGCACCGGGCAGCGAAAACGCGACGATGCCGATATACGCCGCGATGAAGACCAGCACCGTGGCCAGGTAATTGGCGTCGCGGAACGCGATCAGCCGCTCGCGATTCGCGGCCAGCGTGTCGAAGGTCAGGTAATCGCGCAGCGTGAAGGCCCCCACCAGCGCCACCAGGCCGATCGCGATGATCGGCAGGCGCCTGAGCCATTTCGAGCCCTTGGCCCGGTGGTCGTCCGTCTGTTCCATGCCTGTCTCCCATGCTTGTGACTGTCGCGGCTGGGCATCAAGTTGGGCACGGCAGCGCGGCTCGGCCATCTATGTCACCTTTGGTTGAAATCTGTAACGTCCCGCGGGACCGAATAGGGCCAATCTGAAACATTGGTCGCGCGTTTTGTAACATGGCGGCGTGTTGACAGCCCCGTCCCGCCCCCCTAAAGAGCGGGCTTCGAGACATGAGGCGCGGGATCTGCCGCGCACCGCACCCGACGGAGAGACGCGATGAAACGCACCTTCCAGCCTTCGAACCTGGTTCGCAAGCACCGCCACGGCTTCCGTGCGCGCATGGCCACCAAGGCCGGCCGCAAGATCCTGAACGCGCGCCGCGCCAAGGGCCGCAAGTCGCTCTGCGCGTAAGGCACGTGCCGTGATCGACGCAAAGCCCGCCGCAGAGCGATCTGCGGGCGGGCTTTTGTCTTTGGACGCGACGCTGCCGCCCCGGATCACGGCGCGCGCCGATTTCCTGGCCGCGGCGCGGGCGCGCTCGGTGCGGATGCCCGGCTTCCTGCTGCAGGCCCGCCGCCGGGACGATCCGGGCCCGCTGCGGGTGGGCTTCACCTGTTCCAAGAAGGTCGGCAACGCGGTGGCGCGCAACCGCGCCAAGCGCCGCCTGCGCGAAATCGCGCGGCTGGAGCTGCCCGCGCTGGGCCGACCCGGCTGGGATTACGTGCTGGTCGGCAAGCGCGACGCGACCGCCAGCCGCGACTTCGCGCAGATGCGCGCCGACCTGGCCGCGGCCCTGCGCAAGGTCCACCCATGAGCCCCGCCGCCCGCCTCCTGGCCCTGCCGGTCCGCGCCTACCGCGCGGTGCTGTCGCCCTGGGTGGGCTTCAGCTGCCGCTACGATCCCAGCTGCTCGGCCTACGCGCTCGAGGCGCTGGACAAGCACGGCGCGCTGAAGGGCGGCTTGCTCACCCTGCGCCGGATCGGACGCTGCCATCCCTGGGGCGGCTCGGGCATCGACAACGTGCCCTAAGGCGCACGTTTTCCTCGAGGAAAACGTCACGGATTTCTCGAGAAATCCGGTCACTGCCCCGCCCGGGGCACCACGAAGGCGGTCTTCAGCGTCGGATCGCCCAGGTCGGCGAAGGCGCGGTCGGGATCGGCCCGCGCATAGGCCCCGGCCCCGAACAGCCGCAGCCCCCAGTAGATGCCCAAGCGCCGCCAGGCGCGCACGCCCGCCGCCTCCATCGCCAGCAGCATCACCCGGTCGGCGAACAGCCGGTCCGGCGCGCGCGGGCCGTGTCCCGGCAGGAACGACCACGCCACGTAGAGGTAGTCGTGGATGATCGCCGCCTCCAGCCACGGCCCCACCCGCCCCACGAAGAACCGCAGCAGCACCGGCACCGATGTCAGGTCCGTCACCAGCCCGCGCGGCGCGCTCAGCATCCGCCGTTCGCCGTCGATCGTCACCGCGCAGTCGAAATCGTGCTGCAGCACGTAATCGCCATCCTCGCCCAACCGGTCCAGCAGGTTGTTCACCGGCCGGATCAGGCTCAGCGGGGACAGGTATTCGAACGCCACCACGGCGTCCCAGCGATCGGGATAGGGATTGACGGCGCGGGGCGGTGCGGATCGAAGCTGCATGGCCAACCTTTGCTTTGCGGGCGCGCGGAAATGGATTATCCGGCGGACATGCTGGATCATAGCGACATTCACCCGCTGTTTCACGGGGCCCCGGATAGCACCGAGTTCCTCAAGCTTCGCAAACGCATCGTCCGCCAGACCCGCGAGGCGGTCGAGCGCTACGGCATGGTGCGCAAGGGCGACCGCTGGCTTGTCTGCCTGTCGGGCGGCAAGGACAGCTACACGCTGCTGGCCGTGCTGCACGAGCTGCAGTGGCGCGGCCTGCTGCCGGTGGAGCTGCTGGCCTGCAATCTCGACCAGGGGCAGCCGGGCTTCCCGGCGACGGTGCTGCCCGAGTTCCTGCAGCGCAGGGGCGTGCCGCACCGGATCGAATACCGCGACACCTATTCCATCGTCATGGACAAGATCCCCCAGGGCCGGACCTTCTGCGCGCTCTGCTCGCGGCTGAGGCGCGGCAACCTCTACCGTATCGCGCGCGAGGAAGGATGCGCCGCCGTCGTGCTGGGCCACCACCGTGACGACATCCTGGAGACGTTCTTCATGAACCTCTTCCACGGCGGGCGGCTGGCCACCATGCCGCCGAAGCTCGTCAACGAAGACGGCGACCTGTTCGTCCTGCGCCCCCTGGCCCACGTGGCCGAAGCCGATTGCGACCGTTTCGCCCGCGCGCTGGACTACCCGATCATCCCCTGCGATCTCTGCGGCAGCCAGGACGGTCTGCAGCGCCAGCAGGTCAAGCAGATCCTCGACGGGTGGGAGCGCAACAGCCCCGGCCGCCGCCAGGTCATGTTCCGCGCGCTGATGAACGCGCGGCCGTCGCATCTGCTGGACCCGGCACTGTTCGATTTCGCCGCTCTGGACCTGAAGGACTGAGCGACGCGCTTGCACCGGCGCGGGGCTTGGCGTATCGAATGGGCGACGCTGCGGGCGTTGTGTAATGGTAAGACCTCAGCCTTCCAAGCTGATGATGCGGGTTCGATTCCCGCCGCCCGCTCCATCCCCCACCTTTGTCCGATCGCGCCATCCACGCGCCTTGATATCGCCCCGGCTTGCGGAAACGATGGGGTATCGGGATGCCCTTGCGCGTCCTGCAGGGCGTGAGGCGTGCGGTGATGGGTTTCCTTTTTTCAGTGATCGTGCTGATCGGCTTTCCGTGGTTGTGGCTGCGCCAGAACGCGCTGCGGCGCCGGATCGACGCGCTGGAGTCGCGGCAGCGCGATACCGCCGCGCCGGTCCCGGACGCGGCCCGCACCGAAACCCCCACGTCGGATGACGCCACCGCACCAAGATCCGCGCCGACGCCCCGGCGCAAACCCAATTTCGCGCGCGCCCAAGCCCAGGTCGCGCGCGACCAGGCCGAAAGCGTCCCGCTCCCGCCCGCCCCGAAGCGAAGCCCGGCCTACGTGCTTTCCCAGGGCAATGTCGACGCGCTGGGCGGCTGGCTGCGCGCCAACTGGACGCTGGCCATCGCGGCGGTGTCGCTGATCCTAGGCGGGCTCTTCATGGTGCAATACGGGGTCGAGCGCGGGTTGCTGTCGCCGCGCCTGCGCATCCTCGGCGCGCTGGCGCTGGGCGTCGCCCTTATCGGCGCGGGCGAATGGGTCCGACGGCGCCATGGCGACGAAAGCCCGCTGACCCGCCACCTGCCATCGACCTTCGCGGGTGCGGGAATCGTGGTGCTGTTCATCGCCTGCCTGTCGGCCCACGCACTTTACGGCCTGATCGGCTCCGGCCTGGCGTTGGCAGCAGCCGCCCTGGTCGCGGCGGCCGCGATCCTGATGGGCTGGCTCTACGCCCCGTTCCTGCCCGCCATCGGCCTGCTGGGCGGCTTGGCGGCGCCGGTCCTCGTTGGCGGGTCCAGCGGCGATCCGATCGTGCTTTACCCCTATTTCACCGTGCTGGGACTGGCCGGGCTGGCCATCGACAGCCCGCGCCGCACCGCGTGGCTGTCGACGCTGGCGCTGATCGTGGCGATGGCGGGCCTCGAGCTGGCCCGCGTGGCCCAGCCCGACGCGCTGGCGTTCCTGCTGGCCGCCCTTGCCCTGGCCGCGGGCACCCTGATCGTGCCGCAATGGACGCTGGTGCCGCGCCTGTCGGGCCCGCCCGTGCCCCCCTGGAACGGATCGGGGCGGCCCGCCTTCCCCGCGCTTCTGGGTGCCGCGGGGATCGCGATCGCGTGTTACGTGACGCTGGCGATCGGGCTGGACGGCCTGCGCGCGACCGACCAGAGCTGGCTGGCTCTGGGCGGCTTCGTCGGCCTTTTCGCCGTCCACGCCCTGTGGTTGCGCCGCGCGGCACCGCTCGACCCGCTGGCGGTGCTGCCGGTGCTGGGCTTCCTGGCGCTGGCCGCGCTGCAACCGCTCGAACGCGGGGCGCTCTGGACCGACTTCGCCGCCTTCGCCCAGGCCGAGCCCGAGACGGCGCTGCCCACCGTCCTGTGGTGGATCCTGGGCGGGGCCGCGATCGTGGCGCTGGCCGCGTTCCAGCGGTTGCGCATGGTCCTGCACGACGCCCCCGATGCGCCCGGCGCGACCTGGTGGACCACGCTCGCCGCCACGATCCTGCCCGCGACCGCCCTGCTGGTCGAGCGGCTCTGGACCCCGCGCGACATCATCGGCGCCTACCCGGTGGCGCTGGCCGTGATGGCGGGCGCGGCCCTGCTGGTTGTCCTGACGCAGGCCCGCGCGCGTCTGGGCGGCGCCTTCCGGCAGCGCGAGACGGGGATGCTGGCCGCCAGCGCCCTGCTGATGATCGCGCTCGCGCTGTTCCTGCTGCTGACCAAGGACGCGCTGACGTTGGGCCTGGCGGTGCTGATGGTGCTGGCCGTGGCGCTGGACCGGCGCTTCGGTCTGCGGATCCTGGTCTGGGTGGCGCAGCTGGGCGCGGCGGTGATCGGTTACCGGCTCGTCGTCGATCCCGGCGTGGATTTCAGCGCCGTCCGGTCCAGCTGGCCCGCGTTCCTCGCGTCGCATCTGGGCGCGATCGCCGGGTTCGAGGCCGCGCGCCGCCTGGCCCGTCCGAACCGCCGCACCCTGGTCGCGGTGGCCGAATCGGGGCTTGCGACGACCCTGGGGCTGCTGGTCATGCTGCTGATCGCGCGCGCCTTCGACGGCCAGCCGTCGGCCGCGTGGTTTCCGGGCCTCTTGGCCGCGATCTGGGCCTCGGTGGCGATGGGCCAGGTCTGGCGCCTGCGGGGCGCGCGCGGCGCGGTGCGCGTCCTGCGCGCGGGCCTGAGCGGCATCGCGGCCCTTTCCGCGCTGGCCTTCATGGGCCTGCAGGTCGTGACCAGCGCCTTCATGCTCAAGCGGCCGGTGCCGGAAGTGGTCGTCGGCCCGCCGATCTTCGACACCATCGCGGTGGCGTGGCTGCCGCTGGCCGCCGTGCTGGGCATCTGCGCCTGGATCGCGGGCCGCAGCGGCCTTGGCCAGGCGCGGACCTTGCGCATCGTGTCCTGCGCGGGCGCGGCGCTGGCCGTGATCGCCTGGGGGTTCCTCGAAATCCGGCGGCTCTGGCGCGGACCGGACCTGTCGGCCTTCGGCCCGTCGGATGGCGAGCTTTACACCTACACCCTGGCCATGCTGGCCGCATCGCTGGCGGTGCTGGCCGTCGCGGTGCTGCGCCGCTCCGAATTGCTCCGCCGGATCGCCATGATCGGCGTCGCGCTGACCATCGCCAAGGTCTTCCTGCTGGACACGGCGGGCCTGTCGGGGCTGACGCGGGTGGTGTCCTTCGTGGGGCTGGGCCTTGCGCTGGCCGGGCTCGCCTGGGTCAACCGCAGGATCGACGGGCTGTGGAGCCCGCGCGACCCAAAGCCCGATTGAGGCGCGGAAATCCTTGCCCGGCGCGCGGGGGCGGGCTAGGAACGGATGGCGAACAGGTGCCACCCGTGGTGGGCGGGCAAGGGGGACGGTCCAGATGCTGACATCGGTGGAACTTTGCGCCGGTGCGGGCGGACAGGCCCTGGGGCTGGAACAGGCGGGCTTTCACCACACCGCGCTGGTCGAGATCGACAAGCATTGCTGCGCCACCCTGCGCCACAACCGGCCCGACTGGCACGTGCTGGAACAGGATCTGCGCGTCTTCAAGGACGACGCCGCGCGCTACCGCGGCATGGACCTGCTGGCGGGCGGACTGCCCTGCCCGCCCTTCTCGGTCGCGGGCAAGCAGCTGGGCGAGGCTGATGAGCGCAATCTCTTCAACGACGCCATCGACATCATCGACGCGGCCCGCCCCCGCGCCGTGATGATCGAGAACGTGCGCGGCTTCCTCGACGCCGTGTTCCACGACTACCGCGAGCGGCTGAAGGGCCAGCTGACCCGGCTGGGCTACGTCACCGACTGGCGGCTCTTGAACGCGTCCGATTACGGCGTGCCGCAACTGCGTCCGCGCGTGGTGATCGTGGCGGTCGAACGCGCCCGCGCCGAGCATTTCGACTGGCCCGACCCGAACCCCCACAACCCCGCCACGGTAGGCGCGACCCTGCGCGACCTGATGGCGGCCGACGGCTGGCCGGGTGCGGCGGCCTGGGCGGACAAGGCCGACGAGATCGCGCCGACCATCGTGGGCGGATCGAAAAAGCACGGCGGCCCGGACCTGGGCCCCACCCGCGCCCGCGCCGCCTGGGCCACGCTGGGGGTCGAAGGCCGCACACTGGCCAACGCGCCGCCCGCCCCCGATCATGCGGGCATGCCGCGCCTGACCGTGCCCATGGTCGCCCGCATCCAGGGCTTTCCCGACGACTGGCACTTCACCGGCGCCAAGACCAACGCCTATCGCCAGGTCGGCAACGCGTTCCCGCCGCCGGTGGCCCGCGCGGTGTCGGCCCAGATCGCGCGCACCCTGCGCAAGCGCGTGCTGCGGCCGGTCCGCGCCTGATCCCGTGAAGGCGATCCCGGTCAGCCAGGTCGCGCCGGGCCACCCCGACCACGCCCTGCTGTCCGCGATCGCGGGCGACATCACCGCGCGGGCGGGCGGCCGGGCCGCGCTGGCCGACAAGCTGGCCGCCATGCTGCGCGCCTGCATCGACGACGTCATCATGACCGCCAAGACCGGGCGCCGCTCCTACGACGAGCTGGAAAAGACCGAAAAGACCTATATCGGCACCCGGGTCGAGATCGAGCTGCGCGCGCTGCTGGGCCTGAAGCGCGGGCGGCTCGATACCGAGATCCTGGGCCATGACGTCGACATCAAGCACACCATGGGCGCCAACTGGATGATCCCGACCGAAGCGGTGGACCAGCCCTGCATCGTGGTCGCCGCCGACGAAGTGCAGGCGCGCTGCTACATGGGGCTGATCGTGGCGCGGGCCGACCACCTGACCGCGGGGCAGAACAAGGACGCCAAGCGCAGCGTGTCGGCCCATGGCTTCGCGCAGATCCTGTGGCTGGTCGAGCGGCACCCCTACCCGCCCAATTTCTGGCGCACGGTCGATCCCGACACGGTCGCGCGGATCTTCGCGGGCGACACCGGCAACGCGCGCATGGCCCAGCTCTTCCGCGAGATCCAGCGCCGCCCCATCGCGCGCGACGTGGTCGAAGCGGTGGCCCGGCAGCGCGACTTCATGCGCCGGATCCGGTCCGACAAGGGGCGCGGCACCCGCGACATACTGGCGCGCGAGGGCGTGCTGCTGCTGTCCGGCCAATACGACGCCGCGCTGATCGCGGAATTGGGGCTGCGGACCTGCGGGCCCAGCGAATTCATCGCCTGTCGCCCGGCCTCGGCGGCGCAGATCGACCTTGCCGCGCGGCACGGGCTCGCGCTGGGCGGCAAGGGCTCACCCGCAGGCTGATATTGCCGCCGCCCCGACACTTGCCTAGAAGGTTGCGATCCCGGACCCACGCGATACGAGGCACCCCTTGGCCGACACCACGACCGAAGAGCGGGCGAAATCCAAGAAGATCGGCGCGCTGGCCGCGCTCTGGCCGTTCCTGCAGCCCTATCGCGTGCTGCTGGCGGGCGCGGGGCTGGCGCTGGTCCTGACGGCCTGCGTGTCGCTGATCCTGCCCATCGCCGTGCGCCGCGTGGTCGACGGGTTCGAAACCTCGGCCGAGGCGCTTCTGGACAGCTATTTCCTGGCCGCGCTTGCCATCGCCGGGCTGATGGCCCTGGGCACAGGGCTGCGCTACTACCTGGTCACGCGGCTGGGCGAACGGGTCGTGACCGACATCCGCAAGGCCGTGTTCGACCGGGTCATCGGCATGTCGCCCGCCTTCTACGAACGCATCATGACCGGCGAGGTGCTGAGCCGCATCACCACCGACACCACGCTGATCCTGTCGGTGATCGGCTCGTCCGTGTCCATCGCGCTTCGGAACCTGCTGATCCTGATCGGCGGTCTGGCGCTGCTGTTCTACACCTCGGTCAAGCTGTCGCTGATGGTTATGCTGCTGGTGCCGCTGGTGATCGTGCCGATCATCACCCTGGGCCGCCGCCTGCGCAAGCTCAGCCGCGAGAACCAGGATTGGATCGCGCAATCCTCGGGCAACGCGTCCGAGGCGCTGTCGTCCGTCCAGACCGTCCAGGCCTTCACCCACGAGACCGCGTCGCGGGCCCGCTTCGCGGACGTGACCGAGGAATCCTTCCGCTCGGCCAAGACCCGCATCGGGGTGCGCGCGGCGATGACGGTGATCGTCATCATGCTGGTCTTCTCGGGCATCGTGGGGGTGCTGTGGATGGGCGCGCGCGACGTGCGCGCCGACGTGATGACCGTGGGCGAGCTGGTGCAGTTCGTGATCTACGCGGTGATGGTGGCGGGCGGCGTCGCCGCGCTGTCGGAAGTCTGGGGCGAGCTGCAGCGCGCCGCGGGCGCCACCGAGCGGCTGGTCGAGCTGCTGACCGCCACCGACAGCGTTCTGGACCCCGCCGACCCGGTGCCCGCCCCCGCCCGTCCCGAAGGCCGCATCCGCTTCGACGACGTGCGCTTCTTCTACCCCGCGCGCCCCGCCGCCGCCGCCCTGGACGGCGTGTCGTTCGAGGTCAATCCGGGCGAAACCGTCGCCCTGGTCGGCCCCTCGGGGGCGGGCAAGACCACGATCATCCAGCTTCTGCTGCGCTTCTACGATCCCACCAGCGGCACCGTCACGCTGGACGGCGTGCCGCTGGACCGCATGGCGCGCAGCGATTTCCGCCGCCACATGGCGCTGGTCCCGCAGGACCCGGTGATCTTCGCCGCCTCCGCCCGCGACAACATCCGCTTCGGCCGGCCGGACGCGTCGGATGCCGAGGTCGAGCAGGCCGCGAAAGCCGCCGCCGCCCATGACTTCCTGACCGCCCTGCCCGATGGCTACGACAGCTACGTGGGCGAGCGCGGCGTGATGCTGTCGGGCGGCCAGAAACAGCGCATCGCCATCGCCCGCGCCATCCTGCGCGACGCCCCGGTGCTGCTGCTGGACGAAGCGACCAGCGCGCTCGACGCCGAATCCGAGCACCTGGTCCAGCAGGCGGTCGAGCGGCTGGCCGCGGGCCGCACCACGCTGGTCGTCGCCCACCGCCTGGCCACGGTGAAGAAGGCCGACCGCATCCTGGTGTTCGAAGCGGGCCGCATCGTCGCCACCGGCACCCATGACGAGTTGGTGGACCAGGGTGGGCTCTACGCCCGTCTGGCGCGGCTGCAATTCACCGCCGGATTGGCCGCAGAATAGCGCCACTTTCCCCTTTCCCTTGCTTTGTCGCAGCGTCAGACTTGCGCGAAATGGCGTTTCTTTGCTGATGAACGCCCAGGGACAAGCCCGCAAAACCGGGCAAAGGGAGGAAAGACTGCATGGTATACGCCAACTACGCCGACCGACAGGCCATCGAGGACGTGGGCCCCTGGTCCGAACGCGACCTGCCAAGGACTGTCTGGCAGATGCTGAACAAGACGGCCGACAAGCACGGCACGCGCCCCGCGGTGACCTTCCAGCTGTTCTCGGGTCCCGACGACAAGGCCGAAACGCTGACGTGGAACGACCTGCGCGCCCAGACCGCGCAGATGGCGAACCTGCTGCGCGAGCTTGGCGTGGGCGAGACCGACAAGGTCGCCTACCTGCTGCCCAACTGCAACGAGGCCATCGTGACCTACCTGGGCGGCATGGTGGCGGGCGTCGTGAACCCCATCAACCCGCTGCTCGAGGCCGAGCAGATCGCATCCATCCTGCGCCAGACCGAGGCCAAGGTGCTCGTGACCCTGCGCGCCTTCCCCAAGACCGACGTGGCGCAGAAGGCCGCCGACGCCGTCGCGCTGGCCCCCAATGTCAAGCACGTGATCGAGGTCGATCTGCATCGCTACCTGACCGGCCTGAAGAAGCTGATCGTCCCGCTGATCCGACCCAAGGTCGAGGTCAAGCACGACGCGCAGGTCCACGCCTGGTCGGCGGTCGTGGGCAAGCAGAAGAAGGCCCTGACCTTCGAGGACAGCAGCGCCGACCGCGTCTGCACCAACTTCCACACCGGCGGCACCACCGGCATGCCCAAGGTGGCGCAGCACAAGTATTCGGGCGTGATCTACAACGGCTGGCTGGGCAAGGAGCTGCTCTTCGACGAGAATGACAACCTGATCTGCCCACTGCCCATGTTCCACGTCTTCGCCGCCATCGTGGTCATGGGCGCAAGCCTCGCGAGCGGAGCGCATGTCGTCTTTCCGACGCCCCAGGGCTATCGCGGCGAAGGCGTGTTCGACAATTTCTGGAAGCTCTGCGAGCGGCACAAGATTACCTTCATGATCACCGTGCCCACCGCCATGTCGGCGCTGATGCAGCGCAAGGTGGACGCCGACATCTCGAAGCTGAAGATCGCCTTCTGCGGCTCGGCGCCCCTGCCGCTCGAGCTCTACCGCCGGTTCGAGGAAGCCGCGGGCGTCACCATCTGCGAAGGCTACGGGCTGACCGAAGCCACCTGCCTCGTGTCCATCAACCCGCCCGACGGCGAAAAGAAGGTGGGCTCGATCGGCATCCCGTTCCCCTACACGGACGTGAAGATCGTCAAGAACGGCGAAGAATGCCCGGTCGACACCATCGGCGAGATCTGCGTCTCGTCGCCCGGCATCTACGAGGGCAAGACCTATACCGAGGACGACAAGAACAAGGACCTGTTCCACGCGGGCAAGTATCTGCGGACGGGCGACCTGGGGCGGCTCGACGCCGACGGCTACCTGTGGATCACCGGCCGCGCCAAGGACCTCATCATTCGTGGCGGCCACAACATCGACCCCGCCGAGATCGAAGAGGCGCTGGCGGGCCACGAAGCCGTCGCCATGGCGGGCGCCATCGGCCAGCCCGACGCCCATGCGGGCGAGCTGCCCTGCGCCTATGTCGAGCTGGTGGGCGGCGCGGATGTCACCACCGACGAGCTGCTGAAGTTCGCCAAGGACAAGATCCACGAACGCGCCGCCTGGCCCAAGCATATCGAGGTGCTGGACGAGCTGCCGAAGACCGCCGTGGGCAAGGTGTTCAAGCCCGACCTGCGGCGCCTGGCCTTCACCCGCGTCTATGACGCGGCGCTGAAGGACGCGGGCCTCACGGCCCATGTGGCGGAAGTGATCGAGGACAAGAAGCGCGGCCTGGTGGCCCGGATCGCGCCCGAAGGCAACGTCGACCGCGACGCCGTGGCCCGCGTCATGGGCGACTATGCCGGCCACTGGGAATGGGCCGACGCGTAAGCCGCGCAGGCTCGGAACCCGATCACCGCTCCTTCGCTTGGGATGCCAGGCGAAGGAGCTTTTTCATGGCGAAATCACGCGACGAGATCTGGGACGAATGGCGCGACCGCGTCAACATGGCCCCGCAGGAACTGGAAGACTGGCTGCAGACCGATGAAAGCAAGTCCGTGGGCGACAGCGACGACGGCGAATCCACCGGCCACGCCTCGGGGCGGCGGATCGTGAAGATCAAGCGCACCAACAAGGACGAGCTGACCGACGACCAGTGGGACCACATGGGCAAGGTCGTGGGATACATCAACCGCCACTGCGCGCAGGTGCCCGATGGCGACATCGAAGACAGCACCTGGCGCTATTCGCTGATGAACTGGGGCCACGACCCGCTGAAGGACGATGGCTGCGCCAGCTGAGAAATCTTTCGGAAACATGAAGATAGCGGGCGCATCGCCATATCCGCGGATATAATCGGCGGTTGGCAGGGGCAGCAGGGTTCGAACCCGCGACCTACGGTTTTGGAGACCGTCGCTCTACCAGCTGAGCTATACCCCTATCCGACCGCTTCGGTAAGCCAGCCCCGCCGGGGGGTCAAGACCCTGTTCACAAGGAACCTGGCGGCGTGCTGCCCGTTGGTCGGTCAGGAAATTCGAACTGACAACAGGGAGCCAACCGTCATGGCCATGAACAACCTCAAGGACGTCTATATCGACCAGATGCAGGACCTCTACTCGGCCTGCAAGCAATCGCTCGACGCCACCACGGCGCTGGGCCGCGCCGCCAAGAACAAGGAGCTGTCCGAAGCCCTGATCGCGGGGGCCAGCGGCATTTCCGACGGCATGGAAAAGGTCGCGCAGCTCTGCTCGGACCACGGCGTCGACCCCGACGGCGAGTTCTGCAAGGGCATGGAAGGGCTGGTCAAGGAAGCCCACGCCCACGCGCTGGACGAAGAGTTCGGCGACGAGGACACCCAGGACGCCATGATCATCACCCAGTACCAGCGCATGGTGCATTATGCGCTGGCCGGCTACGGCTGCCTGGTGGCCTTCGCCAACCGGCTGGGCCTCGACGGCGACGCGGCCGTGCTGCAGGAATGCCTAGACCAGACCTATGACGGCGACAAGCGCATGACCCAGATCGCCACCCACGGTGTGAACGCGGCAGCCGCGTGAATTCGCTTAAATAGCGCCGCAAATTCCGCTTTGCCCTTTGCGGGATGACAATCTTTTCGCGCTTTGATCCCCACAGGCACAAGTCTGTGGGGATTTTTCGTGCAACACGCGGTCAAATGGAAGGCAGCGACGCCCTGGGCGTCCGAACGGATTCCGCCGCACGTGGCGCGCGTGCCCACCATGCTGCGCCCCATCGAAGGGCGTTTCTACCAGTGGCTCGCGCGCACGCAGACGGCGGCGGATGCGGCGGTGGTGGACCTGGGCGCCTTCGTCGGCGGATCGTCCGCGCGGCTGGCCCACGGGCTGTCCCAAAGCGGCCACGCCGCCCGGTTGCACGTCTATGACCGCTTCACCGCGTCCGAAGCGTTGAAGCAACGGATGCTCTACCCCGCCGGGGTCGCGCCGTTTCCCGGCGAAGACACGT
This sequence comes from Palleronia pontilimi, assembly GCF_016412875.1. Lineage (GTDB taxonomy): Bacteria > Pseudomonadota > Alphaproteobacteria > Rhodobacterales > Rhodobacteraceae > Palleronia > Palleronia pontilimi. The sequence goes on along the minus strand of NZ_JAEKPD010000018.1, from coordinate 1,595 downwards.
TCGAGCTGGCCAAAAGCCACCTGGCCCCCTGGCACCGGCGGATCACCCTTCACCGCGGCCGGATCGAAGACATCGGCTGGTGTGGCGATCCGATCCGGGTGCTGTGCATCGACGCGTTCAAAAGCGCCGACGCGACCGATGCCATGGTCGCGCAGTTCTTCCCGTCGCTGGTGCCCGGGCGCTCGGTCGTGGTGCACCAGGATTTCCTGCAGCCGACCCAGCCCTGGCTGGTGGCACTCATGTGGGCCTTGCGCGACGTGTTCGAGCCGCTGGCCTACGTCCGGCACGCGACCATCGCCTTCCGCTGCACGCGCCGGATCCTGCCGTCGCACCTGCGCAAGGCCCGGGTGGCGCGCCTCAGCGACGAGGACCTGCTGTCCGCCATCGCGAAGTCGCGCCGCGCCTATGCCGGCTGGGGGATCGGCCAGCCCTTGCGGCGGATGGAAACGGTGCTGCAGGCATCGCCGGGATGCCGCGTGGCGCACATGATGACCCACGAGCGCAAGCGCTTCGCGGCCTAGAGCAGCCGGAACGCCCGCAGGATCGCCAGCACGACAATGGCCAGCCCCGCCATCAGCCCGCAGAACACCCAGAAGGCGGGCGGCCAGGCCGCGCCCGGCATCCCCGCCAGGTTGATGCCCATGAGACCGGTCATGAAGCCCAGTGGCAGGAACACGGCCGAGATCATCGACAGGACATACAGGTTCCGGTTCAGCCGCTCGTCGCGGGCGGCGTCGATCTCGGTGCGGATCGTGGCCAGTTGGTCGCGGATGGCGTCGAGCGTTTCGACCACGCGGGTCAGCTGGTCCAGCTGCTCGCCCAGGATCGCGCGCTGCGGATCGCCCACCCACGCCATGTTGGCCCGCAGGATGTCGCGTACCGCGTCGCGCTGGGGCGGCAATACGCGGCGCAGGTCGGCCAGCTCGAGCCGCTGGTCGGTGGTCTCGGACCCGTAATGGGACAGCGGCGCCTCGATCACCGCGGCCTCGAGCGCTTCGGACCGCGCGTCGAGATCGCTGACCTGTTCCTCGATCCGGTCGGTCAGAAGCTCGACCAGCTGGGCCAGGAAGGCGCCGCTGGTCTCGGGGCCCTTGCCGCCCGCGATGCTTTCGGCCAGCACGTCCACCGATTGCAGACGCCTGCGCGACATGGACACGATGCGGGACGGATCGGCGTAAAGCCGCAGCGAAATCGTGTCCTCGGGATCCGCGCCCTCGTTCAGGTTGATGCCGCGCAGGATGACCAGCAGCCCCTCGCCGAGCTTCAGCGCGCGGGGCCGGACCTGCGGTTCGATTAAGGCGGCGCGGATCGCGGGATCCAGGTAGGACAGATGCTCGTCGATCCACTGGGTCGTGTCGGGATGGTCGGCGCTCAGATGCAGCCAGGCCGGTGCGTCGTCGCGCAGGGCGCGTGCGATGTCGGCGTCGCTGTCGATGGGGCGGCCGCGATCGGTGCCCGCCAGGTGGTGCGCGAAGACGACATGGTCATCCATAATCTTGTCCTTCGGAACGAAAAACGGGCGCCCCTGTTCGGGGCGCCCGGCGATCAGGTGCGCTGCGTCGCGGGTTACTCGATGATTTTCGAGACCACGCCGG
>NZ_JAEKPD010000017.1 GCF_016412875.1 Palleronia pontilimi | reverse complement strand
GTCGAGGTGGACGAGGCGTTTGTCGGGGGAGCCCCGAAATCGCTTTCAGGGGCCTACAATCCACGTGGCAAGGGCACTGGGAAGCCGATGATCTTCGTGGCGGCCTCTCGCGACGGACAGGCTCGTGCCAGGGTCGTTGCCGATGACAAAAGGGCGACGCTCGAGCCGGTTCTTTTAGAATGGATTGATCCCGAAACGACGAGTTTGATGACCGATGGCAGCAAGAGCTATCGGGGCTTGGGAAAAACTATGGCAGACCACCAGTATGTGATCCACAGCCAGAAAGAGTATGCCAACCCGGAGACCGGCGCCCACGTGAACACGGCTGATA
>NZ_JAEKPD010000016.1 GCF_016412875.1 Palleronia pontilimi | reverse complement strand
TTGGGAAAAACTATGGCAGACCACCAGTATGTGATCCACAGCCAGAAAGAGTATGCCAACCCGGAGACCGGCGCCCACGTGAACACGGCTGATACAGTGATCTCCCAGGTGCAGCGCGCTCTGGTCGGGGTCTACCACAACCTCGGTCGACAGCACCTCCAGCGATACCTCGACGAGATCGTCTGGCGGTGGAACCATCGCGAGCCCGTCCGGGAAGTGATCAAGCAATGGACCACGAAAGCAGGTATCGAGCGGGAGAAAACGACGACGATCTGGAAGCCGATCCCAGTGGTCGACCAGATGCGCATCTCGCTTCAGGGGGCGGTCGGAAAGCAACTCCGGCGCTCGAAGGAATACCGGCTATGTTGGCCTTGAAATCTACTGTTGGTGACATGGCGGATTGAGCGTATTCAACCTATGGCAAACCTTATGGAAGAACTCGATGCGCAGCGAGACCACGCTTCTCGGCCTACGCCAAGCAACTCTCGCGCTCGCGCCTCACGATGTATCATGGATGCACGCGTTTGAAGCGGAGGCGGCACGCATACGAGTGTCGCTGCCGGATGTATCCCTCGAAATCCACCATATTGGTAGCACGGCCGTGCCGGGTTTGCCGGCAAAGCCCATTCTCGATATCGCCATACGCGCAGACGCGGAAGCAGAGCAACGCATTGCAGATGCTCTCATTGGCTTGGGTTACATCGACCGCGGCGTCCGATCTGGAAGGCTATTTATTCGTCTGCGCGACGGCGATGTGCGAACCCACAATCTGCATCTCTATACTCCCGACGATCCTGATTTCCGCGATCAGATTGCCTTCCGGGATGCACTGCGCGCAGATGCGGATCTCCGCATCCGATACGCAACCCTAAAACAGGATCTCGTCGAGCAGCTGGGCGACGAAGGCCGCGGGCGTTACGCAGACGGCAAGACCGCCTTCGTGTTATCTGCCCTCCAACCACCTCTCTGACGCCAACTTCTCCATAAGAAAAGTCGCGCCCTCATCCGAATCGATGCGGTAATGGTCTGTGCGATTGTCACCATTTTTTCGTGGATAAGCGGGAAACACATCAACGAGGGTCCCGGAAAGGATCTCGAGAATGGGATCAGCACTTTGCCGATCCGCAGAATGTCCCTCAACCGCAACGCTCAAGGTGGGAGGACTTCACAACGACGGGGTTGAAGATGATTCGGGGCCTCTCGAAGTGGCAGCTCCCCATTCTTACTGTCGCTGATCGGGGCGGCGCGAGGATGTTTCAGCGACTTCCGGGCCGCCTGAGCGCGACGGTGGAGCGGGCGATGAAGCCGCTTCTGTCGAAGGATGCCGTGTTGTGCTCGGACGGCGCCAGTGGTTATGCGACTGTGGCAGCAAACGGCGGCATCGAATACTTCTTGCTTGGCAGCAAGCCCGGCGCGCGCGTCACTGGAGGCTGCTATCATATCCTGAAGGTGAACTCGCTTCACGCTCGATACGACAAGTGCGTCAAGCCTTTTTGCGGCCCGGCAACGAAGAACTTGCACGGTTACACAAGGTGGCTTGAGGCACGGTTGGCGGGTATGAAACCAGCTGAAGTCATACGAGCCGCGTAGCGCGTCACCGCGAGGGCAGATGTCCGCGTTCAGCGCCGAGTCCTCCTGTCGTGCGGCCTCTTGCTCGAGCGATCTGGGACAAGCGGTCGGTCGCTACGTGATCGAAGAGCGCGCGATATGTCTCACCCGGGAGCGTCAGCGCAAATAGCCGTATCTTGACGGCCTTCTTGATCACATGCGCGTTTTCGCGCTCAACGTCCTGACATCGGGCGGTGCCGTCCATCTCTGAGCGGCGATTTGGTTCTCCGTTTAGAGACTTGGCAGGCACCCGAACAACGTTCCGGTTTTTTTTTCTCTCTCTCTCTCTCCCTATTTTAGCGGGTGAACGGCCCGGCCTCGGCTTCGTTTGCTGGGACCCGGATCCGGTTCCTCAGCCGACTCTACGGGAGATGAACCATACCCAGAAGCTCAGCAGAATCGTCGCGCCGGAGATGAAGGTCATCACGGTTCCGGGGAAGAAGTTCACGTAGCCGGGGAAATCGACGAACAGCAGGTGGCCAGATCGGCCGGGCCGCCGACCATGCCAGTCACCCAGATCGTCGTGATGTTGCCGCGCCAGATCAGCACCCCGCCGATGATGGTCGCGACCCCGAACCACATCAGGTTCCAACCGTGCTGCTTTAGAAGCCCGCCCACCGCCGGGTGATACTCGGCGGCAAGCGCTGCGGGATCGACCACATCGGCGATGGCGGCAAAGCCGGAGGACGCGCCCGACGTCAGGACGATCACGCCGGCAAAGGCATGCACCAGCCCCCAGATCACCCAGAGGACGGTGGCGATTTTCAAGGCGGTCGCTTGAGCATCGGTCATGTTAGTCTCCTTTGGCTCATTCGAAAGGACGGGGATCATGCGGCTTCTCCCTTGGTCACCCGTGCCGCGAGCAGCGCTTCCAGGACGGCGTCCAGTGCTGCGATGTCCTCGGCGCGGGTGAGAGTTCCGCCGTCAGCGTCCCTGGCTTCGCCCCAGGTGCCGATCCCTTTGGACCCACGCAGATCGGCCCCGAAGAACGGCGCCAGTTGCGCCTGATGGCCCGACACGCCCGCACCGGCCCGCGGGCTGGGGGTGGCCGACAGGAAGACCATCGGCTTGTCCTGCCAGACCTTCATGTCGATCCGGCTCATCCAGCCGAAGATGGCCTTCCAGGCGGAAGTGACCGAGCCGATATGTTCCGCGAAGGAGACCAGCACCGCGTTCGCCGCGCCGATCGTGTCCCGAAGATTCCGGACCGCCTACGGGATGCCGGAGGCGCGTTCGCGATCAACCGAGTAGATCGGCATCTCGATGTCATTCAGGTCGACGAATGTGACCTCTGCCTGCGGAGACAGCGAGGACCGGGCGCGCTTGGCGGCGAAGTCGAACAGGGCGCTGTTGATGGAATCGCGGCTGTTGGTGGCGGCGAACGCGAGGATTTTCATGGGCTCATTCCATTCTGATCGTGAAGCGGGGAAGATGACCTAACGCCGCTCAGGCGCGGCCAGAGTAGGCGGGTATCTTGGCGCGGTAGATGTAGAGGACACCGGCGCAGAGAGGGCCGAGCAAGATTGACGGGGCGGCTGACGGCCCAGATCGAGCCAATGCGCCTGCACCGCGCCAACCATCGTCGCCCACAGCAGGTCGGCACCCACAATCTGACGGCCGGGCGGCCAGAGCAGAACCACACCGGCGATTTCGATGATCCCGATGAGATACTGGAACCACTGGCCCACCCCGAGCATGTCGTAAGTGGCGACCATCGCGTCAACACCGACCAGCCTGGCGCCCCCGGCGCCGACGAAGGCAAGAGCCAAGAGAGAACGCAGACCAATCGAGACAAATTTCACGACCTCTTCCCTCGGTGTTTCTCTGGGATCGTTTCACTCTGTAAGTGGCTCATGCGCACCAGACATGGAGCATTGGACGGAACTTCGAACGGCGCTCATGCTCGCCGGCCATGGCACCGTCAGCGCGGCGGCCTAGGCGCTCAGCGTTCACCGTGCGACCGTCAACCGGCACGTCGATACACTGGAGGCGGCGTTCCGGACCAAGCTGTTTCAGCGCCACGCCTGGGGCTATATCTTTACGGAGAGCGGTCAGGAGATGCTCGAGGTGGCCAGCCGCGCCGATGAGATGTTCGCCGATCTTGTCGGCCGCAACCGGGGCCGCTCAGGTCGACTGTCGGGCAAGCTCGTCATCACCGCATTCTCCGGCGTCGCCGCTCTGATCACGCCAGCTCTGCGGGCGTTCCACATCGAGCATCCGCAGGTCGAACTCGAGTTCAGGGCGACGACCGACCTCGTGCGCCTCAAGCGTGGCGAGTCGCATGTCGCGTTTCGCGCAGGTCCCAAACCGGAGACACTGGACCATGTGGTCAGGCTGTTGCGTCATTTCCGCTTCGGGCTCTACGCCAGCCGCGACAACGTGCACCGACGCGGGCGGGTGGAGATCGGCAAGCTGGACGGTCACAGCTTCGTGGGCAAGATGGACGAAACTTCGCGGCTGCCCTTCGTCCGGTGGACGCGAGACACCCTCGGACCGGGCCCGAAAGGTGTCGAGACACCCGGCATGGCTGCCGAATGTCACAGAACTCGCAAAGTCCAATCCGCCCTACGCTCACAGGAACGAGGCAGTCTTGTACTGCTGGAACTGGCAAGGCCTGCCGCTGGCCCGGTAGCCATCAAGCCGACGCTCGAACAGCGCCCTGTCGTGCCCCTGCTGTGTCGCCGGGGAGGGAAGGTCGGGGTTCATGTCGCGGGCGAATTCGAGCGACGAAAGATTGTCCCTTTGGGCAAAGAGGGCTGGGAGGAAGTTCTCGAAGACGCCGACTTCGATTACATTGTGGCGTTGCCAGGCGGCGAAGACCTCGGGGCCGAAAACCCCTGGTGATCTTGCGGTTGATGACGCGCGTGAGGGGATTGTGGCCGGAGACACCGATCACGACCACATGGTGGTAACGCGCGCCGAGGTGCCGACCGTTCTCGTAAACGTCCATGAAGCGGATGCGCGGCATCATCACCGGCCAGAACAGCAGCAGCACCTTGCCATGGCCCATCCATCGGGCCCGACGTAGAACACCTGCAGCTTGTTATCGACTGGGTATTTCCAGCCATGGCGGTGGTATTGCATGGCTTCGCGCATGTGGATGGAACAGCCCGCCCTGCCCGTAATCCTTCTGGATGATATCAAAATGTGACGAGGTGACGGGCTTGAGTTCCCAGCCGAAGTCGCGCTTTGCTGGCATGATCAGGTTCGTCATGGTGTTCACCGCTCCGTCAAGAATGGGCCCGAAGGGGCGACTGGCGCGGAGCATTCGCGGAAAGACGGGATCGGTGATGAACCTGGGTTAATTGGCCCCTGATTTTCTTCGGCGCGGAAACCGTGAAAGGCCCCGTCGGGCCATGTTTGTTCGGACGCGGCGATACCCTGAGACAGGAAAACCCAGTTGTCCGCCACGCGTGACTGGTTCTGGATATTATCGCCCGCCTTGACGTCGACAAGATTGCACCTGCGGATGATCTGGTCCCATTCGTTCGAGGCGAGATAGACACCCCGGTGTCGGATATCCCCTCCAAGCGCGACCCATACAATCCGTGTTTCCCCCATGCGTTCACTCGTATCGCTTCATCGCGAGAGTGTCGCAATCTACCTGGAAAGGTCATCGTTTCGAGGTTCAGTCGCAAACTGGTTTGAATGAATTGACCCTGAACCGGTCCGGTTCGACAGCTCACCAAGTCTTGCGATGTGCAGGATCGACCAAACTCAAGCCCTGCACTTGAAGCGAAAGTCCGGAAAGGCGTACTTCACCGAAGATAGGGTTTCATCGGTCGAGGCAGCTAAGTCCAGCGGAGCCGACCAACACAATTTGCGGACACCCCCAAGAAAACAGGCCCCGGCATTGCTGCCGGGGCCTTCGGTGGTTCGGGGAAAGAGTCGCGGTCTTATTCCACCGCTTCTTCCTTCTTCAGCTCTTCGCCGGTTTCCTGGTCGACCATCTTCATGGCGAGGCGCACCTTGCCGCGGTCGTCGAAGCCCAGCAGCTTGACCCACACATCCTGGCCTTCCTTCAGCACGTCCGAAGGATGGTTCAGGCGTCGGTTCTCGATCTGGGACACGTGCACCAGCCCGTCGCGCTTGCCGAAGAAGTTCACGAAGGCGCCGAAATCGACGATCTTGACCACGGTGCCCTTGTAGATCTTGCCTTCCTCGGGCTCGGCCACGATCGAATGGATCATGTCGTAGGCCTTCTGGATGGCATCGGCGTTGGCCGACGCGATCTTGATGATGCCGTCGTCGTTGATGTCGACCTTGGCACCGGACACTTCCACGATCTCGCGGATGACCTTGCCGCCCGACCCGATGACTTCGCGGATCTTGTCGGTGGGGATCTGCATGGTCTCGATCTTGGGAGCATGCTCGCTGAACGCGGCGGCGCCGGACAGCGCCTTGTTCATCTCGCCCAGGATGTGCATCCGGCCGGCTTTCGCCTGTTCCAGCGCCTTTTCCATGATCTCGGGGGTGATGCCCGCGACCTTGATGTCCATCTGCAGCGATGTGATCCCGTTCTCGGTGCCCGCCACCTTGAAGTCCATGTCGCCCAGGTGGTCTTCGTCCCCCAGGATGTCGGTCAGGATCGCGTAATCACCGTTGTCTTCCAGGATCAGGCCCATGGCCACACCGGCGACCGCCGATTTCAGCGGAACGCCCGCGTCCATCATCGACAGCGATCCACCGCAGACCGACGCCATGGACGACGAGCCGTTGGATTCGGTGATCTCGGACACGATGCGGATCGTGTAGGGGAAATCGGTGGCGGCGGGCAGAACGGCCTGCAGCGCGCGCCAGGCCAGCTTGCCGTGGCCGATTTCGCGGCGGCCCGGAGGACCGAAGCGACCCACCTCGCCCACCGAGTAGGGGGGGAAGTTGTAGTGCAGCAGGAAGTTCGACTTGTACATGCCCTGCAGGCTGTCGATCATCTGCTCGTCGTCGCCGGTGCCCAGCGTGGTCACGACCAGGGCCTGGGTTTCGCCACGGGTGAACAGGGCCGATCCATGGGTCCGGGGCAGGAAGCCCGTTTCGGACACGATGTCGCGGACCTCGTCGGTGCGCCGACCGTCGATGCGCTTGCCGTTCTTCACCACGTCGCCGCGCAGGACGGCGGATTCCAGCTTTTTCAGGGCGGTGCCGAGGTTCTCGTCCTCGCGCTGCTCTTCGGTCAGCGCGTCCTTGATGGCGGCCTTGGCGTCCGACACGGCGGTCGTGCGGTCCTGCTTGTCGGTGATGGCATAGGCGTCGCGCATCTTCTGCTCGCCCGCGGCCTTCACGGCGTCGTAGAGCTCGGAATAGTCGGCGGGCTGGAAGTCGAAGGGCTCTTTCGCGCAGTCTTCGGCCAGGTCGATGATCAGGTCGATCACGGGCTGGATCTGCTCGTGGGCGAATTTCACGGCGCCCAGCATTTCGGCCTCGGACAGCTCGTAGGCTTCCGATTCGACCATCATCACCGCGTCCTTGGTGCCCGCGACGACCAGGTCCAGGCGCTGATCGGGATTGTCCTTCAGCTTGTGCATGTCGTCGATTTCGGGGTTCAGCACGTATTCGCCACCCTCGAAGCCCACGCGGCAGCCCGCGATGGGGCCCATGAACGGCGCACCCGAGATGGTCAGCGCGGCCGACGCGGCGATCATCGCCACCATGTCGGGATCGTTGACCAGGTCGTGGCTGAGCACGGTGCAGATCACCAGCACTTCGTTCTTGAAGCCCGGCACGAACAGCGGCCGGATCGGACGGTCGATCAGGCGCGAGGTCAGCGTTTCCTTTTCGGTGGGACGGGCTTCGCGCTTGAAGAAGCCGCCCGGCACTTTACCGGCGGCGTAGTATTTTTCGTTGTAATGCACGGTCAGCGGAAAGAAATCCTGCCCCGGCTTCTGTTGCTTGGCGAAGGTCACGTTTGCCATGACGCTGGTTTCGCCCAGCGTGGCGATGACGGATCCGTCGGCCTGGCGCGCGACCTTGCCGGTCTCGAGCGTCAGGGTCTCTTCGCCCCACTGCATTTCTTTTTTCGTAATGTTGAACATCGGTCGTATCCTGTTTGGGCCCGGTGCCGGGGCGTTCCCCGGTGGCCCTGTTTCATGGCGGCCGTATTGCCGCCGACCCCCTTCCGTATCGTTCTTCATGCGCCGGGGTCATTGCGTCACGTCTCAGATTGGCGGGCCTTACAACAAAAGCGCGGCAATGGCTAGCTGGCGCGATCGCGCTGCCGGATTGGCGCACGGAGATGGAGTTTGCAGCTGCGCCGCTTGGAAAAGGCGATCCGACAACGCGAAAGGGGCCGCACGATGGCGACCCCTTCTTGATCTGGTCCCGGCCCGGGCTGTCGCGCGGACCGGCTTTCGTGCCTGTGGCGGTGCGGCGCCTTAGCGGCGGATGCCAAGGCGCTTGATCAGGTCCTGGTAGCGCGCTTCGTCCTTGGACTTGGTGTAGTCCAGCAGCTTGCGGCGCTGGGCGACCATCATCAACAGGCCACGGCGCGAGTGATTGTCTTTCTTGTGCGTCTTGAAGTGCTCGGTCAGCGTCGCGATGCGGTTGGTCAGGATGGCGACCTGAACCTCGGGCGAGCCGGTATCGCCGTCTTTCGTGGCGAATTCCTTCATGATGCGTTGCTTTTCTTCGGGCGTGATCGACATCGGGGATCTCCTTGTTATGACAGGTTTCTCAAGACGGCGCAGGCCGGGATGTCGTCCAGCACTGGCCCTGTCCGCAGCATTGCGGATGCGCGCCTATAGGGGATTCGCGCGGACTTGGAAACCCCGGGTCGGCGCGTCCGTGGCGGCTGGTTGTCGCCGGATCCGGAACAGCGGTGCCTGACGCGCGCGATTGTCGCCGAAATGCCCCGTTCCGACCACAAGGTCACTGCCCAGCGCCGTAAATTCTCCTGATTTCGGGCGTTTGATCGTGACAACGCGCCACGGGCGGCGCGATTTGGTTTTGGCCAGAAGGATGAAGCGCATGATCTACGGATTTCTGACAGTTGTGGTGGCCATCGCGGTGCTGGCGGCCACGGACCTGAACCCGGTTCGCAAATTGCTGGCAAACCGTCGCGCGGCCAAGGCCGAGACCGACGAAGACCTGGCCGTCGCGCTGGAGGGGGCAGACCCCGACGCCGACGACGAGACGGACCCGGTGATGAGCGCGGTCGAACGGGCGATCGGCCCCGAAGACCTGGACGACGAAGCGGATGATCCGGCCCCGTATCACCTGCGGGACGAGGATCCGGAAGACGCGCACGACTCCCTGGCCGCGGATGAGGGGCGGGAAATGGACAAAGGTGACGATGAGGACTTTGCCGATGAGGACTTTGCCGATGAAGACGACGGGTTCGACATCGAAAACCTGTTCGACGCAGAGGTGCTGAACCCGGGGCCGGACGATCGCTTTGGTCGGTCCGGGCAGGATGCGGTCGCGGTTGAAGCGGCGTCGTCCGAGCCGATCCACAATAATACAGTCGATCTGTTCAGCAGCGGCACCCGCGTCGACAGGGACACCAGCCCGCCGGTCATCGACGATTACGACCCGTCCGAGGATCAGCTGGTCGTGGTGTTCGACAGCGACACCACCCCCGAGCCCGAGATCTCCATCGACCCGGTTACCGGCAGCGCCGACGTCTTCGTTTTGCTGAACGGACAGCCCGTTATGCTGGTGCGCAACGCGCCGGACCTTGCGGCCGAGGATATCGAGTTGATCGAAACCGATCTTGCCGAAGACGACGCGGACCATGCCGCGGGACCGTCGGCGATGGATGCCGCGGCGGCCGCCTAGGTCCGGTCCGCAAGGAAGTCCAGCGCCGCCGAGATCACCTCGTGCGGCGCTTCTTCCATGGCGAAATGGCCGCCGTCATAGGTGGCGACGGTGATGTCTTCCGCAAGCTCGGCCCAGATCGCGGCAGGATCGCCCGCCTTCGCCGGGAACCCCCGGTTGCCGTGCAAGAACAGCATCGGTGCGGCGATCTTGCGCCCGGCCTGGATATCCGCGTCGTCCAGCGCGCGGTCGATCCCCGCGCCTGCCCGGTAATCGGCGCACATGGCGGCGCAGCGCGCGGGCTCGGCCATTTGCGCGCGATAGGCCGCAAGGGCGGCATCGTCGAACACGCCCAGGTCCTTGTCGGCGGTCCAGCTGGCCAGCGTCCAGTCGCAATAGCCCTGCGGGTCCGCCGCGATCATGCGTTCGGGCAGCGGCGAGGGCTGGGCGAGGAACGTCCAGTGATACGCCGCCAGTGCGCTTTCCGCGGTCCAGCGCGCCCAGTAGCTGCCGGTCGGGATGATTTCGATGACGCCCAGCCGCGCGACGCGGTCGGGATGGTCCAGTGCCATCCGGTAGGCCACGCGCGCCCCGCGATCGTGGCCCAGAACATGGGCCCGGGGCAGGTCCAGCGCGTCCAGCAGGGCGACGATATCGCGGCCCATCTGGCGCTTGGAATAGGCACTGTGCCCGGCATCGTCCGGCGGGGCATCGCTGGCGCCGTAGCCGCGCAGATCGGGGACGATCACGTCGAAATGCTGCGCCAGCGCCGGTGCCACTTGGGCCCAGGCCAGCGCGGTTTCGGGATAGCCGTGCAACAGCACGAGCGGCGCACCCGTCCCGGCGCGGCGCACCGAAAGGGTCACGTCGCCGCAGGCGATGCGGGATGTCGGAAAGGAGGAAAAGGGCAATTGATCCATGATGTTCGGCATTTACCACAAGTGCTGAATTCTTTCGATACGTGATCGTAATCGGCGCAAGGTATCAAGGGTTTGGGACGTCACGGTTGGATGAGGTGTGCGATGTTGGGACTACTGGTTTTGGCGGGTCTGGCGACGGCCTCGGTCCTGCCCGACATGCTGTCGACCAAGGTCGACGCCGACGCGCCCGATGCGGACGCAACGGGCGACCAGGCAGACGGGGGCGGGGAAGGGAACATCCTGGATACGCTGGAGCCCGCGGACCCGGCCGCAGCGCTCCCCTTCGAGGCATCGTCCAGCGTGGGCGGCGACCTGCTGTCCTTCGACGCGATCGCCGGCGCGCATATCATCGAGGATTTCGACGCCGAGCTGGACCGCCTGGTGGTCAACCTGCCTGCCGACAGCGAAGGTCTGGACGTGGTGCCCGCCGATCCGGAGACCGGCACGCCGCCGACCATATCGTGGGAGCAAGAGGACGGGTTGGTCGAGCTTCAATTCGATGCGCTGGACGACGTTCCGGTGGATCGGATCGCGATGCAGTTCGACGGACTCGATTACGAAGTCGCCTTGAGCGAACTGATCGAGGCCCAGAACAATGCGTTCGGCGGGCCGGACGCGACCGCGGCGCTGGCGCCGACCGAGGACGACCCGATCTTCGAGCAGGACGCGCTGGCGCCGACCGATCCCGAATTGCCGTCCGAGCCTGCGCCGGGTGGCGCTCCGGACGACGACGCCCTGCTGCCCACCGACCCGGAGATGCCCGACGCGCCCGAAGCGCCGCCGACGGATGCGCCCGACGACGGATCGCTGGCGACCATCGTGGCCGATCCCGACATCCTGCCCGACGGGCCCGACATCCGGGACGACACGCCGCCGATCGAGATCATCCGCGATTTCAGCCCCGGCGAAGACGTGCTGGTGCTGGAGGGCGATCCCGGGTCGAGCGTGATGACCATGGCCGCGCCGGATGGCAGCGGGACCCATGTCTTCGTGGACGACCAGCTTGTGGCGACCGTGATGGGCGTGTCCGAGATCGACCCGGACGATATCGTCTTCGCCCCGTCCGAGGACGCCATGGCGGCGTAAACTAGGCCCAGGCCTGCGGCGGGATCGCGTAGGCGATATAGAGCGGATGCCTGGGGTGGCCGTGCTTGCTGAGCCCCAGGTGATGCAGCGGATGGCCCGCGTCGCGCAGCAGCGCCTCGACCGCCGGTCCGCGGTCCTCCAGCGCGCCATGGGTGCCCCAGGCGCACACGATGCGGTCGGCCCAGTCGGCACCGGCAAGGATCGCGGCGTCGTTATCGGCGCCCACCGGATCCGGCGTCTTGCGCAGCCCGGCGGGATCGGTGCTGCGCCAAGCGAAGATGTTGCAGACCCGGAACCCGCCGAATCCCTGCGCGCGGGCGCGGCGTTCGCAGCGCTCGACGGTGGGGTCGTTCTGTTGCTCGGTCGCGGTCGACGGGTTGAGCATGACGAACAGCACGCGTGGCCCTTCGGGATCCCAGATCCGCGTCAGGTCGAAGCGGTAGCGTTCACAGTCCGAATAGCGCGCCACGCTGTGCGCGTCGCCCTTCTGGAAACGCCGCTCGATCATGGCTCGCGGTTCAGTACGCGGGTGGGATGGACCATGCCCGCGCGATAGGTGCCGATGGCGTAGGCGCGCCCCTGATGCGCGGCCCAGACCGTGTCGCCGTAGGCGGCGGTGGTGCTGAGCACCTCGACCGGGTTGCCGTTCTTCAGGCGCGGCAGCGCGACGGCGCCGATCTGCGCGGCGGGGACGTGCTGCAATCCGTCCTCGACCGGGCGCAGCAAACCGTCGACTTCGGGGCTGCGCGCCAGGGCGTCGATCCGGTCCATCGTAACGGCGCCGTCGGTCGTGAAGGGACCGGACCAGGTCCGGCGCAGCGACGCCACGTGGGCGCGGGTGCCCAACGCCTCGCCCAGGTCGCGGGCGATGGCGCGGACGTAGCCGCCCTTGCCGCACACCAGCCGCAGCGTGGCGTGGTCGGCATCGGGGCGGGCGAGCAGGTCGAGGCTTTGCACGTGAAGCGGGCGGGCGGCCAGCTCCATCTCGACGCCCTCGCGCGCCAGGTCGTAGGCGCGGGCGCCGTCGACCTTCACGGCCGAGACCTGCGGCGGCACCTGCTCGATGTCGCCGGTGAAGGCGGGCAGGGCGGCGCGGATGTCGTCGTCGCCGGGGCGCAGATCGCTGGTCGCGATGATGTCGCCCGACGCATCGTCGGTGTGGGTCGCCGCGCCGAACACCACCGAGAATTCATAGGCTTTCAGCGCGTCCGTCAGCAGCGGCACGCATTTCGTCGCCTCGCCCAGCGCCAGCGCCAGAAGCCCGGTCGCGTCTGGATCCAGCGTGCCCGCATGGCCCGCCTTCTTCGCCTCGAAGGCCCAGCGCACCTTGTTGACCACGTCCGTGCTGCCCAGGCCCGCGGGCTTGTCCACGATCACCCATCCCGAGATGTCGCGGCCCTTGCGTCTGCGTCCCATCGCGTCAGCCCGCCTGCCGCACCGTGCCGATGATCGGGCCCATGGGCAGCCCGAAATCGTTGCGCCCGGTGCCGCTGTCGTAAAGGCGCGAGATGTTGCCGTCGAAGTACAGCGCGTCGCGCGCGCCGATGGCATCGCGGAACAGCCGCCCGAAATGGTGGAAATTCACGCGGTCCTCGGAAATCGCCAGCCACGCGGTCTTGCCGTCGGCGCTGACGCCCACACCGTTGCGGATGTAGGTCGAATCGCTGTTTTCCAGGAACCGCGGGTGCAGATCGCCGTCGATCACCAGCATAGGCCCGCTTTGGGTGGCGTGGGTGCACTCGGGCCGGTCACTGGCATAGCGGCGGCTTTCGATCACCCGCGCGGTCCCGTCGCCGAGGCACAGGACGCCGTTGGGCAGAAGCCCGAAATTGCCCGGACCGTCCGACGTGATGACGCGCATGGTTTCCTGCCCGTCCTCGACATAGTGCCCCACGGGGCTGCGGTCGGCATGGTACATGCCCGCGTTCATGGCGATGCCGAGCTCTTTGCCCTGCGCGGCGAGCAGGCGGTTCACGTTGGTGAAGCTGCCCAGCGGCACGCCGTTCCGGTCATTGAGCCACAGCCGCAGCGTGTCTTGCGTCAGATCCACCTCGCAGATCGTGAAGCGCGCGCCGTCGAAGCGGACGGTCTGGCAGTCGGCGGATTGCGCGGGGGCAGGCAGCAGAAGCGACAGCAGCCCAAGGGCAAGACGCATCATGGCGCATCCCCGTCGGAGCCGTCATCCAGGTCGCGCTGCACGTCGTCGCGGGCGAACAGGCGACGGGTGTCGTCCATCCGGTCGAAGGTCTCATCGATCAGGAAGCGCAGGTCGGGGGTGAATTTCAGCGACATTTCCTTGCCCAGGGCGCGCTTCAGCTCGTGCTTGTTGCGCTTCAGGGCGGCGATCGCCTCGGGGCGGTTCTTGCCGCCCAGGGGCAGGCAATAGACGGTCGCGATCTTCAGGTCCGGCGATGCGCGCACTTCGCTGACGGTGATCGACATGCGGTTCAGGTCGGGGTCGTGGATGTCGCCCCGATTCAGCACGTCCGACAGGGTGCGGCGGATCAGCTCGCCCACGCGCAGTTGCCGGTTCGAGGGTCCGGGCCCATCGTTGAAGCGGTTCTTGGCCATGGCGAGCATCTAGGCAAGGCCGGGCGGGGGCGCAACCCGGACCGTTGCGTCCGCGCGCCCGACCGCGTAGCGATTGGCGGGATTTGCGCGGGAGGCGGGCATGAAGATCGTTGTGACGGGCGTCTCGGGGCGCATGGGGCGGATGCTGGTCGACACCATCGACGCCACCGAAGGCGCCACGCTTGCGGGCGCGGTCGAACGGCCGGGCCACGACTGGATCGGGCAGGACCTGGGGCAGGCGTCGGGCGCGGCCGCACGCGGCATCGTCGTGTCGGACGACCTGGCGGCGGTTCTGCGCGAGGCCGATGTGGCGATCGACTTTACCGCGCCCGCGGCCACCGTGGCGCATACCCGCATCGCCGCGGATATGGGCCGCGCCATCGTGATCGGCACGACCGGCTTCACCGAGGACGACATCGCCACGCTGAACGGGCTGGGCGACCGGGCCACCATCGTGCGCGCGGGCAACATGAGCCTGGGCGTCAATCTTCTGACGCGGCTGGTCCGGCAGGTCGCCGCCGCGCTGGATGACGCCTTCGACATCGAGGTGGTCGAGGCGCATCACCGCCACAAGGTCGACGCGCCGTCGGGCACCGCGCTGATGCTGGGCGCCGCGGCGGCCGAGGGGCGCGGCGTGGACCTGGCGCAGGTCAGCGATCGGGGCCGCGACGGGATCACCGGCGCGCGGGTGCCGGGCCATATCGGCTTTCACGCCATCCGCGGGGGCGGGATCATCGGCACCCACGACGTCCTTTTCGCCGGCGAGGGCGAGACGATCACCCTGCGCCATGAGGCGACGGATCGCAGCCTGTTCGCGCGCGGGGCCGTGAAAGCGGCGCTCTGGTGCGACGGAAAGCCGCCGGGCGCTTACGATATGTTGAACGTGCTCGGGCTGGAAAAATAGGGCTTGCGGGCCAGCTCACGGTTCAAACTTTTAGAACCGGAGATGTCTCATGCTGCGCCATTTGCTTCTGGTCGCCATGACGCTCGGGCCGCTGCCCGCGCTGGCCAACCAGACCACCATCACCGATCGTGCGACCTTCGTCGACAGGATCGCCAACCGCAATCTCAGCCGCCTCGGCGTCGGCGTGACCGTCACGCCCGGGGGACGCATCGAGGGCAGCGCCTTCGGAACGGCCGTGACCGGCACGTGGGAATGGCGCGGGCGCCAGTTCTGCCGCGAAATGCAGTGGGGCGACCGGACGTGGGACGATTCGTGCCAGAGTGTCCATGTCCGCGACGGACGGGTGTATTTCCAGCCCTCGTCGGGCAGCAGCGTGTATCTGAACCTGCCGTGACGCGCTAGAAGTCGATCGCGATCCCCTTCCGCTCCCAGTCGCCGTAGCGCACGGGCTCGGGGCCGTCGCGGCCGCCAAGTTCGGTTGGCAGGTCCATCTCGCGCGCCTTCTTGCGCCGCTCTTCGGCTTCCGCGAGGGCGCGTTTCGCGGCGTCGGGCAGGTTGTCCTGGCTCATGGGTGCGGGCTTTCGGTTGCCATCGGTATCGGTTGAGAGATAGGCCGCCTGATGCCCCGGCTCAAGGCCGGGGCTGGTTGCACGAAGGGTGACATGATGTCAGATCTTGATCCCGCGCGCGTCGCGGCGCTGGCGCTGCTGGGTGATGTGCTCGAGGGCCAGCGCCTGCTGAGCGAGGTTCTGGGCCCCCGTCTGGACGCGCTTGCGCCGCCGGACCGGGCCCGCGCGCAGCGGCTGGCGGTGGGCACGTTGCGTTGGATGGACCGCGCCGACCGGGCGCTGGGGCCATTCGTGCGGATGAAACCCTGGCCCGAGATCCACAACATCCTGCGGCTGGCCATCTTCGAGATCTACGAAGGCGGCACGCCCGCCCATGCCGCCGTGGCCGCCGCCGTGGACCTGGCGCGCGCGACCGACCGCGGCGCGGGGCAGGCCGGGATGGTGAACGGCGTGCTGCGGAATGTCGAGCGGGCGGGCGGCTGGCAGGCGCTGCCGCTGCCGCGCTTGCCGAAATGGCTGCGCAAGCCCTTGCTCAAGACCTACGGCAAAGAGGTCGTCGCGGCGATGGAGGCCGCCTTCGCGGACGGCGCGCCGGTCGATCTGAGCGTGAAGGACGATCCCGCGGGATGGGCCGAGCGGCTGGGCGGCACGGTTCTGCCCACCGGATCGGTCCGGCTGGATATGCCCGGCCAGATCAGCGCGCTGCCGGGCTTCGCCGACGGCGCGTGGTGGGTGCAGGATGCCGCCGCCGCGGTGCCCGCGCGCGCGTTGGGCGACGTGGCGGGCGCGCGGGTGCTGGACATGTGCGCGGCCCCCGGCGGCAAGACGCTGCAACTGGCCGCGGCGGGGGCGCAGGTGACGGCGCTGGACCTGTCCGAGGCGCGCATGGCGCGGGTGGGCGAAAACCTGGCGCGTTGCGGCCTTGCCGCCGAGATCGTCGTCGCCGACGCGCTGGACTACGCCGCCGCGCCCTTCGACGCGGTGCTGCTCGATGCGCCGTGCTCGGCCACGGGCACCCTGCGGCGCCATCCCGACCTGCCCCGCGCCAAGGCGGCGCAGGATTTCGCGCCCCTGATAGCGCTGCAGGCGCGGCTGCTGGACCGCGCGTTGACGCTGGTCAAGCCGGGCGGGCGCGTCGTCTTCTGCACCTGTTCGCTGCTGCCCGAGGAAGGCGAGGCACAGGTCGACGCGGCCCTGGCGCGGCATCCCGGTCTGGTGCTGGATCGCGATGCGCTTCAGGTCGATGGGATCGACCCGGCTTGGATCGGGGCCCAGGGCCTGCGGTTGCGGCCGGATTATTGGGCCGATGCGGGGGGCATGGACGGCTTCTTCGTGGCGGCCTTCCGCGCGCCGTGACGGTTGCGCGATGACACTCCCCGTCCGCGGCGCTACCCTGCGGCCAAGAAGATCCCATGACCCGCACCCAGACATGATCGCCAGAAGCCCCATCACCGGATCCGAACGGCTGCAGGCCCGGCTGTCGGTGCTGTCGCGCGGCGCGCGCGACTTCGCCCGGCCGCCCGAGCCGGTCTCGATCGGCGTCGTGGCGCGCGGGCAGCAGATCGTGGCCGGACACTTCCTGTTCCGCGGCTACCTGGTCGAGGCGTCGGACGCCCCGCTCTGGGATCTGCCGCTGCCCGACGATGCAGGCTTCGAGGCCGAGCTGCACGGCATGGGCTGGCTCGACGACCTTGCCGCGCAGGGCACGCAACGGGCCGAGCAATTGGCGCGCGACTGGGTGCATGACTGGGCGGACCGCTTCGGCGCGGGCACGGGGCCGGGCTGGCAGACGGGGCTGACGGGACACCGCGTCACCCGCTGGATCGCCCATGGGCAGATGCTGCTGGAGGACGTGACGCCTGCCACCCGCAAGCGTTTCTTCAAGGTGCTGTCGCGGCAGGTGGCCTTCCTGCGCCGACGGATGCGCAAGCTGTCGCCGGGCGTCGCGCGGCTCGAGGTGCTGAACGCGCTTCTGGCGGCGGGCAGTTACCTGCACGGATCGCGGGACGCGATGGAGGCCACGGCCCGCCTGATGGCCGAGGACGCGGACCTGCTGATCGCGCCCGATGGCGGCATCGCATCGCGCAATCCCGAAGAACTTGCCACCGTCTTCACGCTTCTGGTGCTGGGCGCCGAAACCCTGCGCCGTGCCGATACGCCCGCGCCGCCGTCCATCGCGGCCGCCATCGCGCGCGCGGCCCCCGTTCTGCGCAGCCTGCGACAGGCCGACGGGGCGCTTGCCCGGTTCCATGGCGGCGGGCGCGGCATCTCCGGCCAGCTGGACGCGGCGCTGGCGCTGTCGGGCGTGCGCGCGAGCCAACCCCAGGACCGCGCCATGGGATTCGCGCGCATGGCCCACGCGCGCACGACGCTGATCATCGACGCCGCGTCCCCGCCGGAAGGCGCGGGCTCGGGCGAGGCGCACGCCTCGACCCTGGCGTTCGAGCTGACCAGCGGGCGGCGGCCCATCATCGTCAGCTGCGGCGCGGGCACCACCTTCGGCGAGAAGTGGCGCCGCGCGGGCCGGGCGACGCCCAGCCATTCCACGCTGGCGCTGGACGGCTATTCCTCGGCGCGGCTGGGGCCGGGAAATAACGGTCTGCTCAGCGACGCGCCGCGCGACGTGCGGGCCGAGCGGCGGCGCAACGACCTGAGCACGGGCCTGATCGCGGGCCATGACGGCTATGTCGCCACCCACGGTCTGACCCATGTCCGCCAGCTTTTCCTGGACAATGACGGGCGCAAGCTGCACGGCGAAGACGTGCTGGCCACGGTCGAAACCTCGGATGAAGCCATCTTCGACCGGGCCATGCAGGACAGCGACCAGCGCGGCATCCCCTTCCGCATCCGCTTCCACCTGCATCCCGACATCACGGTCGAGCAAGGCGACGACCACAAGACGGTGTTGCTGATGACCAAGGGCGGCGAGCTCTGGACCTTCCATCACAAGGGCGCGGCCGCGCTGGCGATCGAGCCGTCGGTCTACCTGGACAGCGTGTCGCTGTCGCCGCGCGCGACGCAGCAGATCGTGTTGTCCTCGACGGCGGTCGATTACGCCACGCGGGTCAGCTGGACCCTTGCAAAAGCCAGCCAAACACCCGATGCGGTGCGCGATACGGTCCACGACGACACCCCCGTCCTGGCCTGACCCGCGAAAGACTGCCAAGGAGCTGCCCCGATGACCGACCTTGTCCCCCTCAAGCGCGCGCTGATTTCCGTCTCGGACAAGACCGGGCTTCTGGAACTGGGCCACGCGCTGGCCGCGCGCGGGGTCGAGATCCTGTCGACGGGCGGCTCGGCCAAGGCGCTGCGCGACGCGGGGCTCGCGGTGCGTGACGTGGCGGACGTGACCGGCTTTCCGGAAATGATGGACGGGCGCGTGAAGACGCTGCACCCGAAGGTCCATGGCGGCCTGCTGGCGCTGCGTGACAATGCGGGCCATGTGGCGGCGATGGACGCGCACGGCATCGGCGGGATCGACCTGCTGGTGGTGAACCTTTACCCGTTCGAGGCCACGGTGGCGCGCGGCGCGGGCTACGACGAGGCGATCGAGAATATCGACATCGGCGGCCCCGCCATGATCCGCGCGGCGGCCAAGAACCACGGCTTCGTCACCACCGTCGTGGATGTCGAGGATTATACAGCCCTGCTGGTCGAGCTGGACGAAAACGACGGCCAGACCACCCTTGGCTTCCGCCAGGCCATGGCCCAGCGCGCCTATGCGCGGACGGCGGCCTATGATGCGGCCGTGTCGTTGTGGATGGCGGGCGCCATCGGCGTGGCCAACCCGCGCCGCCGCGCCGTGGCGGGCACGCTGCGCCAAACCATGCGCTACGGCGAGAACCCGCACCAGGCCGCCGCCTTCTACACCGACGGCAGCGACCGGCCCGGCGTGGCGACGGCGACCCAGCACCAGGGCAAGGAGCTGAGCTACAACAACATCAACGACACCGACGCGGCGTTCGAGCTGATCAGCGAGTTCGCCGACGCGAAGCCCACCTGTGTCATCGTCAAGCACGCCAATCCCTGCGGCGTGGCGCAAGCCGACACGCTGGCCCAGGCCTACGGCCGCGCCTATGATTGCGACCGGGTGTCGGCCTTCGGCGGCATCATCGCGCTGAACCGCCCGTTGGACGGCCCCACCGCGGAAGCGATCAGCGGGATCTTCACCGAGGTCGTGATCGCGCCGGGCGCCGACGACGGGGCCCGCGCGGTCTTCGCCGCCAAGAAGAACCTGCGCCTGCTGACCACGGACGGCCTGGCCGACGCGGGCGCGGGCGGGCTGGTCTGGAAGCAGGTCTCGGGCGGCTACCTGGTGCAGGACAAGGACACTGGGTCGATCGCGCCGGACCAGTTGAAGGTGGTCACGAAACTGGCGCCCACGGACGCGCAGCTTGCGGACCTGATGTTCGCCTGGACCGTCGCCAAGCACGTGAAGTCGAACGCCATCGTCTACGTGAAGGACGGCGCCACGGTGGGTGTCGGCGCGGGCCAGATGAGCCGCGTGGACAGCACCCGCATCGCGGCCCGCAAGGCGCAGGACATGGCCGAGGCGATGGGCCTGCCCGCGCCGCCGACGCAAGGCTCGGTCGTGGCATCGGACGCGTTCTTCCCGTTCGCGGACGGTCTTCTGACGGCGGCGGGCGCGGGCGCGCGGGCGGTCATCCAGCCCGGCGGGTCGATGCGCGACGCGGACGTAATCGCGGCGGCGGACGATGCGGGGCTCGCCATGGTGTTCACCGGCATGCGCCACTTTCGCCACTGATGCGCAGCCTGTGGATCACGGCGGGCGTGGTGTTCGCGCTCGACCAGCTCGTCAAGTGGTGGGTGGTCCAGCTGATGGAGTTGAAAACCATCGGCTCGATCGACGTGCTGCCGCCTTACCTGAACCTGCGCATGGCGTGGAACCAGGGGATCAATTTCGGCCTGCTGTCGGGCGACAGCGACTGGACCCGGTGGATCCTGATCGCGGTGGCGCTGGTGATCTCGGCCTGGGTCGTGATCTGGATGCACCGCGAACGGGCGCCGCGCCGCGCCATGATCGCGGGCGGGCTGCTGGTGGGCGGCGCGCTGGGCAACGTCGTGGACCGGCTGATCTATGGCGCGGTGGCCGATTTCCTGAACATGTCCTGCTGCGGCATCGACAACCCCTATGCCTTCAATGTCGCCGATATCGCGATCTTCGCCGGCGCTTTGGGGCTGATCGCGTTCACCCCGGGCAAGAAGACCCCGTGACGGCGCGCGTCGCATGGGGTATTGCTGCGCTGGACTGGACGATCTGATGGGGGCGCGGATGCGCGGAGCGGTCACACGATATATCGCGGCACTGGGCCTTTCGCTCGGGCTGTCGGCCTGTGGCGGCACCCCGGACCTGATCACCTTGCGCAAGGACGGCCCCGGTCCCGACGAATTCGCCGTTCTGCCCAACAAGCCGCTGCAGACCCCGGCCAACCTGAATGCGCTGCCGCCGCCCACGCCGGGTGGCGCCAACCGCACCGACGCAACGCCCCAGGCCGATGCGATCGCGGCGCTGGGCGGTCGCGCATCGGCCGTGCAGGGCGGTGGCGTGCAGGGGCCCGCATTGGTCAGCCACGCCCGGCGTTTCGGCGTCGACAGCTCGATCCGCCAGACGCTGGCCGCCGAAGACCTTGCGTTCCGGCGCGACAATGACGGCCGACTGCTCGAGCGGGTGCTGAACGTCACGACCTATTACAACGCCTATCGCGGCCAGTCGCTGGACCAATACGCCGAGCTCGAGCGCTTCCGCCGGGCGGGCGTGCGCACCCCTGCCGTGCCTCCGCCCAACGTGGAGCAGTAGCGCGCCCGCGGGCCGCGACATTCGCTCACATCCCCGTCATGCGGGATTGCGCCCATAAGCGCGTCCCATAGATTGCCCAAGACTGCCAATTCCGCAAAAGGGGTGCCCATGGTGCGCGCGTTTGTCCTATCGCTGACGGCCTTGCTTGGCCTGACCGTTGCCGCCCGCGCGGCCGAGGTCTCGACCTTCACGCTGGAAAACGGGATGGAGGTCGTGGTGCTGGAAGATCACCGCGCGCCCGTCGTCGTGCACATGGTCTGGTATCGCACCGGCGCCGCGGACGAGCCGCCGGGCGTGTCGGGCGTTGCGCATTACCTGGAACACCTGCTCTTCAAGGGCACCGACGAGCTTGAGCCGGGCGAGTTCAGCCGCATCGTCGCCGAGAACGGCGGCACCGACAACGCCTTCACCTCGCAGGACTACACCGCCTATTTCCAGCGCGTGGCCGCCGACCGGCTGGGCCTGATGATGAAGATGGAAGCCGACCGGATGCGCGATTTGCAGCTGGACGGACAGGACATCACCACCGAGCGCCGCGTCATCCAGGAAGAGCGCAACCAGCGCACCGAGAACGACCCCGGCGCCCTGTTCGGCGAGCAGCGCGACGCCGCGCAGTACCAGAACCACCCTTACGGCATCCCGGTGATCGGCTGGATGCACGAGGTCGAGCAGCTGACGCTGGACGATGCGCTGGACTTCTACCGGACCTATTACGCGCCCAACAACGCCATCCTGATCGTCGCGGGCGACGTCACCCCCGACGAGGTGCGCGCCCTGGCCGAAGAGCATTACGGCCCCGTGCCGCCCACGGAAGACCTGCCCGAGCGCACCCGCCCGCAAGAGCCGCCGCAACTGGCCGAGCGTCGCCTGACCTTCGAGGATCCGCGCGTGTCGCAGCCCTACGTGATCCGCACCTACCTGGCCCCCGAGCGTGACAGCGGCGACCAGCGCAAGGCGGCCGCGCTTTCGCTGCTGGCCGATATCCTGGGGTCGGGCCAGACCTCGGAGCTGGCGACGCGGCTGCAGTTCGGCACCAAGGAGGCGCTTTATACCTCGGCCTTCTACCGGGGCACCGCGCTTGACGACACGACCTTCGGGCTGGTGATCGTGCCCGCGCCCGGCGTGTCGCTGGAAGATGCCGAAGCCGCGCTGGACCGCGAGATCGCGGCCTTCTTCGAGGACGGCGTGGACGAGGCGCAACTGGCCCGCATCAAGCAGCAGATGAAGGCCGCCGAGATCTACGAGGCCGACAGCACGCAGTCGCTGGCCCGCCGCTACGGTGCGGCGCTTACCAGCGGGCTGACCGTGCAGGACGTGCAGGAGTGGCCCGAGATCCTGCAATCGATCACCTCGGACGAGATCATCGCCGCGGGCCGCGAGGTCTTCGACCGCCGCAACGCGGTCACCGGTTGGCTGACCACCCCGCCCGGCGCCGAGGCCGAGACCGAAACGCCCGCCGCCGCCACCCTTGCCGACCCGGAGGTGATCCAGTGATCCGCTTTGCCCTTGCCGCATTCTTCGCCCTTGCCACGTTGCCTGCGCAGGCGGCGGTCGACATCCAGGAGGTCACATCGCCCGGCGGCATCACCGCGTGGCTGGTCGAAGACCATTCCATCCCGTTCGCGGCGCTGGAAATCCGCTTCCAGGGCGGCAGCGTCCTGGACCCCGAGGGCAAGGAAGGCGTCGTCAACCTGATGATGGGTCTGCTGGAGGAAGGCGCCGCCAACATGGACGCGCAGGCCTTCGCACTGGCGCGCGAGGAACTGGCCGCCAGCTTCGGCTTCGACGCCAGCGACGACACCGTGTCGATCTCGGCGCGGTTCCTGACCGAGAACCGCGACGCGGCGGTCGAACTGCTGCGCAAGGCGCTGGTCGAGCCCAGCTTCGACCAGGTCGCCGTCGACCGGGTGCGCGACCAGGTCCTGTCCATCGTGGCGGGCAACCAGACCGACCCCGACACCATGGCCCAGCAGGCCTTCGCCGAGCGGGCCTATCCCGACCATCCCTACAGCGCGCCCAATGACGGAACGCTGGACAGCGTCCGCGGCCTGACCCGCGATGACGTGGTGGCCGCCCACCGCGCCGCGCTGGTCCGCGACCGGGTTCACGTGGGCGCGGTGGGCGACATCACCCCCGAGGCGCTTGGCGAGATCCTGGACACGCTGTTCTCCGATCTGCCGGTTTCCGAGACGCCGCTGCCCGGGCGCGCCGACTATTCCGCCGAGCCGGGGGTCACGGTGGTCGATTTCGACACGCCCCAATCGGTGATCCTGTTCGGCCATGAAGGCATCACCCGCGACGATCCGGACTTCTTCGCCGCCTATATCCTGAACGAGATCTTCGGCGGCGGCGGGTTCAATTCGCGCCTGATGGACGAGGTGCGCGTGAAGCGCGGCCTGACCTACGGCGTCGGCACCTGGTTGCAGCCGATGGATTACGGCGAGCTGGTCATGGGCCAGGCGTCTTCGGCCAATTCCAGCGCCGCCGAGACGGTACAGGTGATCCGCGATGAATGGGCGCGCGTCGCCGAAGGCGTCACGGAAGAGGAATTGCAGGCCGCCAAGACCTACCTGACCGGGGCCTATCCGCTGCGCTTCGACGGCAACGCTCGCATCGCGGGCATCCTGGTGGGGATGCAGATGGACGATCTGGGCCTCGACTACATCGAGACGCGCAACGACAAGGTGAACGCGGTGACGCTGGACGACATCCGCCGCGTGGCCGAGCGGGTGTATCGCCCCGAGGATCTGAGCTTCGTGGTCGTGGGCCAGCCCGAAGGGCTCGAAGCGACGAACTGAGCGCGGCGCGGGCGGGCCGCGCCCGCATTTCCACTGTGCGAATCGTGCGCGGGCGTGCTACCCCTTGTGGCATGACCCGCCACGACCCCCAGATACGGCCCGACCGTCCACATATCCGCCAGTTGGACGAGGGCGCAATCAACCGCATCGCCGCGGGCGAGGTGGTCGAGCGCCCGGCCTCGGCCGTGAAGGAGCTGGTGGAAAACGCGATTGATGCGGGCGCGCAGCGCATCGACATCGCCGTGGCCGATGGCGGCAAGACGCTGATCCGCGTCACCGACGATGGCTGCGGCATCCCCGGCGCGGACCTGGCGCTGGCCCTGTCGCGCCACGCCACGTCGAAGATCGACGGCACCGACCTGCTGAACATCACGTCCTTCGGCTTCCGCGGCGAGGCGCTGCCGTCCCTGGGGGCCGTGGGGCGGCTGACCATCACCAGCCGCGCCGCGGGCGATGACGCCGCGCAGATCTCCGTGTCGGGCGGTGCGCTGCAGCCGGTGAAGCCCGCCGCGTTGAGCCAGGGCACCGTCGTCGAACTGCGCGACCTCTTCTACGCGACCCCCGCGCGGCTGAAATTCCTGCGCACCGACCGGGCCGAGGGGCAGGCCATCACCGACGTCGTGAAGCGCCTTGCCATGGCCGAGCCGTTCGTCGGCTTCACGCTGCGCGACGTCTCAGGCGGCGGCGAGGGCCGCGTGACCTTCCGCGCCGACGCGGGCACCGGCGACCTGTTCGACGCGATGCGGGCGCGGCTGGCCCGCGTCCTCGGCGCCGATTTCGCCGACAACGCGCTGCTGATCGACGCCGAGCGCGAGGGGACGACGCTGACCGGCTATGCCGCACTGCCCACCTATTCGCGGGGTGCCGCGACCCAGCAATACCTGTTCGTAAATGGCCGCCCGGTGCGCGACAAGCTGCTTTACGGCGCGTTGCGCGGTGCCTACGCGGACTTCCTGAGCCGCGATCGCCACCCGGTCGCGGCCCTGTTCGTCGAATGCGACCCGACCCGCGTGGACCAGAACGTGCACCCCGCCAAGACCGAAGTGCGGTTCCGCGATCCCGGCTCGGTGCGCGGGCTGATCGTGTCGGCCCTGCGCCACGCGCTGGCCGAGGCGGGACACCGCGCCTCCACCACCGTCGGTGGGGCAACGCTGGGCGCGTTCCGTCCCGAGGCCCAGGATGCCCCCCGCGTGTACCAGATGGACCGTGCCCGGCCGACCCCGCGCCCGGCGCAGGGCTTCGCCGAAACCGCCCAGGTGTTCGCGCGGGTCGATCCGGTCGACGAGGTCGCCGATGGGGGCGACGAGGTCCATCCGTTGGGTGCCGCGCGCGGTCAGGTCCACGAGAACTACATCATCGCCCAGACCGAAACCGGCATGGTCATCGTCGACCAGCACGCGGCCCACGAGCGGCTGGTCTATGAAAAGCTGAAACGCCAGATGGCCGAAAGCGGCGTCGCCTCACAGGCGCTGCTGATCCCGGATATCGTGTCGCTGGGGGAAGACGAGGCGGCCGCGCTTCTTGAACTGGGCGACGCGCTGTCGCGTCTGGGGCTCGAGATCGAGGCGTTCGGCGGCGGCGCGGTGGCGGTGCGCGCCACGCCCGCGATCCTGGGGCCCGTCGACAGCGAGGCGATGCTGCGCGATATCCTGGACGAGCTGGAGGATCTCGGCGACAGCCTGTCGGTGCAGGCCCGGATCGAAGCGGTGCTGAGCCGCGTCGCCTGCCACGGCTCGGTCCGCTCGGGTCGGCGCATGTCGGCGCCCGAGATGAATGCCCTGCTGCGCGAGATGGAGGCCACGCCCCATTCCGGCCAGTGCAACCATGGCCGCCCGACCTACGTGGAATTGCACTTATCCGACATTGAACGACTGTTTGGACGCCGATGACCCGCAACGAGCTTGACCTGTTGCTGCAAGACCCCCTTGTGCTGTTGTCGCTGGCGGCGGCCGTCGTGCTTCTGGTGATCGTGCTGCTGGTCGTCACGCTGGTGCGCGCCGGGCGCACCGCGCGCGCGTCGGACGCGCTGACGCACGAGCTTTTGCGCCTTGGCGGCGACGTGCAGCGCCTGGGCGCGGGCCAGTCCCAACTTGCGGGAAACCTGCAGATGGTCAGCGACACCCAGGCCACCGCGCAGCTGACGGTGATCCAGACAGTCGAGACGCGGCTGAACGACGTGCAGCAGCGCATGGCCGACCGGCTGGCCGAGAACGCGACCCGCAGCAATCGCGCGCTGGCCGAGATGCAGGAGCGGATGCGCGAGACGCTGCACGGCACGTCCGAGAAGACCACCAATTCGCTGACCCAGCTGCGCGAGCGGCTGCAGGTGATCGACCGCGCGCAGGACAACATCACCAAGCTGTCGGGCGACGTGCTGAGCCTGCAGGATATCCTGTCCAACAAGCAGCGGCGCGGCATGTTCGGGGAAATCCAGCTGACCGATATCGTGTCGAAGGCGCTGCCCGCCGACAGCTACACGCTGCAGACAACGCTATCGAACGGCAAGCGCGCCGATTGCCTGGTCCACCTGCCGAACCCGCCCGGTCCGATCGTCATCGACGCCAAGTTCCCGTTCGAATCGTTCGAACAGCTGGCCGCCGCCGAGACGAAAGAGCAGATGACCCTTGCCCTGCGCGCGCTGGGCCAGGCGGTGAAGAAGCACATCCGGGACATCTCCGAGAAATACATCCTCGAGGGCGAGACGGCGGATGGCGCCATCATGTTCCTGCCGTCCGAGGCGATCTATGCCGAGCTGCACGCCCGCCTGCCCGAGGTGGTGCGCGAAGGCTTCGCCGCGCGGGTCTGGATCGTGTCGCCCACCACCTGCATGGCGACGCTGAACACCATGCGCGCGATCCTGAAGGATTCGCGGATGCGCGAACAGGCGGGCGCGATCCGGCGCGAACTGGCGCTGCTGCACGCCGACACCGAGCGGCTGGTCACCCGCGTCGGCAACCTGGACCGCCATTTCAGCCAAGCCCGCAAGGACGTGGACGATATCCTGATCTCGGGCGAAAAGGCGGGCAAACGCGCGCAGCGGCTGCATTCCTTCGACTTCGCCGAAGACGGCGAAGCGGCGCCGCGACTGCCCGTCACCGACGGATGAGCGGCGCAACAAGGTCAGCCAGATTGTCACACTCGTGCGATTTCGGTGGACGCACCGCCGAACGAAACCATTTCAGCGATCATGCCGTGTATTCGGTCGCCAAGGATCAAAACCGGACCGTTCATGCCTTTTGAAAATGCTTCCAATTCCCCCCGTCGCATCGCCGTTATCGGGGGGGGCGTGTCGGGACTTGCTGCCGCCTACCTGCTGAAGGACAGCCACCGCGTCACCCTTTACGAGGCCGAGCCGCGGCTGGGCGGACACGCGCGCACCGTGATCGCGGGCAAGCGTCGCGACCAGCCCGTCGATACCGGCTTCATCGTCTTCAACCGGGTGAACTACCCCAACCTGACGGGCCTCTTCGACGCGCTCGACGTGCCGGTCACCGAAAGCGACATGAGCTTCGGGGCCTCGATCGGCGGGGGACGGCTCGAATACGCGCTGCATTCGGTGAAGACGATCTTCGCGCAGAAGCGCAACGTGGTGAACCCGCGTTTCCTGCGCATGGTCCGCGATATCGTGCATTTCAACAAGCATGCCCGGACGACGGTACGCGAGGGCATGTCCATCGGCGAACTGCTGGGCGGGCTGGGCACCGGGTCGTGGTTTCGCGAATATTACCTGCTGCCGTTTTCCGGCGCGATCTGGTCGACGCCGACGCGCGGCATCCTGGATTTCCCGGCCAAATCGCTGGTGCAGTTCTTCGAAAACCACGCACTGCTGGACTACGAGGGCCAGCACCAATGGTACACGGTCAAGGGCGGGTCGGTCGAATACGTGCGCCGCGTCCAGGCGGCGCTGGCCCATGCGGGTGTCGAGCTGCGTACCGGCGCACCGGTCGCGGCGGTCCGGCGCGATGGCGGCACGGTGCAGGTGGAAACCCGGGCCGACGCGCCCGAGATCTTCGACGAGGTGATCTTCGCCACCCATTCCGACGTCACCCTGTCGTTGCTGGCCGATCCGTCCGAGCAAGAGCGCCGCGCGCTGGGCGCAGTCCGCTACCAGCCCAACCACGCCGTGCTGCACGCGGATACCAGCGTCATGCCGCGCCGGAAATCCTGTTGGGCCAGCTGGGTCTATTCCGAGCCCGAGGACGGCCCCACCGACCGGATCGGCCTGAGCTACTGGATGAATTCGCTGCAGCCGATCCCCAAGGACGATCCGATGTTCGTCACGCTGAACGGCTCGCAGCCGCTGGACCCCAGGCTGATCTACGACGAGGTCAGTTTCGCGCACCCGGTCTATGACCTGGGCGCGGTGCAGGCCCAGCAGGATATCCGGCGCTTCAACGGCGCGCAGTCCACGTGGTTCTGCGGCGCGTGGATGCGCAACGGCTTCCACGAGGACGGGTTCGCCACCGCGCGCGACGTGGTCGAAGCCATCGCGGCGCGGGACTCGGCGCCGCTCGCGGCGCAGTGAGCCGGGTGGACCATATCGCGGGCCGGACCTTCCACGGTCGGCACGGTGCGGTCCGCAACGCCTTCACCTACGGCATCGACTACGTGCTGCTCGACGCCGAGGGCGCGGTGGAGGCGCCGCGTTTCTTCGCCCGCAACGGTCGCGGCCTGATGGGGATCGACGATTCCGATCACGGCGGGCCGCCCGGCGCCGGGCGTGGCGCGGCCTGGGTGCGCGCGGTTCTCGAGGCGCACCAGATCGGCCATGTCGCCCATCGGATCGAGCTTCTGGCCCAGCCATCGGTGCTGGGCCACGTCTTCAACCCGGTGTCCTTCTGGCTGATCCGCGACGATGCGGACGCCCTGCGCGCCGTCATCGCCGAGGTGACCAACACCTTCGGCGACCGCCATTGCTACCTGTGCCGCCATCCCGATCTGCGGACGATCCGGCCCCGCGATATCTTGCGGTCCGAGAAAATCTTTCACGTCTCGCCGTTCCAGGATGTGGAGGGCGGCTACAGTTTCAGGTTCGACATCGGGCCAGACGAGATCTCCGTCGTCATCGACTACCGGACATCGGACGACGAGGGCGTGATCGCCACCCTGCGCGGGACGCGCAAGCCCTTGTCCAACATCGGAATCGTGGCGGCCTGCCTGCGTCGGCCCCTGGGGTCGCGCCGCGTCCTGGGACTGATCCACTGGCAGGCGCTGAAGCTCTGGTGGAAGGGCGCCCGATACCGGTCGCGCCCACGCCCCCCGGACCACGAAATTAGCTGAAAAAGCGCGTTGCGATGCCGCAGCGACGGGACGCGGCGGAACAAAGTCCTACCTGAGCCGCTGACGGCGAGAACGCCACCGGGTTTCGCCAGCCCGGGCCGGATGCCACCGGAAATCCCGAGTGAAGAGAGTTTGCCATGGATATTTTCATCTACATATCTGTCCTGACCTCGGCCCTGCTTTGCGCCGTGATCGTCCGGGTGCGCATCCTGTCTTTCGCGGGACAGAAGGTGCAGGATTACGAAGGCCTGGGTCCGGTGTTCGACCTGCCGACCCACCTGGACGGCGCCCTGATCTGCGACGGCGTGATCTTCGGGCCCACGGGACGCGTCACGTCGCGGTTCAACGCGCGCATGATCGGCACGTGGGAGGGCGATACCGGCACCCTGCACGAGGAATTCACCTATGACAGCGGCGCCCAGCAGACCCGGGCATGGCATCTGGAAGTGAAGGGTCCGAACCGCTTCGTGGCCCGCGCGGACGACGTGATCGGCATCGGGGTCGGGCGCAACGCGG
This sequence comes from Palleronia pontilimi, assembly GCF_016412875.1. Classification (GTDB taxonomy): domain Bacteria; phylum Pseudomonadota; class Alphaproteobacteria; order Rhodobacterales; family Rhodobacteraceae; genus Palleronia; species Palleronia pontilimi. Next base: position 104,433 of record NZ_JAEKPD010000016.1, on the reverse strand, counting down.
GACCGGCGGTGCGGCTGTCTTACCGCATCGTGCTGCCCCAGGATTCGGGCGGACACAAGCTGGACGTGATCGACTGGATGTATCTCGACACCGGCGGCAACATCATCAACCGGTCCCAGTTCTTCAAATACGGCTTCAAGGTTGCCGAGCTGATCGCCACCATTCGCAAGGACACTTCTGAATGAGAGACTGGGAACACAAGCGCTACTGGATCGTCGGCGCGTCCGAGGGGTTGGGCCGCGAAGTCGCGCGCAGGATCAGCGCGCTCGGGGCGCATGTGATCCTGAGCGCCCGCAGCGCCGACCGGCTGCACGAACTGGCGGGCGAGCTGACGGGTCCGGCCACGGTGGTCACCTGCGACGTGTCGGATGACGACGACGTGGCGCGCGCGGCGCAAGAGGCCGGGCAGGTCGATGGCGTCGTCTATCTGGCGGGGGTCTACTGGCCGCAATCCGCGCAGGAATGGAATGCCGAACAGGTCACCGCCATGCTGGACATCAACCTGACCGGCGCGGGGCGGATCCTGGGCCAGGTCGTGCCGCAGATGGTCGAGCGGGGTGCGGGCCACGTCGTGCTGACCGGGTCGCTGTCGGGATTTCGCGGTCTGCCGAGCTCGATCGGCTACGGCGCGGCGAAGGCGGGCCTGATGGCGCTGGCCGAGTCGATGTATGCCGATCTGCGCCGCACGGGCGTCGACGTGCAACTGGTGAACCCGGGCTTCATCGAGACGCGGCTGACCGACAAGAACAACTTCAAGATGCCGATGATCATGACGCCCGAGGCTGCCGCCCGCGAATTCGTCGACCACCTGAACGGCGACAGCTTCGCCAAGAACTTCCCGCGCAGCTTCGGCGCGCTGTTCCGGCTGTCGAACTTCCTGCCCGACTGGCTGTATTACCGGATCGTCGGCTGACGGCTCAGGCGTGATCGACGATGGCCAGGTGCTGCGCCAGGTCGTCGATCTTCGCCAGGAATCGGTCCACCAGCGCCGGTCCGCTCGGTGCTGCGTGCACGCCGGGCGCCATGTCGCCCGCCAGGACCGCCTCGACCGCCATCGAGACGGGCACCGACACCAGCCGCGCCATGGCGGTGCTGTCGGCGTCGCCCCAGGCATCCATCACGTATGTCTTGTGCCAGACCGTGCGGCCGTCCCGCTCGGCCCGCAGATCGACGCACAGCACGACGCGGTCCGGCTCGCCGGGATCGTAGGCGTTGCTGGCCCAGAACTGGTCCGACATCTCCGCCAGCCGCTGGTCGCCCGCGGCCCCCGTGAGCGTTTCGACCTCGGCGAAGACGTCCGCCCAGGCGTCGGCCCAGCCGTCCAGCCGCAAGGTTCCGCGCACGAAGGTCTGCACGTTCCAGCCTTCATCGAAGCCGTATTCGGCCAGGAAGGGCAGGCTGTCGCGGTTGGGATAGACCTCAAACGTCTCGGGCGCGGGCAGGGGCGCGGTGTAGCTGGAAATGGCGTCCCAGGGGCGCGCCACGTCGAAGGGACGTCCGTCGCGGATCGATCGCGACGGCGATCGCAGCGCCTTCAGCACGCCCAAGGGCGACCAGCTGAACTTGTAGCGGAACGGGTTGGGGACCTTCGGGATGCCGCCGCAATAGCTGAGGAAATGCAGCGCGTTGTCGGGGTCGAAGGCCTGCGAGGCGCGGTAATCGGCCATGAGCCTGTGCGCCATCAGGTGGTCGATCCCGGGATCGAGACCGATTTCGTTGACCAATGCGACGCCCGCCGCCCGGGCGCGGTCGTCCAGCGCACGCATGTCGGGGGCGATGTAGCTGGAGCTGACGAAATGCGCGCCCGCGTCGATGGCAAGCTCGGCCAGCGGCACGTGCCAGTCACCCGGCAGCATCGACACGACCACGTCGCCCGCGCCCACGGCGTCACGCAGCGCGCCGGTGTCGAAGCTCCGGATGTCGTCCGTCAGATCGCCCACCGCCGCGACCGCCTTGTCGCGCGAACGGTTCCAGACGGTCACGTCGTGGCCCGCGTCGATCAGGCGGCGCAGGCCGGGGATGGCCGACAGGCCGGTTCCGCACCAATGGATCGTCATCGCGTGTATCTCCTGTTGCGTCAGGTATTTGTGGAAAGATGAACTAGGGACGGTGCGCCAGGAATGTCTGGCGGGCGCGCTCCCACACCCCTTCGTCGATCCGGGGCAGGGTGCGCAGGTGGGGCAGAAGCTGGGCGGCGAAATCGGTGGAGGATTCCACCGGCAGCATCGACGGCAGGTTGTCGATGGCCATCACGTCCAGCGGCGGGCTGTCATGGACCCGCAGCGTGGGCGCGTCCCAGGTCGTCGTGCGGTCATAGACCTTCACCGGCGAGAAATCCGAAGTCGGATCGCAGGCGATATCGCCGATCACCGTCAGGCGGCGCGGCTGGGTGGGCGTGTCGGCGGGCACGAAGACCGGCGCGCCGGGCTGCGCGAGGATGCAGTTCAGAAAGACGTGGTGCATAAGCACTTCCGGGAACGGGCCGCCATGGGCGGTTTCCGCCAGGTCCCAGCGGGTGATCGGCGCACCGACGGCGGTGCAGAGATCCGCCGCACCGGCCCCGACGCGGCCCTTCGCGCCGATGACCAGCACCGTGGGCCAGGCGGCCGTCGCCCCCTTCAGCAGGGTGGCCAGATCGCCCGTCAGCGCGGTGGCCGACGGGTAGCTGTGCACCGGCGGACAGGTCTGCCCCCGGGCCTGCGCGGCCCACGCCATCAGCGATACCGCCGCACCCGCGAAGCCCGCCCAGTAGCCGAAGGCCGCGACGCGGCGGCCGGTGTCGTCCACCAGGTATTCCAGGTCGTAAAGCGTGCCGCCGCCCACCGCGAACCGCTTCAGTAGCCGCTGCCCGTCGGCCTGGCCCTTATAGGCGTGGCCGAACAGGATGTGCCGGTGGGACAGCGGGGTGCCGTCGTCGGGCAGTTCCTTCAGCCCGAAGATGATGGCGTCCGCGGGAGCCGTGGGCCACGCGCCTTCGGGCGCGATCTCGGCCCCCGCCGCGCGGTAGGCGTCGATGGGAATGGCGCGGGTGCGGCTGTCTTCCACGGTCACGCGGAAGCCGTCTGCCAGCAGGGTCGCCACACCATCGGGCATGATGCCGACCCGGTCTTCGTTGGCGCGCGGCTCGGCGCGGACCCACAGATGTGTCATGGTGGGGGCCTTTCAGTAATGCGTCAGCGCGTGGGCGCGGTCGTCGCGGTCCAGGTGCGGCGTGGCGTTGAAGCCCGCCATCAGCATCTGCCCGCGCCGTATGTGGAAGCGGTGGATCGACGTGTTGCGGATCGGCAGAAGCACCTGTGACAGCCGGGTGGGGTCCAGGTCCAGCACGTGGCGCAGCGCCATGCCGATCACGCCGCCCGAGGTGATGCAGAGCGTGCGGCGGCCTTCTTCGGACGCGTCGAGCAGAACCGAGGTGATCCGCGCCTCGAAGGTGGCGAAGGACAGGTTGCCCTGGATTTCCGCAGCGTGCCACGCGCGCATCACCTGCGGCACGTGGTCGGGAAAGCCGTCGGCGTCGGGCATCGGCACGCCGTGGGTGTTTTCCAGCGCGCGGCCCAGGTTGAAGTAATCCATCTCGTTCAGGCGTTCGTCGATCGTGGCCTCGATCCCCATGCCCGCCGCCGTTTCGCGGTGGCGGCGCAGCGAGCCCGACAGCACCGCGTCGAACCGTTCGCCCCGGTCGCGCAGCCAGTCGCCCAGCCAGCGCGACTGCTGGTGGCCCAGATCGCTCAGCCGGTCGTAGTCGTCTTCGTTGTCGGCGTGCGAATTGGCCTGCCCGTGGCGGACCAGGACGATTTCACCCATGGCGGTTCCTTCTTGGCGTGATTGCGGCCTAGCCGGTTTCGATGCGTGGCGCAAACAATGCCGTGTCCGTCGTATTCGGGGGCATGACAGGGCCGCGCTTTCGTCTAGTTTGGGGGGTGATGATGCAAGGGAAGCCCACCATGCCGGACAAGGTCACATTGAAGCTGGACGGCAAGGACGTCACCGCCGAGGCGGGCGAGACGATCTGGCAGGTCGCCAAACGCGAGGGCACGACCCTGCCGCATCTGTGTTTCAAGGACTGGCCGGGCTACCGCCCCGATGGCAATTGCCGGTCCTGCATGGTCGCGGTCGAGGGCGAAAAGGGCCTTGTCGCGTCCTGTCGCCGCGATGTCGAGGACGGCATGCAGATCACCACCCAGGGTGCGCGCGAGACCAAGGCGCGCCGGATGGTAATGGAGCTTTTGCTGGCCGACCAGCCCGAGGTGGCCCATGACGCATCGTCGCATCTGCGCGACATGGCGGCGATGGAAGAGGTAACCGACAGCCGCTTCCCCAAGCTCGAAAAAGAGCGGATCCCGCTGCTCGATGACAGCCACATCGCCATGCGCGTGAACCTGGACGCCTGCATCCAGTGCGGGCTGTGCGTGCGCGCCTGCCGCGAAGTGCAGGTCAACGACGTGATCGGCATGGCCGGGCGCGGGCACGACGCCTTCCCGGTCTTCGACATGGACGACCCCATGGGCGACAGCACGTGCGTGGCCTGCGGGGAATGCGTGCAGGCCTGTCCTACCGGCGCGCTGATGCCCGCCACGGTTCTGGACGACCAGCAGCATGGCGACAGCGCCGATTACGATGCCGAGGTGAAGTCGATCTGCCCGTTCTGCGGCGTCGGCTGCCAGGTGTCGATGAAGGTCAAGGACAACAAGATCAAGTACGTGGACGGGATCAACGGTCCCGCCAACGAAGGGCGGCTGTGCGTCAAGGGCCGCTTCGGCTTCGACTACATCCACCATCCGCACCGGCTGACCAAGCCGCTGATCCGCCGCGACGACGCGCCCGACAAGGGGCTGAACGTGGACCCGGCCAATCCGTGGACCCATTTCCGCGAAGCCACCTGGGACGAGGCGCTGGAAAAGGCCGCGCACGGGCTGGTGGATCTGCGCAGCTATTACGGCGGCAAATCCGTCGCGGGCTTCGGCAGCGCCAAGTGCACCAACGAAGAGGCCTACCTGTTCCAGAAGCTGATCCGCCAGGGCTTCGGCCACAACAACGTGGATCACTGCACGCGGCTCTGCCATGCCAGCTCGGTCGCGGCGCTGATGGAAAACGTGGGCTCGGGCGCGGTGACGGCGGGCTTCAACGAGATCGAGAATGCGGAAGTCGCCATCGTCATCGGTGCGAACCCGACCGAAAACCACCCCGTCGCGGCCACCTATTTTAAGCAGTTCGCCAAGGATGGCGGCCAGCTGATCGTCATCGACCCGCGCGCCCAGACGCTGCGCCGCTATGCCAGCCACATGCTGCAATTCCGGCCTGGCACCGACGTGGCCCTGCTGAACGCGATCATGAACGTGATCGTGGAAGAAAAGCTGTACGACCGGCAGTATATCGAGGGCTTCACCGAAGGCTTTTTCGAGTTCCGCGACCATATCCGCGCCTTCACGCCCGAGCGCATGTCCGAGATCTGCGGCATCGACCCCGACACGATCCGCGACGTGGCGCGCACCTATGCGGGTGCTGCGCGCGCGATGATCTTCTGGGGGATGGGGATCTCGCAGCATATCCACGGGACGGACAATGCGCGCTGCCTGATCTCGCTGGCGCTGCTCTGCGGCCAAATCGGGCGACCGGGCACGGGCCTGCATCCGCTGCGGGGGCAGAACAACGTGCAGGGCGCCAGCGATGCGGGGCTGATCCCGCATGTCATGCCCAATTACCAAAGCGTCACGGACCCCGAAGTGCGCGCGCTCTTCCGCCACATCTGGGGCGGGACCGAGATCGACGCCACACCCGGAATGACGGTGGTCGAGATCATCGACGCCATCTATCGCGGCGAAATCCGCGGCATGTACATCCTGGGTGAAAACCCCGCCATGTCGGACCCCGATGTCGAGCACGCGCGCAAGGCGCTGGCGCAGCTCGATCACCTGGTGGTGCAGGACATCTTCCTGACCGAAACGGCGAATTTCGCCGATGTCATCCTGCCCGCCGCCGCGTTCCCGGAAAAGAACGGCACCGTCACCAACACCAACCGGCAGGTGCAGATGGGCCGCAAGGCGATCTCGCCGCCGGGCGACGCGCGGCCGGACTGGGAATTGCTGGTCGAGCTGGCCAACCGCATCGGGCTGGACTGGGATTACGACGGGCCGCGCAGCGTCTTCGACGAGATGAAGATGTCCATGCGCAACCTGCACCACATCACCTGGAACCGCGTCGAGAACGAAGGCTCGGTCACCTATCCGGCGAATTCCAAGGATGATCCCGGCCAGTCGGTGATGTTCGGCGACGGCTTCCCGCGCCGCGCGGGCCGGGCGAAGTTCACCCCCGCCCGCGTGACACCCCCGGCCGAGGCGCCGAACGACGAATACCCGATGATCCTGATCACCGGGCGGCAGCTGGAGCACTGGCATACCGGGGCGATGACCCGGCGCTCGGCGGTGCTGGACGATATCGAGCCCGAGGCGAACTGCTCGCTTCACCCGGCGACGCTGCGCAAGATGGGCGTGGCCCCCGGTGGGCATGTCCGCCTGTCGACCCGCCGCGGCAGCGTCGAGATCATGGCCCGCGCCGACCGCTCGGTCGCCGAGGATTGCGTGTTCCTGCCCTTCGCCTTCGTCGAAGCGGCGGCGAACGTGCTGACGAATCCGACGCTCGATCCCTGGGGCAAGATCCCCGAGTTCAAGTACTCGGCCGTGCGCGTGGATCCGGCCGAGACGTCGCTCGCGGCCGAATAGATGCGCGTCGCAGGCCGCGCCTTTCCATGTGCGCCTGCACGTCGTTCAAGGGGCTCGGGAATTTTTTACGGGCCCGTCGGTAAAAAATTGCCGATTGTTCCGAAAACAAGGGGATTTCGTAGGGTAAACCCCTTGGTTGTTGCGAAAATACCGTGGCTTTGAATTCACGTCGATGGCCGGGTGAACTTACCGATCAGACATGTATTTGACCGTCCAGAAGGCGGGACGATCCCGCTGCTCAGATATCAAGGACACGCGCACATGACTACACGCAACATCTTCGTCTCTGCCGCTGTCGCTGCCCTGATCGCAGGCGCCGCGCAAGCTCAGACCAACACGTTCAACAACACCGGCCTGATCGGTGACAGTGCCGTGGCCAACGCCAACGAAGACCTGGCCGACGACATCCAGGAAGATTTCGAGCGTCAGACCTTCCGCATCGGCAACGAAGGCCGCCCGCAAGGCTTCACCGGCTCGATGGCGCTGCGCGCCACCGCGGGCACCGGCGACAGCAACGACGACGACGACGAAACCGTCGACCTGGGCCTTGGCGCCAATTTCGGCTACGTCGCCGGTCCCAACGGCTACGACCTGGGCCTGTACTACACGTATTCGTCCGACAACGGCGACACGACCGAGGACAACCTGCTCTACAACTTCCAGTACTCGCGCGACTTCAATCCGAACCTCTACGGCTACGCGCTTCTGCAGGGTAGCTATGACGGTCGCACCGACGACGACGACGATGTGAACAACACGGTCGAGCGCGAGAACGACGTATTCCTGGGCTTCGGCGCGGGCTACCGCATCTACAACACGCCCGACATCCAGTGGTCGGTGCAGGCCGGTCCGGGCTACCGTTTCCAGAGCTTCCGTGAAATCGGCAACGTGGTCGGCGACCTGGATGGCGACGAAAGCGAATTCGCAATCTCGCTGTCGTCGGATTACCTGAACCGCATCAACGACAACATGTTCATTTCGAACGACACCGACATCATCACGTCGGATTCGGACACGGTGCTTTACAACGACCTGGGTCTGAACGTGTCGATGACCGATACGCTGGCGCTGCGCACCTCGATCCAGTCCGAGTATCACACCGATCCGGCCATCGGCGACAAGTCGACCGAGCACCAGTTCGGCGTCTCGCTGGTCTATAACTTCAACTGATCGTCGCCTTCGGGCGAGACGGAAACAGGGGGCGGCACCGAGGGTGCCGCCCCTTTGCGTTTGTCGGGCAATGGCCGCACCTGTCCGAACGTCTTGGGTGGCCCGCTATTGATTCCTGTCGAAATGCTGTCAGGCTGATCCCCATACGAGCCGCGCAAAGCGGCCAGGGAGGACCACATCTTGAGCGAGACGCCCGTCTCCATCCCCGCGCTGCTGGCGCGGAACGCGGATCGCATCGGCGACAGGCCCGCCAATCGCGAAAAGGAATACGGGATCTGGCAAAGCTGGACCTGGGCAGAAGTCGCGGAAGAAGTCGAAGCGCTGGCGCTGGGCCTGCTGGATTTGGGGCTTGCAGTCGGCGACCGGGTGGTGATCTCGGGGCGCAATCGGCCGGCGCTCTACTGGGCGATGGTGGCGGTGCAACGCTGCGGCGCGGTGCCGGTGCCGATCTACCAGGACGCCGCGGTGGACGAGATCGCCTATCAGCTCGACCATTGCGGCGCGGTCATGGCCGTGGTGGGCGACCAGGAACAGGTCGACAAGCTGCTGGATGCCGCGGGCGACGCCGCGCCGCTGCGCCAGATGATCTATCTGGATCCGCGCGGCTTGCGCAAATACGACCACGCGAAGCTGACTTCGTTCGAGGACGTGCAGAAGGCGGGCCGCGACGCGCGCGACCGGCTGCTGCCCGAGCTGGACAAGCGTACCGAGGCGCTGAGCTTGGATGACATCTGCGTCATGCTCTACACCTCGGGAACGACGGGGCGGCCCAAGGGCGTCATCCTGAGCAACCGCAACATCATCGAGACCTCGAAAGCGTCCTGCGAGTTCGATCACCTGACCGAAGCCGAGGACGTTCTGGCCTACCTGCCCATGGCGTGGGTGGGCGATTTCATCTTCTCGATCGGGCAGGCCTATTGGGCGGGCTTCTGCGTCAACTGCCCCGAAAGCCCCGACACGATGCAGGTCGATCTGCGCGAGATCGGCCCGACCTATTACTTCGCCCCGCCCCGCGTCTTCGAGACGCAGCTGACCAACGTGATGATCCGGATGGAGGACGCGACGCGCATCAAGAAGGCGCTGTTCGACTACTTCATGGACCATGCCCAGCGCGTCGGCCCCGACATCCTGGACGGCAAGCCCGTGAGCACCTGGGACAAGCTGAAATACCGGGTGGGCGAGCTGGTGATCTATGGCCCCCTGAAGAACACGCTGGGGTTCAGCCGCATCCGCGTGGGCTATACCGCGGGCGAGGCGATCGGCCCCGAGATCTTCGACTTCTATCGCGGCCTCGGCATCAACCTGAAGCAGCTTTACGGGCAGACCGAGGCGTCGGTCTTCATCACCCAGCAGCCCGACAACGAGGTGCGGTCCGACACCGTGGGCGTGGCGTCGCCGGGGGTCGAGATCCGCATCGACGACAAGGGCGAGGTCTTCTACCGCTCGCCCGGCGTGTTCGCGGAATACTACAAGAACCCCGAAAGCACCGCCGACACCAAGGATGCCGACGGCTGGGTCGCCACCGGCGACGCGGGCTTCTTCGAGGAAGGCACCGGTCATTTACGCATCATCGACCGCGCCAAGGACGTGGGCAAGCTGGCGGGCGGCGGGATGTTCGCGCCCAAATACGTCGAGAACAAGCTGAAGTTCTTCCCCAACATACTGGAAGCCGTCGTCTTCGGCGCGGGGCGCGAGACCTGCGTCGCGTTCCTGAACATCGACCTGAACGCGGTGGGCAACTGGGCCGAGCGCAACAATATCGGCTACGGCTCGTACCAGGAGCTGTCGCAGCATCCCCGCGTGCTCGAGATGATGCGCGACCATGTGGCCGAGGTGAACGAAAGCATCGCCCAGGACGACATGCTGTCGGGCTGCCAGGTCCACCGCTTCGTGGTGCTGCACAAGCAGCTGGACGCCGACGATGGCGAGCTCACGCGCACCCAGAAGGTCCGCCGCGCGGTGATCGGCGAGAAGTTCGCCGACATCCTGGACGCTTTGTATGGCGGCAAGGACGAGATCTATACCGAGACGGAAGTCACCTACGAGGACGGCCGCAAGGGCCAGATCAAGGCGACGCTGAAGATCCAGGACGCGCAGGTGTTCCCGGTGGGCGGCCAGGTGCAGGAGGCGGCGGAATGACGGATCGACGCTCGGCTTCGCCATCGCCCCACCCGCCATCCCGCGAGGTCGCGCCATGAAAGACACCGCCGACAGCCACGTCACCGAGGACGGCCGCACCATCGGGGGCACGCTTCTGGATCTCAGGGGCATCACGCTGCGCTTCGGGGGGGTCGAGGCGATCAAGAACATCTCGTTCGACATCCGCCAGGGCGAGATCCGCGCCATCATCGGGCCGAACGGGGCGGGCAAGTCGTCGATGCTCAACGTCATCTCGGGGTTCTACAACCCGCAGGAAGGCGAGGTCTGGTTCCGCGGCGAAAAGCGCCCCGCCATGAAGCCATTCCAGGTCGCGCGCTCGGGTGTCGCGCGCACGTTCCAGAACATCGCGCTCTTCGACGGGATGAGCGTGCTCGACAACATCATGACGGGTCGGCTGAACGACATGCACGCGGGCCTGGTCGCCCAGATGATCTGGAAGGGCAAGGCCGAGCGCGAAGAGGTCGAGAACCGCGCCCGCGTCGAGCGGATCATCGACTTCCTGGAAATCCAGCACATCCGCAAGACGCCCGTGGGCCGCCTGCCTTACGGTCTGAAAAAGCGCGTGGAGCTCGCCCGCGCGCTGGCCGCCGAGCCGGACCTTTTGCTGCTGGACGAGCCGATGGCCGGCATGAACGTCGAGGAGAAGGAGGACATGAGCCGCTATATCCTGGACGTCAACGACGAGATGGGCACCACCATCGCCCTGATCGAGCACGACATGGGCGTGGTCATGGACATCTCGGACCGGGTGGTGGTGATGGATTACGGCCGCAAGATCGGCGACGGCACGCCCGACGAGGTGCGCAACAACCCGCAGGTGATCGACGCCTACCTGGGGGTCGCCCATGATTGACCGGACCGTATCCGCGCCCTGCCGCGTTCGCCTCGTATCACCCTTTAGGAAGGATACGAGATGACGGACCTGACATGGCAGAAGAAGACCCTGGCCGAAGCCCTGGGCGATGACCGGGGCCTGCCCGACTGGGCGGGGCAGATGGTGGCGAAGTTCCGCCCCGAGGACCTGGACGAGCTGCGCCAGAACGAACGCGAGGCGGTGCTGGGTGCGCTTGGCCGCGTCGCCCGGCAATCGCGGGACGCGCGGCAGACCGATTTCCATTCCGACGATGCCAACCGGCCCGCATGGGTCGAAGGCGATATCGACTGGGGCCTGCGGGCCGCCCGCGCCGCATTGGAGGCACAGCCCGCGGGCGAGCGATCCGAGAAGGCGAACGAACTGCTGGGCGCATGCACATGCCCGTCGGCGACGGGGCCCAACCCGGGCCGCGATGCCTCGACCCCCGGGACGCAGCACGAATAGACGAACGGCCGGGAAGGGGCGCGCCCAGCCCCTTCTTCGATTCCAGACTGAGCCCGAAGCGATACCGGGCAGGGGCGGCACGAAAGGGACCACGCGATGCCAGACCAGTTGCTTTTCGCCATCGAGGTGACGCTGAACGGACTGATGGCCGGCGTACTCTACGCGCTGGTGGCGCTGGGCTTCGTGCTGATCTTCAAGGCTTCCGGGATCTTCAACTATGCCCAAGGGGTCATGGCGCTGTTCGCCGCGCTGACGCTGGTGGGGATCATGGAAGGGCAGGTGCCGTTCGAGCACCTGATCAACGCCACCTTCGGCACCGAGATCCACGGCTTCGGCTGGGAGGTGCCCGCGCTGCTGGCGATCCTGCTGACCATGGTGACCATGGTGCTGTTCGCCTGGCTGGTGAACTGGCTGGTGCTGCGCCACCTGGTGGGCCAGGAGCCGATCATCCTGTTCATGGCGACCATCGGCCTGGCCTATTTCCTGGAAGGCTTCGGCGACATGATGTGGGGGTCGGACATCAAGGCGCTCGACGTGGGACTGCCGCAGGGCATCAACAGCTGGATCGACGAGACCACGCTCGACCTGTTCGGTTACGGCTTCTTCATCGACAACCTGGACATCGCCGCGACGATCATCGCCGCGATCCTGGTGGCCGTGCTGGTCGCGTTTTCGCAATACACCAAGCAGGGCCGCGCGCTGCGGGCGGTGGCCGACGACCACCAGGCCGCGCTGAGCGTGGGAATCTCGCTCAACTTCATCTGGGTGCTGACCTGGTCCATCGCGGGCTTCGTGGCGCTGGTGGCGGGCATCATGTGGGGCACCAAGTCGGGGGTGCAGTTTTCGCTGAGCCTGATCGCGCTGAAGGCGCTGCCGGTGCTGATGCTGGGCGGCTTCACCTCGATCCCCGGCGCCATCGTGGGCGGGCTGATCATCGGGGTGGGCGAGAAGCTGTTCGAGTTCCTCGTGGGCCCGCTGGTCGGGGGTGCTACCGAGAACTGGTTCGCCTACGTGCTGGCGCTGATTTTCCTGGTGTTCCGCCCGCAGGGCCTGTTCGGGGAGCGGATCATTGAACGTGTGTGAGGACCGGACCGGCGCAGCCGGCGATCCGTCCAGTGGACGGATCGAGGTACGAACGGGCGGAGCCCTGAAGGCTGTGTCGGCGGTGGGCGCGAGGGGGCTCTGCCCCCGCCGCTGCGCGGCCCCCCGGGATATTTCCAAAAAGATGAAGACAGGGTGGGTGCTGACCGACAGCGCCCGCGAGACCGACAGGGAGGCCGCGTGATGCTTTACCGCGAAGCGGGCGATTTCAAGACGACCTATACCGGCGACAGCCAGACCTTTCCGATCCGGCTGGACCGCTGGGGGTATTACCTGATCCTGGCGGTCGCGGCGCTTCTGGTGCCGCTTATCATCAACGATTACTGGCTGAACGCGGTGATGCTGCCGCTTCTGATCTATGCCATCGCGGCGCTGGGGCTGAACATCCTGACGGGCTATTGCGGGCAGGTGTCGCTGGGCACGGGCGGGTTCATGGCGGTGGGCGCCTATGCCTGCTACAAGCTGATGACCGCGTTTCCCGACATCAACATCGCCATCCACATCGTGATCTCGGGCTTCATCACCGCGGCCGTGGGGATGCTGTTCGGCCTGCCATCCTTGCGGATCAAGGGCTTCTACCTGGCCGTGGCGACGCTGGCCGCGCAATTCTTCCTGGTCTGGCTCTTCAACCGGGTGCCGTGGTTCTACAACTACTCGGCCTCGGGCCAGATCAGCGCGCCAGAACGCACGCTCATGGGCTTTCGCATCACCGGGCCGGAAACGCAGGCCTGGGCGGTCTATCTGTTCTGCCTGGTCTTCGTGGTGGCCAGCGCCTGGATCTGCCGCAATCTCACGCGCGGGTCCATGGGGCGCAAGTGGATGGCGATCCGCGACATGGACATCGCCGCCGAGATCATCGGCGTGAACCCGCTGCGCGCGAAGCTCAGCGCCTTTGGCATCTCGTCGTTTTTCGTCGGCATCTCGGGCGCGCTGTTTTTCGCCGTCTACCTGGGCGCGGTCGAGGTGGGCGAGGTCTTCGGGATCAACAAGTCCTTCCTGGTGCTGTTCATGGTCATCATCGGGGGGCTGGGCTCGATCCTGGGCAGCTTTTTGGGCGCGGCCTTCATGGTGCTGATGCCGGTGCTGCTGAAGAACGTGCTGGTGGGCGGGCTGGGCTGGCCCACGGACCTGGCGGCGCATCTCGAGTTCATGATCGTCGGCGGATTGATCGTGTTCTTCCTGATCGTCGAGCCGCATGGCCTGGCGCAGCTCTGGCGCATCACCAAGGAGAAGTTGAGATTGTGGCCCTTCCCGCACTAGGGTCGGGCATGGAAAGACGCCCCCGAAAGGGCGCATCGGAGAAGTGTCCTCAATCAGGGGACCTAGGGAGGAAGACCAATGAAGAAGATCCTGACGACCCTGGCGCTGGGCGCCACGCTGGCCGCGGGCCCCGCGCTGGCCGAGCTGACATTCCCGTCGCTCAGCTACCGCACCGGGCCCTATGCCGCCAACGGCATTCCCTTCGCGGATGGCTACGCCGACTATTTCGCCATGCTGAACGCGCGTGACGGCGGCATCGGCGGCGAGCGGGTCAACCTGATCGAGTGCGAGACCGGTTACAACACCGAGAAGGGCGTCGAGTGCTACGAGGCGACGAAGGGCGAGGGCGCGCTGCTCTACCAGCCGCTGTCGACCGGCATCACCTACCAGCTGATCCCGCGCGTCAGCGCCGACGGCATCCCGATGCACACGCTGGGCTACGGCCGCACGAGCGCGTCGAACGGCAAGGTGTTCCCGTGGGTCTTCAACTACCCCGCCACCTACTGGGACGGCGCGTCGGTGGCCATCAAGTACCTGCTGGACGAGAACGGCGGGTCGCTCGAGGGCAAGAAGATCGCGCTGGTCTATCACAACTCGGCCTACGGCAAGGAGCCGATCCGCACCCTGTCCGAGCTGGCCACCGAACACGGCTTCGAGCTGATCGAGCTGCCCGTCGACCATCCCGGCCAGGAGCAGAAGTCGCAATGGCTGCAGATCCGGCGCGAGCGTCCCGACAACGTGCTCATGTGGGGCTGGGGCGTGATGAACCAGGTCGCCGTGCAGGAGGCCGCCAACATCCGCTATCCCATGGACCAGTTCATCGGCATCTGGTGGTCGGGTTCGGAAAACGACGTTAAACCCGCGGGCGACGGCGCCGACGGCTACAAGGCGCTGAACTTCCACGCCGTGGGGTCGGATTTCGAACTTTATGACGACCTGGAGGAACACGTCTGGTCGCAGGGCAATGCCGCAGGCGCGGGCGATCAGGGCGGCACGGTGCTTTACAACCGCGGCCTTTATGCGGCGATGATCGCCGCCGAGGCCGCGCGCAAGGCGCAGGAAATCCACGGCGTCAGCGCCATCACGCCCGCGCAGATGCGCGACGGGCTGGAGCAGCTGGAGATGACCGAGGAGAGCATGGCCGAGCTGGGGCTGGCGGGCTTCGGTCCCACCTTCAGCGCGTCCTGCGAGAACCACGGCGGGTCCGGCAAGGCCGCGATCAACCAGTGGAACGCCGGTGAGGGCCGCTGGGAGGTGCTGACCGACTACATCCAGTCCGACCAGGAGCTGATCGCGCGCCTGGTGGAAGAGGATTCCATGGCCTACGCCCAGGAAAACAACATCGAGCTGGCCTGCCAGTGACGTGACCCGGGCCCGGGCGGCGCGTCGCCCAGGCCTTTTTTCGCCAGACAGGGGATGCCCGCGATGACCATGACCGACGCCGCGACCACGCCTGCGGACAGTGCCGGGACCGAGGACGCGCTTCTGGACGTGCGCAACATCGAGGTCATCTACAACTCGGTCATCCTGGTGCTGAAAGGCGTCAGCCTGAGCGTGCCCAAGGGCGGGATCACGGCACTTCTTGGGGGCAACGGCGCCGGGAAGACGACCACGCTGAAGGCCATCTCGAACCTGCTGAAATCCGAGCGCGGCGAGGTCACGAAGGGGCAGATCCTCTATCGCGGGGAACGGGTGCAGGATCTGCTGCCCTCGGACCTGGTCCGGCGCGGCGTCATCCAGGTGATGGAAGGGCGCCACTGCTTCGAGCATCTGACCATCGAGGAGAACCTGATGACCGGCGCCTATACCCGCGGCGATGGGCGCGCCCGGGTCGAAGAGGACCTGGAGCTGGTCTATACCTATTTTCCCCGGCTGAAGGAGCGGCGGAAGTCCCAGGCCGGGTATACCTCGGGCGGCGAGCAGCAGATGTGCGCCATCGGCCGCGCGCTGATGAGCCGCCCCGAGACGATCCTGCTGGACGAGCCGTCGATGGGCCTTGCCCCGCAGCTGGTCGAAGAGATCTTCGGCATCGTGAAGGATCTGAACGAGCGCGAGGGCGTGAGCTTCCTTCTGGCCGAGCAGAACACCAACGTCGCGCTGCGCTTCGCCCGTCGCGGCTATATCCTGGAATCGGGGCGCGTGGTGATGGATGGCAAGGCCAGCGACCTGCGCGAGAACCCGGACGTGAAGGAATTCTACCTGGGCATGTCGGACGAGGGGCGCAAGTCGTTCCGCGACACGCGCTCGTACCGGCGCCGCAAGCGCTGGCTGGCTTGACGGCGGAAGCGAGGGGCACTGCCCCTCGCGCTCCCCGAGGTATTTCGGGAAAGATGAAGGGGGCAGGGGCGCGCGTTATCGTATAACGGGCCTGCGTCTTTGCCTGTCGGGGGCCCGGGCCCATATGGAGGATTCATGATGGACGAGCTTGAAACCCGCAGCGCCGAGCGGCGCGCGGCCGACCTGGCAAGGGCGCTGCCCGAGCAGGTGGCGCGCGCGCAGGCGCTGGACGGAAACGGCGCGCTGCGCGGGCACAGCCCCCGCGGCGTGACGGACCGCGCCGCGCTCGCAGCGTTGCCGGTGCTGCGGAAGTCCGACCTGGTGGCGGCGCAGACCGACGCGCCGCCCTTCGGGGGCTACGCGGGGCCATTATCGGGCTTCAGCCACGTGTTCCAGTCGCCTGGACCGATCTACGAGCCCGGCCGGATCGACGGTGACTGGTTCCGGCTGGGCCGATTCCTGCGCGCCTGCGGCATCGGCGCGGGCGATGTGGTGCAGAACTGCTTCGGCTACCACCTGACGCCCGCGGGGATGATGTTCGAGTCCGGCGCGCGGGCCGTCGGCGCCACCGTGCTGCCCGCGGGCACCGGACAGACCGAACTGCAGGCGCGCGCGGCCGCGCAGCTGGGGGTCACGGCCTATGCGGGCACGCCCGATTACCTGAAGGTGATCCTGGAGAAGGCGGACGAATTGGGGCTGGCGCTGGGCATCACCCGCGCGGCCGTATCGGGCGGGGCGCTGTTCCCGTCCTTGCGCGAATCCTACGCGGAGCGCGGCATCGCCTGCCTGCAATGCTACGCCACCGCCGACCTGGGCAACATCGCCTACGAATCCGAGGCCATGGAGGGCCTGATCGTCGACGAGGGCGTGATCGTCGAGATCGTGACCCCCGGCACCGGCGATCCGGTTCCCGACGGCGAGGTGGGCGAGGTGATCGTCACCACGCTCAACCCCGACTACCCGCTGATCCGCTTCGCCACGGGCGATCTGTCCGCGGTGTTGCCAGGGCCGTCCCCGTGTGGGCGGACCAACATGCGCATCAAGGGCTGGATGGGCCGCGCCGACCAGACCGCCAAGATCAAGGGCATGTTCGTCCGACCCGAACAGGTGGCCGACCTGATCGCGCGTCACGCGGACGTGCAGCGCGCCCGGGTCACGGTGACCCGCGACGGCGATGCCGATGCGATGTCCGTGGCGCTTGAAACCGACGCCACGGACCCCCACGCCTATGATGCCAGCATCCGCGAGACGTTGAAGCTGCGCGGCACCGTCACGCTGGTGGCGCCTGGATCGCTGCCCCGCGACGGTATCGTCATCGAAGACAAACGCGACTACGAAAAAGGATAATTCCCATGCACCTGGCCCGCCTGACCGCCCTGATTTGCCTGCTCGCCCCCGCCGCCTGGGCCGAGGACGCGGCGCTTGTCGTCGGCAATGCGCGTTACGCCGAGCTTGCCAACCTGCGGCAGGGCGATGCGGTCGTCCGCGCCGCCCGCGCGCTGGAAGAGGCCGGTGTCGACGCCCAGGTGCTGCGCAACGCCGAACGCGACGAGATCGGCGTCGCCCTGCGGCAGCTGGAACAGCAAAGCCGCAGCGCCGACGGGCTTCTGGTGGTGCTGTCGGGGCGGTTCGTCCACTCGGATGCCGAGACCTGGTTCCTGCCGGTGGACGCGGAAGGCGCGTCGCTGGTGGACGCCACGCTCAGCGCCATTCCCCTGTCGACGGTCATGAGCCTGATGACCAACGCGCCCACGCGCGCGGTGCTGCTGCTGGGCACCGACCTGGCCAAGCGCGATCCTGTGGGCAACGGTCTGAGCAGCGGCCTGGGCGCGCTGGAAATCCCCCAGGGCGTCACCGTCATCCGCGCCGGAACCCGCGCGGCGGGCGCGATCCTGTCTGACACGCTGGCCAAGCCCGGAGCGTCGATCCGCGAACGGGTCAGCGGGGACAACAATGCCAGCGTCGCGGGCTTCGTCACGCCCGATCTGGCCTTCCTGTCGGACGAGGCCGCGCGCGATGCGGTCGAGCCCGCCGTCCCTCAAGACGACGGCGAGTCCGCCGAACGCCAGCTTTGGACGCGGATGCGCGACCGCGACAGCGTGGACAGCTACACGCTTTACCTCGACAGCTATCCCGACGGGCTGTTCGCCGACGAGGCGGCCGAGCGGCTTGACGCGCTGCGCGACGAGCCCTTCGCCGACGAACGCCGCGCCGAAGAGGCGCTGGCGCTTGACCAGGCCGCGCGGCAGGCGATCCAGCGCGACCTGGTGCTTCTGGGCTACGACACGCGCGGAATCGACGGGGTGTTCGGACCCGGCACGCGCGGCGCGATCGAAGGCTGGCAGGGCGCCAATGACCGGGACCGGACGGGCTATCTGACGCGGCCCATGATCCAGGATATCGAAGAGCAGGCCCGCCGCCGCGCCGCCTTGCTGGAAGAAGAAGAACGCGCCCGCAAGGCCGAGCGCGCCCGTGCCGAAGACGCCCTCTGGGACGAAACCGGACGGGGCCGCGATGTCGACGGGCTCGGGCGGTTCCTGGACCGGTTCCCCGATGGAAGATACGCGGCCGAAGCCCGCGAACGGCTGTCCGAGCTGCGCGGTGAAGACGCCCTGGCGCGCGACACGCAGGCCTGGAACCAGGCCGAGCAAGCCAACTCGATCGCGGCCTATGACGATTACCTGCGGCAATTCCCGCAGGGACGCTTTTCGGCAGCGGCCCGCGACCGGATCGCGGCCCTGCGCCAGGACAGCAGCGAAAACGACGCGGCCCGCCAGGCGGAGGACCAGCTTGGCCTGAACCAGATCACCCGTCGCGCCGTCGAGCAGCGCCTGGCCGCCGAAGGCTACGACACCGGGCCCGTGGACGGCACGTTCGACGGCCAGACCCGGCAGGCGATCCGGCGGTATCAGCAAAGCGCGCAATTGCCCGCCACGGGATATCTGAACCAGATCACCGTGGTGCGCCTGCTGGCCGACAGCGTGCGGCGCGTCCTGCAATGAGCGCCGATCGGATCGAGACCGCCGCCGAAGCGATGGAGGCCGAGGCCCTGCCGCACGCCCATGTCGTCCACACCGATCCGGATGCGAAAAGCACCGAGGATGAGCCCCTGCCCAAAAGCGTGACGGCCAAGCCGCAGAAGGCCAAGAGCCCGGCCGAATGGGCGTATCAGCGCATGGTTCTTTACATCAAGAACTTCGAAGAGCAGCTGGACGACCAGCACGAGATCGCGATGGCGTTCGCGGGCGATGCGTCCGGTGTCATGCGGATCGAAGGGATGGGCTATTTCGACCCGGACATCATCACCTTTTACGGCACCGACCCCACGGGCGCGCGCACGCAGCTGGTCCAGCATGTCAGCCAGTTGTCGGTGATGTTGCGCGCGCTGCCGAAAGGCGTCGCCAAAGAGGCCCCGCGCCGGATCGGATTTCGGCTGGTGGACGATCTGGACGCGCAGATCACGGTGCGCTCCGAACCGCAGAAGGGGTCATGACAGGGCCCGCGGAATCGTCTATGACGCGCTCGGACTGACACGAAGGGACAGGCAAGATGGCCAAGCATTCTCATGGCTCCATGGATATCAAGACCCAGGAAAAGACGTTTCAGAGCTTCATCACCTGGGTGACGCGCACCACGATCGTCATCATCGTGGCCCTGATCCTGCTTGCGCTGATCAACGGCTGAGTTCCCCATGCGTGTTCTGATTACGATTATGTCGCTCGTTCTGCTCGCGGCCTGCAGCGGCGCGGACGATTTCAATCCCGCCCCCATGGTCGAGGTGCAGCGCCGCGCCTACGTCCACGAAGCGCCTGCGTCGATCTCGCTCTACACCATCATCAGCAACGAAAACGGCGAAGGCGCCCATACCGCGCTGCTGATCAACGGATCGCAACGGGTGCTGTGGGATCCGGCCGGATCGTTCCGCCACCCGTTCGTGCCCGAGCGCGGCGACCTGCATTACGGGATCACGGAAGATATCCGAAAAGCCTATATCGACTACCACGTGCGCGACACGCACCACATGATCGTGCAGGAAACCACGATCAGCCCGGCCGTGGCCAACGCCCTGATCGCCGAAGCGGCTGCCAACGGTTCGGCCAATCGCGCGACCTGCGCCAATTCGACCAGCCGCATCCTGCGCGAGGCGGGACTGGACGTGTCGCGGACGTGGTTTCCGAAATCGCTCATGCGGGATTTCGGCGCCCTGCCGGGGGTGAGCACCCGCAAGATCGACGAAAGCAACGTCGATACCAGCCACAACGTCAATTTCGGCGACTCGCCGACACCCATCCCGGTGTACTGACGGCCGCTCAGCCGAGCAGCCACAGAAACGTGTACAGGCTGGCCGCGCCCGCGCCGATGGCGGCCAGCATGTTGCGCGTCGCCAGCCCCACGCCAAGCGTGATCGCCGCCGCCAGTCCGCGGGCCGGATCGAACGCGCCGCCGGTGGCCGCGGGCGTCAGCACCAGCGGCGCGACGATGCCCGGGAAGATCGCGACCGCCGTGTAGCGCAGCAGCTTCAGCACCAGCGCGGGCATCGGGCGCGATCCGATGAGACCCAGGAAGGAAAAGCGGATCAGGTAGGTCCCGGCGCCCAGGGCGACGATGACGATCCAGACGGTCGCATCGCTCATGCCGCGCGCTCCTGCCAGGTTTCGATCGCCGCGCCCGCGGCCATGGCCGCCATGGCGGCCAGAAGCAGGCCGACGCCCGCGGGAAGGCCCGCGAAGGCCAGGCTCAGGACGATGCTCACGAAGGCCGCGCCCAGATGCGCGAGCGTGCGCAGCATCGGTCCCAGCATCGCGATGAAGGTCAGCGGCAGCGCGAAATCCAGCGCCCAGGCCTCGGGCACGCCCGATCCCAGCAGCGCGCCCGCCAGTGTGGACACGTACCAGAGCGGCACGATCGGCGTCGCCACCCCGAAGAACAGCGCCAGCTTGGCGTCGAGCGGCATCCCGTCGCGCGGCTCGTAGGCCGCGGTCGCTGCCGCGTAGGTCTGATCGACCATCAGGTAGGACACGCAGGCCCGCTTCCACAGGGGGGCCTGCCCCAGGTGCGGGACCAGTGCCGCCGAATACATCGCCATGCGCAGGTTCACCGCCAGCGCCGTCAGCACCACGAGCCAGGTCTGCGCGCCCTCGCCCATCAGCGACAGCGCGGTGAACTGCGCCGCCCCCGCGATGACCAGCGCCGAGAAGCCCATCGTCGCCCACAGGTCCAGCCCCGCCTCGGTGGCGACGACGCCGAACAGCATTCCGAAGGGCACGATCACCAGCGTGAAGGGCAGGCCCAGCAGAACGCCCTCGCGGAATGCGGATTTCTGGGTGGAGCCTGCCATGGCAACGTCCTAACCTGTCACGAACGCAACACGCTTGGCCCAGCCCCCATGGAAGATCAAATGCATTCTGGTGATGACGGTTATCTCATCGCGCCCGACCCCGCGCGCCCGGGCCTGACCCGCGCGGTGACGGGCGTGGATCACGACGGCCAACGCCAGGAAATCGCCGTCGTCGAAGAGCGGCCACTGACGATCTATCTCAACGGCCAGGAAATCGTCACCGCCATGACCATCGGCGACTATCCCGATTACCTGGCGCTGGGCTTCCTGCGCAACCAAGGCATGCTGCGCGACGGCGAGACGGTGACGGGCGTCGATTACGACGACGATCTGCAGGTGGTCGTGGTGCGCACCGACAGCCCCACCAGCCACGAGGAGAAGCTGAAGAAAAAGACCCGCACCAGCGGCTGCGCCGTGGGCACGGTGTTCGGCGACATGATGGAAGGGCTCGAAGGGCTGACGCTGCCCGCCGCCGAAGTGCGCACCAGCTGGCTTTACGCGCTGGCCGACCGGATTAACCGCACGCCGTCGCTCTATCTGGAAGCGGGTGCGATCCACGGCACGGTCCTGTGTCACCGCGACCGCCCGCTGGTCTACATGGAGGACGTGGGCCGCCACAACGCCGTCGACAAGGTGGCGGGATGGATGCTGAAGCACGGGGCCGAGCCGTCGGACAAGATCCTTTACACGACGGGGCGGCTGACGTCGGAGATGGTCATCAAATGCGCCCATATGGGTATCCCGGTCCTGGCCTCGCGCTCGGGCTTCACCGCCTGGGGCGTCGAGATCGCGCAGCAGGTGGGGCTGACCCTGATCGGCCGGATGCGCGGGCGGCGGTTCATGTGCCTTGCGGGCGAGGACCGGCTGATCCGGGATGCCGACCCCAAGGCGGCGACGTGATCCTATCGGCTGATCCCCGGGGGCGATTTTTCGCAGGAAAAATCGTGGAAATTTTCGGTGAAAATTTCGCCCGGCTTCCGCGGTGGATGCCATGAAGGCCCCGCTGGGCGTGATCTTGGCCGGCGGGCAGGCCACCCGCATGGGCGGCGGCGACAAGGGGCTGTTTTCGCTGGGCGACCGGACCATCCTGGACGAGGTGATCGCCCGGCTGGCGCCGCAGGTGGCGGGGATCGCGCTGAACGCGAATGGCGATCCCGCGCGCTTCGCGGATCTGGGCCTGCCGGTCCTTCCCGACAGTGTCGACGGCTTCGCGGGGCCGCTTGCGGGCGTGTTGGCCGGGCTCGACTGGGCGGCGGGGCAGGGGGCCGACCAAATCGTCACCGTCGCCGCCGACACGCCGTTCTTTCCCTGCGACCTGGTCCCGCGCCTGCAACTGGCGGCCGAGGACGCGCCCATAGCACTGGCCGCCACCCGCGATGGCGACCGCGTCCACCGCCACCCGACCTTCGGCCTCTGGCCCGTGGCGCTGCGCGACGACCTGCGCGCGGCGCTGGGCGCTGGGACGCGCAAGGTCGTCATCTGGACCGACCGCCACGGCTGCGCGCAGGCGCTGTTTCCCACGGACGCGGGCGATCCGTTCTTCAACGTCAACACGCCCGAGGACCTGGCCCGCGCGCGGGACATGGCGCGATGAAGCTTTACGGCGTGACCGGCTGGAAGAACGCTGGCAAGACCGGCCTGATGGAGCGTCTGGTGGCCGAGTTCACGGCACGCGGGCTGGCGGTCTCGACCCTGAAACACGCCCATCACAGCTTCGACGTGGACCATCCCGGCCGCGACAGCCACCGGCACCGCGTGGCCGGCGCGCGGCAGGTGCTGCTGTCGTCGGGCACCCGCTGGGCGCTCATGTCCGAGCTGCGGGGCACGCCCGAGCCGCTGCTGGCCGACCTGTTGGCCCGGCTGGACCCGGTGGACCTGGTGCTGGTCGAAGGCTGGAAGCGCGATACCCACCCCAAGGTCGAAGCCTGGCGCCCCGAGCCCGGTAACCCGCTGATCGCGCCGAATGACCCCACCATCCGCGCGGTCGCGGCGGGCGGGCCCGTCACCCTGTCTGACCGCCCGGTCTTCGCGCTGGACGACACGGCTGCCATCGCCGATTTCATCGCGTCCGAGGTCGGGTTGTGAGCGGCTTCGACACCATCATCGTGGCGGATTGGTCGGCGGCCCAGGGTGTGCGCAAGGCGGAGCGGGACGCGATCTGGATCGGCGTCAGCCGCGGAACGGTCTCCGAGCCGCCCGTCCACATGCCCACCCGCCTGGAGGCCGAAGCCTGGCTGGCCGACCGCATCGCGTCCGAGGTGGCGCAAGGCCGCCGGGTCATGGCCGCGTTCGACTTCCCCTTCGGCTATCCGGCGGGCTTCGCGCGGGCCGTGACCGGCGCCGACGACACGCTGGCCCTGTGGGACTGGCTGGCCGCGCGGATCACCGACGACGCGCGCGGCCGCAACAACCGGTTCGACGTGGCCTCGGAATTGAACCGCCTCTTCGGCGGCACCGGCCCCTTTTGGGGCAAGCCGCGCGAGGAGGCGCATCCCGACATCCCCTATCGCGGGAACGACCGGACCGGACACGGCATGGCCGAGAAGCGCGCCTGCGATCTGGTGGCCAAAGCGGCCTCGTCGGTCTGGCAGCTGGCCTTCCCGCCCACGGTCGGCAGCCAGGCGCTGATGGGGCTTCCCATGCTGTCGCGGCTGCGGCGGCTGGAGGGCGTGGCGGTCTGGCCGTTCCAGGACTGGCACGACGCGCCCGCCGTGCTGACCGAGATCTGGCCGGGCCTGATAGAAGGCGCGGTTCCCAAGGGCGGTGTCCGCGACCGCCACCAGGTGCGCCTGCTGGCCCACGCGCTGGCGGCCCTTCCGGACGACGAACTGCGCGCCATGATGGAAGTCGAGGCGCCCGAGGAAGGCTGGATCCTTGGCGCCGAGCACCGCGCGCGCCTGACCGCGCTCGCCGCGACCGCGCCGCCCGAGACTGACGCCCCGCCGCTTGCCCCGCCGCCCCTGTCGAACGACTGCTTCGCGCTGCCGCCCGGGGTCGCGTGGCAGCCGGTGGACGACGCGCTGGCGCTGCTGCGAGAGCGGCTGAAACCCGTGACCGGCTCCGAGACGGTGCCGACCGGAGACGCCGACGGCCGCATCCTGTCCGAAGACGCCATCGCCCGGCGCGCCAACCCGCCCGCCGCGAACACGGCGGTCGACGGCTTCGGCTTCGCCCATGCCGCGTCGGTGCCGGGCGCGAATGTGCTGCCGCTGGTGGCGGGACGCGCGGCGGCGGGCGCGGCCTATCCCCACGCGGTGCCGCCGGGCCACGCGATCCGCATCCTGACCGGCGCGCTGTTGCCCGAGGGCGTCGACACGGTCGTCCTGGAAGAGGACACGCGCAGCGATGGCGTCTCGGTCGCGTTCAACGGACCCGTCAAGCCGGGCGCCAACACCCGCAAAGCGGGCGAGGACGTGCAGGCCGGGGCGGTCGCCCTGACCGCGGGCCACCGGCTGCGCCCGCCCGACCTTGCGCTGCTGTCGGCCGTCGGTCTGGCGCAAGTCGCGGTGCAGCGCCGCCTGCGCGTGGGGGTGCTGTCCACCGGCGACGAGCTGGCCGCCCCGGGCAGCACCGAGGATCCTGGACGGACCTTCGATGCCAACCGCCCGATGCTGCTGGCCATGGCGGCGCGCTGGGGCCACGCGGCGGTGGACCTGGGCCATGTCCCGGACGACCGCGACGCGCTGCGGGCGCGGCTGGACGGGGCCGAGGTGGATGTGATCCTGACCTCGGGCGGCGCGTCGGCGGGCGACGAGGACCACGTGTCGGCCCTGCTGCGCGAGACCGGCAGCCTGACTGCCTGGCGGATCGCGCTGAAGCCGGGTCGTCCGCTGGCGCTGGGCGTGTGGAACGGGGTGCCGGTCTTCGGCCTGCCCGGCAACCCCGTCGCGGCCTTCGTCTGCGCGCTGATCTTCGCGCGTCCGGCGCTGTCGACGCTTGCGGGCAGCGGGTGGGTCGCGCCGATGGCGATGCAGCTTCCCGCCGCGTTCGAGAAGCGCAAGAAGCCGGGACGGCGCGAGTATCTGCGCGCGCGGATCGGGCCGGAGGGAGTCGAGGTGTTCGGCTCGGAAGGCTCGGGGCGGATCTCGGGGCTCAGCTGGGCCGACGGGCTGGTCGAACTGCCCGACGGGGCGGTCGTGGTGGCGCGGGGCGACCCGGTGCGGTTCCTGCCCTATGCGGGGTTCGGGCTGGGCTGACGGGCAGGGGGCGCCACCGCGCGCCGAAAAGCGCGCGCCATGGGCACGACGGGACGCGGCAGGTGAAATCCGCGCGCATCCGTGTTACAACCAGTGACCTGAACCCAGACCAGCCAAAAGGAGTGTTCGTCGTGTCACGTCATATCCTGGACCACGTTGGCCCCAAGCAATCGCCCCGCGCGGTCCGCAGTTTCCTGAAGATCCGCACGTCCGAGGCGCGCGGCGGCATCAGCCGCCTGATCGCCACGCTGGACCGCAAGCAGAAGCTGCGCACCGGCGCGCAGCTTCCCGCGTTCCTGAAGATCAAGCGCGGCCACCGCAGCTAGGCGCTTCGGGCTAGCTGCGCACCAGTTTTTCGTAGCTTTCGGCCACGTCGCGGGTCAGCGCGCCCACTTCGAAGCGGTAGTCGCCGATCTGGCCCACAGGGGTCACTTCGGCGGCGGTGCCGGTCAGCCAGCACTGCTCGAACCCTTCCAGCTCTTCGGGCATGATGTGGCGCTCGTGGACGGGGACGCCCTTGTCGCGCAGCATTCCCAGCACCGTCTGCCGGGTCAGCCCGTTCAGGAAGCAATCGGGCGTGGGGGTGTGCACCTCGCCGTCCTTGACGAAGAAAATGTTGGCCCCCGTCGCCTCGGCCACGTATCCGCGGTAGTCCAGCATCATCGCGTCCGAGCAGCCCTTCGCCTCGGCCGCGTGCTTTGACATGGTGCAGATCATGTAGAGCCCGGCGGCCTTGGCCTCGCAGGGGATCGTCTCGGGAGACGGGCGCTTCCACTTGGCGAGGTCGAGCTTCGCGCCCTTCATCTTGGCGTCACCGTAGTAATTGCCCCATTCCCAGGCCGCCACCGCCATGCGGACCGGGTTGCGGGCCGAGGCGACGCCCATGTCGGGCCCCGCGCCGCGCCACGCGATCGCGCGCACGTAGGCGTCGGTCAGGTTGTTGGCCTTCAGCGTCGCCTCTTTCGCGGCTTCGATTTCGTCCACCGAATAGGGGATTTCGAAGTCGATCAGGTTTGCCGAACGCCGCAGCCGTTCAGAGTGATCGCGCGAGCGGAAGATCTTGCCGTTGTAGCAACGCTCGCCCTCGAAGACCGAACTTGCGTAATGCAGCGCGTGGGTCAGGATGTGGACCTTGGCATCGCGCCATTCGACCAGCTGGCCGTCCATCCAGATCTTGCCGTCGCGGTCGTCATAGCCCCCGGTCATCGCGTGTCTCCCACCTGATTTGCCGATGTTGCGTGTTAATGTCCGTTTCGGACATAATGTTTCGTATTTTCCGAGTCTCGGCTAACAGTCGTGACTTGGAATGTCAACAAGGCTGACGTAATATGCCAAGGGGACAGCAGGGGACCGACCATGGACAACACGCGC
Organism: Palleronia pontilimi; assembly: GCF_016412875.1. Lineage (GTDB taxonomy): Bacteria > Pseudomonadota > Alphaproteobacteria > Rhodobacterales > Rhodobacteraceae > Palleronia > Palleronia pontilimi. The sequence goes on along the minus strand of NZ_JAEKPD010000016.1, from coordinate 77,523 downwards.
GGCAGCGGCGAAAGCCTGTTATTCCTGACCGATGCCCATTTGCGGCGCGGGATCGAGGCGATGTTCTTCGCCTATCGCGGGTTCACCGCCGATCCCGACCGGATCCTGGCCGATCACGGCTATGGCCGCGCCCATCACCGCGCGGTCCATTTCATCAACCGCACGCCGGGCACGACGGTCAACAACCTGCTGGCCATCCTGGGCGTGACCAAGCAATCGCTGAACCGCGTGCTGCGCACCCTGATCGAGGACGGGCTGGTCGAAAGCCGCGTGGGCCGACGCGACAAGCGCGAACGGCACCTGTTTCTGACCGACAAGGGCGCAGCACTTGAATCCGAGCTGAGCGAGGCGCAGCGCGCACGGATGCGCGCCGCCTTCCGGGACGCAGGACCGCAAGCCGTTGCGGGGTTTCGCGCCGTGCTGGAGGCGATGATGGATCCCGAGCAGAAACACCAATTCGATGCCGTGCAGGAGGTGTCCGAATGATCCTCGATCCCGACGCCCACCTGCTGATCGTCGACGACGACGAGCGGATCCGCACGCTTTTGTGCAAGTTCCTGGCGCGCAACGGCTTTTATGTCTCGGGCGCGCGCGACGCGGCCCATGCGCGCCGCTTGCTCGAGGGTCTGGATTTCGACCTGATGGTGCTCGACGTGATGATGCCGGGCGAGAACGGCGTGGCGCTGACCCGCGATTTGCGCAAGACCCGCGACATGCCGATCCTGCTGCTCACCGCCAAGGGCGGCACGTCGGACCGGATCGACGGTCTGGAAGCGGGGGCGGACGATTACCTGGCCAAGCCCTTCGAGCCGAAGGAATTGCTGCTCAGGATCAACGCCATCCTGCGCCGCGTTCCGCATGAAGCCGCCGAGGACACGCGGCCGAAGGTGCTGCAACTGGGCCCGATCCGCTACGACATCGCGCGCGGCGAGCTTTGGCACGGGGACGAGATGATTCGCCTGACCTCGACCGAGGGGCAGCTGATGCGCATCTTCGCGGGCCAGGTCGGCGACACGGTCAGCCGCGCGCAGCTGATCGAGGATTTGGGCCGCACCGGTCCCGACGGCGAAAGCGCGCAGGACCGGGCCGTGGATGTGCAGATCACCCGGCTGCGCCGCAAGATCGAGGCCGACCCGAAACAGCCGCGCTATTTGCAGACCGTGCGCGGCGCGGGCTACGTTCTGATGAGCGACTAGCGAAGGCCGGGGGTTTCACACCCCCGGACCCCCCGTGAGGTATTTCCGGAAAGATGAAGGAGGGGCGTTTGCTCTATTATTCCACCGACGCGGGCCTGGCGCATGTCACGCCGCCGGGCCACCCCGAGCAGGTGGCGCGGCTGGAAGCGATCCGCGCCGCGCTGGCCGGTCTGGAAGGGCTCGATCGCCGCGAAGCGCCGGTCTGCGACGATTCCGACGTACTGCTGTGCCATCCGCAAGCCTACCTGTCGAAGGTGCGCGCCGCCGAGCCCGCCGAGGGCTGGGTGCAGCTCGATGCCGACACCCACATGACGCACGGCTCGGTGGAAGCCGCCCTGCGCGGCGTGGGCGGCTGCGTCGCCGCGGTGGACGCGGTGCTGTACGGCGACGCGCGCGCGGCCTTCGTGGGCTGCCGCCCGCCCGGCCACCACGCGGAACGCAGCACTGCCATGGGGTTCTGCCTGTTCGGCAATGTCGCCATCGCCGCGCGCCACGCGCTGGAGCGGCGCGGCCTGTCCCGCGTCGCCGTCGTCGATTTCGACGTGCATCACGGCAACGGCACGCAGGATCTGCTGTGGGACGAGGCGCGCGCGCTGTTCGTCAGCTCGCACCAGTCGCCGCTGTATCCCGGCACGGGTGCGCCGTCCGAGCGGGGCGCGCACGGCCAGATCGTCAACCTGCCCTTGGCGCCCTTCAGCGATGGCAGCGCCATGCGCGCGATTTACGAGGACCGCGTGTTTCCGAAGCTGCTGGACTGGGCGCCCGAGCTGATCCTGGTCTCGGCCGGGTTCGACGCCCACACCGACGATCCGCTGGCGCAGCTGGATTGGCAGACGGAAGATTTCGCCTGGCTCACGGGGCGGCTGGCCGACGTGGCGGACGCGGTTTGTGGCGGGCGCATCGTCTCGACTTTGGAGGGCGGATATGATCTGGACGCGCTGGGTGCGTCGGTGGCCGCCCATGTCACAACCCTGATGGAGCGCGACCCATGAGCGACGAGACCCCGGTGGAAAAGCTGTCCTTCGAGCAGGCCATGGCCGAGCTGGAACAGGTGGTCGCCAAGCTCGATTCGGGCGATGTGCCGCTGGACCAGTCCATCGCGCTTTACCAGCGTGGCGCGGCGCTGAAGAAAGCCTGCGCCGATAAGCTGGCCGAGGCCGAGGAAAAGGTCGCCCAGATCACGCTGGACGCCGAGGGCCAGCCCACCGGGACCGAGCCGCTCGACACGCAGTGACCTTTCCCGATCGCCTGAAGGACGCGGCCGTCCACGTGCAGGCGCGGCTGGACCGCGCCGTCACCGGCACCCAGCCGGTGCACGACGCCATGCGCCACGCGCTGTCGGGCGGCAAGCGGTTGCGCGGCTTCCTGGTGATCGAGGGCGCGCGGTTGCACGGCGTTTCGGACGCCATCACCGCCGCGGCGGCGATCGAGGCGCTGCACGCCTACAGCCTGGTGCATGACGACCTGCCCGCGATGGACGACGACGACCTGCGCCGGGGCCAGCCGACCGTCCACGTGAAATGGGACGACGCCACCGCGATCCTGGCGGGCGACGCGCTGCAGACCCTGTGCTTCCAGCTGCTCGCCGGTGACGACTGCCACCCCGACGCCGCAACCCGCGTGACCCTGATCGCGGAGATGGCCCTGGCGGCGGGCGCGCAGGGCATGGTGCTGGGGCAGGCGCTGGACATCGCCGCCGAATCGGCCGCCGTGCCGCTGGACCTGGACGCGATCACCCGGCTGCAGGCGGGCAAGACCGGCGCGCTCATGCGCTGGTCGGGCCGCGCGGGCGCGATCCTGGGCGGCGCCGATCCCGCGCCGCTGACCGCCTATGCCGACGCGCTGGGCCGCGCGTTCCAGATCGCCGACGACCTGCTCGACGTGGAAGGCGACGCGGGCACCACCGGCAAGGCCGTCGGCAAGGATGCCCGCGCGGGCAAGGCCACGTTCGTGTCGATCCTGGGGGCGGACGGGGCGCGCGCGCGGGCCCGCGAACTGGTCGACAGCGCCTGCGATGCATTGTCGCCCTATGGCCCGGCGGCCGATCCGCTGCGCGATTGCGCCCGCTTCGTCATCGCGCGCGACCGCTGATCCCGACGCCGCGGGGCGGTCTTCATCCGGCCGGAAAGATCCCGGTCCGCGATACCCTTGATCCAGCCGACATTCCCGTGATGTCCCTTTGCCACGCACCGCGAGCCGCGCTAGGTAGGGGCGTCTAGAAAAGGTTACATCATGGCCAAGCCCAGCACGCCCACGCTCGACCGCGTTCAAAGCCCCGCCGATTTGCGCACCATGAGCGATGCCGATCTTCGCCGTGTCGCCGACGAGCTTCGGGCCGAGACGATCGACGCCGTCAGCCACACCGGCGGCCACCTGGGCGCGGGCCTTGGCGTGGTCGAGCTGACCGTCGCCATCCACGCGATCTTCGACACCCCGCGCGACCGGCTTGTCTGGGACGTGTCGCACCAGTGCTATCCGCACAAGATACTGACCGGCCGCCGTGACCGCATCCGCACCCTGCGCCAGAAGGACGGGCTGAGCGGGTTCACCAAGCGCTCGGAATCGCCCTATGACCCGTTCGGCGCGGCCCATAGCTCGACCTCGATCAGCGCGGCGCTGGGCTTTTCGGTGGCGCGCGACCTGGGCGGCGCGCCCGACCCGGCGCTGGGCGACGCCATCGCGGTGATCGGCGACGGCGCCATGAGTGCGGGCCAGGCCTACGAGGCGCTCAACAACGCGGGTCATCTGAAAAAGCGGCTGTTCGTGATCCTGAACGACAACGAGATGTCCATCGCGCCGCCCGTCGGCGCCATGTCGTCCTACCTGTCGCGGCTTTACGCGGGCGATCCGTTCCAGCAATTCGCGGCGGCGGCGAAGGGGGCGGTGTCGATGCTGCCCCAGCCGTTCCAGGAAGGCGCGCGTCGCGCCCGGGACCTGCTGAAGCATTCGGTCGTCGGCGGCACGCTGTTCGAAGAGCTCGGGTTTTCCTATCTCGGGCCCATCGACGGACACGATCTGGACCAGCTGCTGCCGGTCCTGCGGACCGTGCGGGCCCGCGCGGATGGTCCGGTGCTAATCCACGTGGTCACCAAGAAGGGCAAGGGCTACGCGCCCGCCGAGAACGCCCTCGACAAGGGGCACGGCGTCGGGAAGTTCGACGTCATCACCGGCGCGCAGCAGAAGGCGAAATCCAACGCGCCGTCCTATACCAGCGTGTTCGCCAAGTCGCTTCTGGAAGAAGCCGCGCGCGACGATCGCGTCTGCGCCGTGACCGCCGCCATGCCCGACGGCACTGGCCTGAACCTGTTCGCCGAGCGCTACCCGTCGCGCACCTTCGACGTGGGCATCGCCGAGCAGCACGGCGTCACCTTCTCGGGCGGGCTGGCGGCGGGCGGCATGAAGCCCTTCTGCGCGATCTATTCGACCTTCCTGCAGCGTGGCTATGACCAGGTGGTGCACGACATCGCGCTGCAACGCCTGCCCGTGCGGTTCGCCATCGATCGCGCGGGGCTGGTGGGGGCCGACGGCGCGACCCATGCGGGCGCCTTCGACATTGCGTATCTTGCCAACCTGCCCGGCTTCACCGTCATGGCCGCCGCGGACGAGGCGGAACTGAAACACATGGTCGCCACCGCCGTCGCCCATGACGAAGGGCCCATCGCCTTTCGCTTTCCGCGCGGCGAGGGCACCGGCGTCGAGATGCCCGAGCGCGGGCAGGTGCTGGAAATCGGCAAGGGCCGCATGATCCGCGAAGGCAAGGGCGTGGCCCTGCTGAACTTCGGCGCGCGCCTGAAAGAGATCGAAGAGGCGGTCGAAAACCTGTCGGCGCGGGGCATCACGCCCACCGTCGCGGATGCCCGCTTCGCCAAGCCGCTGGACCGAGAGCTGATCCTGCGGCTCGCCGCCGAGCACGATGCGCTGATCACCATCGAGGAAGGCAGCATCGGCGGTTTCGGCAGCCACGTGGCGCAGCTTCTGGCGGATGAAGGCGTGTTCGACGCGGGGCTGATCTTCCGGTCCATGGTCCTGCCCGACATCTTCATCGACCAAGCCAGCCCGAGGGACATGTACGAGGTCGCCGGCCTGAACGCGGAAGACATCGAGGCCAAGGTGCTGTCGGTGATGGGCGTCGAAAGCCTGGGCAAGCGGGCCTAGTCGCGCCGCTCCAGCCGGCGCTCGATCTCCCGCAGCCGTAGGAGCACCTCGTCGCGGAACACGTCCGTGGCGGCGTTCGTCTCTTCGGCGTGGGCGTCCTGCATCGAGTTCACGATCAGGCCCACCAGCAGGTTCACCACCGCGAAGGTCGTGACCATGATGAACGGCACGAAGAAGGCCCAGGCATAGGGATAGACGTCCATGACCGGGCGCACGATGCCCATGGACCACGATTCCAGCGTCATGATCTGGAAGAGCGAATAGGCGCTGCGCCCCAGGTCGCCGAACCATTCGGGGAAGGCCGCGCCGAACAGCTTCGTCGCCATGACCGCGCCGATATAGAAGATCAGCGCCATCAGCAGGAACACGCTGCCCATCCCCGGCAATGCCGTCACGAAGCCCTCGACCACCCGGCGCAGGCGCGGCGCGGCCGAGATGACGCGCAGCACCCGCAGGATCCTGAGCGCCCGCAGCACCGACAGGCCCTGTCCCGCCGGGAAGAGCGCGATGCCGACGATGGCCGCGTCGAACACGTTCCAGCCGGACCGGAAGAAGGCCAGCCGATAGGCGACCAGCTTGGCCGCGATCTCGGCCACGAAGATCGCAAGGCACGCGGTGTCGAGCGCCACGATCAGCGGCCCGGCGGCGGCCATGATGCGAGGCGATGTCTCGAGCCCCAAAAGCACCGCGTTGAACAGGATCACCGCGATGATGGCATCGCGGGTGCGCGGACGCTCGAGGAAGTCCTGAAGCCGTGTGCGCGGCGCCGCCGTGTCTGTCTGAAGGCTGGTCATGGGGCGACATATGGGCCGGGCCGCACCGCGCGGCAAGGCTCAGCCCAGGTAGATCTCGCCGGCCGGGTATTTCACCCGCGGCACCGCGCGCGTCGCCAGGAAGAAGCCCAGCGCCAGCGGACCCACCCGGCCCGCGAACATGAGCACCATGATGACGGCGCGGCCCCAGCCATCCAGCTCGAGCGTCGCGCCCATGGACAGGCCCACGGTGCCGAAGGCTGATGCGACCTCGAAGACCAGCGGCAGGAAGTCGATGTCGTTGGTGATGGTCAGGGCGAAGAGCACGCCGAACATCAGGATGGCGCTGACCGTCACCAGGGCCAGCACCTTCAGCACCTCGTCGGTGCCCAGCGAGCGGCCGAAGGCGGTCAGCTGGCGGCGGCGGCGGAAGAAGGCGACCACGCCCAGCAGCAGCACGATGGCCGTCGTCACCTTGATCCCGCCCGCGGTCGACGCAGGGCCGCCGCCCACCACCATCAGCCCGATGGTCATCAGCGCGGTGCTGTCGCGCATGGCGGTGGTGTCGATGGTGTTGAACCCGGCGGTGCGCGGCGTCACGGCCTGGAACCAGCTTGCCAGCACCCGCTCGTGGACCGAGCCGAAACCGCCCAGCGTGGCGGGGTTGGTCCATTCCAGCAGGCCGAACAGCAGCCAGCTGCCCGCGATCAGCACCGCCGTGCCGCTGAGCATCAGCTTGGAATGCAGCGACAGGGGCGACCACTCGCGCTTGCGCAGCAGCTCCGAGATCACGACGAACCCCAGCCCCGATATGATGAACATCAGCGTGATCGCCACGTTCACCGACACATCTCCCGCGTAGCCCATGAGCGAATCGGGAAAGGTCGAGAATCCTGCGTTGTTGAAGGCCGACACCGAATGGAAGATCGCGTGCCATATGCCCATGGCCCAGCCCTCGCGCGGGACCAGGTCGAAGGCCAGCACGACGGCGCCCGCCGCCTCGACCACGATCGCGACGCTGAAGATCAGCCGCACCAGCGGACCCAGCCCGCTGATCGAGGTCTGGTTGACCTCTTCGCGCAGCACCATCCGCGACGGCATCCCGACGGGAAGGCCCAGCGCCGACAGCAGCAGCACCGCGAAGGCCATCAGCCCCAATCCGCCCAGCTGGATCAGCAGCGCCAGCACCACCTGACCGAAGATCGTGAAGGCCGACCCGGTATCGACCACGATCAGCCCAGTCACCGTCACCGCCGAGACCGACGTGAACAGCGCGTCGTCGAAGCCGACCCCGCCGTGATGCGAGATCGGCAGCCACAGAACCACCGCGCCCAGGCTGATGAAGATCGCGTAAAGCGCCGTCAGAAGGCCCGGCGGCGGCAGCGATTTCAGCCAGCGCCGCAGTCCGGTCTTCACAGGCTCGACGTGAAGGCGCGCAGGTCGGCCCTTCGTCCCAGAAGCATGATCCGGTCTTCCTGCTCGAGCGTGATGTCGTCGCCGTCGCGGCCCAGGAAATCGGTGCCGCGCATGACGCCGACGCAGCGCAGATCGAACTTGCCCAGCTTCAGAGCGGCCAGCTTGCGGCCGTTCAGCTCCTCGGGCGCGGTCAGGTTGACGACGTAATAGCCGTTGCCCAGCCGCACGAAGTCGCGCACCAGCGGGTTGTGCAGCATTTGCGCCACCTGCACGCCCACGTCGACCTCGGGGTGGATGACGCGGCTGACGCCCAGTCGCGACAGGATGCGGTGATGGGTCTTCGACGTGGCCTTGGCCCAGATGTCCTCGACGCCGATCAGCTTGAGGTTCATGGTCGCCAGCACGCTGGCTTCCAGCGAACTGCCCATGGCGATCAGCGCGGTGGTGCAGTCTTCGAGCCCGGCGTCGCGCAGCGCTTCCTCGTCGCGCGCGTCGAGGATCAGCGCCTGGTCCAGCGTTTCGGCCAGGCCTGCGACCTTGGTTTCGTCGCGGTCGATGCCGATCACGTAATTGTCGAAGCGGGCCAGTTCCTTGGCGACCGTCGCGCCGAAATTGCCCAGACCGATGACGGCGAAGGTGCCGTGCGTGTTGCTCATACTCGTGCCGTTCGCGAAAGGGCGGACGGATCGCCAGCCGCCATGCAGGTACCTATGGTCTGCGCCCGCCGTTTCCAGCGGGCCGGTCGGGATTATTCGCGCGCCAGCAGGTCCGCCAGCCCGCTGCGGTAGTCGGGAAAGCGCAGCCTGACACCCAGCTCGTCCTTCAGCAGGTCGTTCCGCACGCGCTTGCTTTCGGCATAGAAGCTGCGCGCCATGGGCGACATCTCGGCGGTCTCGAAATCCACCTTCGGCGGGCGCGGCACGCCCAGCAGGTCGGCGGCGTGGGCCAGCACGTCCTCGGGCGGGGCGGGGTCGTCGTCGCAGACGTTGTAGATGGCACCGGGATGGGGCCGGTCGATCGACGCCGCGAGCACCTGGGCGATGTCCTCGACATGGATGCGGCTGAACACCTGGCCCTGCTTGACGATGCGCCGGGCAGTGCCGTTGCGCACCTTCTCGAAGGGACCGCGGCCGGGGCCGTAGATGCCCGCCAGGCGGAAGATATGCAGCGGCAGTCCGGTGTCGCGCGCCAGCGCCTGCCACGCGGCCTCGGCCCGGACCCGCGCCGCGCCGCGCCGCGTGGACGGGGTCAGCGGCGTCGCCTCGTCCACCCAGCCGCCGTCATGGTCGCCATAGACGCCGGTGGTCGACAGATAGCCCACCCAGAGCAGCCGGGGCGCGGCCTGCGCGATCTGCGGGCCCACCGCCTGCAAGACCGGGTCGCCACCCTCGTCCGGGCCCGCCGAGATCAGCAGATGCGTCGCGCGCGCCAGCTCGGGGCCGATGTCGCTGCCGGGAAAGATCAGCGGGGTCACGCCCGTCTCGGCGATCTCGCGCGCCTTGTCGTGCGAGCGCGTCGTGCCCGTCACCCGCCACCCCTCGGCCAGCAGCAGCGGCGCCAGCGCGCGGGCCGAATAGCCGTGGCCGAAGGACAAAAGGTTCACAACAGCGCCTCGGTCCGCGGGCAGGGGCCGTCGAAATAGGCGTCCAGCGCGCGCTGGAAGATGATCGGGGCATCCGGCACGCGGGCGAACAGCGTGGCCGAGCTGCGCAGCTTGGCCGCGTCGATCTTGCCGAAGATGTCCACCGGATCGGCCCGGGGGTGATGCGCCAGAAGCGTGTCGAACATCTCGACCAGCCGCAGACCCAGAACGGGATGCGCCAGGTAACGCGTGGCCTCGTCCAGGTCCGCGATGCCGTAATACTCGGCGCGAAGCGAGCGCCCGAGCCCGCGTAGCTGCGGGAAGATGAACCACATCCAGTGCGAGGTCTTGCGCCCGCGCGTCACCTCGTCCTTCGCCTGGGCGTAGGTGGCGTCCTGCGCGGCTATGAAACGGTCCAGACCGCCTGCGTCATCCATGGGGGCAAGCCTATCACCGGCGCTGTCGGGGGAAAGCGCAATCAACGCTTCAGCAATTCCAGCACCGCGCGTTCGGGGATGCGCAGGCCGCGCCGTTCGGGGGCGCGATCGGCGAATTGGGCACGCTCGGACAGGGGCGCGTCCTTCAGGGCGATCACGTCGGGGTGGATGTAGCTGTTGCGCGCGATGGTGGCGGTGTTGCCCAGGGTCTTTGCCGCGGCCTCCGCCATCGCCTTGATGGTCAGATCCTCGTCGGACAGCGCCACGTCCATCGCCGCCACCGTGCCGTTCCACGTGCGGAAGGTCTTGGCGGTGAAGGCGTCGTCACCGGTGACTTCCGCCAGCAGGTCGTTCACCTGGCTCGACGACACCTCGTGCGCGGCGCCGTCGTCGTCCATCCAGGTCACCAGCGTCGCCCCCGGCAGATCGTCGAGCTGGTGCAGCACCTGCGCCAGCCGCTTGTCGCGCAGCTTGCGGGTGATCTTCTTGCCGCCCTTGCCCTTGTAGTTCAGCTCCAGCGCGTCGGGGCTGAGGGCCACGTGCCGCGGGCGCAGGGTCGTCGCACCGTAGGTGCCGTTTTCCTCGGCGTAGTCGCGGTTGCCCACGCGCAAGCTCAGCCGGTCGATCATCGCCAGCACCGCCGCGGTGGCCAGGGCACGGTCGCCCGCCTCGCCGCGCAGGTCGCGGCTGATGCGGCGGCGGATCGACGGCAGCGCGTCACCGAACGCGGCCAGGTCGTCGTATTTCTGCCGCGCGCGGAAGGCGGTCCAGTCTTCGTGATAGCGGTATTGCTTGCGGTCCCGCTCGTCGCGCCCCGTGGCCTGCAGGTGGCCGTCCGGGCGCGGGCTCATCCACACGTGCTGGTAGGCGGGGGGAACGGCCATCGCGTCCAGCCGCTTGCGCTCGGCCCGGTCGTCGATGCGGGTGCCGTCGGGCGCGGTATAGGACCAGCCGCGGCCCGCCCGCTTGCGGGTGATGCCGGGATGGGTATCGGGATAATAGACGAGGTTCGGGGCGGCGAGCATGACAGCCCGGAAACGCGGGTGCTGCGACCGGGGTTCCGCTGCGTTGTCTTGTGAGCGTCATACCTTTTCGCTAAGCCCGCGTCATCGCCTTGGAGCCTGCGCCATGACCCATCCGCAAAGCCTGCCCATCGTCAGCCCCGAGGCGCATCAGCACCAGTCGTTCCGCGATCCCGACCAGGCCGTGGCCCGCCTGCGCGAGCTTTACGCGCAATCCACCGCTTTCTTGTGCGAGAAGTTCGTCGAGACGCTGAAGGGCGGCATGCCCACGACGCGGTTCCGGGCCTTCTATCCCGAGATCCGGCTGACCACGACCAGCTTCGCCACGACCGACAGCCGCCTGAGCTTCGGGCACGTGGCCGAGCCCGGCATCTATTCGACGACGATCACCCGGCCCGACCTGTTCGCGGCCTATCTTGAACAGCAGCTGCGCTTCTTGCTGGACAACCAGAAAGTCCCGGTCACGATCGGCCCGTCCGACACGCCCATGCCCGTCCATTTCGCGGTGGCGAGCGATCCCGACCTGACCGTGCCGCAGGATGGCGTGATGGATTTCACGCTGCGCGACGTGTTCGACGTGCCCGATCTGGGCATCACCCACGATGCCATCGTCAACGGCCAGGGCTTCAAGTTCGAAGACGGCTCGCGCCCGCTGGCGCCGTTCACGGCGCAGCGCGTCGATTATTCGCTGGCCCGCCTGTCGCATTATACCGCGACGGACGCGGATCACTTCCAGAATCACGTCCTGTTCACCAACTACCAGTTCTACATCGAAGAGTTCGAGGCCTATGCCCGCTCTGCGCTGCGCGATCCCGACAGCGGCTATACCGCCTTCGTGGGGCCCGGGAACGTGGTCATCACGGACCCCGACGCGCCCATGCAGCCGCCCGCCAAGCTGCCGCAGATGCCCACCTATCACCTGATCCGCGACGGCGGGACGGGCATCACGATGGTCAATATCGGCATTGGCCCGTCCAACGCGAAGACCGCCACCGACCATATCGCCGTGCTGCGGCCCCATGCGTGGCTGATGGTGGGCCATTGCGCGGGGCTGCGCAATTCGCAGCGGCTGGGCGACTTCGTGCTGGCCCATGCCTATCTGCGCGAGGATCACGTGCTGGACGACGACCTGCCGGTCTGGGTGCCGATCCCGGCGCTGGCCGAAGTGCAGATCGCGCTGGAAGACGCGGTCGAGCAGATCACCGAGCTGGAAGGCTACGAGCTGAAGCGCATCATGCGCACGGGCACGGTGGCCACGATCGACAATCGCAACTGGGAGCTGCGAGAGAATTCGGGCCCCGTGCAGCGGCTCAGCCAATCGCGCGCGGTGGCGCTGGACATGGAAAGTGCCACCATCGCCGCCAACGGCTTTCGCTTCCGGGTGCCCTACGGCACGCTTCTTTGCGTCAGCGACAAGCCGCTCCACGGCGAGTTGAAACTGCCCGGCATGGCGTCGGATTTCTACAAGACGCAAGTGGCGCGCCACCTGCTGATCGGCGTGCGCGCCATGGAGATCATCCGCGAGATGCCGCTGGCCCGCATCCATTCGCGCAAGCTGCGCAGCTTCGAGGAAACCGCGTTCCTGTGAGCACGCCCGCGTCCCGCCAGAACCTGGTCGCCGCGGCGATCATGGTGGCGGGGATGTCGCTCATCCCGGTGGGCGACGCGTTCAACAAGGCCGCCGCGCTGTCGTCCAGCCACGGCGCGGTGACGCTGGCCTGGTGGCGCTTCGTGGTCGGCACGGGCTTGGTGCTGCCGCTGGCGCTGGGCTTCGCGCGCAGCTGGCAGCCATCGCGCGCGTTCCTGATCGCGGTGGGCCTGCGCGGCGTGCTGATCGCGGGCGGGATCAGCTGCATCACCCAGGCGCTGACGACGGTGCCGCTGGCCGACGCGTTCGGCGCCTTCTTCATCGCGCCCTTCGTGTCGCTTGCGCTGGCGCGCCTGGTGCTGGGCGAGGATGTGCGCCGCGTCGACTGGGCCGCCGTGGCGCTGGGCTTCGCGGGCGTGCTGCTGGTCGTGCGGCCGGGCTTCGGCATGGAGCCGGGGATCGGCTGGGCGCTGCTGGCGGGCTGTTTTTACGGCAGCTACATCACCACCACGCGGGCGACGGCGCAGACCGGGCAGCCGCTGTCGCAATTGGGCGGACAGCTGCTGGTGGGCCTTGTGGTGCTGGCGCCGCTGGCCCTGTTCGATCCGGTGCCGGTCTGGCCGCAGGTGCCGGGCCTGCTGTTCGGATCGGGCTTTGCGTCGGGGGCGGGCAACCTTCTGGCGATCATCGCGCTGGGACTGGGCTCGACCGCGCTTCTGGCGCCCCTGATCTACAGCCAATTGGCCGTGGCGGCGGCCCTGAGCATCTGGATTTTCGGCACGCCGATTCCGCTGATGGCGGCCTTCGGGATGGTCCTGATCGTGCTGGCGGGGCTCAGTCGGGTGGTTTCGCGCCGATAAGCCAAGGAAAAAAGGGGTTCTGCGGCTTTTTTCGTCTAGTTTGTCTTGACCTGCTGTCCACTAGGCGTTGTGGTATGTCCCAAGGATGGTGCGACAGGCGTGCCATGCTGCCAAGAAGCCTATCGAGGAGACAGAACAATGGCGACGAAACCGATGACCAAGACGCAGCTGGTTGCTGCACTGGCCGAAAAGATGGACAGCGACAAGAAGGGCGCCGCCGAAGCCCTGGACGCGATCACCAGCGTCATCACCGAAGAAGTGTCCGGCGGCGGTGCCGTCACCCTGCCCGGCGTCGGCAAGATCTACTGCCGCGAGCGGCCCGAGCGCATGGTGCGCAACCCCGCCACCGGCGAGCAGATCAAGAAGGACGCCGACAAGGTGGTGAAGATGACCATCGCCAAGGCGCTGAAGGACAGCGTCAACGGCTGATTCAAGAATGCGAGGGGCGCTGCCCCTCGCGCTCCCCGAGGTATTTCGGGAAAGATGAAGGGGCGGGCCGTTGGGCGCGCCCTTTTTCACGTGTCCCCGCTTGACGGACTGCCCGGGCCGGGGCCAAAGGAGCGCCATGGCACCGAAGGCGAAGACGAAGGGAAAGTCCCGCAAGGCACCGCAGGCGGCGTCGCGATGGGGGCGCCCGCGGCCCATCCGCTGGCTTGCGCGCTGGACCGCGCGGGGGCTGCTGGCGGCGGTGGCGATCCTGCTGCTGGCGGTGGCGTGCTTCGCCGTCTTCGATCCGCCCTCGACCCCCTACATGCGCGCCGAGGCGCGGCGGCTGGGCCAGGTCGACCACGAATGGGTGCCGCTGGCGCAGATGGCGCCGATCATGGCGCGCGCGGCGGTGGCGGCCGAGGACGCGAATTTCTGCACCCATTGGGGCTTCGACATCACCGCCATCCGCGACGCGATCACCGACGGCGGCGCGCGCGGGGCGTCGACGATCAGCCAGCAGGTCGTCAAGAACGTCTATCTCTGGCAGGGGCGTTCATGGCTGCGCAAGGCGCTGGAGGCCGTCATCACCCCCGTGGTCGAGATGGTCTGGTCGAAACGGCGGATCCTGGAAGTGTATCTGAACGTGGCCGAGTTCGGTGAAGGCGTCTTCGGGGTGGACGCGGCCGCCTATCGCTATTTCCGCGTCACCCCGGCCGAGCTGACGGCGACGCAGGCGACGCGGCTGGCGGCGATCCTGCCCGCGCCCAAGGACCGATCGGCGTCGAACCCGTCGGCCTTCGTCCAGCGCCGTGCGCGCGCGATCCGTGACGGGGCGGCCACCATCGACGCCGACGGGCGGGCGGATTGCTTCCAATAGCGGACGGCCCACTCACCGACCCTTGATGCGTGACCCCAGACGCGGCATTGAAGGAATGTTTTCCAGCCAGAAGGCCTGCGCCATGTACCGCCTGTTCCACGTTCCGCTGTCGCCTTTCTGCCGCAAGGTTCGGTTGGTCCTGGCCGAGAAGAAGCTCGAGGTGGAACTGGTCGAGGAGCGCTACTGGGAAAAGGACAGCGACTTCATGCGGCGCAACCCGGCCGGCAAGGTCCCGGTGCTGAAGACCGATCTGGGTCACATGAGCGAATCCACCGCGATCTGCGAATACCTGGAAGAGATCCACCCCGAGATCCCGCTGATGCCCAGCCTGCCCGAGCACCGCTACGAGGTGCGCCGCCTGGTGGGGTGGTTCGACGACAAGTTTTTCAACGAGGTGACGTCGAAGCTGCTCTACGAGCGGGTCAACAAGAAGATGATGGGGCAGGGCTATCCCGAGAGCGGCGCGGTGAAATCCGGCGCACGGGCCATCAAGTTCCACCTGGACTACATGGCGTGGCTGCTGGATCAGCGGCGCTGGCTGGCAGGCGACCAGATGACCCTTGCCGATTTCGCGGCCGCGGCGCACCTGTCGTCGCTGGATTACATCTCGGACGTGGATTGGCGCCGGTCCGAGACGGTCAAGGACTGGTACGCCAAGATCAAGTCGCGTCCCGCCTTCCGCTCGATCCTGGCCGACCAAGTGCCGGGCTTTCCGCCGCCCGCGCATTACTCCGACCTGGATTTCTGATGGCGGGCCGCCCGCAGAGGTATTTGAAGACCAGTGATGAGGGGGGCGCGGCGCTGAAGGCGGCGCTGGAGCGCTTTGCGATCGAGGCCGGTTTCGTGAAGATGGGCGTCTGCCGTCCCGATGCGATCCCCGACGCGGCGGAGAGGCTGCGCGCTTTCGTGGAGGCCGACCACCACGGACAGATGGGCTGGATGGCCGAGCGGATGGCGTGGCGCGGCGATCCCACCGCGCTGTGGCCCGAGGCGCGATCGGTGGTGATGCTGGCCGAAAGCTATACCCCCGCGCATGATCCGCTGGACGATGTGGGGCTGAAGGACCGGGGCGCGGTCAGCGTCTATGCCCAGGGGCGCGATTACCACGATGTCGTCAAGAAGCGGCTGAAGCGGGTCGGGCGCTGGTTGCTGGACCGGGCGGGCGCGGGCGCAGAGATCAAGGTGTTCGTGGATACAGCGCCCGTGATGGAGAAGCCGCTGGCCCAGGCCGCGGGGCTGGGCTGGCAGGGCAAGCACACCAACCTGCTGGGCCGCGACCTGGGCAACTGGGTGTTCCTGGGCGCGATCTTTACGACCATTGCGCTGCCGCCCGACGCGCCCGAGGCCGAGCATTGCGGATCGTGTCGCAAGTGCCTGGACGTCTGCCCCACCGACGCCTTCCCCGCGCCGTTCCGGCTGGATGCGCGGCGCTGCATTTCCTACCTGACCATCGAGCATCGCGGCCCGGTGGACCTGGACCTGCGCGCGGGGCTCGGCAACCGGATCTACGGCTGCGACGATTGCCTGGCCGTCTGCCCCTGGAACAAGTTCGCCACCGCCGCGCGCGACATGCGCCTGGCTACGCAGCCCGGCCGGCGGGCGCCCGAGCTGGCCGCGCTGGCCCGCCTGGACGATGCGGGGTTCCGCGCGATGTTCGCGGGCTCGCCCATCAAGCGCATCGGGCGCGACCGGCTGGTGCGCAACGTGTGCTACGCCATCGGCAATTCCGGGCTGCCCGAGTTGGCGAAACATGTGGCCCCGCTGACACAGGACGGGGATCCTGCGGTTGCCGACGCGGCGCGCTGGGCTAGGCTGCGACTGGCCTGAAGCTGACCGGGGGGATTTCAGTGGCGCAGTTGGGATTACTGCACAGAACGGCCATCCGTGCCGAGCGCTGGTTCGACCGTGTGCGGCCGCGCAAGCGGCCCGAGCGTCCCGTTCTCGATGCCTATCGCGGCTACGCCCAGCCCGGCGGTGTGGTGCTGCGCGGGCGGGTCCTGGCGAGCCTGAGGCGCACCACGCCCGATCCGGGCCAGAGCCGCTGGCAGAACATGCGCGAAATGCTGTCGCTGTTCCTGACCGACGAGGTCGCCCATGTCGACGTCACAGCCCCCGGCCACGACATCACCGTGCAAAGCGACGAAGAAGGCTACATCACGGTGGAAGTGCCCGTCGCGGATCCCAAGCCCGGCTGGTACGATGTCGCGCTCGAGATCGCGGGCGATCCGGACAGCCGCAAGATCTTCCGCGCCATGATCCCGTCGCCCGACGCGCGGCTGGGTGTGGTGTCGGATATCGACGACACGATGATGCATACCGGCGCCTATTCGCTGGCGCGCAACCTCTGGACGACCTTCACCGGCTCGGCCACGTCGCGGCGGGTGTTCCCGGATTCCATCGTGCTGATGGACCACCTGTCCAATCACGGGCGCAACCCGATCTTCTTCGTCAGCTCGAGCCCGTGGAACCTGCACGCGTTCCTCGAGCGCGTGTTCGACCGGGCGGGCCTTGCCGCGGGGCCGATGTTCCTGCGGGACCTCGGGATCAGCGAGACGCAGTTCATCTCGGGCACCCATGGCGATCACAAGGGCAGCGCCATCGACCGAATCCTGAACGCGAACCCGGATCTGCCCTTCATCCTGATCGGCGATACCGGCCAGCACGATGCCGAGGTCTATCTGGAGGCGTGCCACCGCCACGGCGGGCGCATCCCCGCGGTGATCCTGCGCGAGCCGGGGCCCGGCCCGGACGATGCGAGTCGCGCGGCCATGGCGGCGATCCGCAGGCTGGGGGTCATCGTGGCGCATGGGTCGGATTTCGGCCACGTGGCCGAAGAGCTGCGCAAGGCGGGCGTGACGCTCTAGTTGTCCGTCGCGCCGATGATCGCTTCCGAGGCCGAGATCAGCCAGCCGTCCAGCGTTGCGCGGAAGGTGTTCACGGCCTCCACGTAGCTGGCCAGCGTCGGCTCAAGAGTGGGGATCGCGTCAGCGATTTGGGGCGCCAGCAGATAGACCGCCATGACGATGGCGGTCAGGGCCAGCACCACCGAGAAGCCGATGCGAAAGCCGCTGCCCGATGGGGGCAGGGGCGCGCGGTCGTCGTCGTAATCGTCCGCGGGATCGGCGCCTTTCTGGCGCTCGGACGTGGCGGTCAGGGTCGAGTTGATCTGGTCGATATCGGGCAGAAGATCGCCCCGCGACGAGGCGGCGATGGCCGCCGCACTGCGCGCGGCGTCGGGGTCGGGGCGCGACACCTTGGCCCGGCTTTGCGCCGGGACTTCGTCCGGCGGCGGGCTTTCGCTGGGCGCCGGTGCCTGGGGTGCGGCCGCGCCTTTATCGGTCTTTTCGCCTTCGGGGAAACGGTCTGGCAGGTCCTGCAGGCCCTTGGGCTCGGAGCTTTCTTCCGGGGTCAGACCCAACTCGGTCTGCTCTGCGACGGGGGCCTGGGCGGCGGCGCGGCGCTGCGCGGCCTCGCGCTCGGCCTCTTCGCGCAGGATCTGCTTGGTCTTGGCGTCGAGCTCGCGGCGGGGCGGGCGCTTGTCCAGGCTCTCGCCCGCGGTCGCACCGGCGTCGTCGGCCGACGCGGTCAGCGCCTCGGCGTGATCCTCGTACCAGGTATGCCCGCAGTTCGAGCATTGTACGTCGCGACCACCCTCCGGGATCAACGAGTCGTCGATCTCGTATTGCGCTGCGCAATTCGGGCAAATAAGCCGCATTCGTATTTCCTGTCCCGCTCCAGCCTTTTCGGCTTTCTCTACCCTCGCCCGAATTGTTAACTGTTCGCTGTCACTTTTCAAACACTTTGCGGCGGAACGGCCCGCTATGCCATGGGGCGTGACGTCAATGGCGCAATCGGAGGGGTCCCCCGTGATCGAGTTGTCGCAGGTGAGCTATGGCTATGATGGCCGGGCTCTGCTGAACGATCTGAGCCTGACGCTGTCGCCGGGATCCTTTCATTTCCTGACCGGACCTTCCGGGGCGGGCAAGACGACCCTGTTGAAATTGTGCTATCTTGAGCTGGCCCCGACCCAAGGGCGGGTCACCGCGTTCGGCAAGCCTGCCGACCAGTTGGGCCGCGACGGAATAGCGCAGGTCAGGCGGCGCGTGGGCGTGGTGCACCAGGATTGCGGCTTCCTGGACCACCTGCCGCTGATCGAGAACCTGACGCTGCCGCTGGCGGCATCGGGCCAGGACACGGCCGAGTTCGCCGAGGATCTGCGCGCGTTGCTGGCCTGGGTCGGGCTGGAACAGCGCGCCACGGCGCTGCCGCCCGAGCTGTCGGGCGGCGAGCGCCAGCGCGCGGCACTTGCCCGCGCGCTGATCCTGTCGCCGGACGTGATCCTGGCGGACGAGCCGACAGGCAACGTGGACTGGGAGATGTCGCTCAGGCTGCTGTCGCTACTGGTCGAGCTGAACAAGATGGGCAAGGCGGTGCTGATCGCCACCCATGATCTGAACCTGATCCGGCAGGCCAAGTCGCAAGTCGCCGCCCGCGTGCTGCGCCTGCGCGGCGGCCAGCTGGATGTGGCGGGGGCCGATCTGTGACCCGTCTGCGACAGCTTGCGTCTTTGCTGAAGGGCGATCCCAGCGCCGACCGGATCGTGCCCCCAACGGGGTTCACCGCGCAGCTGACCGTGTTCACCGCCGCCGCCATGGCCTTCCTGGGCGTCTTCGCGCTGGCGCTGTCGCTGGCCACCGCGCGGCTGGCAGATCGCTGGGGGCAGGCGCTGGCGCAAAGCTCGACCATCCGCATCTCGGCCCCGGCCGACCAGCGCCAGGCCCAGACCGACGCGGTGCTGCGCATCCTGTCCGAAACGCCCGGCGTCGCCTCGTCGCGCGCCCTGAGCGACGCGGAACAGCGCGCGCTTCTCGCGCCGTGGTTCGGCCCAGAATTGCCGGTCGAAACCCTGCCGATCCCGCAACTGGTCGAGGTGATCGAGGAAGGGCGTGGCTACGATGCCGAGGGCCTGCGCCTGCGCCTGCAGGCCGAAGCGCCCGGCGCGGTCGTCGACGACCATACCCGCTGGCGCCGTCCGCTGATCCGCGCCGCCGAGCGGCTGAACCTGCTGGCCCTGGGCGCCTTGACGCTGATCGTCCTGACCATGGCGGCGATGATCACGCTGGCCGCCAGCACGGCGCTTGCCGCCAATAGGCAGGTGATGACGGTGCTGCGTCTGGTGGGCGCGCGCGATATCTTCATCGCCCGCGCCTTTGTGCGCCGCTTCACGCTGCGCGCGTCCATGGGGGCGGCCATCGGCACCGCGCTGGCGGTGCTGTTCATCGCGCTGATGCCGCGCGCCGACGCCGCCGGAGGGTTCCTGACCGACCTTGCCTTTTCGGGGGCGGGCTGGCTGCTGCCCTTGCTGATCGTCCCGCTAGCTGCTTTCATCGCCTTCTGGGCCACGCGCCACGCCGCCTTGCGCGCGTTGAAGGAGATCCCATGAAACCGCTGCAATTCGTCCGGTCGCTGGCCTTCAACACCCAGATGTACATCGCCATGGCCGTCATCGGCATCGGCTATCTGCCCTATGCCGCGATCCATCCGCAGGGCGCCCGCAAGGCCTGCAAGGCCTATTGCCGCTGGGTGATCTGGACCGCGTCCTGGATGGTCGGTCTGAAATCCGAAGTGCGCGGTCCGGTGCCCACCGACCAGGTCATGGTCGCCGCCAAGCACCAGTCGTTCCTGGACATCATCCTGATCTTCAACGCCGTGCCGCGCGGCAAATTCATCATGAAACGCGAATTGATGTATGCCCCGATCCTGGGCTTCTACGCCTACCGGATCGGCTGCGTCTTCGTGAACCGCGGCAAGCGCGGCAAGGCCATCGGCAAGATGGTCAGGGACGTGAAGTCAGGCTCCGCCAAGCCCGGCCAGCTGTGCATCTATCCGCAAGGCACGCGCATCGCGCCCGGCGTGGCCGCGCCCTACAAGATCGGGACCCACGTGCTTTACGACCAGCTGGAACAGCCCTGCGTGCCGGTGGCCTGCAACGTGGGCGTATTCTGGGAAAAGCGCGGCGTGATGCGCCATCCCGGCACCGCGATCGTCGAATTCCTTGACCCGATCCGGCCGGGACTGAGCCGCACCGACTTCATGAAACGGCTCGAAGACGCCATCGAGCAGCGCTCGAACGCGCTGAACGAAGAAGCCGGGTTCAAACGGATCGAGGCCTGAGCCCCACGGGAAAGGTCGCGGCCCGGGTCTCTTCGGGTTGACGCGATAGCGCACCCGCAGCGCACGGCGCCCCCCCGGGCCCGGATGGCGCGTTTTGGCATACCATCCAACCGCTTGCCCGGTTACGCTGCTCTCGACCGCAGGACTCTTTGCAGGAGCAGACCCCATGACCAAGACCCTTGCCATCGGCGGCTACATGAAGATCGACGAACAGGCGTTGCGCACCGATCTGGACGCCGTGATGGCGTCTTCGCTGGACAGCGCGCTGGCCCTGGACGACGCCGAACGCGATCAGATCTCGGCCATCGCCTATATGGGCCACGCCGCGTTCGGACCCGAGCAGATGGACGCCTTCCCGAACCTCGGCCTGATCGCCAATTTCGGCGTGGGCTATGACGCGATCGACGTGGCGGCCGCAACCGCGCGCGACATCGCAGTGACGAACACGCCCGACGTGCTGAACGACGACGTGGCCGACCTGGCGGTGGCGATGCTGCTCATGCAGGGGCGGCGGATGCGGCAGGGCGACGCCCATGTGCGCTCGGGCGCGTGGGCCGAAGGCGAAAGCTTTCCGCTGAACCGCAAGATGAGCGGCGGCAAGGCGGGTATCCTCGGGCTGGGCCGCATCGGCCACGAGATCGCCGAACGGCTGGAGGCGTTCAAGATGGACGTGCATTACTGGTCGCGCTCGGAAAAGGACACGCCGGGTTGGGATTACCACGCCGATCCGGTCGACCTGGCGCGGGCGGTGGATTTTCTTGTGGTGTCGCTGGTGGGCGGCCCCGAGACCGAGAACATGGTCGATGCCCGTATCTTGGAGGCGCTGGGCGAGAACGGCGTTCTGATCAACATCTCGCGCGGCTCGACGGTGGACGAGGGCGCGCTGCTCGACGCGCTGGAAGCGGGCAAGCTGGCGGGCGCGGGCCTGGACGTGTTCGAGGGCGAGCCGAAGGTGAACCCGCGCTTCCACGCGCTCGACAATGTGGTTCTGCAACCCCACCAGGGATCGGGGACGGTGGCGACGCGGGCCGCGATGGGCCAGCTTCAGCGCGACAACATCGCGGCGTTCCTGGCCGGGCGCGATCTGCTGACGCGGGTGAACTAGACGCGGCGTCGGCCCCGGCTTTCACGGCGCCAGATATATAGCCCCGCAGCGATGATGATCAGCCCGCCCGCGAGGGTCCAGATGGTCGGATAGACCCCGAAGACGACGATCGACGCGATGGCTGCCAGGACGATCTGGATATAGATCATGGGCGCCAGGATCGACGCATCGGCCAGCCGGTGGGCGTAGGTGGCGCAGATATGGCTGGTGCCGCCGAACAGACCGATCAGCACCAGAACGGCATATCCCGCGGGGCTGTCCGGCCAGGTCCAGACCGACCACACGAACGGGGTCAGCACCAGTGTCGCCAGCCCCGACGCCCAGATCTGCGCCGTGGCGTTGCTTTCGATGCCTGCCAGCATCCGCGTCAGGATGAAATAGAGCGACGCCAGCATCATGGCGAGCAGGTTCAGAAGCATCGCCGGGTGAAACTCGGCGCCCCAGGGCTGCATCACCACCAGCACGCCCAGGAACCCCACGCAGACGGCGACCAGCCGGTGGATGCCCACCCGCTCGCCCAGGATCGGGATCGCCAGCAGCGTCACCGCGATGGGCCCCGAGAACATGATCGTCGTCGTGACGGTCAGCGGCAGGTATTGCAGGGCGGTGAAGTTGCACACCGTGCTGCCCATCAGGAACATGGCGCGCAGCGCCTGCCGCTTCGGCGCGTTCGACCGGACCGCATCCCAGCCCTCGCGCGGCAGGAACAGCAGAAGCGATTGCAGGAAATGAACGGCATAGCGGGCAAAGACCGCCTGGATCGCCGGGATGCCCGCCAGCACCAGCCACTTGGCCGATGTGTCGATGCAGGTAAAGCCAAGCACGGCCAGCGCCATCATGGCGATGCCCAAGCCCAGCCGGTCTTCTCGGGCCGCCACTTCGTGGTGAAGCGGCGGCTGGTGAACGCTTGGCATCAGCCCACGGACCACCCGCCGTCGATCACGTGGGCGTGGCCGGTGGTGAAGGCGCTTTCGTCCGAGCCCAGGTAGATCGCCAGTTTCGCGATTTCCTCGGGCGTGCCGACGCGGCCCATGGGCTGGCGGGCGATGAACTGCTTTTGCGCCGCCTCGTAATCGCCGCTGTCGTGCCAGCGCTGGTGCAGCGACGGGCTGTCCACGGTGCCGGGACAGATGCAGTTGCAGCGCACGCCGGTGGTCACGTAATCCAGCGCCACGGATTTCGTCATGGCGATCACCGCGGCCTTGGTGGTGGCATAGACGAAGCGGTTGGGCGCCGCGATGATCGAGCTGGCCACGCTCGAGATGTTGATGATCGACCCGCCGCCGCGCGCGACCATGCCCGGCAGGGCGGCCTGCATCCCGTGGAACTGGGTGCGGCAGTTCAGGGTCAGCGCGAACTCCCACTGGTCGTCGGTGCAGTCCGCGATGGTGCCGTGGTGCACGAAGCCCGCGCAGTTGACCAGGATGTCGGGTGCTGCGTCCACTATGGCCGCCTGCAGCGCCGCCTTGTCGGTGGCGTCCAGCGCGAAGGCCTGGGCCGTGCCGATATCCGCCAGAAGATCGCCGTTCAGGTCGGTGGCGACCACATGCGCCCCTTCCGCGGCCATGCCGGTGGCGATGGCCCGGCCGATGCCTTGCCCCGCCGCGGTGACGAAGGCGCGTTTGCCCTGCAGCCTCATGTCATGCATCCCCAAGGTTGCGGGTCATCCAGTCGACCATTTCCGGCACGTTCAGGTCGCCCGAGCCGCTGTCGCGCGCGGCGCGCAGCGTGGCATCGGCGCAATCGGCCATGCGCGACGTGACGCCGAAGTTGCGGGTCATCTCCTTGTAATAGCCCACGTCCTTGGCCGCGTTTTCCACCGAGAAGGCCAGGTCGATCTGCCCGTCCGTGGCGTAGTTCTTGATGAAATCCATCATGCCCGAATGGTTCGGTCCCGCCGCCATCACGTCATAGACCATCTGGCGCGGCACGCCCACGGTGTCCGAGACGGCGAAGACCTCCGCCATGGCCATGGCGGTGGTCATGGCGAAGAAATTGTTCATCAGCTTGATCTTGTGTCCGTTGCCAAGCGCGCCCAGGTGGAAGACGTTTTCGCCCAGGCAGTCGAGCGTGGGCTTGGCGCGCGCGTAGGCGTCCTTGTCGCCCGCGCACATGATGTTCAGCAAACCGTCCACCGCGTGGGCGGGCGTGCGGCCCAGCGGCGCGTCCAGATACGCGGCCCCCTTGGCGGCAAGATCCTTGCCGATGCGCTCGGTCGAGCTGGGCAGGGACGTGCCGAAATCTATCAAGATCTGGCCGTCCTTCGCGCCCGCCAGCACGCCCTCTTCGCCATAGACGCGGGATTCGACATGATCCGATGTGCCCATGCAGAACATCACGATGTCCGACGCCTGCGCCAGTTCGCGGGCCGATGCCGCCTCGGAGCCGCCGCGCGACAGGGCTTCGTCGATGCCGGTGCGGTCGCGGTGGCCCAGCACCATCACGGAATATCCGGCCTTCTGCAGGCATTCGACCATGGCGCGCCCCATGAGGCCGAGGCCGATGAAGCCGATGGTTGGTTTGGTCATGTCGGGGTCTCCTTACAGGAACAGCGTGACGATGGGCGGCCAGATCAGCAACACCGACAGCGCACAGAGCTGCAGTGCGATGAAGGGCAGGAAGCCCTTGAAGATGTCCGTGAGCTCGATTTCGGGCGGCGCCACGGATTTGAGGTAGAACGCCGCCGGGCCGAAGGGCGGCGACAGGAAGCTGACCTGCATGTTCATGCAGAACACCACGCCGAACCAGATCGGGATGTAGCGCGCGTCGATGGACGCCAGGAACCCGATCTCTTCGGGCGGCAGCTTCACCACGATGGGCAGGAACACCGGCATGATCAGCAGCACGATCCCGATCCAGTCCATGAACATGCCCATGATCAGGAAGACGAACATCATGATCAGGATCACGCCCATGGTCGGCACGTCCGCCCCGATGATCAGGTTGGCCACGTAGGTTGGCCCGCCCGCCAGTGTGTAGGCCGCGGCCAGGGCGGCCGCGCCGATGGTGACCCAGATGATCGTGCCGGTGGATTTCAGCGTTCGCATCAGGCTGTCCCAGACGATCATGAACGACATCTCGCGACGGAAGAGGCCGATCACGAACACCGCGATCACGCCCATGCCCGCGGCCTCGGTGATGCCGGTGATGCCGCCGTAGATGCTGCCCAGGACCACGCCGATCACCACGATGGGCGCGATCAGGCCCTTGCCCATGTGCCAGCCCTTCGATGTCCGTTCGCGCCCGACCACCAAGTAGATCGTGGCCAGCGCGATCAGGAAGGCGCCGATGAGGTACGGAAAGTCCGACACCATGCCCAGCAGGATCGGATCCTGCCCGACCCGTACGGCATTGGCGCCCGTGACGGTGAAGAACACCGCCCGCAGGATCAGCACGCCCAGGATCCAGCAGGCCATGCGCGCCAGGAAGCCCAAGAACATCAGCCCCTTTTCGCGGCCCTCGGGATCGTCGGGGTCGGCGGGCGGCAGCGGCGCCAGTGACGGGGTGATGCGGGTGCGCACCACGATGTAGATCAGGAAGAACGACGCCAGCATGAAGCCTGGCAGGAACGACGCGGTGAACAGCGCCTTGATCGAGGTTTCGGTCACCAGGCCATAGAAGATCAGCACGATCGAGGGCGGGATCATGGTCCCCAGCGAGCCCGACGCGCAGATCGTGCCGATGGCCAGGTTCTGGTCGTAGCCCAGCCGCAGCATCTGCGGCAGCGCGATCAGGCCCAGCAGCACGACCTCGCCGCCGATGATGCCCGACATGGCGGCCATGATGACGGCCATGATCGACGTGACCACCGCCAGCCCGCCGCGGGTGCGCGACAGCCAGACGTTCAGCGACGAATACATGTCACGCGCGATGCCGCAGCGTTCCAGCAAGGCGGCCATGAAGATGAAAAGCGGGATCGAGATCAGCACGTAGTTCGTCATCTGCCGGTACACCGCCTGCGCCAGCACCGATAGCGGTCCCCGCCCGAAGGTGCCGAACAGCAGGTCCACGTCGAACTTCAGGATCAGCGTCACCACCGCCAGGAAGGCCGAGGCAAAGCCCAGCGGCATCCCGATGGCCAGCAGCGCGAACATCGCCAGCAGGATGATCAGGCTGAGCGTGCCGATATCGACCATTACTTGTTCTCCAGGCTGCGGCGGATGATTTCGATCTCGGTATCGTCGATGGCATCGGGGCTGTCATAGACGTTTTCCTTCGACCAGTCGGCGATCAGGTTCGACACCGCCTGGATCGCGACCAGCACCATTGACAGCAGCAGCACCGGCTTGATGATGCCGGGGATGGGCGGATCCCAGGCGGTGCCGAAGGTCTCCATCCGCAGGAAGCGGTTCTCGGCGTCGGTGTAGCCGCCCCAGACCAGCGCGAAGACGAAGCCGACGATGAAGAGCACCGACAGGCTGTCCGAGAGCTTCCGCATCCAGCGCGGCATCCGGTCGTAGATCACCGGGATGCGGATGTGGCACCGTTGCTGCATGGCGTATTGGCCCGACAGCAGGAACACGAAGGCCGCGATCCAGAGCGACAGTTCGTTGGCCCAGAGCGTGGGCGCCGAGAAGACGTAGCGCGACACCACCTCGTAGAACATCACGAGCACGATCAGCGCGATCGAGATCATCGCCGCGCGGCTCAGCACCAGCGACACGATGTCGAAGATGCCGTCATTGGGCGGCTCGATATCGCCGCGGAAGTCCGACAGGTAGAGCGACGCGAACAGGATCGCGCCGAACAGGCAGAACAGAGTGAGCTGCACCATCGGCCGTCCGCCGGGGCGGATCATTTCGAACATGGCGATGGCTTCCGGGTCGAGCAGCCGGTTCACGACCAGCCAGACATAGAGCAGCAGCGACGCCGCGGTGAACAGGATCATCAGCAGGCGCACCGGTTTGCGGAAACGGCCCAGCCAGACGGATTTGCCTTCCATGTCAGCCCCCTTGGAGTGGTCGATCGGAATGGGACGAAAAAGGCGGACCCCCGCAGAAGGGGCCCGCCTCAAACCGTTTCAGGCGGTCAGATCAGGCCTTATTCGCTGGAAATCAGGCCCAGGTCGGCAAGATACGCCTTGTGGCTTTCCAGAAGCGCCGAGGCCTCGGGCGACCGGGTGCCCCAGTCTTCCCACGCGACCTGCGCCGCGCGGCGGAACTCGGCGCGGTCCTCGGGCGACCAGTCATAAAGCGACACGCCCTGTTCCTTCAGCTGCGCGGCAGCTTCGGCATTGGCCTTTTCGTTGGACAGCGCGACCTGGAAGGACAGCTTCTGCCACGCGGTGTCGATGATGCGGCGGTGCTGTTCGCTGAGCCCGTCCCACACCGCCTTGTTGCAGGCCAGATGGTCCGACGGCATCGAATGGAAGCCGGGATAGGTCGCGTGCTTGACGATGTCGTAGATCCCGAGGCCCACGTTGTTGGCCAGGCCCGACGCGTCGGCGCCGTCGATGATGCCGGTTTCCAGCGCGGTGAAGATCTCGGTGAAGTCCATGACGATGGGCGACGCGCCGAGCTCTTCGAAGATTTCCGTCTCCATCCCCGGGGGCGAGCGGAACTTCCAGCCCTTCAGATCCTCGAAGCCCGCGATGGGGGTGGAGGATGACAGCGATTCCTGGCCATAGATCGACCAGCCGATCAGCTGCATGCCTTGGGCGTTGTAAAGCTCCTGCGCGGCCGCGTAGCCGTCGCCGTAGTAAAGCCAGCTATATTGCTGCCAGGGCGTGTCGTAGCCGCCCATGATGTCGCCCACGAACTGGAAGGCGGGGTTCTTGCCGGTCTGGTAGGCGCCGCCCGTGGCGTCGCAGTCCAGGATGCCGTTGATCGCGGCGTCGAAGGTTTCCACCGTGGCCACGACGGACGAGGAATAGAACATCTCGACCGCGATATCGCCGCCCGACATGGTCTGGACGTCGTCGATCCACGTGGCCAGCAGCTGGCCGGTGGGATGCTCGGTGGCATAGTGGGTCTGGATGCGCAGCGTCACTTCCTGCGCCATGGCCGATCCGGCCACCAGTGCGCCGGCCGCGGCCGTCATCATCATGGTCTTGAAATTCATGTGTCTTCCTCCCTGGGCGGCTTTTGCGCCGCCGTCGTTTGACTGGCGCTTTTCAGCGTGCGCCGTATGGATGGTATACCATCACCTCGGAACGCTAGCGAATGCCCCTACGGTAATCAACAGGTTTTGGTATACCAAAATCTTCTTGCCGCGGCGCGGCTCGGCGGTCAGCATGGCCGGGAACCCGGAAAGACCCAGCCCCATGGCCGAACATTCCCTGCCCGAGCACATCGCCGACGAGCTGCGCCGCGACATCCTGCGCGGCAAGCTGGTGCCGGGTGCCCAGATCAAGGAACGCGACAACGCGGCCGAGATGGGCGTCAGCCGCACCCCCATGCGCGAGGCGATCCGCATCCTGGCCCAGGAGGGTCTGGTGGTGCTGCGTCCCGCCCGCAGCCCGCTGGTGGCCGACCCGCCCTTCGACGAGATAGCCGACCAGGTCGTGGTGCTTCTGGCGCTGGAAAAGCTGTCGGGCGACCTGGCCTGCCAGCACGCCACGCAGGACGACATGGACCGGGTGCGGGCCGTGGCCGACCGGTTCGAAACCACGTTCTATACCGCCGACCGGCTTGCGTCGTTCGAGACCGACATGGAGTTCCACACCGCCATCGCCGCGGCGTCGCGCAACCGCGCCCTGGCCGAGACGCATCGCGCCTACCTGGCGCGGCTCTGGCGGATCCGCTACCTGACCTCGCGCCGCCGCCGCAACCGCGCGACCGTGCTGGACCAGCACGCCGCCATCCTGGACGCTTTGCTGAAGCGTGATCGGGTTGCGGTGGGCGCGGCGCTGGACACCCACCTGGGCACGCTGACCGAAGACATCCGTCAGCTGTTCATCACCGAAGAAACCTGAAGATCGCGGGCCCGTGGCCCGGAAAGGAAAGCGATGAAGCTACTGAGATTTGGACCCGCGGGCGCGGAAAAGCCGGGCCATCTGGACGACGACGGACAGGTGCGCGACCTGTCTGGCGTGGCGGACGATTTCGCGGGCGACGGCGTGTCGCTGGAAGCCCTGGACCGCATCCGCGCCACGGACCTGTCGTCGCTGCCGGTGGTGGCCGATCCGGGACGCATCGGGCCTTGCCTGGCGCGGGTGGCCAATTTCCTGTGCGTCGGCCTGAACTACACCCAGCACGCGATCGAGACCGGGGCCGAGCCGCCGAAGGAGCCGGTGCTGTTCAACAAGACGTCGTCCTGCCTGAGCGGGCCGAACGATCCGATCCGGCGTCCCAACGGCTCGCAGAGGCTGGATTGGGAGGTCGAGCTGGGCATCGTGATCGGCGCCGAGACCTGGCAGGTGTCGGAAGACGACGCGCTGGACCGGGTGGCGGGCTATTGCATCGTCAACGACGTGTCCGAGCGCGGCTTTCAGCTGGACCATGGCGGCCAGTGGACCAAGGGCAAGTCCGCGCCCACCTTCGGGCCGACGGGCCCTTGGCTCGTGACCCCGGACGAGGTGGGCGACGTGCAGAAGCTGGCGCTGTCGACCACGGTGAACGGCGAGACGATGCAAAGCTCGAACACCGACGACATGATCTTCACGGTGCGCCAGATCGTGTCCTACATGAGCCGCTTCATGAAGCTGATGCCGGGCGACCTGATCTGCACCGGCACGCCCGAAGGCGTCGGCATGGGCCGCAGCCCGCAGGTCTTCCTGAAGGACGGCGACGTAATGGAGCTTCGCATCGACAAGCTGGGCCAGCAGCGGTGCGAGGTGGTCGGGACCTGAGACCGACGCCCCCGGCAGACCGGGGGCGTCCGCTTCAGGCAGGCGTCACCGGTTCTTCCGCCATGAACGCGGCGATGTCCCGGGCCAGCTTGTCCCAGTCGGTGAACTCGACCGGCCCCTGCGACAGGTCCACGTCCTGACCGGCCAGCAGGACGTGCTGCACGATCTGGCGCTGGTAATAGTCGTAGGCGTCGCTGCGCACGGCGCCCGCCACCAGCAGCGCGCGGCCGGGCCTGAACCGGGTGCGCATCAGCATCTCGTCCAGGAAATCCTGCGCCTCGTCCATCCCGTCCGCGAACGCCGCCTTCAGGCTGACCGAGATCAGCAGGGTGGGCAGCCGCGACAGCGCGTCGCGATGGTCCGACAGCAGGCGCTCGAAATCGGGCGGGTGGCGCCGCTCGTGCACCGGGGCGGCCAGCACGACCCGGTCGATGCCGGTGAAATCCGGCGCGGCGAACTGCGCCGCGTTGCACAGGCGGACGCGATGTCCCGCCTGGCGGATCTGGGCGGCGATGCGGGCCACGATCTTGCCGGTCTGGCCCTCGAAGGTTTCGTAGATCAGAAGGTAGTGCACGCGCGGTCTCCGGTCCCTGTTCGGTCAGGGACCGGGTGTCGCCGATTCCACCGGCACCGTCCTTGCGCCAGATCAAGTGGCCGGGGCGTCCGCGAGCCATGCCTTCACGCGGGTCGTCACCGCGTCGACCGACAGCCCGTACTGGTCGTGCAGGGTCGGCAGCGCGCCCGCGTCGAGGAACTCGTCGGGCAGGGCGATCTGGCGGAAGGCGGGGGTGACGCCGCGGCGCAGCAGGCAGGCGGCGACCGCTTCGCCCAGGCCCCCGGTGATCGAGTGGTTCTCGGCGGTGACGACAAGGCGGCCGGTCTTGCCGCAGGCGGCGGCGATGGTGTCTTCGTCGAGCGGCTTGATCGTCGGGACGTGGAGGACGCCCGCGTCGATCCCGTCGGCCTTCAGTCGCTTGGCCGCGTCGAGCGTGCGCATGGTCATCAGGCCCGAGGACACGAACAGCACGTCGTTGCCGTCGTGGATCATCTGGGCGCGCGCAATGTCGAACTTGTACCCGTATTCGCCCAGAACATCGGGCACATTGCCCCGCAAAAGTCGCATATAGACAGGACCCGGGTGGTCGGCGATGGCGCGGGTGGCCTGGTCGATCTCGGTCGCGCAACAGGGATCGATCACGGTCAGGTTCGGCATTCCGCGCAGGATCGCCAAGTCCTCGGTCGCCTGGTGCGAGGGGCCGTAGCCGGTGGTCAGGCCCGGCAGGGCGCAGACGATCTTCACGGGCAGGTTTTCCTCGGCGATGGCCATGACGATGAAATCGTAGGCCCGGCGCGACGCGAACACGGCATAGGTGGTGGCGAAGGGCGTGAAGCCCTCGCGCGCCAAGCCCGCGGCGGCGGACATCAGCACCGCCTCGGCCATGCCCATCTGGTAGAAGCGGTCGGGATAGGCTTTCGCGAAGACATGCAGGTCGGTGTATTTCGACAGATCCGCCGTGAGGCCCACGATATCGTCGCGGGTCCTGGCCAGGTCCACCAGCGCGTGGCCGAATGGGGCGGTGACGGTCTCGCGGCCCTCGGCGTCCAGCGACGCGATCATGGCCGACGTGCGCGCGCCCCCGGTGGCAGGCTTCGGCCGGGCGATATGGGCGGGCGTGCGGCGGGAATTGGGACCAAGCGTCATTGCGGCCTGCTTTCGTCGAGGATGGCCAGCGCACGCGCCCATTCGTCGGGCTCGACCCGGATGAAATGGGTGATCTCGCGGTCTTCGAGAAACGGGATGCCCTTGCACATCTTTGTGTTGCAGATGATGACGCGGGGCTGCGCGGCGGCGTGGGTGCGGGCCGTGTCGAAGGCGGCTTTCACGGCGTCGATGTCGTTGCCGTCGACACTCTGGGCGTGCCAGCCGAACGCCTCCCACTTAGGCGCTTCGGGGACCTGCGCCAGTGCGTGGGTCGTGGGCCCATCGGCCTGCTGGTTGTTGAAATCGACGATGGCGATCAGGTTGTCGAGCTTCCACTGGACGGCGGACATGACAGCCTCCCAAGTCGAGCCTTCGCCCAATTCGCCGTCGCTGAGCATGTTGTAGACGAAGGCGGGGTTGCGTTTCCGCTTCAGCCCCAGCGCTATGCCGACCGAGATGCCGAGCCCGTGGCCCAGGGAGCCGCCGGTGATCTCCATGCCCGGCGTGTAGGCGGCCATGCCCGACATGGGCAGGCGGCTGTCATCCATGCCGTAGGTCCCGATCTCGTCCTCGGGCAGGATTCCGGCTTCGATCAGGGCGGCGTAGAGGGCGATGGCGTAGTGGCCGATGGAAAGGCAGAAGCGGTCGCGGCCTTCCCAGCCGGGGTCGTCTGCGCGGTAATCCATTGCGTGGAAATAGCTGACCGCCAGCACGTCCGCGATGCCCAGCGCCTGGCCGATATAGCCCTGTCCCTGTACCTCGCCCATCCGCAGCGCGTTGCGCCGGATCGCCCAGGCGCGCTGGGCAAGGCTGACATTGGGGATGGCGTTGGGCATGGGCGGTCTCCGGCGGGGCAGTTCAGCACGGTGCGGGCGGGGTTGGCAAGATCCGCTCAGGCGCGCGCAGCGGCGAGCCAGCCGAGCGTGTCGTCGGTGGGGCGCGGGTCCTTGTATTCGGCGCCGAGCGGGGTCTGCCAGCCGAGCGCGTCGAGATGGGCGAAGATGTGGGGGTAGTGGATCTCGCCATGGTCTGGGGCGCCGCGATCGGGCACGGCGGCGATCTGGATGTGACCGATCAGGGGCAGCAGGTCGGTCAGGCGGTGGGTCAGGTCGCCCTGCATCAGCTGGATATGGTAGCAGTCGAACATGAGTTTCAGGTTGGGCCGGGCGACGGCGTCGATGACGGCCTTCCCTTGGGTGGCGGTGTTGAGAAAATATCCCGGCGCGTCGTAGCGGTTCAGCGGCTCGATCAGCAGGCCGGTCTCGCCCGCCTTGCTGCAGGCGTAGCCGAGATTGGCGACGAAGGTCTCGTGCGCATCGGGGCCTTCGGCAAAGCCGGCCATCACATGCACGTTTCGCGCGCCGATCCGGGCGGCGTAGTACAGCGCTTGGTCGATGGCGGCGCGGGCGTCTTCTTCGCGTCCGGGCAGCGCGGACAGGCCGTTTTCGCCCCGGTCGGTATCGCCCCGATCCGTGTTGAGGCCCAAGCACGGCAGGCCGGTCGCGTCCAGCGCGGCGCGGATCTCGGCGGCGTCGGTGTCATAGGGCCAGTGCAGCTCCACGGCATCGAACCCCGCCTTGTGCGCGGCGTGGATGCGGTCGAGATAGGGGCGGTCGGACCAGAGAAACCCGAGATTGGCCGAGAATTTCATGGCTCTGCCTTTCTGACGTCGCGCAACAGGCGCGGCGCGCGCCGCCGGGCCGACGCTGCGCCGGGATATTTGGAAGAACAAAGATGGAGGGGCGGGGCGCTTCGGGTCACATCACGGCACCGATCTGCCAGGGGACGAATTCGTGGTCGCCGAGGCCCTGCGCCTCGGATTTCGTCGCCTCGCCCGAGGCCACGCGCAGCCACATGGCGTAGATCTCGCGCCCCACCTCTTCGACGCTGCGGCCGTCCGACAGGATCGCGCCCGCGTTCACGTCCATGTCGTCGCTGAGGCGGCGATACATCTCGGTATTGGTGGCGACCTTCATCGACGGCGACGGCTTGGCGCCGAAGGCCGAGCCGCGGCCGGTGGTGAAGCAGACCAGGTTGCAGCCCGACGCGATCTGGCCCGTCACGCTCGCGGGGTCGTAGCCGGGGCTGTCCATGAAGGTGAAGCCCTTGGCCGTCACCGGCTCGGCGTATTTGTAGACCCCGGTGAGCGGCGTGGTGCCGCCCTTGGCCGCAGCGCCCAGCGACTTTTCGAGGATCGTGGTCAGCCCGCCCTTCTTGTTGCCGGGCGACGGGTTGTTGTCCATCGAGCCGCCGTTGCGGGCGGTGTAATCCTCCCACCAGCGGATGCGGTCGAGCAGCCTTTCGCCGGTGGCGCGGTCGATGGCGCGCGCGGTCAGCAGGTGCTCGGCGCCGTAGATCTCGGGCGTTTCGGCCAGCACGCCGGTGCCGCCCTGGGCCACCAGCAGGTCGCAGGCATGGCCCACGGCGGGGTTGGCGGTGATGCCCGACCACGCGTCCGAGCCGCCGCATTGCAGCGCCACCATCAGTTCCGAGGCCGGGCATTCCTCGCGCCGGGCCTGATTGACCAGCGGCAGCATGGCGTCGATCTTGGCAATCCCAAGCTCCACCGTCTTGCGCAGCCCGCCCACGTCCTGGATGTTCATGTGCTGGAACAGCGGCCCCGGCGTCAGGCCGTAGGCTTCGATCAGCCAGTCGATCTGCATCGTCTCGCAGCCCAGCCCCGCCATCAGCACGCCGCCCACGTTGGGATTGCGCGCGTAGCCCCACATGACGCGCTGCAGCGCCTCGAACCCCTCGCCCGAGCCCGCCATTCCGCAGCCGGTGCCGTGGGCGAAGGCGGTGACACCGTCCACGTTGGGAAAGGCGGCCAGCCGGTGCGGGGTGAAATGCTCGGCGATCTTGTGGGCGGCGGTGGCCGAGCAGTTCACGGACGTGATGACGGCGATGTGGTTGCGCGTGCCGACCCGGCCCGAGGCGCGGCGGTAGCCCATGAAGGTGTCGCGCGTCTGCGCGGGCGGCGCGGGGCGCAGGTTGGTGGCGAAGGTGTAGTCGGTGTCCACCGCGCGGAACGCCAGGTTGTGGGTGTGGACATGGGCGCCCGCGGGGATGTCTTCGGCCGCGTATCCGATGATCTGCGCGTATTTGCGGACCGGCGCGCCCGCGGCGATCGGCTCGGCCGCCATCTTGTGTCCGCGCGGGATCGGGGTGGTCGCGCCGTCCTCGCCCACCTGCAGCGCGCGGATGGCGGTGACGACGTTATCGTGCTCGGACAGCCGGACGGTCAGCATCTACCAATCCACGTCGAATTTGGTGACGACCTGCGCGATCTGGTCGTCGGACAGCGGCTTGACCGGCAGGCCGCGGGTGAGCAGGGCCAGCTTGGCGGTGGCTTCCAGCTCTTCGATGGCGTTGCAGGCGGCGTCGGCGTCCTTGCCCGCCACCACGGGGCCGTGATGGGCCAGCATCACCGCGCTGCGCTTGCCCGCCAGACCGCGCACGGCGTCGCCCATGGCCGGATCGCCAGGCAGGAAGACGGGCAGCAGTTTCACGCGGCCAAGCTGCATGATGGCGTAGGGCGTGAGCGGCGGGATGAAGGTGTCTTCGTCGGCATCCGTCAGCATCGACAGGGCGACGGAATGGGTCGAATGCAGGTGCACGACCGCGCCGGTGCCCGCGCGGGTGTCGTAGAAGGCGGTGTGCAGCGGCATTTCCTTCGTCGGCCGGTCGCCGTCGATATGCTGGCCTCGGTCGTCGAATTTCGACAGCCGTGCGGGGTCGAGGCGGCCGAAGCTGGAGCCGGTGGGCGACACCAGCAGACCGCCATCGGGCGCGCGGGCCGAGATGTTGCCGGTCGAGCCATGGGTGAGGCCCCGGTCATAGAGCGAGCGGGCCAGCGCGCAGAGCTGGTCGCGGAGCTTCGCCTCGTCGCTCATAGGGTGGCCAGGGCGCGGGCGAAGAAGTCTTCGCTGCCGAAATTGCCGGATTTCAGGGTGATGGCGATGGGGTGGCCGTCGGAGGTGGCGAAGCACCACGGCACGCCCGGCGCGATCTCGGGTCCGATCGCCAGCCGCTCGACCCCCAGCGCCTGCGTCACTGCACCCGAGGTCTCGCCGCCGGCCACCACGAAGCGGCGCGCTCCGTCGGCCCGGGCGGCGCGGGCGCATTCGGCCAGCGCGTCCTCGACCAGC
This sequence comes from Palleronia pontilimi, assembly GCF_016412875.1. Taxonomy (GTDB): domain Bacteria; phylum Pseudomonadota; class Alphaproteobacteria; order Rhodobacterales; family Rhodobacteraceae; genus Palleronia; species Palleronia pontilimi. The sequence goes on along the minus strand of NZ_JAEKPD010000016.1, from coordinate 42,291 downwards.
TCGCCCGCATGGGCGGTGCCGAGCTCGGCTTGCGCCGCGCGCACCTCGTCCGGCTCGGCGGTGGCGTAGATCAGGGGGGCGACGGCCAGATCCTGATCGCCCAGCCAATCCAGCGCGTCCTCGGGCCCGTCCTGGGCCAGCGCCAGCGGATCGAGTTTGTATTTCGGCGCGCGATACGCGGCGACCTGCTTGCGCGTCATGGCCGAGCACGATCCCGACAGCACCACGGCGGCATCCGCGGGCGGCGCGGGCAGCGCGGCGTCGGCCTGGTCGTCGATCAGCCCGTCGGTGCGGTAGAGCGCGGGCAGGGGCATCGCCACGGCGCTGCCGCCGGTCATCAGGGGCATGTCGCGGCACGCCCGCGCGATGGTGATCAGATCCTCGTCGGCCACCGCGTCGACGACCACGTGGGGCGGTGCGACGGCCAGCGCCTCGCGGATCGCCTGCGCGCCGCGCGCCACGGTCAGCCGGTCAACCAGTCCCACGTCGCCCTGCACTTGCGGGCCCAGAAGCCGCATCAGGTTGCTGTCGTGCATCGGCGTCAGCGGATGGTCCTTCATGGTGCTTTCGGCCAGCAATTGGCGGCCCACGAACAGGTGGCCCATGAAGATCGCGCGGCCGTTTTCGGGAAAGGCCGGGCAATAGACCGTCTGGCGGGTGCCCAGGGCGTCCATCAGCGCCTCGGCCACGGGGCCGATATTGCCTTCGTCGGTGGAATCGAAGGTCGAGCAGTATTTCCAGAAGAACCGTTTCGCGCCCGCCGCCTTCAGCCAGTCCAGCGCCGAAAGCGCCTGCGTCACCGCGTCCTCGACCGGGGTGGTGCGGATCTTCAGGGCGATGACCTCGAACGGGGCGGTGTCGCCGGGGGCCGCGTCGGGCACACCGATGCGCATGTTGACCCGGACGCCCGCGCGGGCCAGCAACCCGGCCAGATCCGTCGCGCCGGTGAAATCATCGGCGATGCAGCCCAATACGGTCATTCGGCGCCGGGCAGCGTCAGGCCGGCGTTGCGGGCATAGACCTTCACCAGCGCCGCGTCATCCTCGCGCCCCAGTCCAGACCCCTGTGCGGCCAGCCATTGCTGAAGCGCCGCCGCGGTCACGGGGGCCCCGAACTTCGCGGAATGCGCCACGTCCAGGCAAATCCCGAGGTCCTTGGGCCAGATATCCACCGCCGACAGGGGGCTGTAATCGCCATCGACCACGTGGCCCACGCGGTTCTCGAGCACCCAGGACGTGCCCGCGCATTGGGGGATGATCTCGGCGAATTTTTCGGGTGTCACGCCTTGGGTCATTCCGAAGGTCAGCGCCTCGGCCATGCCCGCCAGGTTGATGCCCACCAGCATCTGGTTGATCGCCTTCATGGCCGAGCCGGGGCCCGCGCTGTCGCCCAGCCCGTAGACCTGCGACGCCATCGCATCCAGGCAGGGGCGGGCCTTGGCGAACGCCTCGGGCGCGCCGGACGCCAGGACCGACAGCTCGCCCCTTGCGCTGCGCTGGGGGCCGCCCGAGATCGGCGCGTCGATGTAAAGAAGGCCCGCATCCGTGCAACGCGCTTCCATGGATCGCGCGAAATCGGGGGCGACGGTGGCGCAGGACATGACCACGGTGCCGGGCGCCAGATGCGCGACGATGCCGCCGTCGCCGAACAGCACGGCTTCGGTCTGGGCGGCGTTGATGACGACCGAGATGACCACATCGCACCCGCCTGCGACTTCGGCCAGGGTGCCCGGCGCGCCGCCGTCCTTCTGCAGCCGCGCCACCGCGTCCGCGTTGATGTCGAAGCCGTGGACCACGTGACCCGCGCGCAGCAGCGACGACGCCACGCCGTATCCCATGGATCCCAGGCCGATGACGGCGGCGGTTTGTCTGGTCATGCAAGGCCCCTTCCCGCGACGCGCGCTTGAACATGGTATACCAAATGAATTGCCGCTGGCCTACCGGAAATCAAGCGATCCCGCTCAGGCAGGCCCAGTGGCGGTCGGCGATCCCACGGCCCGACACGGCCCATGGGGTCAGCCCGTCGGCCTGTCATCTTCCAGGTAGTAGCGCACGTTGTCTTCGAAGCTCTCGTCGGCCTCGAGTCCCAGGGCCAGCGCCTTGTCGGCGTGTATGTCGAAGCGCCAGCCGTTCACGATGCTCTGGATCTGAGGGTCGTCTTCCCAGCGGATCAGCTTCGCGGGCTCGGGCCCTGCCACCGCGGTCATCGCATCGATCATCTGGCGGATCGACCAGGTCCGTCCCGGCATCTGCATGACGTGGTTCCGGCCAAGATCGGCGCGGTCGATCTCGGCCACTTTCACCAGGTTCTGCACGCATTTCCGCAGGCTCAGGTAGTAGTGCAGGAAATCCGCACCCACCGGGCAGACGGCCTGTTGGCCACCTAGCGGCTCGCGGATGATCGACGACATGAAGGACGACGCGGCGCGGTTCGGCTTGCCGGGCCGCACGCTGACGGTGGGCAGCCGAACGCCCCGCCCGTCGACGTAGCCCTTGCGCGAGAAGTCGTTCAGCAAGACCTCGCCCGCCGCCTTCTGAGCACCGTAGGAGGTCTGGGGATTCAGGAAGGTCTGACCGGTGATCGGGTCGTCCACCTCGCCGCCATAGACGGCGATGGACGATGTGAAGACGACGACGGGTTGCGTTCCCAGGGTGCGGCAACGCTCGAGCACGTTCCAGGTGCCGAAGAGGTTGATGGCGTAGCCGGTGGCGAAATCCTCTTCCGCGTGGGCCGAGACGATGGCGGCCAGCAGGTACACCACATCGGTGTCCTCGGTCAGGCAGGCGGCGATGCTGGCCTGGTCGGTGATGTCGCAATGGGTGTAGTCGACGGTGACGCTCTTCGCGTCGATCCGGGGCGGGTCGCTGACATCGGCAAGCGTGATGCGGTCGATCTCCGCGCCGCGCAGGGTGCCACGCTCGGCCAGCGACGCGCCCAGCCGGTTGCCGACGACACCGCCGCCGCCGATGATCAGGACATTCATGGGGACTCTCCTTCGAAGATCTGCGGGACCAGGGCGCCGGGATGCTGGATGACCTGCGCCGACAGTGCCATGGCGCGGCGCACGGCGTCTTCCAGCGGCGTCCCGGTTGCAAGACCGGCCAGAACGCCCGCCGCGAAGCTGTCGCCCGCGGCGGTGGTGTCGGTGGGGGTGACGGGCTGCGGGTCGAGGGTCTGCGTGCCGGTATCGTCGGACCAAAGGGTGACGGGCGCGGCACCGTTCTTCACCACCACCACGCGCGCGCCGCCGTCGCGGTACCGGGCGATGGTGTCGGACGGTGTGGGGTCGCCGAAGAGCGTCGTCTCCTCGTCGAAGGAGGGCAGCACCAGGTCGGCCGCGCCCGCGCCAAGGGTCAGGCCCGCTTTCATGGCGGCCGCGTCTTCCCACAGGCGCGGGCGCAGGTTGGTGTCGAAGGACACGAAGCTGCCCGCCTCGCGCGCCCGGCGCAGGGTCTGGCATAGGGTGGCGCGGTGGGGCGGCGGCAGGATCGCCAGCGTGATGCCCGACAGGTGGATATGGGCGCGATCCTTCAGCAGGGCGTCCAGCCATCCGGTGTCGTCGGCCAGCAGGCGCGCCGCAGAATGGCTGCGCCAATAGGAAAAGCTGCGCTCGCCATCCTTGGTCGAGATCATGTAAAGCCCGACGCTGCGATCGGGGATGCGGCGCAGGTGCGGCGTGATCCCCTGGTCCGCCATGAAACCGGCCATTTCGTCCGACACCGCATCGGTGCCGATGCAGCTGCCATAGCTCACGTCCCAGGCGGGCGGCAGCAGCTTGCGGGCGTACCAGGCGGTGTTGAACGTGTCGCCCGCGAAGCCGCGGCGATAGGTGTCGGGGCCGGTCTGAGCGAGCTCGACCATGCATTCGCCCAGGCAAAGCAGCGACCCGCTCATGCTTGGCGCGCCCCCGCCGCGATGGCCAGCGCCACGACCGCCACCATGGACGCGGCCATGGCGTAATTGATGCGGCGCTGGGTGCGCTCGGGCAGGTCCAGCCGGTGCAGCGCCGCGCCCGCGAAGAGCCACGCCAGGTGCAGGGGAACCCAGATCAGCGCGACGATGACGAGCTTGCTGAGAGTCTCGAACAGGAAGTTCTCGGCGGCGAAGGGAAAGCCCGCGAAAAGCGTGGTGTTGACGGCATAGGCCTTGGGATTGATCGCCTGCAGCAGGATGCCCGCGCCGATGCCCGGTGCGGTGGCGGCGTGGATGAAGGCGATGCGGCTTCCGGCCGTCGCGATGCGGTACGCCAGATAGAGCAGGTAGCCGACCGACGCGATCATCAGGAGCGTTCGGATCACCGGAACCGACAGCACGATGGCGCCCACCCCCGTGATGACCGCCAGCGCCACCAGGTTGGTGCCGATGAAGAGGCCCGTCACGTAGCGCAGGCCCGCGTTGAAGCCGTAACCCGAGCCCACCCCCGCGGTGGACAGCACGCCCGGTCCGGGGGTGACGATCAGGAAGAACACGGCGGCGGCGAAGGTCAGCATGGGGCGGTGCCTTGGTTCGTGCTGGCCATGCTGCCCCCCTGCCGCTTTGGTATACCATTTCCAGAAAAGCGCCATCCCGGTGCAGTGTCAACATGGGGGCCGAGATGCTTCGGCGAAGATCGGTTGCGGCACGGTTGCGGGAGATTGCCCGCGGGCCGAGGGTGCAGCACTCCGAAGCGGCGTGGTGCGGGTGGCCTGCGCTGCGCCGGGATATTTGTGAGAACAAAGATGGGGCAGGGAGCGCGGTAGGTGGCCGCGCGCTGTCGACTTACGTGGCGGCGGGCGACGGGTCGGCGCACCCGCGGTTTTCTTTGCCTCTGGGCCGACGCTGTCCAGGTTGAGCGGGTATTCCCTTGCAATTTGGTATACCAGATCCGAGGATTGTCGCAGCGGCCGACGCGATGCGGCCCGAAGGAGGATCCGCCATGGCCGACACCCGCGCCAACAAGCAATTTCGCAGCCAGGAATGGTTCGACAATCCCAACAACCCGGGGATGACCGCGCTGTACCTCGAGCGCTACCAGAACCAGACCCACACCCGCGCCGAGCTGCAATCGGGCAAGCCGATCATCGGCATCGCCCAGACCGGCAGCGACCTGGCGCCCTGCAACAAGATCCACGTGTTCCTGGTGGACCGGATCAAGGCCGGGATCCGCGACGCGGGCGGCATCCCGATGGAATTCCCGGTGCATCCCATCCAAGAGACCGGCAAGCGGCCCACCGCCGCGCTGGATCGCAACCTGCAATACCTGGGGCTGGTCGAGGTGCTGCACGGCTATCCCATCGACGCCGTGGTGCTGACCACCGGTTGCGACAAGACCACGCCCGCCATGCTGATGGGGGCGGCCACCATGGACCTGCCCGCGATCACGCTGAACGGCGGGCCGATGCTGGACGGCTGGTGGAAGGGCAAGCGCGTGGGCTCGGGCGGGGTGATCTGGGAAGGGCGGCGGCTGCTGGCCGAGGGCAAGATCGACTACGACGAGTTCATGGACCGCGCCTGCGCCAGCGCCCCGTCGCTGGGCCATTGCAACACCATGGGCACGGCCAGCACCATGAACGCCATGGCCGAGGCGCTGGGCATGTCGCTGACCGGCTGCAGCGCCATCCCCGCGCCGTTCCGCGAGCGGATGGAGATGGCCTACGAGACCGGCAAGCGGATCGTCGCCATGGCCTACGAGGACCTGAAGCCGTCGGACATCCTGACGCGCGAGGCGTTCGAGAACGCGATCGTCGTGAACTCGGCCATCGGCGGATCCACCAACGCGCCGCCGCACCTGCAGGCCATCGCCCGGCACGCGGGTGTGGATCTGCACGTGAAGGACTGGCAGAATGTGGGCTACGACGTGCCGCTGATGCTGAACATGCAGCCCGCGGGCGCCTACCTGGGCGAATCGTTCCACCGCGCGGGCGGGGTTCCGGCGGTGATGGCGGAACTCGCCAAGGCCGGGCGCATTCACGAAGGGTGCATGACGGTGACCGGCAAGACCATGGGCGAGAACATCACGGGGCGCGACAGCGTCGATCACGACGTGATCACGACCTACGACGCGCCGCTGCGGCCCAATGCGGGGTTCGTGGTGCTGTCGGGCAACCTGTTCGACAACGCGCTGATGAAGACCAGCGTCATCAGCCAGGATTTCCGCGACCGCTACCTGGACACGCCGGGCAGCGAAGGCCTCTACGAGGCGCGCGCGGTCGTCTTCGAGGGCCCCGAGGATTACCACGACCGGATCAACGACGCGTCGCTGAAGATCGACGACCAGACGATCCTGTTCATCCGCAACGTGGGCTGCGTGGGCTACCCGGGATCGGCCGAGGTGGTGAACATGCAGCCGCCCGACCACATCCTGAAGGGCGGCAACATGCACCTGCCCACGGTGGGCGACGGGCGGCAATCGGGCACGTCCGAGAGCCCGTCGATCCTGAACGCGTCGCCCGAGGCGGTGGTGGGCGGCGGGCTGGCCTTCCTGCGGACCGGCGACCGGGTGCGGCTGGATCTGAACAAGGCCCGGCTGGACGCCCTGGTGGACGAGGAAGAGTGGAAAGAGCGGCAATCCGAATGGAAGGCGCCCAAGCTGGAACACCAGACGCCGTGGGAAGAGATCTACCGCACCCATGTGGGCCAGCTGGGCGATGGCGGCTGCCTGGAACTGGCCACGGCCTATCAGCGCATCCGGCACCAGCTGCCGCGCGACAATCACTGAGGGGAATGAAATGAGCCAGACCATCCTGATCACCGGGGCGTCCAGCGGCATCGGACGCGTCACCGCGCGGCTGTTCCTGCAAGAAGGCTGGCGCGTGGCGCTGGTGGGGCGGCGGAAACCGGCGCTGGAAGAGACGGCGGAGGGGTTCGAGGACAGCACCCTGATCCTGCCCTGCGACGTGACGAACGAGGATGCGGTGACGCAGGCCTTCGTGACAGTGGCCGAGGAATGGGGGCGGCTCGACGCGCTGTTCAACAACGCGGGCATGAACGTGGGCGCGGGCACGCTGGACGAGATCAGCGTGGCGGACTTCCGGGCGCTGAGCGAGACCAACATCACCGGCATGTTCATCTGCGCGCGGGCGGCCTTCGGGCTGATGCGCAGGCAGGATCCCATGGGTGGGCGGATCATCAACAACGGATCGATCTCGGCCCACGTGCCGCGGCCCGGATCCGCGCCCTACACCATGAGCAAGCACGCGGTCACGGGGCTGACGCGGACGGTGTCGCTGGACGGGCGGCCCTTCAACATCGCCTGCGGGCAGATCGATATCGGCAACGCGCTGACGGACATGGCCGAGGCGATGACCAAGGGCGTGCCGCAGGCCGACGGCTCGGTGGCGGTCGAGCCGGTGATGGATGCGGACCACGTGGCCACATCGGTGCTGCACATGGCGACGCTGCCGCTGGAGGCCAACGTGCAGTTCATGACCGTGATGGCGAGCGCCATGCCCTATATCGGGCGCGGCTAGGGCGACCCGCGCCGGGGGCTGCCTTCCCGCGGCCCATCCAGCTTTGAGCGATGGCGCCGAGCGGGGCGATCCTGGTCAGGTATTTTTGGAAAGATGAAGCCGGGGCAGGTCCGGATTGCGCAGCTTCCGGGTCGCGAGCCGTGGGCGTGGGCTGTCATGCTGACACCATCCGAGACCGGAGGTGCCCCGCCGTGGCCGAGACAATTGCCGCCCTGATCGTGTTCCTGTTCCCGCTGGCCTACAGCCCAGGCCCGGGCAACCTGTTCTTCGCCGCCAGCGGCGCGCGCTTCGGCTTCCGCGCCACGGTGCCCGCCAATCTGGGCTATCACCTGGCCACCTTCGGGCTGACGTTGGCGCTGGGACACTCGGCGCTGGCCGCGATGGATCGGTTCGACCGCGCCTTCGAGCTGATGCGCTGGGCGGGCGCGATCTACGTGCTTTGGCTGGCGATCGGGCTGATGCGGGCCGGGTCCGGGGCCGAAGCGCAGGTGGCGCGACCGGCGGGGGCTATCGACGGCGCGCTGCTGCTGGTGCTGAACCCGAAGGCCTATGTCATCATCGGGCTGATGTTCAGCCAGTTCCTGGCGCGTGACGGCGCCAGCTTGGCGCTGATCGCGACGGTGTTCACGCTGAACAACCTGCTGGCCTTCGTGCTGTGGATCGCCGCGGGCGACCGGCTGGCGGCCCTGTTCCGGACGCCCCGCAGCGCGCGCTGGCTGAACGCGGGGTTCGGCCTGGCGCTGGCGGGGGTCGCGCTATGGATGCTGGCGGGCTAGCCGCGCAGGGTGCCGCCGGTGGCCTTTTCGACCTTCGCGACGACGGCCTTCGAGATCGCGTCGATCTGGGCGTCCTTCAGCGTCTCGCCTTGCGGCTGCAGGCGCACTGTGATGGCCAAGGATTTCTTGCCCTCGCCCAGGCTGCCGCCGATGAACTGGTCGAAGACGCGGACCTCGTCGATCAGGGTCTTGTCGGCGCCCTGCGCGGCGTTGACCAGGGACGCGGCCTCGACCCGTTCGTCGACGACGAAGGCGAAGTCGCGCTCGACGGCCTGCAGGTCCGACAGCTCCAGCGCGGGACGGGCGGCGTCGCGGTTGCGGGGCTGGGGGATCTCGTCCGGGAAGATCGTGAAGGCGACCGCGTTCGTCTTGATCCCCAGCGCGCGCAGCACCTTCGGATGCAGCTCGCCGAAGATGGCGAGCGTCTTCTTGGGGCCAAGGCAGATGCGGCCATGGCGACCGGGATGCCACCACGCGTCGCCGTCCCGCAGCATCTGGGTCTTGGCGGGCGCGACCAGGGCCGCAAGCACGGCTTCGGCGTCGGCCTTGGCGTCGAAGGGATCGAACGCGCGCGCCGCGCCGTGCACGTCCTTGGGGCCGGTGCGCCCGGTCAGAATGCCGCTGATCTGGGTGGATTGCTCGCCCGGCTCGCCGCCGTGGAAGACCGCGCCCACCTCGAACAGGGCAAGGTCGGTCTGGCCGCGCTTGTGGTTGCGGGCGGCGGCCTGCAGCAGCCCCGGCAGAAGCGACGGGCGCAGGTGGCTCATCTCGGACGAGATGGGGTTGTCGAGCATGGTCGCATCGGTGCCGCCGCCGAACAGCGCGGCGCTGGCGCGGTCGATGAAGGAATAGGTGACCGCCTCGGCGTAGCCCAGGGCGGCGCTGGTGCGGCGGGCGATCTGCTCGGATTTCTGGGCCTGGGTCAGGATCGGGGCGGGAACGCCCGCCTGGCCGCGCGGCATGGGGCGGGGGGCGAGCCGGGTCAGCGACGCGACGCGCGCGACTTCCTCGACCAGGTCGGCGGGGCCCTGGATGTCGCGGCGCCAGCTGGGCACATGGGCCATGTCGCCGTCCAGCGTGAAGCCCAGCGCGTCCAGCGTCGCGCGCTGGGTTTCGGGCGCGATCTCCATGCCCACGAGCGATTGCACGCGGGTGGTGTCGAGCTTGTAGGCCCGCGGATCCAGCGGGGCTTCGCCGGCCTCGACCACCTCGGACGCCTCGCCGCCGCAGAGATCCAGGATCATCTGGGTCGCGAGGTCCAGGCCGGGGCGGGTGAAGGCGGGATCGACGCCGCGCTCGAAACGGTAGCGGGCATCCGAGTTGATCTTCAGCGCCCGGCCGGTTCGGGCGATCGTGATCGGGTTCCACCACGCGGATTCGAGGAAGACATCTTTCGTCTGCTCCGAGACGCCCGAGGGCGCGCCGCCCATGATGCCCGCGATGGATTCGACGCCCGCATCGTCGGAAATGGCGATCATGCCGGGCAGGAAGGTATAGCTCCGCTCGTCCAGGGCTTCGAGAGTCTCGCCACCCGATGCGCAGTGGACGCGTAAGTTGCCGCGGACCCTGGCGGCGTCGAAGACGTGCAGCGGGCGGGCCATGTCGAAGGTGAAGAAGTTGGTGATGTCCACCAGCGCCGAGATGGGGCGCAGGCCGATGGCCTTCAGCCGTGCCTGCAGCCAGTCGGGCGACGGGCCGTTGGTGACGCCACGGATCAGGCGGCCGGTGAAATGCGGCGCGTGTTCCAGCGCGTCGGCGTCGATGGTGACGGCGATGGGGCAGGGAAACGTGCCCGCCACGCTGGCCTCGGGTTCGGGCTTCAGCGTGCCCAGGCCGCGCGCCGCCAGGTCGCGGGCGATGCCGCGCACGCCCAGGGCATCCTGGCGGTTGGGGGTGATGGCGATCTCGATCACGGGGTCGATCTTTTCTGGGTCGTTCTGGGCCAGCCAGTCGATGAAGCGCTGGCCGACCTCGCCCGACGGCAGCTCGATGATGCCGTCATGGGCGTCCGACAGCTCCATCTCGCGCTCGGAGGCCATCATGCCGTGGGACTCGACGCCGCGGATCTTGCCGACCTGGATCGTGGTGTCGATGCCGGGCACGTAGTTGCCGGGTTTGGCGACGACCACGGTGATGCCCGCGCGGGCATTGGGCGCGCCGCAGATGATCTGTTGCAGGCCCTCGTCCGTGCGTACCTGGCAGACCTGCAAGCGGTCGGCATCGGGGTGCTTCTCGGCCGTCTCGACATAGCCCAGCGTGAAGTCGGACAGGCGCGCTGCGGGGTCGGTGACCTCTTCGACCTCGAGACCCAGATCGGTCAGCGTCTCGGCGATCTGGGCGACGTCGGCGTCGGTGTCCAGGTGGTCACGAAGCCAGGAAAGGGTGAATTTCATTGCGCGCATCCCGCATGGGTTTGGTTGCCGGTGGCCTAGCCCAAGCGCGCGGGATTGAAAAGTGGCGGTTCGGGGGCGGTCGTCGCCCTATTGCGGGCCAGATTCACCGTTAATGGTGAACTTGGTTTTGGGGGCCCAATCGTGCCGATTTCCCCAAGGGATCGGCCCCGTGAGGTGCAATATGGAACTAAGAGGACCAATTTTGCTCGTGTTTGCCGCCAGCCTGGTGCTGTCGCCGCTGGTGATCTCGGACTCGCTCAGCGGGCCCAAGATCCGGCTGTCCGGCGGGTGGGGCGGCGATTGTTCGGTTTTCGCCGTGAACGCGGTGGGCGGCAAGTCGGGCTGCCGCAGCGTCAGCTGGGGCGGAAGCCGCTAATCCTGCGGATCGCGGTCGGGCGCGTGGGCGCGCGCCCATTTCGACACCGCAAGCGCGGGCAACAGGATCACGGCCCATCCCAGCGAGTTGAGCAGCGTCAGTTTCACCTTCGAGTCCAGTGGCCAGTCGCTCAGCCACAGCGCAACTGTCCCACCAAGGACAAGCAGCACGGTGCAAGCGACGAAAACAGCCTTCACAATCCACATATCGTCTACCTAGTCATGCGCGCGCCGTAAGGTATGCGGCGGAATGGACCAGGTGCCGCGCAAATCGTCGCGGGCCATGCGGGCCGGGACGTTTCGGCTCAGCGGATCCGGTAGCGTATGCCGTTCATCGCCGCACGATATTCGGCGTGCATCAGCGCGGTGATCTGACCGTCATCCGTCAGGTCATCGACGGAATCCTCATCCTCCGTCAATCGCGTGACGTTCAGTGCCATTAGAATAACATGCAACAGGACGATCGGATAAAGCGCCTCCAGACAGCCGTAGGCGATGAACAGGACGTTCGAGCCTAGCGCGAAAAGCCGCATGATGTCCTGGCGTCGAGCGTAAAAGGCCAACACGACCATCAGGCCTGCCGAAAGGCCAATAAAATTGACGAACATACTGAAATACCTCCGAAAATTGGAAGTCTTTTGAATAAAAATGCGTTAGTGACGAAAATAATTCGAACGTCGGAATAATCCGAAGATCTCACCTGGACGGCAGGAAAGCAAGGCTTCACGATTTCGTGAAGGGCAGCGGCCTGTCTAGACCCCGCCCCTGAGCGTCGGCACCTGCAGCGCCGAGAAGCCGTAATGGCGCAGCCAGCGCAGGTCGGAATCGAAGAAGGCGCGCAGGTCGGGAATGCCGTATTTCAGCATGGCGATCCGGTCGATGCCCATGCCGAACGCGAAGCCCTGCCACTTGTCGGGGTCGATCCCGCCCGCCTGCATGACCTTGGGATGCACCATGCCCGAGCCCAGCACTTCCAGCCAGCCGTCGCCTTCGCCCACCTTCACCATGCCGCCTTCGAAGCTGCACTGGATGTCGACCTCGGCCGACGGCTCGGTGAAGGGGAAATGCGACGCGCGGAACCGGGTCTTCACGGCGCGCCCGAAATAGGCGGTGAAGAATTCCTCGAGCACCCATTTCAGGTTGGCCATGGACAGGTCCTTGTCGATGGCAAGCCCTTCGACCTGGTGGAACATGGGCGTGTGGGTCTGATCGTAGTCCGCACGATAGACGCGGCCCGGGCAGATCACCCGCAGCGGTGCGCCATGCGCTTCCATCGAGCGGATCTGAACGGGGCTCGTCTGGGTGCGCAGCACGTGGGGCGGGCGATCGTCGCCCGGGGCGCGGTGCATGTAGAACGTGTCCATTTCCTCGCGCGCGGGATGGTAGTCGGGAATGTTCAGCGCGTCGAAATTGTACCAGGCCGTTTCGACCTGCGGACCCTCGGCCATGGCGAAGCCCATATCGGCGAAGATGGTCGTGCATTCCTCCCAGACCTGGCTGATCGGGTGGATCGAACCGTGGGCCGGCCCGCCCGCGCCGCCGCGCCCCGGCAGCGTCACGTCCAACCATTCGTCGGCCAGCCGCACATCCAGCGCCGCGTCTTCCAGCGCGACCTTCTTGGCGGCGATGGCCGACGTGATTTCGTCCTTCAGCGCGTTCAGGCGCGGGCCTTCGACCTGGCGTTCCTCGGGCGTCATCTTGCCCAGGGCCCGCATGGCCAGGCTGACCTCGCCCTTCTTGCCGATGGCGGCCAGCCGCACGTCTTCCAGCGCGGCCTCGTCGCGGGCGGCGTTGATGCGGGTCAGGTAGGTTTCGCGCAGATCGGTCATGGGGGCATCCGGGGAAGGCAGGGTTCGCGCGGTGCTACAATCAGTGGCGCGCGCGCGCAAGGCATGGGCCTTGCGGAAGGATGCGCTAGCTTCTCTGCAAGCAATAACCGGAGAATGACGATGAAGACATGGATGACCCTGACCTGCGGCGCGCTGGCCCTGGCCGCGCCCGCCCTGGCCGAAGACGTCGCCTATGACGTGAACGGCGAAAGCTTCACCGGCTACATGGCCAAGGCCGAAGACCCGAAGGGCATGGTGCTGATCGTGCACGATTGGGACGGGATGACGGATTACGAACGCCAGCGCGCCGACATGCTGGCGGGCATGGGCTACGACGCCTTCGCGCTGGACATGTTCGGCAACGAGACCCCGACCGAGACCGTCGATCACCGCCGCGCGGCCACCGGCGCGCTCTACGAGGATCGCGACCGGATGCGGATGCTGATCGAGGCGGGGCTTGAGCAGGCGCGGGCCAACGGCTCGGACACGCCGCTGGTGGTCATCGGCTACTGCTTCGGCGGGGCCGTGACGCTCGAGATGGCGCGCTCGAACATGGCCGACGCGGCGGTGGGCTACGCCACCTTCCACGGCGGGTTGGGCACGCCCGAGGGCCAGAGCTGGGACGGAAACGAGCCGCCCATCTTGGTGGCCCACGGTGCCGCCGACACGTCGATCACCATGGACGACGTGGCGCAGTTCACCAACACGCTGAACGAGGCCGGCAACACCTTCACGGTCGAGGTCTATTCCGGCGCACCGCACGCCTTCACGGTGTTCGGCTCGGACCGCTACCAGGAGCGCGCGGATACCGAAAGCTGGGAAGCGTTCTCGGACTTCCTGAGCGACCGGACCGGGTAACCGTCGGACGGGTCCGCTCACCGCACGTTGGCATGACATGAAAAAGGCCGTCTCGATCGAGACGGCCTTCGTCGTATGGCGCTGCGAAAAGACGGACTTCTCGCGACTCGTAGGGATATCACCCCAGACGTGCTAGACTGGTCGCGGCCATCGCAACCACATTGCATGGCGCGAAAAAGGGGGGATTCAGCATGACATCGGCAGTCGTAACCCACGCGGTGGGGAACATGGACACCTGGTTGGCCGGAGGAGACGTGCGGACCAAGACGTTTTCCGGCTTCTGTTCGGGACACCGCATTTTCAGGCATTCCGACCAGGACCGGGTCTCGATCGTCTTCGAAGACGTGGACCTGGACAAGATGAAGACCATTCTCGCCACGCCCGAAGCCACGGCGAGCAAGGCACAGCACACGGTGATCGAGCCGATCGAACTTTATATCGAGGTCGAAGGCGGCGCCTGAGCTTCGGAATACGGCCGGGATCTCGTGCACCGCTCCGGATCCCCGCGGACATCTGGTTGCCGCTACGTCCCGGCGGTGTGGGTGCACGCGGCAGAACGCGAAAAGGGCCGCCCGATACCGGACGGCCCCTTGAGGACTAAACTTCAGTCGAAGCCTCAGGCGGGCAGGGCGCCCTTCGCCTGGTCCACGATGGCCGAGAATGCCTCGGGCTCGTGGACGGCCAGGTCTGCCAGCACCTTGCGGTCGACCTCGATGCCAGCCAGCGACAGGCCGTTGATGAAGCGCGAATAGGTCATCGTCTCGTCGTTCAGGCGAACGGCGGCGTTGATCCGCTGGATCCACAGGGCGCGGAAGTTGCGCTTGCGGTTCTTGCGGTCGCGCGTGGCGTATTGGTTGGCCTTGTCGACGGCCTGGGTGGCGGTCTTGAAGGTGTTCTTGCGACGACCGTAATAGCCTTTGGCGGCCTTGACGATCTTCTTGTGACGGGCGTGGGTAACGGTCCCACCTTTAACGCGTGCCATGGGTCAGGACCTCCTTATCGGGCGTAGGGCATGAAGCCCTTGATGATCTTCTGATCGGGTTCGCTCAGAACGGTCGTGCCGCGGGCGTCGCGGATGAACTTCTTCGAACGCTTGATCATGCCGTGCCGCTTGCCGGCCTGGCCACCCATCACCTTGCCGGTGGCGGTCACCTTGAAGCGCTTCTTTGCGCTCGATTTCGTCTTCATCTTTGGCATTTCCGTCTCCTGTCTTCGTTGAGCGGTCATAAAGGGCGCGACTCGGCATGCCATACCGGCCGGTCGTCCCATCGGAGCGCGCCGTATAGAAGCCGCGCGCCGGGTTGGCAAGTGGGTCTAGTTCAGCACCCGGCCCACGATCTCGAGCACGATCATCGGCACGTCGGTCGGTGCGTAGCCGCCCGGTGCCCGCGCGCTGGCCCACCAGATCATCCCGCCGCCCAGCACCGTCAGCGCGATCGCGGAGCCGGGCCTGCGCTTGTCGGCCAGTGCCGCCAAAAGCGAGATGACCGCGAGCAGGACGAAGAAGATGCCCGCGATCAGCGCGTAATCGGGATCGATCATGAGGCCCGCCCCGACGCTATTCTGGGGGCGTGTCGTTGGGATAGATCAGCCGTTCGTCGCAGGGCGCCACCCGCAGGATGTTCGTGGTGCCGGACTGGCCGAAGGGCACGCCGGCGGTGACGACGATCTGGTCGTTCTCGTTGGCAAAGCCTTCGCTGCGCGCGGCGCGGGCGGCGTTGATCACGGCCTCCTTGAAGCGCCCGACCTCGCCGGTCTGGACGCAGTGCATGCCCCAGGTCAGGCAGAGCCGCCGCGCGGTGCCCACCATGGGCGTGAGCGCGATGATCGGCACCACCGGACGCTCGCGCGCCACCAGCGATGCCGTCGTGCCCGATTGCGAGAAGCAACAGATAGCCACGATGTTCGTCGTCTCGGCGATCTCGCGGGCGGCCGACACGATGGCGTCGGCGACCGTCTGCTTGTCGCCGCCGCGGCTGGCGTTGATGACCTCGCGGTAGGTGGGATCGCTTTCGACCTCGATGGCGACGTTGTCCATGGTCTGGACGGCTTCGATCGGGTAGCTGCCCGCCGCCGATTCCGCCGACAGCATCACCGCGTCGGCGCCTTCGTAGATCGCGGCCGCCACGTCCGACACCTCGGCCCGGGTGGGCATGGGCGAATCGATCATCGACTCCAGCATCTGGGTCGCCACGATCACCGGCTTGGCCTTGGCGCGACACATGCGGATCAGGCGCTTCTGGATGGGCGGCACGTTCTGCACGGGCAACTCGACCCCCAGGTCGCCGCGCGCCACCATGATGCCGTCCGACACATCCAGGATCTCGGCGAAGTTCTTCACCGCGCCGGGCTTTTCGATCTTCGACAGGATCGCCGCGCGGCCGCGCGCCAGCTCGCGCGCCTCTTCCACGTCGCGGGGGCGCTGCACGAAGGACAGCGCCAGCCAGTCTACGCCCAGCCCGCAAACGAATTCCAGGTCCTTGCGGTCCTTGTCGGACAGCGCGGCCAGCGGCAACTCCAGGTCCGGCACGTTCACGCCCTTGCGGTTGGAAATGGTGCCGCCCACGGTCACCACGCAATTGGCGAAGTCGGCGCCGTGGTCCTTGATCTTCAGGCGGATCTTGCCGTCGTTCACGAGCAACGTGGCGCCTTCTTCCATGACGTCGAAGATTTCCTTGTGCGGCAGCTGCACGCGCGTGGCGTCGCCGGGCGCATCGTCGAGATCGAGCCGGAAATCCTGGCCTTCGGTGATCTCTTCGCTGCCGTTCTTGAAGACGCCCACGCGCAGTTTCGGACCCTGCAGGTCGGCCAGGATCGCGATGGGGCGGCCGGTGTCCTTTTCGATCTGCCGGATGATGCGGTGCCGCTCGGCGATGTCGGCATGTTCCCCGTGGCTCATGTTCAGGCGGAACACGTCCGCGCCGGTCTCGAACAGGGCGCGGATGGTGTCGTAATCGTCCGAGGCGGGGCCGAGCGTGGCGACGATCTTGATCTTTCGCAGGCGTCTCATGGGCGGACATCTCCGTTAGCGTCTGACAGATTTTCCCGGTTATGGACGGTTTGACCGAAGGTCGCAACACGCGGGCGCTTGAAGCCGACGCTCCGATGCCCCACGTGGAAGCATGACCGCAAAAAGGAGAAAAGAATGGACCAGCAGACCCGTATCGAGCTTGAAGCCGCCGCCTTCCGCCGCCTTCGTCAGCATTTGAGCGATCGCACGGACGTGCAGAATATCGACCTGATGAACCTGGCGGGCTTCTGCCGCAACTGTCTTGCGCGCTGGTACCAGGAAGAAGCCGAGAAGCGCGACGTGAAGATGAGCCAGGCCGAGGCGCGCGAGGCGTTTTACGGAATGCCCTACGATGTCTGGCGCGACATGTACCAGACCGAGGCAGACGACGACCAGAAAGCCGCTTTCGCGAAGGCCGATCAGGGGCACTGATGGCGCGCACCGGTGCGCTGGACCGCTTCGTTCGCAAGGCCCTGACGCACGGGGCCAGGCGGGACGAGATCGCGGCCGCGCTGGCCGATGCGGGCTGGCGCGACCGCGACGTGCGCCGTGCGCTCGACGCCTACGTGGACCGGGATTTCGTCGTCCCGGTGCCGCGACCGCAGCCTTTCGTGTCGGCGCGCGATGCGTTCCTGTATGGGCTGACATTCGTGGCGCTGGTGATCTGCGTGGTCAATCTGGCCTCGGCGCTGTTCGAGTTGGCCGAATGGGCGCTGCGCGACGATGCGCGGCTCAGGCTCAACTGGGACCTGGCGGCGCTGGCGGTCTTCGCGCCGGTTTTCGCGCTGCTCGATCGTCGGACGCGCGGCGACGAGCGCGACAGTCCCATGCGCAAGATCTTCGCCTACGGCGCGCTGTTCGTCGCGGCCTTGGTGCTGCTCGGCGACCTGGTTGCGGCGCTGGCGCTGGCCTTGTCCGGTGGATTGGGCCTGGAGGTCGCGGTGAAGTGCCTGGTGGTCGCGGTGATCTCGGGCGCGGTATTCGCCTATTACCGGCGCAGCCTGGCGGACGAGGTCGCCTGAGCGTCAGATCGCGGCCTTGCGGGATTCGTCCAGGTAGATCTCGCGCAGCCGCGCCGCGACGGGGCCGGGACGGCCGGTGCCGATGGGCGCGCCATCCAGCTCCACCACCGGCATGACGAAGGTGCTGGCCGAGGTGATGAACGCCTCGTCCGCCTCAGCCGCCTCGTCCAGCGTGAACGCGCGCTCTTCCACCTGCATCTGCGCTTCGCGCGCGAAGCGCAGAACGGCGGCGCGGGTGATGCCATGCAGGATCTCGTTGCCCAGGTGGCGCGTGACGATGGTGTTGCCCTTCACGATATAGGCGTTGTTGGACGTGCCTTCGGTGACGTGGCCGTCCTCGGTCATCCAGGCGTCGTGCGCGCCCGCCGCCTTGGCCATCATCTTACCCATGGACGGATATAGAAGCTGCACCGTCTTGATGTCGCGACGGCCCCAGCGTTCGTCGGGGATCGAGATGATCTTCATCCCCTCTTTCGCCATCGGGCTCTCGGCCAGGCCGGGCTTGGACTGGGTGAACAGCACGACGCTTTGCGGCGTGTCCGGATCGGGATAGGCGAAATCGCGATCCGCCGCGCCGCGGGTGATCTGCAGATAGACCAGCCCGTCGTCGATCCCGTTATCCGCGACCAGCTTGCGGTGGATGGCCAGCAACTCGTCGCGCGACAGGGGCATCCCCATGCCGAGTTCTTTCAGCGAGCGTTCCAGCCGCACCGTGTGGCCGTCGAAATCCAGGATCTTGCCGCCCAGCACCGATGTCACCTCGTAGACGCCATCGGCGAACAGGAAGCCCCGGTCGAAGACCGAGATCTTGGCGTCCTCTTCGGGCAGGTAATCGCCGTTGACATAGACCGTTCTGGACATGGGCACGCTCCTTGGATGGTGGATCTGCAATCGGGCAGGTTCTGCGGGCTGTCAAGCGGCGCGCTTTTCGCGGTTGCAGCATTCCGCGCAATAATCTAACCCCTGCGGCAACCCACCCGACACATAATTGCGAGGCCGCCCATGTCCTTCCGTATCCAACCGCAGCCGCCAGCTCGTCCCAACCGCTGCCAGCTGTTCGGCCCCGGCTCGCGCCCCGCGATCTTCGAGAAGATGGCGAAATCCGACGCGGACGTGATCAACCTGGACCTGGAAGACAGCGTGTCGCCAGACGACAAGGACGCGGCGCGCCGCAACATCATCCAGGCGATCGGCGATATCGACTGGGGCGACAAGCACCTGAGCGTCCGGATCAACGGGCTCGACACGCCCTATTGGTACCGCGACATCGTCGACGTGCTGGAACAGGCGGGCGACCGGATCGACCAGTTCATGATCCCCAAGGTCGGCAACGCGGCCGACATCTACGCGGTCGACGCGCTGGTGAGCGGGGTCGAGGCGGCCAAGGGGCGCCGCAAGCCCGTGGCGCTGGAGGTCATCATCGAAACGGCCGCCGGAATTGCCCACGTGGAAGAAATCGCGGCGGCCAGCCCGCGCCTGCAGGCCATGAGCCTGGGGGCCGCGGATTTCGCGGCGTCCATGGGCATGGCCACCACCGGCATCGGCGGCACGCAGGAAAATTACTACATGTACCGCGAGGGCCAGAAATACTGGTCCGACCCGTGGCATTGGGCGCAGACGGCGATCGTCGCGGCCTGCCGCACCCATGGCGTGCTGCCGGTGGACGGACCCTTCGGCGATTTCAGCGACGACGAAGGCTTCCGCGCGCAGGCCCTGCGCTCGGCCACGCTGGGCATGGTGGGCAAATGGGCGATCCACCCCAAGCAGGTGGCGCTCTGCAACGAGGTGTTCACGCCCTCCGACGCGGCGGTGGCCGAGGCGCGCGAGATCCTGGAAGCGATGGAAGAGGCCAAGCGCACCGGCCAGGGGGCCGCGGTCTACAAGGGGCGGCTGGTCGATCTGGCGTCGATCCGGCAGGCCGAGGTGATCGTGAAACAGTCCGAGATGATCGCGGGCTGACATGCGGAAGCGATTTCCTCGAGGAAATCGTCACGGACTTCTCGAGAAGTCCGTCCCCCCGCGCTTGACCAGCGGCCCGCGCCGCTCCAAGTGAAGGGCAAGGAGTGCGCTGAAATGACCCATTACCTGGATTTCGAGAAATCCCTGGCCGACATCGAAGGCAAGGCCGAAGAGCTGCGCGCCATGTCCCGGCAGGAAGACGGCGCGGACATGGAAGACCAGGCGCGCGCGCTCGACCAGAAGGCCGGGACGCTGCTGGACGATCTTTACAAGAACCTGACCCCCTGGCGGAAATGCCAGGTCGCGCGGCATCCGGGGCGGCCCCATTGCATCGACTACATCGACGCGCTCTTCACCGAATACACACCGCTTGCCGGGGACCGCAATTTCGCCGACGACCACGCGGTGATGGGCGGGCTCGCGCGGCTCGACGGTCGCGCCGTGATGATCCTGGGCCACGAGAAGGGCCACGACACCAAGTCGCGGCTGGAGCGGAATTTCGGCATGGCCCGCCCCGAAGGCTACCGCAAGGCGATCCGGCTGATGGAGATGGCGGACCGGTTCGGTCTGCCCGTGGTGTCGCTGATCGACACGCCCGGCGCCTATCCCGGCAAGGGCGCGGAAGAGCGCGGCCAGAGCGAGGCGATCGCCCGGTCCACCCAGGCCTGCCTTGGCCTGGGCGTGCCCCTGGTCTCCGTGGTGATCGGCGAGGGCGGATCGGGCGGCGCGGTGGCCTTCGCCACGGCCAACCGCGTGGCGATGCTGGAACATTCGGTCTATTCGGTGATCTCGCCCGAGGGCTGCGCGTCGATCCTGTGGAAGGATTCCGAAAAGATGCGCGAAGCGGCCGAAGCGCTGCGCCTGACGGCGCAGGATCTGCACAAGCTGGGCGTCATCGACCGCATCATTCCCGAGCCGCGCGGCGGTGCGCAGCGCGATCCACGAATGGCGATGGACGCGGTGGGCAAGTCCATCGGCCAAATGCTCGACGAGCTGTCGGGGCTGGACCGGGACGGGCTGAAGCGGGACCGGCGACGCAAATTCGTCAATATCGGCAACAAGGGGCTGGCGGCATGAAGGTTTATCTGAGCGGCGAAATCCACACCGATTGGCGCGAGCGGATCATCGCGGGGGCCGAGCACTTGGGCGTCACCTTCAGCGCGCCCGTGACCGACCACGCCGCCAGCGACGATTGCGGGGTGAAGATCCTGGGGGCCGAAGACAAGAAATTCTGGCACGATCGCAAGGGCGCTTCGCTCAACGGGATCCGCACCCGCCTGGGGATCGAGCGGGCCGACGTCGTGGTGGTGCGCTTCGGCGACCAGTACAAGCAGTGGAACGCGGCCTTCGACGCGGGCTACGCCGCGGCCCTGGGCAAATCGCTGATCATCCTGCACGGGCCCGACCACGCCCATGCGCTGAAAGAGGTGGACGCCGCCGCCAACGCGGTGGCCGAAACGCCCGAGCAGGTGGTGGATTGCCTGCGCTACGTGCTGACGGGCAAGCTGCCTGGGTAGCTCTGCCGGTTCCGGGCGCCATGAGGTTTCGAAGAACAGTGATGCCGGGGAAGTCGTCCCTGGCATCACCATTCCCAAAAACTACGCGATAGACTGGCCTCGGCAGCTCAGCGCGGCCGTGACAGTTTCGCGGTGATCTGCCAGCCCGCATCGTCGAAACGCACCATGTGCAGGAACGTATCGACCGTGGCACCGAAAAGGTTGCGTTCCTCGATGCGCGCCCCGCCCGAGCCCTTGGCGGCCGAAACCGCAACGATTCGCGCCTCGTAGGTCGAATAGACCTCGTTCTGAGCCAGGTGGTCGAAGAAGGGATAGATGCTGCCGACCAGGCTGCGCCCGCCGAGCGTGCCCGAAAAGGCGGCGTTCTCGTGAAAGAGCGCGCGCATCTGCGACAGGTCCCGCCGGGCAGTGGCGTCGATATAGCGGGCCAGCAGCGCGCGGATCTCGTCTTCTGTGGTCACTGACCGGCCCCTTTTTTCGTCGTGGCGCACGGCGTCACTTTTCCGCGCGATGGCGGCGCTGGCAAGCACCCCGGCGATCGGGCGCTTGATTTGGCGGATCGAAGCCCGTATCTGCCACCCAACCCAATGCTCCAAGGACGTTTCCATGGCCAGCCGCACCAACCCGTTCCAGTTTCTTCAGCAAACCCGCGCCGAGATCGCCAAGGTCGTCTGGCCGACGCGGCGCGAAGTGCTGCTGACCACGGTGATGGTGTTCATCATGGCGTCGCTGACGGCGGTGTTCTTCTTCTTCGTGGACTTCGTCATCCGCCAGGGGCTTCAGGCCCTGCTGGGCGCCGTCGGCTGAAGCGGCCCTGCGTCCGCCGCCCATTGCGGGCATCGGTCCCGCTGTGAAAGCGTGCCGCGGGGCAGGGGCTCGGGGGCACCGGTTTTCCCGCAGCACTCAGGGTTGCAAAGCGGCCCCGCGCCCGCTAGACGAACGCTCGATTCCCCCGATGAATGGCGTGCTTCTTTTCGAACGGCACGCCGCTTTTTTGTCGGGGCCCCGCGCAACACACGATCAAGGCGAACATTCTGATGGCAAAGCGATGGTATTCGGTCAGCGTCCTGTCGAACTTCGAAAAGAAGATCGCCGAGCAGATCCGCACCGAGGTCGCCGAGAAGGGCCTTGAGAACGAGATCGACGAGGTCTTGGTCCCCACCGAAGAGGTGATCGAGATCCGCCGCGGCAAGAAAGTGCCGACCGAGCGGCGCTTCATGCCCGGCTACGTCCTGGTGCACATGGAAATGAGCGATCACGGCTATCACCTGATCAGCCAGATCAACCGCGTCACGGGCTTTCTGGGACCGCAAGGCCGCCCCATGCCCATGCGCGACGCCGAGGTCGAGGCCATCCTGGGCCGCGTCCAGGAAGGCGAAGACAGCCCGCGGATCGAGATCAGCTTCGAGACGGGCGAGAAGGTGAAGGTCATCGACGGCCCGTTCGAAGGCTTCGACGGGATGGTCGAAGACGTGGACGACGACAACCAGACCCTGAAGGTCGCGGTGTCGATCTTCGGCCGGGCCACCCCGGTCGAGCTGGAATACACTCAGGTCAGCAAAGAGATCTGAGCAGGTCGGGGCAACCCGATCGTTTCGACGTGGGAGGCCGCGCTTGCGCGTCCGAACCACGGCAAAGGGCTCCGCGAGGGGCCATCTGTAGGGCGGGGAAATCCCCGCCGCGAACCACAAGGAGGCCATCATGGCCAAGAAAAAGGTCGGCAGCATGAAGCTGCAAGTGCCCGCCGGACAAGCGAACCCGTCGCCCCCGGTCGGCCCCGCGCTGGGTCAGCGCGGCATCAACATCATGGAATTCTGCAAGGCGTTCAACGCCAAGACGCAGGACATGGAGCAAGGCGCGCCGTGCCCCACCGTGATCACCTACTACCAGGACAAGTCCTTCACGATGGATATCAAGACGCCGCCCGCGTCCTACTATCTGAAGAAGGCCGCCAAGGTGAAATCCGGCGCCAAGACGCCGTCGAAGGAAACCGTCGGCACCGTGACCATCAAGCAGGTGCGGGAAATCGCCGAAGCCAAGATGAAGGATCTCAACGCGACCAGCATCGAAGGCGCGATGAAGATCATCGTCGGCTCGGCCACGTCCATGGGAATCGAGGTGAAGTAATGGCCAAGCTGACCAAGAAGCAAAAGGCGCAGAAGGAAGCCTTCGCGGGCAAGGAAAACCTGAGCGTCCACGAAGCCGTCGCGCTGGTGAAGTCCAACGCCACCGCCAAGTTCGACGAGACCATCGAGATCTCGATGAACCTGGGCGTCGATCCGCGCCACGCCGACCAGATGGTCCGCGGCACCGTCACGTTGCCCGCGGGCACCGGCAAGACCGTGCGCGTCGCCGTCTTCGCCCGCGGCCCCAAGGCCGAGGAAGCGCAGGCAGCCGGTGCCGATATCGTCGGCGCCGAGGATCTGATGGAGCAGGTGCAGGCCGGCAAGATCGACTTCGACCGCTGCATCGCCACGCCCGACATGATGCCCATCGTCGGTCGCCTGGGCAAGATCCTGGGCCCGCGCAACCTGATGCCGAACCCCAAGGTCGGCACGGTGACCATGGACGTCAAGGAAGCGGTGGAAGCCGCCAAGGGCGGTCAGGTCCAGTTCAAGGCCGAAAAGGCCGGCGTGGTCCATGCAGGCATCGGCAAGGCGTCCTTCGACGAAAAGGCGCTGGCCCAGAACGTGCTGGCCTTCGTCGACGCGGTGTCGAAAGCCAAGCCCTCGGGCGCCAAGGGCACCTACATGAAGCAGGTGGCCCTGAGCTCGACCATGGGCCCGGGCGTGACCGTGGACGTGGTGTCGGCGACCGGCAACGACTGACGGTCACCGCTACTTTAGCGACACCGATTCTTTGAAGGCGCGCCGGTCCCCCGGCGCGCCTTTTTCCATGTGATGCGGACGCCCGGAATCGGGTCGGCGGAGATCCCTACAATGCGGGACATATCTCAATTGAACGATCGCCAAAATCAGGCCACATTCCGGCGCCACAAGACCAGCGGAAGAAAACAGACGGAAAGATTGGAATACCATGCTGCGCAGAAACTTCTTGAAAGCGTTCCTGGCCGTTCAGGGCGCTGCGATCACCGGCGTCATGATGGCGCGCCCCGCATTCGCAAGCGGCGCATCCGGGGCCTCGGGAGCGTCCGAAGCCTCCGAGGCATCGGAAGCGTCCGAAGCATCGGAAGCGTCCGAAGCCTCCGAAGCGTCGGAAGCGTCCGAGGCATCTGAAGCCTCCGAAGCCTCCGAAGCGTCTGAAGCGTCTGAAGCCTCCTCGCCCAGCGCGCCCGAGCAGGCGCAGCGCGGCCGGTCGGCGTCAGGTCGGAGCGTCGCGCAAGTCCAGCGGGATCTGCGCTCGGACGGGCTTCAACCCGTGCGCGGCCAGGACCTGGCAAACATGCTGCGGGAATTCAACTGATGCGGGCAAAAGTCGCCCTGCTGATCGCGGCACTCGCTCTGTCCGCCTGCGTCAACACGACCGCGCAGACCGGAGCGGATCCGATCCTGTCGCGCGCGCTCAGCACCCAGCCGGACGGCTATCGGGGGGTGCTGCCGCAAACGGGGCAGCGCTTCACCATCGTGTCGAGCCTGGCGTCGGAAACGCGGTTGTGCCGCGTCGTCTCGATCGGTCGGTCGGCCGAGTCCTACTGCAAGACGCGGGGCGGTCCCTGGCGGTGACGCCCCCGTGACGGATGTCGACACCTGCGAGTCGTTCACCCTGGCCGCGCCCGGCCTCGGGGTCGAGATCCCGCTGGACGTGCCAAGGGCGTGCCGGGCCTTGCTGTCCGTCACGCTTGCGGGCTGGGACATCGTCCCGGCCCGCACGGGCATCACGCCGCAAATCGTGATCCGGCGGGATGGCGGCTACGCGCTGCAATCGCCCCATTACACCCCCGCGCGGGCCCATTCCGACCTGGTGTCGACGCTGAATGAATTGCTGATCGCGATCGCGTTCGGCGTATCCCATGCCCGCCCCGACGATCACCTTCTGCACGCGGCGGCCTATCGGCTGGACGGGCGCAACGTGGTGCTGACGGGCGGCAAGAAGGCCGGGAAATCGGTGCGCACGGTGGACATGGCTGCGCGGGGGGCGCTGATCTACGGCGATGACCTGCTGCTGTGGTCGCCCGCCCGGCTCTGCTTCGTCGCGCTGGGCCTGTCGCCGCGATTGCGCCGCCCGGTCGATCCCGCCACGGTGGCGCGGTTCGGACCCGACGGGTTCCTGGCCGGGCACGCGACCTGCTACCTGTCGGTGAACGCCTTCGATCTTGCCCCCGCCGGGCGGTCGTTTTCCGCCGACCGGATCGAAGTGCTGTCGCCGGGCGGGCAAACCCGTCCCGTCCGCTTCTGGAACGTCCGGCGCGAATTGGCGCGGCGCAAGATCCGGTAGCAGCCCGGCGCATCGCCGCCCCCGGACCGGGCCCGGACGCGACGCCCCCTTGCCCCCATGGGCCGATCCGGCTAGGGACACCGCTTGAGGTCGTGTGCGATTCGCATGGGGCTTCATTCGTCCGAGACGGTGGGTGCTTGCGAGCGTAAATCCTGCCCGAGACGGGAAGAGACATTTTTTGATCGGCCCCGGTGACGGGTCCGGTTTGGGGATGTGACGACCCGTTCGGACCGCATGGTCGGGCCGCGAGGCTCGGCTGAACGAGCCGGGGGTTGCCCCCCAAACTTGGAGTGAAACTGTGGATAGAGCCCAGAAAGAGAAAGTGGTCGAGGAACTCGGCCAGATCTTCGAAAGCTCTGGCGTCGTCGTGGTCTCCCACTACGCGGGCCTCACGGTTGCCGAGATGCAGGACCTGCGCGCGCGTATGCGTGAAGCGGGCGGGTCCGTACGTGTTGCCAAGAACAAGCTTGCCAAGATTGCCCTGGATGGGAAGGCGAACGCGTCGCTTTCCGATCTGCTGACGGGCATGACTGTCTTGTCCTATTCCGAGGATCCCGTGGCTGCGGCCAAGGTTGCCGAGGATTACGCCAAGGAGAACTCGAAATTCGAGATTCTCGGCGGCGCCATGGGCGGGAAATCATTGGACCGTGCCGGTGTGGCAGCGGTTGCGAAGTTGCCCAGCCGCGAGGAGCTCATCGCTTCCATCGTGGGCTGCATCGTCGCACCTGCAAGCAACATCGCGGGGGCCGTTGGCGCGCCTGCTTCGAACATCGCGAGCATCCTGTCGACCATCGAGGAGCGGGCCGAAGCGGCCTGAGACCCGGCCGGATCTTGTATCCGGAACGCTGGAACACATCTTTAACGAACGGAACTGAACAATGGCTGATCTGAAGAAACTTGCCGAAGAGATCGTGGGTCTGACCCTGCTCGAGGCACAAGAACTGAAAACCATCCTGAAGGACGAGTACGGCATCGAGCCCGCCGCGGGCGGCGCCGTGATGATGGCCGGTCCCGCCGAAGGTGGCGCTGCCGCCGCCGAAGAGCAGACCGAGTTCGACGTGATCCTGAAGAGCGCAGGCGCTCAGAAGATCAACGTGATCAAGGAAGTCCGCGCCCTGACCGGCCTGGGCCTGAAGGAAGCGAAAGAGCTGGTCGAAGCCGGCGGCAAGGCCGTCAAGGAAGGCGTCGAGAAAGCCGAAGCCGAAGAGATCAAGGGCAAGCTGGAAGCAGCTGGCGCCGAGGTCGAACTCAAGTGATTTGCGGCGGCTTCGGCTGCCCGGAAAACTGACCTGGCTGGTCCCGTTCGCGGGGCCAGCCTTCCGCGTCTCAGAGAGGGCCACGGGCCCGCGACCCTCTCTCAGGTGCGGCAAAGGATCGGGAGGCGACCTGTGGGAGGGTCGCCAGGTATGGATCCGTTGCCCCCGTTTCGTCAGGGCGCGCGACCTCTCCCCAAGGTCGAGCGACCCGCGAAAATCAAAGGTGATACCCTATGGCGTCCAGCTATCTTGGCCAAAAAAGACTACGGAAGTATTACGGAAAGATCCGTGAAGTTCTGGAGATGCCGAACCTGATCGAGGTTCAGAAATCCAGCTACGATTTGTTCCTGAAATCCGGCGACCAGCCCGATCCCATGGACGGCGAAGGCATCAAGGGTGTCTTCCAGTCGGTCTTCCCAATCAAGGATTTCAACGAGACCGCCGTTCTGGAATTCGTCAAGTACGAGCTGGAAAAGCCCAAATACGACGTCGAGGAATGCCAGCAGCGCGACATGACCTATGCCGCGCCGCTGAAGGTGACTCTGCGCCTGATCGTGTTCGACGTGGACGAGGACACCGGCGCCAAGTCCGTCAAGGACATCAAGGAGCAGGACGTGTTCATGGGCGACATGCCCCTGATGACGCCCAACGGCACCTTCATCGTCAACGGCACCGAGCGCGTGATCGTCAGCCAAATGCACCGCTCGCCGGGCGTGTTCTTCGACCACGACAAGGGCAAGACCCATTCGTCCGGCAAGCTGCTGTTTGCCTGCCGCATCATCCCCTATCGCGGCTCGTGGCTGGACTTCGAATTCGACGCCAAGGACCTGGTCTTCGCGCGCATCGACCGCCGCCGCAAACTGCCCGTGACCACGCTGCTCTATTCGCTGGGCCTGGACCAGGAAGCGATCATGGACGCGTATTACGATACCGTCGACTTCAAGCTGAAGAAGAACAAGGGCTGGGTGACCAAGTTCTTCCCCGAGCGCGTGCGCGGCACGCGTCCCGGCTATGACCTGGTGGACGCCAAGTCCGGCGAAGTGATCGCTGAGGCGGGCAAGAAGGTCACGCCGCGCGCCGTCAAGAAGCTGATCGACGAAGGCGAAGTGACCGAGCTTCTGCTGCCCTACGACCAGATCCTGGGCCGCTTCGTCGCGCGTGATATCATCAACGAAGAAACCGGCGCGATCTATGTCGAGGCCGGCGACGAGCTGACGCAGGAAGTCGACAAGGAAGGCAACGTCACCGGCGGCACCCTGCACGACCTGATCGAGGCGGGCATCACCGATATCCCGGTGCTCGACATCGACAACGTCACGGTCGGCCCGTACATGCGCAACACCATGGCCGCGGACAAGAACCTGAACCGCGACACCGCACTGATGGACATCTACCGCGTCATGCGCCCCGGCGAGCCGCCCACCGTCGAGGCCGCGTCGAACCTGTTCGACACCCTGTTCTTCGACAGCGAGCGCTACGACCTCAGCGCCGTGGGCCGCGTGAAGATGAACATGCGCCTGGACCTGGACGCCGAGGACACCGTGCGCACCCTGCGCCGCGAGGACATCGTGGCCTGCATCAAGGCTCTGGTGGATCTGCGCGACGGGCGCGGCGACATCGACGACATCGACCACCTGGGCAACCGCCGGGTGCGCTCGGTCGGCGAGCTGATGGAAAACCAGTACCGCGTCGGCCTGCTGCGCATGGAGCGCGCCATCAAGGAGCGCATGTCGTCGGTCGAGATCGACACCGTCATGCCGCAGGACCTGATCAACGCCAAGCCGGCCGCGGCCGCGGTGCGCGAATTCTTCGGCTCGTCGCAGCTGTCGCAGTTCATGGACCAGACCAACCCGCTGTCGGAAGTCACCCACAAGCGCCGCCTGTCGGCCCTTGGACCGGGCGGCCTGACGCGCGAGCGCGCGGGCTTCGAGGTGCGCGACGTGCACCCGACCCACTACGGTCGCATGTGCCCGATCGAGACGCCGGAAGGCCCGAATATCGGCCTGATCAACTCGCTCGCCACGTTCGCGCGGGTGAACAAGTACGGCTTCATCGAAACCCCCTATCGCGTCGTCAAGGACGGCACGGTGACGGACGAAGTCCACTACATGTCCGCCACGGAAGAAATGCGTCACACCGTGGCGCAGGCCAACGCGTCGCTGGACGAGAACGGCAAGTTCGTCAACGAGATGGTCAACACCCGCCAGTCGGGCGACTACACGCTGGCCCCGACCGAGCACGTGGACCTGATCGACGTCAGCCCCAAGCAGCTGGTGTCGGTCGCGGCGTCGCTGATCCCGTTCCTGGAAAACGACGACGCCAACCGGGCCCTCATGGGGTCGAACATGCAGCGCCAGGCGGTTCCGCTTCTGCGGGCCGAGGCGCCGCTGGTCGGCACCGGAATCGAGGAAGTCGTGGCGCGCGATTCGGGCGCGGCCATCATGGCCAAGCGCGCGGGCATCATCGACCAGGTCGATGCGCAGCGTATCGTCGTGCGCGCGACCGAGGATCTCGAGCTCGGCGATGCGGGCGTGGATATCTACCGCCTGCGCAAGTTCCAGCGGTCGAACCAGAACACCTGCATCAACCAGCGTCCGCTGGTGAAGGTGGGCGACACCGTGGGCAAGGCAGAAGTCATCGCCGACGGCCCGTCCACCGACCTGGGCGAGCTGGCGCTGGGCAAGAACGTGGTCGTCGCGTTCATGCCGTGGAACGGCTACAACTACGAGGATTCGATCCTGATCTCCGAGCGGATCACCCGCGACGACGTCTTCACCTCGATCCATATCGAGGAATTCGAAGTCGCCGCCCGCGACACCAAGCTGGGACCGGAAGAGATCACGCGCGACATCCCGAACGTGGGCGAAGAAGCCCTGCGCAACCTGGATGAAGCCGGCATCGTCTATATCGGCGCCGAAGTGGGCCCCGCGGACATCCTGGTGGGCAAGATCACCCCCAAGGGTGAAAGCCCGATGACGCCGGAAGAAAAGCTGCTGCGCGCCATCTTCGGCGAAAAGGCGTCCGACGTGCGCGACACGTCCCTGCGCCTGCCGCCGGGCGACTACGGCACTGTCGTGGAAGTCCGCGTCTTCAACCGCCACGGCGTCGAGAAGGACGAGCGCGCGCTGCAGATCGAGCGCGAGGAAGTCGAGCGCCTGAGCCGTGACCGCGACGACGAGCTGGCGATCCTGGATCGCAACATCTACGCCCGTCTGCGCGACCTGATCATGGGCAAGAAGGCCGTGAAGGGTCCGAAGGGCGTCAAGGCCAACACCATGATCGACGAGGCCCTGCTGGACGACCAGCTGAGCCGCGGCCAGTGGTGGCAGCTGGCGCTGGAAGACGAAGACGATGCCAAGATCATGGAAGCCCTGAACGAGCAATACGAGGCGCAGAAGCGCGCGCTCGATGCCCGGTTCGAGGACAAGGTGGAAAAGGTGCGCCGCGGCGACGACCTGCCGCCGGGTGTCATGAAGATGGTCAAGGTCTTCGTCGCGGTGAAGCGCAAGCTGCAGCCGGGCGACAAGATGGCCGGCCGTCACGGCAACAAGGGTGTCATTTCCAAGGTGGTCCCGATGGAGGACATGCCGTTCCTGGAAGACGGCACCCCGGTCGACTTCGTGCTGAACCCGCTGGGCGTGCCGTCGCGCATGAACGTGGGCCAGATCCTGGAAACCCACATGGGCTGGGCCGCGCGCGGCCTGGGCCTTCAGATCGACGAGGCGCTGGACGATTACCGCCACTCGGGCGATCTGACGCCGGTGAGGGACGCGCTCAAGATCGCCTATGGCGACGATGTCTATGCCGAAGGGATCGAGGGCGTCGATGACGACCGCGTCCTGGAAATGGCGGGCAACGTGACCAACGGCGTGCCGATCGCCACGCCGGTCTTCGACGGCGCGAAAGAGGCCGACGTGAACGACAGCCTGCGGCGTGCGGGCTTCGACACATCGGGCCAGTCGCGCCTGTTCGACGGCCGCACTGGCGAAGAGTTCAGCCGCAAGGTCACGGTGGGCATCAAGTACCTGCTGAAGCTGCACCACCTGGTCGACGACAAGATCCACGCGCGCTCCACCGGGCCCTACAGCCTGGTCACCCAGCAGCCGCTGGGCGGCAAGGCGCAGTTCGGCGGACAGCGTTTCGGCGAGATGGAGGTCTGGGCGCTGGAAGCCTACGGCGCCGCCTACACCTTGCAGGAAATGCTGACGGTGAAGTCGGACGACGTGGCGGGCCGGACCAAGGTCTACGAGAGCATCGTCAAGGGCGAGGACAATTTCGAAGCGGGCGTTCCCGAGAGCTTCAACGTGCTCGTGAAGGAAGTCCGCGGCCTCGGCCTGAACATGGAACTCCTGGATGCGACGAGCGAGGAGGACGCGGAGTGATCCGCCGGGGGGCGATTTTTCGGCGAAAAATCGTTCCCGCCCTTCTTCGATGACGCACCCTGACTGTTAGGACAGATTATGAACCAGGAACTGACAACCAACCCGTTCTCGCCCCTTGCGGCGCCCAAGACCTTCGACGAGATCAAGGTGTCGCTGGCCAGCCCCGAGCGGATTCTCTCGTGGTCCTTCGGCGAGATCAAGAAGCCCGAAACCATCAACTACCGCACGTTCAAGCCCGAGCGTGACGGCCTGTTCTGCGCGCGCATCTTCGGTCCGATCAAGGATTACGAATGCCTGTGCGGCAAGTACAAGCGCATGAAGTATCGCGGCGTCGTCTGCGAAAAATGCGGCGTGGAAGTCACGCTGCAGAAGGTCCGCCGCGAGCGGATGGGCCATATCGAGCTGGCCGCGCCCTGCGCCCATATCTGGTTTCTGAAGTCGCTGCCCTCGCGCATCGGCCTGATGCTGGACATGACCCTGCGCGATCTCGAGCGGGTGCTGTATTTCGAAAACTACGTCGTGATCGAGCCCGGCCTGACCGACCTCACCTACGGCCAGATGCTGAACGAAGAAGAGTTCATGGACGCCCAGGACGTCTATGGCATGGATGCGTTCACCGCCAATATCGGGGCCGAAGCCATCCGCGAGATGCTGTCGATGATCGACCTCGACGCCGAGGCCGAGCGTCTGCGCGAAGAGCTGAAGGAAGCCACCGGCGAGCTGAAGCCCAAGAAGATCATCAAGCGTCTGAAGATCGTCGAGTCGTTCATCGAATCCGGCAACCGTCCGGAATGGATGGTGCTGACCGTCGTGCCCGTGATCCCGCCCGAGCTGCGCCCGCTGGTGCCGCTGGACGGTGGCCGTTTCGCCACGTCGGACCTGAACGATCTCTATCGCCGGGTCATCAACCGCAACAACCGCCTGAAGCGGCTGATCGAACTGCGCGCGCCCGACATCATCATCCGCAACGAAAAGCGGATGCTGCAGGAATCCGTCGACGCTCTGTTCGACAACGGCCGCCGCGGCCGCGTCATCACGGGTGCCAACAAGCGCCCGCTGAAGTCGCTGTCGGATATGCTCAAGGGCAAGCAGGGCCGCTTCCGGCAGAACCTTCTGGGCAAGCGCGTCGACTTCTCGGGCCGCTCGGTCATCGTGACCGGCCCCGAGCTGAAACTGCACCAGTGCGGGTTGCCGAAGAAGATGGCGCTCGAGCTTTTCAAGCCGTTCATCTATTCGCGTCTTGAAGCCAAGGGCCTGTCCTCGACCGTCAAGCAGGCCAAGAAGCTGGTGGAAAAGGAACGCCCCGAGGTTTGGGACATCCTGGACGAGGTGATCCGCGAGCATCCCGTGATGCTGAACCGTGCGCCGACCCTGCACCGTCTGGGCATTCAGGCGTTCGAGCCGGTGCTGATCGAAGGCAAGGCGATCCAGCTGCACCCGTTGGTCTGTTCGGCCTTCAACGCCGACTTCGACGGCGACCAGATGGCCGTGCACGTGCCGCTTTCGCTGGAAGCCCAGCTGGAAGCGCGCGTGTTGATGATGTCGACCAACAACGTGCTGTCGCCCGCCAACGGCGCGCCGATCATCGTGCCGTCGCAGGACATGATCCTTGGCCTTTACTACATCACCATGCAGCGCCATGGGATGAAGGGCGAAGGCATGGTGTTCTCGGACGTGGACGAGGTGCAGCACGCGCTCGATGCGGGCGAGGTGCACCTGCACGCGTCGATCCAGGCCCGCCTGCCGCAGATCGACGACGAAGGCAACGAGGTCATGGTGCGGTTCGAAACCACGCCCGGCCGCGTGCGTCTGGGGGCCCTTCTGCCGCTGAACGCAAAGGCGCCGTTCAGCCTGGTCAACCGTCTGCTGCGCAAGAAGGAAGTGCAGCAGGTCATCGACACCGTCTACCGCTATTGCGGCCAGAAGGAATCGGTCATCTTCTGCGACCAGATCATGACCATGGGCTTCCGCGAAGCGTTCAAGGCCGGCATCAGCTTCGGCAAGGACGACATGGTCGTGCCCGACACCAAGTGGCCGATCGTCGACGAGACGCGTGGCCAGGTGAAGGATTTCGAGCAGCAATACATGGACGGCCTGATCACCCAGGGCGAAAAGTACAACAAGGTCGTGGATGCCTGGTCGAAATGTAACGACAAGGTCACCGAAGCCATGATGTCGACGATCTCGACCCCGGGCGAAGACGAAAACGGCGCCGAGAACGAGCCGAACAGCGTCTACATGATGGCCCACTCTGGTGCCCGTGGCTCGGTCACGCAGATGAAGCAGCTGGGCGGAATGCGGGGCCTCATGGCCAAGCCGTCGGGCGAGATCATCGAGACGCCGATCATCTCGAACTTCAAGGAAGGTCTGACCGTTCTTGAATACTTCAACTCGACCCACGGCGCCCGGAAGGGCCTGTCGGACACCGCGCTCAAGACCGCCAACTCGGGCTACCTGACGCGTCGCCTGGTGGACGTGGCGCAGGACTGCATCGTTCGCATGCACGATTGCGGGACCGAGCGTGCCGTGACCGCCAAGGCCGCCGTCAACGACGGTGAAGTCGTGGCGTCCCTCGGCGAACGGGTCCTGGGTCGCGTCGCGGCCGAAGACCTGCTGCGTCCCGGCACCGACGAGGTCATGGTCGCCGAAGGCGAGCTGATCGACGAGCGCAAGGCCGACATGGTCGAGGAAAGCGGTCTGGCCGAAGCGCGCCTGCGCTCGCCCCTGACCTGCGAGGCCGAGGAAGGCGTCTGCGCCATGTGCTACGGTCGTGACCTGGCGCGCGGCACGATGGTGAACCAGGGCGAAGCCGTGGGCATCATCGCGGCGCAATCCATCGGCGAGCCGGGCACCCAGCTGACCATGCGGACCTTCCACATCGGCGGCGTTGCACAAGGTGGCCAGCAGTCGTTCCAGGAAGCCGGACAGGAAGGCGTGGCCGAATACCGCAACGCCCAGACCCTGAAGAACGAGTCCGGCCAGGTCATCGTCATGGGCCGCAACATGTCGCTCGCCATCGTGGACGAGAACGGCGTCGAGCGGGCCAGCTTCAAGCTGGGCTACGGCACCACGTTGCACGTGGAAGACGGCGCCAAGATCGCGCGCGGCGACAAGCTGTTCGAATGGGATCCCTACACCCTGCCGATCATCGCCGAAAAGGCCGGCACCGCGAAGTTCGTGGACCTGGTCACCGGTATCTCGGTGCGCGACGAGACGGACGATGCGACGGGCATGACGCAGAAGATCGTCACCGATTGGCGTTCGGTGCCCAAGGGCGGCGATCTCAAGCCCGAGATCATCATCGTCGGCGAAGATGGCGAGCCGGTCCGCAACGACGCGGGCAACCCGGTGACCTATCCCATGTCGGTCGAGGCGGTTCTGTCGATCGAGGAGGGATCCGAGGTCAAGGCAGGCGACGTGGTCGCGCGTATCCCGCGCGAAGGCGCCAAGACGAAGGACATCACCGGCGGTCTGCCGCGTGTGGCCGAGCTGTTCGAGGCCCGTCGTCCGAAGGATCACGCCATCATCGCCGAGGCGGATGGCTACGTGAAGTTCGGGCGCGACTACAAGAACAAGCGTCGCATCGCCATCGTCCCGGCCGAGGAAGACGCCGAGCCGATCGAGTACATGGTGCCCAAGGGTAAGCACATCCCGGTGCAGGAAGGCGACTTCGTGCAGAAGGGCGACTACATCATGGATGGCAACCCCGCCCCCCATGACATCCTGTCGATCCTGGGTGTGGAAGCGCTGGCCGATTACATGATCGACGAGGTGCAGGACGTGTACCGACTGCAAGGTGTGAAGATCAACGACAAGCACATCGAGGTCATCGTCCGCCAGATGCTCCAGAAGTGGGAGATCCAGGACAGCGGCGAGACCACGCTGCTGAAGGGCGAACACGTGGACAAGGCCGAGTTCGACGAGGCCAACGAGAAGGCGATCAAGAAGGGCGGCCGTCCGGCACAGGGCGAACCGATTCTGCTGGGCATCACCAAGGCGTCGCTGCAGACCCGCAGCTTCATCTCGGCGGCGTCCTTCCAGGAAACCACCCGCGTGCTGACCGAGGCATCCGTCCAGGGCAAGCGCGACAAGCTGGTGGGCCTGAAAGAGAACGTCATCGTCGGCCGCCTGATCCCGGCGGGTACCGGCGGGGCCACCCAACAGGTGCGCAAGATCGCCGCCGAGCGGGACCTGAAGGTGCTGAAGGCCGCCCAGAAGGAAGCCGAAGCCGCCGCCGCCCTGGCCGCGCCGGAAGAAGCCCCGATGGCCGACGTGGTCGAAACGCCGGAGAGCCGCGAAGAATAGTCGCTCAAAAATTGAGCAGATGCCTTGGAAACGCCCCCGCAGAGCCGGGGGCGTTTTCGCGTTTGGGGGGTCTCGGCTTGATTGTGCGGCGGATCGCTCCAGTTTTCCTGATCAAGGAAAGGTGACCGGTTAAAGGATTCCATCCGGGAACTGGGATTCGCCGCGACGCGGCTGGCCCTTATCCGCCGACGGATCTGCCATCGGGGTGCCGATTATCCCGGATCGACCGACCAACAGAACAGGGAGCACGACATGTCTAAGAAGGAATTCCGCAAACCCAGCCTGGGACTGGCGCTTGTGCCGATCGTCCTGACGCTGGGCATTCTTGCGCTACAGCTCTTTTATTTCGGCAACTTCGTGCCGCACATCCCGCTGGCCATCGGCATCGCGATCACCGGTCTGCTCGGGCTTTACCTGGGACACGATTGGGAAAGCATCGAAGAAGGGCTGTTCCACGTCATCCGCATTTCGCTGCCATCGGTGTCGGTGCTGATCGTGGTGGGCATGATCATCGGCGTCTGGATCGCCTCGGGCACCGTGCCCACGCTGATCTATTACGGTCTGCTGGTGCTGAACCCGTCGATCTTCCTGGCCGCGGGCATGATCCTGTGTTCCATCGTGTCGGTGTCGCTGGGCACCAGCTGGGGCACCGTGGGCACGGTGGGCCTTGCCCTGATGGGGATCGGCGCGGGCTTCGACGTGCCCGCCTACTGGACGGCCGGTGCCGTCGTGTCGGGGGCCTTCTTCGGCGACAAGATCTCCCCGCTGTCGGACACCACCAACCTGGCCCCGGCGGTGACGGGCACCAACGTCTTCGACCACATCAAGAACATGATGCCGACGACCGTGCCCGCCATGCTGATCGCGCTGGCGGTCTATATCGTCGCCGGCTTCACGCTGATCGCGCCCGATGGCGGATCGTTCGAGCAGATCAACGCCATCACCACCGCGCTGGACGAAACCTTCTGGATCTCGCCCTGGCTGCTGCTGCCCGCGCTGCTGGTCATCGGCCTGGCCGTGACCAAGAACCCGCCGATCCCGTCGCTCTTCGCGGGTGTGCTGGCGGGTGGCCTGATGGCGATCCTGTTCCAGCAGGAAGGCCTGAAGGCGGTCTTCGCCTACGCCAACTCGGGCTTCTCGATCGAGACCGGCGTGTCCGAGATCGACAGCCTGCTGAACCGCGGCGGCGTGCAGTCCATGATGTGGACGATCTCGCTGATCCTGCTGGCGCTGGGCTTTGGCGGGGCGCTCGAGCGGACCCGCTGCCTGGAGGCGGTGATCGACAAGATCATCGAGAACGTTAAATCCTTCGCGGGCATCCAGACCTCGGCCACGCTGACGGCGGCGGCGACCAACGTGGTCGCGGGCGATCCGTACCTGTCCATCGCGCTGCCGGGCCGGATGTATTCGCCGATCTACCGCGGCATGGGATACAGCACCCTGAACCTTGCGCGCGGGATCGAGGAAGGCGGCACGCTGATCTCGCCGCTGATCCCGTGGAACGCGGGCGGCGCCTTCGTGATCTCGGCCCTCGGCCTGGGGATCATGGGCGGCGACCTGACCAACCTGCTCTATATCCCGCTGGCCATCGCCTGCTGGATGTCGCCGGTGATCGGTATCTTCTATGCCTGGACGGGCATGTTCTCGCCCAAGGCCACCGAGGCCGAGAAGGCCAAGTGGGACGAAGACGGCGAAGAAGCGATGGCCGTCGCCTGACGCCTTGCGCATCCCGGCTGCCGCTCAGGCGGCGACCGGGGTGCGGACCGGCGCTTGCGCGAAGCGGGCGTCCAATGAGAACAGCGCCTGCGCCTCGAACTGGCGCAGGCAGGGCAGGGCGGTCTTGGCGTGCCGCAGCCCGGCGGTCATTGCCCGGCCGATTTCGCGCCAGGTCCGGGCCGCACGGCACGCGTCGATCCATCCGCTTGCGACATCCCCCAGGAACAGGCTTTCCACCGCGATCCCGTTCGCGCGCAGGATCACGTGGTCGTCGAACAGCAGGTGGACGTAGGTCACGCCGCGCCGACCGTCGGTCGGATGGCCCATGCGGGTTCCAAGCAGCCATTTCGCCGCGACCAGCACCGGCCCGCCGAACATCAGGTCGGTCCAGGCCGACTGGATGCGAACGCGGTGGCTGGGCGACAGCTCCACCGACCCCGCCCCGTCCGGGCATTCGACGCGGACCGGGCGAAGATGCGGTGCCGCGCGCAGAATCCGGCGCGACAGCCTTTGCATCCCTATGGCCCGCAGCGGGCGGGCGCGGCCGTCCTGCGCGCAGATGACCATGTCGCCGGGCGCCAGCGTGTCGGCCCGGCGCGGTCCCCGCAACGTCGCGACCAGCGCGTCGCCGGTCAGGCACAGCGTGCCGGGCGCACCGGGGTCGGGCGCGCCTTCGACCAGCGTGCCGTTCGCGTCGCGCAGGATCGACGTACCGTTCGGCGCGTTGGAACTGACGGCTTCACCGCCGCCCCGCTGCACCGCGTCGGTGGGGAAGCCATCCGGCAGGGTGGGCGCGCGCGGCGGGTCGCCGTAGCTGAGGGCGATATAGGTCGGCGGGTTTGCCGTGGTGTCCAGCAGGAACAGGGTGTCGAACTTCGTGTTCTCGCCGTCCGGCAGGAAGTTGCCGTTTCGTCCGATCCCTGCGTCATAATAGCCCGGCGGCGGGGTGCCCGCGTAATCGCCCACGATCACTGCGGTGCCGCCCGCGGCGATGCTGTCGCCCGGGCCGAAGGTATAAAGCAGGCCGTTTTTCTCCGACCAGACCTGCAAGCCGTCCAGGCTTTGGGCCTGGTCCCTGCTGTTGGTCAGCTCGACGAACTCGTCGGACTTGTCACGACGATTGTCGCCATCGATATCGATGGCGCTCGATCCCGCGTTGTCGGCCAGGATCTCGCTGAAAAAGATGCCGTTAAGCGTGTCGGCCATGGGGTCCGCCCGGACGGTTCGGATGCCGGGACGGGGTTAGATGGCATTTGTGACAAATTTATGGTTAATCGCTCGGAACGCGCCGTATCGTCCACTGCCCGTGTCGCCGGGGCGGGCCTGTTGACACCCCCCGACTCGGGCCTTATACGGCCCCAACTGCGCGACCGGGATCTTTCCCGGGCCAGTGTTTAAATTGATGGAAGTGGTCACGATCCGGGCCCTGGTTGCCCCGATCCTCTGGATACCCACCGCAAGGGGCCCCGCCCGCTGCGGTGTTTGCGTTTTGCGGACGCGCGAGGCGCTTTGACGAGATGAACCGGGATGCGCGCGTCCCAAAGACGAAACGATGTTGCAACACCGAGGAATGTAACCGGAATGCCAACGATCCAACAGCTGATCCGCAAGCCGCGGCAGCCGAAAGTCAAACGCTCCAAGTCGCTGCACCTGGAAGGTTGCCCCCAGAAGCGGGGCGTCTGCACGCGTGTCTATACCACAACGCCGAAGAAGCCGAACTCGGCCATGCGGAAGGTCGCCAAAGTGCGCCTGACCAATGGCTTCGAGGTCATCAGCTACATCCCGGGCGAATCGCACAACCTGCAGGAGCACTCGGTCGTGCTGATCCGCGGTGGTCGTGTGAAGGACCTTCCCGGCGTGCGTTACCACATTCTGCGCGGTGTTCTGGATACCCAGGGCGTCAAAGACCGCAAGCAGCGCCGTTCGAAATACGGCGCCAAGCGTCCGAAGTAAGAGGATCAACAGATGTCCCGTCGTCACGCCGCCGAAAAGCGCGAAGTCCTGCCCGACGCCAAGTATGGCGATAAGGTTTTGACCAAATTCATGAACAACCTGATGGTCGACGGCAAGAAAGCCGTTGCCGAGCGCATCGTCTACAACGCGTTCGATCGGGTCGAGGGCAAGCTGAAGAAAAGCCCCGTGGAAGTGTTCCACGAGAGCCTGGACAACATCAAGCCGTCGGTCGAAGTCCGGTCGCGCCGCGTCGGTGGTGCCACCTACCAGGTGCCCGTCGAAGTGCGCCCCGAGCGTCGGGAAGCCCTGGCGATCCGCTGGCTGATCAACGCCTGCCGCGCCCGCAACGAGAACACCATGGAAGAGCGTCTGGCCGGTGAGCTGGTCGATGCGGTCCAGGGTCGTGGCTCGGCGGTGAAGAAGCGCGAAGACACCCACAAGATGGCCGACGCCAACAAGGCGTTCAGCCACTACCGCTGGTAACTCGGGCGGGGCCTCCCCCGCCGCCAGCATTCTCGTAAAATTCCAAGGACGTATCCTATGGCCCGCGACTATCCTCTCCAGCGTTACCGCAACTTCGGCATCATGGCCCATATCGACGCAGGCAAGACCACCTGCAGCGAGCGGATCCTGTTTTACACCGGCAAGTCCCACAACATCGGCGAAGTGCACGATGGCGCGGCGACCATGGACTGGATGGAGCAGGAGCAGGAGCGGGGCATCACGATCACCTCGGCTGCCACCACGACCTTCTGGCAGCGCCAGGAAGAGCCCACCGAAGACGGCACGTCCGACACCAAGTACCGGATGAACATCATCGACACGCCCGGCCACGTGGACTTCACCATCGAAGTCGAGCGGTCGCTGGCCGTGCTCGACGGTGCCGTCTGCGTGCTCGACGCCAATGCCGGTGTCGAGCCCCAGACCGAAACGGTGTGGCGCCAGGCCGACCGCTACAAGGTGCCGCGCATCGTGTTCGTCAACAAGATGGACAAGATCGGCGCCGACTTCTTCAACTGCGTCCGCATGATCGAGGATCGCACCGGCGCCCGCGCCGTGCCCGTCGGTCTGCCCATCGGTGCCGAGAACGAGCTGGAAGGCCTGATCGACCTCGTGACCATGGAAGAATGGGTCTGGGAAGGCGAAGACCTGGGCGCGTCCTGGGTCAAGAAGCCGATCCGCGACAGCCTGAAGGCCATGGCCGACGAATGGCGCGGCAAGATGATCGAAGCCGCCGTCGAAATGGACGACGACGCCACGGAAGCGTACCTGATGGACGCGGCCGAGCCCGACGTCGACACCCTGCGCAAGCTGCTGCGCAAGGGCACCCTGTCGCTGTCCTTCGTGCCGGTTCTGGGCGGCTCGGCGTTCAAAAACAAGGGCGTCCAGCCCCTGCTGAACGCGGTCATCGACTATCTGCCGTCGCCGATGGACGTGGTCGACTACATGGGCTTCCGCCCGGGTGACGAAACCGAAACCCGCAACATTCCCCGTCGCGCGGATGACGAGATGCCGTTCGCCGGCCTGGCGTTCAAGATCATGAACGACCCGTTCGTGGGCTCGCTGACCTTCACCCGCGTCTATTCGGGCGTTCTGAACAAGGGCGACACCCTGCAGAACACGACGAAGGGCAAGAAAGAGCGCGTCGGTCGGATGATGATGATGCACTCGAACAACCGCGAGGAAATCACCGAAGCCTTCGCGGGCGACATCATCGCCCTGGCCGGTCTGAAGGACACGACGACCGGCGACACGCTGTCGGCGATCAACGACCAGGTCGTGCTGGAAACGATGACCTTCCCCGATCCCGTGATCGAAATCGCGGTCGAGCCCAAGACCAAGGCCGACCAGGAAAAGATGTCCACCGGACTTCAGCGCCTGGCCGCCGAGGATCCGTCCTTCCGCGTGGAAACGGACCTCGAGTCCGGTCAGACCATCATGAAGGGCATGGGCGAACTTCACCTGGATATCCTGGTCGACCGCCTGAAGCGCGAATTCAAGGTCGAAGCCAATATCGGTGCGCCGCAGGTGGCCTATCGCGAGACCGTGTCGCGCGAAGCCGAGATCACCTACACCCACAAGAAGCAGTCGGGTGGATCGGGTCAGTTCGCCGAGGTGAAGATGATCATCTCGCCGACAGAGCCGGGCGAAGGCTTCTCGTTCGAGTCCCGCATCGTCGGTGGTTCGGTGCCGAAGGAATACATCCCCGGCGTCGAAAAGGGCATCCACTCGGTCATGGATTCCGGTCCGCTGGCCGGCTTCCCGGTCATCGACTTCAAGGTGGCGCTGGTGGACGGCAAGTTCCACGACGTGGACTCGTCGGTGCTGGCGTTCGAAATCGCGGCCCGGATGGGCATGCGCGAAGGCATGAAGAAGGCCGGCGCCAAGCTGCTCGAGCCGATCATGAAGGTCGAGGTGGTGACGCCCGAGGAATACACCGGCAACATCATCGGTGACCTGACCTCCCGTCGCGGCCAGGTGCAGGGGCAAGAGCCCCGCGGCATCGCAATCGCCATCGACGCGTTCGTGCCGCTGGCCAACATGTTCGGCTACATCAACACGCTGCGGTCGATGTCGTCGGGCCGGGCCCAGTTTACCATGCAATTCGATCACTACGAGGCCGTTCCCCAGAACATCTCGGAAGAGATCCAAAGCAAATTCGCTTGATCGGGATGGCGGGGTGAACCCCGCCCTACCCACCCCCCGTAGGGCGGGGTCTACCCCGCCGCCCAACTGACAAAAGAAGGAGCCATCCCATGGCGAAGGCAAAGTTTGAACGCAACAAGCCGCATGTGAACATCGGCACGATCGGTCACGTGGACCACGGCACGACGACGCTGACGGCGGCGATCACCAAGTAGTTCGGGGACTTCAAGGCCTACGACCAGCTCGACGGCGCTCCGGAAGAAAAGGCCCGCGGCATCACGATCTCGACCGCCCACGTGGAATACGAGACCGAGGCCCGCCACTACGCCCACGTGGACTGCCCCGGCCACGCCGACTACGTCAAGAACATGATCACCGGTGCGGCGCAGATGGACGGCGCGATCCTGGTCGTGAACGCCGCCGACGGCCCCATGCCCCAGACGCGCGAGCA